>JBGPIA010000001.1:0-1059581 GCA_041484665.1 Candidatus Krumholzibacteriia bacterium
CCGCGGCGAACTCCGTGAAGGTGCGGTAGCCCGGCCTGGCCGGCGCGCTCTCGCGCAGCAGGGCGAGCAGCCCGTCCTCGACCTCCGCGCGCACGCGCTGCAGGCGCGGGACCTGGCGCTTGAGCCAGGCGTAAAGCACGTGGGCCGCCCGGCGCGTGGGATGGAAGCGGTCCAACTTCCAGACGGAGGCGGTGGCCGTGGGCTGACCGGCAGCGCCCAGCGTCGTGACCACACCCGACATCGCGGCAGCGCCCAGCGGCGCCACCTGCGCTCCGCCGATCGCTCGTGTCCGTCGCGTGGCGCAGGGCTCGAAAGGGACGACCCCCCGATTCGCGCGCGACTGCCCTACGCGAACAGACTGCCATCCAAGAGCAACTGCGCGAGCCGCGCACTGATGTCATCCATCGCTGCGGCGTCCAGCCCCAGCGCCCGCGCCGGCTCGCTCCGTGACAGGTCCTCGTGCGATGCCTCGGTCGGGCCACGGCCCATGCGCAGGGCGAGCTCCTCGCCCAAGGCGACGATGGCAGCGAAGTCGCGGCTGCTGCCCGCCTGTCCGAGCCGATGGTGTGCCGCGACGGCGCTGATCAATCGGTCGCCCACGTGCCAGCTCTGCAGGACGATGCCACCCAGGTCGGCATGGTCGTAGCCCAGGAGCTTGCGCTCCAGGACGTGGTACCCCACGCAGTCGGCGCTCGCACGCTGGTGCAGCTCCGACATCACCTTGGGGTGGTTGCGCGCCAGCAATAGGAGGCCAACGTTGTGCATGAGGCCACCGACGAAGGCCTCGTCGGGGTCCATGCGGCCGGTGCGTTCGGCGACCAATTGCGCGGCGAGCGCGCCGATTACCGAATGCTGCCACAGAATGCGCAGCAGATAGCTCGTCTCGCCCTTCATGAACACGCTGCGCGTGGCGGTGGCGAGGATCCACGAGCGGATCGCCGAGAACCCGAGGCGCACGATCGCCTCGCCAATCGTCGCGCACTCCCGCGTCCCACCATAGAGCGAGCTGTTGGCGATCTGCAGCAGCTTCGCCGCGAGTGCCTGGTCCTGACCGAGCGCGCCCTGCAGCGAAGCGATGGGCGTTTCGGGGTTGCTGAGCATGGACAGCACGCGGCCGGCCACGTGCGGCATCGCCGGCAGTTCGCCGATCTTGCCCAGGATCTCGGCTGCTTGCAGCTGACGGACCTCGCGGCCGTGCTCGTCGTAGACGTCGCGTTCGAGCCGGAGCCCCTCGAACGATCCAGTGGGTCTGGAGACTGCTCCCGCTGCTCCCGATGCCGCCGCCGCGGATTCGCCGCCCCCGGACGCACTCGCCGCAGACGGAACCGCAGCCCGGGTCTCCGGGGTGGCGGAGGCGGCCGCGTCCCCAGGTGCTGCTCCTGATGCCTCGTGCCCCTGCAGCGCAGCCCTCTCGAGGCGGCGCCGGCGTTCGAGCAGCGTGCTCTCCATCAGCGCACGCAGCTTCTCGGCCGGCTGGTGCCGATGGAACTGCGCGGCGCGCATCTGCCGTAGCGCGAAACGAGCGATGGGATCCAGCAACAGCGCGCCCTCGATTGCAGCAGCATCGGCCTCGAGATAGAGGAAGCGGCCCCAGCGATTGCGGTGCGGGAAGGGCAGCAGGAGGATCCACGCCGGCGCCCGCTTGCCCAGCAGAAGAGCGAGATCGACGGGGAAGCCCGTGATCGGGCGCGGGCCCGAGTAGACACCTTTTTCGTTGGCCACGATGGCGAACAGTCCGTCCGGGTCGAACGGGATCGCCGTCTTTCGCAGGCGGTTGAGTCGAGAGCCGTCGAGACTGTCGAAGCCCTCGAGCTGCTCGGGCGCGAGCGAGCGGCCATTCTCGTTCAACGTCATCGCGCGCAGCCCATGGGCGCGGGCGATCGCCCAGAGCTTCTTGAGGATCGCCTCGGGGTCGAGCAACCGGTCGAGCTCGACAAGGTGCGAGTGGATCTCGAGGAGCCGGGCACGCACCGAGCTGGCCGCACCGGACGCGCCGCTGCCGTCTGCGGGCTCGGCAAGACCAGCGGCGGCCGCGCTCCCCCGGGCGGCGGCAGGCGTAGCGGCGGTCGGGCTGGCCGCGGCCATCGCTGCCGCCGTGGCGCCTAATCGCGGTGGCGTCGCCGCAAGCGGTGACGTGGCCCCCGCGGCCGGCACCGGGTGAGCCGCAAGCGCCTGGGCCAGGGCCCGCTGGATCGCCCCCTCGAGCTCGCGAAGGCTCTCCTCGAGCTGTTCCTGGGCCCGCTGGCGGTCGGCGGCCAGGGTCGCCAGCGCCTGGCGGATGGGGGCCAGCAGCTCGGCGCTGGACCGCGATTGCCCGGTCTGGGGGGAAGGACTTGCCTGCGTCAGAAGGACCATCCGGCGCCCCATGGATGAAACCGACGCTAGCGCGCGCGGATGGCGGCACTCCGCGGGGCCGGTCGTCTGGTGCCTGCTGCCGACGCTGCAAGGGCCGCGCCGGGAAGATCGGGCCGGGCAGAGGTGGGGGCAAACCGGGTGGGTGACCTGGCGGGGCGCAGCGCCAGGGCCACGGCGCCAGGGATCCGGCCGCCGACCGGCACACCCGGATGCTCGGCCAGATGCAGGGTCACAGGCCCGGCGAAGTTGTCGAGGCGCCAGGAATTGCATCCCCGCTCCATCTTCGCCATCATGGGACCATGCGCGTCCGGCTCACCAAAGAGATCAGCTTCGAGGCAGCGCACCGTTTGCCCCACGTGCCGCCCGGGCACAAGTGCGCACGGCTGCACGGGCACAGCTTCCGGGTCGACATCGAGGTCGAGGGCGAGACCGACCCGAGGACCGGCTGGCTAATCGATTACGCCGAGATCCAGGACGCCATCGAGCCGATCCGCCGCCAGCTCGACCACTACTATCTCAACGAGATCGAAGGGCTGGAGAATCCCACGAGCGAGGTACTTGCGGCGTGGATCTGGGAGCGGCTGAAACCGAAGCTGCCCCTGCTGGCGAGGGTCGTCGTGCGGGAGACGTGCACCACGAGCTGCGCGTATGCTGGAGGTCGTTAGAACGGGTCACCCGAGCCAGGGGCGTCGGATCCGTCGCCGGGGTCGCGCCCGGAGCTCTCCGCCCCTCTCGCCGTCCCCAGATGCAGTCGCGCCGTCTGCTCCGGTGTCGGCGCGTACCCGCCGGCCAGGAACACCGCCACCGGCACCCCCCGACCCGCGTAGCGCTCGAGCACCAGCCGGTCCCGACTCCCCAGCCCCTCCTCGGTCAGCGCCAGGCCGCCGAGCTGATCGTCTTTGAAGGGATCCACCCCCGCCACGTAGCACAGCAGCTCCGGCTTTCGCCCAAACTTCGCGTCGATCGTCTCCAGATCCGCGGCCAGCACCCGCAGGTACTCCTCGTCTGCAACACGGTCGTCGAGCCCGCGATCCAGGTCGCTGCGCTGCTTGATCGGGTAGTTGTTCTCCTGGTGGATCGAATACGTGAACGTGTCGGGGTCCTGGGCGTAGATGACGGCCGACCCGTTGCCCTGGTGCACGTCGGTATCCACGAACAGCACCTTGCCCAGCCCTGTGTCGGCGCGCAGGCGCTCCACGGCGATCGCTACGTCGTGCAGGTAGCAGAAGCCTTCGGCATGGTCCGGAAAGGCGTGATGGAATCCGCCGCCCAGATGGAACCCGATGCCGTGCTGCAGCGCGAGCCGCACGGCGGCGATGCTGCCGCCCACCATGCGCCGGAAGCCGCCGATCACCTGGGCGTTGACGGGAAGCTCGCTACTGAGCGTCGCCCAGGTCTCCCGCGCTTCCGCCAGGTCGCGCAGGTAGCGCGGCGTGTGGACGCGCTCGAGGTCCTCACCGGTCACGGACTCGGGCAGATGGAAACGCTCCATCGGTATGCGCAGCTCTGCGCGCAACAGCTGCTCCAGGATCAGGTATTTCTGGACGGGGAAGACGTGCGCGCCGATGTCGATCCAGTTGTCCCTGTCGAACACGTAGTGCACCGGGGGCATGGTCCTTCCTTCCCTTGGGACCGAATCGGCTCTGCGCGTAGCACAGGCCGCCCCCGCGGCCGCCCCTCGAATGCTCCCCGGCACGCTCGCCCGTGCGGCGGCCCGTCCAATGCCGCCCTATGCGCTCGCCCGCGCCGACGTCTCGTCGGGCGCCGCGCGGCCGCGCCGCCCGGCGCGGAGGATCTCCGCCAGATAGCGCCCGGTGTGGCTCTGCGGCACGCGGGCTACGTGCTCGGGTGGGCCCTCCGCCACGATCCGCCCGCCACCCTCGCCGCCCTCCGGCCCCAGGTCCAGCACCCAGTCCGCCGTCTTGATCACGTCGAGGTTGTGCTCGATGACGATCACGGTGTTGCCGGCGTCCACCAGTCGGTGCAGCACCTCCAGCAAGCGCTTGATGTCGTGGAAATGCAGGCCGGTCGTGGGCTCGTCGAGCATGTAGAGGGTGCGCCCAGTGGCGCGCCGGGCCAGCTCGCGGCTGAGCTTGACGCGTTGCGCCTCGCCGCCGCTCAGGGTGGTCGCCGGCTGTCCAAGTTTGATGTAGTCCAGCCCGACGTCGTGGAGCGTTTGCAGAATCTGGACGATATCGCGGTGGTTCTCGAAGAACTCGAGGGCCTCCTGCACGTCCATCTCGAGCACGTCGGCGATGGACTTGCCGCGGTAGCGCACCTCCAGCGTCTGGGCGTTGAAACGCGTACCCTTGCACGCCAGGCAGGTAACCCACACGTCGGCCAGGAAGTGCATCTCGATGCAGTTCTGGCCGTGCCCCTCGCACTCCTCGCAACGACCGCCCTTCACGTTGAAGCTGAAGCGGCCCGGCTTGTAGCCGCGCGACCGGGACAGTGGCAGCTGCGCGTAGATGTCGCGGATGACGTCGAACACCTTCACGTACGTGGACGGATTGCTGCGCGGCGTGCGCCCGATGGGGTCCTGATTGATGTCGATGACCTTGTCGATCTCCGTCAGCCCGGTGATGCGGGTGTGCGGGCCGACGCGGCCGGTGGCCTCGTGCAGCGTGCGCGCCAGCGCTGGATACAGAGTCTCGCTCACCAGGCTGCTCTTGCCCGAGCCCGATACGCCCGTCACCGCTACGAACAGACCCAGTGGGAAACGCGCGTCGATGTTGCGCAGGTTGTTATGGCGCGCGCCTTTCACAATCATGGAGGTCTTGCCCGGCTCGCGCCGGCGCTGCGGGATCTCGATGCGCTCGCGACCGATCAGGTAGGCACCGGTGAGGCTCGCTGCGGCCGACCCGTGACCGTCACCGTCGGACGCGCCTGCTGCCGCATCGTGTGCCGCGGCGGCGGTCACCGCGACCCGCGACTGCCCGTTTGCCGCCGCCTCATGCAGGTCTGCGCGCGACGCCTCGCGAGCAAGGGCCGTCCGCGCGCCCTCCTTCAGCTCGTCCACCGTCCCGCTGAATACGATCTGTCCGCCCTTGATGCCGGCGCCGGGGCCGAAATCGAGCACGTGGTCCGCCGCCTCGATCGTCTCCTGGTCGTGCTCCACAATCACAACGGTGTTACCCATGTCGCGTAGCTCCTGCAGCATGCGCAATAGTCGGCGATTGTCGCGCTGATGCAGGCCGATGGACGGCTCGTCGAGAATGTACAGCACGCCCACCAGCCGGCTGCCGATCTGGCTGGCCAGCCGGATGCGCTGACTCTCGCCGCCGGACAGGCTGGGCGCCGGGCGGTCCAGAGTCAGGTACTCCAGCCCCACGTTCAGCAAGAACCCGATGCGGTCGCGCACCTCGCGAAGGATGTCCTTCGCCACTTCCTTCTGCTCGCGCGGCAGATCGAGGTTGGCGAAGTGGGCGAAGGCCTGCTCGATGGACAGCTTGCCCACCTCGGCGATGTTGCAGCCACCTAACTTGACCGCCAGGCTCTCTGGGCGCAGCTTCTGCCCCTTGCACTGGGGACAGACGCCCTCGTTGAGGAACTGTTGGTAGTAGCGCCGGCGTCGTTCGCTGTGGGTGGTCTTGATCAGTCGCTCGACCTCGGTGGCGAACCCCACCACGCGCCCCTCGAACTCCCCCTCGAAGTTGCTGCTCTCGTAGCGGTAACGGATGCGGCGCTCGTCGCCGAACATGAGGATCCTCTGGTGGCGCTTGGGTAACTGCCGCCAGGGCTTGCGCAGGTTGATCTTGTAGTGCTTGGCGATCTGCAAGAGTCGCTGGCTCCACCAGCTCAGGCTCTCCTTCTCGGCGAGATTGCCGAAGATCGCGATCGCGCCGTTCATCACCGAGAGGTCGGGATCGACGACCAGGCGATCGGGATCGACCGACAGCAGCGTCCCCAGGCCGCTGCAGCGCGTGCACGCCCCGCGCGGCGAGTTGAAGGAGAAGTGCTGCGGGATCAGCTCCTCGAAGCTGATGCCGCAGTGGACACAGGCGTAGTTCTCGCCCAGCAGGAAATCCTCGCCGTGCTCGGTCTCGGCCAGCAGCAGCCCTTCGCTCAGCCGCAGCGCCGTCTCGGCCGAGTCCACCAGCCGCGAGCGTTCCACCTTGCCGATGACCACCCGGTCGACCAGCGCCTCGACGTCGTGGGTCATAGTCTTGCTCAAGCGCGGGTGCTGGCCCACGGAGAGGTCGATCAACGTTCCGTCGATGCGCACGCGCGCGAAGCCGTCGTCCTGGAGCTTCTTGAGCACGTCGCGATACTCGCCCTTGCGCCCGCGCACCACAGGCGCGTAGAGCAACAGCTTCGTGCCCGCGGGCAGCGCCAGCATGCGCTCGGCCATCTGCTGGGGGGTCTGCTTGCCGACGACGCGGCCGCAGCGGTGGCAGTGCTGCACGCCCAGGCGCGCGTAGAGCACGCGCAAGTAGTCGTGGATCTCGGTCACCGTACCCACGGTGCTGCGCGGGTTGCGGCTGGGCGCCTTCTGATCGATGGAGATCGCCGGGCTCAGCCCGTCGATGTGGTCGACCTGCGGCTTCTCCAGCTGCCCCAGGAATTGCCGGGCATAGCTCGACAGGGACTCGACGTAGCGGCGCTGCCCTTCGGCGTACAGCGTATCAAAGGCCAGCGACGACTTGCCGCTGCCCGAGACACCGGTGAACACCACCAGCTTGTCGCGCGGAATGCGGCAGTCGATGTTCTTGAGGTTGTGCTGGCGCGCACCCTTGACCTGGATGAAGCCTGGCATGGTGGAACCCCGCAGCGTTCGGGCGTCAGAGGTCCTGGGGTGACGGTTGGTTCCTGGCTGCGACGGAGTCGGCCGGCGATTGGCTGATCCCCGCCCGGTTGAACCAGCGGAGCACTCTCAGGTTGTTCGGTTCGATGCGCAGCACCTCGCGCAAATGGTAGACCATCCGGCGATGCATCGCCGGATCGCTTCCCGCCCCCAGGCGGCAGATCTCCCCCATGTACCGGTGGGCGATTGCGATGTCGTTGTCCAGCTCGAGCGCCCTGCGCAGCTCCCGCTCGGCCTCCGTGAAGTTCTGAGCGCCGTCGTAGAACGCCACCCCCAGGCCGGCGTGCGCCTGGGCGTTGTTGGGCGCCAACGCCAACGCTCGCCGGAACGTCTCGATGGCCGTCGAGTGCGCGCCATTGAAGATCTGCGCCCACCCCAACCCCACCAGCGCCTGCACGTCGTTCGGGGAGCGCTGGAGCGCCTTGCGGTAGTACGGGATCGCCTGCACGCGCTGGTCGCGGTGTACGAGCAGCTCGGCCCACTTCAGAGCGACCTGTGGGTCGTCGGGAGCCAGCGCCTCGGCCTGGCGCAGCTGCTCCTCCGCCAGTTGGTCCTTGCCGGTCTTGAGGTAGGCATCGGCCAGGCTGCAGCGCACCATCGGCTCGACTTCGCGCCAGGCGCCGCTGAGACGATAGCGCTGCGCGACGTCGAGTGCGTCGCGGTACCAATCGATTGCCCGCTCTGGCTTCCCCTTGCGCAGGTACGCATTGCCGATGGTGTGGCGGCTATAGGCATCGGCCTCGATGCGGCTCTCGGTAAATCCAATGCGGTCCAGCTCGCTGCCGACCAGCAGGATCGTGAGGATCCCTACAATGGAGAACGCGGTGCGCCAGCGCCCCAGCGCGAAGGCCGCGCTGCCCACGCTCATGGGGATGCCGGCAAAGGCGGCCAAGGTCGTCGTGAGCGGCAAGCGGAAGCGCTCGTTGACGAAGAATAGCAGGACCACGGCGGCCGAGACGGCCAGGAACCCCCACAGCGGAGCCGCGAGCATCTTGCGGCGGCACAGCGCGATCCCGGTGACGCCGAATGCAAACAGCACCGCCCACGACGTATAGACGGGCAGCCGCAGCAGCGGGCTCTGGGCGCGCCAGAACTGCAGGTTGAGGTTGTTGCCGCGCTCGCCCGCCCCCAGCAGCAGACGCAGTTTGCGCAGGTAGAGCCTCAGCGCCGCGCCGGGGTGATCCTTCCAGAAGGCGAGCCCCTGCTCGACGAAGTAGCTGCTCACCTCACTCTGCTGCAGCGGCCGGCCGCGCGCCCGCTGCGCCATCACCATGGTGTCCTCGTAGCCGCCCAGCCAGGTGGCCCGCGTCCCCGGCACGACCGCCGTCCGCCCGTCGCTGTACAGGTTGTTACCAATGTAGAAGTTGACGCCACCCTGGCTGGCGATGAACACCCAGTCACGGCCGACGATCCCATTGCGCACGGTCACGGCCAGACCGGGCAGGAGCGCCAGCAACACCAGCAACCCCGCACTGCGGCCTCTGCGCCGCGACAGAGCCTCCAGACCCAGGCGCGGCCACACCCAGAGCGGCAGCGCGACCAGCACCGGCACGAACGCCAGCGCCGTCGGCCGCGCGATGGCAGCGATTCCCAGCACCAGCGCGCCGGCCAGCGCCGGTCCGCGGCGGTCCTGCTGCGCAGCGCGAACGAGCAGCCACAGCGAGACGGTGCTCAGGAAGACGGCGAGCGTCTCGAACAACAACTCTCCCGTGAAGTAGATGGCCGGCCAGCAGATGGCCAGCAGCAAGCCACCCCACAGCCCGGCCAGCCCACCGCCGATGCGCCGGCCCAGGTCGGCCACCAGCGCGACCGTCGCCGCCGAGAGCAGCGCCTGCAGGATCCGCGGCAGCATGTAGCCGGAATCGATCGCGTAGACCCACGACAGCAGCCACGGATAGAGCGGTGCGCGAAAGTAGGGAACACCCTTGTACAGGAAGGGATAGAGGCCGCGCGCCCAGCCGTCATGGATCTCGGCGTCCATCACCGGAGCGTCGAACAAGGGCGAGCCCCTGATGCTGTGGACGTACAGCAGGCGCAGGACCAGGGCTACCAGCCCGGCGATCAGAGGAGCGACCCAGGGGCGCTCCACCCCGCGCTCGGGTGTCGTCCCCCGTGCCGTGGGTGCCGTAGCCATCACGCTGTCCCCTCCTGCGAGCGCGGCGCCGGCCGACGGCCCGCTGCCGGCGAACGTGCCGGCAGCGCGACCGCGGCGCGGCGCTCGGTGTGGCCCGCGGTGTGACGCGTCCGCCGCAACGGCTGGCACGAACGGCACACGTGTGTCCCCCGCCCCGCCACGCGCAGTTTCACGATGGCCGTCCCACAGCGAGGGCAGGGCCGACCCTGCTTGCGGAACACTCGGTGGCGGTGCTGGTAGCGTCCGGAGCGCTGCGTGACGGGTCGGAAATCGCGGATGCTACTGCCGCCGTCGCGGATCGCAGCGGCGAGCACCCGGCGCATCGCGGTCACGACCCGCTGCACCTCCGCCAACGACAGGCTGCACCCCGGCTGCCGCGGGTGGATCCGTGCCTCGAACAGCAGCTCGTCCACGTAGATGTTGCCCAGCCCTGCGATCAGCGTCTGGTCCAGTAGCGCACCTTTGACCGGGCCGGTGCGGCGCGCCAGACGCTCGCGCAGCTGCGCAGCCGTCAGATCGCAGGGCTCGGGTCCCAGGCCGCGCAGGAACGGGATCGCGTCGAGATCCTGCCGGTGGTACAGGCCGATGCGTCCGAACCGCCGCATGTCGGAGAAGCGCACCTCCCGCCCGTCGTGCAGCGGCAGCCGCGCGTGGGTGTGGGCCTCCAATGGCGCGCTCGCCGGCACCACGCGCAGCCGTCCGGTCATGCGCAGGTGGAGGGTGAGGACGAGATCGCCCTCAAGGTCGATCAGGATCAGCTTGCCACGCCGCGCGACGCCCACGACCGAAGCGCCGGCCAGCCGGGGCAGCAGGCGGCGGGCCCCCTTCTCCAGCACCTGGGGATGGATCGGCCGGGGCTGCGCAAACCGTGCACCGGTGAGGCAGGCGCGCAGCTCGCGGACGACCGTCTCGACTTCCGGCAGCTCGGGCATGGCCAGATCCGGTGCGGGGAGTGCTCTTTGCGCTTGTAGGTTTGCGATACGGGATTCTCGGGCATCCCCGTGAACCGTGGGGCTCCTGAAGGTCCTGCCCACAGCGGCCCGCCGGAAGCCGCGCGGCTGCGGATGGGTCAGACGCCCTCGATACGATCGACCGGGACCCAACCCACGAGCCGGCCACCCAGATCGATCTGCACCCAGTCGCCGCGCCGCTCCGACACGAACACTTGGAGGCCTTCGTGAATCTTGAACGCCAGATTGTACTCTTTCCCGGGCCCGCTGCGTACCTCCACCTCCACAGCCACGACGACGGCCGTGGTGCGCACCACTTCGGCACGGTAGTGCACGGCCGCCATGGCCAGCCCCAGCGTGGCGATCCCCACCG
The DNA here is from genome assembly GCA_041484665.1 of Candidatus Krumholzibacteriia bacterium. Lineage (GTDB taxonomy): Bacteria > Krumholzibacteriota > Krumholzibacteriia > JAJRXK01 > JAJRXK01 > JBGPIA01. The sequence goes on from JBGPIA010000001.1 coordinate 10,617, forward strand.
CGATCCAGCCGGTCGCCCTGCGCAGCGACGGTCGCAGCACCCCCCACTGCGCGGCGATGCCGACGATCGCCAAGAGGAAGAGTCCGACCAGCAAGAGCGCCGCCCACTCGTTGAGACTCAGATTCCGGTACACCCACCCCACCGGCCGCAAGAAGATGGGCAGCGACAGCGGCGCCAGCGCCTCGTCGCGGATGAGCGACTGCGCCCGCTGCAAGTTGGCCCGCAACGCGCGATCGCGCGGGTTGCGGCGCAGAGCCCGCAAGTAGCTTGCGATCGACTTGCCCAGCTGCCCATTCTTGAAGTAGGCGTTCCCGAGGTTGTAGTGAAGGCTCGGGTGGTCGAGCCCCGCCGCGATGGCGCGGCCGAAGCCTTCGGCCGAGCGCGCGAAGTCGCCGTTCTCGTAGGCCTTGGCCGCGGCGGCGGCCAGCGTTTGGGCTCCCGCGAGGTCGACGTGGGTCTGTGGTGTCCTCGGAGCGATTGCGTCAGCGCCGAGCGCTGCAGCGGCCAGCGGAGGAGTCCCCGGGCCCGCGGCGGCTTGCGCCGACCCCACCGCCCGCGCGTTGGTCCCCGGGTCCAGCGACGCGACCGCGAGCAAGGCACCGACCAACAGCATCGCGGCGACCAGCTGGCCCGATCGCGCCGCCGCCGCGCCTCGCTCACCCGCGCAGCGCTCAGGCATGCCGCGCCTCCTTCTCGAGGGCGGCGATCAGCGCTTGCGCCTCGCGCACCAGCCCGTCGTCCTGGGCCGCGCTGCCCGCGTAGATCGCCTGGTCGCAGCGGTCGAGCAGGCCGAGCGTGCGAGCAGAGGTGGGCTCCGAGACCAGAGCGTCGCGCAGCCAGACGGTGACGTCCTCCCGCGTGAGGCCCGCCGCCGCGCGGCCCGACTTGTCCGCGACATAGCAGCGCAGCGCCACGCCCACCCGCGCCGCGGGCGGACCCTCGCCCACGAGGCGTCTGCGCGCGTCGCGCGCCGCTCGTGACGCGCGCCGCCCGCTGGGATCGGCCAGCAGTCGCTCGCGGCGCCGCGCCAGCGTCCCGCTGAGCAACCACGCGGCGCCCGGCGTCAGCAGCAGCGCCCAGAATGCCGGCCGTCCGGGCAGCGGACCCCCGTACGGGCGCATCGAGCCGGTGATGGCGTGGATGTGGTAGATGTCGTGGCCGATGAGCTCGATGCTGGTCTTGGCTCCGCCCAGCACGGTGGAGGTTTCCTCCACCGACCCGGGCGTCACGCGCACGGCGATCGGCGACGTCGACAGCGTCACGTAGCGCTTCTTGCCGGTATCGTAGTAGACGTACTCCACCGGCGGGATCGTGAGCGTTCCCTCCTTGCTGGGAATCAGGAGCTTCTCGTCGGTGAGCGTCCCGTAGAGGCGGTCACCCGACGGCTTGCTGTCCAGCCCGCTTCCCGCATCGTGGATGCGTACGCCCTCGATCTGCGGGAACGTCGGATGGCTGGCGGCAGCCAGATGTCCCTCGCCCTCCAGGGCGAGCTTCACCGACAGCGCCTCCCCGGCCGGTAGCTCGGTGCGATCGGCTGTCGAGCGCAGACTCAGGGCGCTGCCCACGGTTCCGGTGAAGCCAGCGGGCGTGGGTGCCGGGAGCGGCCTCACCAGAATGCTGATCGCTGGCGCACGCAAAACCGAGTCGCCGCGCGGTCGCGCACGGCGGAAGAACATCGAGAACGCGTCCTCGGGCATGCGCACCACTGCCTCGCCGATGGTAAGCGTCCCGGCGTGGGTCGGGAACAGCGCGTAGCGGATCTCGGTGACGTCGAAGAGGCGCCCGCGGATGCTCGCCGTGGAGTGCCGTTCGGGCGGCAGGTCGTCGCGCCAGAAGCCCTCCGTCGCGGGCGGCGTGTATTGTGGCGAATCGAACAGCCCCGTACGCGCACCCTGGTAGAAGCCGAACGTGAGGATCACCTGCTGGCCCGCCACAACCGTGTCCTGGCTGACGCTCATGCTCACGAAGTAGTCCTGGTCGCCAGCGGAGCTCGGTACCAAAGCGCTGCGCGCGATGGGGGGTTGCGGCACGGGAGCGCCCGCCGGCAGCACCTTCAGCCGCAGCTCGACGGTGCGGTAGGTCTGCCCGTCGGCGTTGATGCCGATGGGCGGTATGACGAACTCGCCCTCCTTGCGCGCGCGCAGGTAGTAGGTGTAGCTCTGGTTGATGTGGACCTGGCCGTTCACGAAGCTGAAATTCTGCGACTGGCCGCCGCCGTAGACGTCGAAACCAGGCAGATCGGGTAGTTGCGGCTCGGCCACGCGGCGGGCGTCTCCCTCGGCGCTGATCGTGAGCACGACCTGCTCGCCCACTCGCAGGGTGGCGCGGTCGAGGCTGGCGGTGCACGTGACGGCAGCGCGGGCGGGTGGCGGCAGCGCGACCCAGCCGAGCGCGGCGAGCGCGACGAGTGCCGTGCGTACGGCGTGTGCAACGGGTGCGGGCCCGTTTTGCCAGTGCTCCACGACGGCCCACGGATCCCGTCGGCTACCAATCATGCTTGCTCGCCGTCTGGCCGCCCTGCAGCCGGCGCTGGATCGAGCGACGCAGCTCCTGCTCGTCGTGATCGAGCACGCTCAAGAGGCGCATGGCCTCTTGCGGAGTCATCCCGGGCGGCAGCTTCTGTCCCTGGGCGCTGGTGCTGTCAGCGGCCGCGCGTGAGCTGTCGGCGGTGGCTTGCTGGGCCTGCTGATGTTGCTGCTTCTGGGGGTCCTGCCCCTCCTGCTCTTGCTTCTCCCTTTCCTGCTGCTGTTGTTGCTGCTTCTGCTGCTCCTGATCCTGAGCTCCCTGCTGCTGCTGATCCTCCTGCTGGTCCTTCTGCTGTTGTTGCTGTTGCTGATCCTTCTGGTCGCCCTGCTGCTGCCCCTGCTGCTGCTGCCGGTCCTTCTGGGACTGGGCCTGCTGTTGCTTGTCCTGCTGCTGCTGATCCTGCTTTTGCCCGTCTTTGGACTTCTGCTGCTGCGACTGCTCCAGCAGCAGCTGCGAGAGCTCCAGGTTGTGCAGCAGGTCGGGGCTCGGGTCGCTCTCGAGCAGGGCCCGCTGATAGAGTGCGAGCGCCTTCGAGTACTCCTGTTTGCGGAACGCGGCGTTCCCCGCGTTGTACAGCGCCGCTTGCGCCCGCCTGGGATCGTCGGCCGCCGCCGCCCCCGCGAACTGCGTGAGGGCCGAGGAGTAGTCGCCCTCCTTGTAGAGCGCCTCGCCCAGGCCCATCCGGATGCTCGGGTCGTCGGGCGCCAGGGCCTGGGATTTCAGCAGCTCTTCCACGGCGCCCTTGGCGTCGCCCTTCTGCAGCAGCTGCTGGCCCTTCTGAGCGACGCGCTCGGCCTTCTGCAAGGGATCCCATGCGCCGGCCGTGGGCGACGCGCACGCGATCGCCAGCGCGACCAGCGCCAGCGACGCAAGTGGCAGCTCAGGGCGGTGCGGGCGACCCCTGCGCCCGGACTGGCCGCCGGTGCCCACGGCACGATCGCCGCCACCGCGGCCCCGCCCGTCACCGTGACGTGCAATCGGTGGGTGACTCATGCCTCCCTCCGGCGGTCGGAGACCAGGCCCTCGGTGAGCAGCAGCAGCAACGCGGCCGACAGCGGCCAGGCGAAGCGCTCCTGGTAGCTCACGACACTCTTGGCCTCGAACGTGCGCGAGGTGAGCGCGGAGAGCGCGGCGTGCAGCTGCGAGATGTCCAGCCCGGCCGAGCCTGCGCGCAGGTAGGCGCCGCCCGTCTCCTGTGCCAACTTGGCCAGCGGCGCGTCCTGCAGTCGGCTCATCACGACGTTGCCCTCGTGATCGCGCACGAACCCTTCCCGCTGTCCACTGTCGTTGACCAACGGGATGGGTGCACCCCCCTCGTTGCCGACTCCCACGGTGAAGATCCGGATCCCCTTCTGGGTGAACTGCGCGGTGATCTCCTCGATGCCGCCGGCGAAGTCCTCGCCGTCGGTCACCAGGATCACGGCGCGGTGCGCTCCCTCGTCCGACCCGAAGAGCTCCATGGCCACCCGCAGCGCCGCCGAGATGTCGGTGCCCTGCGTCGCGATCATGCTCGGGTCGGCCTGCGAGAGGAACAGGCGCGCGGCGGCGTAGTCGATGGTCAGCGGGCATTGCGGGAAGGCCCCGCCCGCGAAGAACACCAGCCCCACGCGGTCGCCCTGCAGCGACTCCACCAACTCGCCGATCTCGACCTTGGCGCGCGTGAGCCGGTCCGGCTTGATGTCCTCGGCAAGCATGCTGCGGCTGATGTCCAGGGCGATAACCAGGTCGACGCCCTTCTGCTCCACCTGCACCTCGCTCGCCCCCCACTGGGGACGGGCGGCCGCCACGATGAGAGCGGCCAGCGTCGTCAAGCGCACGGCGGCCCGCAGCAGGCGCCGCCCCGGGCGCACGCTGGCGCTCAGCTCGCCCACCAGTTGCGGCCCCGTGAGCTGCACCAGTCGCTTGCGCCCCAGCGCCCGGCCGGCCAGGAACAATAGCCAGACCAACGGCAGCGCCCACAGCAGCCACAGGATCTCTGGTTGCGCAAACCTCATGCTCCGCTCCTACGGCAGCACACGGTACACGGTGGCGCCGAGCCCCGCCTCCGCCATCAGCAGCAGCGCCGCCGGCAGCAGGAAGATCGATGCCAGCTGGCGGTAGTTCGTGTAGATGGTTGTCTCCACCTTGCTGCGCTCCAGTTGATCGATCACCTGGAAGATGCTCTGCAGCGACTCGCTGTCCTGCGCGCGGAAGTACTGCCCACCGGTGAGCTTGGCGATGCGCTTGAGCAGATCCTCGTCGATGTCGGTCTCGATCTGCGTGTAGCGGCGCCCCAGCAACGGGTTGTCCACCGGATAGGGAGCCAGCCCCTCCTTGCCCACGCCTACGGAGTAGATCTTGATGTTGAGCGCCCGCGCCGCCTCGGCCGCCGTCGTGGGGTCGACCGTGGGAACGTTGTTCACGCCGTCGGTCACCAGGATCAGCACCTTGCTCTTGGCGCTGCTGCGCGCCAACCGCTTCGTCCCCGTTGCGATCCCCAACCCGATGGCCGTCCCGTCGTCGATCAGGCCCACGTGCACCTCGTCGAGGAAGCGGTGCAGCACGCCGTAGTCCAACGTCAGCGGGCACTGCGTAAAGGCCTTGGCCGCGAACACCACCAGGGCAATGCGGTCCTGCTTGCGCCCGTCGATGAACTTGTGCAGCACGCTCTTGGCCACCGCGATCCGGTCGTCGGGCTGGAAGTCGAGGGCGCGCATGCTGCCGCTGATGTCCAGCACCAGGGCGATGTCGATCCCCTCGCCCTCCACCACCTGACGCGTATGGGCGACCTGCGGCCGCGCCAGCGCCACCAGCGCCAGTGTGGCGGCCAGCATCCGCACCGCGGTCGGCAGCCAGCCGGTGCGCGCTCGCATTCCGCGCGGAACTCCTGCGAGCAGCGCCAGTCCGCTGAAGCGCACCGCAGCCCTCCGCCCGGCCGCCCGCTGCGCCAGCGGCAGCGCGATCCAGGCGACGGGGATCAGGAACAGCACCCACGGCATGGCAAAGCTCATGGCGCGCGCTCCGGTGCCACCCGCACCTCAGCTGCTCCTCTGGGTGAGCGTGATGGCCGCGGCCACTGCCTCGGGCGTCGTGTACCGCGGTTCCACCGCCGTGCCTTCGATCCAGGTCCGTACCCCCCCCAGCCACTGCTGCGCGGCATGCTGCGTCGGGCGCGCAGCGGCGAACTTCACGCGGTCGGCCTCGCTCAAGAGCGGAAAGACCTCCCCCACGGTCTTGCGATCGTAGCCAGCACCGCGCAGGCGTTCTACGACCTCGTCGCTGGTCCAGTCCAGCGCGGGCACGCGGTAGCGCCCGGTGATGTAGGCGCGCAGGGTGCGGGTGGCCTCCACGAAATAGTGATCGAACTGCCCGTCCTCCAGCCAGCGCGTGGCAGCGATCTCGGCGAGCCGGCGCAGCGCGATACGATGAGGCGGCTCGGCCGGCAGCGGGAAGGCCTGGGTGCGGGCCGGGCGCCCGCGGCGACGCCGCAGCAGCCACAAGATCGGTGGCGCGAGCACCGCGCTCACGATCAGGAGGGTCGGTAGCCAGTTGGGCCGGATGCGCGGCGCGAGGGCCAGCGGACGCAGCGAGTCGGGAATGGCTTGCGCCAGCGCGCCGGGCACCTGCCACCACAGGGTGTCGCCTGGCGCAGCGCGCTTGCCGACGTCCGCTGTGGCCTGCGGTGGCAGCGCGATCCCCACGCGGCCCACGCGCAGTGGAACGGCCGTGTAGACGGCCGGGTCACTGCCCGGCAGCACCGCGACGCCGATCCCCACCGGTTGATGCGTGGAGTCCGCGGGCGCGTGCCGCAGGCGCAGCGTCGCGCGCTGACCGAGGTGCGGGAGCTGCGGCTCGAGCGTGGCGCCCGCCGTGGATGCGGTCGCAGAGGTCGGGGCAGTCACAGGCGCAGTGAGAGGGGCCGCCACAGGCGCAGTGAGGGGGGCCGCCGCAGGCACGGATGCGGGGGCAGATCCGGGCGCAGACGCGGCGGTGGCCGCTGGCGCGCCGGAAGCCGCCCGCGGACGCGCTGGCTGCGGCGGCGCCGCCAGCAGCGGTTCCACCAGCAACGGCACCGCCAAGAGCAGCGCCGGCACGAGGGCTACCGCCAACCGCGAGGCCGCTGCGCTCTTCGGCGCAGTGCGTCTCATCGCCGCCGCTCGCGCCGCATGAAGAAGGCCTGCAACGGATCCGCCACCGGCTGGGTGACGTCGACGCTGATCAGGTCGCAGCCCGCGCGGCGCACGCGCCGATCCAGCTCGCGCTCGCGCTGCTGTGCCTGGCGCTCGTAGGCCTCGCGCACGGAGCGGTCACCGGCGTCCAGCACCACGTCCGCACCGGTCTCGGCGTCGCGCAGGCGCACCAATCCCACGGACGGGAGCCACCGCTCCCGCGGATCCACCAGGTGGACCGCCACGAGATCGTGACGCCGCGCAGCCACGGAGAGCGGCCGGTCGTACCCGTCGGCGAGGAAATCGCTGAGCAGGAAGACGACCGCGCGTTTGCGCTGGACGCGATTGAGCGTCTCGAGCGCGTCGCGCAGGTCGGTGCCACGCCCGCGCGGGAGGTGGAACAACAGCTCGCGGATCACGCGCAGCGCATGCTTGCGCCCCTTCTTCGGCGGCACGTAGAGCTCGACCAGGTCGCTGAACAGGATCAGCCCGACCTTGTCCTGGTTGCTGATGGCAGAGAATGCCAGCACCGCCCCCAGCTCCGCCATGGCCGCCGCCTTGAGGCGCTGGCCGCTGCCGAAGCGCTGGGAGGCGGAGAGATCCGCCACCACCACGACCGTGAGCTCGCGCTCCTCCTCGTACTGCTTCACGTAGGGCGCGCCCATGCGAGCACTGACGTTCCAGTCGATGGAACGCACGTCGTCGCCCGGGGCGTACTCGCGCACCTCGCGGAACTCCACGCCCCGCCCCTTGAACACGGAGTGGTACTCACCGCTGAAAAGCTCGTCCACCACACGCCGCGTGCGGATCTCGAGCTTGCGCACCTGCGAAAGCAGCTCGGGCGGGATCCGCTGCGGCGATGGGGAGGAGCGCGGCTGCGCCATCGGGTCCGGCACTGGGTCCTCCGCCGCGATCGGGAACGGGTCAGGGCACCTCGATGGAGTCGAAGAGCGTGCGCACAATGTCCTCGCTCGTGAGCTCCTCGGCCTCCGCCTCGTAGGTGACGGCGATGCGGTGGCGCAGCACCGCCGGCCCGATGCTCTTGACGTCCTCGGGCGTGACGAACGCCCGCCCGCGCAGCAACGCCAGGCCCTTGGCAGCGCGGGTGAGGAAGATGGCTGCCCGGGGGCTTGCGCCGTAGGCGATCAGCGGGCCCAGGGAGAGGTCGTACTCCTTGGGATCCCGCGTGGCCCGCACCAGGTCGAGGATGTACTCCTTGATTTTGTCGTCCACGTAGACCTGCGCGACGAGCTGGCTGGCGGCCTTGAGACGCTCACGGGTGAGCACCGGGCGCAGCTTGGGCTCGTTGCCGTCGACCATGCGGTCGAGGATCATCCGCTCCTCGTCCCGCGAGGGGTACTTCACGAGCACCTTGAGCATGAACCGGTCGACCTGCGCCTCGGGCAGCGGGTAGGTGCCCTCCTGCTCGATGGGGTTCTGGGTGGCCAGCACCAAGAACGGCTCCTCCAGTGGGTAGGTCGTCTCGCCGAGGGTCACCTGCCGCTCCTGCATCGCCTCCAGGAGTGCCGACTGCACCTTGGCCGGCGCGCGGTTGATCTCGTCGGCAAGGATGATGTGGGCGAAGATCGGGCCCTTGCGCACGGTGAATGCGCCGGTGCGTTGGTCGTAGATCAGCGTGCCCAGCAAATCGGCGGGCAGCAGATCGGGGGTGAACTGAATGCGCTGGAAGCTCATGTCCAGCGCGGCAGCCAGCGATCGCACGGCCAGCGTCTTGGCCAGACCGGGGACGCCCTCCAAGAGGACGTGGCCCCCTGTCAGCAGCCCGATGAGCAGCCCGTCCATCATCTGGCGCTGGCCGACGACCACGCGGCCGACCTCGTCGACCACGGCGCGGATCAGGGCGCTCTCAGCCTCGACCCGAGCCTGCACTTCCTTGACCATCGTTTCCACGATCCCGGCTACCTCCCTGGCAGGGTCCTCTACGCGTGGGGCGTGTGCGCTGCGGCGACAGCGGAGCCCGTAGCATACGCCAGCGACGGGCGGGGGTTCCGCCGCGGAAAAAAGCTGTTGCAGATCGACCTGCCCCCGTTACCGTGGGGGCGGCTGGCACTCTAGCCGTACCGGGGGCCCGGATCAATGCCGCCGCGGGCAGCGACGGACCACGACCCGGTGCAACCGAGCCACGACGAGCCGCCCGGGGCCGCGACGGGCTGCGGCAAAGGCGGGCCCGCAGGGGTCCCACCACCATGCGCGTGCGCCACGAGAAGGTCCGCGACCTGGCCGCCCAGGCGACCACGCTGCTGCGCGGTGAGGCCGGCGTGCGCCTGCAGGCCAAGGAGGATGCCATCCGAGTGGCGGTTGCCAACGCGATGCTCGACAACCTGCAGGAGGAGGACGACATCGAGCAGGAAGCCGAAAGGCTCCTGGCGGCCCACCAAACCGAGATCGCTCAAGGAGACCTGGACATCGAAGAGCTGAGGCACCGCTTCAAGCGCGAGATCGCCAAACGCCGCGGCTTTCGCCTCTGACCCCCCCGACCCGGGCCGCTGGCCTGCGAGGCCGTCATGCGTCTGAGCGAGGAGCGCCTGCTCGACATCGCCAACGAGATCGTCGAGCGATTGCTCGACGACGGGCTGATCGAGGTCGCAGGCGACGAGCGCAAGCTCGCCCAGAAGCTCATGGGGCTGTTTACGCGTGACCTCCGCATCGAAACCGAGATCCATTCCGAAGCCGTGGCCTGGCTGCGGCAGCACAAGAAGCAGTTCCTCGAGGGAACGAGCGACTGGGAGATCGCCCTCGACCGCAAGCGTCACGACCTCGCCGTGGCGCGCGGTTACGTGCTGCCGTGAGCGGCTGCTGCCCCCATGCGGCTGATCCTCGTCTCCCCCTACCTCCCGCACCGGTCCATTGGCCACGGCGGCGGCACGTCCACCTATCTCATGACGATCGCGCTGGCCAAGCGGCACGAGGTGACGCTGCTCTGTCCGCGGCGCAGCAACGAGGGGCCCCCGCAGCTGGACGATCTGCGGGCGCACGGAGTGCGCGTCGAGTCCGTACCCTACCGCTCGGCGGTCGACGTGGGCTGGGCGCGGCTGCCGCTCCTGGTCGACCGTGCGCTGTGCCGGCTTCGCTCCTGGCTGCGCCAGCGGCCGTACATCGTGGAGCGCTATGATCGCCCCGTGATGCGCCGTCGCCTGCGGGAGCTGATCGAGGAAGTGCGGCCCCACGCCGTCTCGGTCGAGTACGAGTTCATGGCCCCCTACGCCCGCTGGGCCGTGCAGGTCCTGGAGCGCCAGCCGCAGCTGTGGCCCCCCTCGCCCGGGCGCGAGCGCCCCCCGCGCCCGAGGGTGGTCCTCAACACCCACGAGGCCGGCGTGCTGCCGCGCCAGCGCCGAGTCGCGGCGGCGCGCCCCGGACCGGCCCGCTGGCGCGCGGCCCATGAGCTGTGGACGTGGGCGCGGTACGAGGCGCGTTGCGCGCTGTGGCCCGACGTCGTGTGGTGCGTCACCGAGCAGGACCGGGCGCTGCTGCGCTCGTTGACCGGGCGCGCGGACCTCGTCACGCTGCCGCTGGGAGTCGACATGGAGGCGCTGCCGCTCGTCTCGGGGAGTTTCCCGCCGCCGCGCCGGCTGTTGTTCGTGGGGAGCTTCGACCACCCGCCCAACCGGGACGCGAGCCTCCTGCTGGCGAAGGACATCTTCCCCGTAGTGCGCCGGACCTGGCCGGAGGCGGTCCTCGACGTGGTGGGCCGGCGGCCGCCGGCGGCGCTGCAGGCCGCGGCTCTGGCGTCGGGGGGCGCGATCCGCGTGCATGGGTATGTGCAGGACCTGCAGCCACTGTTCGAGCAGGCCTGGCTGTTCGCCGCGCCCCTATTCTCCGGCGGCGGAATCAAGATCAAGGTGCTGGAAGCGATGGGGCGTGGCCTGCCCGTGCTGACCACGCCGGTCGGCTTGGAGGGAATCGACGCGCGCCCGCAGGACGACGTGGCGGTGGCAGCAACCCCGGCGGAATTCGCGGCGCGAGCCACGGAGCTGCTCCACGATCCCGCGCCCCTGCGCGCGCTGGGTGCGGCGGGGCGCCGCGCGGTGGAGGGCCGCTACAGCTGGGACGCCATCGTGCTCGCCCTGGAGCCGCATCTGCAGGCTGCCTGAGGGTACCGCGCCCGCCCCGGGCAGCCGCGGCGTCAGACGTCCCGCGCCGCGCGGCGCCGCGCGCGGGCCGGCCTACGGCCCGTCGACCGATCGAAGGAGGACGATGAAGATGATGCTCGAGAGGCGCCGGCCGTGCGCAAGCGAAACGGCGCTGTCGGCGCTGCGCGCAGCAGCAATGGCGGCAGGGCGCGCGGCTTGGCTCGCCTGCGCCCTAGCGGCGACGCTGGCAGACGCGCTGGCAGCCTGGCCCGCCACTGCGGCCGAGGTGGAGATCACCGGTCAGGTCCGCGCGCGCGAGCTGGAGCGGATCGACTACGACTTCAACCGCGACGTTGGAGCCAGCGACAATCTCGCGCTGCTACGCACCACCGTGGGATTGTCGGCCATGGTCGGGGAGTTCGGCTCCGCCTACGTGGAGCTGCGCGACAGCCGGGCCTTCGGCGAGCCGCGCAGTACGACCACGGCACTGGAGCGCGTCGACCTCCATCAGGCCTACATCCAGGTGGACAACGTTCTCAACAAGCCGCTGCAATTGCGGGTGGGTCGCATGGAGATGAGCTACGGCAAGCAGCGGCTGATCGGGGCGCTGGACTTCGACAACGTCGGCCGCGCCTTCGACGGTGCCCGGCTGCACTACGAGATCGAGGACTTCGGCTGGTTCGACGCCTTCGCCGACAAGACGCTGGAGGCCACCGGCGCAGGCGATGGCGCGAATGCCACCGGCCGCGAGCAGGCTCTCTTCGGAGCCTACCTCCATTACAAGACCACCGAGAACGGCGAGGTGGAGGTCTACGCCCTCGACCTGTACGACGACCTGGGCCCGCTGGATCCCAACACGGCCGTTGCCGGCGATGAGCGCGAAGCCCATGGCAATCGCTTCACCATGGGAGCTCGCTTCGAGTGCGACCTCCCACGGCTCAGCACGAACGTCTATGGCGAGGCGGCTTACCAATTCGGCGGCGGCCCCGAGCGGCTGGCGGGCCCCGCCGGAAACAAGACGATTGTGGACGGCCCGGACCTGACTGCGTGGGCGGCCACCGCGGGCGCCAACTATGTCTTCGGCGGCAAGATGGAGCCATGGATGGGCCTCGAGTGGAACGCCGCTGCGGGCGATGACGGCAAGGACCCCGGGAAGAGCAAGACCTTCAACCAGCTCTTCCCCACCGACCACTCCGTGCTGGGGACCATCGATTTTGTCGGCTGGCAGAACGTGTACGCGCTGAAGGCGACCGTGGGAATGAAAGCCGGCGACCAGTGGCGCGTCTGGTCCAGCTACCATCGGCTGGCGCTGGCCGAGCCGGCCGACGCGTGGTACGGGCCCGACGGCGCAGTGCGACTGCTGGGCCAGGCCGGTCTGGACGACCGGCTGGCGCAGGAGGTCGACCTGGCGGCGCGCTACACTCCCGAACGAAATCTGGGGTTCGAGGCGAGCTGGTCGCTCTGGTTGCCCGGCAAGTGGCAGGAGCAGGCGGCGGCCCTGGCCGCCCACGCAGGCACCGGGAGTGCCACGTCCATGGACCTGGATCCGGCGCAACTCTTCTTCGTGACGGCGACCGTGAGCTTCTAGGCCGCGCCGCCTCGCGCGGCGGCCCCGCACGCGGCGCCCGCCGGACCGTCCGTTCAGAAGTCGCGGATGATGTAGATGTCGCTCTTCTGCCCGTCGAAGCTCGGGACGGGGTTGCTTGCCGTCGAGAACACCACCTCGCGCGGATTGGTGGGGCTGAACAGTGGATTCACATCGTCGCTGCGGCTGAAGAAGAAGATCCTCACGTTGCTGCCGTCGGGGTTCATCCGCCACAGATTCCGGTCGCGCTCGGACGTCGCCGGTGCCCGGCGCGTGCTCACGAAGACGATCGTGCTGCCGTCCGGCGACCAGGTTGGATCTTCGCTCCAAGCCGGGATGTTCGGGCTGTCCTGGGAAAACGTGAGGCGCTTGATGTTGAGGTCCCGTTCCCCCGCCTGAAGGCGGGCGGGGTCGACGTCGGCGACCCAGATTTCCTGCAGCCCCGTACGGTTGCTCTCGAAGGCGATCTGGTGACCGTCGGGGCTCCAGGTGGGAAAGTCCTCCAGGGAGGCTCCGCTGGTCACCTGCACGACCAGCCCGTCAGCGAGTCGGTAAGCGTAGATAGCCATGGGCTCTCGTTGGTCGGGGATCGGCGGCGTGACCTGGGGATTGCCCTGCTTGAAGAAGAAGCGGCTGAATGCCAGCCATTGGCCGTCGGCCGAGTAGGCCGGCGATCGGTAGAAGAAGAACTGGCGGCTGCCAGGGGTGTCCACCATGCGGACGTTCACGCCGGCGATCGGCTCGTTGGAGACTGCGGGATCGGGATCGAAGTCGAGATCGGCGAGGTAGATGCGGTCGAGACGGTTGTCGTTCTGCAAGACCACGGCGATCTGCTGGGGAGTGACCGGGCTCCAGCGGGGCTGCCCCTTGTTCAGCAGGTTGACCTGATCATCGAGGATGAGCGCGCCGGCGTCGTTGGGCACGTCGTGGAACAGAATCCGGCGCGCGTTGCCGATCGACTCCAGGTTGGGGGTCACGCAGTACGATTGTTGCTCGTGGGGCGGATTACCGCACACGTAGCTTCCGGTCGGAACGTCGATGACGACGATATCCCTGGCCGTCTTCCCCTCGCCGACCGGGGGATCCTGGGTCCACCAGTCGGTGGAGAACATGACGCGCGTGCCATCGGGCGAGAGGGCGGCCTCGAGGTGATGGACCGAGGCCGTGTCGGTCGTCACCTGCACGACATCACCGCTGGTCTGCAGAACCTCCTCGGGAGCGTTGCTGCATGCCATCGTGCCCGCGGCGGCCACGGCACAGCACACCGCCAGGCGCCACACGCGCCCAGACATCTTCATGGCCTCTTCTTCGCCTCCGGATGCGGTCTCGGCAAGCAGCCGGCCTGATGGGGAGGAGCCGGCGCACGAGCGCTATAAAATACGTGAACGCTCCCGGCGATGTAAACCCCGATCGCCGGGCCGCCTCCGTTCAGCGGGCCGGGTGGGCATCGAGGTTCTGGCGAGCCTGGGCGTGCCCGGGGTCGTGCGCCAGAACCCACTGCCAGCGCTCGCGCGCGCCCGCCAGGTCGCCGGTCTCCAGCAGCAGAACTCCGAGCAGATTCGCCAGATCCAGATCCTCCGGGGCCATCGCGCTGCCACGGCGCGCCGCCTGGAGCGCCCCCGTCAGATCCCCGGCATCCCGTCGCGCCGACGCCACCACCCCCCAGGACACCCCCCGCTGGGGCGGGTGCCGGGAGACAGCGACCTCGAGCTCGTCGCGGCGGTGCAGGGCTTGCAAGGCCAGTAGCAGGTTTTGCTGCGAGGCCTCACGCGCTTCCCCCAGCTGCCGCTCCACGGCCTCCCGCAACGGCTCGACGGCGCGTACCGGATCTGCGGCGCGCAACCACGCGGTGCCCGCTGCGGCCAGGCAGTCCGCCGCGCTGGAGTCCCGGCCCGCGCACAGCTTGAACCAGGCTGCCGCCTGCGCCGGGTCCTGCGTCGCCTGCAACTGGCCCAGCCGGCGGGCGCTCTCCGTCGTGGGAGCGGCCTGCTCCACGAGCTTCCAGCGCGAAAGCGACACGTCGGCCGCGCCGCAGGAGTCTGCCAGGCGCGCGCGGGCCTCCAGGACCCGCGGATCGGACGGAGCGAGCCGGGCGGCGCTCGCCAGAGCCTTCTCGGCCAGATTGAACCTGCGGTAGCCGGTCAGCGCGCGGCCCAGCGCCAGGTGCGCGTCGACCTGTTCCGGGCCGAGCTCGCAGGCTTGCTGCAGCTCCGCCACCGCCCGGCCGGGCTTGCCCAGCTCCTGCAGCGACAGAGCCAGGTTCATGTGCAGCTCGAAGAGCCCGCTGTCACGGCGGATTCCGTCCTCGTAGGCGGCGACCGCCTCGGAATGCCTCCCCACCGCCGCCAGCGTGAGCCCTTCCAGATTGAGCAGACGGCCGTTGAGCACCCGCCCCTTGAGGGTGTCGGTGAATACCAGGAGGACCGCCGCGTGACGCCCTTCCTGGAACGCCGCCGTCAACCGCGCCAGGAGTACCTCGTCAGCCTTTGCGCGGGCGAGTCGCTCCTGCGTGCTCCCCGCGCACCGGGTGAATGGAAGGAGCAGCGCGGTGACCGACACCGCGGCGGCCAGGGCGGGTGCGTTGACCCGACCCCGCAAGACCCGGTACAATAAAGCAGTTCGGCACCGGGTCCTGCAGCCCCTCGCGCTGCGGCTTCGCAACGCCTCACCTGCGGCTATCACCGATGCTCTCACGGCGCTCCTCCGCCCGCGACGCTCCTCTTGGAATCTACGCTCTGGGCTGGCTGGTGGCGATGCTGCTCGCCTCCAGCGCGGCCCACGCGCTGGAGCATTTCGACTTCGAGGGCCCCTACCTGGTCGATCCGGGCCACTCGGTCAAGGACCATGCGATCTACATGGATGGGTCCGTCTTCCACTGCTACTACATCCGCGGGGTGGACGGACAGGGCTCCGCCAGCGAGCGCGAGTTAGGCCACGCCATCAGCACGGACCTGTGCAATTGGACCATCCTGCCGCCGGCGCTCACGGCCGGTCCGCAGACCTGGGATTCCCGCAACGTCTGGGCACCCGCCATCGTGCAAAGCCCCCCCGGTCACGCGGGCCAATTCGTGATGCTCTACACCGGCGCCGATCCCCTGGTCGTCCAGCGCACCGGCCAGGCGACCAGCACGTCGGCGTACGGACCGTGGTCGAAAGCCGCCGTCAACCCGTGGCTGCAACCCGACAGCCTCACCTACCTGTGGAGCCCTTCCACCAGTTTCAGCGCCTTCCGTGACCCGTTCTACTTCTACGCCAACGGGCTGCACCATCTGCTGCACACGGTGCTACTGCCGGTCCCCGGCAGTCCACCCAGCCGGCGCGGCGCGGTGCACCATCTCACCAGCCCGGACTTCGTGAACTGGACCGATGCGGGCCCCCTGCTGGTGCACAATGGGCCGTCCAACGTCTCGTGGCATGAGATCGAATCCGTCCAGCTGTACCAGGCCGTGGGCTTCTGGCACTTCTTCTTCAGTGAGACCGACGAGCTGGGGGAGCGCTACCTGCGCAGCTCGCAGTTGAATTCCGGCTGGGACATGAACTCGGTGATGAACTTCGACCTAGGCACCGCAGCGGAGCTCACATTCTTGCCGGGAACGGGCCGCTATCTCTTCACGCGCCACGTGGGCACCAACCACCTCTCCGACGGAAGCCTGTTCTTCGTTCTGGCCATCGACAGCCTGCGCTTCGATCCCGGCCTGGGCCTGCCGATCAAGGTTCCCAGCAACGTGCTCGCGAAGGACTGGCCGCAGATCAGCGGGACCGCCTTCCTGGCGGCGCCCACCTTCGGCGACAACTCGCTGGAGCGTGGGGACGTCCCCACCAATCCGACCGGCCACGGCTACATCAGCAGCCGGGAGTTCTACCAGGGGCCGCTGTCGGGGCGTGGGTCCCCGGGCGCCGAGCTGGGGGGCGTGGCGACCGGCTTGATGAAGTCGCGCGTGTTCATCCTCACGGGGACGCACATCGAGCTGCGCGTGGGGGGCGGCGCCGACCCGAACTGCTCCGTCGCGCTCATGGACGCCCACGCCGACACCGCGCTGTTCCGCGCGCGCGACTCCGGCTCACCCGCACTGCAGACCGTACGCTGGGAGACGTGGGCGTTCCGTGGTCGGAGCGCATACCTCACGATCGTCGACAACTCGACCTTGCCCGAAGGCTATATCAATGTCGACGATATCCGCGAGATCTACGATCCCACCGATGTTCCGCCGGCGGAGCGCAGCAGGGCGGGCGCCCAGCTGCTGCCCAACATTCCCAATCCGTTCAACCCCATGACCACGCTGCACCTGCGGCTGTCGCAGGCCGGGCGCGTGGAGCTGCGTATCCACGATGCGCGCGGCCGCCTGCTCTTGCGCTTGCCGCAGCAGTGGCTGCAGGCCGGTGAGCACGCGGTGCCCTGGGACGGGCGCGACGCCACCGGGAAGGCCGTTGCCAGCGGGGTCTATCGCGTCGTGCTACGGGTGGGCGGGCAGGACGAGGACGCGCAGGCGGTCACGCTGGTCCGCTGAGGGCAGCGGCGCCCTCGAGCAGGTACTTGCTCCACTGCTGGTAGTCCCCTTGGGCGTGGGGCCCGGCCGGCGCCGTACCCCGCTTGCGGTGGACCAGCGGGAAGAACCAGCGCGGGCGGGCCGGCACCGACCGGAGCCGCAGCCCCGCTTCCTCGGGCGTGCGGCTGCCCTTGCGCGTGTTGCACGGGAAGCAGGCAGCCACGCAGTTGTCCCAGGCAGTCGGGCCCCCTTCGGGGTACTCCAAAGTGCGCCGGCTGCGCGGCACGACGTGGTCGATCGTCAGCGGAACCCCGCTGGTGCCGCAGTACTGGCAGGCGTAACCGTCGCGCGCCATGATGTTTCGCTTGTTGAATCTCACGTGGTAGCGGCGGTACACGCGGTGCGCGATGGCGATCAAGAGCCGGATGATCACCGGAGCATGGAAACGCCGCCGCTCGCTGTGGAAGACGACCGCCTTGTCCTCTTCCACCGGCACGGCCTTGCCCGAGGTCACCAGGACCAGGGCCTTGCGCATCGGTACGACGTTGACGGCCTGGTAGCCGGCGTCGAGGACGAGAACGGGGCGGGTGAGCGTGGCGGTCATGGTCGATATCCTATGCAGGGATGCAGGGCGGATCAATCCCCGATCCGTCCCCCCTACATCTCGTGCGGCATCCGCTCCTCGGGAGAGACGAAGTAGGTGTTCGGCGAGTAGTTCAGGAAGTTCGAGACGCGGCTGGTGTAGATGCAGGCGAACTCCTTGACCTGACGGCCGAAGCGGCTGTTGCGGTTGCCCTCGCGGAAGAGCTGTCCCCAGTAGGGGTTATGCTCCCGGGTGATCTGCTCCTCCAGCTCGTGCATGCGCGCGGTGTACTGCGCCAGAAGGAAGTCCAGCCCCTGCACGACCTCCTGGGTTTGCCAGGCGCGCTCGCCGCGCTGGTCCCTGGACAGCCCGTCGAACTCGCGCAGCTCGCGCCAGATGTACTCGCTGGCGCCCGGTGGCACCTCGTCGCCGTTGCGCGAGGGGTTCGCCAGCCGCTCCCGCATGGAGGCCAGCAGCATCCCCAGCTGGTCGCGGTCGCGGGCGAGGTCGAGGCAACGGGCTACCAGGTCCGCGCTCTCGCGCTGCTGGTACTGCAGCCTCTTGTTGACCGCGATCTCCTCCTCCAACTCCTGGACGATCATCGCCGTTCGCCACCCGAAGGTCTTCTTGCTGCGCAGGATGTCGCCGTAGGTATGGTCGCCGATGTAGAGGACCTGATCCCCATTGGCCTTGAGGAACTCCTCGACGAAGCTCGCGTCCCCGCGGCGGTAGAGAAAACCCGTGCGTCCGTGCGCGTCGGACGTGTCGGTGGGGACCGGCTCGCGCGACTCGGTGAAGTACGCGGGCTTGCCTGCCTCGACTACAACCAGGTCGAACAGCTCCTTCCAGTCCGCGCCGCCCTCGCCGATCACGTACGAGAGCACCGCATGGCTGTACTCCAACTCGCTATTGGTGACCAGGAAGAGCTTCTTGCCGGCGGCCCGGATGCGCTGCAGGGCCGGCTTCAGCTCCGGATAGGGCTGCACGTAGCGCGGCAGGTCCTGCACCAAGAGGGCCTTCAGACTGCCGTCCCGGTGCGCCTTGTCCACGCAGGCGCGCACGTCGTCGAAGATGCGCGCCGGAGAGAGCTCGGCGAAGAAGGGGTCGCGCCGCTCGTCCTTGAGGTCGATCAGCGCCGCGTAGAGCGATCCCTCGGGCAGGCTGAACAGCGTGTCGAAGCTCTGGTAGCGGTCGGTGCGCAGATTGACGGAGGATCCGCGGTAGAGGCGCCGCCGACGTGGCTTGCTCAGCGGGCGCGTTCCGTGGTAGACGCGCGAGATATAGTTGTGGAAGTCCATCTTCAGGACGTTGCCGTACCGCTTGTCGACGATCAGCCCGCGAATGATGAGCTGCGGGTTGTAGGTGATCTCGCGCACCAGCGGCGGGTACCCCTTCCACTCCACCAGGTTGCGGACCGCCAGGTCGTGGGTCAGGGGCTCGAAGGTGTCGCGGCGGTAGATCACCAGCGTGTGGTCCATGTCGAAGCCGAGGGCGCGCACTCCGTCCATGCGCAGGTTGCGGTTGACGAAGATGCGCCGCTCGCGTGGGATGTTCTTCTCCCCCGGCAGGTAGCTGCGGGCGCCGCGCTCGAGGGCGGCCCGGCCATTCTCGGAGGGAACACCGGTCCTGTGCATGACTGCTTTCCTGTGGCTTCGCTTCCGCTCCGGGTCCGGCGTGCCGCTTGCCTGCCGGGGCGGGCAGGGTCTGTATAGCATAGATGAAGCCCGGGGACGGCGCAGGGTCCCAGGCGGCCGCCACCCCCTGCCTGCCGGGCGCTGAGGCCAGGAGCGATACGGGGATGAAGCTCGTCAACCAGCCGCTGCGCGTCAGCGTGGTGCTAGGAACCCGGCCAGAGGCGATCAAACTCGCGCCGGTGGTCCACGAGCTCCGCCGGCGCCCCGGCGAGGTCATCGCCAGTGTCGTGAGCACCGGCCAGCACCGCGAGATGCTGGCGCCCATGCTGGACCTCTTCGACCTGCGCCCCGACGCCGATCTCGACCTGCAGCGGCACGACCAGAGCCTGGAGCACATCGTCACATCGGTGCTCAACGGGCTGCCCGCGGCGCTCCAACGGCTTCAGACCAGCGTCCTGGTGGTGCAGGGTGACACCAGCACGACGTTCGCGGCCAGCCTGGCGGCCTTCTATCGCGCGATCCCCGTGGTGCACGTCGAGGCCGGGCTGCGCACGCCCGATCCGCGCAATCCCTTTCCAGAGGAGATGAACCGCCGGCTGACGACGCGGCTGGCCAGCCTGCACCTGGCGCCCACACCCAAGGCCGCCGCGGCGCTGCGCGCCGAGGGCGTGCCGGACGCGCGCATCCGCATGACGGGCAACACCGTGGTGGACGCCCTGCAATGGCTGCGCACGCAGCGCGCCGACCGCCTGGCGGCGGCTCGCCCGCCGGAGCTGACGCCGCAGCGACTGGAGGGCCTGCGCCTCGCCGTGGTCACCGGGCACCGCCGCGAGTCGTTTGGCGATCCGTTTCGCGACCTCTGCGTGGGACTGCGCCGCGCCGTCGAGGAGAACGCGGACCTGCTCATGGTCTACCCCGTCCACCTCAATCCGCGGGTGCAGAGCCCCGTGCGGGAGATCCTCGGCGGCCATCCGCGGATCCTGCTGCTGCCTCCCGTGGAGTACCCCACGATGCTCTGGCTGCTGGAGCGCGCTGCGGTGGTGATCACCGACTCCGGTGGCATCCAGGAGGAGGCGCCCAGCTTCGGGGTGCGCGTGCTGGTCACCCGCACGGTCACCGAGCGCACCGAGGGCATCGACGCCGGCGTATCCACGTTGGTGGGCACCGACCCTCGGCGCATCGCCGATGAGGTCCGCCACGCGCTGGCCGCGGGCAGGCTTTGCGCGCGTGACAATCCCTTCGGCGACGGACGCGCGGCCGCGCGCAGCGTGGACGCCATCCTGGAGCTCTGTCGCTAGGCAAAGGGACGGCGCCGTCCAGCGACGCGCTGCGGCTTTGCGGCTGTGGGCGCGGTCGGGCTCTGGTCGACGGGTTTGGTGCGGCCGGCGCCGCGGCCGCTTGTCCGCGCGGTGCTCATGCGGCGCACCCGCAGCCGGGCTCAGAAGCTTTCCACCAGCTCGTACTCCCCGGTACCCATCTGCCGGATCAGTTCGGGCAGGCGCGGATGCTCCGGCAGCTGGTTGTAGATACGGTCCAGCCAGCTGGTGGCGTTGTCGCGGAAGCCGAGCCGCGCCAGGACCACCGACCCCCCCAGCCAGGCCGAGGTCTCCGCGCCGTCGATCTTGAGCGCCTTGAGGTAGAGCTGCAGTGCCTCGCGTGTGGCGCCCGAGAGCTCGGCAAGCCTCGCCAGGCCGCACCACGCCGCGGCGTACGTGCGGTCCTGCTCCAGCGCCTGCATGAACCAGCGGCGCGATTCCTTGGGGCGCCCGTCGGCCAGCGCCGCCAGGCCCAGGTAGCGCAGGGGGTAGAGGCTGAAGTGGCGCGGCGAGATCGGCGCGGGCTCCAGGCGTGCCGGCCCCTCCATCAGGGCACTGAGCTTCTGCACGGCGCGGGCCCGCAGCGCCGCGGACTCCCCGCCTTGGCGCAGCGACGCGCGGAGCAGCGCCACCGCGTGCGACAGGCGTAGCAGCGATCCCTCACCGAAGTGGCCGATCCCCTCTTCGGCGACCGCCATCGCGTCTTGCGGCTTGTCGGCGGCCAGCAGGGCGTGCGCCAGGCGCGCGTAGAGGTCGGCGCCGAAGCGGGCAGCGCCCGCGTCCTCCTTCGCCCCGCGCACCAGTCCGACAGCCGCCTGCAGCGCCGCCAGCGCCTGCGCGAATCCGCGTACGGGCAACAGCTCGTCCTCGTGATAGACGGAGAGCTCGCAACCGAGCAGGTAGTGCAGGTACGGATCGCTGGCGTCCGCGGCGAGGGCTTTGCGCAGCAAACGGAGGTTGCGCGACTTGCGCTCCTGACGGTCGGGGTCACGCTCCTGCCCGTGGACGATCGCCAGCGAGCTCTGCAGCACCCGGCCCGCGGTGGCGCTGGCCACCTGCAGCAGCGACGGCAGGAGGTCCTCGTGCACCGGGTAGCGGAAGCGGATCTCGGGCAGGTTGCGGAAGAGGCGCACGCGGTCCTGCACCGACAGCTGTCCGTGGGGGCCTTCGCGGCGCACGCGCGCGTAGTAGGCCAGCGCCGCCTCGTTGGCCAGCAGCCGCGCCAGCTCCACCGGACGGACTGGCTCGAGCACCTCATCGGCGTCGAGCACGAGGATCCAGTCGCCGTAGGCCGCCGAGAGCCCGGCGTTGCGTGCGGCGGAGAAGTCGTCACGCCAGGCGAAGTCGATCACGCGGGCTCCGTAGCCCTCCACGATCAGGCGCGTGTTGTCGGCGGAGCCCGTGTCGACCACGACCACCTCGTCGGCGACCGCCAGGGCCGACTTGATGGCGCGTCCGATGGTGGCCTCGTCGTTGCGGGCAAGCAAGCACAGGCTGAGGGAGCGCTTCTGCACGGGATCTCCGCGTGGTGCTAGGCAACGTTTTCCTGGCCGGGCAGTTCCCGATGGATCTGCCGCTCTCGCTCTAGGCTGAATGAAACTTTGAGGCCAACCGCGCTCTGCAGGCGCGGCGGAGGTGGCGCAAGGGCCGTTGTGACGCAGAACCGGTGGGTTGGAGGCGCGCAGAGCGTCAGAAGCGGGCGTGCGCCTTACGCACCCGTGCGGTGAGATCGCGCCCGTGGGATTGCAGATCGAGAAGCACGTGCCCTACGCCCGCGCACCACGCGGGCAGATCGTGCACGATCGCCGCGTCGTCGCAGCGCAGCGTCACCACCGCCCCCACCGGCAGATCGCGCAGGCATGCCGCCAGGTCGATGATGGGGCGCGGGCAGAGCAGGCCGCGCAGGTCGAGCTGCACGTCAGCCTGCGGGCCTGTTTCCCCGCTCATCGTACCAGCCAGCTCTCACAGCGCTCGGGCGGCAGCGGCTCGACCTCCAGGATCCGCTCCTGCCCCAGGTGCTGGCAGCGCACGCGCACCATCGGGTGGCGCTTGCCGTCGCCGTAGCGCGCGGTGATAGCAGCCGCCAGCGCCAGCGCTTCTTCCGTCGGAGGACCGTCGAGCAACGCCGATGGTCCGTTGACCTCCAGGGCCTCCAGCACAGGCCGGACCCCGGCGAAGCGGCGCAGGAACGCGTTCTCCTCCTCGAATCGACCCACAATCACCTTGCGCGCAGGATCGATCCGGAAGTGCCGGCCGACCTTGCACAGCAGCGCGTCCTCACGCCCCAGATCGTCGCGGCGGCCGTGCTCGAAAAGGTCGAACAGCCGGCGCGCGTAGCTCGGATCGGTGAGCGTGCAGCAACCGCCCGCCGGCTGGGGCCAGTCCGCGATGCCCAGGCGCCGCGCCAGGTCCATCTGGGGCTTGCGGTCGCGCCCATGGAAGTCCAGAAGGCGCGTGCGGTCGAGGATCCCCTCGCGCTCGGGCCGCGTGGGCGCGAGCAGCCGTGCGCAGAGCGGACGGACCAGGCGGTCCCGCAGTCCGCTCTCCTGTGCGATGAGCGCCAGGGCGTGGCGGTGCTGGCTCTTGGGGCGCTGCCCCAGCACTTCCCCGGTGAAGACGAAGGCGGCGCCGCAACGCGCCATGAACTCCCGCGCGCGCGTCATCATGAGGATGCGGCAGTCGATACACGGATTTGCGTTCTGACCGTACCCGTAGCGGGGGTACTTGAGCACCGGCAGGTACTCGTCGGCGATATCGATGATTTCCACGGGGACCGCCAGCTGCGCCGCCACGTGCAGCGCCTGGTTGCGCAGGCGGGCGGGATCCTGCCCCTTGCGCTGCACCTGGCGGGCATGATCGGTGTGGCAGAAACCGGTGCTGAAGTTGATGGCGATGACCTCGATCCCCTGGTCGACGACCAGGCGCAGCGCCAGCGTGCTGTCCAGCCCGCCGGAGAGCATGGCGACGGCGCGCGCGCGCTGCGGCGCGATCACGGCGCTCCTTTGCGCAAAGGCGCGGACGCCGGCGTGCGCTCCCCTGCCGGCTTGATGCGGTACAGCCAGGTCGACTGCTCGGGCGCGTCGGCTAGCTTGAAGGTCTGCACGAGCTCCAGGTCGTCTTGCAGCTGCTCCGGGA
Source organism: Candidatus Krumholzibacteriia bacterium (assembly GCA_041484665.1). Classification (GTDB taxonomy): domain Bacteria; phylum Krumholzibacteriota; class Krumholzibacteriia; order JAJRXK01; family JAJRXK01; genus JBGPIA01. The sequence goes on from JBGPIA010000001.1 coordinate 34,122, forward strand.
TCCCATCCACCAGCGGCAACAGCTCGGGCGACACCGTGGCCGCGACCCAGGCGTTCACCTCGAGGTACTGGGCGCCCGCGCGGCGGGCCCAGCTGACGATGCTGCTGGCGCCCACATGGTCGGGGGTGCGCGCGTAGCGGCACCAGGCCCAAAAGCTCACGTACGGTTTGCGCGCGGCCACGATCGTCTCCCGCGGCACCCGCGTCCGCAGCCACAGCCCCGCGGAGCGGATCCCCGGGTAGTACTCGTATTCGCGCCCGATCTGGCGCATGGCGCTGGCGTTGACCGCGACCAGGCCTGCCAGCATCACCACCGCCAGCGCGATCCAGGCCGCCTGCCGCAGCCGCGGGCGCGACAGCCATCGCCCGAGCTGCTCGAAGCACGACGCGGCCGCGACCAGCACGATCGGCAGGTAGGGCGCCCAGTAGCGTCCGTCCATGCGGAACGAGAACACCGGCAGGACGATCAGGGGCAGCGCCGGCAGCAACCAGCGCCCACCCCCGATGATGGCGCCCAGCAGCGCCGCCGCCGCGATGGGCGCTCCGATGGTCCCCGCCAGCCCGGCGCAGAGGTCTCGCACGTTGTGCAGGTAGTGCAGCGCGAGGATGCCTCCAGGGTGCTCCTGCAGCGTTTGCTCCAGGAAGATGCTCTTGCTGCTCAGCAGCCAGTGCCCGGTCACGCGCCAGAGGTAGACGGTGTACGGGAGCACGCAGACTGCGGCGCCCAGCAGCATCAGCGCACCCTGGCGCCGGCGGCGCAGCAGGTCCCAGGCAGCCACCACGGCGATGAGAACGAGCCCTTCCGGGCGGATCAGGTACGCCATTCCCCACAGCACACCGGCCGGCAGCGGGCGCGCTGCCTCGTAGACGAGCCAGCCACCCAGCAGCAGACAGGCGTAGCTGAGCTCGGAGAGATCGCAGGACGAGAGCACGAGCTGCTGGGGCAACGCGAGGGTGACCGCCGCCACGGCCATGGCCGTCCACTCCGGAAGCCGGCGCCGCGCCAGGAGGTAGGCGAGCAGCCCCACCATGGTCCCCGCCACCACGTTGACGCACTGGGCGGCTCGCAATGGAGCGATCGGTGCACGCGTGCCCAGCGAGAGCAGGGTCAGAGCGATGAGCGCGGGGAACCCGGGGGGAAAGGTGCTGTACGGAACGTGCCCGAATTCCGCTAGGTCGCGCCCGATGCTCATGTAGTAGGTGCCGTCGTAGGTCGGGTACTCGCGTCCGTTCGCCAGGACGATGCGCGCCGCGAGCCCCCCCAAGAGCAGCACAGCGAGCACGAGCTTGGGATACTGCAGCAGCGGAAGCGAGCCGGTCACGGGGCCGAGAAGCGATGCCGCGCGGCGCATGGCACGGATGGTATCAGCCAGCGGGAGGCCCGGCAACCAGGGGCTCGCCCGGCGCAGCGCGGCCCGGGGGCCCCGCGTGGCCGGTTCGTGCGCCGTCCACGAGCCGATCGTGTCCAGCGGGGCTCGGCGGGAGGCCCCAGGAGACGGCCCACCGGGGGCTCGACGCGACGTCGCCCGAGCGGCCGGTCGACGCGGCGCAGTCCGCCACCGGCTCGACGGGGCGGGCCCGGGGCGCTAGCTTGATCGGCCGATGCAAGCATCCGACGACTCTACTGCCGGACGCCGGCTGAATCCAGCCGAGATCGCCGCGCTGCGCCCGGTGGCCGCGGACCTGGCCGTCCTGCGCCGCGCCGTCCTGGTGGGTGTGCTGGAGAACATCCGCAGCCTCGGAAACGTTGGCAGCATGTTCCGCTCGGCCGATGCCACGCGTATCGAGCGGCTGCTGCTCTGCGGGTTCACCGGCCACCCCCCCCGACGTGAGATCGAGAAGACCGCGTTGGGAGCACAGGACAGCGTGCCGTGGGAGTATTGGACTCGCGCCGCACAGGCCTGCCAGCACTTGCGGGCTACCGGGTACCTGGTCCTGGCGCTGGAGCACACCACGCGCAGCATCCCGTTGGAGCAGGTGGAGCTCCCCGGCCCAACGGCGTTCGTCGTGGGCAACGAGTTGGCCGGCGTCAGCGACGAGGTGCTAGCGGTCTGCGACGCCGCGGTCGAGATTCCCATGGCCGGGGTGAAGGAGTCGCTGAATGTGGCCGTCGCGTTCGGAGTCGCGGCCTACGCGCTGCGGGCCAAGCTCGCGCGCGAGCTGCGCGGCGAGTAGCGCGGGGCGTGGCGCCGCCTCCCGCTACAGGTTGACGCGCCGCCGCCGCGAGAGCTCCTGTCCGTAGGGGATGCCCAACGCGCGCAGCTGCGCGAACACCTCGTCCAGCAGACGGATCTTCTCGGAGAGCGGCAGGAACGCGCTCTTGAACCCTGCCACGACCAGGTCGACCACCTGCTCGAGGCTGAGATCGAAGACCGTGGCCGCCAGCCACAGCTCGCGGGTGCTGGTGGTGTCGCTGATCAGCCGGTTGTCGGTGTTGATCGTGACCCGCAGCCCCTCCTTCATGTAGAGCGGCAACGGGTGCTCCTGCAGGCTGCGCACTGCCTTGGTCTGCACGTTGCTCGTCAGGCACAGCTCCAAGGGGATGCGGTGGTCGTTGACGTACTGGAGCAGGTCGGGATCCTCAAGCAGGCGCGTACCGTGGCCGATGCGGTGCGCGCCGCAATAGTGCAACGCCTGGCTGATGCTCGCGGGCCCGAACGCCTCCCCCGCATGGATCGTGATGTTGACGTTGTTGTTGAGGACGAGGTTGAACGCCTCGCGGTGGTGCTTGGCGGGGAAGTCCTTCTCGGCGCCGGCCAGATCGAATCCCACGACCCCCTGGTCCTTGCACTCCACCGCCAGGCGCGCCAGCTCGATCGAGCTCTCGGGGCTGATGTGGCGGATGCCGCATAGGATCTGTCCCGTACGGACGCCGTAGCGGTCCTGGGCCCGCGCCAACCCGCGGGCCACGGCCGCCACGATCCGCTCCATGGAGAGGCCGTTGCGCCGGTGGAGCAGTGGCGAGTAGCGGATCTCGGCGTACAGGACGTTCTCGCGATGGGCGTCCTCGGCCAGCTCGAACGCCGCGCGCGCCAGGGCCTCCTCGTCCTGCAGCAGCGGCAGTGTGATGTCGAAGACGCGCAGGTACTCGACCAGGCTCTCGCACTCCATGCCCACCTGCAGCATGCCGCGCAGCTCCTCCGCGTCGTCGGTGGGGAGCTCGATGTCGCGCTCGCGGGCGAGATCGATGACGGAGCCCAGGCGCAGGCTTCCGTCCAGGTGCAGGTGCAGGTCGGTCTTGGGAAGCCTGCGGACCAGTTCTTGGGTGAGCTGCACGGCCAGTCCTGGGGCGACGCCTGCCCGGCCCGCGGGGGTCGCGGGCCGGCGTGGCGCGGACCATACCACCGCGCTGGTCGCACAGCCAAGGGCCGGCGCGGCGTGACGCGGCGCGACGCGGCGCGACGCGACGCGAGATCGACCACAGCGCCGGCGCGTCCGCGTGGCCAGCGCGCAGCGCTACGACAGGCTACGCAGGGCGTGGTCGAGGATGGCGAGCGCCTCGTCCACCTCGTCGGCAGTGACGTCCAGGGGCGGACGGAAGCGAATCGACTCGGACCCGCAGGCGAGCGCCAGCAGGCCCAACTCGCGGCCGCGGTCTAGGAACGCTTTACGGCCGTCTGGCGAGGGAGCCGTGAACGCTGCCAGCAGACCACGGCCGCGGACGTTGCGCAGCCAGCGGGAGTGGACGGTCGCCAGGCGCTGCAGCCCGGTCAAGAGACGCTCCCCCTGCTGCGCGGCATTCTCCACCAGGCCCTCGTGCTGGATCACCTGCAGGTAGCGCGTGGCGCGCACCATGTCCACCAGGTTGCCGCCCCAGGTGGAGTTGATGCGGCCGGAGACCTTGAACACCGAGTTCACCTCGTTGATACGCTCGCCGGCCAGGATCCCGCAAACCTGCATCTTCTTGCCGAAGCACAGGACGTCCGGCTCGAGGTCGAAGTGCTGGTAGCCCCACCAGCGGCCGGTCACGCCCACGCCGGTCTGCACCTCGTCGACGATGAAGAGCAGCTCGTGCTCGCGCGTGAGGCGGCGCAGCTCCCGCAGGAACTCCCCGCGGAAGTGGTTGTCGCCGCCTTCGGCCTGGATCGGCTCGACGATCAGCGCCGCGATGCGGTCGCCGTCACGCTCGAGATGGGCGCGGATCTCGCGCAGTGACTGCTCCTCGGCGGCCTGCACCTGCGCCAGGTTCTGCTCCAGCGGAAAGACGACCTTGGGATTGCCGACCCGCGGCCATGGGAACTTGGGGAACCAGCGCACCTTGGTCGGATCGGTGTTGGTCATGCTGATCGTGTAGCCCGACCGCCCGTGGAAGGCCTCGCGGAAGTGGATCACCGCGAGGTTCTCGTCGTCGGGCAGCCCGCGCGCCGCGCGCTTCTGGAACTTCCAGTCGAACGCGGCCTTCAGAGCGTTCTCCACCGCGAGCGCCCCTCCTGAGACGAGAAACAAGTGAGGCAGCGCGGGCGGCATGGCCGTCCGTGCGAGCATGTCCACGAAGGCGGCCATCTCCTCGGTGTAGACATCGCTGTTGGACGGGTTGTGGATGGCGATGCGCGCCATGTGCTCGCGGAACGCCGGATCGGCCAGCGCCGGATGGTTGTGGCCGACCGGCTGCGTGGCGAAGTACCCGAAGAAGTCCAGGTACGAGCGGCCCGTGGCCCGGTCCACCAGGCGGCGTCCCTGGCTCTTGTCCAGATCCGCCACGAGGTGGAACCCGTCGGCGAGCATGTGCCGCGCGATGACCGCGCGCACGTCCTGCGCTCTCAGATGCGCAATCGCAAGGTGCTCGATGGCGTGGCGCATCATCTGACCCCCCTCTGTCCGGCCGGCCGGTCGGCATCCCGCCGTCGGCGGCGCGTCCTTCCAATCAAGTCCCTGCGGCGGCGCAGTGCCAGGCGCCCGCGTCTGGCCGTGCCTTGCCGCGCCGCGCCGCGCCGCGCCGCGCTTGCACGGGGCGTGCCGCAGGACCCTCGATTCCGCTCAGGTGCCCGCCGAGTAATCGCCGTGGTAGGCCACCTGCTCTGGGGTCAGTGCGTCAATGCGCACCCCCAAGGTGGCCAACTTGAGGCGCGCCAGCTCCTGGTCCTGCTCGGCGGAGATGTCGTAGACGGCGGGCTTGAGGCCCTTGCCCTCGCGCGCCAGGCGGATCAAGCTGAGGAACTGGTTGGCGAACGACATGTCCATGACCTCACTGGGATGCCCCTCCGCCGCTGCCAGATTGACGAGCCGCCCCTTGGCCAGCACAAAGATGTGCTTGACGCCGACGGTGTAGCGCTCGTTGTTCGCCCGGATTTCCACCACGGCGCTGGCCAAGGCCCCCAGATGCTTGAGGTTGAGCTCGCAATCGTAGTGGCCGGTGTTGCACACCACCGCGCCGTCCTTCATGGTCTTGAAGTGGCGGTCGACGATCACGTCTTTCATCCCGGTGGCGGTGATGAACACGTCGCCGACCTTGGCCGCGTCGTCCATGGGCATCACGGTGAATCCATCCAGCATCGCCTTGAGCGCCTGGGTCGGGCTGATCTCGGTGACGATCACATGGGCGCCCATGCCGCGCGCCCGCATCGCGCAGCCGCGCCCGCAGTGCCCGTAGCCAGCGACCACGAAGTTCTTGCCGGCCAACAGGACGCTGGTCGCGCGCAGGATCCCGTCGATGCTGCTCTGTCCCGTACCGTACACGTTGTCGAAGTCCCACTTGGTCTCGGCGTCGTTCACGGCGATCACCGGGTAGAGGAGCTTGCCGTCGCGGGCCATGGCGCGCAGGCGGTGCACGCCGGTGGTGGTCTCCTCGGTGCCGCCGATCACCGTGCGCGCGAGGTCCTGGTGCTTGGCGTGCGTTGTGAAGATCAGGTCCGCGCCATCGTCGAGGGTCAGCGTTGGCTTGAATTGGAGAGTCTGCTCGATCGCCCAGTAGAACTCCTCGGTCGACATGCCATGCCAGGCGTAGATCGAGGTGTCCTCGGCAGCGAGCGCGGCTGCGACATCGTCCTGCGTCGAGAGCGGGTTGCACCCGCTCCAGCTCACCTCCGCCCCCGCGGCGCGGATCGTGCGCACGAGCACCGCGGTCTCCTTGGTGACGTGGAGGCAACCGGCCACGCGCATGCCGCGCAGCGACTGCTCCTTTTTGTGCTTCTCGCGCAGCGCCCGCAGCACCGGCATGCGCGACTCAGCCCACTCGATACGCAGGCGCCCCTTGTCGGCCAGCGCGGCGTCGGCGACCTTGAACATGTCTCCTCCTCGGGTGGTCCGGCCACCCTCACGGTGATGGGCGGCGGTCCGCCCGGGTCATTGCATGTGCCACGAAGCTGCTGGGCATGCGCCGCGCTGCGGGCCGCCCGGGTTCCGGCTGCACGACCCGGTAGCCGCGCAGGGTGAGGCCCGCCTGCTCCATCCAGCGCGCCAGGCTCGCCCGCGCGAAGCCCAGCCACAGGTGCCCGCGCTCCTCACGCAGCCACTCCTCCTGATGCTCGCAGAGGTCGATCACCACGCATGTGCCGCCTGGGCGCAGCACTCGCCCGATTTCGGTGAGCGCGCGCGAAGGGTGCGGCACGTGGCGCAGCACCTGGCTCGCGAAGACCGCATCGACGGCTGAGTCGGGCAGTGGCAGGGACTGCGCGTCGCCGCGCACGAAGATGACGTCCGCCGTGTCCCCGGTCGCAGTCGCCCGCACGGCCTACGCCAGCATTGCCGGCGTAGACTCCAGGGCGATCACGCGCCGCGCCAGGTCGCGCAGGATGGGCAGCAGGTGTCCCGCTCCGGTGCCGACGTCCAGTGCGATCTCCACGCGCGGCACCAGTCCCGCCACAGCGTGGACCACAGGCGCGAGCCCTCCATACTCCTGGCGGATCCGCTCCCACTGCTCCCCCACCGTCGAGAAGAAGCGTGCCGAGCGGTCACCCCGAGTGGCCACCACGGCCGCGACGGCCGCATCATCAGCGGCCGCCTCCTCGATCGATTCGAGGGCCTCGCGCAGCACCCGCCCCAGCGCCGGGGGGCCCTCGGCGCGCTGGTAGAAGGTCCAGGTGCCCTCGCGGCGCACGCAGACCAGCCCAGCCTCCTTGAGCAACGCTAGGTGCTTGCTAGCCGAGGACTGGGTCAGCCGCAGCGACTCCGCCAGCTCGCCGACGCTCAGCTCCCGCCCCTGCAGCGCACGGAGCACGCGCAAGCGGGTCCGGCTACCCAGGACCTGGAAGATCTGCTCAGGAGAGGCTGTCCCCGCGCTGGTGAACGCGGAACTCATGATCTAGAGCCAGTTTTTGAAGTCCATGGATTGATTCCTTGATCGCGATACAAGAATAATAGTCCTCAGCGTAGCTCAATGCAACTGGAGATTGGGGCCAGGCAGCGGGTGCGGGGCGGCCGGATCGATTCGCGCCGCAGCGAGCGACGCGTGCGTGCGCGCAACGGCGGCGCGCTACCTCGTGGCCGGGTGCTCAAGGTGGTCCGCGAGGAACACCGCCAGGTGGCGCACGGGAAGGTCCAGGCCGCGTTCGCGCAATCCCTGCAATAGGAACAACTCACACCCCGGATTGGCAGAGAGCAGCACCTCCGGAGCGGCCTCCACAATCGCGTCGAGCTTCTCGGCGCGCGCGGCGCGGGCCAGGACGGGCTGGCTGGCGTTGTAGCTGCCGGCGCTGCCGCAGCAGCGCTCCGCGTCGCGCAGCGGTACCACGGTCAGCTGTGGGACCGCGCGCAGCAGCCGCAGCGGCGCATCCACGATGCGCTGGGCGTGCGTATGGTGGCACGGCGGGTGGTAGACCACGCGCGCCGCGCTGGGGGACAACGGCAGCCGGTCGACGCGCTGCGCCAGCCATTCCACCAGGTCCACCGTGCGCTGCCCCACGGTTGCGGCGCGCTCCGCGTAGTCGGGATCGTCGCGCAACAGCTCCCCGTAGGCGCGCATGTGGGCGGAGCACCCGGCGCTGGGCACGACGATCAAAGGCGCGGCGGACATGGCGTCCACGTTGCGCCGCGCGAAGGCCCGCGCCACCCCAGCCGACCCTACGTGCTGGCTCAGCGCACCACAGCACACCTGCCCGCGCGGGATGTACGGCACGCCCCCGCACGCCTGCACCAGCCGCGCCGTTGCGGGCAGTACCTCGGGCGTGAACACCCGCTGCGCGCAGCCGGCCAGCAGCGCGACGTCACCGTGCGCCGGGAGCGAAGGCCGCGCCGGATACACAGCAGCGCGCGCCGGCAGCGCCGCGAGCAGCTCGCGCAGCGCCGGTGGAGCAGCCGCGCGGAGCGCGCCGCGCGCCATCCACTGCCCGAGCGCGCACATCAGCCACGCGCGCCGTGGGTGCGCGAGCACGTGATCGACCATCCACGCCACCAGCCGCTCCCGACCGCGCGGCGGCGGCCCCAGCCGCGACCGCGTCTGCTCGAGCAGATGGCCATACGCGACGCCCGACGGGCAGACGGTCTCGCAGTTGCGGCAGCCCATGCAGCGGTCGAGGGGACGGCGATCATGCAGACGGCCCGGCACGCCGCCCAGCGCGGCAGGCACCTCCGCCGCGGCCAGCACATCGGCCATCAACATCAGGCGGCCGCGCGGCGACTCGGCCTCGTCGCCGGTGGCGAGGTAGGTCGGGCACGCCGAGAGGCACAGCCCGCAGTGGATGCACGTGCGCAGGAGCGCGGCGAAATCGGGGGATGCCCCGGCGTGCGCATCCGGCGCGCCGGGCGCACCGGAGCGCGCGTCGTGCGGCGCGCTAGGCCGTGCATCCGCGCGCGCGGCGGCAGCGGGCTGCGGCGCGGCGTCCAGTGCCACCGGCGGGCGCTGGCTCACGGCCGGCCTGCGACGCGGCGGGGCATGCTGGGCAGCAAGTCCTGGGGGTCGAAGGCCTCCGCCAGCCGGCGTTCCAGGGCCGAGGGCGGCACCAGAGCGCCGGCGCCGTCCAGCGCGGCCTCGAGGGCGTGCGGCAGCCGGTCCGCGACCAGCACACCGCCGTGGGGCGCGCTTGCCGCGGCCAGGTCCGCCAGCTCACGGTGCACGGCGTCTACCGGAGCCGTGGCGTCCAGCGCAAGCATCCCGTGTCCATTCTGCAGATCGAGCACGAGCCACGGGTCGGCACCCGCCCGCTCCAGCGCGGCCTCCGCCGCTCTCCAGGCGCCGAGCGCGGTCGAGGGCGTGGCCAGCCAGCGCCACAGCGCACGCTGGGGCTGCGCAAAGCCGAGATCGCGCGCTTGCTCTGCCAACCCGTCGGCCGGCTCGCCGGCGGCGGCCACCGCCCACGCGCGCACCGTCGCCTCCCACCCCTGCGCCATGGTGAGCAGTCCGCCCGGTCCGTCGCGCCCCAACGCGCGCAGCGCGCCGGCGCTCAGCCAGGCCTGGATCACCGGGTCCAGCGCGGTCGCCGGCCGTCGCAGCCGGGCGAGTTGCTCCAGCGCCTGGGGCAGCGCCGCCACGTGCAGCAGCGCGCGTTCCGTCTCGGGCAGGGGCTCGAGCTTCAGGGTGAAGTCGAGGATCAGCCCGAAGGCTCCGCGCGCGCCATGGTGCAGGCGCATGAGGTCGTAGCCGGCGACGTTCTTCACCACGCGCGTGCCGGCCTTGACCAGAGTGCCGGCGCCGTCGACGGCCGTCAGGCCGATCACCGCCTCGCGCAGGCCGCCACCCGGCGCGCCGCGCAGTCCGCGGTCGCCGGCCGCGAAGGCACCCCCCAGGGTCGCACGCTGCGGCAGCGGGGCCGACGCGGCCAGGCGCATGCCTTCGCCGGCGAGCGGCGCGGCCAGTCCCGCGAGCGTGCAGCCGGCGCCGGCGCGGCAGACGAAGTCGTCGCGCCACAGGTCGAGGACGTCTGCGAGCCCGGCCGTGCGCACCAGCGCGCGCCCGGGAGACTGCGGACGCCGGCCGCCCCCGGCGGGTGCCCAGGCGCAACGCGCACCGGCCAGGATCTCCGCGGCCAGGCGCGCGGCCTCGCGCCCCTGCGGCACGACCACCATCGCGCCGTCGGCCTTAAGAATCACCGACGCAAGGCCCAGCGCCACGCGCAGGCGATCGGCGGCGCGCGGCGTGGAGAGGGCCGCCGGCTCCATCACAGCGCCACCTGCCGTCCCGCCACCCGCAGCTCGTGACAGCCCCCCGCGCCGGGCAGCACCTTGCCGGGATTGCACAGACGAAGCGGATCGAACGCCGCCCGCACCCGGTCCTGGGCCTGCAGGTCGGAGGGCCCGAACAAGAGCGGCAGGAACTCGCGCTTCTCCAGGCCCACTCCGTGCTCGCCTGTGGGACTGCCGTCGAGCTCGATGCAGGCCATGAGGATCTCACCGCTGGCCCGCAGGGCCGCTTCGACCTGCGCCGGGTCGCGCTCGTCGAACAGGATGCAGGGATGGATGTTGCCGTCACCCGCGTGGATGACCGTGCCGATGGTCACGCCATTGCGGCGTGCCGCGTCGGCGATGGCCTGCACGATGCGCGGCACCGATGCCCGCGGGACGACACCGTCTTGCGTTGCGTAGTTGGGAGCCATGCGGCCGATGGCGCCGAAGGCGTGCTTGCGCGCTTTCCACAGACGCGCCCGCTCCTGCTCGTCGCGCGCCTGGCGCAGCTCGCGCGCGCCGTGGCGGTCGCAGACGCCGCGCACCAGCTGGCCCTCGTGCTGCAGCGCCTCCAACGGACCATCCAGCTCCACGATCAGCACCGCGCCCGCGTCCAGCGGGAAGCCGAAGTGGAAGGCGTCCTCCACGGCGCGGAGCATGATGCGGTCGATCATCTCCATCGCGGCCGGGACCACACCCGCGGCGATGATCCCGCTGACCGCGTGTGCCGCGTCGGCTTCGCTCTCGAAGGTCGCCAGGAAGGTCGTGACGGCGGCCGGCAGCGGGGTCAGGCGCACGGTCAGCTCGACGGCGATGCCCAGCGTCCCCTCCGCGCCGACCGACAGCCCCACCAGGTCGGGGCCGGGACCGGCCGTGGCGCGCCCGCCGTACGTGGCGAGCTCACCCTCGGGCGTGACTACCGTGGCGCTCAGCACGTGGGGCAGCGTTACGCCGTACTTGAGGGTGTGCGGGCCACCCGCGTTCTCGGCGAAGTTGCCGCCGATGGTGCAGGCGGCCTGGCTGGACGGATCGGGCGCGAAGCAGAGGCCATGCGGCGCCACCGCGCGCGAGAGCTGCAGGTTCACCACGCCAGGCTCCACCCGCGCGATGCGGTCCAGCGGATCCACCTCCAGGATCGCGCGCAGGCGCGCCAGGCCGATCTGGACCCCACCCACGAGCGTCATGCAGCCGCCCGACAGCCCGGTGCCGGCACCGCGGGCCACATAGGGGACGCCGTGACGCACGCACCAGCGCACGATGGCAAGCACCTGCCCGGCCGTGCGCGGCAGCAACACGCCCTCGGGCGCGATGCGGTGCAGGGTGTAGCCGTCGGCGTCGTAGACGCGGCGGTGGACGGCGTCGTCGAGCAGGACGTCGTCGCCGCACAGCGCGGCGAGCTCGCGGCGCGCGGTGGCGGGCAGGCTCACGCGCGGCTCCGGCGCCCGACCACCAGCCGGTGCGCGCTCACGCCGAGCATCGCCGGCTCCCGCTCCAGTGCAGTGAGCAGCTGGAGCAGCGCGGCCCGCCGCGCCGGGTCGCTCCACTGGCGCGGCAGGTCCTGCAGCATCCACGCCGGCCCCTCCACGGCCAGCAGCGCGACCGGCTCGAAGCCGGCCGCATCGAGCTCCTGCTGCAACTCCGTTGGGCGGTGGAAGCGGGCTGTGGTGAACCAGGCGGGATCCCCCGATGGATTGCGATGCTGTCCGTCGCGCAGGTCCTGCTCGACGATGGCTGCGAACGCCGGATCGGCGATGAATCCACGCCTGAGCCCATCCAGCGCCGAGGCGAGCTGCGAGATCGCAGCGGCGACCACCACGCCGTGCGCCCGCAGCACGCGCCGCGCCTCGCGCAGGGCGCGCAGGCGGTCCGCGCGGTCGGTCAGGTGATACAGCGGACCCACGAGCAGCACCGCGTCGGCGGTGGCCGGAGCCCATCCCAAGCCCCGCGCGTCGCCCAGCGCGACGCTCGCCAGAGGGCGGGCTGGCTGCCAGGCGGAAGCCTGCCGCGCCTGCTCCACATGCAGCGACACGGGATCGAGCAGGTGGACTTCGGAGCCTTGCTGCGCGAGCCAACAGGCGTGGGCGCCCGGGCCACCGCCCACGTCGAGCACGGCAGCGGGCGCAGGGCGGAGATGGCGCAGCAGAATTTCCTGCGTGCGCGCCCGCTCCAGCTCACCCGAAGGCTCGCCGAGGCGCCGCCCCTCCAGGCCGCGGGCATCGTAGCCCGCGATCTCCGCAGCCAGCGCGCCGTCGTCGGACCGTTGCTCCGCCATGGGTCGCAAGATAGCCCCTGCCCCCACCCGCTTCAACGCCGCCGCGTGCGCAGCGCCGCCGGACAGGACGTCCCCGGGCGCCGCGTGCCTTGACAGCTCCCCCGCTGCCTCGCCAGACTCCGGCAATTGCGCGCTCCGGCGTCGGGCGCGGCGGCCTCCACCTCCAGGCATGGGAGCGACTCGATGGGCGCAGACCCCGGACACGACAGCCAGGACATCCGCAATCTGTTGCAGGAATCCCGGGTCTTCCCGCCGCCCGCCGCGTTCGCCGCCGCCGCGCGCTGCCGCAACCTCGCCGAGTACCGCCGGCTCTACGAATGGTCGATCCTGGACCCCGAGGGATTCTGGGGACGCGCGGCCGAGGACTTCCACTGGTTCCGCAAGTGGGACCGGGTCCTGGAATGGAATCTGCCGCACGCCAAGTGGTTCCTCGGCGCCACGACCAACATCTCCTACAACTGCCTCGACCGCCATCTGTCGGGGCCGCGCCGCGACAAGATCGCGCTCCTGTTCGAGGGTGAGCCGGGCGACCAGCGCACCCTCACCTACGCGCAGCTGCATGGCGAGGTGTGCAAGTTCGCCAATGCCCTCAAGGCGCTCGGTGTGCGCAAGGGCGACCGCGTGTGCGTCTACATGCCGATGGTGCCCGAGCTGCCCATCGCGCTGTTGGCGTGCGCGCGCATCGGCGCCCCGCACAGCGTGGTGTTCGGCGGGTTCAGCTCCCACGCGCTGGTCGACCGCATCAACGACGCGCAGGCGAGCGTGGTCATCACCGCCGATGGGGGCTGGCGGCGCGGAATGGTAATCGAGCTGAAGCCCGCTGTGGACGAAGCGGTGCAGCACACTTCCAGCGTGCGCAAGGTCGTGGTGCTGCGCCGCGCGGGCAACGCCGTGACCATGCAGTCCGGCCGCGACCACTGGTGGCACGAGCTGGTGGAGGCCGCCTCCGCGGACTGCCCCGCCGAGCAGCTCGACAGCGAGCACCCGTTGTACATCCTCTATACGTCCGGGACGACGGGGAAACCCAAAGGGATCGTGCACACCACGGGGGGCTACATGGTGGGCGCCGCGCTCACCATGCGTTACGTGTTCGACCTGCGTGAAGACGACATCTTCTGGTGCACGGCCGACATCGGGTGGGTCACCGGGCACAGCTACATCGTGTACGGCCCGCTGGCCAACGGAGCCACCTGCGTGATGTACGAGGGCGCTCCCAGTCACCCAGGCCCGGACCGTTTCTGGGACATGATCCAGCGCCACAAGGTGACGGTGTTCTACACCGCACCGACCGCGATCCGCACGTTCATCCGCTGGGGCGACCAGCATCCGGCCCGACACGACCTCTCGTCCCTGCGGCTGCTGGGCACCGTGGGCGAGCCGATCAATCCCGAGGCCTGGATGTGGTACCACCGCGTCATTGGCGGCGGCCGCTGCCCGATCGTCGACACGTGGTGGCAGACCGAGACCGGCGCCATCATGATCACGCCGCTGCCGGGCGCCACGCCGACCAAGCCCGGCAGCGCCACGCTGCCTTTCTTCGGGGTGCTCCCCGACATCGTGAACGCGCAGGGTGAGAGCGTCCCCGCCCCCGGCGGCGGGTTCCTGGTGATCCGCCGGCCGTGGCCCAGCATGCTGCGCACGCTCTATGGCGATGATGAGCGGTACCACAAGCAGTACTGGTCGCAGATGGAGGGCTGCTACTTCACCGGCGACGGCGCCCACCGCGATGCGGACGGCTACTTCTGGCTCCTGGGCCGGGTCGACGACGTGATCAACGTCTCCGGCCATCGCATCGGGACGGCCGAGGTGGAGAGCGCGCTAGTCAGCCACGTCCAGGTTGCCGAGGCCGCCGTGGTGGGCTTCCCCCACGAGTTGAAGGGGCAGGGGATCGCCGCGTTCGTCACGCTGCGCGCCGGCGTGAAGGGCGACGACGCCCTCAAGCGAGAGCTCCTCCACCATGTCGTGCACGAGATCGGCGCGCTGGCGCGACCCGATCAGATCCGCTTCACCGAAGGGCTGCCCAAGACCCGCTCGGGCAAGATCATGCGCCGCCTGCTGCGGGACATCGCCAGCGGAACGGAGACCACTGGCGACACGACGACGCTGGAGGACTACAGCGTGCTGGCGCGGCTGAGAGAGGACGAGGGCTAGGCGACGCGCGCGGGCGGATAGCGGGAGGTCAGCACGCGCTTGATTCGCCCCGCCCACGCAGCCTCGTCGTGGTGGGCGCCCGCATCCTCGAGCTAGGCCAGGTCCGCGCCCAGCGTCCAGCCGCACCCGGTCAGCGCTTCGCGCAGGGCGCGCGCCTGCTCCACGGCGCGCCGGTCACCTTGCGCATCGCCGCCTTCGGCCGTCCCCATGTCCAGCCAGATACGCATGTCCGTCGTCGGCGCAGCCGCGACGCGGCGCAGGATCTCCGCGCCGGCCCATCACGTCGATGGCGAGACCAGGCCGAGCCGGCGCAAGACGCTGGAATGCTCGAGGCCTAGATGGAGCGAGACCAGGCCGCCCAACGAGGAGCCGGCGACGCCCGTACGACGGCGCCGGCGGGTGCGGGGTTCCCGCCGCTCAGCCGTGCTGCGCTTGCGCGATCCGCTCCCGCTGGATCACGAAGCGCAGCGCGAGATAGAGCAGCAGATTGCCCAGCAGGCCCAGCAGGGCCCAGAACTGTTGCGCGTAGAACATGAAGACCTGCGTGAGGAAGATCGTCACCAGCACCGATCGCTGAAACATCCGGAACGCCTGCAGCCGGGATCCGCGGATGACCGCGACGCCCAGCAGCACGAACACCGCCGAGAGCAAGCTCGACACGAGCTGCGCCCAGTCGACCAGGGTAAAGTCGGCGAGCGGGCGCACTGCGGGACCGAAGCCCAGCACGCGCGTGCGGTCCTGTGCGCCGCGGTGGGCCAGCAAAACCAGGAGCACGACGTGCGCCAGCCGCACGCACAGCTGCGCCACGAAGAAGGCGGTCACTCCCGTGACGAACGCAGGCAGGGCAGCGAGCTTGCGGTAGAGGCCGATCAGCGCGCCGCGCAGGTACGCCAGCGGTCCCGGCCGGCCGCGCGGGATCACCTCGCTGCGCAGGAGCAGCGAGCGCAGCGTGCTCACCAT
The DNA here is from genome assembly GCA_041484665.1 of Candidatus Krumholzibacteriia bacterium. Lineage (GTDB taxonomy): Bacteria > Krumholzibacteriota > Krumholzibacteriia > JAJRXK01 > JAJRXK01 > JBGPIA01. The sequence continues at coordinate 49,539 of JBGPIA010000001.1, forward strand.
GGGATTGCGCGCGTCGCCGTGCGCGAGGTAGGCCAGGGCACGGTCCCGCTCGTCGGAGTCGAGATCGTCCACGGCAGCCTCGTGCACCTCCTGGAGCGCGTTGAGGAGGTACTCCTGTTGCAGCGCGCCGCGGTCGCGCAGCGATCGCGCTCCCAGATAGAGCAGGATGAAGCTGATGTAGATGAGCGAGACGGCGGGCCGGAAGAAGTAGTCGCTGTCGTGGGTGACGAACTTGCCGACCTCGTCAATGAACAGTCCGAATCCGACGCCCGCCAGCAGCGTCGCCAGGCGCCGCGTCGCGCGGTCGAGGAACGACACCAGCAGCACGACCGCGGCCGCCATCAGCAGTCCGCCCCACAACACGTGGGCAACGTGCAGGCCGGCGCGACCCAGCTCCGGGTAGCCGGCGAGGCGGAGCGTGAAGCGGGTGACCAGGATCGTAGTGACGGCCGCGAGCAGGAACAGGTCGAAGGAGCGACCCGCTTCGAAGTCTCGCAGGAAGCGCTTCCGGCTGCGCACGCTCGTCCCCCCGGGCCTTGGGCCGCGACTCTGGCGTGGCCGCCGCGGTCTGCCGTGGCCGTGGCACTGTCGGTGCCCGTCCACCGTCACCGCCCGGACCCAGCCACCGCCGCGCGCAGCGGCGGGGCCAAAGCCGCCGCACCCCAGCGTAGTCGCCTGCCCCGTCGCGGTCACCTGTTGCCCGAAGGGCAGGCCCAGTGCAGGCTCGGGTGGCGCGCCGGCACGGCCGGCGGGCCAGACTCGGGAATAGATGGCGGTCCAAAGCGGTAGGAGAGGTCGATGAGCCCAGGCAGAGCAGACGAGGCTCCGCAGGGGCGGGAGCCGCCGGGGGAGACGGTCGAGGTCGCTCCGGCCGGGCGCACGTCCGGCGCTGGGCTGGGCGCCAAGGCGTCTGCCGGCCCGCCCGTCGCTGCGCAGGGTGGACCAGCGGGCGCGCCGGCCGACGCGGCTGATTGCCAGGACCTGCGCCGTGACGCGGCCTGGATCCGCGAGATCCGCGGCGGACGCCCGGAGGCCTTTGCCGACCTCGTCGACGCCTACGCGCCACGGCTACACGCGGTGTTGTGGAGGTTCCTGCGTGACGACGACGACCTGGCCGACGTGCTCCAGGAGACGCTGCTGCGCGCGTTCCGGTCGCTGGACCGCTACGACGCGACGCGCCCCTTCTACCCATGGCTGCGGAGGATCGCCGTGAACGCAGCCCTGAGCGAGCTGGAGCGCCGCAAGGGCCGCCGCGCGGTCGACGAGCCCGACCTGATGCTCGCGGCGCTGCCGGCGAGCGAGCGCGACAGTCCCGACCGCCCCGTGCAGGGCCACGAGCTGGCCGCCGCCGTTGCGTCGGCGCTCGACAGCCTCCCGCCCCGGTGGGCAGCGGTCTTCCGTCTGCGCACGAACGAGGAGCTCAGCTACGCCGAGATCGCGCAGACGTTGGACATCCCCATCGGGTCGGTGATGTCGCGGCTGGCGCGGGCGCGGGCCCGCCTCGCGGAGACGCTGGCCGCCCGCTTCGGCCCCAGAACGGAGTGACTGCCATGAGCGACGACCTGCGACACGAGCCTCGCAGCGGTGCCGGGCCTTCCGGCGCCCACGGCGCTTCGGGGGCGCCCCCGCCGTCCGGCGCCTCCGGCGTGCCCGACCCCTGTGCGCGGACACGCGAGCAACTTGCCGCCGCGATCGACGCGCCGCTGCCCTTGCGCGTGCGCGAGGAGGTCGATCGCCATCTGGCCGGCTGCGCTGACTGCCGCGCGGTGGCCACCTGGATGGAGCGGATCGACGCGGTCGCCGCCGCGGCGCCGGCTCCTCCCGTGCCGCCCCCGCGCTATTTCGAGGAGCTGCGCCGTAGCGTGATGGATGAGGTGCTCTTCGACCCTGCGGCCGGCGCCCAGGGCGCACCCACTGGTGCGAGGCCCTGGTGGAAAACGTGGCTGGCGGTGCTGCGCAACCCGAGGGTGGTGGCGACACTTTGCGCCGTGGCGCTCCTGGGGATCTTCACGTACGCGGAGATTCGCGACCGCGCGGTGCTGTCGCCCAAGCCCCACGGGCCCGTTGCGCTCGAGAACGAGCTCACGCGAGAGGCCGACCCGGCGCGCCAGGCGGGCCGGGCCGTCGCGCCCGCAACGGCGCAGGACGCGGCGAGCACGCCGGCCCCCGCAGCGGCGGTGGGCGGGCAGGAGCAAACTGCGCAGCGGGTGCCCTCCCCACCGTCCATCGCGCCGGCCGCGGGAACGGCGGCTCCCGGGGAATCCGCTCAGTCCGCGGCGCCCGCAGGAGCGGCGCCAGACGACGAATCCGGCGCGAGCCCGCAGATCCAGCAGGCGCCGGCGCAGACCGCGGTGCGACGCCTCGGAACGCGGCCCGCTGAGGCGGCACAGGGCCCGTCTGCGGCGCCACCGTCGCCGCAGCGTGCCCGGCAACCAGCCTCAGCTGCCGCGGGCCGCATCGCCGAACACAAGCTCCAGGCGCAGGCCACCGGCGACCTGCCCGCCGTCGCGGAGCCGCTGGCGCGACCGCGGAATGGCGCCGTGTCGGACCGCGCGGATCTTGCCGCCAAGAAGCTGGAGCAGGGTGCGCCATCCACAGACGTTGCAACTGCGGACGCCGTCACCGCCGGCGAGGCTGGCGCAGACGCAGCTCGCGGAAACGCGGCTGCCGCGAATGGGGCTGAGGGCGCAGCAGTGGAGAACGGCAGTGCGAGCAGCACCGGGACCTTCGCTGTCATGAAGGACGCACAGGCCGTGGCGCAGCTGGCGCCGGGCGACGCGCTCGCGACGCTGCCAACCGAGCAGCGCGTGCGCCGCTGGCTCGCGGTGGCGGCGTCGGAGCGCCAGCCCGCGGCGCGCGAGCGTGCGCTGGGCGAGCTCCTGGATCTGCTGCCCGTGCCGACGCCCACAGCCGCGCCCGCGCTCAGCGCCGCGCCACTGTCCAAGGCCAGGGCGGCCGGCCCGGCCGCGCGTCTCTCCGCGCCCGCTCCCGGCAATGAGGGCCTGCCCCGGCGCGCGGCGCCGTCCGCAGCGCCCGCCGCGCCGCCGGCGTCCGCAGCGCCGATGAGCCCGCCAGCGCCGGCGAAATTGTCCACCGCGTTGCTCGACTCGGTGGAGATCCTGCTGCGCGAGCAGGAGCCGCGACTTCCACAAGGCGATCTGCGCTCACGGGTCAACCGCTGGCTGCAGGAGCGGGCCATGCGCGGCGAACACGGCGCCGAGCGCGACTAGCGGGGCCAGCGAGTCCGGCAGCGCAGAGCGCCCGTCGCGGGAATAGGTCGGCGCGCTCGCGGGTACAGGGGGTGCCACCGTCGTCGAAGATCCCCTTGCCAGACGAAAGGGCACGCCATGGACCGCACCGGGAATCGCATCCGCCACCCTTCCGATCGGACGCTTTCACCCCTGCAGGCGCTGGCCGTGCTGGCCGCTGCGCTGCTCTCCCTGCTGCTGTACGTCTTGCGTCCGGCGCTCGCGGCGGCCACGGTGATCGTCCTGCCACCCCCCGACCGGCCACCCGCACCACGCGAGCGCTGGATTCCCACACCGCCACCCATCGAGCGGCCGTGGCAGGGGCACGTGGTGCCCGAGGATCTGGCGCTGGAGATCAAGATCCGCGATGGCGTGGCCACCACCGATCTGCGTGAGGAGATCCGCAACCCCACCGACCACCCCATCGAGGCGCAGTTCGTGCTGCCCATCCCCCGCGGCGCCACCGTCCACGACGCGGCGTTGCGCATCGGCGGACAGCTGGTCGAGGCCGAGATCATGGAGGCCGGCCAGGCCCGCCGCGCCTACGAGGACATCGTGCGCCGCTGCATCGATCCGGCCCTGGTCGAGCACCTCGATGACGGCCTGCTGCGGACGCGGGTGTTCCCCGTTCCGCCGCGCGGCTCGCGCGAGATCCAGCTCACGCTCACCCTGAGCCTTCCCGAGGATTTCGGCGTGGCGCAGTACTCCTTTCCGCTGCGCTTCGTGTGCGGCGGTGACGAAGGGCCGCGCCGCGTCAGCGTGAGCGGAACGGTCGACAGCGCCCGACCGCTCGAGGAACCCTACAGCCCCACCCATGACCTCGACGTGACGCTCGATCGCGACGGCCGCCACGCGCGCTTCTCGCTGCAGACCACCGGCTCGCAGGCCGGTGCCCGCGACCTCCAGATCTTCCTGCCCACGCGCAGCCACGGGCTTACCATCACCGCTGCAAGCACGCGGCCGCCCGGCGACGACGGCTTCGTGCTGCTGCGCATCTCGCCGGGCGAGGAACTCGACCGGGGGCCGAGCGCCCCGCGGCAGATCGTATTCGTCCTGGACACGAGCGGCAGCATGCAGGGCGAGAAGTTGGAGCAAGCGCAGCACGCCCTCGCCGGCTTCCTGCAGGGCCTGGACCGCCGCGACCGCTTCGCTGTGATCACCTACGCCTCGACCGTCACGGCGTGGAGCGAGGAGCTGCAGCCCGCGGACCATGCGCACGTGCGCGAGGCGCTCGACCAAATCGAAACCCTGCGCGCCGGCGGTGGCACGAACATCGGCGCGGCGCTGGATGCGGCGCTGGACCTCGCCCGCGAGCCAGGTGAGGGTCCCGCCTACGTGCTGTTCCTCACCGACGGCCAGCCAACGGTGGGCGTGACCGGGGTCGACGATCTGCTCGCAAAGGTCGACCACAGCCGGCGAGCGCGGGCGCGCTTGTTCTCGTTCGGCGTCGGCACCGACGTGAACACCCGGCTGCTGGACGGAATGGCTTCGGCCACGGGGGCGCTCGCTCGCTACGTGCTGCCCGGGGAGGACCTCGAGGTGGCCGTCGGCAACCTCTGCGCGCAGATCACCGATCCCCTGTGGACCGACCTGGAGCTGAGGCTGGCGGGCGCGGGGCTCCACGATCTGGTGCCCGACGCGCTCCCGGATCTGTTCCGCGGCCAGACGATCACGGTGCTCGCCCGCTATCGCCGCGACGGGCGCTTCGACGCCGTGCTGAGCGGGCTGCGCCAGGGCGATCGCCGGCGCGAGACTTTGCCCATCGAGCTAGCCCGGCGTGCGACCATCCACGGCTACCTGCCGCAGCTGTGGGCCGGCCGCCGCATCGCGTCGCTGCAGGCTGCGCTGCGCGCCGGAGGCGACCGTGACGAGCTCATCCGCGAGATCGTCGATCTCGGCACGCGCTACGGGATCGTCACCGAGTACACGAGCTTTCTGATGCGCGAGCCCGATCCCCAGCTGGCCGCCAGCGTGCGCCAGAGGCTGAAGTTGGACCTCCCCAAAGAGCTGGCGCAGAGCCTGGGCTCGGTGGCCCAACCGCAGTCGGGCGACCTGGCCGTGCGCTCGGCCGCACGCGACAACCGATTGATGGAGAGCAAGTCACTGGCGCAGCAGGACGCGCTGGAGGTCGCCGCGTCCGCCCCGCAGGCGAGCGCCAGCGCGAGCGGCGGCAGCTTCCGCAGCCCCACAGCCGCAGCACCGAGCGGATGGCAGGACGGCAGGGGCGCCGGCGCGAAACGAGCGCAGAGCGATGAGCGCCGCATCGACGGTCGCATCTTCCGCCGCGACGAGCGCGGGCGCTGGATCGACCGCCTGGCCGAGGGCGCGACGCCGCGCTTGAAGGTCGTCGCGTTCAGCCAGGCCTATTTCGAGCTGCTGCAGATGCGGCCAGACCTGGGAAGCGCCCTGAGCGTCGGGCCAGCCGTGGTGCTCGCCGCCGGGCGCGAGGTGATCGAGATCGGCGCCGCGGGTATCAGCGAGCTCGACGACGCCGCGCGCGCCTGGTTGCGCGCAGGCAATGACCATGCGAGCCAGCAGTCCCGCTGATGGGCGGCGCGGCTGCGCCGCTCGATGCGATGCTGTGATGCGCGGGGCGGGCTCTGGCCAAGGGGGGCCGGCCCGCCGCGCAGTGCTCGAGGCGTCATCGCTGGGCGAGGGCGACAGGCGTCTCCGGCAGCCGGGGCCTCAGCCGGCTTCTGCCTCGATCAGCGCCTGCAGGCGCCGCGCCGTCGCCGGCGCGTGACCCGCATAGTGGTTGTTCACGTAGATGAGCACGTGCGCGCCCTGGCGGACCATGCGAATCGTGAAGGCCGCCCAGCGCTGCAACCGCTCGAGGCGGTCGATCACCTCAGTGTCCCACCGCTGGGTGATGGCCTCGATCTGCTTGCGATTCCCCAACAGCCGCACGTAGACCGCGGGCCCGGTGCGCAGCTCGAGCTTGCCCTCGACCTCATCCCCGTGGGGCATCCAGGCCTGGTCCACGAGCACCAGGCAGGCGCGGTGTCGCTGGCAGATCTCCACCAGCTCGGGCCGCAGCCATGGCCGGTTGCGCACCTCGACGCCGTAGGTCAGGTCATCGGGCAGGTCACCCAGGAAGCGGTCCAGCCGCTCCAGGAACGGCGCCGGTGAGGCGAATGCCTGCTTGTCGAAGTAGGGGAACTGCAGCACCAGCGGCCCGAGCTTGCGGCCCAGCGTGCGCATGACCTTCAGGAACCGGTCGCGCTCCCCGTAGGTCGCGTCCTGGAGCAGCACCCTGCTCGCATCGGGCTTGGCCCCCTCGCCTGCATGGACGATCGAGCGCGGGAACTTCGCGCACAGCAGGAACCCCGCGGGCGTCTTGGCGTCCCAGCCCGCGACGGTGGCCGCCGACGGGGTCGCGTAGTAGGTGGAGTCCACCTCCACGGTGTCGAACTGCGTGGCGTACTGGCGCAGGAAATCGGCCGGCTGGGTCCCCTGCGGGTAGAAGGGCCCCACCCAGTCCTCCGCGCTGAACGAGGACGTCCCGATGCGCACCTTGCCCGCTTCGCTACCTTTTGTCATGGAACCAAGGGTGGCAAAGATCCGGGCCGGGGGGCAATGGCCTTCCTGCGGCACGCGGTGCGGCGCCCGGCGCCAGGGGCTACGCGCCAATCGGCATCGACCGCGCTCCCGCACGTCGAAACTGCCTGGCTTGCCCGGTCCACGACGCTGTGGGACACTGAGCCAAGCGGCGGACAGCACGGGAGATGCGTGCCGTCGCGTTCGGCCGCGGACGGACCTCGTCAGTCAGGAGTGCCGCATGAGGCCCGAGGAGTCCAGCCTGATGTTCGACTGGGTGGGAGCGGGGCCCCACCGCTTCGAGCTGCCCGGCGCGGGTCAGGTCATGATCGATGACGAGACGCTCCGGGATGGCTTGCAAAGCCCTTCGGTCACCGACCCACCGGTCGAGACGAAGGTCAGGCTCTTGCATCTCATGGACAAGCTGGGCATCGAGACCTGCGACGTCGGGCTCCCCGGAGCCGGCGCGCGCCAGCGCGAAGCGGTGGAACGATTGTGCCGCGAGATCGCCCAGCATGCCCTGCGCATCCAGGCCAACTGTGCCGGACGCACCCTGGCGGTCGATGTCGCGCCCATGGCCGAGGTCACCCAGGCCACCGGCGTCCCGATCGAGGCCTGCCTCTTCATCGGCAGCAGCCCGATCCGCCAGTACGCCGAGGAGTGGAATCTCGAGCACATCCTCAAGCATACGCGCGAGGCCATCACGTTCGCGGTCAAGGAGGGTCTGGACGTGATGTACGTCACCGAGGACACGATCCGCTCGTCGCCCGAGCACCTGCGCGTGTTGCTGACGGCGGCGATCGACGCCGGCGCCAAACGTGTCTGCCTGTGCGACACCTGCGGCACGGCGGTGCCCCAGGGCGTGATGAATCTCGTGACCTGGGTGCGCAGCCTGATCCACGAGCTGGGCGTCGACGTGGGGATCGATTGGCACGGACACCGCGACCGCGGGCTGGACATGGCCAACACGCTGGCCGCGATTCAGGCCGGCGCCACGCGCGTCCACGGCACCGCCATGGGGATCGGCGAGCGCGTGGGCAACACGGCCATGGAGCAGATCCTGGTCAACCTGAAGCTGCTGGGGCTGCGTGACGACGACCTCACGGCCCTGCCGGAATACGTGCGCGTCACGTCGGAGGCGACGGGCATCCCGATCCCGGTCAACAGCCCGATCATCGGGCGCGATGCCTTCCGCACCGCCACCGGCGTGCACGCCGCCGCCGTGATCAAGGCTCATCGCAAGAGCGACGTCTGGCTCGCCGACCGCGTCTATTCGGGCGTGCCAGCCAGCTGGATCGGACGCGAGCAGGAGATCGAGATCGGTCCGATGTCGGGCGGCTCCAATGTGGTCCATTACCTCACGACACGCGGGTTCCCCGCGGCGCCGGAGATGGTCCAGGCAATCCTCGCGGCGGCCAAGCGGTCTGTGCGCCTGCTCACCGAGCAGGAGGTCCTCGACCTCGTGCGCCAGCACGGCGTCACGACGCGGGCCGCGGGGTCATGAGGCGGCGCGCGGCCGGGGCGGCATCGGTGAGCCCTTTGCGCGGCCGCCGGAGGATCGTGATCTGGCGCGCGGCCGCCAGGCGATCGTGGGGCGGCGGCAGGAGGACGGCACAACTGTGGCTGCGATCCGCAAGCAACTGATCGTCGTCGGGGACCGCATCCTGGTCCGTCCCGAGCGTGGCGAGCAGCGGACGCAGGCGGGGCTCTACCTTCCGGCGACGGTCGCCAGCGAGCAGCCGGTGCGCGGCGGGCGCGTGGTGGGCGTGGGCCCCGGGCTGCCGGTGCCCGAGCCCGCCGACTACGACGAGCCGTGGAAGAAGAAGCCTTCCGAGCCACGCTACGTGCCCCTGCAGGCGAAGGTGGGGGACTACGCGCTCTTCCTCAAGAACGCCGCGGTCGAGATCAACTTCGAGCGGGAGCATTTCCTGATCGTCCCCAACGGCGCGGTGCTCGTGTTGGTGCGCGAGGAGATCAGCCTGCCCGACGGGCTGGGCGAGAAGTTCCAGGGGCTTGCCGAGCTGGACGCTTCCGGCGGCTCGCTGGACGAGCCCGGGTTGGGCAGCCCCCCCGCGTCCGGCCGGGACTAGGCCGGCACCTTCCATGCGGCGCGCGCGGCGACCCCGGACCACGGTCTGCGAGCTGGTCTGCGCCGTGCTTCGCCAGCAAGCCGCGCGCCTGCGCGAGCACGAGCCCGGGGCACGCGCCGACGACGACCCCGCGGCCCTCCACGACCTGCGGGTGGCAACGCGCCGCGTGCGCGCAGCGCTGCGTCTGTTCCACGATTCCCTGCCGCCGCGCTCCGCGCCCCGCCTGCGCACTGAGCTGGGCTCGGTGGCCCGGGCGCTGGGCGGGGTGCGCGACCTCGATGTCGTTCTGCAGGGACTCGCACAGTGGGGGCCACAGCCGCCGGCCGCGCAGGGTGAGGGCTTCGAGCAGCTGCGCACGCTGCTGATCCAACGGCGCGCCCGGGCCCGCCGCAAGCTGCTCGCCGTCCTGGACTCGCGTCGCTACGCGGACGCGCGGCGCGCGCTGGATCGGCTGAGCCGGCGCGCGCCAGGGCCCCGCACTGCGGCTGCCCATCGCCTGGCGCGCGAGGCAGCTCCGCGCCTGCTGCAACGACGCTACGAGCGCGTGCGCCGCCTGGGTGACGCGGTGACCAGCTCGACCTCCGACGTGCAGCTGCACGCGCTGCGCATCGCGGGCAAGCGCCTGCGGTACGCCCTGGAGTTCCACGAGGAGGTCTACGGCCAGGCGGTTGTGGTGGTGGTGCCGGCGCTGGTCGCGCTGCAGGACCTGCTGGGCGAGCACCAGGACGCCGTCGTCGCGCAGCAGCTGCTGCGCGGGCTGCGCAAGGCGCGCGCCGCGTCCGGGTCGCCTCCGCTGCTCGCCGCGCTGCACGAGAGCGGGCGTCGTTACGCCGCCCGGGCGGCCGAGCTGCGGCGGCAACTGCCCGCGCTCTACGCGCGGATCGCCGAGCCGCACTGGGCGCCGGTGCACCGGATGCTCCAGGCGTCTGCGCGCCACAGCTAACGGCGCTGGGATCGGGGCCGCGGGCCCGGGGGCCACGCGCGGCGAGGCCCGCCAAGCGTCGCGCGGGGTGCCCGGCTCTGGCCTCTACGTCCGGCGCCCTCGCCGTGCGCACCCGGCACATCCTGCCGATCCCCCGATTCGGCGACCGCGGCGACCCCGCGCGCGCAAACTGGTACGGTCCTTCCACTGGCTTGACAACCGTCGACGCTGCCCTCGGCTGCGGCGGCGAACAGCATCCGGCTGGCTCGAGCTGCGCTTCGAGGTCCACTGCAATGGAATCCATCAACCTCTTCGAACAAAAGAAGATCCGTGTAGAGAAACGGTCGAGGCCGCTGTGGCTGATCTTGGCGATCTCCGCCATCCTGCCGGGGCTGGGGCACTTCCTGCTGGGCAAAAAGCACGTTGGGATCGGGATTCTCTCCGCGAGCGTGCTCGCCACCGTGCTGGGCAGCTACGCACAGTCCCATTCCGTTGCCTACGTGCTCTGGATCGCCCTGCGGGCCGGATTCGCTCTCGGCCTGTTCGCAGTGATCGACGCCAGCCTGCTGTGCGTCGAGCTCGCCGACGGCCGGCACAAGGACTACCCCGTGCGGCCGCGCCTGGCTGCCTTCATGAGCCTGGTCACCTATGGCGGAGGCTTCTGGCTCATGGAGCTGAAGGGCCTCGCCGCGACGGCGTTGGTGGCCGGCGTGCTGCTCCACCTGCTCCTGGCCCCGCTGCATTGGACGCTGGCCGTCATCGCGGAGCTGGCGCTCGCTGCCTTCGCCGTGCAGACCTACCGCATGGCGCTCGCGCGCCGCGCGCCCAAACCGTCGCGCAGGCTGGTGGAGCAGGTCGCGACGCGAGCGCCCGACACGACGCCCGCGTGGATGATCCCCGGCTTCGTGATCAGCACCGCCGTCACCGTTGTTGCACTGCTGACGACCCTGCTCGTGGCGCGCGCGCTGGACAAAGCCACCGATGTACGCCAGCAGGGCGCCGTCGCCATGGAGCCCTACTACCGAAACCCGAACTACGGGCTGAGCATGGAGCTCAAGTCGCCCGGCTGGAAGTTCGACGAGCCCGCGCCCGACGAGTTCGTCACGGCGCGCCATGTGGGCGAGGATGCCGCGGCACGGTTGGCCGTGCGCCCGCGCCTGCCGCTCTTGGGCAACAGCCGCCACCAGGCCGAGGCGGTGCTGCGCCAGGCGCGCGAAGGCGGGTACCAGCTGCGTGTGGAGGGCGGCACCCCGTGCCAGATGGGCACCCTCAACGGCTACGAGCTGCGCGCCCGGGGCACGCACCTGGGCAAGATGCGCAACGTGCGCATCGTGTCCGCGGGGTCCGGGTGGCGCGAGTACGTGCTGTGGTTCGAATGGGGCGACAAGCAGCAGGAGTTCGCCCAGCACGAGCTCGACTACGTCCTGCGCCACGTCCAGGTCGGCAAGCACTGACGCCGCGCGGCCGGCGCCGGGTCCCCGCCCGATCCGCGCGGGATCGAAGTCCGATCCGTGCGGGGTCCCCCTCCCCCTCCGCAGCCGCTCCCCATCGCTGCGTATCGTTGCGCGCCGTCCCCCTGCGCCCGCCGTCGCTGCGCCGAGCGCCGCCCGTGCGCCACGCCCGTCCGCGCGCCGAGCTCCCAGTCTTGTTGACACGGCCGCCGCTCCAACGGCACACTTGAAGGACGGGGACGGACGACATCCTGACATGAGCGACAGCCCGCGAAGGCGCCCCTGTGACCCCCTCCGACGCCGCCCGCCTGCGTTCCGATCGCTTTGAAGTCGAGATCCGCGCGCCGCTGAGCCAAGGCTGCGAGGAGATCCTCTCGCCGCCGGCTTTGCGATTCGTCGCCGACCTGGCGCGCGTCTTCTCTCCGCGCATCCACGAGCTGCTCGAGCTGCGCCGCCGGGCCCAGGCGCGCGTCGACGCTGGCGAGCGGCCGGACTTCCGCCGCGATACCGAGCACATCCGCAACACCCCGTGGAAGGTGGCGCCGCTGCCGCCCGATCTGGTCGACCGCCGCGTCGAGATCACCGGTCCGGTCGAGCGCAAGATGATCATCAACGCGCTCAACTCCGGCGCGAGCGTTTTCATGGCCGACTTCGAGGATTCCAATTCCCCCACCTGGGACAACTGCGTGCAGGGGCAGATCAACCTCCGCGACGCCGTCCGCGGCACGATCGAGCACGTGGCGCCGGACACCGGCAGGTGCTACCAGCTCAATGAGTCGACGGCCACGCTCATGGTACGGCCCCGCGGCCTGCACCTGCAGGAGCTCCACCTGCTCGTGGCCGGGGAGCCGGTTCCGGCCTGCCTGTTCGACTTCGGCCTGTTCTTCTTCCACAATGCACGCACCCTGATCGAGGTCGGTACGGGCCCCTATTTCTACCTGCCCAAGCTCCAGAGCCACCTGGAAGCGCGGCTATGGAACGCCGTGTTCCTCCACGCCCAGCGCGAGCTGGGCATCCCCGCGGGGACGATCAAGGCCACCGTGCTCATCGAGACGCTGCCCGCCGCGTTCGAGATGGACGAGATCCTCTTCGAGCTGCGCGCGCACAGCGCGGGGCTGAACTGCGGGCGCTGGGACTACACCTTCAGCTTCATCAAGACCTTCCGCGCGCACCGCGCCTTCACGATGCCGGATCGCTCGCAGGTCACGATGCAGCAGCCGTTCATGCGTGCCTATACGCAGCTCCTGGTGCGCACCTGCCACCGGCGCGGCGCGCACGCCATGGGGGGCATGGCGGCGCAGATCCCCATCAAGAACGCGCCCAAGGAGAACGAGTCTGCCCTGGCCAAGGTGCGGGCCGACAAGCTGCGCGAGGTGGAGGACGGTCACGACGGAACCTGGGTAGCGCATCCCGGGCTGGTGCCCCTGGCCCGCGACGTCTTCGACAGCTACATGCGCAGCCCCAACCAGCTCCATCGCCTGCGCGAGGACGTCTCCGCCAGCGCGTCCGACCTGCTGCGCGTCCCGCAGGGCACGCGCACCGAGGCAGGCTTGCGCCACAACGTGAACGTTGGCGTCCAGTACCTCGAGGCCTGGCTGGGCGGCTTCGGATGCGTCCCGCTGTACAATCTCATGGAGGACACGGCCACGGCCGAGATTTCGCGCGCGCAGCTCTGGCAGTGGATCCGCCACGGCGCGCGGCTGGAGGACGGGCGGCTGGTGACGGTCGAGCTGTTCCGGCGCGTGCTCCAGGAAGAGCTGTCCCGCATCGAGTCCGCCGTCGGTCCGGCGCGCTTTGCCCGCGGGCGCTACGCGCTGGCGCGCGACGTGTTCGACCGCCTGGTGACCGCGCCCGAGTTCCAGGAGTTCCTGACCCTGCCCGCCTACGAGCACCTGCTGACATTGCAGTGAGGCCAGCGCAAGCGCCAGACCACCGATCCGCGCCCCAAAACCCATGAGTCCCCAGCACGGCGGATCGACCCAGTCCCGCGATCCGAAGGGCTGTACCGTCAACCAGGAGAGCACCATGCCCACCAGTCTCAACAGTTAAGAAGACGAACGGCTCCACCGGCGCACCCGACGCCATCCACCAGCGGCGTTGGGAGGGGATCCTGCGCCCCTACGCGCCCATGGACGTGGAACGGCTGCGCGGCTCGCTGCGCATCGAGCACACCCTCGCCCAGATGGGTGCCCGGCGCATGTGGGATCTCCTGCAGACGGAGGACTTCGTGGCGGCGCTCGGCGCGCTCACCGGCAACCAGGCCATGCAGCAGGTTCGCGCGGGCCTCAAGGCCATCTACGTGAGCGGCTGGCAGGTGGCAGCCGACGCCAACCTGGCCGGGCACACCTACCCCGACCAGAGCCTATGCCCCGCGAACTCGGTGCCGCAGGTGGCGCGGCGCGTCAACCACGCGCTGCAGCGCGCGGATCAGATCGAGCACTCCGAGGGCGGCGCTGAGCGCAACTGGTTCGCCCCGATCGTGGCCGACGCCGAGGCCGGCTTCGGCGGCGCGCTCAATACCTTCGAGCTGATGAAGTCCCTGATCGAGGCCGGCGCCGCGGGGGTTCACTTCGAGGATCAGCTTGCCGCCGAGAAGAAGTGCGGACACCTGGGCGGCAAGGTGCTCGCGCCCACCGGCCAGTGCATCCGCACCCTCGTCGCGGCGCGCCTGGCGGCCGAAGTGCTGGACGTCCCCACGCTGATCATCGCGCGCACCGACGCAGACAGCGCGCGCCTGATCACCACCGACGTCGATCCCAGCGACCGGCCGTTCCTGACCGGCGAGCGTACGCCGGAGGGCTTCTTTCGCATCACCGGAGGCCCGCAGCAGGCCGTCGCCCGCGGGCTGGCCTACGCTCCGTACGCCGATCTGCTGTGGTGCGAGACTTCCAAGCCCGACCTACAGGAGGCCAGGGAATTCGCCGAGGCGATCCGCGCGAAGTTCCCGGGCAAGCTCCTGGCCTACAACTGCTCGCCGAGCTTCAATTGGCGCAAGCACCTCGACAAGGTCACGATCGCGCGCTTCCAGCGCGAGCTGGGTGCGATGGGCTACAAGTTCCAGTTCGTGACGCTGGCCGGCTTCCACGCGCTCAACCACAGCATGTTCGAGCTGGCAAAGGCCTACAGCAAGAAGGGCACGGCAGCCTACACCCGGCTGCAGCAAGCGGAGTTCGCTGCGGAGGCCATCGGCTACACGGCGACCCGCCACCAGCGCGAGGTGGGTACCGGGTACTTCGACCAGGTGGCCCAGGTGATCACCGGTGGCCTGGCCTCCACGCTGGCGCTCAACGAGTCCACCGAGGCGCAGCAATTCTAGATTGGGCCGGCGCCTCCTGCGAGGCGCCGGCCGCTCGATCTTCCTCCACCCGCCCGCGCTGCGGCCGTTCCTCTGTGACGATGGTTGCCCGCGTGCGAGGGATGGCCTAGGCTCGGCAGCGCTTTCCCCCTCGGCCCCGGCACCACCACGCCGGTCCCTCGGAGCGTGCCATGCAACGGCTCGTGAGCGCTGCGCTCGCCCTGTCGCTCGCGGCGGGCGTCTGCGCCGCCGCGGGCGCGCCCGACGCCTTCGTCGGCGCGACTCTGCTCCCCATCAGCCGTCCTGCCATCGAGCACGGCATCCTGATCGTCCGCGACGGCAAGATCGTGGACGCCGGTCCGGCCGATCGCGTCGCGATCCCCAAGGACGCCACCATCCACGACGTGGCCGGCAAGGTCATCATGCCGGGGCTCGTCGACAGCCACAGCCACATCGGCGGACCCGCCGGCGGCGACGACTCGGGTCCGATCCAGCCTGAGTGCCGCGTGCTCGACGCCGTGGATGTGCGCGACTGCGGGCTGCAGAAGGCCCAGGCGGGCGGCATCACCACGGTCAACATCATGCCCGGCAGCGGGCACCTGATGAGCGGGCAGACGCTCTATCTGAAGCTGCGCGACGCCAACACGATCGAGGGGCTGCTGCTGCGCGACAAGGACGGCCGCACGCTGGGCGGCGTGAAGATGGCCAACGGGACGAACTCCCAGAAGGACCCGCCGTTTCCTGGGACGCGCGGCAAGTCAGCGGCGCTGGTGCGCGCCCGCTTCGTGGCCGCGCGCGAGTACCAACGCAAGATCCAGCTGGCCAAGGGCGATCCCTCCAAGCTGCCCGACCGCGATCTCGCCCTGGAGACGATGGTGGAGGTGCTGGAGGGCAAGCGCGTCGTCCACTTCCACACGCACCGCCACGACGACATCCTCACCGTGCTGCGGCTGCAGAAGGAGTTCGGCTTCCGTGTCGTTCTGCACCACGTGAGCGAGGGCTGGAAGGTCGCCAACGAGATCGCGGCGGCGAAGGTCCCCTGCTCGATCATCCTGCTGGACAGCCCGGGTGGGAAACCGGAGGCCGTCGACATCGACTGGCGGACCGGCAGCGTCCTGGAGAAGGCCGGGGTGCTGGTGGCCTTCCACACGGACGATCCCATCACCGACAGCCGCCTGCTCTTGCGCTCGGCGGCCTTCGCAGTGCGCGCAGGCATGTCCCGCGATGGGGCCCTGCGCGGCTTGACCATCGCCCCGGCGCAGATGCTCGACCTGCAAGACCGGATCGGCACGCTGGAGAAGGGCAAGGACGCCGACTTCGTCGTGCTGTCGGGCGACCCGCTGAGCGCCTACACGCACGTGCTGCAGACCTGGGTGGAGGGAGCGAAGGTGTTCGATCGCGACGACCCGCGCGACCGCCTGTGGGCCGTCGGCGGCTACGGCGCCAGCCACCCACAGTCGTTCACCTGGTGCTGCGCCGACGACGAGGGCAAGCACGGAGCGGAGGAGGAGCGATGAGCGCGATCACGGGGCGGGGGCCGGGGGCACCCAGGGCCGCGGCTGCCGCCGCGCCGGCCGGCGCGGCCACAACACCGGCCGCCGGCACCGCGGCCGCCGCGCTGCTCGCCGCCGCGGTGTTGGTCGCCATCGTGCTGGGCGCCACGCCCGTCGTGCGGGCGCAGGTTGCCGTGCGCGCGGCCACCGTGCACACCATGGCCGGGCCGCCGATCCAGGACGGCGTGGTGATCGTGCGCGACGGCCGGATCGCCGCAGTCGGTACAGCGGCGCAGACTCCCATCCCGGAGGGCTTTCGCGTCCTGCGCGCAGCGGTGGTCACTCCGGGTCTGATCGACGCCCACACGGTGGCCGGACTGTCGGGCCAGCTCAACGTGCCGCCCGATCAGGACCAGCTCGAGCCCGGCGATCCCATCCAGCCGGAGTTGCGCGCCATCGACGGCTTCAACATCCACGAACGACTCGTGGAGTGGCTACTGGGCTTGGGCGTGACGACGATCCACACCGGCTACGGCCCGGGCGCGGTGGTGTCGGGGCAGACGATGGTGGTCAAGACCTACGGCCGCAGCGTGGAGGATGCCGTACTGCTCCCGATGGCCATGGTCGCGGCGACCCTGGGTGCCGGAGCCACCACCAGCACCCCCGGAAAATCGCCCGGCACCCGCAGCAAGGCCATCGCGCTGTTGCGCATCGAGTTGATCAAGGCGCGCGAGTACGTCCAGAAGCGCGCCCTGGCCGACGAGAGCAAGCGGCCGGGAACCGACCTGCGTCTGGAGGTACTCGCCCAGGTGCTGCACAAGGAGCTCCCGCTGCTGGTCACCGTGCACCGCCATCAGGACATCCTGAGCGCGTTGCGCCTGGCCCGGGAGTTCGATCTAAAGCTGGTGCTCGACGGCGTGGCAGAGGCACCGCTCGTGCTCGAGGAGATCAAGGCCAGCGGCGTTGCGGTGATCGTGCATCCGACGATGTACCGCGCCGGCAGCCCGCGCGGGGGCAGCGAGACCGAGAATCTCAGCTTTGAGACCGCCGGCAAGCTGCGCGCGGCGGGCGTAACCATCGCGCTGCAGAGCGGCTACGAAGCGTACGTGCCCAAGACGCGCGTCGTGCTGCTGGAGGCGGCCGTGGCAGCGGCCAATGGGCTGGCCTGGCAGGATGCGCTGGCCGCGATCACGATCGATGCGGCGCGTGTGATCGGCGTGGCCGACCGCGTTGGATCCCTCGAGGTGGGCAAGGATGGCGACCTGGCCCTATTCGACGGAGACCCCTTCGAGTACACGACCCACTGCGTGGGCGTGGTCGTGCGCGGCGTGGTCGCCAGCGACAAGACGATGTGAGCGCGGCGGGCCCCGGGCGCCCGCCTCGGCATGGACACCCCGCACCCGCACCCCATCACGGTAACGCCCCTGGACCAGGGGCTGCGCCTGGACCAGCTGTTGCTGCGCCACCTCGCCTGCTACTCCCGGGGGCAGATCAAGGCGCTGCTGCGCGAGGGCCAGGTCGAGCTGAACGGCCGGCGGGTTACGAGCGGCTTGCGGGTAGCGGCCGGCGATCGGGTGGTGGTCCGCTCGCCCCAGGCCCTGGCAGCTGGAACGGGGCCGCTGCCCGACGACGCGCTCCCGCTGACCGTCCTGTTCGAGGACGAGGCGCTGCTCATCGTCGACAAGCCGACCGGCATGCCCGTGCATCCGCTGCGCCCCGACGAAGGCGGCACCCTGGTCAACGCCCTGGTGGCGCGTTACCCCGAGCTGTCGGGCTTTGGCTACCACCCTCTGCAGCCAGGGCTGCTGCACCGCCTCGACAACGACACCTCGGGGATCCTGGTGGTCGCGCGCCGCGCCGACGTCTTCGAGGCGCTGCGCCAGCAGTTCCGCGGCCAGAGCGTCCTGAAGTGCTACCTGGCGCTGGTCGAGGGCGCCGTGGAGCGCGACGGCGCGGTCGAGCAGCCGATCGGCCACGATCGCTGCGACCGTCGCAAGATGCTGGTGATCGACCCCACCGACTCGCCCCCGGAGCTGCGCCGGCGCGCGCGGCCGGCGCGCACGCTCTATCGGGTCGCACAGCGGCTGCCGGCGCACACGCTGCTCGCGGTCTCGCTGCGGCAGGGCATGCGCCACCAGATCCGCGCGCACCTGGCATGGCTGGGCCACCCCATCGCCGGCGACGCACTCTACGGCGCGCGTACCGTCCAGCCCGTTGCGGGGCTGCCCGCCCGGTACTTCCTCCACGCTTGCCGGATCGAGTTGGCCCACCCCGTGCGAGGCGGACTGCTGAGCGCCGATGCGCCGCTCCCGCCGGAGTTGCATGCCTGGCTGGACCGCCTGCGTGAGGCACCGCTGCTTCCGGGCACGGCGGCCGCGCCGTGAGGCGACGCGGTCGGTCCAGTGCGCGTCCGCGCGCGCTAGCCGCGGCGTGCTCGTCCCGGCCGCTGGGCCGCTCGCCCCGGTCGCGGGAGTGCGCAACTTCGCCGCCCCCGCCTGCGTCTACTCTGCGTCCGCACCTTTCAGGGAGGTGTCCATGCTGGCCGTCGCCGACCTCGTGAAGGTCTACCCCGGCCCGGTGGCCGCATTGCAGGGCATCAGCCTGGAGGTCCCCAAGGGAATGTTCGGCCTGCTGGGGCCCAACGGTGCCGGCAAGTCCACCTTCATGCGGATCCTCGCCGGGCTGTTGGAGCCGACCTCCGGCAGCGTGAGGCTGGACGGTGTCGACGTGCTGGGGAATCCGCTGCGGCTGTGGAGCCAGCTCGGCTATCTGCCGCAGGAGTTCGGCTTCTACCCCCACCTCTCAGGGCAGTCGATGCTGGAGTACCTGCTCAAGCTCAAGGGCGTCGATGCGCCGGCCGGCCGCAAGGCGCTCGCCGCGCAGCTGCTGGAGCGCGTCAATCTCTCCTTCGCCGCGCGGCGCAGACTGAAGAGCTACTCGGGGGGCATGCGGCAGCGCCTGGGGATCGCCCAGGCGATCGCGGGCGATCCGCGCCTCATTATCGTAGACGAACCGACGGCGGGGCTGGACCCCGAGGAGCGCCTGCGCCTCTACCGCATCCTGGCCGAGCTTGCGGAGGACCGCACAGTCCTGCTCTCGACGCACATCGTCGAGGACGTGGCGGTGCTGTGCCCCCGCTTCGCCGTGATCCGCAATGGCAAGCTGCTGGCGGTCACCAGCCCCAGCGAAGCCCGCGCCGGTCTGGAGGGCACCATCTACGAGGGGCAGGTGGGTGCCGGCGACCTCGACGAGTTGCGCGCCACGCGCCGCGTCACCCAGGCCATCCTGGTCGAAGGTCGCAACCGCGTCCGCATCCACGAGCAGGACGGCAGCCCGCCGGCCGGCTTCACGTGCGTCGCGCCCACCCTGGAGGACGCCTATCTGCTCTTGATGCGCGAGGCGCAAGCGCGCGAAGGGACCGCGGCCCGTGCCGCCCCGCCCTCGGCGGTCGCCGCCGGGCAGGGGACGCCATGAGCCTGGCGCGCATGCTGATGGTCGCGCGCGAGGACCTCAAGGAGCTGCGCGGGCGCCCGTTGTTGTGGATCTGGCTCTTCATCCTGGGCCTGACCGCCTTCGGGCTCTCCCACGGCGAGGTGCGCATCTCGTCGGGCGACGCCGCCGTCGGAGGGACGAAGGCCTGGATCACCTCCGAGTTCGCCCAGGGCCAGACCTTCGCCATGGTGGGGCTCTTGCTCTACGCGTTCTTCGTGTCGGTGCTCGCGGGCATGGCGGTCATCCGCGACGACGAGCTCAAGGTGGGAGAGGTCCTGCACGCGACGCCGCTGTTGCCCGGCGAGTACGTATGGGGCAAGTACCTCGCGACGCTCGTGGGGTCGTTCGCCGTGCTGGCAGCACACCTGGCCGTCACGATGCTCATCTACCAGCTGCTGCCGCTGGACAACGCCGACGAGCTGCGCGGTCCCTTCGCGCTGGCGCACTACGTCCGGCCGGCCCTCATCTTCGCCGTTCCGTTGATCCTGGTGGTCTCCGGCGCGGCGTTCCTGGTGGGTACATGGTCCCGCCGCCCGCTGCTGGTGTTCGTCCTGCCCGTGGCACTGCTCTTGTTCGGGGCGATGTTCCTATGGAACTGGTCGCCGTCGTGGCTGGATCCGCGGATCAATCGCCTCCTGATGCTGATCGAGCCCGCAGGATTCCGGTGGCTCAACGAGACGTGGCTCAAGGTGGACCAGGGGGTGGACTTCTACAACAAGTCGCCGATCCCCCTCGACTCCGGCTTCATCGTCAGCCGCGGCATCCTGGGGGTGCTGGCGCTCTCGTGCGTCGCCATCGCGCAGCGGCACTTTCAACGCACCTTGCGCGGAGTGCACGCAGTGCGCGCCGCGGGGCGTGCGCGGCAGGCGCCGGGTGCGGCGCGTCTCGCGCGCCTTAGGTGGCCGGCGGGCCTGATGCGGCCGCGCGCCAGGCGCCCTGCGTCGGACACCGCGGGGCCAGGCACCGGCTACGTCGCGGGATCGCTGCGCGCACTGCGGATGCAAAGCCACGCACCCGGCCTGATCACCGGGATCGTGGATGTGGCCCGCTTCGAGCTCAAGGAGCTGGGCAGCAGCCCGGGCCTTTACCTCTTCGTCCCCATCATTCTGCTGCAAATCCTGGGTACCAGCCTGCTGGCGCTGGGTGCCTTCGACACGCCGGTGCTCATCACTTCGGGGACCGCCGCGGTGCGCTCCATGAATACGATCGCGCTGTTGGTGGCGTTCCTGCTGCTGTTCTACACGGTGGAGTCGCTGCAACGCGAGTGGTCCACCGGGCTGGCCCCCATCTACCACACCACCGCGGCGCGCACGGCCTCGATGCTGTTCGGCAAGGCGGTGGCCAACACTCTCGTGGGGGTGGTGATCGTCTTCGCGACCTTCCTCGGCTGCGCGGTCGCGATCCTGATCCAGGGCAAGGTCGCGGTGCAGCCCGGGCCGTTCCTGCTGGTGTGGGGCCTGCTGCTGATCCCCACCTTCCTGGTGTGGAGCTCGTTCGTCGGCGCGGTGTTCGCCCTCACGCGCAACCGCTACACGGCCTACGGAATCGGCCTGGGCGCGCTGGCGCTCACCGGCTACCTCCAGACGACCGGACGCATGAGCTGGGCCGGCAATTGGGACCTGTGGGGTACGCTGTTGTGGAGCGACATGGGGCCGCTACAGCTGGACCGCCCAGCTCTGGCGTGGAACCGCGTGCTGGCCCTGGCGCTGACGGTGCTGTTCACCGCGATCACAGTGCGCGCTTTTCCGCGGCGCGAGGAGGATGCGACGCGCATCGTGCACCGCATCGCCCCTGGCCGCGCCGCGCGCTCAGCCCTGCGGCTGTTGCCGTACGCCGTCGTGCCCCTGGTGGCGATCGTCGTGCTGGTCGTGCAGGTACGCTCGGGCTTCCAGGGCCCCGCGGTGCGCAAGAAGGAGCACGACTACTGGAAGCAGAACCTGGCGACCTGGAAGGACGCTCCGCTGCCGGCGGTGCGGTTCGCGGAGATCGACCTGCAACTCGAGCCGCGGCGGCACTGGTTCAAGGTCAGTGGCGCGTACCACGTCTGGAACCATCGCGACGCGCTGCTGCGCAGTGTGCCGCTGACAGGCGGGCTGCACTGGGAGAGCGTGAGCTGGACCCTGGATGGCGCGGACTACACACCGGAGGACCGCACGCACCTCTACGTGTTCACTCCGCCAAGGCCTCTGGCCCACGGCGACAGCTTGACCATCGGATTCTCCTACGAGGGCCGCGTCCCGCGCGGCGCCACTCGCAACGGTGGCGGTCTGCCCGAGTTCATCCTGCCCTCGGGGGTGGTGCTCACAAGCTTCCGCCCGACGTTCGTGCCGCTGTTGGGCTACGACGAGGAGGTCGGGATCGAGGAGAAGAAGAACCGCTACGAGCCCAAGGTCTACCCGGACGACTTCTACCAGGCGGTGCTGGAGCCGGCATTCGGCAGCCAGATCCCCATGCGCACGCGCATCCGCATCAGCGGACCGGCGGAGTACGCATACAACTCCGTCGGGACGCTCACCCACGAGGAGGTGAGCGGCGGCCGGCGCACCGTCGTCTGGGAGAGCGACCACCCAGTGCGCTTCTTCAATGTTGTGGCCGGAAGGTGGAAGACGCGGGTGGGCAACGGCACGCGCATCTGCTACGACCCCAGGCATGCCTACAACGTCGAGGAGATGTCCCGCGCACTCGACGCCGCGCGCCTGTACTACTCCCGGTGGTTCCGCCCGTACCCCTGGCAGGAGCTGAAGCTGAGCGAGTTCCCGGCGCTGGCGTTCTACGCGCAGGGCTTCCCCACCAACATCACCTTCTCCGAGGGCATCGGGTTCCTCACCAAGAGTGATCCGCGCACGGAGCTAGCGTTCCTCGTCACCGCCCACGAGTCGGCGCACCAGTGGTGGGGCAACCTGCTCACGCCGGGGAAGGGGCCCGGAGGCGACATCCTCTCGGAGGGGATGTCCCACTTCTCCACACTGCTCCTCATGCAGCAGGTGCTCGGGGAGCGCGAGCGCATCGAAATGTGCAAGCGCATCGAGGAGCGCTATGGCGACCGCCGCCAAGCCGACTCGGAGCGGCCACTGGTGAAGATCGACGGCTCGCGCCCAGGCGACGTGACCGTCACCTATGACAAGGGTGGCTGGGTGATGTGGATGCTCGACCGGCTCATGGGCCGCGACGCGATGCTGGCGGGTCTGCAGGAGTTCATGACACGCTTCAGCGACGGTCCCGACTATCCCGTGCTGCAAGACCTGGTCGCGACCTTGCGCCCCCACGCGCCGGATCCCGCGGCGTACGACGCGTTCGTGCAGCAGTGGTTCTTCCAGGTGGTGGTCCCCGAGTACCGGATCACGCAGGCGGGGCGCACGAAGCTCGCCGCCCATGATGCGGGCGCGGCTACGCAGGGTCCGCTCTGGGAGGTCACCGCCCGGGTCAAGAACCGCGGCACGGGCGCGATGCCCGTGCAGATCGCCGCCACCCGGGGCGAGCGCTTTCCCAAGCCTGCAGCCGCGCGCGCGCGGCAGGAGCCCGCGCCGAGTGCGCCGCCAGCGCAGGGAGCGCAGCCAGGAAGCGGGGAACAGCCGGTGCCTGCGACACTCCCGGCGTCGGGCGTGAGCACCGCCGGAGTCGGCGCGGCGCCCGGTGCGCCACCTGCGGAGCCGCCCAAAGCCGCGCGCATCGGCCTCACCACCTCCGGTTCCCCAGCAGAGCCCTTCGCCGAACAGCGCGCCACCGTCACGCTCGGTCCGGGAGAGGAGCAGGAGATCGTCCTGCGCTGCGCCTTCGAGCCGCAGCAGTTGGTCGTCGACCCGGATGCGCTGGTGCTGCAGCTCAAGCGGAAATCGGCGGTGCACCGCTTCTAGTCGGGCGATCGCCTGCCGCACGGCCGCAGGGGCGGCCGCGCGCTCGCGCGCCGGCAGCCGTTGTTGGGCGGGCAGCGACGATGACCCCTGCGCACCTCCCCGCGTCACGCCGCTGCAGCGCTCACGCTGCGCTGGCCTGCCCCTTGCAAGCCGTCACGCTGCAGATCGTGCCGCGTCTTACGCTGCGCCGGCGCGATCCCACGCGATGCGCTGGCTGCTGCGATACCTCCCCGCAAGCCTCCCGGCCTTGGGCGCCGCCCTCCCCGATTTCATTCTGGGGGGGTGTTCCTCGTCACATGGATCGCGCCGGCGGCGCTCGGCCACGCCATGGTGCGCTCGCTGCTCCTGGTCATGCTGCTGGAGTTCATCATCGTGCACTCGTCGGCATTCATGGGACAGGTCATGGTGGGTGGGCTCTCGCGGCAGAGCAAGGCGCGCTCCCTGCTGGGCCTGTGCGCCATGTACACGCTGTTCGTCGGCGGGTTCGCGCTGGCGTTTCGGACCTGGCAGCCACTGCTGAGCTTCTGGCTGCTCACGCTGAACCGCTTGCTCAGCGTCGTCCTCGGTCAGGCGCCCGACGGTGAGGAGAAGGAGCTGCTGCAGCGGGGCTGGGCGGTCTCGACGCTGGCGTATCTGGGGTTCACGTTCCTGACCATCGTGCTGCCCGTTCCGCGCCTGGGCATCACGCGGGCGGTGGCGCTCGCGCAACAGCTGCCCAGCAGCGGGCTGTGGGTGGACCAGCCGCATCGCGCCGTTGCGTTGGGATTCCTCTACTTTACCGCCGTGGGGATCTCCGAGCTTGGCGGGCATCGCTGGCTCAAGGTGCGCGCGAGCGGCTCGGCGAGCGTGCCCCAGGCGCGCGAGGCGTGAACCCGCGCTCGCCGGCCCCGTCGGCCAGCCCCCACCAGCGCCTCCCCGCTTTCTCCGAAGGCGTTGGGCCGCTCAAGCGGCCCGGGACCAGTCATCGGGCTGGATTTTGCAGGTCGATCCGCCGGATCCAGATCCCCTCAGCAACCTCGGGCCCGGCGGGCAGCTCGCGTGCGAGCTCGATCAGCGCGCGCACGGGGTCGGCGGCCGCGCTGGGTGGCCCCTCGAGCACGCCCCCAATGCCGCGCAGCTCGTCCTTGGCGCGGTCGGTCAGCCGCGCGTACTGCAGCGTCCGGCCCTGCTGCGGGCGCTGCACGGCGAGCATCTCCGTCTCGAACCCCACGAGCCGCTGGGGGCTGGCGAGGATCACCACGTGCTCGCGGCCGCCGGGGCTGGTGACCTGCCAATAGAGCGTGCGCCCGTCGCGCGCCCCCGGCAGCAGGTGCGCGACTCCGGCCGGCAAGGGATTCCCTGGTCCCACGCCGGTCAGGGGATACAGCAGGTACGACTCCCCTTGCTCGTCCTCGTCGATCACGTAGACGTAGACGCTCGCCGAGGCCACAAACTCCAGCGAGAGGGAATCCCCCACCCCCAGGCCCGCGCCCCGGGCCAGGCGCTCCCGCCGCTGCGCGCCGCGATAGAGCGCCGCTTGCGCCGTGTACGGGCCGATCACCGCCGAGACGTCCGCACCGCCCTGCGTCTGCGGTTGCTCGCCCTGGGTGCCGAGCATCGCAGAGCGGGCTGCGTCCCGCCGATGCCCGCGCACGGCGAACCAGGTCCCCAGCGCGCCGGCAAGCAGCACGACCCCCGCGGCGGCCGCGATCGCGCGACGCCGCGGCCACAGCAGCTGCCTCCACGCCAACGGCGCGCGAGCCGCGCCGGCGGCGGCGGGCGCGCCCGCCGCCGCGGCGAGCGCCTGCTCCAGCTCGCCGGCGCTGGAAAAGCGGGCGGTCGGGTCGTGGGCGAGCGCGCGCTCGACGGTCCGCACCAGGGGCGCGGGCAGGTCGGGACGCGCGTCGCGCAACGGGACGGGCGAGCGCCGCGCATGGGCGACGCGCAGCTCCGCGAGCGTGCTACCGCGCACGGGGTAGGCGGCGGTCGCCAGGAAGTACAGGAGCACGCCGAGGCTGTAGAGATCGGCGCGCACGGAGGCCGGCGCCCCTTCGAACAGCTCAGGCGCCATGTACATGGGCGTGGCCGCCCCGGGCCCGAAGTCCATGAGCACGATGCGGCCGCCCTCCTCGCGCATCACGTTGTCGGCCTTGACGTCCTGGTGCAGCAGGCCAGCTCGGTGCACCGCGGCCAGGGCGCGGCAGAGGTCGCCTCCGATAGCGAGCACCTCGTGGGCGCCCATTCGCCCCTGCTCGCGCACGATCTGGGCTAGCGTGCGTCCGGAGACGAGCTCCATCCAGAGGGCCACTCCGCCGTCCAGCTCCTGCGCGCCGTGGACGGTGACGACGTTGGGATGCGCGACGCTGGCCAGGCGCTGCGCCTCGCGCAGCAACCCGGCCCCACGCCCGGCTGGCGTGGCCGGCTCGTCCACCCCGGGCGCTCCGCGCGGTGCGCGCGCGGTGAGGATCTTCAGCGCCACGTCGCGCTGCAGCTTGAGGTCGCGCGCCCGGTAGACCTGGCCATGGCTCCCGGCGCCGAGCGGCTCGAGGATCTCCAGCTGGTCGCGCAACGGGGCCAGGTCGGCCCTCGCCACGTCGGGCAGTCGCAGGTCGGCTGGCGCAGCGTCGGGTAGTGCCGCCCCCAGATCGCGCGAGCGCTCCAGGCGGTGCAGGTGCTCGATGCGCGCGAGCACGTTCAGCGACTCGATCAGCGTGCGCTCCTCCCTCGCCGGTGAGTGCAGCGCCTCCTCCGTCCAGTCGACATCCGCTCCGTCGGAGATCGACACTGCGAGGCCAAGGACGCGGTCCCCGCTACACGGATCGCCGGTGTGTGGGTCGCCGCCGTGTGGATCGGCGCCCCGCGCATCGCCGCCGTGCACGTCGGCGCCGGGCGCATCGCCGCCGTGCCGGTCGGCGCCGGGCGCATCGCCGCCCCGGCCGTCAGTGGCGCTCACGGCTCATCTCCTCCGCCAACCGCACGAGCGCCCGCCCGACGGCCATGCGCGCCGCGTCGGCCGAAGGCTTGCCCAGTGTATCGGCGACCTCCGGATAGCTGCAGCCCAGCTCGATGCGTGCGATGATCGCCTCGCGATCGTGGGGATTCAGGCGCGTCAGCGCCTCCTCGTAGCGCTGCACCTGTTCGCGTCCGACGAGATCCTCCAGGGCTGACGGAGCGTGATCGGGCTCCTGCTCGGTCAGCGCGTTCACGCGCGGCGAGCGGCCCGCACGCCGGATCTCGTCGCGGATGCGGTTGGTCAGCCCCCGACGCAGATAGGCGTGGAACCCGCCGGTGGAGCGATGCTCGAAGGTGTCCAGCCGCCTGATGCTGCGCAGCAGCACCTCCTGCACCATGTCGCCGGTGTCGAGCAATCCGCGCGCGGAGGCGGGCAAGCGTCCGCTCGCCCAGCTCAGCAGGCGCGGGAGGTAGCGGGCGCAAAGGCGATCCAACGCGCCCGCGTCGCCGGCGCGCGCCAGCTCCAGCAGTTCGATGGAGGATTCGACCGGGGACGCGCGAGCCCGGTCCGAACGATCCGGCTCGCTCGCCCCGGCGTCGCTTGTGGCCATGCAGTCCCACCACGCCGTTGGCACCAGCGTCCAGCATATCGAAGCCCTCCGCCGAACAGAAGAGGCGAGGCGGACCGACCGCCTGCGCGGGGTCGCCACTTGGCGGACCGCCGCACTCCCCGAGAACGCTGGAATCGGTCAAGGCGAACGCGCCGCCCGCGCATGCTGCGAGCCGGTGCCTTGCCAGACCGCGGGGCCCCCGGCATATTGGGGCGTCGTCCCAGGAGGCTGCAGTGGCTTGGTTGCGCCGGCGTGGGCCCGCGGGCGAAGGTGGGGCGAGCCGTTCCCTTCTGGTGCGCCTTCTCGTCTACACCCTGATCCTCATGGTGCTGTTCGTGTGGCGTGTCCTGCCGGGGCTGCGGGCGCACTTTCCGGGCGGATCGCCCACCCCGGCCAACGACCGCGCGCTGGTGCTCACCGGCGGCGCGCTGGCGCCCGACCTCGCGGCGCGACTGATCGCCCACTATCGGGAACTCTACCCCCTGATCGACGTTCACCTGCGGGGGGGAGGCACGCGCCAGGCCCTGGAAGAGCTGATCAACGGGGACGCCGACGTGGCATTCCTCAGCCGCGAGCCCACCGCCGCCGAGACGGCGGCAATCCGGGCCGCCGGTGACTCGGCGATGACCTTCCCGATCGCATTGGGGGGAATCGCCGTGCTGACTTCCAAGCGGACGGACATCGACTCCCTCGCGGTGGACGCGATCCGCGAGCTGGCGCGCGGGGCCGGCCCGGCTGCGGGGAGCCGCGTGCGTGGCCGGCGTCTCTACGCGACCGAGCCCAATTCAGGGTTGTGGACGGCCCTGACCGCCCAGCTCGGGCTCCCCGACGCGCCCCCGTCCACCCTGGCCTGGGTCGGCGCCGACAGTGACGTGGTCGACGCCGTGGCGCGTGACGCCTCGGGCCTCGGCTTCGCCAGCACCCTGGATCTCCCGGCCGACCTGGAAGCGCGTGGGGTCAAGGCACTGTGGGTCTACCAGGGTGAGCGCGGGGCACGCGGCACCGACGCGCGTTCGTTGGCCGCAGGGGACTATCCCCTGATCCACTATTTCTATGTATCATGTCGTCCAAGCAGTGGTGCTCTCGCCTCTGGCTTCGTGACCTACTACTACAGCGGACAGGGACAGCGCCTGATCGCCCGGGAAGGATTCCTCCCGGCGCGCGAGGTGGGGCGCGACATCATCCTCACCCGCAAGCCGCTGGGCGAGCGGAGCTGAACGATGACGGCCGCAAAGGAGAGCTGTTGATGGTTCGTCGAGTTGCGTCGCAGGGGAGCGCTGCTAGCCGCACGGTCCGATTTGCTGCCTCTCTCTGGATGGGGTTCTCGCTCTTGGTGCCCGCCACGGCCCTGTGCGCAAAGAAGGAGTATCCGCCAGAGGCCAACCCCAACCGGCGCGGGATGGCCGCCATCGAGCAAGGCCGGCTGCCGGAGGCCCACCAGCTCTTCGAGGAAGCCATCAGCAACGAGTTCGAGCCCATGAAGGCGAACTACGGCCTGGGGCTGGTCCACATGCGCCAAGGCGAGTTCCGTGAGGCCGAGCCGCTCTTCCGCAAGGCACTCTCCTTCCAGCTCACCGACGACGAGTTCCCCGACGGGCGAGCCTGGCTGGGCGTGGCACTGCTCCGGATGGGCCGCGTGCGCGAGGCGAAGCAGCAGCTGGAGCAGGCGCGACGTGCGGGTGACCTGTGGGTCGCCGCGTACGGGCTGGCGCGGCTGGCGATCCTCGAGAAGCGCTATCCCGACGCCGAGCAGCTGCTGGCCAAGGGCGCCCAGGCCAAGGGGCTCAAGGAAGGCGAGGACCTCTACGACAGCGGGATGGCGCTCCTGCACTACGCCCAGTCGGACTACTCCGCCGCGGAAAAGCCGGCGATGGCGGCGATGAAGCTGAATCCCTCCGAGCCAGAGGTCGCCGCCCTGCTGTCGGACATCTACGTGAAGCTGGGTGCCCCGGAGCTTGCCGTGGAAGCCTACCGCGCTGCGCTGGACGCGCCGGGCACGATCCGCACGGCCCCCATGCTACAGGCCCTGGGCGCGGCCTACGAGAAGACGGGCAAGTACCAGGAGGCGCTGAAGACCTACGCCGAAGCCGCCCAGTTGGACTCACTCTACGCTCCTGCATACAAGAGCATCGGGAAGCTGTACGTGCGCGCGAAGAAGGAGGAGACGGCGGTCCCGTACTTGCTTCGCTATACGAAGCTGATCCAGAGCGACGCGGACGGCTACGCGGAGCTGTCGAAGGCCTGCTTGGCCATCCGCAAATACCGCACGGCGATCGATGCGGCGAAGCAGGCCTTCACGCTGGACAGCACGCAGGTGGACACCCGCCTCGCGCTTGCCCGCGCCTCGTTCTACGACCGCGGGAAGGGCCGTTCGGCCCAGCTCTACGCCACCGTCAAGGACACGTCGCTGTTCGACGCCGCCGACTACACGCGGCGGGGGCAGATCGCCTTGGACCGGGGCGATGTTGCGACGGCAAGCAAGCTGGTCGACAAGGCCGTGGCGATGGACCCCACCCTGCCCGATGCGTACGCGGCGCGCGGCTACATCGCCATGAAGGAGAGCAAGCTGGACGAGGCCGTGGGGCACCTCCAGAAAGCCGCCGAGCTCGCCGCGAAGACACCGGCGATCGCAGCGCGCTTCCAGCTCAACGTGGGGGTGGCTCTGCTGCAGATGAAGCGTACCAGTGAGGGGATCGCGGTCCTGCGCAAGGCGAAGTCGGTAGCGCCCGACGACGCACAGATTCGCATCGCGCTGGGCCAGGCCCTGGTGGCCGTGGACTCGGTGGCGGTGGCGGCCAGCGAGTTCAAGGCGGCCGTCGAGCGGGAGCCCAAGAACGGCAAGGCCCTGCGCTTCCTGGCCTCGTGCCAGCTCAAGCAGTCCGCCTTTGCGGAAGCCGCGACGTCCCTGGAGGCAGCGACCGTCGTGGAGCCGGACAATGCCGACGCCTGGGCGTTGCTGGGTCAGGTGTATCAGAACCTCAAGGAGGACGCCAAGGCGCAGGCCGCTCTGGACAAGGTCCGCGCCCTCAATCCGAATCACAGTTCCTTGAAAGGCGGGGCGCAAACGGCCAAGCAGGCCCCCTGAGCGGCTTGCGGTGTTCGCCCGGATGCCCCGCCGCGAACCGGTCGAACCCGTGCAGGGTTGAACCTTGACAGAAAGGCAGCCAAAAACGTACATTGCCCCGCGCTTCGCGTGAGTCTTGTGGGCGGCACTTGCCCCGACCTGCAACAGGCTGTCTGCGAGTTCGCTCGCCAAGGCGCGCCGGAAATCGTGACTCGGGCAGGTCGCACATCCCCACTTCGACAGCCTCGGGCCCCCCAGGGCTGGTGACCGCCGACGCCAGCCGCGGTGATGGGTGCGCGGGGTCCACAGCGTAGCGCCGGTCGTCGGCGCAGTGCAGCTGCGGCGCGCGAGCGTCGGTGAAAGCGATGGCTGGGCTTGCGGTGCACGGCGCCCAGACGGAGGACGACGCGGTAGTGACCTCCCTGGCTCGTGAGAACCCCGGGAAGCGGCCGCTGGCCCGTTGCAAGCACCCCACCCGCGATCCCGGTGAGCCTGGGCAGGCAACCCCCTGCACCGGGCCGGCCGGGTGCTCCTAGCCGGTTAAGGAGGACACGCCCATGAGCCTGGACCGCTCCACGGTCGGTGATGTGCACGTGCTCACGCCCAAGAAGAACCTGCTCGGAGGTCAGGAGACCCAGGCGCTGCTGGCGGCAGTCGACGAGGTCGCCGGGAAAGGCGACCCCCGGATCGTGGTCGACCTGGGCAAGATCTCGTATCTGAACAGCGTGGGTCTGGGCTCCCTGGTGAAGGCCAACACGAGCTGCATCAACCGCCAGGGATGGCTGCGGATCGCCCGTGTGGGGACCAAGATCAAGAACCTGTTCATCGTGACCAAGCTGACCTTCGTCTTCGACACCTACGACAGCGTCGAGGAAGCGGTCGCAGGGGCGAACAAGAACGGCTCGTAGCCGCAACCCCCGGATTGTGGAGAGCAACGGAGGAGTTCCATGAAGCGTATCGTGTTCCTCCCGATCCTGTTCCTGGCGGTCGGGATCTCGTACTTCGTGTACAAGTCGCTGCCTACGTTCATCCAGAACGGTGGGCCGCTGATCATCCTGTTGTTCACGCTCTCGATCCTGGTGTTCACCTTCATCACCGAGCGCTTGTGGACCCTCCACAAGGCCGAGGGCAAGGGCAACATCACCGGCTTCATCCGGCAGCTGAAGAACACGGTCCATGGCGGACAGCTCGATCAGGCTGTGGAGGCCTGCCGCAAACAGGGTGGCTGCCTGGGCAACGTGGTGGGGTCGGGCCTGGAGTTCTACCACCTCAAGAAGGACGCCATCCAGGACCACGACGAGCTCATCGAGGAGACCCGGCGGGCCATCGAGGAGGCCAACGCGCTGGAGACGCCGCTCCTGGAGCGCAATCTGATCGCGCTGTCGACCATCGCCTCCATTGCCACGATGGTGGGTTTGCTGGGCACGACGATCGGGATGATCCGCTGCTTCCACGCCATGGCCCGAGCCGGCGCGCCCGACGCGATCGGCCTCGCGCTGGGGATCTCCGAGGCCTTGATCAACACGGCCGGAGGGCTGTTCATCGCGATCCTCTCCATTGTGATGTACAACTACTTCACCAACCGCGTCGACTCGTTCAACTACTCGCTCGACGAGACGACCTACGAGGTCCTCACGCTGCTCGAGCACCAGGCGTACAAGGGCGCCTAGCCCGGCGTCGAGGAGGCGGCAGTGGCCAAGGGCAAGCACCGGGTCGGGATCAAGATCGACATGACCCCCATGGTCGATGTCGCGTTCCTGCTCCTGATCTTCTTCATGTCGACGACGCAATTCAAACCGCCCGAGGAAGTCTCGGTCAGCCTCCCCTTTTCCAGCTCCGAGATCAAGGTGCCGGAGATCAACACGATCATCCTCACCGTGAACAAGGACGGCCGCGTCTTCATCGGCGGCGAGCGGGGCGACGCGCGGGAGGTTCAGAAGGACAGCGACGGCGTGCTCAAGGCCATCACCGATGCGCGCACCAAGCGGCCGGGAGCTTACGTGGTCGTCAAGGCCGACAAAGGGGCCAACTACGGCCAGATGTGGGAGGTCATGGACGCCCTGGCCAGGAGCAATACCCTGCGCTTCAACCTGATGACCGAGCTGCGAACCGACCGGGAGCGCGGCAAGTAAGGAGGTGAGCGATGGGAGCACTGGACGCCGGTGAAGGCCGGCAACAGCCACAGAAAAAGGGAGGCGGCCTCCACCACATCAAGCGTCGTGCGGGCGTCCGCATCGACATGACGCCGATGGTGGACATCGCATTCCTGCTGCTCATCTTCTTCATGGTCACCACGGTGTTCCGCAAGCCGCAGGCCATGGAGATGAACCTGCCGCCGCACGACGTCAAGGTGAAGGTGGCGGAATCCTCCGTGATGACGGTCTTCGTCGACCAGAACGACCGTGTCTTCTATCGGTACGCCAATGACCCGCTGGCTCCCGTGGAGCGCAAACAGCTCGTGCCGTTCTTCAAGACGGAAGCGGCCAAGAGCGACAAGCTCATCATCCTCGTCAAGCTGGACCGTGCCGCGAAGTACGAGACGATGGTGAACGTGTTGGACGACCTCGAGTTCGCCGACATGAAGCGTTTCAGCCTGATCCCGATGACCGAGGAGGACCTCAACCTGGTCATGGCGCAGCCGTGACACTGGCTGCGCGCCCCGGACGTGCGGCGGCTGCATCTTGAGGAAAGGCGAGGCGACCCGTGGCTCGCAAGATTCTCTTCCACATTGCGGCGCTGGGCGTTGCGGCCGCCCTGTCGGGCGCGGCGGTTCTCGTCGTGTCCGCCCAGGAAGGCGCGCAGGGTTCGCCACCGCCCGCCGCAGCCGCGGGTCAGGATCTCAACATCGAGGCGATCCTCAACACGAATGACTCGCTGTCGTTCTCCGCCTCGAAGATCGACGACGAGACGGTCGTCGAGCCGGACAAGGGCGAGGGATTCGTGCGGTCGATCCTCGATACCCCGTTCGGCGAGACCAAGGCCGCCGACTTCCTCTTCCGCCGCAACGGCATCCTCTATCTCCTGATCGCCTCGGGAATCGCCGCGATCGGGCTCATGTACCACTACGGCGCCCGCGGGCCCACCGAGTTGCCCGTGCCCAGCCTG
The DNA here is from genome assembly GCA_041484665.1 of Candidatus Krumholzibacteriia bacterium. GTDB lineage: Bacteria > Krumholzibacteriota > Krumholzibacteriia > JAJRXK01 > JAJRXK01 > JBGPIA01. Next base: position 82,632 of record JBGPIA010000001.1, read on the forward strand.
ACCGTCGCCACCGGGCATACGCTGCCGGTGGTCGGCGAGGCGCACCCCGTTGAGCGCATGTCCATGAGTTTGTCGCAGCGGGCCGCTGCGATCGCGATCCTCGGCCACGTCATGATCTTCGGGGCATGGTTGGTGGGGCGCAACCTGCCCAAGACGGCTCCACCGCGCCGTATGCTGCGCTTCGTCACCATCTCCGAGCTGGCTGCCCCGCCCTCCCTCAGCGGAAACGACGCGCCACCCCCGGTGAACGTCCAGCAGGAGATCACGCAGCCTACCATCGGGCTCCCGGAGCCCGTTCCCGACTGGCAGGCCCCCGACGTGCAGCTCGCCACCCAGCAGGAGATGGCCAATTTCCAGACCCCCGGCCTCGAGGGCGTGGGCGAGGGCGGCGATGTGGTGGTGGTGCAGAACTCGGGCGACGTCCTCAATCTCGGGCGCGGGGGAGGGATCGTCGATGTGGACATGGGCGAAGTGCCGGTCCTGCTCAACATGCCCAAGCCCGTCTACCCGGAGATTGCGCGCACGGCCGAGGTCGAGGGTGTGGTCACGCTGCAGATCCTGGTGGGCGAGGACGGCCATGTGAAGGAGGTCAAGGTCGCCAAGGGCCACCCGATGCTCAACGAAGCGGCGATCGCCGCCGCGCGCGGCGCGACCTTCAAGCCGGCCACGCAGCAGAAGCACCCGGTACCGGTCTGGGTCGAGTTCCCGATGCGCTTCACGCTCTACTAGGAGCGCGCCGCCCCACCCTCAGGGCCGCCGCCACGATCACGATGGCCAGCCCCACGATACCGGTCGGCAACAGCGGGATCGCGGGCCGCCGGCGCAGCGCACTGCGCACGTCCCCGTCACCCACGAGCACGAACCCGGCCCAGTACCAGGGCTGTGACGTCTGCGGCTGCGCGCGGATCGCCAGGCTGGCCTCGCGCACTGCGGCGGCGGCCACGCGCGCGCCGCAAGCGTGGCGACGCCTCCGCCGCCCCACTGCGGCATACCCTCCCCCCCGCGCGTCCGATATGCTGGCGCCCGCGGCGTCGGGCGCGAAGGGCTGGACGCTCCGGCCGCCCCGCCGCCGGGGCCGCCCCACGGCGTACCCCCGCCCCGCGGCGCTCGACCGCTGCTGCCGAAGGGACCAGCCTGTGTGTTCCATGCACTGGGACGGATCCAACGCGCAAGGCGCGCAACGCAGCGACGACGAGCTCCTCGCCGTCCTGCGGGCGCCTGGGCCCGAGGGACGAAGCAGCGACGACGACGCGCAGGCGCGCCGGAGCGCGCTCGAAACGCTCTTCGCGCGGTACCACCGCAAGGTCTACCACTGGTGCAACAAGCTGCTGGGCGATGCGGATCTCGCGGCCGACATGGTGCAGGAGGTGTTCCTCGAGCTGCTCGAGCGTCCGCGGCCCTACGTGGCCCGCCAACGCTTCGGCGCGTGGCTCTACGTCGCCACCCGCAACCGCTGCCTGAACGCCTTGAGGCGGCGCGGCCGGGAGCAGGGCGGCGACGAGAGAGTGGAGCTCGCGCTTAGCGCCGTTGTCGACGGGAGCGACCCGCATCGCGAGGCGGAGCAGGCCGAGCTCGCCCGCCGTCTCGACGACGCGTGCCGGCGTCTGCTGAGCCCAAGGGAGCAGGAGGTCTTCCACCTGCGCTACGTCCTGGGCCTGCGGGTCGCAGAAATCACCGCGGTCCTGGGATTGAGCAATGCCTCCGGCGCCCGGACGCACCTGCGATCCGCCGAGCAGAAGCTGCGGCGGGCGCTGGAGGATCTGCGGACCGGGCCGAGACCAGGGCAGCAGGAGGAATGAGGAATGACGGGACAGGAAGCGATCGACCACCTGGAGCCAGCCACGCTGTTCGAGCTGTGCGCGGGCACCCTCGAGGCCGGCTCTGCCGCTCTCGCCCGCGCGCACCTGGCAACGTGTGGCGTGTGTCAGGCCGAGCTGGCGCTGGCGCTGGGGTTCGTGGACGCCAAGGACGGGCCGCTCGCCCAGGACGTCGAGGACGCTCTGCGCGATCGGTTTGCGCGGGGGCTCGCGGACTCTCCCCGTGCCACACCCGGACGCGAGACGGGCGCACCGGCCGTGCCGCCGCGCACCGCGGCCCGTCGTCGGCAGCGTCCCTTGGCGTGGCGCCCGGCCACGGCATGGCTGGTCGCGGCGTCGCTGGTCGTGGCCGGACTAGGCATCTGGAGGGTGACGCAAGACAGTGCGCTGCTCCACCCCAGCGGGCAGGTCCGTGCGCTGGGCGTGCCCGCGGCCTGGGACCTGACGGTCGACACGGTGGCGGCGCAGGGCTGGCGCCTGCGCTGGACATCCCTGCCGCAGGCCACGACCTATCAGCTGCGCGTGCTCTCGGTGTCCGGCGAGGTGCTCCTGGAGCGCCCTGCTTCGCCGACCGGGGCGGAGATCCGTCGAGCAGAGCTGCCCGTGGCCTCAGGCGATCGTCCTGGGCTGCTCGTCCGCGCGGTCGCAACCGGCCCCGGTGGCTTCCGGCGGGAGAGCCCCCTGCACGAGCTCACAGCGCAGGCAGCCCCCGAGCATCCTGCCGTCCATCCGGACGAGCGCCCGGGAGTGGCCCCGGGCGGAGCTCGGTGAAATCGGAGGCGCTGGCTTCCCCCCGGTGCCGGGTGCGTGGGGACTGCGAGCGCGGGGCCCGCGCCGGCCGGTGGCGGGTCAACGCCGGGCGCCGGCCCCCACGGACGCGTAGCGACGGCGCATGTCCTCCAGGGTCAGCTTGGGGACCTTGTCACCCCAACCGGCCTGGCCGAAGGCGATCATGCGCTCCTTCACGACTTCCTTCATCGCCGCGCGGGCGGGCTTGAGGTAGGTGCGCGGATCGAACTCCTCGGGGTGCTCGGCGAAGACCTTGCGGATCGCTCCGGTGATCGCGAGCCGGTTGTCGGTGTCGACGTTGACCTTGCGCACGCCGTGCTGGATGCCGCGTCGGATCTCCTCGAGCGGCACGCCGTAGGTCTCGCCGATCTTCCCGCCGTGGCGGTTGATGACGTCGAGTAACTCCTTGGGCACGGAGCTGCTGCCGTGCATCACCATGTGGCAGTTGGGCAGGCGGCGGTGGATCTCGGCGATGATGTCCATCTTGAGCACCTCGCCGGTGGGCTTGCGCTTGAACTTGTAGGCTCCGTGACTGGTGCCGATCGCGACGGCCAGCGCGTCGCAACCGGTCTCGGCCACGAACTGCTCCGCCTGCGCCGGATCGGTCAGGTGCGCCAGTGCCTGGTCCCCGGTGAGGCCCGCTCCGTGGCCGTCCTCGATGCCTCCCAGGCAGCCCAGCTCCGCCTCCACGGTCACACCGCGCGCGTGGGCGTGGTCCACGACCTGGCGTGTGACCTTGACGTTGTGCTCGTAGCTGGCCGGCGTCTTGGCATCCTCCATCAGCGAGCCGTCCATCATGCACGAGGTGAAGCCCTGCTCGATGGCGCTGAAGCAGGTCTGGGGGTTGTTGCCGTGGTCCTGGTGCATGGCCACAGGAATCTGCGGGTACAGCTCCACCGCCGCCAGCATCAGGTGGCGTAGGTAGTTGTCCTGGCTATAGCTCCGCGCGCCACGGCTGGCCTGGACGATCACGGCGGAATTGGTCTCGTGGGCCGCCTCCATGATCGACTGGATCTGCTCCATGTTGTTGACGTTGAACGCGCCGACCCCGTAGTCGTGCTCCGCCGCGTGATCGAGGAGGACGCGCATGGGAACGAGGGCCATCGATGTCACCTCTCCGTCTGCCTGAGGCTCTGCCTGCCAGCTGCTCGCCGGCCGCCGGTCCCGGGTCCCGGCTGCGGGACGCGGCCGGGGCGGCGGACGACCATTCTAGACGATGGCGTCCCGGGTGCCCTTGCGCAAACTCAAGCCGGGCCGCGTCCGGGGCGCCCTGCACTCCGATCCGCCACCGCGGGCCAAAATCGTGCGTGACAACATACTCCTGCCCGCAGTAGCATGGAATCCGCTGCCGGGGTGATGTCCCCCGTCCCGGGTCCTCTCTCCTCCCCGAGCGGGTTTGCCTGGCCCCAGGCCCTCCGTCGGCAGCTTGGACGCGTCCCCCTGCAACACCTCGAACCACAGGAAGCATCCCATGCCCAATCGCTCTCGTATCGCATTCGCTCTGGTTGCGATCGCTCTCATGTCCGTGCTCGGCGCCGGAATGGCAGGCGCAACCCTCTACCTGCTCCACGCGCAGGCCGATGGGCCCCACGAGACTCCCGCCAACGCCTCCCCCGCAGTCGCGTCGGCGGATTTCACGCTCGATGACGTAACCTACCAGCTCACCTGGGACATCACGTACGGGGGCCTGCTGGCTGCACCGACGGCCTCGCACGTTCACTCGGGCGCGCCGGGCATCCCCGGCCCCGTCATCCAGGGCATCGGCCTCCCGACGGGAGGACACTACTTCGGCTCGGTCATCACCACACTCAGCGTGGCCGCGCAGATGCTCGGCGGCGGCACCTACTTCAACCTGCACACCCAGGTGTACCCTGGGGGCGAGATCCGCGGGCAGATCGCCATCGTGCCGGTACCGGTCGAGTCGCCGAGCTGGGGCGCGGTGAAGGCTCTCTACGACGCGAAGTAATACCAGGCGGCGGACGCCCGCATCTGGGCGTGCCGTGCAATCGCTTCGGCCGCCGATCCACATGGATCGGCGGCTGCCGAACGCTCGCCCTCGCAGCCCCCGCCGCCTCGCTCTCGCGCTCCCTCGCCCCCATCGGCCGCCGCCGCTGCGGCCGCGCGAAGCGTGAGGCTGCGGCAAGGTCGGGCTGCGCGCGGCGCGGTCCGTGGGATCAGCCTGCAGGTGACGCCGCTCCCACGTGACGGCGGGCGTGGTAGCTGCTGCGCACGAACGGACCGCTTTCCACGTGCAGGAAGCCCTGGGCTCGCGCGTGCTCGCCAAGCCGCTCGAACTCTTGCGGACTGTAGTAGCGCTCGATGGGCAGATGTCGCGCAGTCGGCTGGAGGTACTGGCCGACGGTGAGAACGTCGACCCCCGCCTCCCGCAGCCGGCGGAAGGTGTCGAGCAGCTCGGGCTCGGTTTCGCCGAGCCCCACCATCACGCCGCTCTTGGTGCGTTGGATGCGCGCCGGGCGGGCGGCCGCCGCGCGCCGCAGCAGTTGCACGGAGCGCGCGAATTCGCTGCCATGGCGGGCGCGCGCGTAGAGCCTTGGCACGGTCTCCACGTTGTGGTTGAGCACTTCGGGACGCGCATCCAACACCACTTCCAGAGCGTCCCAGTTCCCGCCGAAGTCGGGCACGAGCACCTCCACTGCGCAGTCCGGGTTGCGACGGCGGATCGCCGCGATGGTGCGGGCGAACTGCGCCGCGCCACCATCGGGCAGATCGTCGCGGTCCACGCTGGTGACGACGGCATGGCGCAACTCGAGACGCGCCACGGCCTCGGCAACATGTTCGGGCTCGAGGGGGTCTAGCGCGGTGGTCACCCCCTTGCCCACGGCGCAAAAGCCGCAGTGCCGCGTGCACACCGCGCCCAGGAGCATGAAGGTGGCCGTGCGCTGCGCCCAGCATTCGAAGAGGTTCGGGCAGCGCGCCTCTTCGCACACGGTGTGCAGGCGCAGCTCGCGCATCATCTCCGTGACGCCGGCTTGAGCTTGCGCGTCGTGCAAGCGGACCTTCAGCCACGGCGGGCGCACTGCGGCGCGCTCGGCCAGGGTCCTACGCGGCATCGCTCCTCCGGTTGTCTTTGGCTCCGCCCTCCACCATGCGGCGCTGGAACACCGCCCCGAAACGGACAATCAGCCGCTCCTCGACCGCCTCCAGCGCGAGGTTGTGCCCCAGCAGGCGCTGCATCGAGGTCACACCTTTGTCCGGGATCCCGCAAGGGACGATCGTCTGGAAATACGAGAGATCCGGCGCGACGTTCAGCGCGAAGCCGTGGCTGGTGATCCAGCGGCTCAGCCGCACCCCGATCGCCGCGATCTTCTCGTCCCCCACCCACACTCCGGTGTAGTCGGGTAGGCGCCCAGCGCGGATCCCGAAATCGGCCAGCGTCAGCACCAGCACCTCCTCCAGGTCGCGCAGGTAGCGATGCGCATCGCGCCGTCCCTCCTGCAGAAGCAGGATCGGGTAGCCCACGACCTGCCCTGGGCCGTGGTAGGTGACGTCGCCCCCACGCGAGGTGGGCACGAGGTCGAGGCCGCGCCGAGCGCGCTCCTGCTCGTCGAGCAGGACGTGCGCGTCACTCGCCGCGCTACCCAGCGTGACCACGTGCGGGTGCTCGAGCAGCAACAGCATGTCGGGGATCGTCCCCTCGCGGCGCAGCCGGACCATCCCGTCCTGCATCGCAAGGGCGTCTCGGTACTCGATGCGGCCCAGCCGCCGCACCTTGCACACCGGCAGATCCGGTTGCGACTGCGGCATGGCTACAGCGCCGTCTCGTCGAAGCCCTCCAGGCTGCGCGTCAGCGTGCTCAGGAACTGCTCCGCCGTCGCGCCATCCACCAGACGGTGATCGTAACCGAGCGAGACGTACATTTTGGGCCGGATGGCGATCATGTCGTCGACGACGCACACGCGCTTCTCCACCTTGCCCATCCCCAGGATCGCCACGTTGGGCTGGTTGATGACGGGCATCCCGATCAGCCCGCCGTAACTTCCCGGATTGGTTACCGAGAAGGTCGCGCCCTGGACCTCCTCGGGGCGCAGTTTCTTCGCTCGCGCCCGCGCCGCCAGATCGCCGATCGCCTTGGCGATGCCGGTCATGGACAGATCCTGGGCGCGGTGGATGACCGGCACGATCAGCCCCCACTCCAACGAAACCGCCAGTCCGATGTTCACGTCGCCGTGATAGATGACCTCGGCGCCGCGCACCGAGGCATTGACCAGGGGAACGGCGCGCAGCGCGTCCACCACAGCCTTGAGCATGAACACCGTGTACGTGAGCTTCGCCCCGCCAGACGACTCTAGGAAGCGCTCCTTGTGCGCTCTGCGGAGCGCCTCTACGCGACTCATGTCCACCTCGTAGAGCGTGTGAACGTGGGGAGAGGTATGCTTGGAGAACACCATGTGGTCGGCGATGCGCTGGCGCATCACGCTCATGGGCTCCACGCGGTCGTTGGGCCCCACCTGCGCGATCCAGGCCGCAGACACGCTCAAGGGCGGCGCGAGCGGCGCCACTCCCGCAGCGGCGGGCCCCGCAGCAGGCGCCACGGCGCCCAACGCCCCGGTCGCGCCGCCCGCCGCAGCCATCGGCTGTGCGCTCGCGCCGGCGGTCTTCTGGCGCTCGAGGTATTGGAGTATGTCCTCCTTGGTCACGCGCCCGTGGATGCCCGTTCCAGTGACCCGGGTAATGTCGACGCCCTGCTCGGCGGCGATCTTGCGCACCACGGGGGAGCTGAGCCGGCGGATCCGTTCCTCACGCGACAGTTCCCCGGCTGCGCCAGCGGCCGGCGCCGGCGCGGGCAACGTGGCGGCCACAGCAGCGCGTGCGGCCGAGGGCGTCGGCGCGGCTGACGCCGCAGCGCGCGCCGCAGGCGGGGGAGCGGGTGACGCCGCAGACGGGGGCACAGGCCCCGCAGCAGGGCGAGCCGCCGCACCCGAGACCGCAGCGGACAGCGTGCCCGGCGACGGCGATGGCGGCGCGGCGGCGGCCGGCCGCGCGGCGCCCGCCTCAGCAGCGGCGCCGATGCGCGCGACCACCGTGTTGATGCCGACCGTCTGGCCCTCGGGGACGATGATCTCCAGCAACGTGCCCGCTGCCGGCGAGGGGATCTCGGCATCGACCTTGTCCGTGGAGATCTCGAACAGCGGCTCATCGCGCTCGACCAGGTCGCCGAGCTTCTTGAGCCACTTGGTGACGGTGCCCTCGGCGATGCTCTCCCCCATTTGCGGCATGATAACGTCGGTTGCCATGTATCCTCCTGGTCCGGGCCGGCCCCGCGCGCCCGCGGCGGCTTGGGCCTGCTGGGTCGCTAGTAGGCGGCGAGTCTGCGCGCCGCGTCGAGCACCTTGTCCGCCGACGGCAGGAAGGCGTCCTCCAGCGGCGGGCTGTACGGAACGGGGGTGTCGGGCGCAGTCACCCGGAGCACGGGAGCGTCGAGCCACTCAAAGGCCGACTCGCAGACGCGCGCCGCCAGCTCGCCGGCCAGCCCGCCGGTCCGCGTGTCCTCGTGCACGAGCAGGATCCGCCCGGTCCGGCGCGCCGCGCCCAGGATCGCCTCGTCGTCGAGCGGGCTGAGCGTGCGCAGGTCGATCACCTCGGCCTCCGCGCCATCCTCACGCGACAGACGCTCGGCGGCCTCCAGCGCCACGTGCACCATCGCGCCGTAGGTGAGGATCGCCAGATCGTCGCCGGCGCGGCGCGAGGCCGCCCGCCCGATCGGCGTGAGGATCTCCTCATCCTCGCCCAGATCCTCCTTGAGGCGCCGGTAGAGGAACTTGTGCTCCAGGTAGATCACCGGGTCCGGATCGCGGACGGCAGACTTGAGCAGCCCCTTGGCGTCGCGCACGGTGGCCGGCTGCACGATTTTCAGCCCCGGCGTGTGGGCGAACCAGGCCTCGACATTCTGGCTGTGGAAGGGTCCGCCGTGCACGCCCCCCCCGCTGGGGCCGCGGATCACCAGGGAAACCCCGGCGCCCCAGCGGTAGCGCGCCTTGGCGGCGAAGTTCGTGATCATGTTGAATGCCAGGCCGATGAAGTCGATGAACTGCATCTCGACGATCGGGCGCATGCCCAGCAGCGCGGCGCCGATCGCGCAGCCGACGATGGCCGACTCGCTGATCGGCGTGTCGCGGACGCGCTCCGGGCCGAAACGCTCGAGCATCCCCGCGGACACGCGGAACGCGCCGCCGTAGGTCCCTACGTCCTGCCCAAGCAGGAACACCGCCGGGTCGCGCTCCAGCTCTTCCCAGATGGCCTGGCGGATCGCTTCGACGTAGGTCACGACAGCCATCCACTGCTCCCCTGCGCGAGCCGCGCCGCGCCGCGCGGGTCGCCATCGCCCGCGACCACGCCGCCCCGGGCCAGGGCTGCGTCCGGGAACGGGCTGCTCAGCGCGAACTCGGCGTCGGCTTCGAGCTCGGCGCGAATGGGCTCGGTCATGGCGTCCAATTGCTGCTCGCTGGCGAAGCCGTTGACCACCAGATAGCGGCGCAGGCGCGCGATCGGGTCGCGCGCGCGCCAGTACTCCACCAGCTCGAGAGGCACGTAGCCCGCGTCGTCATGCTCGGCGTGCCCCCTCATCCGGAAGGTCACCGCCTCGATCAGTGTCGGCCCCTCGCCGCGCCGCGCCCGGTGCACCGCGCGCGCCGTGGCGTGGTACACCGCGATCACGTCGTTGCCGTCGACACGGTCGCCGCGCACGCCGTAGCCCTGCGCCCGGTCGACGATCCGGGAGTTGGCCATCTGCATCCCGGTGGGCGTGCTGTAGGCGTAGCCGTTGTTCTCCACGACCAGGATGAACGGCAGCTTCCACGCCGCCGCGAGATTGAGCCCCTCGTGGAAGTCACCGGTGGAAGTGCCGCCGTCGCCGATCCAGGTGAGGGCGACGTGATCCTCGCCGCGCATCTTCGCCGCCAGCGCCATTCCGGCGAGGACGGGAATGAGCGCGCCAAGCATGCTGATGGGCGCCACACAGTCGCGCTGCAGGTCACCGAAATGGAGGTTCACGTCGCGGCCGAATGTCGGCCCGGCGGCGCGCGCCATGTACTGGCAGAAGATCTCCCGCGGGCGGATCCCCTTGACCAGCAGGCTGCCGAGATTGCGGATCATCGGGCCGATCTTGTCCCCAGGACGGAGCGCGTAGGCGCTGCCGACGGAGGTCGCCTCCTGCCCGAAGCTGCTGTAGAGGCCGCCCACGATCTTGCCCTGGCGGTACAGCTTGCCGAGGCGATCTTCGACCAGGCGGTTCATGAGCATGAACCGGTAGAGCTCTAGCAGCTGCTTCTCGCTGAGGCGGGCGGTGGTGTGTCGCAGCAGGTCGGGCGGGGCGTCCATGGGCTCGTGCGGGTCCCGGCCGCTCAGAAGGCCAGCGGATGCCCAGCGGCAGCATGGCTCGCCTCGGCCATCCCCTCCGCGAGCGTGGGGTGCGGGTGCACGATGCGCGAGAGCTCCTCGTTGGTGGCCTCCAGGCCCAGCAGCGCGCACGCCTCGCCGATCAGATCGGTGGCGTGCGGCCCGATGATGTGCACGCCCAGCAGCTCGTCATACCTGCACTCCCTGACCAGCTTGATGAAACCGCCCGCCTCGCCCAGGATGCGCGCCTTGCCGCTGGCGGCCCACGGGAAGCTGGCGGCCACGACGTCGTAGCCCCGGGCTTTCGCCGCCGCTTCGGTGAGCCCAATGCTGGCCACCTCGGGGTGGCAGTACGTGCAACCGGGGATCTTGTCGTAGTCCAGCGGCCGCGTGGGAACGCCGGCGATGGTCTCGGCCGCGACGATCCCTTCGGCCGACGCCACGTGGGCCAGCCACGGGGTGTTGACGAGATCGCCGATGGCGTAGACCCCCGGGAGACTGGCGCGCATGTTGCCGTCGACCATGACGTAGCCCTTCTCGAGCGCCACCCCGGTCTCCTCCAACCCACAGTTCTCGCTGTTGGGGGCGCGCCCCACCGCCACCAGCAGCACGTCGACTGCCAGCGCCTGCTCCTGCTTGCCCTGCTCGAGCAGCAGCTGCACGGCGTTGCCTTCGACCGTCGCGGACTTCAGAGTCGCGTTGGTGCGCACCTCGATGCCCTGCTTCTTGAAGGCGCGCGCCAGCTCCGCGCTCACGTCCTCGTCCTCGATGGGCAGTACGCGCGGGAGCATCTCGATCAAGGTCGTCTTGCTGCCGAAGCGCGCGAAGATCGAGGCGAACTCGGTGCCTACGGCACCCGCGCCGAGCACCGCCAGCCGCCGCGGGACGTCCTGGATCTGCAGGATGTGATCGCTGGAGAGGATGCGGCGGCCATCCGTAGGGAACGCGCGCATCTCACGCGGGCGGCTGCCCATCGCCAGGATGATGCCCTTGCGTGACCGGAGGCTGCGCGCCTTGCCGCTCTCGGTCACCTCCACCGTGGAGGGGCCGGTGAGCCGCCCGCGACCGCGCTCCACGCTGATCTTGTGCTTCTTGAAGAGGAACTCCACGCCCTTGGCGTTCTTGCTGACGGCGTCGTCCTTGCTGCGCATCACGGCGGGGAAGTCGATTGTGGCGTCGCCGACGCGCACGCCGCACCGCCCAGCGTCCCGGATCTGTGTCAGCAGGTCGGCGGCGTGCAGCATCACTTTGGTGGGGATGCAACCCCTCAGCAGGCAAGTGCCCCCCAGACGATCGTCGAACTCGACGACCGCCGTGCTGAGACCCAATTGCGCACCCCGGATCGCCGCCACGTAACCGCCGGGTCCGCTTCCGATCACGACCAGGTCGTACTCGCGGTCTGCCACCTCAGTGCTCCTTCTACCGCGCGTAGAGGGATTTCCAGCCGACCCGCCCGCGTTGGACGACCGCAGGCGGCTGGCCGGGCCTAAGGTATCACGAAATCGGCACCTGCCAATGGCTGGAGGGGCTATTGGTTCCGACCAGTACGATCCGGATCTTGTCTTGATTGGTGCCAGGGGACGCACCGGCAGGACTCCGCCCCGGCCACGCGCGCCACGGGAATGCCGTCGATTGACCGCTGCGCTGCGTGGGCCTAAACTGTCCCCCGCCTCTGCCTCCCCCGACCGCCGCTCCCCACCGCCTCGAAGGAGATGCCTTGCAAGGAGATGCCCGGCCAATGCGGGCCGAGCAGGTGAAGTGGCAGGAGATCGAGGGGGAAGGCATCCTCGTGAACCTCGAGACGGGCTACTATTTCAGCCTCAACCCGGTCGGCCTCTTCATCTGGAGCCACTGCGACGGTCAGCAGACCTGCCGGCAGATCGCCGCGGGTCTGGTCGAGCACTTCGACGTGGACGAGGTGACGGCCTACCGGGATGTGGAGAGCTTCCTCGCGCAGATGGACGCCGAGGGCTTGCTTCGCGTGCTCCCTCCCCGCACGCCCGCGGAGCGCTGAGTCCGAGGGCTCTCGTGCGGCTTGCGCGCTATTCATCTCCCGCTACCTGGCGCCGCTGTTGGCGCATGTTGCGAACCTGGTGGACGATGCCCAGCCGCATCCGCCGGCTGCCGTTGGATCAGCTGTTGGCCACCCTCGATCCACGCGGGCCGGTTCCGGCGGAGCGACCGGACACCGCCATAGAGATCGCCGAGATGGCTCGGTTCCTCCTGTACCGCACACCGCTGCCGCTACATAACACCTGCATGGTGCGCAGCCTCACCCTGTATCACTGCCTGCGCGCCGAGGGTGCCCCGGCCTCGGTCGTTTTCGGCGTGAAGCCGGGGAAGGAGATCCGCGAGGGACATGCCTGGCTTGAGCTTCGGGGAGAGCCTTACCTCGAGCCGGATGCGCGCCGCCGCGGATTTTCTCCGATTTTTCGCTATCCGCAGGACTGATCGGGATGGCCGGCTTGCCGTGAGCATCGTCCGGAGCTTCCAACTCCACGGGGAGCGGATCCGCATCGAGGCGCAAAGCGAGCCGTGGGCGGACTCCGTCGACGAGATCCTCGGCGCCTACCGCACGGTCGAGGAGGCCCGGGACGAGGCGACGATTCGCGTCGCGCTCGCGGGAGAGCAACATCCCGCGCGCCTTCCCGCAGACCTTGAGCTGCGGTCCCGCTTCGAGGATCTGGAGTTTTGGTCCACCCGGGACCACAGCGTTGTGTGGATCGATGTCCACGGCCGCGGGTGGGTCCGCGTCCAACCTGAGGCGGGAGAGATCGACGCCCGGCTGGCTCTCGACCCGCAGGCGGACGGCTGGCTGGTGGCACACCACGCGTTCTATCCAGCGCTCCTGGAGGTCCTCAAGGAACGCGGGATGTTTCCCCTTCACGCCGGATTGGTCGCGCAGGGGGCAGGTGAGGGAGCGGAAGGTCTGCTCGTCTGCGGCGCCTCCGGCGCCGGCAAGACGACGCTCACGCTGGCACTGGCAGGGAAAGGCTGGTCGCTGCTGGGGGACGACACCTGCTTCCTGCGCAGTCGGGCAGGCGGCGTGGAGGGATTGGCCTTCTGGGAGGATCTCCACGTGACCGAGTCCACCCTGGATCGGTTCCCCGCGCTGTCGTTCCTGCGCCGCCAGCCGGTCCGGCGCGGTAACTGGAAGCGGCACTTCGGAATCCACGAGCTTTCTCAGCTCAAGGTGGCGGAGCGGGCACCCCTGCGCTGGCTCTTGTTCCCCAGGGTCTGTGGCGTGCCCGCGACCGTGATCGATCCGCTCACTGGGGCGGAGGCGGTCCGCCGACTGGCACCGCAGAGCATGATCCCGATCCGGCCGGCCGTGGTGGCCGCCCAGCTGGCGGTGCTTGCGCAATTGGGGCGCACCGTCCGGGCGGCCGAGGTGCGGATGGGCACCGATCTCGATGAGGTGGTTGGCGTTGTACACACTTTTCTGGCGCTCAGAGATTGAACTTCTACCCCGGCTTGTGATAACCTCGTGAACAGGAACTCTCTCTGAACCGGGTTGATCATCCAACCTGAGTGACGGCTCCCCGACAACCCGGGCGCCTATCCAACTCTCGACAACTTCGTCCGCGCTGCCGCAAGCAGCACGCGGCGCACCCAAGGAGGATCCATGCGATTGGCAAGAGCTAAGTGGCTTGCTGGCGCGTTGCTGCTGGTTCCTGCGCTGGCGAGCGGGGCCCAGTCCCCGACCAGCCGGCCGCCCGTGACACCGGCTGCGGCAGGCGACGGCGCGCAGATCGTGCGTGACGCGCTGGCTTCCTGGGACGGCTGGAGGCCCGGGGCCTCGCCGCAAGCGGCTCTGCGCGTCAACGCGATGCCGAGCACCTATGGCGCGGACACTGGCTCGCCCCAGCCCGCCTCGTGGATCGGCCGAGACAATATTCTCTGGGGAAACGTGACGGGCGGGACGGCCCCCTACACCTACACGGTCGCGTTCGATGACGGCAGCCCGGCTGCCTCCGGCGCCGTCGCCGACCGGCGCTACATCGTCGTGCACCACTCGTACACGACGCTGGGTCCCAAGTTCGTGACGTTGACCGTGCAGGACAACGTGGGAGCGACCGACACGGAGACCTTTCGCATCGACGTCGGCCCCTACGGCATCCAGTCGCGCGTCCAGGCCGCCATCGAGGACGGCCTGCGCTACCTGTACCTGACGCAGCTGTCCAGCGGCCGCTGGAACGCGCCGGCCTCCGAAGGCATCCACGCGCTGGCGTTCCAATTGCGCAATCACGACAAGAGCGCCAACCCGACGAACGACATCTACGCGGAGACGCTCCAGGCCTTCTGGAACAACATCTTCTCCAGCATGACCCGGTTCCCCATCGGCGCCCAACCCGCTGGCAATCCGGACACCAACGGCAATGGCTACTCCCTCTACGCCAACGGATTCACGCAGTGCTACAACCACGGAATCCTGATGCTGGCCATGGCCGGGATCAAGGACCTCAACGAGGTCGTCACCGTGGGTAGCGAGGCGGGCCGCACGATCAAGGATGTCCTGCAGGACATGATCGACCTCGCGGCGTACTCGCAGACCGAGACCGGCGTGGAGCGCGGCGGCTGGCGCTACACCCTGGTCACGTCCAACTCCGGCAGCGACAACTCGGCCGTCCAATGGGTCGTCCTGGGTATGGTGGCCAGCGAGGGCAGGGGCCTGACGATCCCGGCGTTCGTGAAAACCGAGCTGGAGATCTGGACGCTCTACAGCCAGGGGGCCGACGGTGGCTTTGGCTATACCGACAAGAACTTCTGGAACAACATCGCCAAGACCGGCTCGGGGCTCATGCAGCTGGCGTGGCTGCACTACGCACCGACCTCCGCGCAGGTGCTGGCCGCCGCCAACTTCCTGAACGCCCACTGGACGCTCCAGTCCGATAACTTCGGCTACGCGGAGATGTTCTACACCAACGAGTACGCGATGTACGCCGTGAAGAAGGGGCTCGAGTCGTTCTCGCCGCCCATCTCGTTCATCGCCGCGCACGACTGGCAGGACGAGTTCAACAAGACACTCGTCTACGACGCGCTCAGCGACTACGACGGCGTGGGCGGGATCGCGTACAACAACGACTTCAACGAGCAGATCTACGGCACCGGCGACCTGGTCGACGGACGCTGGACCTCGTCCTACTGGCTCGGCTCCAACGACTACAGCCTGGTGACGGCGGCCCGCGTCCTGACGCTGACCGCTGGGGTCAGCAGCCTCGTGCCCGTGGCGAACTGCACGGTCACGCCGCCCTCGGCAGGGCCGGGCGTCACCATCACCCTGGACGGCACCGGCTCCTTCCATCAGGACCCCAACCACGAGATCGTGCAGTACCTCTGGGACTTCGACGCGTCCAACGGAGTCAATTTCGCTCCGCCGGACGGCGTGGGTTCCGTCGTCACCACCAGCTACTCGCTGGGAGTGGGCGAGCTGTCGCGCACCTTCACGGTGACGCTGCTCGTGCGCGACAACGCGGTGCCGCCCGTGGAGCGCCAGACCACCTGCCGGGTGGTGATCAGCCGGGAGAACCACCCGCCGGTGGCCGTGCCCGGCGGGCCGTACGCCGCCTGCGTCGGACAGCGGATCTGCGTCGACGGCAGCGGCAGCTACGACCCCGATGCCGGTGACTTCGTCGCCGAGTACCACTGGGACCTCGACGGAGACGGCCAGTTCGACGATTTCGACGGACCGGCCACCTGCGTGACCTTCCCGGGGCTCTACGACGGATTCATCGGCTTGCAAGTCGTGGACAGCTTCGGCGTCCCCAGCCAGAACAGCGGCGCCGTAGTCCGGATCTTCACCGCGCTCGGTGACCTGAGCACTGCGGACTCCGACCTGGTCGTCGACAGCGATGCCGGCTGCGTCCAGGGAGGCCAGACGTGCGTCACGGGCACCTACCGCGTGCTCAGCGACGATCCCACGTACGTGGTGGCGGCAGCGCGCGTGGACTTCTTCCTGGACGACCCGACCAATCCGGTGAACCGCATCGCGACGTTCACGGACAACAACCTGGTGGGCGGCATGACGCTGAGCCATCAGGCCTGCTTCAACCGGCCGGACAACCTGGCGCACGCCGTATTCATGGTGCTCGATCCCAATCAGGTCCTCAACGAGTGCGTCGAGACCGACAACGTCGCCGTGCACCGTTTCGCGTGCGGGTGCGACGCGCAGCTCGCCGACCTTGCGCTGGTCGGATACGAGACCGTGTCGTGGGATCCCGGCACTCTCATCTGGGAGGTCCGGGTCAGCATCAAGAACAACGGCCCGGGCACGGCGCACGACGTCAACGCCACGCTCATGGAGGACATCCCCTGGGTGACTCCCGTGGACGGAGCCAGCAGCTACGGGGACATCGCGTCGGGCGACACCAAGTTCGGGGACAGCTTCACGCTGGACCTGACCGGCCGTCCGGGCGCGGGTGGCTTCAACGTGTTCTTCGACGTATTCTACACGGACAACTGCCAGACGGCCCACGAGGTCCGTCTCGACCCCGAGGCCGTCACCCCTGGTGAGAATGGCCGCAGCGCGCTGCGGACGTACGCGCTGAGCCAGAACTCCCCCAATCCCTTCAACCCGCGGACGATGATCTCCTTCACGCTGGCCAATCCCGGCCACGTGAAGCTGGAGGTCTTCGACTTGCGTGGCCGTCTGGTCAAGACCCTGGTCGACGCCAATCTCGCGGCGACGCAGCACAGCGTCGACTGGGACGGCACCGACCTCACCGGACAGCCCGTGAGCTCTGGCCTGTACTACTACCGCCTGAACGCGGCTGACTTCTCGCAGACTCTCAAGATGACGCTCGTGAAATAGTCGACACCCGCGTGGGGTCGCCCCCAGGGCGGCCCCGCCTGACACGTACGAACTCGGAGGAAAGATCTCAACGATGGAAACGCCCAGCAGGGAGCGCCGTCCCTACGAGTCCCCGGTGGTCACCAAGCACCAGAGCCTCGCGGACATCACGCTCTTCACGAACTTCGGTCCGCCGGGCAGCTGAGCCCGCGGCACATCGGAGACGAGGCCCTCAGCCCGCCGGGCAGAGGGCCTTTCGTTTTCCCCCCGGCCCCGTCGGCAAGCGTCCGGCCGTGCGCAGTGCGCGGGCAGCCCGCGGCGCGGGTCGTCCGCAGCGGGAGCAATCGGGAATCTGGGGGCATGACCGGTCGCGGGGGCGGGGGCCGCCGGGGGGGCCGGGTTGTCCGCGCGGTGCGCGCCGTGGTAGAATGGATGCCATGGATGAGAGGGGGCGCCCAACCGCAGCATCCCGTAGAGGAGTCCCGATGTCGGCAGATATTTCGGCCAGCCAGGGGTCCCCGGACCGTCGACCGTACGAGTCACCGGCGATCACCAAGCACCAGAGCCTCAAGGAAATCACCCTCTTCACGAACTTCGGGCCGCCGAGCTGAGAGCCGGCGACTCTCCCGAACGAGCAGTCGCGTCTCAAACCTCCGTCGCTCTCGCATGATCGGGTGAATCGGACGTGGGGCGCCCTTCCCCGGGCGCCCCCGGTCGTCTGTGCCCTGCGCCGTTGCGCTGGTTGGAGAGGCTCGTGCCAGAATCCGTGCGTCGCATCCTCCGTTCCCCGGCCGACTGGGCGCGGGACTCTGCCCGCTGGCTGGTGGCGATCGTGGCGCTGGTCGTGCCAGCACGGCCCGCCATCGCGCCTGCCGGAAGCAACGCGTGGACCCAGGACGCCGGCCCGTACGGCGGCCGCATCCTGTGCCTGTTGGTCCACTCCAGCAGTCCATCGAAACTCGTGGCGGGGACGGAGGCTGGTGGCCTGTACGTGAGCGGGGACGGCGGCCAGACCTGGCAATCGCGCAGCCAGGGCCTCGGCCTGCTCACGGTCAACGACGTGCAAGCCGTTCCGCTGGGCACCAGCACCATCTGCGTGGCGACCAACAACGGTGTGTACCGCTCGGACAACCTCGGCCAGAGCTGGACGCAGCGCAGCGGCGGGCTGGGATCGCTGCTCACCACCTGCCTGGCGATCCACCCAACCAATGTCGCGCGGATGCTGTGCGGCACGGTGAACGGGCTCTACGCCACTGCCGATGCCGGCGTGTCGTGGACTCCGGTCAACGCCGGCCTCACCAACAGTTCGGTCGAGCGCATCCTCTGGGACGTCGGTGGCAACGCGATCTACGCGTGCACCGACGGCGGCGCGTTCCTCAACACCGATCCCCCGGGCACGTGGCTGCCGCGCAGCAACGGGCTCAGTGGTCTGGCGCTGTTCACGCGCCAGCTCGTCACCAACCCGGCCGCATCGAGCGAGCTCTACCTTGCCACCTACGGCGGCGTGTTCCACAGCTTCAGCGGGGGCGGGAGCTGGGAGCTGCACAGCGCGGGCCTGACCGATACCCGGGCGCAAGCACTCTGGATCGACCCCGCCGATGGCATGCACCTGCTGGTGGGCACCGAGAGCGGAGTGTTCGAGACCTTTGACGGCGCGCTGCACTGGGCCGCGGCCAGTGCGGGCCTCACCGATCGGGTCGTGCGCAGCCTGGCCTACGACGGCACGTCGATGCTATGCGGCACGTTTTATCGCGGCGTGCAGCGCCGGACCGGGTCCACCTGGGCGCCGATCAACCAGGGACTGGCCAATACGTTCCTGCAGGAGATCGCCGTCGACAGCTCGGGGAGCCTGATCGCCGCAGCCGGCTACGGCGGTGTCTATCGCAGCGCGGACGTCGGGAGCAGCTTTGCGCTGGGCGACGCCGGAATCACCGTGCCCGATGTGCGCACGGTCTGCTTCGATCCCACCAATCCGCAGGTTGTCTTCGCCGGCGCGAACTACGGTGGCGTGTACAAGTCGACCAACGGTGGCACGACATTCTCGCTGGTGGGGCTGGCCGGGGAGACCGTGCGGGCGATCCGCGTGCACCCGACCAACTCGCTGATCGTCTACGCCGGGACCTACGATGGCGTCTTCCGCAGCGACAACGGCGGCGGGCTGTGGGTGGCGCGCAGCGCGGGCATGACCGCGGACAACGTCAACGACCTGGAGCTGGATCCCACCAACCCCGAGGTCATCTACGCCGGGATCTACCTGGGCTACGTGTACAAGACCAGCAACGGCGGGTTGAGCTGGACGCAGAAGACCAACGGGCTGGGCGCCAGTATCGTGTTCGACCTGGCCGTCGATCCCGCCGATCCGCAGGTCGTGCTGGCCGCCGGCTTCGAGGGCAAGGGGATCTGGCGCAGCGCGGACGGCGGCGACACCTGGCACGACGCCAGCACGGGGCTGCCCAACAAGAGCATCTGGAAAGTGAAATTCGACCCGTTCGACGCCTCGCGCGCGTACGCGGCCACCCAGGACGGCGTCGCGCGCAGCCTCGACGGGGGCGCCACCTGGGCGGACCTGAGCAACGGACTGCTCGTGAAGGACGTCCGCGACATCGCAGTGGATCCGCTGAGCTTCCGGACGCTGCGCGCGGCGACCTTCGGCGGTGGCCTCTACACGTTCACGGACATGGCCACGGCGGCCCCCCCCGTCCGGCCGGCGGCGGCCGAGCTGCATCCCGGCTTTCCCAACCCCTTCAATCCCAGCACGACGCTGGCCTTCGAGCTGCGCGGGGCGGACGCCCGGCGCGTACGCCTGGACGTCTTCGACGCGCGCGGGCGCCGCGTGCGTACGCTGCTGGATGCGCCAGCCGATCCGGGCGTGCACCGGGTGACGTGGGATGGGCGCGACGACACCGGCTCGGGTGTCGCGGGTGGCGTCTACCTGGCGCGGCTGGCCGTCGACGGCCAGGGTGCGGGAGTTCAAAAGCTGACGCTGCTCAAATGACTGGCGCAACCGCCAGGGCGGCAGCGCCCGGCGTCAAGCCTGGAAGCTGCGGGCGCGCACGCGTGGATGGGCAGCGAGTGGCCGCGAGCACGACCCAGGGAGCCGCCTGCGCGTTGGGCGAGCGCTTGAAGCCCGGCAGTCGATCCGCCGGTGCACGAGCGGGGGTCACGAGCGCGCACGTGCTGGAACGGAACCTGGGGCGTGGCGCGAACCTGCGTCCCGGGAGATCGCCAGGCCGGCGAGCAGCCACAGCAAGGCCGCGGCCAAGAGCGGCGTACCGCGTGTCGGGTCACGGCTCGCCAGAGAGCCCTCCGCAGGCTGCGCGGCTCCTGCGTGCCCCCAACCGGCCGCCGAGAGAGCCGCCAGCCGCACGGCATCCACGCCGCGCGCGCGCAACTCTGCGGCCGGATCGTCGGCGAACGCCACGTCCAGCCCTGTGGCGCCCGTGCTGTCGATGACGCGCACGGGGTCCGCCAGCGACGGGCCCACTGGACGTAACACGCCGGGCACGACGGCCTCCAGCGCGACGGTGTCGCCCAGTGCGTCCACCAGCGCCAGTCCGCTCGCATGTCCATCCGCGAGCCCTCCCGCCGTCGTCAGGCCTGGCTCGTTCGCCGGGACGAGCGACCAGGGTGGTGTCGACGACTCTACGCGCAATCGGGGAGCGCTCCCTCCCTCCCAGCGCACGCGCGGTTGCTCCTGTCGCGTGAGCCACGCCAAGAGCTGCGCCACCGCCGCGGGCCAGCGCGCGTCCTCTGGATTCCACGGCGGGCCCGCTGTGCTGGCCAGCACGGCCATACGGCCGGGGCCAAACGAACCCAGCGCCAGCAGCGGGTCGCGCTGCAACCCCGCGCTCCAGGCCACCTGCGCCAGTTGCGGCGTCAGAGCCACATAGCGTACTGCCCCCGCCGGCAGCAGCGCGCTCCACGCCGCCAGCTCCGCGCGCGCGGGCTGCGGCGCGGCGACGAATCGATCGCGTGGTGCCGAGTCCACCGTGCGCGCCAGTACCTCACCGAGCTCCTGGAAGCGGCGCAGCACCAGATGGCGCCCGCCGGTGCGCGCGGCCAGCTCGCGCAACGCCGGCGTGCCCCGCGTTCCGACCTCGATCGCCGTCACCGGCAGGTCGCCGACGGCGTCGAGCCAGGACTGCAGCGACTCGTCGCCGGTCACACCATCGCTGAGGACGACGATGCGCCGCGCGCGCGGGGGCTTTGCCGCGACGCCGGCGCTCCCATCGCCAGCAGCGGCGGCCTGCAGGAGACCGGCGGCTTCCTGCAGCGCCGGGCGCAGCACCGTGCCGCCCGAGGCGTGCACGCCCCGCAGTGCCTCCTGCACCTGGGTCAGCGTGCGCCGCGGCTGCGGCGGGAGCGTGCGCAGCACCCGGTCGGCGAAGGCGACCAGCCCGACGCGCTCGCTGGCCTCGGCGGCGCGCAGCGCGCCGGAGAGGGCGAGCAGAGCGCGGTCGAGCTGCGAGACGCCGTCCTCCAGCGTCGCCATGCTGCCGGAGACGTCCAACAGGAAGACCCAGTCCCCACGCGAGGGATCGCGCTCCTCGCGCACCTGCAGGCGGACGGGAAGCCGTTCCTCCAGCGCCAGACGGCCGCTCTCACCCCGCTGCAGCCAGTCGCCCGGGCCCGCGAGCAGCAGGAGCCCCGTGCCCAGGTCCATGGCGCGCAAGACCTGGACCTGCAGCGCTGCCACCAGCGATTCCGGACACGCGTCGAGCACCCAGACGTCGGGACGGCCGCCGGCGGGCGGCTGTGGCAAGGAGGTCGTGCGCTCGCCCGAGGCGGCGGTCCAGCGAACCGTCGGCAGTGGCCCCGTGCTCCAGCCGTAGGCGAGGATGTCGTCCTGCGGCCAGACGTCGCGAGGCCCCGCAGCCTCCGGCTGCAGCTCGGCGGTGATGGTGTGGGCGCCCGTGGCCAGCGGTGGCAGCGGCAAGGCCAGCCGCACGAGCGCTCCGTTCGCTTGCGGGTCGCGCTGCGCCACGCCGTCGCGCACCAGCGCGGCGAGATCGCGGTCCAGCAGGACGCGCCCGTCGAGCGTCACGGCGAGCCGGCGCTCGGCGTCGCCCGGATCGAGCGCCAGCGTCAGCGTGCGACCCGCCCCGGCGGCCTGCTGCTCGACGCGCAGCTGCGTGACGGACGCGTCGCCGCTGCGCCCCGCCGGCGCTGCTGCGATGGAGCATTCACCGACGGGCAGTGACGCAGCAAGCGCTTGGGGCGTGTCCTCGAAGCGGCCGTCGCTGACGAGCAGCACCCGCGGCGCACGCAGGCGCGTGGCGCCCATCAGCCGGCGCAACGGCGCCGCCAAGCGCGTGTGCGGTGGCGTGGGGAGATCCCGCAGGCCCGCCTGCAGCCAGCGTTCGAGCTCCACGGGAGTGAACGGCCAGGCCCGGCGAGGGGTGGGTGGGAGCAGCCACCGACCGTCCTCCCCGTCGAGCGCCGCCACGGCCAGCCGCTGCCCGGGCCCGGCCGCGCCCAGGAACTCCCGCAGCGCCGCAGCGGCGGCCGCAGGGGCCAGCGCGCGGCAGCTGGGAGATGCGTCGACGATGAGCACGCAGTCCCCGGCCGACGGCCGCAGCGCCAGGGCCAGCAGGGCCAGCAGCGCGATGCCCAGGCCCGCGCGGCGACGGCGCGGCCACCTGGCCAGCGCCAGCGCCGCGGCCGAGACCAACCAGGCGGCCGCAGCGAGCCAGGGCGAGAGGGCAAGGTCCGTCCCCGCTCCGCCGGTGCGGCCTCCTGTGGCGGCGGCCGCCAGCGCGCCCGGCGACACAGGCTCGCTGCCGGCGGCCGGCAGTTCGCCGGGACGCGTCAGAGCCGCGGGCCAGTTGAACCGCGGGGAGGAGAGGCCAGGCCCCGCGCACACGTCCTGGGCGGGCAGCAGCGCCCGCGCCACGCGCAGGGCCGCCAGGGCCGGGCCGAGCGATCCATCGGGGGCTGCGGGGTCGGGCAGGTTCACGACCGCGGCACGGGACTCCCAGAGCAGGATCCTGCCCCCGGCCATCGCGGCCCACTGCACACCCAAGTCGAGTACGCCGCAGGCGCGGGACACGCCCGCAAGGTCTAGCCCCGCCGCCGGCCCCGCGAACTCCAGCGCGCCCGACCCGTCGTCCAGCTGGGGGCCCGTACGGCTGGAACGGAGCTCCTCCAGCCGGAGGCCGGGAGCTGCGCCGGCCCGCGGCGCGATCCACTCCCAGCACAGGCTATCTGGGAAGGCCGGTGGCGCGTCGCCGACCACCACCAGGAGCTCGTGCTGGGCGCTGCCGGTCCGCCCGCGTTGGGCGCGCCACCGCGCCCACTCCGCCGCGTCGGGCCGCGGGGGCAGGCGCGCGCGGTCGACCCTGCGCAGGTCGATGGCCGGCCAGGCCTCCACGGCCGTTGCCCAGGGGGAGCCGGCTGCGGACACGAGCCAGACCAGAGGCGGCGCAGGCAACTCCAGCACCTGACGCTCGGCAGACGATTGCGTGAGCGGCGCAGCTCCCGGCAGAACGTGCGGTAGCGGGCCGTGCCGCGTGGCGCGGGACTCGAGCTCGACGGTGATCCGTCGTCGCGCACGGCGCCCGGGGTCCGCACCCGGCTCCGGCGGGCTGGGCGGCGTCGGCACGAGCGCCGGATCGATCTCGACTGCGCCGCGCCCCTGCGCATCGAGCGGGATCTCCTGCGAGGCACCGGCGGTCTCGGCCACGACGCTCGTGGTGGGGCCGGCACCCTCGACCGCCACGCAGAGTCGACCGGCCAGGTCGAGATGCGCGAGCGACAATCGCGGGCCGGCCTCGCCGCCGGGCGCAGCGAGCCGGTGCGCTCGCCAGCGGCCCCGCGTTGCAGGCGGCTCTCGCCAGCAGAACACCTCCACTGCGCGCAGGGGATCGGGGGCGAGCGCGCACAGGAGCTCGCCCAGCGTCGGCCCGGCGGGGTCCACGGAGCTCTCCCGCGCCGAGGCCAGGTCCGGGAACGGACCGGTGGGCGACCGGCCCGCGCAGTAGATCTCCACCCCCGCCGCAGCGGCCGCCAACGCGGCGATGGTCTCCTCCACGGGGCGGCGCGTCGCGTCAGGGGCCTCCAGCGTACCGGCGTCCAACAGCACCACCGCGCGCGACGGCAAGGCGGGCGAAGGGCGCAGCGGCGCCGCGAGCGCGCCGATCCAAAGCACCCCTGCTACCAGCGTCAGCCACGCCCGCGGATCGCGCCAATGGATGCGGCGGCGCGCCGGTGCGCGCCCGGGCTCGTCGGCGAACAGCCAGACGGGAGCGAATCGCTGCCGCAGCGCGCCGCCCCGTCGCAGCAGCAAGGCCACGACCAAGAGGAGTGGCACGAGCAACAACAAGGAGACTGGACGCAACAAGCTCATGGATCTCGCCGCAGGATCGTAGACGCGCACCGAGCGCTCAGGAGGTCACGACGAGGCCTGCGGCGCGCAGTGGGCCCATCAGCGCCGCCTCCCAGGATTGCGCGGCGTCCACGTCCACCACGCGCACGCCCGCCGCACGCAACGCCGCCGTACGCCGAGTCCGGTGGTGGAGCAAGCGCGCGCGTGCCGCGGCGACGGTCGGCGGGTCGAGGACCGTTTGCCGGCGCCCACGCCCCTCCGCGTCGAGCAACTCCACGGCCTCCCCCGTCGCCACCAGCGGGTCGTCGGGATGGGTGAGCACGATCACCCAGCCCGGCGAGGGGCCCGCCAGCGCTGCGACCCAGCCCCCGGCGGGAGCGTCATCGAGGAAGTCGGTCAGCACGACACTCACCCCGCGTGGCGCGCCGCGCAGCAGCGACGCGAGCGCTGCGGCCGGTGCGCGACCGCCGCAGGCGAGCCCGCGCAGCCTTGCTGCAAGCATGGCGCTGCTGCTGCGGCCATGGGCCACCGTCACGAGCGTTCGAGGCGGGTCGGCCAGCGCCGAGAGGCGCACGTCCTCCAGCCCGGCCAGGCCGATCGCCGCGAGCGCGGTGGCGATCTCGCGCGCGCGGTCGTAGCGCTCTGGAAAGGCTGCGCCCATGGACCCGCTCGTATCCAGGATCAGGTGCAGGCGCTGCTCGCGATCGCGGCGGTAGGTGCGGACGACCGGGCGATCCAGTCGCGCCCACGCGCGGTGATCGATGCGCCTTGGATCGTCGCCGAGAGCGTAAGGGCGGTGCCCGGCCAGCGTCTGCCCCTGGCCGGTGAGCGCCGTCGAGACGCTGCCGGGACGTTCGCCGAGGGCGAGCTTCTCGGAGGCCAGCGCCAGCCGGTCGAGCAGCGGCCCTCCCACCTCACGCATCGGCTTGGACCTCGGACAACAGCCGCACGATCGCCTGCTCGATGGTGTCGCCCTCGGCCTCGCGCTCGTAGCGCAGCCGCAGCCTGTGTCGCAGCGCCGCAGGCGCGGCGGCCCGCACGTCCTCGAAGGCGATGTGCTCGCGGCCCGCGGCGAGCGCACGCACGCGCCCGCAGCGCAGCAGCGCCAGCATCGCGCGCGGCCCGGCGCCCTGGCGCAGCCCCCCGGCCACGCCGCGCGCTGCGCTCTGCGGGTGAGTGGCAAGCACCAGCCGCGCCGCGTAGCGCGCGACCGCGTCGGCGACGGGAACCTGCGCGGCCGCGGCAATCGCCTGCACCGTGCCCGCGGGCTCGAGCACGGCGCTCGGCAGCGCTGCTGTGCCCGCACCGTGCCGGCGGAAGATGTCCACCAGCGCGGCCTCGCCCGGGGACTCGATGCGCGCCTGTAACAGGAAGCGGTCCAGCTGCGCCTCGGGCAGCGGGTAGGTGCCTTCCAGGTCGAGGGGATTCTGCGTGGCCACGACGAAGAAGGGGCGCGGCAGCGCGAAGGTCGCGCGGCCGATGGTAACCGTCCCCTCCTCCATGGCCTCCAGCAGCCCCGCTTGCGTGCGCGGGGTGGCGCGATTGATCTCATCGGCCAGGATCACGTTGGCAAAGACGGGCCCTTGGTGGACGTCGAAGCGCACGCTCCCGTCGGCGCCGCGCGCGAGCACCTCGCTTCCGGTGATGTCGGTGGGCATCAGATCCGGCGTGAACTGCACGCGCGAGAATCGGCCGCCCAACAACGATCCGAGCGTACGCACCAACAGCGTCTTGCCCAGACCGGGCACGCCCTCGATCAGGATGTGCCCGCCGCCGAGCAAAGCCCACAGCACCTCGTCGATGAGCGGCTCCTGCGAGACGATGATCTGCGCGAGCCCGCTGCGCAGCGCCGCGTGGGCCCGGGCGAACGTGTCGAGGGCCGCGTCGGACGCCGCCTTGGAGCGTAGGTTGCTGGTAGGCCCGCTGGATTGGGTCATGGCTTGCCTCCAGGCGAGGTGGTGTCGGCTTGCGCTTGAGAGTTCCGCGGCTGTGGACTGTCGGGCGCGCCCCGCGCGGCGCGCAGCGCGCGCAACGCGTGCTCCGCGCGGAGCAGGTAGTCGCGCTCCAGGCGCGAGAACGCGCGCCCCTGGCCGTCCCTCAGGAGGAGCGTGCGGTCCGCGCGCGCAGCGTCACCGGAGGGCGCGCCGGCCAAAGGCCCTGGCCGCGCGCGCGCGATCAGGTCAGGCGCCAAGGCGGGGGTGGAGCGCGAGCGGTCGCCGCCAGGCACGAGCGCCCGATCCAGAGTCGGCGCCTGCGGCAGCGTCAGCGCCCGTCCGTCCGGAGCCCGCGCTGGAGCGCGGCCCGTGCCTTCTCCCTGCGGCGAACCCTCGGGCGCCTGCGCACCGGCCGGCGTTCGTGTCCGCACGGTCATGCCCAAGGCCTCCGCGCGTTGCGCGCCGTCGCGCAGCAGCGCAGAGGCGTCGACGGCGAGCGTCTCGCCGGGCGCGTGACCACTGCGCTGCGACGCGCCGGCGCGCTGGGCGGACGGCAGCTGCGCACCCGGCGGCGCGGGCAGGATCTGCGGCACGGTCAGGGTCGCTTTGGGCGGTGACGCGGGCGCTGGTTGCGGGCGCTGCGCCGTGTGGCTGGATCCCGCCGCGCGCGTCAGCTGCGCCGCGGAGGTGTCGACCGCAGCGGGGGCCACACGCCACCCGGCCGCGGACTGGGCGCGGGAGCCAGCGCGCGGCGCCGGGACCATCGCAAGACCTACCGCGCCGGCCAGCACGAGCGCGCAGGCAGGATGCAGTCGCGCTGGTAGCGGCCCAGGGACCGCAGCGCCGGTGCGGCGCGCCAGCCGCGTCCGGAACGGCTCCTGCGGCGCCCGCAGGAAGCTGCGCCAGATCAGATCGGCACCGTCGAGCCCGGCACCAGCGGAAGCAGGCGCTGCGAAGGACCGCCGCGCGTCGCGGGCGCCGGTGTGGCGGTCGAGCCATCGCGCCGCGGACTCCAGCCGAGGTCCCGGTCCGCTGGCCAGCCCCGCCAGCGCGCACGCGCCAAGCGCGCCCTGGAGCAGACAGGCGCCGATCGTGACGCCCCAGCGCCACGCGACGACCCCCAGCAGCGCTCCGGCCGCTATCAGCGCCACAGAGTGGGCGCGGCGGCGCTGTCGGAGTCGCCCGAGCACCTCGGCGAGCCGCTGCCGAGCGACCGCCAGCTCTGCGGACTCCGCGGCCGACCCCGCAGTCGAATCCGCGGCCGACCGCTGCGCCGGCGCTGCACGGGCGGGTCCGCGCTGCGCGCCACGGTCAGAACCCACGATCGACCTCCACCAGCCAGCGCGAGCGCGCGGCGGCACCCGTCGCGCCCGCGAGCGCCACGCCCCACAGCGCGACGGCGATGAGGGCCCAGGCCGTGACAGCTGCGAGCGCGACGGGCGGGACGAGCGCCCTCGGCGCCGAGGGGCCCTCGGCCCACGCCGGGCGTAGCGCGCCCAGCGGTGTGGCGCGTGCCAGCGCGCGGCACAGCCAGCTCGCGAGGTCGGTGGGCCACACCAGTTGGGTGCCACGCACCGCGAGCAGGGCGCACGGTAACGTGAGCAGCGCCACCATCAAGATCCCCATCGCAGGACGCTCGCGGCCGGGGCCCTCGGTCCACGCGCCGAGCACCCCGCAGGCTACGGCCGCGGCGCCGTACAGCACCCCCATCACCACCAGCGCCCCCGATTCGGCGGGCACCCACCCCCCCAACCCGATCAGCAGGAAGGGGAGGAGCCACCATGACGCGGTGAGCTCCCCGAGCTGCGCCCCGGCACGCCGCCCCACCAACAGCACCACGTGCCGGCGCCCGGCTCCGCGCAGCAGGGCCTCCTGCACGAGACCCGACGCCGCCAGCGCGCGCCAACTTCCGCGCCCCATCACGGGGCCGAGCAGCCCAAGTGCGAGCAGCCAGAGCCCCGCGGCCACGGCCCCGGCGTGGCGTGCCTCCAGCAGCTCACCGCGCCCCGACGCCTCAATGACCCCCGCGAGGGCGACCAGCGGCACGATGGCGAGCCCCGTGTGGGTCAGGAGCGCCCCGGCGGCAGCAGCGCGGCTCCTTCCCCGCCCGTGCACGACGCGAACCGCCTGACCGCCGGCGTCTGCACCCATCCTTTCCACTGCACGACTCACAGTGTCTCTTCTCCGTCCTGCAGCCAGACGCTCGCCGGGGGCGGCGTGCTCGCCAGCAGCCAGCGTGCGGCCTCGCGTGCCTGCTCGGCTGACGAGAATGGGCCCAGCCGGCAGGCACCGCCGCGCAGGCCGACCCGCCAGCGTCCGGCCAGTCCGCGCGCGGATGCTTCGCGCTGCAACGTGGCCACCGACCCGCAGAAGCGCGCCCAGACCCACGGGCTGCGTCCGTTGGCAGGCGGGACACAACGATCGGCCAGCATGGCGGCCTCGGCGCTGCCATCGCAGAGCACGATCGCCACGCCGTCGGCGGCGGCCTGCGCCAGGGCCGCTGCCAAGATCGTGCGATCGTCGGCCTCCAGCCCATCCAGCGGGTGAGCGGCCAAGAGCACCGCGGGGCGGTGCAACAGGGCGACGGCCAGACGTACGCCGTGCCGCATCCGCGCCGGCAGAGCGCCCATCGGCGTGCGCGGCCAGGGCTCTGGCAGCCAGAGCTCGAAGCGGCTGCGGGCTTGCGCCAGGGCGTCGGGCGGCGTCCGTCGCCAGCGCGCGACGCGCCGCAGGATCTGCTCGGGCGTCTCCTCCCGCTCGTAGCCGCCCTCCTGCGGTAGGAATGCCAGCGCGCGGCGCGCCGCGTCCAGGGCGGTGGCAGTGTCGTGTCCTGCGACCATCAGGCGGCCCGCCAGCGGCGCGTCCAGGGTGCAAAGCACGTGGAGCAGCGCACTCGGGAACTCTGCGCCCGGCATGCGCAGGCAGACGATCTCGCCGGCAGCCACGGCCAGGTCCACCGGCCCGCGTTCGCCTGCGGGGGTCCGGTAGCGCACACCGGCCGCCGCAAGCTGCGCCTCGCCCATCGGCCTCTCCGGCATTAGTTTAGCACCTCGTCGGGGCCGGCCGGTCCAGAGCGGCACGGGCATGGCGGCAGGCCGCAGGGGCCGGCTTGGAGCGGCAGCGAAAGGCGGACACGATGATGCTCGGCTTCTGCAGCAACGCGTATACGCGCCACAGCCTCGAGGAGGCGATCGACCGCGTCGCGCGCGCGGGCTACGCCGGGATCGAGCTGTTGTGCGATACGCCCCACTACTGGCCGCCCGATGAACCCCCCGACCGGGCGCGCCGTCTGGCCGAGCGGCTGCGCCACGCCGGCATCGCCGCCTCCAATATCAACGCGAATACAGCGATTGGCGCGTACGGCGCCGCCATCCCCGAGAACGTGTTCGGCCCCTCGCTGGCCAGCCCCGACCCGCAGGTGCGCGCGTTCCGCCTGGACCATGTGCGAGCGGCGATCGACCTGGCCGTCGCCGTCGGCGCCCCCTGCGTTTGCGTCAGCAGCGGCTGCACGGAGTCGGACCATCCACCCGAGGCCGCCCTCGACGTGTTGCGGCGGTCCCTGGAGGAGTTGCTCGCGTACGCGCAGCCTCGGGGCATCCGCATCGGCGTCGAGTCCGAGCCTGGCCTGCTGCTGGAGCGCAGCGACGAGGTGGCCGCGCTGATCGCGAAAGTGGGGCATCCGCTCCTCGGTTTCAATCTCGATGTCGGACACGCGGTCGTGATGGAGGAGGACCCAGCGGCAGTGATCGCCGACCACGGCGCGCGCATCTGGCACCTCCATCTGGAGGACATCGCAGGTGGCAAACACTACCACCGGACCCCCGGTGAGGGGGATGTGGACTTTGCTGCGATCGCGCGCGCGCTGCGCGCGGCGCGCTTTGGCGGGTACGCATCCGTAGAGCTCTACGCCCACAAGGCCGATCCTGACGCGGCGGCGCGCGGGGCGCTGGCCCACCTCGCACCATTGTTCGCGCCGCCCGCGCCCGATCGGGCGCGTTGACCGCAGCTCGGGCGGCCCCTATCCTGGCAGTTCAGCGCAGGCGCGCCGCCGGGCTGCGCCACGCGCGGCGTCACGGTCGCGCAGCAGCGCGCACCCCCGCCGCGCTCGAGTGTGCCCCCAGCAGAGGGAGCGAGCATGCGCGTCCTCATTACCGGCTTCACCGGTTTCGTCGGCAGCCACCTGGCGGACCACCTGCTCACGCGCCCCGGTGTGGAGGTCTTCGGCCTCTACCGATGGCGCAGTCGTTTCGAGAACGTGGAGCACCTGCGCGGCAAGGTGACCTTCCTCGAAGGCGACATCGCAGACGCGGCCGCCATGCGCCATGTGCTGGAGATCGCGCGCCCGGACTGGATCTTCCACCTCGCCGCCCAATCGTTCGTGCCCACCAGCTGGACCAGCCCGGGTGAGACCCTCGACGTCAATATCCAGGGACAGCTCAACGTGTTCGAGGCGGTGCGGGCGCTGGGCCTAGATCCGCGCATCCAAATCGCGTGCAGCAGCGAGGAGTACGGTCTGGTGCTGCCCGAGGAGGTCCCGATCAAGGAGGAGAACCCGCTGCGACCGCTGTCGCCGTACGCGGTGAGCAAGGTTGCCCAGGACATGCTCGCCTACCAGTACCACCGCAGCTACGGAATCGACGTGGTGCGCACGCGCGGCTTCAACCACACGGGCCCGCGCCGCGGCTCGGTGTTCGTTTGCAGCAACTTCGCATTCCAGGTAGCGCAGATCGCGGCCGGGCTGCGCGAGCCGGTGATCTACGTGGGGAATCTGGAGGCCAGCCGAGACTTCACCGACGTGCGCGACATGGTGCGTGGATACGTGCTGGCGCTGGAGCGCGGCACCAAGGGTGAGGTGTACAACATTTGCAGTGGGCGCAGCTGGAAGATCTCCGCCATGCTGGACATGCTCGTGGAGCTCGGGAAGATCAAGGTCAGAATCCAGCCCGACCCAAGCCGCATGCGCCCCAGCGATGTGGAGACCCTGCAGGGGGATCCGAGCCGATTCATGGCGGCCACCGGCTGGAAGCCCACGATCGAGTTCCGCCAGACGTTGACCGACCTGCTCGAGCACTGGCGCGACGTGCTGCGACGCTCGCCCCGGGGTTTACATGACCCCCAGGACGTCATGCGCCCGGCGGGTGTCACCGCCGGCACGACTGGCGGCACGGCCGGCGGCGGGCGCGCGCGCGGCGGCCGGTAGCGCGCGTGGCCGGCGTGGGCGACTCGCCCTTGAGGACCGCGTGGGTCACGGGCTGCTTCGGCTTCGCGGGGCGCCACCTCACCGCAGAGCTGAATCGGCGCGGGACGCGCGTGATCGCCATCGACCGCCCCGGCAAGGAGCCGCCCGCCTGGCTCGCGCAGGCGCAGGCCGAGCCCCTGGAGCTCGATCTGCTCGACGCGCAGGCCGTCGTTGCGCAGCTGCATCGCTCTGCGCCCTCCCAGGTCTATCATCTGGCCGCCCTCAGCAGCGCCGCGGAGTCGTTCCAGTCACCTGGGGCGACCCTGCGCGTCAACGTGGAAGGAACCGCCGGATTGCTGGAGGGCCTGCGCGCCCATGCGCTCAGCAGCCCCCCACCACGGCTGCTGGCCGTGGGCAGCTGTGAGGAGTACGGTACCCCCGACGACCTTGGCGAGCGCCCGATCGCCGAGGACCATCCCCTGCGCCCTGCCAGTCCCTACGCGGTCAGCAAGGCGGCGCAGACCTTGCTGTGCCTGCAGTACCATCGGGCCTACGGGCTCCCGGTGGTGTGCACGCGCAGCTTCACCCACACCGGGCCCGGGCAGAGCGACCGGTTCGTCTTCTCCAGTTTCGCCCGCCAGGTGGCGGAGCTGGAAGTGCAGCCGCCCCAGGCGGGCGGGCGCATCCGGGTGGGCAACCTGGAGGCGGTGCGCGACGTGAGCGACGTACGGGACGTGGTGCGCGCCTACGTCGAGCTGCTCGACTTGGCCGAGGCGGGCACGGTGGTCAACGTGTGCTCGGGGCGCGGGCTGCGCATCCGCGAGGGGCTGGAGCTACTCCTGCGACGGGCGGCCCGGCCGATCCCGGTGGAGATGGACCCGACCCGGCTGCGCCCGCTGGATGTTCCTGTGTTCGTCGGCAACGCGGCGCGGCTGCGGTCGATCTTGGGGTGGATCCCGCAGATACCGATCGAACGGACCCTGGACGATCTGCTGGCCAGCTGGCGCCAGCAGCTGCGGGCGGGCTCCTAGCAGAACCAGGCAGCGGCGCGCGGCGGCGCCGGGCGGCCAAGCGGGCGAGCGCGGGAGGAGGAGACGTGGCACGGATCTGCATCGTGGGCAGCGGATACGTCGGGCTGGTCACTGGCGCCTGCTTCGCCGACTTTGGGCACGAGGTGGCGTGCGTCGACATCAACGCACAGCGCATCGCGACCCTCCAGCGCGGCGACGTCCCGTTCTACGAGCCTGGCCTGGACGTGCTGGTGCGCCGAAACCAAGCCGCACGCCGGCTGCGCTTCACGACCACCCTGGAGGAGGACGTCGCAGGCGCCGACGTGATCATGATCGCCGTCCAGACGCCCAGCGGCGAGCAGGGTGAGGCCGATCTCAGCCACGTGCTGTCCGTTGGCCGCCAGGTTGGAACGCTGCTGCCGCCGGACGGTTACCGCGTGATCGTGACCAAGAGCACCGTGCCCGTAGGCACCTCGCGCACGCTGGAGCAGGCGGTGCGCGCGGCGGCGCCCCCTGGGGCCGAATTCGACGTGGCGAGCAATCCGGAGTTCCTGCGCGAGGGCAGCGCGATCGAGGACTTCATGCGCCCCGACCGCGTCGTGATCGGCGTGCAAACCGAGCGCGCCGGCGACCTGATGCGTGAGCTCTACCGCCCACTCTTCCTGCTCGAGACGCCCATCGTGGTGACCTCAATCCAGTCGGCAGAGCTCGTCAAGTACGCCAGCAATGCCTTCCTGGCGGTGAAGATCAGCTTCATCAATGAGATCGCCAATCTCTGCGAGCGGGTGGGCGCCGATGTGGGCGTGGTCGCCCGCACCATGGGGCTGGACCGGCGGATCGGGTCCAAGTTCCTCCACGCAGGGTTGGGCTTCGGCGGCTCCTGCCTGCCCAAGGACACCCGCGCCATCACGTATATGGCGCAGGAGCACGGCGAGCAGATGGGGCTCGTCGAGGCGGCGATCCGCGTGAACGAGCAGCGCGTGGTCCGCGCCGTGCAGAAGTTGGAGGAGCTGGGCGGCGACCTGAAGGGCCGCACCGTGGCCCTGCTCGGGCTGGCCTTCAAGCCCAACACCGACGATCTGCGCGAGGCCCCCAGCCTGCGTCTGATCCCCATGCTGCGCGAGCGTGGCGCGCGCGTGCGCGCCTGCGATCCCGAGGCGACGCAGTCGGCGCTGCGCATCTTCCCAGACCTGGAGACTTGCGACGATGTCTACGAGTGCGCGCGCGCAGCGGATGCGTGCATGCTCGTGACCGAATGGAATCCCTACCGCGAGATCGATCTGGCACGGCTGAAGGCCGTCATGCGCGGCAACGTGTTCGTCGACTGCCGCAATGTCTACCCACCTCACCGCATGCGTGCCCTGGGCTTCCACTACGAGAGCTTCGGGCGCTGACCCCACCGCCCCGTATCCGGCGCGGGGCGCCGCTGGGGCCCCGGCTCAAAGCGACTCCGCGCCCGGCGCGCCCGCCGGGGCGGCGCAGCGACCGGCGGAAATCCTTGACCGGCCGGTGGGCCAGGGGTACACCCTTGGCGGCTTGTCGCGCGGCCCGCGCGTTCCTCGCGGGTAGGCCTGTGGCGCCCCAAGGGATGGTCGACGCTTGCACGTCTCCGCCGCCGTCTTCGGGTTCAGCCTGGCTTGCATTTTCTCGCTGGCGCTGACTCCCCTGGTGAGGCTGCTGGCGGTGCGCCGGCAGCTCCAGGATCTCCCTGGCCCCCACAAGATCCACCGTGTGGCGCGACCGCTCGTGGGAGGGCTGGCGATCTACGCCGCGCTGGCCCTCTCGCTGCTGGCCACGGCCTATGCCTTTCCGCACCTCGAAGAGAGCTTCCGCGCGCTGGCCCGCGCCGTGGTCGTGGCTGGCGGCCTGGTGGTCGTCCTGGGGCTGATCGATGATCTGCAGGGCAGCCGCCCGTGGAAGAAGCTGCTCACGCAGGCGCTGGCTGTCGGCGTGGTCCAGGTCCACGTGGACGTCCTCGGGCTGGGCTGGACAACTTCGGCCGGACCGCTCCCGATGCTGGTCGCCATCGCATTGGTCGTTCCTTGGGTGGTGGGCGTGACCAACGCCATGAACCTGATCGACGGCCTCGACGGGCTCGCCTCGGGCGTGGCGGCAGCCAGCGGGTTGGGGCTCTTGGCGCTGGGGTGGGCCCTGGGCCAGCCGGTGCCGGCGGTGGTGGCGGCGGTCGTGGTCGGCGCGGCCCTGGGCTTCCTGCGCAGCAACGCCCACCCCGCGAAGATCTTCATGGGCGACACGGGCAGCATGTTCCTGGGCTTCGTGCTCGCGATCCTGGGCGCCCGCCTCTTCCACAGTCGCCCCCAGCCTCTGACGCTGCTGGCGCTGATCCTGATCTTGTGGGTTCCCTGCATTGACGCCGTCTACGCGGTCCTACGGCGCTGGGCGGGCCGGCGCAGCATCTTCCGACCGGATCGTGGCCACATCCACCATCGCCTGCTGGACGCCGGTCTCTCGCAGCGCAGCGCAGGCCTCGCGCTGTGCTGCCTGTCGGCGCTGGGCGCGCTGGCCGGAGTGCAGGTCGGCCGCGGGCAGAGCCCGCTGCCCTGGACCGGCTCGGTGCTGCTGGCCACGCTGCCGCTGGCCATCGTGCTGCGGACACGGCGCGCCCAGCCAGCGCTGGCGCCGGGCGCGGCGCTCGGGGCCACGCTGGGTCCCGCCGCGGCGGCGCGGGTCGCGGGCGCCGCCGTCCGCACTGCCAGCGCGGGGCGCACGGCGGGCAGCCCGGTGCGCGTGCCAGGCGCCACGCCGCCCGCGGACCAGCAGGCGCTCGAGCCCGCGGCCCTGGCTCCCCAAGCCGTCTCCCAGGATCGGGCCGCCTAGCCGCTCTTGCGCAAGTGCCCTCCAGCCTGCAAGGTTGGAGGCGCCACGCTCCCACCGGAGCTCTGCTCGACCCGCGCTTCACATCCGCGCCAGAGGCATGGACGACCGCCCCCTCACCATCGGAGCCCACGAGGGAGGCCTGGCGCGCGCGCAGGCCGACCGGCTCGTCCACCTGCTGCGCAGGACGCGGCCGAAATACCCCATCCACCTCGAGGTGGTGAGCACCCGCAGGCCCAAGCCGGAGCACGTCCATTTCGAGCACATCGCCGAGCACCACGGCGCGCAGCGCACGCTGCACAAGCTGCTGCGCGACGGCGAGGTCGACGTGGTGATCCACCGCGGCTTCGACCTGAGGGCCCAGTACATGGAGGATCTACAGGTCTCCTCGGTCCTGCAGCGCAGCTCCCCCTACGACGCCCTGCTGTCGGCGGACGGGCTCACCCTCGACGAGCTGGAGACCGGCACGCGCGTGGGCATCACGCAGCTGCGCACGCGGGTCCAGCTCATGGAGCACCGCGACGACCTGGAGCTGGTGCAGCTCTCCGGTGACGTGGGGTCGTGGCTGACAGAGCTGATCGAGAGCCGCATCGAGGCGCTGGTGATGCCCAACGCGGCCCTGGAGCACCTCGGCTTGCAGGAGCGCGTTTGCGAGATCTTCCCGCCCGAGTTGCTGCTACCGGCACCGGGAGCGGGCGTGTTGGTGTGCGTCACGCGCCGCGACGACCGGACGACGGCCGCGCGCCTGACCCCGCTCAATGACGAGGCCACCGCCGCCGAGTACACGGCCGAGGTGGCGGTGATCGAGGCGCTCGCCTGCCGGTGGGAGTCGGCGACCGCGGTGCTGGCACAGACGCTCGGCGAGCGGATGCGGGTGTTGGCCATGGTCGCCGGCACGGACGGCGCGCAGATCCTCAGGCAAGGCGTCGAAAGCCGGGCGGACGATCCACTGGGTCTGGGACGACGGCTGGCGGAGCTGTTGTTCGAGGCGGGTGCCGGCGCGCTGCTGCGTCCGCAGGAGGACGCGCAGGAGAGCGGCAGCTCGACTGCGATCCTGGTGGCAGCGAGCCAGGGCTTCCGGTGCGGCGAGCTGGACCGCGAGGAATCGGCGCAGCTCGACGAGAGCGACGAATCATTTCGCAAGCCGGATGAGGAGGACTGACCGTGGAGGAGATCCTGGACGTCGTGCTGCTGCTGGCCCTGCCCGCCTCCGGCAAGTCCGAGGTGCGCACGTACCTCGCCCACGTGCCAGCCGCGCAGGCCCGCCGCGATTTCCACATGGGCGTGACCCTGCAGCTGGATGACTATCCGTACGTCCACATGATGCGCCGTATCTCCGAAGAGTTGCGCCGGGGCGGTCACGACGGCGTCTTCTTCGCCAGCCACGACGAGCCGTTCCTGGAGCCGCGTGATTGGGGCACGCTGATCGAGCTGCTCAACGAGGACTTCGAGGACCTGAAGGCGCTGCGGCGCATCGAGGTGGCATCGGCAGCGGCGTGGTTGTTCGAACGATTTGACGCGTCGCGACGGAAGGTGGGAGCGAATCCGGAGCTGGGACTGTTGCCGGCACGGTTGCGCGCTGCGTTGGTCGATGCCCTCGAGCCGGAGGCGCGCAGACTCCTGG
Organism: Candidatus Krumholzibacteriia bacterium; assembly: GCA_041484665.1. Taxonomy (GTDB): domain Bacteria; phylum Krumholzibacteriota; class Krumholzibacteriia; order JAJRXK01; family JAJRXK01; genus JBGPIA01. The sequence continues at coordinate 119,290 of JBGPIA010000001.1, forward strand.
CGGACAAACTGGCGGCGTACCCGCCCCATCCGGCGGACTTGCAGGGCAGTACGATCGTCGCCGAGTTCGCCCGCGGCGGCCCGCAGGGAACCAGCATGCCGCTGCCGGCGCCCCTGGGCTATCAGTACTCACTCGCGCGGCTGTCGGACGCGATCCTCGCGCGGGCGTCGATCCTGTACGTGTGGGTGACGCCGGAAGAGTCCCGCCGCAAGAACGAGCAGCGCGCCCGCCCGGGCCGCGCGGGCGATGCCTCGATCCTCCACCATGGCGTACCCATCAAGGTGATGCTGGGCGACTACGGAGTGGACGACCTGGCGTATCTGATCGATACGAGCGACCGGGCGGGGACCGTCCGGGTGGAGACGCGCGGGCGGACGTTTCACCTGCCCGTGGCGCGCTTCGACAACCGGGTGGACAAGACCTCGTTCATCCGCGAGGACCCCGGCCGGTGGACGCCGGAGCACATTGACGCGGTCCACGCCGGGCTGCAGGGGGCCCTCGAAGAACTCGCGAAGGCGCGCCGCACGTAACCGGTGTGACGGGTGTGACGGACGCTGCCGCAGGGGCGTGGCCCCAGCGCCCCGTATCCGTCTGCGAGCCAGAGTCGTCTCCACGGTGTGACGGCAACAGCAGGCGGCCGGTGCTTCACCGCAACGTTGATCTTCCGGACGATGGCCGCATGGGTGGAGCAGGCCCGCGCTTCGGATCGATCGTAAGCAGCGCAGCGCCAGCTCGACCTGCCGCCGATCGCTTGCGATCCGCCGCTTCGCCTTCCCAGCCCAGTCCAACTCAAGCGCAGCCAGGCGCGGGCGGCTGGCCACCACCGATCTGCTGAGCTGGGGCCTGGGGCGGGGGGCCCCCGCGGGGTACGGGTACCTCCACGGCAACCCCTGGCGCCGGCGCCCCGGCCGGCCGGGTGCAACCTGTCGGGCCCCTTGTCCGTTTACACTGACCGGAAGGACAAATCGGTCAGTATTCCGGAGACCCCATGCCCGGTCCGATTCCCGACCCCACAGTCCGTTCGCGTCTGTTGGACGTGGCCGACCGCCTGCTCGCGCGGGACGGCTATCGATGCATGACCATCGACGCGGTGGCCGCGGAATCGGGCGTCGGCAAGGGCTCGGTCTACCTGCATTTCCGCAGCAAAGAGGACCTGGCGCTGTCCTGCATCGACCGCATGGCCGGACGCATCGTCGCTCGGCTCGAGGCGATCGCCGCGCGACGCGCCTCGGCGACCGCCCGCCTGCGCGCCATGCTCACGGCGCGAGTGCTCGAGCGCTTCGATTACGCCTGCAAGCACGCGGCGAGCCTCGATGCGCTGTTGGCGGCAGTACGTCCCCGGCTGCTGGCGCACCGGGCGGAGCACTTCGGCGCCGAGGCCGACGTTTTCGCGCGCGTGCTGGCCGAAGGTGGCCGTGACGGCACGCTGCGGGCCGTGCCGGCGGCGTCCACCGCCTGGGCACTGGTCACCGCGACCAACGCCCTGCTGCCATACAGCCTCAGCGCCGCCGAGTTGGGACGGCGCCCGCAACTGCAACGCCGCACCGCCGCGCTGGCGGCGTTGCTCTTGCGCGGTTTGCTGGCCCCGACGTCTTCACGCACCACTCCATCCCCACTCCGACGGAGGTCGTCATGAAGTTCCGGATGCTCTCGTTGCTTCCCATGGCCCTGCTCGGCGCGGCACCCGCGTACGCTCAGTTCGCCCCCCCAGGCCCTGCGCAGGCCGATATGGCCATCGACGCCGAGGTGCGGACGGCGGTCGTCGATACGCTCACGGAGCGGCTCACCCGCCTCTACCTGTTCCCAGACCAGGGCAAGACCATCGCCCGGGCGCTCCACAAGCGCCTGGCAGCGCACGAGTACGACCGCGTGACCAGCGCCCGGGAGTTCGCCGACTCGCTCACACAGCACCTGCGCGCCGCAAACCACGATCTCCACCTGCGGGTGGGCTACCGGCAGCAAACGTTGCCGATGCTCGATGCGCAAGGCGTGCCCAACGAGGAGGAGCGGCGCAAGGAGCACGAGCTGGAGCGGCGACTCAACTTCGGCTTCGAGCAGCTGCGCCGCATGCCCGGCAACGTCGGCTATCTCGACCTGCGCATGTTCTCGGGCGATCCGGCCGCACAGGAGGTTGCCGTCGCGACGATGAACTGGCTGGCGAACACCGACGCGCTGATCATCGACCTGCGACGCAACGGAGGCGGTGACCCCGTGCTGCTCAACACGATCGTCACGTACCTTACGCCCACCGGCTCCCGGCTGCACATTAACGACTTCTACCAACGGGACGGTGACCGCATTGAGCAGTTCTACACCTCCCCCTACCTGCCCGGCCCACGCTATACCGGCAAGCCGGTCTACGTACTGACCAGTCACTTGACGGGTTCGTGCGCCGAGGAGTTCGCGTACGACGTGCAGAACATGAAGCTCGCCACTCTCATGGGGACGACGACCGCCGGTGCGGCGCATCCGGGCGGAATGGTCCGCCTGAGCGAGCACTTCGCGGCGTTCATCCCCACCGGGCGGCCGATCAACCCGGTCACGAAGACCGACTGGGAAGGCGTCGGCGTGAAGCCGGAACTGCAGGTGCCGCCGGCAGACGCGCTGCGCGAAGCGCACGTGGCGTTGCTGAAGGTGCTGCGCGAGAAGGCGGGCGCCGATGTCGAGCGGGTTGCGCGCTACGACCGGGCAATGGAGGAGGCCAAGCAGGCGCCAGCAGAGCCGGCGGACGACTTCGAGCGCCATGGTCCGCACGCGCCGCGTTGATGCCGAGGTGGCATGCACGCGTCCCGCCTTCCGCGAGCCGGGGGGACGGCGCTCCAGTTCGGCCGGTAAGGGGCTGCGTCGGCGGCGTCCAGTGCGGTCACCGGCGGCGCGTACGTGGCCTGCAGCGAAGGAGAGGTGAAGGGCCTGGCAGGGCAGAGCCTGTGTCATGCGTCGGTCGCGCGCTGCGACATGCGCATCGCCGCGACGCTGCTGGCGCCATGCCCAGAGAAGGCGGCGGCCAGCTCACCGACGAGCCGATTCCCCAGATCCGGCTCCGCGAACAACTGCGTCCCGACCTGCACACCGCTGGCGCCTACCACGAGGAACGAGAGGACGTCGTCCACGCACGTGATCCCGCCCACGCCGATGATCGGGAGCGAGACGGCCTGGGCAACCTCCCACACCTTGGCCAGGGCGATGGGCAGGATCGCCGGGCCGCTGTAGCCGGCGGTGCCGCGTGGAAAAACCGGCCGGCGCTCCTTCAGATCGACCGCCAGCCCGAGCACGGTGTTGATGCAGGTCACCGCGTCGGCGCCGGCACGCTCGGCAGCCTGGGCGAGCTGCGCGATCGACGTGACGTTGGGCGTCAGCTTCACCCACAGCGCCTTGTCCGTGGGCAGAGCCGTGCGCGAAAGCTGGGTGATGCGAGCGACGCAGTCGCGGTCGGTGCCGAAGTCCAGCCCGCCGTGGGCGACGTTGGGGCAGCTCAGGTTCAGCTCGACGGCGTCCCAGCCGCCGTGGCGGGAGAGCTCGCGGATCATGGTGGCGAACTCCACCTCCTCGCGCCCGGCCAGGCTCACGATCACGCGCACACGTCGCTCGCGCAGCTGGGGTAGCTTCTCGCGCACGAACGCAGCCAGTCCCACGTTCTCCAGGCCGATCGAGTTGAGCATCCCGTGGGGCAGCTCGCGCACGCGCGGCTGGGGATTGCCGGCGCGCGGTTCGACGGTGATGGTCTTGGTGACGACTCCGCCCAGCTCAGCGGGATCGACGAGGTCGAGGAAGTCCAGCCCGTAGCCCCAAGTGCCCGAAGCGGTGAAGATCGGGTTGGCGAACGTCACCGGACCAGTGCGGACGCTCAGGTCGACGCGCGAAGGGTCGCCGGACCCGCCCGGCGTCGCCCCGGCCGCAGGCGCAGCCGGCGGAGTCACGGAACGCGCCCCCCAGGTGCCTTCGCGATCGCGCGGAAGCTCAGCCATAGGCGATCTCCTCGAGGCGGAATACCGGGCCCTCCTTGCAGACGGTACGCATGCGACTCTCGCAGGCGTCGGGCACGACGCACGCGCGGCAAACGCCGGCGCCGCACCCCATCTGCGCTTCCAGGCAGAGCCACAGCGGCACGTTGCTCTGCCGGCAGGTGCGCGCCACCTCACGCATCATGGGCGTTGGTCCGCAGGTGGCCACGACCGCGTCGGGCTGCTGCTCGAGCGCCTCACGCAGACCGTCGGTGACCATGCCCTGGCGCATGCCCGCGGCACGGTCGGGCTCCCGTTCGACCCACAGCCGCCAGTTGTCGCTGCGGCGGTCGAACAGCTCCGTGGGGATATCGGAGGGAGTGCGCGCGCCAAACAGGCCCAGCGGCGCTGGGGTGCTGGCGGAGGCAAGCCGCTCGGCTGCGAGCTCGCGTGCCAACAGGTGCAACGGCACGATCCCGACGCCGCCCGCCACCATCACGAGGGGGCCCGCGCGCAACTGTGGGTCGTCGAACGGGCGCCCCAACGGCGCGAACACCCGCACCCGGTCGCCGGCCGACAGCTTCGCGAGCGCGCGCGAGCCCCGGCCAACGGCCTTGACCAGGATCTCCATGGCGCCCGGCCCGGCCCGCTCGCTCAGCTCGCCCGTCCCGGCCATCGCCCTGGGTCCGCCGGGTCGGCCCAGGCGGCCCGGGGCCGGCGGCTTGTAGTCGAGGATGCTGAATGGCCGTCCGAGCAGACAGCCGGCGCGCAGCGGGTGCACCATGGCGAACTGGCCGGCGCGCGGCATCTGCTGCAGGTCGACGTCGATGGTGAGGATGACGGTGTCGTGCGCCACCGTGCGATTGCCGCGCACCGCGCAGATGCCCAGCGTGCGCCGCGGGGCCAGCTCAGCGGAGGCCGTCGCGCCGGGATCGCTCACGGGTCGCCCATCGGCCCACTCACGGCCTGCGCTGCGGCTTGGCGGAGCCCGGGCCCCCCAGGCGCAGAGCGCGCCATGACTGCTCCGCCGGCGGGATGTCGCGATCGGTGAGCCACGCTTTGTCATGTCCCTCGTGGCCGTGCCGGCGCGCCGTCTCGTCGCCAGCGCCGGGGGTCGCCCCGGATCCGGCTCCCGCGCCCGGTTGTGCTTCCACCTCGCCGGAGGCAGCGCCGGCGCCTGGCGCTCCCGGTCTGCCCGCGCCGGCCTCGCTGTCGCCCGCTTTGGGCTTGGGGCGCGGCCGGGGATCGAGGAAGACTGCGCCGTCCAGCGCGAGCGCTTGCGGTGACTGCGGGTACTTCTCACGCAACAGCGTGTACATGACCTGCGCCGAGTCGGGGCGAGCCACCAGCTCGCTCTCGATGTAGCCGATGGCGTACGCCGAGCGCGGCGCGAGCGGGCTGTCGGGATGCTCCTGGAGCAGCTTGCGGTAGCACTCCAGCGCGCGCTCCGGCTGCTCCAGCTCCACCAGCAGCAGCTCGGCCAGCTGGAAGGCGGCCCGCGGGGCGCTCGCGGAGTCCGCCTTCGCCAGCTGTTCCTTGAGCTGACTGTAGCGCGCGAGCTGGCGCTGCAGCGCCTGGACCTGCTTGCCGAAGTCGCCGCCCCCCTTGTCGTCGATCGCGGTCTGCAGCTGGTCGGCGACCCGCTTCTCGTCGGGCCCGTGCGTCTTGAGTAGGTGCTCGGCGATGGCGTAACGCGCTTCGGACTCGAAGGGCTTGCCCTTGAACTCGGTGGCCGCCGCCTCCAGGATGCTGATCCCCTGGTCAGCCTGGCCCTGGTCCAGGCGGAGCTCCCCCTGCAGCACGAGCGTTTCGCCCCGCTTCTTGTAGAAGTCCGCGTCCTTCTCGAGATTAGCCAGCAAGTCGGCCGCCTCCTTCGCGCGCGCCAGGCCGCGCAGCGCCTGCACCCGCATGAAGTCAGCCGTGAATTGCTGCTCGCCCGTGGCCTTCTTGCGATCGATGCCGGAAAGGACCGGCTCGGCATCAGCAAACCGCTCCTGATCGATGTAGAGCTGCCCGAGCTCCAGCTGCACCTGGGTTCGCGCAGCGTGCTTGGGGTAGTTCTTCAGATACTGCGCGTAGTAGTCGGTGGCCTGGTCGTAGCGCTTCTCGCGTGCGTGGATCTGGCCCAGGCGGTAGAGCGCCTCCACGCCGAAGCGGCTGTTGGGGTAGTCACGGCTCAGTTGGCCCAGCAGGTCCATGCTCGGCTGCTGCTCCCCCACCTCCAAGTGCGCGACACTCTTGAGGTAGACCGCTTCCTCGACGAACTCCGACTTGGGAAAGTTGGCGAGCAGGTTGTCGAAGCCGTGGATGGCCTTGCGGTAGTCCTTGAGGCCGAAATAGGAGCGGCCCATGTAGAACAGGGCGTCGTCGATCAGCCCGCTGTCAGGATACTCGTCGAGCACTCCCTGGCACTTCTGGATGCAGACCTGGTACTTGCTGCGCTGCTGCCCGGTAGGCTGGCTGCGTGGATCGACGTTCTTGCCCAAATCGAGCGCATCGGAGTAGGCCTTCTTCGCGTTGTAGAAGGTGTTGTAGTACGCGCAGCCAACCAGCAGCGTGGCGCCGCAGGTCAGCGCGGCGAAAAGGGCACGCAGCGTCGCGTGCCTGGCCAACCGCACGTCCGCCGATTCCGCGCCGCGATTGCGGCCCTCAGGCAATGGCCGCCTCTTCCAGTCTGCCGCGGAGCGCATACGTCGTCTTCCCCTCCAGGCAGGTGCCGATCACCCGCCCCGTGAGCGAACGTCCCAGCCAAGGACAATTGCGGGACTTGCTCTTGAGGTCACCCTCACGGGGGGTCCACTGCTCACCGGGGTCGATCAGGGTAAAATCGGCAGGGGTGCCCGGCGCGAGCGACGCGCCCGGCAGGCCCAAGATACGTGCGGGGCCGGTCGTCAACAACTCCACCAGGCGCGGCAACGTCAGGGGGCCCCGGCGCACCAGACGGTCGTGGCAGGCTGCGAAGCTGGTCTCCAGCCCGATCACGCCGAACGGCGCCTCTCCGAACGGCCGCTCCTTCTCGGTAACGGTGTGCGGCGCGTGGTCGGTGGCGATCGCTTCGAGCGTGCCGTCCACGAGCCCTTCGATCAGCGCCTCCTGGTCGTGCATGGCGCGCAGCGGCGGATTCATCTTGAAGCGGGTGTCGTAACCCGCGCACTCGGCGTCGGTGAAGTCGAGGAAATGCGGCGCCGTCTCGGCGGTCACGGCCAGCCCCTCGTGCTTGGCGCGGCGCACTAGCTCCACTACGTCCTTGCTGCTGACGTGTGCCACGTGCAGGCGCGCGCCGGTCAGGCGCGCCAGCTCGATGTCGCGCGCGACCGCCACCGTCTCGGCGGCCCTGGGGATCCCACGCAGCCCCAGGCGGGTGCTCCAGGCTCCCTCATTCATCGCGCCGCCGCGGGAGAGGCTGCGGTCCTGCGCGTGGGTGATCAGGGGAACGCCGAGCATCCGGCTGTACTCCATGGCGCGGCGCATGATGGCGCCGTCGGCGACCCAGCGTCCGTCATCGGTGAAGGCCACGGCGCCCGCCGCGATCAGCTCGTCGTACTCGCACATCTGGGTGCCGTCCAGGCCCTGCGTGATGGCGGCCGCGGGATGCACCCGGCAGAGACCCGCGGCGCGGGCGCGCTCGAGCACCAGGCATACCCCGCCGGCATTATCGATGGGCGGGCTGGTGTTGGGCATGGTCACGACGCGGGTGAACCCACCGGCGGCGGCCGCGGCGCAGCCGGTGGCCACGGTCTCCTTGTCCTCCTGCCCCGGCTCGCGGAAGTGGACGTGGATGTCCCACAGCCCGGGCGCCAGCACGGCGCCCAGGACGTCGACCCGTCGGACGGCAGCTTGCCCCTGCTGCGCCAGTGACTGCGGCACCGGACCCGCGCCGCAGGAGACGACCACCCCGTCGTCGGCCACCAAGTGGCCAGCGGCGTCGACGCCACGGGCGGGATCGACGACGCGCGCGTTGAGCACGACCAGACGGCCTGGGGCCGGGCGGCCGGCGCGATCGCTCATGGACATGGGCTCCTCCTGTGGCCTGGTGCCGGGCGGCCGGCCCGGCGCGCCGATCTACTCGAAGCTGTCGCCCACACCCTCCAGCGCGCCACCCGACACCAGGTAGAGCACCGCCATGCGGACCGCCACCCCGTTGACTACCTGCTCCAGGATCACCTGGCGCTCGCCGTCGGCCACCTGGCTGCTGATCTCCACGTCGCGGTTGATGGGGCCGGGGTGCATGACGAAGCACTCCGGGCGGGTGGCTGACAACAGCTCGTCGTCGACTCGAAAACGCCGCACGTACTCGCGCTGGCTGGGAAAGATCTGCTCCTCGATGCGCTCGAACTGGATGCGCAGGACGTTGATGCAGTCGGCGTCGCGCACGGCCTTGCGCAGGTCGTGCTCCACCGCGCAGCCCATCGCCTCGATCCCGGCCGGGATCATGGGCGGCGGACCGCAGACGACGACCTTGGCGCCCAGCTTCGTGAGCCCCCAGATGTTGCTGCGTGCCACGCGGGAATGGGCAATGTCGCCGACGATCACGACCTTCCTGCCGGAGACCGTCCCGAGCTTCTGACGCATCGTCATGATGTCGAGCAGCCCCTGCGTGGGGTGCTCGTGCATGCCGTCACCGGCGTTGATCACGCTGGCGTGGACACGGTCGGCCAGGTAGCGCGCCGCCCCGCTCTGACCGTGACGGATCACGATCATGTCCACCTTCATGGCCAGGATGTTCTCGGCGGTGTCCTTGAGGGTCTCCCCTTTCACCACCGAGCTGGTGGAGACCGAGAAGTTGATGATGTCGGCGCTGAGCCGCTTCTCAGCCAGCTCGAAGCTGATGCGCGTACGGGTGCTGGGCTCGAAGAAGATGTTGACGATGGTCCGGCCGCGCAGGACCGGAACCTTGCGGATCGGCCGGTCCATCACGTCGCGGAACGATCCGGCGGTGTCGAGGATCTCCAGGATCTCGGCGGCCGTGAGGCTCTCCAGGTCCAGCAGGTGCCTAGACTGGAGCATCGCCGCCGCTCTCGGCCTCGGCCACGACGACCCCCTCCCGGCCGTCGAGCTCCTCCACCATCACCTTGATGATCTCCTTGCGACTGGTCGGGACGTTCTTGCCGACGTAGTCGGGGCGGATCGGCAGCTCGCGGTGGCCGCGGTCGATGAGCACGGCGAGCTGGATGCTGCACGGCCGCCCGAAGTCCATCAGCTCGTCGAGAGCGGCGCGCACCGTGCGGCCGGTGTAGAGGACGTCGTCGACCAGGATCACCGTCTTGTCGTTGACGTCGAAGCTCAGGTCGGTGCGCCCCACCTTCGGAACGGGACCCAGGGTGGAGAGGTCGTCGCGGTAGAAGGTGATGTCCAGGGTGCCCAGGGGAAGCTCCGCCCCTTCGGCCTGCTGGATGGCCGCGCTGATCGCCCGGGCCAGATTGACCCCGCGCCGCTGGATCCCCACCAGCACGACCCCGGCGGTGCCCTTGTTGCGCTCCACGATCTCGTGGGCAATGCGCACCACGGCGCGGCGCATCTGGGTGGAGTCCATGATGAGCGCCTTCTCGTGCAGGGTCACGACCGACTCCTTCCTGGGGATTGCGCTGCACGCTGCGGGCCGGCCGGCGCGCGCTGGCGGCAGCGCGGGAGGAAGCGTTCGCCGCGGGGCGCACCGACCCGCGCGAGCCCGGCGGTCCCGGCGGGCAAAAAAACGCCTGCGAGGCCCGTTAGGGCACGCAGGCCAGCTCTACCCTCGATCATCGTCACGGCACCCTTTCGGATCTCGCTGGATCCGGCTTAAAGGCCGCGGCGCATCGGGTCGCCGCAAGGGTGCGTCGAGCCAGCGGCGCTGACGGACGCGGCGGGCGCGCAGTCGGGGGCCGCCGCCCGGAACTCCCCGTGCGCGAGAGTACCGCAATCCGGCGGCGGCGGGCAAGACCGGGGTGGCCGCGGTGCGGTGGCGGGAGTGTCCGGGCGGGGGGAGCCGCCGATGGGCGTCCCGCGGCGGGGGCGGGCTCGCGCCGGCTGCGACCGCGCGTCAGGGCAGCGCCCGCAGGTGGCTGCGCGCTTCCTGCGCCCACGCGCTCGTCCCGTCGAGCTCCAGGTACTTCTGCCAGGCCAGCCGCGCGCGCTCGCTCTCCCCCAGCTTCTCCAGGACCATGCCATGGGTGAAGCGCGCCCGCAGGAACGCAGCGTCCAGGCCCAGCGCCGCCTCCAGCTCGGGCAGGGAGTCGGCGTAGCGCCCGAGGTGGAAGTAGGCCGAGGCGAGGGCGTAGCGCGCATCCTTGTCGGCGGGCCGCACTGCGACCACCTCGCGCAGCGGTGCGACGGCGTCCCCAGCCTTCTGCAGGCGCAGCAACGCCAGGCCAAGGTTGTACTGTGCGTCGACGAATCCGGGAGCGCGGTGCAGCGCCTCCTGGAAGGACGCTGCGGCCTCCTTGTAGCGGCCGGCGTTGAGGTGTTGGAACCCCGTGTTGTAGGGCTCGCGCGCCTCGGCCAGCTGCCGCACGCGCGGCATCTCCGCCGCCAGGATGCGTACGCGCACCGTATCCCCCGGCGCGGGCGCGGAATCGATGGCACGGCCGTTGTCCCTGGCCAGGCGCGCGGCGGGCTCGGGGGTTCCAAGGTAGGTCTCCGCGATGCTCTGCCAGGTGTCGCCAGGGCCCACGGTGTGCGCGAGGGTCGTGCCCGACGGGGGCAACGCGGACGGCTCCGTCTGCACGCCCCTGGGATGCTTGCTGCACCCGGCCGCGAGCAGCAGCGCGAGTGCCCCGCAGCAAAGCGGGAGGCCGCGCGCGCGCCGCATCATGCGGCCTCCGCCGACGCCAGCGTGCGCTGGGGACGCGCGAGCGGCTGGCTCCCGTGCTCGGCGCGAAAGCGGTCGAAGGCCTCCACGATTGCCCCACGCTGCAGCAGCTCGAACACCATCCGGCGCAGCTCCGCCACGCCGGGGTAGCCCTTCAGATAGTTCGACATCTGCCGGCGCATGCGCAGGATGCCGTTGCGCTCCCCGCGCAATGCGATCTCGCGGTCGAGGTGGTCGATGATCGCGTCCACCACCTGGCCCACCGTGGGGGGCGACCACGCCAGCCCGCGCCTGGCGGCCTTCACCTCGCCGAAGATCCATGGATTGCCGATCGCCCCGCGAGCGATCATCACGGCGTCGCAGCCGGTCTCGCGCTTCATGCGCAGGAAGTCCTCGCCGGTCCACACGTCGCCATTGCCCACGATGGGGACGCGGGCGACCGCCTTGACCTGCGCGATGGCGCTCCAATCGGCGCGGCCGGTGAACTTCTGGTCGCGCGTGCGCCCATGGACGGTGACCGCGCACACACCCGCCTCCTCGAGCATGCGCGTGACCTCGAGGTGGTTGAGGCTGTCGTGGCTCCACCCGATGCGGATCTTGGCCGTGACGGGCAGGCGTGTGGCCGCCACCACGGCCCGCACGATCTGCTCCATCAGAGGCACGTTACACAGGAGGGCCGAGCCGCCGTTCTTCTTGACGACCTTCTTCACCGGGCAGCCGAAGTTGATGTCGATGAGGTCGGGCTCGAGCTTCTCGGCTTCCACGGCCGCCTCAGCCAGCACGCCCGGCTCGCTGCCGAACAGCTGGATGCCGACCGGGTGCTCGTCCTTCGCCAGCTCGACCAGATCGAGGGTGGCCTGATTGCCTTGCAAGAGCCCGTTGGCACTGACGAACTCGCAGTAGGTCACGTCCGCACCGTGGGCGCGGCAGATGGCGCGGAAGACGAGATCGCTGACGCCGGCCATGGGCGACAGCAGGGCATCCGCAGGCTCGAGCATCGTGCGCACACGCGCGCGCTTCGCCTCCAGAGCGGACACGGTCGCGCCCAGCCGCTGCGAAGCGGTCCTTGCGAGCAGGTCGTACGCCATGTCTGCGCCGGCTCCGGAATGCATCGAGTGCGTCGTCACGTCGCCCGCGGGGTCCCGCCGCACGTGGGAGGTGCGGGCGGCTGCCAGCGGCTCCCCCGAGCCGGTTTCCAGGGTAAGGCCTGCCTCTCACGCACGCCAGCCGTACGGCGCACGTACGGGCACCCGACGGATCGAGCCGGTCGGCCGCGCTTGCGCCGTCAGAGGTACAGGACGTGCCGCGCGCCGGCCATCAGGGACAGCACGGTCGGCCAGCCGACGATCTCGTCCACGGCGCGGCGCACGTCGTCCTGCGCCAGGCCCATCAGCGCCACCGAGGCGCTGCACGCGAGCAGGCGCACGCGCCCGGTGCGACGCGCAGCGTCGAGCATGGTGTCGAGCGCCGGAGTGCCGATCTCGTCGATCCGCTGCCGCAGGCGGGCCTCCCGGGCGGGGTCCTGCGGCTCGAGCGTGACCTCGTCGAGGCGACCCAGGGTGAGCTTCTCCAGGGCGGAGAAGTAGAAGACCAGCGTGACCGTGTCGCCTACGGACGCCGCGCTGGCCGCGGCGCTCACGGCCTGGTAGAGGCGGTCCCAGCTTCCAGTGTGGCAGAGCAGGAGCAGCGCGTTCGCCATGGTGCCCGCAAGCGTACCCTCCGGCCCGCCGTGCCGCCACCGTCAACGGCGATCGAGGGCGAAGACGCCCGGCGCCGCCGTGCTGGACGAAGACCCAGGCGGTCTTTGCGGACCGCAGAGGCGCCGGCGCTGGCCGCCTGCCCCCATCCTGCGGACCGGGCCGCGGCCGCTGTGCTATGGTCCGTCCACGCGCCCGCGAGAGTGCGCACGGCAGGAGCATCGTGCAAGAGCCACGCCGCAAGCCAAGCGCCACCTCCGCTCGAACTGCAGGAGGGGCCCCAACGGACGCGCCGCTGCTGTGGCATGCGCTGCTGGTGGCCGCTACCGCGCTCGCGTTGTACCTGCCCGCCCTCCGCTACGGCCTGGTCTGGGACGACCCGCACTTGCTGGCGCAGGTGGACCGGGCGACGCACGATCGCGGCGCGGCTGGGCTGCTGCGATCCGAGTTCCAGCTGTTCGCGGACCGGCCCACCGGGTACTACCGGCCGGTCGTGACGCTGAGCCTGTGGGCCGATACGGGCCTGGCCGCGGCGCTGGGCGGCGATCCCCGCGCCCAACGGGCGCGGGTCCTCCACGCAACGAATCTGGGCCTGCACGTCGCGTGCAGCGTGCTGTTGCTGTTGCTGGTGCGCTCGCTCGCGGGCGCCGGCTGGCCGGCGACGGTCGCAGCGTTGCTGTTCGCCGCCCATCCGGCGCACGTGGAATCGGTGGCGTTCGTGTCGGGCAGAACCGACCTGTGGGCGGCGTTGTTCGCCGTGTTGGCGATGCTCGCGTGGCTGCGCGCGCGGCGCGCCGCGGCGGCGGCATGGCCCTGGATCGCCGCCAGCGGAGCGACCCTCCTGCTGGCCACGCTCTCCAAGGAGACCGCCTTCCTACTCCCGGGCGTGCTCCTGGGATGGGACACGCTGATCATCGGGGAAGGCGCCGCCGGACCGCGGAAATGGTGGCGGCGCATGGGGCCTGGCCTGCTCGCCTGGGCTGTGGCCATCGCGCTCGCGCTCGCGCTGCGCGGGGCCGCGGGCGTTGGCGAGGGTGCCGCATCGATCGCCCGCGCAGCCGACGCCGCGCCGCGCGCGCTGCGTCTGGTGCTGCCGGCTCTGCTCACCTACCTGCGTCTGTTGCTGTTGCCCCGGCCGCTGAACGCCTACTACACGCCGGCGCAGCTCGCCGTGTCGGCGCTGACGTTGGCCGCGTGCATGATCGCTCTGCTGGCCGGCGGGCTCTGCGCGCGGCGCGGCCGGGGGCGGTTGGCGGCGGCCGGGCTGCTGGCCAGCGTGGTCTTCCTGCTGCCGGTCGTGCACTTCGTGCCACTGCAAGGAGCGGCGGCGGCCGAACGCTTCCTCTATCTGCCCTCAGTGGGGCTGGCGCTGGTAGCCGCGGCGACGCTGCAAACAGCCCGGCCGTCCGCGCGCAGCCAGCGGATCGCGTGGATCCTGGCCGGCGGGGTGACCGTCGCCTGCGCGCTGGGGACGCTCCGCCGGCTGCCGGTATGGCAGAGCGAGGCGACTCTCTTCGCCGACATGGTGCGCACCTCGCCGGGCGCGCCGGTGGCGCACTACGGCCTGGCCAGCGTGCTGGCCGACGCCGGGCGCGACGCCGAGGCGGTGGAGCACTACCGAGAGACGCTGCGGCTGAAGCCCGACCACGTGGACGCGCTCAACGGGCTAGGCACGTCCAGCACGAGCCTGCGCAACTATGACGAGGCCCGCCGCGCACTGGAGACGGCGATCCGCCTGCGGCCCGAGCAGGCGCGGGCCTACACGAATCTTGGGATCGCCTGCGCCCTCTCCGGGGACGACGCGCGCGCCATCGAGCTGTTCCGCAGGGCGGTCGTCCTCGATCCGGGCGATCCGAAGGCGCGTTTCAATTTCGGGCTGGCGCTGGTCGGCGTGGGCCAAGCGGACAGTGCGCGCGTGCAACTGGCGATCCTGCAGCAGCTGGACGCTCGCATGGCGGAGCGGCTGCAGCGAGAGCTGCAGCGCTGAAGCAGCGTCCCGCCGCGGGCCGTGGAGCCAGCTTTAAAGCTTCACAAAGATCCGCCGGCGATGCAACGCTGCAGCGACCGCTGCCCAAACCAGGACGACGCAGAGCGCGAACGCGAGCGAGGCCGGCCGGGGCGGCGCCCACGACGCGAACAGCCGCTCATAGAGCCAGCTCTTCAGCGGCATGAGAGTCATTGCACCATCGGCCGCGCGCGCAGGGACGCGCAGGTGCAGGCTGAGCGTCGCCGCTAAGCTCGATCCCAAGAACACCAGGATTGCATTGCGACCGTACCAGACCCAGGGCAGCGCCGGGCCGCGCCAGGCCCGGACCTCGATCGCGTACGCGCACGCCGCCAGGCAGCAGCACGCGAACCCGCCCATGAGCAGGGCATACGAGCTGGTCCACAGCTGCTTGTTGATGGGAATCCAGAGGCCCACCAGCCATCCCACAACGCACAGCGCCGCGCCGGCGGCCAACAGCCCGCGCAGCCGCCGCCGCACTTGGGTCAGGCCACCGATCAGGGCCCGCCCGCAGAGCACACCCATGAGCACGGTCGCGATCGCAGGGATCGTGCTCACCAGTCCTTCGGGATCGAACCCCCACAGCATCGCCCCAGTGTGCGGATCGCGCACGGTCTGGTAGCAGCGGGTGCCGAACGCGCGCGCATCCACCCAAGCGCACCAGTTCGGCAGCACCGGGGGGGCTGCCCGGGACGCCGCTGCGAGATCGATGCTCAGGTCCGGCCGGCCGAAGCCCGGAACCGGAACGTACAGCATCCAGACCGCATATCCGCCCAGCAGCACGGCGATCCAAGTGACCAGGCGGCGTGACTGCGGGCTGGTCAAGCCGATGGCCGCGGCCACGAGCGAGCAGATCCCGATGCGGAACAGTACGCCCGGAACGCGCGACTCGGCGAGCTGCCGGCCGAGCCACTGCAGATCGCCGGCGCGCGCCCAGGGAAGCGAAGCCGCCGCAACGAAGACCGCCATCGCCAGCAGCCGCGCCCACCGCCGCCGGTGCGTCTGCGCGGACAACAGCGCGGCGGCGGCGAGCACGAGCGCAACGATCGCGCCTCGCAGCGCGACGCCAGCCGGGCCGACCGCCGCCAGCTCTGCCCAGAAGCCCTGCGGTGAGCGTTGCAGGAAGGGGAAACGGCTCTGGAACAACCCGAGCACCACCAGCGCCGCAGCGCGCCCGGCCACGTGGCGCAGCAGGGCAGAGCGCTCACCAGGCTGCGCGAGCCGGCGCTCGAATGACAGGGCCATCGAGACACCGACGATGAACAGGAAGAACGGGAAGATCGCGTCGGTGAGGGTCCAGCCATTCCAGGCGGCATGGCGCAGCTGCGCGTAGCCGGCCGATTCGGCCCAGAGACCGGGGTTGTTGACCAGCAGCATGGCCGCGATCGTCAGCCCGCGGAAGGCGTCCAGCGATTGCAGGCGAGGGGAAGCCGGGTTCATGGCGTTTCGGCCGCGTGCGGGTCGGGCCAGGGGAGCTGCGGCGCCCAGGCTACCCCGCGCGCAGCGCTTCGTCATGCAGAAGCGCGGAAGGCGTCCACCCGCTGGCCGGCCGCCGCCTTCCCAGAACGAAACGGCCGGCCGCAGCAGTCGCCACGGCCGGCCATCCCCTCGCGGCCAGAGTGTAGAGCGAGCTGCTAGAGCTTCAACCCGAGGGTGACCCAGAGCTTGTTGGTGCCTGTGTCGTAGGTCTTGGCGTCGTACGCGGCGTACATGACGCTGGCGGTGTACGTCTCGTGGAAAGTGCGCTCGAGCGCCACGTCGATCTCGGTGCCGTACTCGGCACCGCCGTTGTTGGCCTTGAACTGGTGGTAGACGCCGGTCAAACCGAAGGACGCGATCGAGGCCTGCGCCCCGGCGAAGACGTCCTCGAGCCCGTCGCTGGGCGTCGTCAGGAACTTGTCGGCCCAGCCGTTGAAGTTATGGAGCGTGGCGAGCGGCGTCTGGAACGAGTAGTCCCCGGCGAACGAGCTGAGCAGCTCGCGGCCCACCTTCAGCGTGCACTTGCCGATGCCGACGCCGAACTCACCGAAGTAATAGGACGCGTTGATCCGCGGGTCGCTGTCGGCGTATTTGCCCTGCGCGGCGTACTCGGCGGTGTACAGTGCCTTGAACCCGCCCGGCAGCGACGCTTGTCCGTTGAAGCGCAAGCCCAGGTCCCGGTGCGAGGACTGGGGTAGATGCTGCATGTTGACGAGATAGGCGTAGGCCGTCGCCGTCCCGATCGGGGTCTTGTACGCGAGGTTGAACAGCTCGCTCGAGACGTCGAGGTTTGCCAGGTTCTGGTTGGGGTTGTGCTCCCCATAGGACAGGTTCACGTTGGTGACGTGCGCGGCGAAGAGCGTGAGGTTCGGCAGCGGGCTGGTGTGCAACGTCAGTGCGTCGAAGGTCTGCTCGTTCTGGCGCCAGCCGCCGTTGCCGATGAAGCGCGAATTGTCGAGGATCATGCGCTGGCGGCCGAGCTGAAGCGATGTGTTGGGGATACCCGACCACGAAACGTAGGCCTGGTTGACCTCCGTATCCTGGGGATCGGGCACCAGCGGCAGGTCGGTGCGCCCGTTGGCGGTGCTGTTGTACCGATCGTCCCCGACGTTCGCGATCGCCTCGATGTCGGCGTAGGCGTAGAAGTTGGCGAAGGGGGCTGTCTGATAGCCGAGCCTGGCCCGCACCGTCGATGCCAGGGCGCCCTCGGTCGCGCCCTTCTGGTCGACGCTCTCGGCCCGGTAGCGCAGGTCTACGCTCACCTTGCCGGTGGTGAGCGCGCGCGCGAACGCGTCCAGGTCTTCCGGACCGGCGGCGCTGGCGCTGGACGGCAGGCTTCCCAGCAACGCCCCAGCGGCCACGACGACGACGAGCAGCGTGCTCCTGCCCTCACTGCGAAAACCCATGATCGGGACCTCCTGAGGTACCAGTGGGATGGGACGCAGCGGCCTGCGCCGTGCGGTCCCGGCGCGCGGGCGGTTGCAAGCGCCGCACCGAACCGAGGGACTTTGCGCGGTGAACCTGGCAAGTGCTTGCTGCACATCGAGATGTCGCGCCAGCGGAGGCTCGGTTCCCAGTACCAAGACCCCCGCGCGCAGGCGGATGGACGCATGTTGGGTGGCCGGCTTCGGGCCAGTCGCGGCGTGCTGTTTCCCGAAGCGTACCGTCTACATGTGGACGTACCGCGGGCCGCCACCACCTTCTGGCGTCGTCCAATCGATGATCTGGTAGGGGTCCATGATGTCGCAGGTCTTGCAGTGCACGCAGTTGGAGAAGTTGATTTGGAAGGTCTGCCCGCCGCCTTCCTGGGGAAGCCACTCGTAGACGCTCGCGGGGCAGAAGTGCTGGCAGGGGTTGCCGTACTCGCGCGTGCAGCGGTCGTGGCACAGGTCGAGGTCGCGCACCACGAGATGGCAGGGCTGGTTCTCCTCGTGGCTGGTGTCGCTGTGATAGACGTCGGTGAGCTTGTCGAAGGCGAGCGTTCCGTCGCACTTTAGCTTGTCGGGCGCAGCGCCCGCGCCGCCGGCCGCGCGCGCGTAGGGCCGCCCGTAATACTCCTGGACCGTGCGCATGTGCTCGTGGCCCGCGGGCACGCGCCACGGGTCGCGCAATCCGCGGCCGCCGGTGAGCAGCTGCAGCCCAGCGTGGACGAGCCCGGCGTACAGCCCGCCCGCGAACGCCTGGTGGAAGTTGCGCGCCTTCCAGAGCTCCTGCTTGGCCCAGCTCTGCTGGAAGCGACGCTCGTAGCCTGCCAGCGTCGCTGCGGAGAAGTCTCGCTTGCACAGCGCCTCGTAGATCGTCTCGGCCGCCAGCATGCCGCTCTTCATGCCCAGATGGATCCCCTTCAGCCGCATTCCGTTCAGGAACGCGGCCGAGTCCCCCACCACCAGCACGCCGTCGGCCCACAGCTTCGGCAGCGAGTAGTATCCGCCCTCCGGGAGGGTGGCGGCCCCGTAGTGCAGGAGCTTGCCGCCGGCCAGGATCGTCTTGAAGAACGGATGGCCCTTCAGCTGCTGCAGGCGCTCCTGGGGATCGAGGAACGGGTCCTTGTAATCCAGCCCGATGACGAGCCCCAGCGAGAGCTGTGTCTCGCTCATGGCATACAGGAAAGCGCCGCCGAACTCCTCGCTCTTGAGCGGATAGCCCAGCGTGTGCACGACGCTGCCCGCCCGGATGCGGCCTGCGGGAACCTCCCACAGCTCCTTGACCCCGATGGCGTAGAGCTGCGGCTGGACGGATGAGTGCAGCCCCAGCCGCGCAAACAGCTCCTTGCAGAGGCTGCCGCGTGCCCCCTCCCCAACCACCGTGACCTTCGCGCGCAGATCGATGCCGGGCTCGAAGTTGCCTTTGCGCTGCCCCTTGCTGTCGATCCCCTTGTCACCGGTGCGCACCCCCACCACGCGCGTGCCGTCGTAGAGCATGGCAACTCCGGGAAATCCTGGAAAGATCTGCACGCCCATGTCGGAGACCTGGGGCGCCAGCCAGCGGACGACGTCCCCCAGGCTCACGACGTACTTGCCGTGGTTCTGCAGCGGCGGCGGGACGATCGGCAGCTTGAGCTTGCCGCGGCGGGTCAGCAGCAGCACGGTGTCGCCGGTGACCAGCTGATGGAACGGGCCGTCACCAGCGCGGAAGTCGGGAATGAGCTCGTCGAGGGCGCGCGGATCGAGGACGGCGCCGCTGAGGACGTGCTGGCCGACCTCGGCGGACTTCTCGATCATTGCGATCATGGGCTCGAGCTTGGGACTCTCACCGCGCTGGTTGTGCTCGGCGACCAGCCGGCCGAGGCGGTACGCCCCGGCCAGGTTGGCCGGTCCGGCACCCACGAAGAGGACGTCCACCTCGAGGGTTTCGCGCACGGTCTCCGTCATCGCTGCCCAGGCTCCGGTAGGTTGGGGTTCGAGCTGATGCCACGGTGCGGAAGGGGTAGCCCCTGCCGAGGGTCATGGCAGTGTAGTGGGGGGGTCCACTCGCAGCAACGGGGCGCTGCTTCCTCCATTGCCGGCGCGCTGCGCGCGAGACTAAGTTGATCCTCGCGCGTGACTTGGCCCGCGGGCAGCCCCGGCGGGGACGTCGGGGGAGGTGTACCGCGTCCGCGATCGCCGAAACGTCCAGCGTAGCCTCGCACCAGCGGCGGAGCGCCCGAACCCGACCATGCCCAACGCAACCCCCGGTCTCCGCCTGCTGTTCGCCGACTCCGTGCGCGTCCTGGCGGGCGCGCAGCGCTTCGTGCTCGATGCCGCCGTCGGGCTGCGCGAGCGTGGACATGCCGTGACCGTCCAGACCCACAGGGGAGCGCTCCTCGCCCAGCGCGCACGCGCTGTGGGCCTGCCCGTGCGCGAGCTGACCATGCGCACCGACGCGGCGCCGTGGACCGTCCTGCCGCTGGCCCGGTTGCTGCGCCGCGCGCCCGTCGACGCGGTGGTGACGACCTACGACAAGGACCTGCGCACGGCCGGCCTCGCGGCGCGGCTCTGCGGCCGCCGGATCGCGGTGCTGCACAGCCGTGAGTGCGACGACCCCCTGAAGGACCGACTGCGTTACCGCCTGTTCTACAACCGCGTAGCGGACCACGTGATCACCAATAGCGAGGCCACGCGCCGCACCACGCTCGCGTCGGCACGGTGGCTGCGGCCCGAGCGCGTGAGCGTGATGTACAAGGGGATCGATCCCGCAGTCTACGAACACGCGGGTGGGTCCGCATGGCGGGCCAAACTTGCTGTGCCTGCTGGTGTCACGGTGCTGGGATTCGCCGGGCAGCTCGTGGAGCGCAAGCGCTGCGACCGACTGCTGCGCGTGCTGGCGACGAGCGGGCTCCAGCAGCGACCGTGGCTGCTCGCCATCGCCGGCTCCGGCCCACAGGAGGAGCGCCTGCGGCGCCTGGCGGTGGAGCTGGGGCTGGCGGACCGGGTGCGCTTCAGTGGCTTCGTCGATCCCATCGCCCCCTGGTTCGCCGCCATCGATCTCTTCGTGCTGCCCTCGTTGATCGAGGGATTCGGCTACGTCCTGGCCGAGGCCATGGCTGCGGGCAAGCCGTGCGTGTCGTACGCTGCCAGCAGTACGCCCGAGGTCGTTGAGGACGGCGTGACGGGACTGTTGGCCGCGCCCGGCGATGAGGCCGGGCTCGGCCGCGCCCTCGCCCGGCTGCTCGATGACGCACAGTTGCGCGCAGCCATGGGGAGCGCCGCGCGCCACCGGGTGCGCGAGCGCTTCACGCTGCAACGCATGATCGACGCGCTCGAGCAGCGCATTCTCACGGAGGTGGAGCGCCGCCGCTGCGCTTCGTCGCCCAAGGAGGACTTCGCATGAGGCTGGCCCTCGTCCAGACCAATCCCGCGTTCGGCGAGGTGGAGCGCAACCTGAATGCTGCCGAGGCGCTGCTGCGCGGACCCAAGGCGGACGTCTACGTCCTGCCCGAGCTGTTCGCAACGGGGTATCTGTTCCGCGACCGCGCCGAGGCGGCCCAGTTGGCGGAGCCGCTGGATGGGGGCCCCACGCTGAGGCGCCTGCGCATCTGGGCCTGTGAGCTCAACGCGGCCATCGCCGCTGGGTGGCCCGAGCGCGACCACGAGCGGCTCTACAACAGCGCGGTGTTGGTGGGGCCCCAGGGCGTGCTGGCGCACTACCGCAAACTGCATCTGTTCGATCGGGAGAAGCTCCATTTCGAGGCCGGCGACAAGGAGCTGCCGGTGGTCGAATTCCGCGGCGCGCGGTTGGGGCTCATGATCTGCTTCGACTGGCGCTTCCCCGAGGCGGCGCGCACGCTGGCGCTCCAAGGCGCTGAGGTGATCCTGCATCCAAGCAACCTGGTGCAGCCCTTCTGCCCGGATGGGATGGTGACGCGCTCGCTGGAGAATTGCGTGTTCACCGCCACCTGCGACCGCTGGGGTGTGGAAGACCGCGGTGGCGGGCTGAAGATCGGCTACCTGGGGCGCAGCCAGGTGGTCGATCCCAAGGGCCGGCGCCTCGGCCAGCTCGGCGAAGCCGAGGATGGCGTCCTGCGCGTGGAGATTGATCCAGCGCAGGCGCGCGACAAGCGCGTCACCGAGCACAACGACGTGCTGGCGGATCGCCGCGTGGAGTGGTACCGCCATTAGACAGGGCAACGCCACGCCGGTGCGCTCGCGTCGACCTGGGCACTTGCCCCGGCCGGTGCGCCCAGTCCGGCCGGCGCCCAACGCGGGTCAGGACTGCGGGTCGCCGAACAACTCCAGGTTCTCCCCCGGACGCGGTGGAACGCGGAAACGCGTGACGTCCAGCGCGAAGGCCTCGTGCTCGTCGAGGCCCAGGCGGCGGCGCGCCAGGTCGAAGCGTTGCGCCAGCAGCTGTGCGCTGGGCCCCGTGCCGGTCATCCGCGTGCCGAACCCGGGCCGGTAGAGCCTTCCATCGCGCATCTCGCGCAGCAGGCCGAGCACCTTGTCGGCCTTGCGCGGATAGTGCGCGCGCAGCCACTCGCTGAAGAGCCCCTGCACCTCACCGGGCAGCCGCAACAGGATGTAGCCGGCGGTGCGGCAGCCGGCCTGCGCGGCAGATTCGAGGATTCCCTCCAGCTCCGCATCGGTCAGCCCGGGGACGACCGGCGACGCGAGCACTCCCACCGGCACCCCCGCCGCCGCCAGGCGACGCATGGTCTCGATCCGGCCAGCGGGGCTGGTCGCTCGCGGCTCCATGCGGCGCGCCAGCTCGCGGTCCAGGGTCGTCACCGAGATCATCACGGCGGCCAGCCGTTGCTGCGCCATCGGGACGAGCAGGTCGAGGTCGCGCAGCACGAGCTGCGACTTGGTCACGATCGCCACGGGGTGCCGGTGCGCGGCGAGCACTTCCAGGAGCGCGCGGGTGATGCGCAGGTCGCGCTCGGCCGGCTGGTAGGGATCGGTATTGGCCCCCAGGGCCACGACCTGGGGACGGTAGCCCTTGCGCGCGAGGGCTTGCCGCAGGCGCGCGGGAGCTTGCGGTTTGGAGAAGATCCGCGTCTCGAAGTCGAGCCCCGCCGACAGCCCCAGGTAGGCGTGGGTGGGCCGTGCGAAGCAGTAGACGCAGCCGTGCTCGCAACCCTTATACGGGTTGATCGAGCGGTCGAACGGGACGTCGGGTGAGTCGTTGCGAGCGAAAGGGTCGCGTGTGCGCTCCGGCGTGACGGTGGTGGCCAGGCGCGGCGCCTCTGCCTCCACCGTGCCCCATCCGTCGTCGACGCCGATGCGATCACGCGCCTCGAACCGCCCGGTGCGATTGGTCACCGCGCCGCGCCCGCGCAGCGGGCGGAGCGCGTCCGGCAGGGCGGCCGGGCCGGGCGCGCCTGCGGGGGCGAGGGGAGCTGATGTGCGTGGTCTGCGGCTCACGGTGACACGACGGCGGGGCATGCCGTACGGCGTGCCCCGCAGTCTAGAACCGCCGCCGCGCGGCCGCTAGCGCGGCGCATCCTGCCGATACGTGCCGGCGTTGGGGTCGCTGTCGCTCGGGTCGATCTCGGTGGAACGCTCTGCGAGGCTCGCCAGGCCGCTGCCCGTGGAGGCCGCGTGGAAGATCAGCAGGGTGGCGCGCACGCCCCTTGAGAGCTTGCGCCCGAACACCGTGGCCTGCACGCCGTCGAGCCCGCTGGGATCCGTGGTGAGGTCCCGGTCGCCGATGGGGAAAAACCCCGTCTGCAGTCCCACGAACACGGGCTCGCCATCCAGCGTGAGCCCGTCGCGCGAGCTGTAGGCGAGCTGTCCCTGCAGCCGCACGGCCGGCGCGCCGGCCGCGCGCGCCGCGGACGCGTTCTGCCGCTCCACGGCGGCCTCGTTGGGGGAGGCCGCGCGGGCGCGCTCCAGACGCATCCGGTTGGACGCGGTGCCTTGGGCCGGCAGCATCAGCAATGCGGCCGCCAGCGTGGCCGCAACGCCGGCGAAGAGGGAGCGGGGCAACGGCTGGGCGATCATGGCGTGTCCTTTCTCCTGCGGTCGCGTGCCTGCCGCGGGCGTGCGGAGCCGGCCGCGCGTCAGTCGAACTTTTCCTTCCAGGCCTCCACCGTCAGCCGGCGGGGCTGGGCGTTCATGTCCAGCAGGTTGATCCGCGCGTCGCTGGTCTGCACGAGCACCTGCGACTCCTCGATCTGGACGACCGCCTTGGAGGCGACGCCCTCCCCCAGATCCGCGGCGCGGTCCTGGGTTGTATCGGCCGAGGGCGAGCTGCCGTCGCGGTAGTCGACATGGTAGAGCCAGGAGTGACCGCCGCCCTCGCAGGCCGTCGAGCTGGGCGCGAACGACGTGAAGTAGAGCACGCCCTCGACCACGCTGGCGGCCTCGACGACGCGCTCCCCTGGCGCCTGCACCAGGTCCAGCTTCCAGCCGGGCGCGTCCATGACGTCGTGGATCGAGCCCGTCTGGTCCACGAGATCCTGCGGCGTGCGCCCGGTCAAGGTCCCGTCATCGCGCACGCAGTAGAAGGCCTGCGCGCTGGTGTCGGCCAGATCGCCGCCCTCGACGTAGCGGCCGGTGCCGAAGTAGACGAGCAGATCGCCGTCGGGCCCCATGGCGAGCGTGGGGCGCGCCTGGATGGGCTGATCGCCCACGAAGAGCGGAGCAGCCGGCCAGTCCGTGGGTTCGCTCGCCCGCACGTCCCAACGCCAGAGCGTGCCCGACAGGTCGCCTTGGTAGACGAAGTCGGCGTAGCCATCCCAGTCGGCGTCGTAGACGCTGGCCGCCGTGCACATGTTCGTGCTGGTGTGCTGCTCCCCAGTGGTCGCGGTGTACACCAGCGAGCCGTCCTCCATGTCCAGTACGGCGATGGAAGCGGTGCCGCCCGGGTCCGGGCCGCTGCCCGTCCACAGGAAGGTACCGACGTGCGTGCGGACCAGGGTGGGAACGGTGAACGACGAGCGGATGTCCGGGACCGCGGTCTCCCACATCACCTGCGGTGCGTAGGGATCGGTGACGTCGATGGCGAAGTAGGCATCGCCGCCCGTGCGTTGGCCGCCGACGATCACGGTGCGCCAGGTTCCGCCGAGCTTCAGCTCGTAGGCTACGGGGCTGAGGTCCACGAACGCCTGGTGGCAGTAGGCGGGGTCGGTGAGCTTGACCAGCTTACCCAGCGCCGCCTGCGGCACGTAGGCCCATAGCTCGTCCCCCGTGGCAGCCACGAAGGCGTGGAGCATGCCATCGTTGGCACCGACGTAGATCATGTTGACGCGATCGCTCTGATCGGCCAGGTACTGCTGGTAGCTCTCGTCGAGATGGAACTCGGCAGGTCCGCCCACGACCAGCGGGGTCGAGCTGACCATGTCCCCCAACTTCCAGCCACCGCGGTCACGGTAGCCCGGCAGGTCCTCGCCGAGCACGTAGCTGATGATGTTCTGGGCCTCGGTCGGGTTGGCGGCACCCAGCGCGTCCTTGAGCTGGTCGGCGCTGCCCGGCACGAAATCCAGCGTCTGCCCGTTGTGGAACGTGAAGACCACCCGGTCGCTGGGCGAGCGCGAGCTCAGGAGAGCCCCTGCCTCCCAGACCGGCGGTGCCGACTGGGTCAGCGGCAACGCGTACGCCTCGAGGTAGCCGCGCCAGCTCCCCGGGAGGAACTTGCCGCGGTAGACGTGCCCGCCGGTCTGCTGCTCGGTAGATACAACGGCCACGGCGGCGCCAGCGGACACGCGGCTCACGATGTTGCCCACCACCGTTCCCAAACTGGCTGCCAGGGTCTCGGTGTCCCACGCCGACTGGTACGTGCCGCCGCCATTCGCAGCCGTTGACACCAGCAGCGGGGCGTCGATGCCGAAGCCGATCGTATAAGTATGGACGTGCTGGGCGCCTGCCATGTCCGAGCGCAGGTCGGTGTGCGCGAGGTAGTACGCGACATCGTCGAGCCAGCCCGAGCAGTTGCTGGAGTTGGGCTCGGGCGCGCCGATGCTGGCACAGTTGCCCGGGTCGAGGCCATCGTGGTCGGCATCGCCGATCCAGGACGGAACGTTCAGATCCTGCGTTGGATATCCGTCGGTCACGAAGACGATGAAATTCTCCTGGCACGCGAACTCAATCGGCGCTCCCGCGCCGGTGCTCTTGAAGTAGTTCAGCGCATCCACCATCGTCTCGGCCGACGGCGTCCAGCTGTCGGCCAGTATCCCGGCCATCGCGGACGAGATCGCGCTCGCGGAGCTCCCCAGCGGTGAGACCAACGTCCCGCCCGTATCGCCGTTGAACCGCATGAGGCCGTAGCGCAGCCCGGTCGACTGCGCGAGGATGGCCTGCACCGCGGCCTTGCCCGACTCGATCTTCGTGATCTGCGGCAGCGCTGCGAGCTGGGCGGCGGTGGCGTGGAAGAAGATCCAATTCAGGTAATTGCCCAGGTAGCGGCCGGCCTGGCCCAGCTCGCACGCAACCAGCGGAGCCGAGGGACTGCTCGGCCAGGCGCTGTTGAACGAGTTCGGCGTGTAGCTCCCGGTGACCGCCACGCTGTAGGCGGTCATCGCAGTGAAGTTGCCGCTCCACGCGACGCTGGGATCGTAGTCCGGGTGGGTGAGGGCCTCGCGCATGGACCCCGAGGAGTCGAGGATGATCAGCACGTTAGGCGGCACGACGCCCTGCGTCACCATCAGCGGGACGTCGCACTGCTGCGCCCCCACGCGCTGCGGCGGGCTCAGCCAGAGCCCGGCCGCGGCAAGGACGACAGGCGTGAGTCGTCGGAATGAGGGGTGGCGGATGTCCATGGCCTTGCTCCTGGTGTGGCTGGCTCCCTTCCCGGGACCCTGGTCAGGGAGCCTGTCCGACAATTTCTAGAACCCCTGGTGGCCAGCGCGGCCGAGCTTGTGCACGACCAGCGCGATGTTGCTGCTGCCCTGGCGGCTGGCCTGCCCGCGGGAGTCGACGCCGTAGATGTAGTCCATGTGGCTCAGGTCGTAGCCGGCTCGGGGCCGCGTCTGCATGAACCGAATATCGAAGTCGTAGCGCTGCGTGCCGTGCAGGGTCTGCGTGGCGCTGGCGGTGACCCGCTTGCTGGCGAAATCGACGATCGGGACCGGCTTGCTGCGCACCAGCAGCCAGTTCACCGCCGCCTCGCCACCCGAGTCGGCCGACAAGAACGCGCCGGACCGGACGAACTCATTGAAGGCCCCGCGGCGCTCATCGACGGCCAGGTGCGCGGCGGCGAGCGCGAACACGGCGAGCAGGCTCAGGGCGAGCATTGCACTGACCATGCCGATGCCGTCCTGGGAAGCCAGCAGGGCGAAAAGTGGGTTGCGCCTGGACATCTCGAACCTGACCTCAGCCGGTCCCCCCGGACCGTGCCTGCCCATAGCGCAGCCGGCGTGCCTCGGCAGCGGCCCGACGGGCGACGACCCCATAACTTTCGTAATGGGATTTGTTTAGAGACTTTCCCGCAGTAAGAGCTTCAACCCAGACGGCGCTGAATCGGTGGGTCCACACCCGCGACGCTGGCGGAGTTTCCCCCGCTCCCGCCGCGGGACAGCCCCCGGCGGCCGGCGCAGGGTGGTCGAGGTGCAAGCGCGGTCCCCGCTGCCGCGAAATGCCCTCTAGTGGCGGCGCCGGGTGATCCACCGAGCCGGCGGCCACCGGTCGGGCGGGCCGGCGCGCCAGGTTCGGACGCAACGCGCGCCAGCCGGAACGGTCAACCGCGCGGCCCACCCGGGCCGCGCGCCCAGTGACCTCAGCCCGGTAGATCCCCGGTCCGAGCGACCAGGGGCAGGTGGGGGCGCAGCTGCTCGGCCCAGGCTCCCAGCGTCGTCATGGGAAGCGACGCCAGCGCGCGGGTCAACTTGCCATGCAGGTCCCGCTTGCCGCCCTGGCTGCGCAGGTTCTGCAGCGCCCCGAGATCGACGTCGGGCAGGTAGGGGTCGAGCTCCCACGGGTGGAAGTAGAAGATGACCGGCTCGCGCTGCCCGCCCCGCACCCGCCGCGCGCAGGCACGCAACACGGGGAGCGGTAGCAGGCGGAAGTAGCCCCCGCCCGAGAAGGCGAGGTTGGTGCGGGCGACGCGCAGGGTCGTCATCGGCAACACGAGCAATCCGTCCTCGCGGCGGGGGCCCAGGATGAACGGCTCGCGCGGGCCCCGCGGATTGCCGTAGCGCGGATGGCGCACCGGAAACAGGCTGCTGTCGATGCGGAAGCCCTCTTCGCGCAGGACCTCCAGCGCCCAGTAATTGCGCCGCACGATCGTGAAGCTCGCAGCCCGGAACGCCACGGGTGCGCGCCCGCACGCCGTCCCGACGGCGTCCCGGCCGCGGCGCGTGTCGGCGCGGAACTGCTCGGGGGTCTGCTCGTAGGCCACGGGGTGGGCGTAGGTGTGGCAGCCGATCTCATGCCCGGCCGCTGCGATCCGGCGTACGATCCCCGGCTCGCGCTCCGCGAGCCAGCCGAGGATGAACCAGGTGGCCGCGATCCGCAGTTCGTCGCACAACGCCAGCAGCCGGTCCACGCCTTCGTGCGCGCGGCGGGCGCGTCCCTCCCAGCTCGCCGCGTCCACCTTCGCGGCATAGTTGTGCGCGTGGAACCACTCCTCCACGTCCAGGGTGAGGATGCATGGCGGTGCTCCGCCGCCGGCGGCGGAGAGCGGCTCGCGCACGAGCGGCTCCGCCGCCGCACGCTGCGACGAGAGCGGCGAAGGCTGAGCTGGAGGCGGCGAGGATCCGCTCACGGTGCACCTTGCGCCACGCCGGCGCTGCGGCTGGCGGCGGCGCGCTCGAGCAAGGCGGCGAGCTGCCGCGCCGAGGCCTCCCAGCTGTGGAAGCGTCGCACCATGTCCACGCCGGCGTCTGCCTGGGCGCGGGCCGACTGTGGATCGACAATGAGCTCCACCACCGCGGAGGCGAAGCTCCGCGCGTCGTCCGCAACCCGCACGTGGGGGCCGCGCGGCTCACCGAGCCCCCGTGTGGCCAGCGACGAGGCAACCACGGGCAACGAGGCCGCCATCGCCTCGATCACCTTCGTCTGCGTCCCTTGCGCCACGCGCATCGGAACGACGGCCACGCTCGCCTCCCACAGATAGGTGCGCGCGTCCTCGACCCAGCCCGTCACGCGGATCCCCGGCCGGCTCGCCAGTGCCTTCACGCGCGCGGACGGATGCGCTCCGACCACGACGAACTGCGCTGTCGGCAGCTGCAGGCGCACCAGCGGGAGGATGTCATTGGCGAAATGGACCACGGCGTCGACGTTGGGTTCGTGGTCCATTGCGCCCACGAACACCATGCGCGGCGGGTCCGCTTTGCGCACGATCTGGGGCCGGGTGAAGTAGCCCTCGTCGGCCCCGACGCTGAGCGCCTCCGCCGGCAGCCCCGGCGCGACCTTGGCCTGGAAGATCGCGACCTCGGCCTCGCTCACGAAGACGCTGCAGAAGGCGGCCTGGGCCGTCGCGCGCTCGAACGCCGCCAGACGATGGTGCTCGCGGGCGTAGATCAACCGCATGGGCGAGTGCGTGTAGCGGGCGACCTGGGCCCACTTCTCGCTGTCGACGTCGATGAAGTCCATGACCGCGGGCAGTCCGCTCTGCGCTCGCAGCGCCAGCCAGTACGGCGCCATCGAGCTGCTGCAGACGTACGCGACGTCGAAGCGGACCGCGTTCGCCCATGCCCGCAGCTGGTGGCCGAGCATCGGATGGTGGAACCAGCCCAGGGTCAGGGGCTCACGCGCGAGCAGACTGTGGGCCGCGCCGGCGTAGCGGCGCAGCGGGCTCAGTCTGAACACAGCGTGGGCCTCGCAGAAGCCGGCCAGACCGGCGTGGGTCTGCTCCTCGGTGCCACTGTCGTCGACGCACCCCAGCCAGATCTCGTGCTCGCGGGCCAGGCGCGAGAGCAGGTTGAAGCTGCGGATGCGGTCGCCCTTGTTGGGCGGCAGCGGCGTGCGGTGGGTGATGGCGAGGATGTTCATGGGTGGGCTCCGGCGTCGGCGCGGGCTCCGCAGGGCAAACGCCCGTCGAGCCGGGTCGCGGGCCGCACACTCAGCGCAACGGGCGACCGGTGCGACGCGATCCCGGCCAGCGCGCGACGCGTGAGGTCGGCGGTTGGATCCGCCACAGCCTCCCCATCCGCCCTCAGGGACTCCCCGTGGAGGAGTCCCCCGCTCGGGCCCGACTGGCCCCTCATTCTGTACGTGCCCCACTCCTTCGTCGAGCGGCCGGAATCGGACTCGCACAGTCGCACGGCGATCGAGGCCTTCGGCAGCTGGTGCTCGAGCATCGTGAGCGGCGCGAGTCCGCGCTGCTCACGAAGGCTGGCGCCGATCGGGACCCGCCGACGCTGATGATAGCTCAGGGTCACGGCTGTGGACTATGTGACAGATCCTCACGCGACGCGGCCACCCCGGCCTGCGCCGGACGCGGCGAGGAGAGGTAGGGTGCCGCAACCCGATCGTAGAGCGCGGCCATCCGCTGCGCGTATAGCGCGCTGGCGAACTCCCCACGCGCGCTCCGGCCCCCGGCCTCACCCATGGCCCGGCGCCTCTGCGGATCGGCCAACAGCACATCGATGGCGGCCGCGAGCGCAGGGGCATCTTCCGCGGCGACGAGCATCCCGTCCACTCCGTCGCGGATGACCTCGGGGATGCCGCCCACACGCGCGGCGATCACGGGGACGCCGCACGCCATCGCCTCGATCAGCACCCGGCCGAAGGGCTCCACCCGCGACGGGCACAGCACGAGATCGAAGGCGCCCAGCAGCTGCGCGGCGTCGCGGCGGTAGCCCGTGAACGCGACGTGCGCGGCGATCCCCAGCCCCAGGGCCATGCGCTGGAGGATTGCCGCGTACTCGCCGTGCATCTGCGTGTCCTCCCCCACCACCGCCAGACGCACAGCCCGGCCACGCTTGCGCAGCGTCGCCACCGCCTCCAGCGAAAGGTCGATGCCCTTGATCGGGATCACCTGCCCCAGCTGCCCCAGCAGCAGCTCGTCGTCGCGCACGCCCAGCTCCTGCCGCAGGGCGAGCCGCCGCTGCGGCGGCAGAGCAGGGGGCGGATCGGTACCGTCGAGGATCACGGTGGCGGCGGCCCATCCGACTTGCGCGCGCAGGGATGCGCTGTTGAACACGACGGCATCGGCCAGCGGCAGTCCCTGCCGGCGCAGGAACCGCCGGTCGCACGCGATGCGCACGTGCACGACGCACGGCAGGCGGCATAGGCGCGCGGCCGCGATGAACGCCGGCGCCTCCATGGGACTGTTGACGTGCACCAAGTCCACTTGGGCACGGCGCAGCGCCCGCGTGACGCGCGCGATGCGCGCAAGCAGCTTTGCCGGGCGCCGCCAGTCGAGCATCCCCCCTTCCGACCGCACGCACGGCAGCCCGCGCTCCTGCGCTTGCAGCTCCAGCTCCCCGGGCTCGGTGATCCACAGCTGCGCGGTGTAGGGAGGAGGCAAGGCCCTCGCCAGCGACAAGAAGCTCACCTCTCCACCCGTAACGCACGCCCCACGAGCCACCAGAGCCACCCGAAGCACTGCTGCCTCGGTTGAGTCGGGGAATGCTCTCATCGTCGTGTTCATGGGGAGCCACCGCCGGCGATCGCCAAGGGGGAGGCCCGGGCGTGCACGCCGGGACCGATCAGCGAATCGCGATCCTACCGCCCACCACCCCACGGCGCGCGCCCGCGGCCACAACGGGGGGCCGCCGCCGTGCGCGCCGGCGCGGCTGCGCGGCCCCGCCGCGGCTCCCGACCACGGGGGCGATTGCCTCGGCAACGCTCGGGAGCCACGCGCTAGCCGGATCGGATGCGGAAGCCGCTTCCGAGGTCCTCGGCGGGGGTGACCCAGTGGATCAGGACGGCATCGACACGCGAGGAGGGCGGCCCGATGTGGCACCAGGCCACCAGCGACTCCAGGGCCTCCCGCTCTCCCTGGGCCACGATGAAGACGTCTCCCGCGGGCTCATTGCGCACCCACCCGCGCAGGCACAGGCGACGGGCGGTGTCTGCCGCATGCCAACGGAATCCCACTCCCTGCACCCTGCCCCGGATCGTCAGCTCGACGCGCGCAAGGTCACCCAAGAAGACCTCCCGCCTCGCCCCCGGCCGGCCCGAGCCGGAGCGGGCGCGCCGTAGAGTAGCGCCGGGCCTCCTCCAGAGCCAGACGTTGTGCGGATGAGCACAGCCCCTCTCCCAAGAGCAGGTCGCGCAAGTGGGGCTGCCTGCGGCCGGCGACGCAAGTGCTCGGCTTCGAGCGAGGCAGCCGACGGCGGGGGATCCCGGGGTGGCGGTTGGCGGGTGGCGGCCTGGAGGCTAGACTGGTCGCCATCGCCGGGCGGCCTCGCGGCGCCATGGCAAGCGATCACCCCCGGAAGGAGGCGCGACGTGGATCCCCATGCCGACACCCTCAGAGACCGCTGGGCCCTGATCCTGGGGGCGAGCAGTGGTTTCGGAGAGGCTACTGCCCGCCACCTGGCCACGCGGGGGATGCACATCTTCGGAGTCCACCTGGACCGCCGGGCCACTCTCGATCACGTGGGAGAGGTGAAGGCTGCCATCCAGGCCGCCGGCCGTCAGGCCTTCTTCGTCAATATCAACGCGGCCGACGACGAGGCGCGCGAGCAGGCCCTCGATCAGTTCGTCGCACAGCTGGGCGAGAAGGCCCCGCGCAGCCTCAAGCTCCTGATGCACTCGCTGGCCTTCGGGACGCTGAAGCCGTATGTGGACGAGGAGGGGCGCGCCGACCTCAATCGCAAGAACCTCGAGATGACCGTGGACGTCATGGCCCACAGCCTCGTGTACTGGGCTCAGGCCATCGTCAGCCGGCGTCTGATGGGTGAAGGCGGGCGCATCTTCGCCATGACCAGCAGCGGCGGCACCCGCGCGATCCGGACCTACGGCGCCGTCTCCAGCGCGAAGGCCGCCCTCGAGAGCCACATCCGACAGCTGGCCTACGAGCTTGCGCCGTTCGGCATCCGCGCCAACGCCATCCGCGCCGGCGTCACCGATACGCCTGCCCTGCGTAAGATCCCCGGCCACGAGCAGCTGCTGAGCGAAGCGGCGCGCAAGAACCCGACTGGCCGCCTCACGACCCCTGCGGACGTGGCAGGGGCGATCGCCGCCCTCTCCGGGCCCGGCACCGACTTCATCAACGGCAACGTGATCGGCGTCGACGGCGGCGAGGACGTCGTGGGGTAGCGCGCAGCGCGGTCCTGCCCATTGCCGCCCAGCGCTGCCCGCGCGACGGTGCGCGGCGGCTGGGTGGCCGCGCCAGGCCGGGCGCGGAAGCTCCCGGGCGGCCCGCGCGCGCGGGTTACAGCGCGCGCCCCGCGAGGAACCCCAGCACGAAGCCCAGCAGCACGCTCCAGGCGATGACGCGGGCGCGCATGACCTCGACCCTCTCGCCGCGTTTGAGCGCGATGAAGGTCACGAGCCACGTCAGCCCGTTGATCACCAGCACGAGCGGCAAAGTGATCACCTGCGCGATCACGGGCCCCACGCCCGGCACCAGAGCGATCAGCCCGACCAGGGCCGTGAACGCCTTGGTGACCAGCCCGACGATCAGCAGCACGAGGGCGACCAGGCTCTTGTCTGCCTGCAGGTGCAGCAGGACCGCGGCCAGAGCCAGCAGCAGCACCACCAGCCCTGCCGCGCGCAGGCGCGGGTGCTGGATCAACACGTGGGTCATGCGCATGCCGCGAGCTTAGTCCGGCGAGGCCGGTTTGACACTGCCCAAGGCGGTTGATAGCATGCCCGTGTTGCGGCCGCGGCGCGCGGCCGTGCCCCGTGGTCCTGGCCGGTGGCCACGGCCCGCAGGCGGACCGGCGCGGCATTGCGGCTGCGCGCCACGCCGGCGACGCGATCCCACCATTCCACCACCCGAGGAAATCCATGGCCGAACCCGCGACCCTGCTGGAGCGCTTCCGCCCCGGGCTCCCGTTCATCGACGGCCAGTACGTCCAGCCGCAATCCAAGGAGAGTTTCTCCTCGATCAATCCCGCGTCCGGCAAGGCGCAGTGCGAGATCGCCGCGGCCGGACCCGCCGATGTCGACCGCGCGGTGGCGGCGGCGCGCAAGGCCTTCGATGAGGGGCCTTGGGGGAAGATGGCTGCGGCCGACCGCGGGCGCCGGCTGCTGAAGCTCGCCGACCTGATCGAGGCCAACGCGCAGGAGCTGGGGCTGCTCGAAACGCTGGACACGGGCAAGACGATCTTCGATTCGAGTCGCATCGAGATCCCCTTCGCGGCGGCGCTGTACCGCTACTTTGCCGGCTGGGCGGACAAGATCCAGGGCGCCACCCTCCCCACGCGCGCGGGGTTCGTCTATACGCTGCGGCAGCCCGTGGGCGTCGTCGGGTTGATCACGCCCTGGAACTTCCCGTTCCTGCTGGCGTCGTGGAAGCTGAGCGCGGCGCTGGCCGCCGGCTGCACGGCGCTCCTCAAGCCCGCGCAGCTCTCTAGCCTCACCGCGCTGCGCCTGGGGTACCTTCTGGCGGAGGCGGACATCCCGCCCGGCGTGGTGAACGTCCTGCCCGGGCGCGGTTCGGTGGTCGGACAGGCGATGGCGGTCCATCCTGGCATCGACAAGCTCGCCTTCACCGGATCGACCGCGGTCGGCAAGCAGCTCATGGCGCAGGCCGCCGGCAGCGTCAAGCGCATCAGCCTCGAGCTGGGCGGCAAGTCGCCCAACATCATCTTCGAGGATGCCGATCTGCAGGCCGCGCTCAAGGGTGCGTTCACCGGCATCTTCTACAACAAGGGCGAGGTCTGCGCGGCGGGCAGCCGGCTCTTGATCCAGCGCTCGATCTACGAGCCGGCGGTTGCCCAGCTGGCCGAGCGCGCCAGCGCAACCGTGGTGGGCAACCCGCTGGAGAAGACCACGCGCATGGGCCCTCTGATCAGCGACGAGCAGCTGCGCTCGGTGCTGGGTTACATCGAGGCCGGCCAGCGCGAGGGCGCGCAGCTGGTGGCGGGCGGCCAACGCATCCTGCAGGAGACCGGTGGCTACTTCGTGCAACCCACGGTGTTC
Organism: Candidatus Krumholzibacteriia bacterium; assembly: GCA_041484665.1. Lineage (GTDB taxonomy): Bacteria > Krumholzibacteriota > Krumholzibacteriia > JAJRXK01 > JAJRXK01 > JBGPIA01. The sequence continues at coordinate 153,594 of JBGPIA010000001.1, forward strand.
ACGGGCGTGCGCAACGACATGAAGATCGCCCGCGAGGAGATCTTCGGGCCGGTCGTGGCGTGCATCCCCTTCGAGGATGAGGCCGACGCGATCCGCATCGCCAACGACACGGTGTACGGGCTGGCGGCCGGCGTCTGGACACGCAGCGTGGCGCGGGCCCACCGCGTGGCGCGCGCTCTGGCCGCCGGGACGGTGTGGATCAACACCTACAACCTCTACGACCCGTCGGCTCCCTTCGGCGGCCTCAAGCAGAGCGGGTTCGGCCGCGAGCTGGGCCAGGAAGGGCTGCTCCCGTACACCGAAACCAAGACCGTCTGGACCGACCTGGAGTAATCCCCGGGCTGCCGCAGCCCCTTGCCGCAGGGAGTCGCCGATGCCGCTTGCGTTCGAGAACATCGTGTTGGAGGTCCAGGACGGCGTGGCGTGGATCACGCTCAACCGCCCCGAGCAGCTCAATGCCTTCGCCGACGAGATGCGCGAGGAGTTGCTGCAGGCCATCCTCGCCGTGCAGGAGGACGACGCCGCGCACGTGCTGGTGATCACCGGCGCGGGCCGCGCCTTCTGTGCGGGCGGGGACGTACGCACCATGGCGGCGCTCAAGGAGGACAACGCCGGCTTCGAGCGGCTGCGGCCGCTGCTGGACGCCGGGCGGCGCGTGATCACGGTGCTGCACCAGCTCCCCAAGCCCGCCATCGCCATGGTCAACGGCGTGGCCGCAGGGGCCGGCTGCAATCTGGCCCTGGCCTGCGACCTGCGAGTTGCCAGCGACCAGGCGTCGTTCGCCGAGAGCTTCATCAGCATCGGGATGCACCCCGACTGGGGCGGGACATTCTTCCTGCCGCGACTGGTGGGCACCGGCCGCGCGCTGGAAATGATGTGGACAGGCGAGCGCATCCACGCCGAGATGGCCGAGGAGATCGGGCTGGTGCACCAGGTCGTGCCGGCGGCGCATCTGCGCGAGCACACCGAGCGCCTCGCGCTGCGCCTGGCGCGGGCGCCGCGCACGGCGGTTCGGCTGATCAAGCTCGCCGTCTACAACAGCCTGCACTACGACCTCGAGAGCATGCTCGACTACGAGAGCGAGGCGCAGTCGCAGTGCTGGAGCTCGACCGACTCCGCCGAGGGGATCGCCGCCTTCCTGGAGAAAAGGCCTCCCCAGTTCCATCAGGGTGAGGCCGGCCGCATGGAGTCGTGACGGCATCCGCCACCGTCGGGCTCGCGCGCCTCGCAGGAACGCTCCCCTGCGAATCCTGATCGTCGCCTTGGCGACGTCTGCACGGTTCGCCCTCAGCGCATCCGCGTCCGGACATCCCACGCTGAGCTCCCCCGAGCTCGAAGGACACGATGGGCTAAGGGTGTGGGACCCGCGCACGGCGTGGGTCGAGCTGCCATCGCGGGTCACGCAGGCGCCGGCTGGCTCGATCGTCGTGTCGGTGACCGGCATTGCCGGACGAGGGAGGCTTGTGGGCGAGGCCCGGAGGTAGTATCCTCCATGCAAGTCGCCCCTGACCCCCCACTCGGGAGGTCGAACATGCGACGTCCACTCGCGATGCGGCCGGTGATCTTGGCCGCCGCTGGGTTGTTCGCAACCCTCGCCTGCTCCTCCCCATTCTCGACCGCGTCGGCCTGGGGCCTCTACAAGGGCAACGGTCGACACCATTCCAAGGAAGCCCTGGAGGCGCTCGCGCATCCATGGCAGGCGCGGCTCAATCTGTCAGGCGGCCTCCATGGAGCCTCCGACGCGCTCGGTGATGGCTACCGGTACGTCTACCCTTACGGCTACGGCTCCTACGGGCACTTCTACAACTACGACTTCTGGCGGCTGGGCGGCTACGTGCAGGCGGGGCTGGAAGTCCGGCTCCAGAACGGATTCAGCCTGGAGCCCTATGGGATGTTCCGCAAGGTCGACAACACCGACAAGTCCCGGCCCGGCATGCATGGCTATGGCGCCGGTGGAGCGTTCGCTTCGATCCGCGATCATGTCGACATCGAGGCCTGGAGCGGCGGCCTCACGCTGCGCCGGTACGCCGAGCCCTGGTACGGCTCGGCCTGGTGGGGCGCCGGCGGAGGATTCGTGCACAGCAAGTCCGCACGCTGGGAGTGGAGCTACGGCTCCCCCCCGGCCTACAAGCTGGATCATCAGGACAACGCCCCCGAGGTCCACTTCGTGGTGGGCTGGGAGGCGAATATGCTGCCGTCGGCGACCATCGGACTCGAGGTCGGCTATCGCTACACTTGGCTCGACACGTTCGACGACTTCAGCGGGCTGATTCTCGGCGCGCGTGTGGGCTTGTTGTTCCGGTAGGGTCGGACGCGCGCCCTCACGTGCGGCATCAGAAGGAGATGGATCATGCGCCAGAGAATGATTTCGTATCCACGGGTTGCCCGGGTCAGAACGGCGGCAGCTCTGCCGATTGCCATTCTGCTCGCGGTGGTCTCGATCCGTCCTGCTGCAGCGGGCTGGAACGCAGTCTCCTCGGACGCGACGCCCGCCTCATTCCCACGGTCCGCCGAAACACGGTTGACCCTGTTGACGGGTGTTCTGGGCGCCATCGAGGACAACAACGCTCTGGGCGGTGACAAGCTTGGCCCGCTCGTGCAGCTCGGGCTGGAGCTCCCCGTCGGCGCCCAGTTCGGTCTGGACGCATACGCGGGGTTTCGGATGGTGCAAGGGCAGCAGGGGCAGGCGTCGATCCTCCCGGCAGTGGGACCTGCCGCGGGGGCGTTGTTCGGTGATGCGCAGATCGTTCGGTCGAGAGTCCAGGCCTGGAACGCAGGTGTCGGCCTGCGCCGGACGGTGGTCGGCGCGCGGCACGAGACGTACGCGAGCGTCGGGGCGGGGATCGTCTACGCACGCACCAAGCTGTCCGACGCGGTCAATGTCCCGCTCGACTTCGTCGGTGATCGCAGTCGCGTCAGCGACCAGTTCCACGACCTGGCGCCCGAGGTCCAATTCATGGCCGGCTGGAATCTGCGGGTTTCCGGGAACTCGGTCGTCGGGCTCACGGCCGGCTACCGGCATGCGTTCCTGTCTGAAGCGACCAACCTCAGTGGACTCGTCCTCGGCGTGAAGCTCGGCCGGTCGCTGTAACGCGCGGATCGCGGCCGCCGTGAGCCTGATCGCAGCGCTCACGGCAGGATTCACCTGCGAGTTGTGGCGCTGCTGGCTGGAGCCGTCCAACAAACTTCAGCGGCCCGTTCTTCGCCAGGGCCTTGGCGCTGCGTTCCAGCTCCGCAGGCGCTCCCCTACCGTCCCGTGAAGTTCGCTTTGCGCTTCTCCAAGTAGGCGGCGACGCCCTCGCGGGAGTCGCCGCTCTCGAACAGCCGCTGCTGCAGCTCGCGCTCGAGAGCCAGACCCTCGCCGAGCGCGGCCTCCAGCCCCGAGCACACGGCTCGCTTGATGTGCCCGACCGCCTTGCTGGCCTTGCCCGGCGGAACGAACTGGCGAGCGTACTCCAGCACCTTCTCCCACCAGCCATCGCTCTCGAAGATCTCGGTGACCAGGCCCAGCGGCTTGGCCTCGTCGAATTCCATCGTGCGACCGGTCACCAGGAGCTCGAGCGCCTTGGCCTTGCCCAGCAGCCGCGCCAGGCGCTGCGTGCCGCCCGTGCCTGGCAGCACGCCGAGGGTCACCTCCGGCAGGCCGATCTTGCCGCCGCCGCGCCGGGCAATGCGCAGATCGGCAGCCAGCGCGATCTCGAGTCCGCCGCCCACCGCATGGCCGTTGAGCGCCGCGATCACCAGCTTTGGCGTCTGCTCCAGGCGATTGAGCGTCTCGTTGGCGTGCAGGCAGAAGGAGTACTTGAAAGCAGGCGTAGCGGCGTTGAGCATCGTAATGTTGGCGCCGGCGCAGAAGAACTTCTCGCCCGCCCCGCGCAACACGATCACATGCGCACCCTCGTCCATGCGCGCCCGCAAGATCGCGTCGTCGAGCTGGCGCATCATCGGGTAGCTGTAAGTGTTGGCAGGCGGATCGTCGAGCGTGATCACGGCCAGGCCGTCGTGCGTCTCGGTGCGGATGAGGGTCTTCTGCTCGGTCATGCGTCTCACCTCGGGGAACGCGGGGAATCGCAGATGCGCGCACCGGTGCGGCCGCGGCCCCGGACTGCGCGCCGGCAGCTGGCCGCTCGCGCCGCCGCGTGGACCGCAGGCGCCGGGGCCCAGTCTAGCGGGAGCGCGGCCGTTCTGCTAGCATCCGCCGCCATGTCGGCCGAGCTTTTCACAGATTCCGTCGCGATCAACTCGATCGTCGTCGCCGGGGCCGGGGTGATGGGGCGCGGCATCGCACACGTGTGCGCCACCGGCGGCTACCGCACGTTGCTCTACGATGTCGACGCGCCGCAGCTGGCCAATGCCCGCGCCGGGATCGAGGCCAACCTCCACAAAGGCGTCGAGAAGGGGAAGCTCGCCTTGGCAGATGCGGGTGCGGCCACGCAGCGACTTGGCACGACGACCGATCTGGCCGCAGCCTGCGCCGGCGCGGACCTGCTCATCGAGGCCGTGCCCGAGCAGCTCGCCTTGAAACTCGAGTTCCTGCAGAGCGCGCAGCGGCATCTGCCAGCGCACGCGCCGATCGCCACCAACACGAGCGCCCTGTCCATCACCGAGCTAGCCTCCTGTCTGGCGGACCCCGGGCGCGCAGTGGGGATGCACTTTTTCAACCCCGTGCATCTCATGCAGCTCGTGGAGGTGGTGCGGGGCCTGCAGACGCGCGATGCGACGATTGCGACCGTGCTCAGTGTGGCGCGCCGCATGGGCAAGACCCCCGTGGAGGTGAACGAAGCGCCAGGTTTCGTTACGACGCGCGTCAACGCGCTGATCGGCAATGAGGCGTTCTACATGTTGCAGGAGGGGGTGGCCAGCGCGCGGGACATCGACACCGCGCTGAAGCTGGGACTCAACCACCCCATGGGGCCGTTCGAGCTGGTAGACCTGGTAGGGTTGGACACACGCCTCTCGATCCTGCAGTACCTGCACAGGACGCTGGGCGAGAAGTTTCGCCCCTGCCCGTTGTTGGAGAAGTATGTCAAGGCCGGCCGGCTGGGCCGCAAGGTGGGGCGGGGCGTCTACGACTACAGCACGCCGCAGAGCTGAGTGCACGCGCGCGCCGCAGCGTGCGCACCACTACCCCTACCGCCAATCCCCCGCCGCCACGAACGCGCCCCCGCTGAACGGGTGCGTGCTCCACCCGTGCGAGCGCTGCCGTCGCAGCAACTCCAGACTGGCGCTGCGGACCGCGCTGGCAGTCGTCTGCCCGTCGACCAGTCGCGCATGGTCGAGCGCCAGCATCCACCGCCGTGCCTGTTCGTCGTCCACGGCCCACAAGCCCATCACCACCGTGCGGGCGCCGGCGATCCGGAAGGCGCGGCGCAGGCCGAACACGCCTTCGCCCGCGGCCATCGTGCCCAGGCCGCTCTCGCACGCCGACAGCACGGCCCACTGCGTACCGGTGAGGCTGAGGGCGGCGATCTCCTGGGCGGTGAGAATCCCGTCCTTTCCGCGCCGAAATGACGCGGGACTCCAACGCGATCGTCTACGCGCCCAGCCTGCAGGAAGCGCGCAAGGCCCGCGAGCACTTCGTACGCAAGTGGCGCGCCCTCAGCAGCGAGGTCGTGAAGAGCCTGGAGGAGGCGGGCCCCGAGCTGCTCACCTTCTACGACTTCCCCCAGAGCCCAGTGGGACGTGCTGGGTGACCACCAACGCGATCGAGCGGCTCAACGGGGAGTTCCGCCGGCGGACCAAGACGCAGGGCTCCTTCCGCAACGAGCAGACGGTGCTGGTGCTGCTGTACGGACTGATGATCTCGGGGCAGATCCGCATGCGTCGCCTCGACGGATGGAGCGACCTGGCGAAGATCCAGACGGCGCCGACGAGCGCAGCGGCGTAGGGCGGTCAGTCGATGATGCGAGACACCCGATATCTTGAACTACCCCCTACCTGGGAGATATCTTCGGAGCGATCGAACGCGTTCCTGGGGCATCCGGGGAGGTCGCTTCCACGGCTGACCGCCCTAGGAAGCGTATCCGGTGGTTGACGACGCTGACCTCGGCGTCGTAAGGAGGAACTTGGAGACTACGTCAGGGAAGTCCACAAGAAGCGGGACACGACCCGAGGCGCGAATCCGGCGAAAAAACACCGAACCGTCGTGCGCTCCGCTGGCGTCAGATCACTCGGGCGGGCCTCTGGGTCCCTGGGCGCCGGCCCTTCACAATCATTGATAGCCCCAAAGGCCCTGCGAGACTTCATGGACCCGTGCCAAACGCAGCTCGCGTACTTTGGCTAGCCAGTCATGTTCAGCAGGATCTACTGGATCAAGAAGCTCAAGGCGTGGTTCGTACGGCTGAGGCTGCACACCGTGTTCGGACCTCTGTCCCGCGCCGGCCTCTTCCTCGCTTATCTGTCACGATTCTCCCGATGGGTGGCACAACACCGCGACGTGCCCTACAACGACTTCTACAATCGCGAGCTGGATCTGGAGTATCGTAACCGTCTTGGGATGTACGAGTTCCTTCTTCGTGAGGTCTTGAGGGGGGAGCCGTTCGACTACCTCGAATTCGGGGTTGCCTCCGGAACTTCGCTGCGCTGGTGGATCGAGCACGAGAAGGGCGCCGCATCGCGGTTCTACGGGTTCGACGTTTTCACGGGCCTTCCCGAGGACTTCGGCATCCTGAAGAGAGGGACGTTTGCCGTGGAAGGCGGGCTTCTCCCCATCGAGGACGACCGGTGCACTCTCGTCCTCGGACTCTTCCAGACTACATTGGATCGATTCCTAACCGTGGTCGGTCTGGATCGACGCACCGTCGTGCATCTCGATGCCGACCTGTACAGCTCCACGCTATATGTGTTGACTACACTGGCAACTCGACTCAAGGCGGGGGATGTGCTGATCTTCGACGAGTTCGGTGTCCCGCTCCACGAGTTCCGTGCGTTCGAGGACTTTCGGGCCGCGTTCGGGATCAAGTACGAGGTGCTGGCCGCAGTGAACAACTACTTCCATGTCGCGGTCCAGCTCGTGAGCATCCGGCAAGTGACAGGGGACGGAGGCTAGCCTGGATTTCCACGGACCACAATTCTCCTAACAGTGCGCCGGGGGCGGTCGGTCAGCGCTCATGCGCATGGGCCGGTCGTTCCACCACGGGACCCTCACCGTCCGGTCGAGCAGACCGCAGGCCAGCAGGATCGGCAAGTGTGCGCGCCGCTCGAAGCGCACGTGCACCTCGTTGGGGGTCACCACCACGCGGGCCGGCATGTCGACGAGGTCGCGGAAGATCTGGCGGGCCTGCGCCGCGCTGTAGCCGCGCATGCGCCGCGCCAACAGACCATATAGGCCGCTGGCTACCACCAGCAAGGCCATGTCGAAGTCCACCTTGAGTCCGACCGACGACGACAGGGCGTCCGTGTGGAAGAAGCGCACGGCGTCGGACAGCGCGGTCTCGATCAGCATGCGTTGCGCGTAGCGCATGATCAACTTTGCGTGGCTGGTGTGCGCCTCGTTGGTCACCAGGATGGTCGGCTCGTCATGCCCCTAGTCCAGGATGTAGAGCTGCCGGGAGCTGTGGCCCGCCAGGCGGACCTTCTGCTCAAACACCCGGAGGGTGCGGTACTTGCGCGCTGGCACATCCAGCTCCACGGTGCGCCAGGCCGAGCATGGCAACGCCTCGGCCTCCGCCAGCAGCTTGGGCGACCGTCGCCGCAGGGTGATGAAGGAGGTCCCCAGCTCGTCGAATTGGCCCAGGTTGGCATAGGTGGTCAACCGTGAGTCGAACACCAGGTGCCGGGGGCGCTCGCCGTGGTGGCGGTGCCAGAAGGCGATGAAGCGCAGCACCTCGTCGGGCTCCTCGCCCTTGCGCAGATCGGCGTTGGAGTAGCAGAAGCAGTGTCCGTGAGCATCCTGCGCCAAAAAGACCAGGATGCCGGGCTGGCGGCGGCTGCGTGCTGAGACGTAATGCCGCTCGATCACCGGGTGCTCGCCGTAATAGGGCACGGAGTGGAAGTCGAGGTTGAAGGAGCGGCTAGCAAACAGCTCGTCGCCGGCCACCTGGGCATGCCAGGCGGCCAACAAACCCGTCGTCTTGCTCGGTTCCAGCCGCGACGAATACTCGGACAAGTAGCTGTTCTTGGGGGTGGCGTTGAGTCCGGAGAACAGCGCCAACCCTTCGTCGGCCACCAGGGCCATGACCTGGCTCTTGCGCTCAATCGACCAGAGTTTGAGTGCGAGGCAGCTGCGCAACGCGTGACCGGCGGGGATCATCGTGGAGCCCGGCAGGCGTGCCCGCTGGGCGAGCTCGTCTATGCGCAGGCGGACCAGGTCGGGCACGAAGAGCAACAGCCCTCCGCAGCGGGTCAAGAAATCGCGCGCGGTCAGCGCGAAGGCGCGCACATCCGCCACGGGCTCGATGGTGGGGCGCACGCGCTGCGGGCGCTCCTCGTCGAGGCGGCGTGGCAGGGGCGCAAAACTTTCCGGCTTGAGCACCTCCCGGATCGCCGTGGGGCTGAGCGCTTTGCCCTCTTCCTTGAGCGCCTCGCTGATCTCGTAGACGGAGTAGTTCTGCTTGCACCACAGCACGATGCGCTCGCGGGCCGACGCCTTGCGGGGCTGCTGGCGCGGGCCCGGTTTGGGGGGAGAGGAAGAAGGTGGGGTCGGGGTCGCGGCGGAACTGGTGGCAGAGGACGCGGAAGGAGCCGGCGCAGTACCCGAAGGCGCGGGCCACCGCGTGGGAGGGGCGCCCCTCGACGAAGTAGGCGCGCAACGCCTCGTACATCCGCTGCTTGCGGTGACGGGGCTGCAGGAAGCAGCGGCGGCATCCCGTTAGAGACTTTGGTGCGCCGATAGGCGCAGGCTCGCGGGGCTACACACAACCCCTGGTGTCAAGTGGAACTCGCGCCCCCCAACGCCTGGAGGTGCGGGATCGCCCACTGAGCAAGGGCGCAGAGGGAGCTGGCAGCGCGACGTGGGCGGGAACGGCGCGGGACGGGCAGGAGCGGCTGAAAGCGCAAGGGGCCCCAGATTGGCGCACCGATCCCCTAACGCGTCGAGCGGTGGAGTGCCTTCGAGCCGTGGACTAGGGTGCTACACTCCGTGCCGCTGCCCGCGCGAGGGGTCTGCCCCCGCGCGATGCACCGCGATGGCTGTGTTGACCGAATTGAGCTCCGTGGAAATCCAGGCGAGTGGTCATGATCCAGACGGCCGGAGTCAGCGCCCTCGCGCCGGCGACGGGGAATTTCGGCGTCGCGCCCATCCGGGGAGCGTGCAGGGCAGACCGTGACGGCACATCGCCTCTATCCTATTGTATCAGGTGCTGGCCCACTCGGATGCGGACGGATGCCCGCTCGGTCCACCGCGACTTCCCTCCCCCCTGCGATCGAGGAGCCGCTCCGTGCCGACCCATGCCTCCGCCTGCCCGTTGGACTGCCCCGATGCCTGCAGCCTCGACGTCACCGTGGAGGACGGGCGCGTGCGCAAGATCGCGGGCAACACGCGCAACCCGATCACCGACGGGTACATCTGCGCCAAGGTGAGCCACTTCGAACAGCACATGTACTGCCCCGAGCGGCTGCTCTCGCCGGCCGTCCGTGCGGGGCGCAAAGGTGAGGGGCGCTTCGCGCCGGTCTCGTGGGACGAGGCGCTCGAGCGCGTCTCCCAGAAGCTGCTGGAGGTGCGCGAGCGCAGCGGCGGTGAGGCGATCCTGCCCTTCTACTATGGCGGCTCCAACGGCATGTTCACGCAGGAGGGCGCCGATGTGCGGCTGTTCCGGAGGTTGGGCGCCTCGCGCTTGCTGCGCACCGTGTGCGCCGCCCCCACCGGCCGCGCCGCCATGGGCCTCTACGGGAAGATGGCCGGCGTCGCCTTCCCAGACTACGTGCACGCGCGCCTGATCGTCGTCTGGGGAGCGAATCCGTCGGCGTCGGGCATCCACCTCGTGCCGTACATCCAGGAGGCGCAGCGGCGCGGCGCGAAGCTGGTGGTGGTGGATCCGCGCCGCACCCAGCTCGCGCGGCGCGCCGACCTGCACCTGGCGCTGCGGCCGGGTACGGACCTGCCGCTGGCGCTGGCGACGTTGCGCTGGCTCTTCGAGAACGGCCGCGCCGACGACGATTTCCTGGCCGACCACGCCACCGGCGCCCAGGAGCTGCGCCGGCGAGCGGCGGAGTGGACTCCGCGGCGCGCCGCCGCGGAGTCGGGCGTACCGGCCGACCAGATCGAGTGCTTGGCCCGGCTCTACGCCGACACGACCCCCGCGCTGATCCGCTGCGGCTGGGGGCAGGAACGCAGCCGCAACGGCGGGGCGGCCACAGCGGCGGTGCTGGCGCTGCCGGCCGTGGCCGGGAAGTTCGGAGTACGCGGTGGCGGCTACACGCTGAGTCAATCGGCGGTGTGGGGGCTCAACGCCGAGGCTGCGATCGCCGAGCCGGCGCCTGCGACACGCGCGGTCAACATGAACCACCTGGGCGAGGCGCTGCAGGGCCGCGACGGCGGCCGTGTCGACTTGCTTTTCGTCTACAACTGCAATCCCCTCCAGACCATGCCCGCACAGGAGAAAGTGCGCGCCGGGCTTTGCCGCGACGACCTGTTCACCGTCGTGTTCGACGCCGTGCTGACCGACACGGCGCGCTATGCCGACGTCGTGCTACCCGCGACGACCTTTCTCGAGCATGCGGAGATGTCGCGCGGCTACGGCTCGCTGATTCTCTTTCGCACCGAGCCCGTCGCGGCGCCGGTCGGCCAGGCGCGCTCCAACTACGATGTCTTCGCCGAGCTCTGCCGGCGCACGGGGGTGGCGCGTCCCGGCGACCCCCAGACACCCGACGAGCTGGCCAGCGCGTGGTTCACCGAACGGGACGGCGATGGCCGCATCCGCCGCGAGCTACAGGCCGGGGCCGCGGCCGCGCCGGAGTGTGGTACGGCGCCCGTGCAGTTCGTCGACGTCTTCCCCAATACGCCCAATCGCAAGGTCCACCTCTGCCCTGAAGAGCTCGACGCCGAGGCGCCCGGCGGCCTGTACCACTACCTGCCCGACCCGGCCACGACGGCAGCGCCGCTGGCGCTGATCTCCCCGGCCAGCGGCAAGACCATCAGCTCGACGTTCGGGCAGCTGATCCGCCGGCAGGTGCCCATCGAAATCCACCCGGACGATGCCGCCGCCCGCGGAATCCGCGACGGGGATGCAGTCCGCGTGTACAACTCCCTTGGCGAGGTGCGCTGCCGGGCGCGCGTGACCGACGAGGTACGGCCCGGCGTGGCCAGCCTGCCCAAGGGTCTCTGGAGCCAGCACACGCTCAACGGGGCCACGGCCAACGCGCTGGTACCCGACACCCTTTCCGACCTGGGCGGCGGCGCTTGCTTCAACGACGCCCGGGTGCAGGTGGCGGCCGTCGAGTCCTGACCGGCATCGATGGATGTGGGCGGCAACCATCGATGTCGAAGCGGCACCTACTTCCGGGTGGACCCGGGCACCGCGCAGGTGGGAACCGGTCGGGGCCTTCGCGGGTATCCTGTCTGCTCTGCGCGGCTGCGCCGTCCACGAGGGCGCGCCGCCCGTACCGGTGACTTGCACGGGTTTCCGCCCGGGTCTACTCTCGCGCCACCTTCGGCCCAGGGATGGCCAGGCCCCCTGCCCGCGGGAGTTCAACCCCCGATCTGCAGCGCAATGACGTCTCGCCACCCCAACGACGTTTCCCGTCCCCTAGGAGGTCCTATGCCGAGATCCCTGCCAGCACGACCTGTGCTGCTCGCCCTGCTGCTGTTGGCCGTTGCGGCCCCTGCGCTACTGGGAGCAGCCGAGCCAGCCAAGCCGGCGTCGACGCCCGCCTGGCACATGAACGCCACGATCATCGAGGCGTGTTCGTGCCCGATGTTCTGCCAGTGCTATTTCAACAGCGAGCCCTCCGCCCACGCCGGACACGAGGGGCACGAAGGGCATGCCGCCGAGCACTTCTGCCGCTTCAACAACGCCCTGCGCGTGAACAGCGGCTCCTATGGCTCCGTAAAGCTCGACGGCGCCAAGTTTTGGGTCTCCGGCGACCTCGGTGGCGACTTCAGCCAGGGGCAGATGGACTGGGGGATCGTGACGTTCGACAAGGCGCTGACCAAGGAGCAGCGCGACGCCATCGGCGTGATCCTGGGGTATCTCTACCCGGTCAAGTGGAACTCGCTCACGACCGGCGAGGGCGACATCAGCTGGACGCCGGGCAGGGACGAGGCCCACGCGCTGCTGGACGGCGGCAAGACCGCCGAGGTGGCGCTGAAGGCCTTCCCCGGCATGCGCAAGGACGAGCCGGTCGTGATGAAGAACCTGCCGTACTGGGGCGCACCCCGCAACGACGGTTTCGTCATGATGCCCAACACCGTGGAGGCCTGGCGCACCGGCACCAAGCCGTTCGAGTTCAAGGGCACCAACGGCTTCATGATCACCCTCGACATCGACTCCCAGTCGGTGGCGCCCAAGAGCAGCGGCTCCTGACGGGGGCGTCGGCGTGGGCAGACGCAGCCCGCTAGCCTCGCCCATAGACCGGGAGCGCGGCGCCGTGCACGGCGCCCGCTCCCGGGGACGCCAGGAACAGGATCACCTCCACGATCGCTTCGGGCGTCACCCACGCGCGCGGATCGGCTTTGGGCATCGCCGCGCGGTTCTGTGGCGTGTCGATCAGGGCGGGCAGCACGCAATTCACGTTGATGCCCTTGCCCCCGAGCTCGGCGGCGAGGCTTTCGGTGATCCGCAGCACCGCTGACTTCGACGAGCTGTAGGCCGCGTGTCCGGCGAAACCGGCCAACGCCGCCCGTGCCGCGACGCTCACGATCCTCCCCGACCCTGCGCGCAGCATCACCGGCACCACCGCGCGGCAGGCGTGCAGCACCGAGCGCGCGTTGAGATCCATGAGGAAGTCCCAGTCGTCCAGCGGGGCCTCGTGCAGTGGAACCCCGCCCCGGTATCCACCGGCCGCATTGACCAGCACGTCGATGCGGCCGAAGCGCCCCACGGCCTGCCCAGCGGCGCGCTCCACGTCCGCGAATCGGGTGAGGTCGACTCCGTCCACGAGCAGCGCCCTCGGGGAAAGGGCGAGCTCCGGGAACTGCTGCGCCAGCCGCCCTGAGCCGCGGTCCAGCAGCACCGGACGCGCGCCGCGGCCGAAGAAGCCCCGGGCCGCGGCGGCGCCGAGATTACCGGCAGCGCCTGTGATGAGCACGACCGAATCGGCGAGATCGCTGGATCCGCTCAAGGTAGACCTCCGTGGAAGCAACGCGTGGGCGCCATCGGTGGGCGCCATCCCTCGTAGCAATCGCTGGCGGGGCCATCGGGTTCCCGCAGGGCGCGGCAGTCAGACGCGCGGCGGGCGGCGGGATCGACACCGCGGCGGCTTCGGGCCGGGGCCAATCCTACTACGGTGCACAGCCCCGGTTCCATTGACCGCGGGCTATGCCGGGCCGCATGCTGGTTGAGCCATGCGGACCACGCCCTACGGTCGAGCCCGTCGGTAGGCCGGCCCGGCTGCCGTCGTGACCTGAGATGGCCTTGCACTCGCGCCGGGTGGCCGCGACGACGCGCAGTGGGGCGCTCTAGATGACCAGACGGTGCGCCTGCCGGACGGCGCCGGGTCCGGACGCTGGGGGCGTAGGCGGCGGGAGCGCTCCGGGGTTCGGCGGGGGTGCCGGCAGAGGCCGCGGCACGGGCACGGGGTCGCATACGACCCCTTGCGCGGCGCGCTGGCAGGTCGTCCCCGACTCGATCCTCGCCGAGCCGTGAGCGGTTGCGCGTCGTGAGCGAACATGGGCCTCGAAGGACAACGAGCCGCCGGCGGGACAGGGTCATGAGCGACACCGCACTGCTCGTCGACGGCACGGGCTGCCTGTTCCGCAGCTTCTACGCGGTGGGCCCGGTGGCCGCGCCCGACGGCACGCCGGTGAATGCCGTGCTCGGGCTGGGGATGACGCTCCACCGGCTGCTGCGCGACGTCGGACCGGCCTACGCGGTGGTGGCCTTCGATGCGGGTCCCACCACCTTCCGCAACGAGCTCTATCCCCAGTACAAGGCCAACCGTGGCGAGCCACCCGACGAGCTGGTGCCGCAGTTCGATCTGAGCGTGGCGCTCACGCGAGCGCTGGGGCTGGCGACGGCGCGGATGGCGGGCTACGAGGCGGACGATCTGCTGGCCACGCTCACGCGTCGGCTGCTGCGCGCGGGCAAGGAGGTGATCGTGGCCAGCGCGGACAAGGACCTGGCGCAGCTGGTGCGCCCCGGGGTCACGCTGCTGGATCCCGCCAGCGGTGAGCGCTGGGGCGTCGCGGAGATCCCGCGCCGTCTGGGCGTACGCGCCGAACAGGTGCGCGACCTGCTGGCGATCATGGGCGACGCGAGCGACAACATCCCGGGCGTGCGCGGTATCGGCAAGGTCGGCGCCTTGGCGCTTCTGGCGGCGTTCACCGATCTCGACGCGATCTATGCCGACCTGGACGCCGTCGAGCGCCTGCCCGTGCGCGGCGCGGCAGCCCTGCGCCGACGCCTGGCCGAGAGCCGCGGGCTGGCCTATCTCAGCCGGCAGCTGGCGACCGTGGACCACGACGCGCCGTGCTCGCTGCGGCTGTCGCAGATGCGCTTCCACGGGGCAGAAGGGGACGCGCTGGACGCGTTCGCACAGCAGTGGGGGCTGCAGGGGCTGGCGCGGCGTGCGGCGCGGCGGGGCTCGCATCCAACGGGCGACGACGCCGCGAGGGGGCGATCGGCGTAGCCGCTGCGAGCGCGGCTGCCACGCGCGTCGCAGCCGGAGCGAAGTAGCCTCCCCGTCACAGCCAGAGCGAAGCAGCCTGCCTCAAGCGGCCGTCAGCGTAGCAGCGCCAGCTTGCGGGTGACCGTCTGGTCGAAGCCGGAGACCTCGTACAGGTAGATACCGCTCGCCAGCGCCGCGCCGCTCGCATCGGTCCCCTTCCAGACGAAGACGTGCCTGCCGGCATCGACCACCCCATCGACCAGCGTGGCCACGCGTTGGCCGCGGAGGTTGTAGACCCTCACGGTCACCCGCCCGCGCGATGGGGCGCTGAACTCGATCGACGTGATCGGATTGAACGGGTTGGGGTGGTTCTGAGCCAAGACCAGCTCGCCGCTGCCGACGGGATCTGCCGCCACTGCGCCACCATCGTGGATCGCACCCTGCTGACGGAACTTGATCAGCAGCTCGCGGAGCAGCTCCGCCCGCGCCGAGCGGCCGTCGGCCTTGGGGAACACGTCCTGGACGAACATGAACCCGTAGGGAAACGTCACGTTGACGCGGTCGTACGCCGTGCCCGCAATCGTGTCCTGCCTCGCGCTGTGGACGCTGGCGGATGGAGCGTATGGGCCCGGGAGAAACTGATGCGCCTTCAGGGCAGTCGCAGCGCCCGGGTTGATGTTGTCGAACAGGTTGATGGATAAGCACCCACCGAACGCGATGAAGTGCGTGGCGAAGCCGGTCACCGTACCGGTCGGAGCGACCTCGGGAGCAGTCTGGTTCCCGATGGACGGACGGACGTTGTCGCCGACCGGCTGCACGCCCATCACGTTGCTACGGAAGGTGACGCCGCCGCCGCCCAGGCCGTTCACGATGTTGTCGCCCCAGTACGCGGCGTATCGGTTGCCCGCCTGCGCCATCCAGCCCGTCAGGGCGGCGATGTCGTTGCCCTTGTCGTTCTGGCCCGTACTGCTGCCATCGCTGATCAGCCCACTGGCGAGATTGGCGCTGTCGTAGAAGAGACAGTTGTAGCCTGCCAGCTGGCCCGGGTTGGCGCCGTGGGCGCCCGCCGAGCCCAGGCCGTTGGACACGACCGAGCTCGGCCCATTGGTGCGGTACGTGTCGTACTCCTTGTGCAACCGCAACCCGTTCTGGCCGAATGCCTGGATCCACTCGTCGTTGCCACCGCGATCCGGCTGGTCGTTCCAGAACAGGATGCTGGGCTGCGTGCAAGGATCGGTATCCGCCGCGCCACAGGTCAAGGTCGGTAGGCCGTAGACGGTGAAGATGCGGTTGTAACCGGTGCCGCTGCTGAAGCCGCTCGTGTCGGCAGGCAGCGTGGAGGTCTCCGCCGGGTTGATCGTGGAGGCCTTGAGGAAGTAGCGGATCTGATCGCCGGGAAAGAACAGCGCGGCCTCCGCAGACTCGTAGGCAGCCAGCGTGACCGGGCCGTCCGGCAGGTCGAAGCAGTAGCGGTTGGCAACGATCGAGCCGGAAGCCGTCCTGGACGGCTGGCCCTTCACGTAGCCGCGATACTTGTTCCCTCCGATGGACTGGATGTCGGACGTTCCGCCGCCGGCACCGGCCCGCAGAGTCGCGATGCCGCCCGCTCGCTCGGTCGCGAAGCACGGATTGGCGTCCAGCAGGAACTCCATGCGGATGGAACTTGCATCCACCGAGGACCCCGGTTTGCCGGCCACGAAGTCGCAGATGATGGAGTCGCCGGGCACGTTCCTCGGTTGCGAGATGGCGCGGATGTCGCGGGCCATGTCCATACGGATGGCCAGCGGTGTATCGTCGGCTCCGGCACAGGAGATCGCGCCCAAGGTCGGGAAGCTATCATTGAACAGGTCGATTTCACGCGCAACAGCGCGGGGACCCGACGCCTCGTACTTGGCCACGGCGACGTTGTCGAACGTCGGGGAGGGAGTCGCGTCGTTCGCAACAAAACTGAATATATCCGCCAGGTCGGTCACCCCCAGCGCGATCTGGACCTTCGTGGGAGATGCCACCAGCAGGTCACGAACCTCGGGCTGGACGTTGTTGTAGAGCGCAACACCGCCACCGTAGTAGACGAAGTTACGATCCTTGAAGACCGTCCACGCACCGGAGACCGGGTCCGGGAAGCTGCGCACGTGCCACACCCAAAAGATGCCGTTGATCAGCGGCAGGTGCTGCCACACGCTGAAGCGCAGGAAGCAGCCACCTTCGACGGAATCATCGGCCGTACCGGGCTGATCCCAGTTGATCTCCGGCGACCAGACCTCGTTGCTCAAGGGGGACTGACCGAGGGTCAGGCCGCCCGTATAATTGACGACCCAACCGCCGGGTATGCCGTACGTATTGGTCGGCGAGGTGCTACCACCGGTGCTGCGGTGCTGGGGGTCGTTGTTGGGCGGGGTGCCGTCGTCGATGAAGGTCATCTGCGGCGAGAGATCGTCGCGACAGGGATCGATGTCCTGGAAGTAGGCGAAGATCTTGGAGAAGTCCCCGCAGAAGTCGTGCAGGACGAGCGTCCAGCCGCCAAGGCTGCCCCCCTGGAACGTGGCCTGGCTCAGGCCCACACCGTTGGTGCCCTGCAGCTGGATGTTGTCGAGCTGGACCGCACCGTCGCCGGTGACGTTGAGGCCGTCCTCGTCGGACGCGGCGCCGTCGGAGTCGAACCGACAGCGCAGGTGGACCTGGTCGTGGCCGAAGCCGACGTAGTCGCCCGCGTGGTAGGTGATGACGCCGTGGAAGACCACGGGCGCCGCGAACACGCCGCCGACTTTGTTGGTGCCGGTATAGCGCGCGAGGTTGATCATCGACCCCGCCGAGTCCCACTGCACGTTGAAGAAGTCGTAACCGTTCTCGCTGTCGTGGTTGAACTGCAGATCCCAGCTGATGACCGTGCTATCGGCGGGGTTGCTCACCGTGAAGCTCTGGTCGAGCAGTTCGTGCCATTGGTTCCCGTAGCCCGTGGTCGAAAAGCCCGTAGGCCCTGCCGGAAGACCAGCCCAGATTGCGTGATTCGTAACGGGCACCGTGGAGGGGCCCGACCAGTAGGCGGGCCGTGCGGCCATGTTCGCCGCATTGAACGAGTCGATGTGCCAGTGCGGCGGCACTCCGGTCAGGTCGACACCCGTCCAGCCCTGCCGGTCGGGGTAACCGAGCGTCGTCTGGAACTTGCCGCTGAGCGAACCCGGCCCCCCGTACAGGAAGACCGTATCGCCGGCCGCCTTCGCGGTGGATCCGGTCGGACCGCCGAAGAGAACGGGCTCGGTCCGCCGGTCGGCGATCTGGGGCTGCTCCCACTGCTGGGCGGGGCGGATGCCCGACGCCAAAGAGGCAGCAGAGGCTCGACCGGCCGCGCCGTGTTGATGCGCGGCGAGCATGAGCGCGAAAAGACCACAGCAAGCGTTCGCGCGTTGCGCCAGCGCCATGACCGCACCCCTTTCCGCGCGGATATCGCGGGGGCGTGGCCTCCGACTGCTGGCTCCAACCGTGACAAGGAGGGAAGTGAGGTCGTCACGCCCGCGCTGCGCATCGCCTCGCCGCACCAGGCTGGATCCAGCGATCAACAGGCTAGCACCGGGGGCAGCCCGTGTCAATGAGTTTACCGCTGCGAGTAGTCCTTTTCGACGGGCGGCCCGAACGGTCCGACGCGGGCCTGCGGCGCGGGCGCCTAGACCCCCAGCAGCGACGCGATCAGGACCCGCTGGATCTCCGAGGTCCCCGAGTAGATGCGGCCGGCGATGGCATCGCGCAGCTCGCGCTCCACCTCGTACTCGGCCATGTAGCCGTAACCGCCGTGGATCTGGATGGCATCCTGCGCCGACCGCACCCAGCTCTCGCTGATGTGCAGCTTCGCCAAGGCCGCCTCCAGGTAGATGCTCTTGCCCCTGCTGCGCAGCCAGCCGGCGCGGTAGAGCAACGCGCGGGATGTCTCCACCTGCAGCTTCATGTCCACCAGCTTGGAGCCGATCAGCTGGAACTTACCGATCGCCTGCCCGAACTGCTTGCGCTCGTTGGTGTAGCGCACGCAGGTGTCCAGCAGGCGCTGCATCGAGCCCACCGCGCTGGCCAGGATGCAGCTGCGCTCCCAGGTCATGGAGTCGGCGAAGAGGCTCTTGCCCGCCCCCTCGCGCCCCAGCCGGTTTTCCACGGGCACCTCGCAGTCGTCGAAGAACAGCTCGCTCATGGGCGATGTGCGCAGCCCCATCTTGTGCGCGTGTGGGCCAACCGTGAGCCCCGGGGTCTCCCGCTCGACCAGGAATCCGCTGATGCCGTTGGGTCCTTTGGCCCGGTCGACGGTGGCGTACACCAGATACAGGCCGGCGATCGGGCCGTTGCTGACGAAGATCTTGCTGCCGTTGAGCACGTAGCGATCACCGCGCAGCTGCGCCGTCGCGGTGAGGCCGTAGGCATCCGAGCCCGAGCCCGGCTCGGACATGGCGTTGGCGCCGATCAGCTCGCCGCTGCACAGCCGCGGCAGGTAGCGGCGCTTCTGCTCCTGCGTACCGAAGCCCAGGATGGGGATCTCCAGCGTCCACATGTGCGCGTTAATGGAGAAGATCAGCCCGTTGTCCCGGCAGCCGTAGCCAAGGCTCTCCAGCACGCCCACGGTGGTGAGGGCGTCCTGCCCCGAGCCACCATACTCTTGCGGGATCGGCAGCCCGTGCACCCCCATCTCGGCGCACTTGCGCCAGCCATCGGCATTGAACTCGCCGCGCTCGTCGCGCCCCAGCAGGTCGCCGTTGAGCTCGGCCTTCGCGAAGGCGTAGATGGTGTCGCGCAACTGCGTTTGATCGTCGCTCCAGGCGAAGTCCATCGTGCTCTCCCGTCCGGCGCGGTCGGTGGCGCTGGGCGCGCGGTGCGCAGAGCGCGAGCCCTCGCGCGTGGCGCCCGCCGTTCCCCGCGCGCTGCCGCGCCGGTCAGCCCAGGCTCAGCAGCCGCTGGTAGTCGGTTTTGTCGGTGGAGGTCTTGGGTAGCTCCCGGTGGAACGCGAACAGGTCGGGGATCATGTACAGCGGCAGGTGTTGCGAGCAGTGCCGCTTGAGCTCGATGATGGACATGCGCTCACTGCCCTTGACGTAGATGTGGGCCTTGATCCGCAGCCCGGCCTGCGGGTCGGGCAGCGCCACGACCGCCGCCTCCCACACCTGCGGATGTCGGTAGAGGCAAACCTCGATCTCGCCGAGCTCCACGCGATAGCCGCGCTTCTTGACCATGCGGTCCTTGCGGCCCAGGAAGCGGAGGTTGCCGTCAGCCTCCTCGATGACCAGGTCGCCCGTCTTGTACCAGCGTCCGCCGTCGGGCAAGGTGACGAAAGCCCGCTGCGTCAGCTCGGGAAGGCTCCAGTAGCCCTGCATGACGCCGGAGCCGCGGATGCACAGCTCCCCCTCCTGCCCGTGCCCCACCGGCGCGCCCCGGTCGTCCAGCACGACGCCTTCCAGGTGCGAGCACACCCGGCCGATCGGAACTGGCTCGGTGCGGTCGGCGGCAATCGTTGCAGGGATCTCGTACCAAGTGCAGACGTTGGTCTCGGTGGGGCCGTAGAGGTTGTAGTAG
Source organism: Candidatus Krumholzibacteriia bacterium (assembly GCA_041484665.1). Lineage (GTDB taxonomy): Bacteria > Krumholzibacteriota > Krumholzibacteriia > JAJRXK01 > JAJRXK01 > JBGPIA01. The sequence goes on from JBGPIA010000001.1 coordinate 173,844, forward strand.
CGCGGCGCGGGCCACTGCTCTTTGAGCGCTCGCAAATGCACGACCGGGAAGACCTCGCCGGCGAACAGCACGGTGCGCACGCTCGAGCAGTCGTGGGTCTCCAGCTTGCCGTACTGTACGAGCAGCGTGAGGATCGACGGCGTGGAGTACCACACGGTGATGCGCGCGTCGGCGATCAAGTTCGACAGCGCCAGCGGATCCTTGCCGATGTCCTCCGGGATGAGCGCGAGCATCGCTCCATGCTTGAGCGGTGTGTAGATGTCCAGGATCGAGAGATCGAAGTGGAACGGCGCGTGGGACGAGAAACGGTCCTCGGGCGTGGGTGAGAACGTCGCCGTGCACCAGTCCACGAAGCTCTGGGCATTGCGGTGCGAGAGCATCACGCCCTTGGGCTTTCCCGTTGAGCCCGACGTGTACAGGATGTACGCCAGTTCGTCGGGCTGTGACTCGACCGTGGCTGTGGCCGGCGCGGGCCCCGCGGCGTCGAGGCGATCCAGCGCACCGCCCAGGGCGGCCCCTGCGCCCACGCCCTCCAGCGACAGCCAGGCCGGCGTTGCCCCGGCACGGTCCAGCTCCTGCGCCAGCGGGGCCTGCAGCGCCGCCTCGGCGACCACCGCGCGCACCGTACAGTTGCCCAGGATGTAGCCATTGCGCGTAGCCGGCGCCGTCGGATCGACCGGCACGTAGGCGGCCCCGCACTTGAGGACGCCGAAGATGGTGGCCACCGAGTCGATGGACTTGTGCAGGCACAGACCCACGCGGTCGCCGCGCCGCACACCCAGTGCAGCCAGGCGGTCGCGCACCCGCTCAGACAGCCGGTCGAGCGCCTGATAGGTGATGGTCTGACCCGACGGCTCCCGGATCGCGATGCGCGAGCCGTAGCGTGAGGCCGCCGCGGTGAAATCGCCGTGCAGCGCCATGGGGATGACCTCTTGCTGCGAGATGCCGTCGCCCGGCCCGTGCCATCGTGCGGCGAGCTGCTGACTTCCAACGGATCAGAGCTTCGTGAGCACGAGGCTCGCGACATCGGCGATCGTGCCGAGGTTCTCCACGTCGGCCTCGTGCGCCTCCACTGAGATGTCGAACTCCTTCTCCAGGAAGGAGATCAGCTTCAGCGTGGCGATGGAGTCCAGGATCCCGGTCGTGTACAGCGGAGTGTCCGGCGCAAGCGCGGCCGGATCTTCGCCCTCCAAGAACTCCCGCAGGATGAACCCCTTCACCTTTTCCTGGACGGCCTGGCGATCATGCATGTCATCGCTCCTGTGGTGTTGTCAGTCCCGTCGCCCGCTGTCGTCAGTGCTGTCGTCCGCTGTTGTCCGTGCTCTTGTCCGGTGTCGTCAGTGCTGTCATCTCGCCGCGTCGGTCCGGTCGTGGCGATCAAAGCCCCAGCTGCGGCGCCAGCGCCGGGTACAGCGCCTCGGCGATCATGCGGTGCGCCATGGCGTTGGGGTGCCCATCCCACTTCGCAATCTGGAGCTGCTCCATGGACGGCGCGCTCTTGTAGACGTCCAGCAGGTCGATCGCCGTGATTCCAGCCTGCCGGGCCAGCTCCATCTGCCGGCGCATCTCGGCGGTGCTCTCGGCGCTCTCGACGCGCGGCTGTGGCATGAAGACGCCCAGCGGCTTGATCCCGCGCTGCAAGCACCGCTGCGTCATCTCCTGGTAGACCCAGAGCAGAGCCTGTTCGCGGTATGGCCGCAGCTTCGCGTCTGCCTCCGCCGGCGACATGCCGTTGCGGATCCCGGACTGCCGCACCAGCTCGGTCAGCGGCGCGTAGGGCAGCGCGTAGCCGGCCTCCACGCTCTCGGCGAGCTCCTTCGCCACCCAGTAGAGGTCGTTGATGCCGACGGTGAGCAGCGCGTCGGGCTGGAACTCCAGGGCCTTGCGATCCAGCACGCACAGCCGCGCGACGGGCCCGTACCCCCCCACCGAGAAGTTGAGGATCTCGTAGCGGCGATGCTCCTGCGCCCCGTGCTCGGCGTTCAGGCGGTCCTCGACGAGGCTCTCGAAGTCCTGGCCGTCTTCCACGCCTGTGCCCATGGCGTGGGAATCCCCCAGCAGCGCCACGCGGTATGTGCGGGACGGCTTCTGTTGCTCGTAGTCGCGGTCGCGCATGGCCCAGCGATTGGTCGTCATCATCGCGCCCTTGAACGCGACGTGGCGCGACGGCAACAGCTCGTGGGTAGGGAAGCTCCCCGTGCGATGGATGGCCCAGCAGCGGTCCCAGTTGGGCGGCTTCTCGGCGTAGAGCGCGGCAAGCTGCGGGTTGAAGCGCGTGACGTCGGTGAGGTCCTCGTAGTAGCCGCGGTCGAGCATCTGCGCGTCGGTGCGCGAGAGGCGCAGCGGGTTTTTGAGCCGGTCCACCACGTCGGCGACGGCCGGATCGTAGTGCAGCACCAGCGAGCCGTACGCAATCACGAGCAGGCCGCAGCTGGCCAGCCCCACGCGCACCGCACTCCACGGGATGGGGAGCCCCGCAGCGACTTGGGGTGCGGCCGGGACCGCGCCCCGCGCGCCAGCCAGTGCAGCGGCCGTCGCAGCAGCCGTTGCAGCCGCTGTCGCGGCCTTCTCCCTGCGGTCGTACCAGACCGCGGCCAGCCCCAGCGCCACCAGACCGCCCAAGATCCAGGCGGCGTCGGCCACTCCCATCACGCGCAGCTTGCCAGCGGCCAGGCGCAACTCGCCCAGCGACGGAGCCGACCAGATCGCCCAGCTCGCGCAGATCACGGCAAATGTCCCCACCGTGCGCAGGGCGAGCTGCAGGTCGGACCCCAACGTGCGGCGCGCTGCGGTCAGGCTGCGGCGGCGACCGTGGCGGGCCTCCCGCAGCATGTTGGCCAGCACCACCAGGCCCATGACCGACCAGAAAACGATGTCCTGCCAGATCACGGGAAAGCTGCCCCGGATCCAGAACCACTGGTAGGAGTGCAGCGCCCAGGTGGCGAAGAAGGCGACGAACGTGGCCAGCACCAGCGCGGCCGTGGCGCCCATGCGCTTGCTGAGCCGGAAGTAGACCGGATTGAAGAAGATCTTCTGGAGGAACTCCTTCCAGTAGATGTTGATGCGCCGCCAGTAGTCGGTGAAGCTGCTCGCCAGGAAGTACCTGTGGTTGGTCTGCGGCAGCGCGAACCCGAACGCGCGCATCATCCCGATCGCGAGATGGAAACTGCCGGAGATGCGCAGGTACAGCAGGTAGGGCCGGACCAGATAGAGCGCCGCGCCCCCTGCGCTCTTGACCGAGGCCGGATCCACCGACAAGTACTGGTACACGAGGCGGTACAGCAGGAGCTGCATCAGCCCGCGGAACATCCACTCGATTCCGCTCTGGGCAATGTGCAACTCGTCGACGGAGCCGCGCGACCGGCAGAATGTCTTGTAGTCGACCACCGGGAAGAGCGGGAAGCAGAGATTGGGCAGCATGAAGAAGTACGCGAGCGCCCGCCAGGCGCCAAACGGCGCGGTGCGGTTGCGCAGGTCGTACAGGTAAACGATCAATCGGAACATGAACATCGCGCCGAAGATCGGCCAGATCGAGGACGACCACGGCGCGTGCCACCATCCGGCGCGCAGGCAGGCCAGCGCTACGCCCGCCACGAGCACGAGCCCCAGGCGCAACGCAAACGCCACCGGCAGGTGAATCAGCGCGATGAGCACGGCGCCGATCGCCAGCAGCCACGCGCCTTGGGCGAATCCGAAGACGACGACCGTACCGGCGGCCGAGAGCAGCACGAAGAACGGCAGGCGAGCGCGCTCGGGCAGCCAGTGGAAGACGGCGAAGCCGCCGCAGGCCAGCTCCAGCACGCGGAAGAACGCCGCGCTCTCGATGGCATACGCCTGGACCAGCAACACCAGCAGCACGAACTGCGCCGCAGCAACCACGAACGGCAGCAGCCGCGCCCCATGCGGCGCGACGGTGGACGCGCCCGGCGCGCCGGGCGAGAGGGGTCGCGCGCGCAGGGCTCCCGCGGGCGGCCTGGCGAGCGGCGAGTCCGTCATGACGAGCGGGAGCGGCGGGTAGACAAGCCCGCGACCGAGCTGGACGGCTCGTGGATGCAGACGCAGGAATGCATGGGCGCAGTCGGATCTCCCTGACCGATCCCGCGGGACGGCGGCCAGGTGGAGCCTGATCTCCTGAGCTGCTGGGTGTGATGTTCCGGGGGTATGTCGTTCGCGCGAGCGAGCATACCATCCGGCGCGACCGCCGGGCAAGCCGACGGCCGGCGAAGGCGCTGCTTTACCGGCCGTCCTCGAGCCGCACGGGCACCCTCGCGGGCAGGGCCGCGGCGGCCGCAGCCCTCCCCGGGGTGCCCCCGCCTACTTCACCAGGCTCATGCTGCGAGTGGCCTGGAAATCACCCGCCTCGATCCGGTACAGGTACGTACCGCTGGCCACCGCCGCGCCGTTCGCGTCGCGACCGTCCCAGCGCACACTGTGCGAGCCCTCGGTCAGCTCCCCCGCCAAGAGGGAGCGGATCATCCGGCCCGAAACGTCGTAGATCCGCAGCGTCGCGTGACCGGCCTGCGGCAGGTCGAACGCGATCATGGTCGACGGGTTGAACGGGTTCGGCCGGTTCTGCGCCAGGAGATACCGCTGCGGCAGGCCCGACGACGGCGTGCCCACGTCCGTGGCGTCGAAGCTGACGATCTCGAAGTCATCGACCGCCGCCTCGACCAGCGATCCCGGCGGCGCGTCCTCGGCAATGAACCGCAGCCGCACCTGGTCGGTCGGCGCGAGGATATCCTCCACGCGCACGATCACCTTCGACCAGACGTTGGCCGATAGCAGCGTGTTCTCGACATCGGACCACGTGGTGCCGCCGTCGTTGCTGATCTTCACGCGCCACACGTCCGTGCCCGGCGCGCTGCCCAGGTTGTTGGTGTACCAGCGCCAGTACCGGATGGCCGGGTGGTGCATTCCGGAGAGGTTGAACACCGGCGTCTGGAGCGTCGTCTTTCCCCCGTCGACGTCCTCGGTGCCTGCCGGATCGGCCGGCGACGCAGCGTTACCGGTCACGAAGCACTGCACTCCGGCCAGTGTATGGTCGTCCTCCGGCTGCGCGGGCACGCCGTCGACGTTGCTGCCGATCGGATCGGCTTGCACCCACCGCCCGGTGGTGGCCGTGTCGTCAGCATTGGGGTTTACGGTCCAGGATGCCGCCGCCTCGAACGTCTGTAGGACTTGCTGGATCTGCGGTCCGACCAGGAATGAGAAGGGCAGCACCTGCGGCGTCTCCGGCAGCGTGATCGGCGACCCTCCGGCTGCGCTGGCGCGGAAGGAGTAGCGCACCAGCGTCCCCAGCGGCTGCGCGGGGATGGCCCCGTTGAACACGCCGCCGCCGGCCGGCGTCATGGGCGCGACGGTCTCGGAGCCGCCGTCGAGTGTATAGACCAGCTGCACCGAGGAGGGATCGACGGCGAACAACGCGCTGCCGCTGGTCACCGTCGCAGCGATCGCCAGCGAGTTGGCCATGTCCACGGTGTCGGCGTGCTCCGTGTGGGCGATCGCGACATAGAGCGATGGCCCGATGCCGTGCTGGTTGAAGGCCTGCAGGATCTGGCTCCAGTGCGGTGTCTGGTTGGCCAGGTTCCCGTCGTCGTCATCGGCCACGAGCGTCTCGAGGAAGACCTCCTCGTAGGCGATGTGCGTGTCCACATCGTCGGGCAGCCCATACTTGGCGAAGTGGGCCAGATGCTGCGTCGTGGACAGGCCGACCAGCAGCCGCAGGTCCCAGAAAGCCCCTCCGATGATCAGGCCGTCGGTATGCACCTCGCCGGAGACGTCGCGCGGCCAGGTATTGGTGTTGACCAGGTCGCGGATGTGACCGCCGCCGACGAAGAATCCCTGGCCGATGACTGGGTCGTCCTCGACCATCGCCGCGTTGATGTCGGCCGTGCCCTCGTGGAGCGCGCCGTTGATCATCCCTAAGGGGCTGCCCAGCGACACGTAGAGGTTATCGTTGATGCCGTGGCCGTACTCGTGGAAGACGACGTCAGAGACCGACCCCGTGTTGTTGCATCCGGCGCCCGCCGCAAAGAAGTTGAGCCCCGTCCCATCCCAGAACGCGTTGCAGGTCTGGGGGATGTTGACCAGCACCGGGATGGCGTGGTCCAGCGCGACGAAGGATGGATCGATCCCCTTGATGTACGCGTGGGCGCGGGTGGTGTTGTAGAACGTATCGCGCTCGGGCTGGATGCTGTTCGCATTCGTGAACGGGATGTCCACGACCGGACTCACGTTGGGGTTGATGCCGGACTGGCTGAACAGGGCGGTGCTGCCGCCATCATTGCGGCTGACGGCGGCGAAGGGGCCGCGCATACGGGCGGTCAGCGAGATCGTTCCGCTGACCCCCGTCCGGCTGTAGAGGCCTGTGACATCGCTCTGCACGACGGCGCCGCCGGTCCCGGTCACCGTGACGGCGCAATCGCGCACCGGCAGGGTCTGCGGAACGTCCTCGGGTGACTGCGGATGGACCAGCCCGGTGACGGTGCCGCTCACGCTCGCGTAGCGCACGCGGTCGAAGCGCCAGCGCACCAGACCGCTGTGGGCGTCCACGAACGTATCCCACTCGTGGGGCGGCTCGGCCTGGCTCACGCGCACCCGGCGCACCAGCGCGTAGTCTGCGGCGGTGGCCGTCTCCAGCGGGAGCACGTAGAGCTCGTCGCCGCCGCTCGCGGAGTCGGCGTTAGGGTCGAAGACCAAGCCGGCGCGCGCCAGCACGCGAGCCGTCGCGGCGTCCACCGTCGGCACCACGTCGAGCTGTATGCCGGTGCGCGTGTCGGAGCCGAAGGCGAACACGCTGCCGTCGACGTCCAGGCGCACGGTGACGTCGGTGAGCAGCAGCGGCACGCCCTGGAAGCGCTGCTGGAAGTGGACATACCAGACGCGTCCCGCCTGCTCGGTGGCCGCCAGCTGGAGATCGGCCCCGGCAGCCCTGGTTAGCGCCGACTCCGAGCGCAAGAACCCGAGCGCGGCGGCCTGCGCTTGCTGTGGCGTGGCGATCGTGCCGGCGACGCGGATGCCGGCGCCAAAGGCGCGGTGCGGCGTCGCGGTCAGCGCGTTCCAGAGCACGTCCCAGCCGGAGTGGCGAGCGGTGAAATCGCCCCAGATGGCCGCGGCCTTGGCCGGCCCTGCGGGCGGGGCGGCAGTGATGAACGCGGCGCGGCCGGATTCCTGGGGCAATGGCACGGCGCCGTTGGCGGGCGATCCGGGCGTCTGGACTGCGAAGGCGGGCGAGGCACAAACCAAGAGGACAAACAGGAGCAGCGAAAGGCGGCCAACGTGGCGCGCTCTCCGGGACGGACGGGTCCGGATCATAGCAGGTCCACACCTCCAGAGGTCCACGGGTGGTGAAACGCTCACGGTGCCAAGGCGAGCCCGGGGGACCAGGGGAGAGGGGCCGGCCGCAGCGGCGAGAGCCGTCGAGTTCGATCGTCCGCACGCGAGACCCGGAGGGGAAGGAATCTGCCGCGGTGCCTGGTGATTATATCATGGATACAGGGAGTTGTCCGCCGGGCCGGGAACGCGCGGGCGGCGTCGCACGACTGCGCGGACAAAGCTTTGGCAAAGCGGGTGCGGCGCCCCCGAGCTGCGCGGCACTGCGGGGCAACACGCGGGAGCGCGCGGTGCTCCGGGCGTCAGCGCACGGCGACCGAGAGCGAGTCGGCGGCCAGCACGGCGACGTCGTTGCGACTGGCCATTCCCGGCGTGAAATAGCCGCCCTTGGCACAGGCGCGCCCGCCGCCGGCAAAGCGTACCCAGACCTGCAGGGGGCCCTCGGTGGCCAACGCGAGCGGCGCCTCGATCACGGCTCCAGGCGCGACCGCGGGAAGGACCGTCGCTTGCGCGCCGACCACCACCGTCACCGATGCCACCGGCCGCGCCGACCGGTTCCACACTCGAACCGTTGGAAGGTCGTCGCGGCTCATGCCCAGCCCCAGCACCAGGAATGCGAAGCCAACCACGATCAGGAGGATTCGCATGGCGAACGTTCGCGTAGCAGGATTCGCTCCAGACGCTGCGCAGCCTGGCCCGGGGATCTTGGGTCCTGGCCTTTCGCCTTGCCTCCCCCCGGGCGGTCCCCTAAGCTGTACCGTCTGCGCCGCGCCGCGGGCGCACCCGACGCTGATGCTCGGCGGAGCGAGTGCCGGATCTTCCGCATTCAGAATGGTTTGAAGGGGTTCGTCCATGAGATACCTGCTCCTGGGCGCAGGCCAGCAGGGCCGTGCCATCGCCTTCGATCTGCTCCGCGATCCCGACACCGAGGTCGTGCTCGCCGATGCGGATCCGGACCACCTCGAGGAGGTCGTCGCGTGGTTGGACGACCCGCGGGTGTCCCCCGAGCCAATCGACGCCACCCGCCGCGACGAGTGCCGCGCCGCCATGGACGAGATCGATTGCGCGATCAACGCGTTGCCGTACGCATTCAACTACGACCTCACCCTGGATGCGATCGCCACCAAGACGCGCCTCGTCGACCTGGGTGGAAACACTTCGGTCGTGCATAGCCAGATCGAGCTCGACGCTCAGGCGCGCGAGGCCGGCATCACCGTCATTCCCGACTGCGGACTGGCGCCTGGGCTGGCGGTGATCCTCGCCGCCGATGCCTGCAACCGCCTCACCCGCGTGGAGGAGCTCAAGATCCGCGTCGGCGGGCTCCCCCAGAAGCCCCAGGGCGCGCTCCAGTACATGCTGACCTTCAACGTCGAAGGGCTGCTCAACGAGTACAGCGAGCCCGTGCTGGCCGTCCGCGCCGGCGAAACGGTGCGCCTGGAACCCCTGACTGAGGTCGAGACGCTCCGATTCCCGGAGCCCTTCGGGGACCTCGAGGCGTTCCTCACCAGCGGGGGCCTCTCGACCCTGCCGCGCACGCTGGCGCACAAGGTCGAAAACATGGACTACAAGACGATCCGGTACGCGGGTCACGCGGCGTTGATGCGCTCGTACTACGAGCTGGGGTTGTTCAGCCGCGAGTCCCGCTCCCTTTCGGACGGCAGCAAGGTGCGCCCGCGCGATGTGCTCGCGAAGCTCGTCGAGGACACCTGCTCCTACCAGGAAGCCGACGTGGTGCTGCTGCGCATCACGGCCGACGGTGTGAAGAACAACGTGCCCGTCACGGTGCGGACCCAGATCATCGACCGATTCGACAAGGAGAACGGGATCACGGCCATGATGCGCCTGACGGGCTATCCCACGGCGATCATCGCGCGCATGCTGGCCGCCGGGGTGATCGTCGAGCACGGTGTGCTGCCCGGCGAGCGCTGCGTTCCCGTAGATCTCCTGCGCACCGAGCTGAAGCACCGTGACATCCAGCTCGAGGAGATGGTGAAGGTCGTCTGACGCCGCGCGGCATGAGCGCTCCCACACTGCGCTACAGCCTCCGCATCGCCGACATCCCGGGCAAGCGCCTCGAGGTGCGCATCGCCGTACCGTCCGCGCCCGGCGAGCCGCTGCGCCTGCGCATGCCGGCGTGGATCCCCGGCAGTTACCTGATCCGCGAGTTCGCCGGCCACGTCGTTGGCGTCACGGCGCAGGCGGGCGGCCGAGCTGTAGCGGTCCACAAAGAGGACAAGGCCACCTGGCGCGTGACCGCGCGCGCCGGAGAGTCGCTGGAGATCGCCTATCAGGTCTACGCGCCTGAGCTGAGCGTGCGCACCAACGATGTCTCCGACGATCACGCCTTCGTTAGCCCCGGCGCCACGTTCATGGCGGTGGAGGGCCTGGAGGGCGTGCCGGCCACTTTGCGCGTCGAGGCCCCCGCGGGCTGGCACGCGGCGGTGGCGCTGGAGCCCGTGGCGCGGTCGGCCGACACGTTCTACGTGCCCGACTACGAGACCCTCGTGGACAGTCCACTGGAGATCGGCCCCCACGACGTCCACGTCTTCGAGGTGCAGGGAAGACGCCACGAGGTGGTCTGCCACGGCGACGGCAACCTGGACGTACCGCGGTTCTTGGGCGACGTCCGGCGCATCGTCGAGGCCGAGGCGGCGCTCTTCGGCGAGCTCCCCTACCGGCGCTATCTGTTCATCGTGCACCTGACCCACGATCGCAGCGGCGGGCTGGAGCACGCGCAGTGCTGCGCCGTGGCCTGGCCAAAGCTGAAGTTCCGGCCCGAGAAGGAATATCGCCGCTTCCTGACGCTGGTTGCCCACGAGTTCTTCCACCTGTGGAACGTCAAGCGCATCCGCCCCGCGGCTCTGGTGGGCGCCGACCTGGCGCAGGAGACCTACACACGCCTGCTGTGGGTGTTCGAGGGAATCACCAGCTACTACGACGAGCTCATTCCTCTACGCGCAGGGCTCTTCGCTCCCCGCGACTTCTTCGAGCTGCTGTGCGAGCGGATCGTTGCCGAGGCGTCCCGCCCGGGACGTGCGGTGCAGAGCCTGGCCGAGAGCAGCTTCGACACCTGGATCAAGCTCTACCGTCCCACCCCGGACAGCCTCAACAGCCAGGTGAGCTACTACGAGCGCGGCGAGCTGGTGGCGTTGTTGCTGGATCTCCTGCTGCGCCACGCCAGCGCGGATGAGCGCAGCCTCGACGACGTGATGCGCGCGCTTTACAGCGAGCTGGGCCGCTCCGGGCGCGGCCTGGAGGAAGACGCGCTGCCGACGCTGGTGCACACGGTAACCGGCGTGGACGTGAGCGAATTCCTGCGCGAGCACATCGAAACCACCGTGCCGCTGCGCTTCGACGCGGCGCTGGCCCACGTCGGGCTGCGCCTGCAGCCCAAGCCGCGCGACCCGGCGCAGCCCGAGTCGGGCTGGCTGGGCCTGCGCATGGAGAACGGTGAATCGCCCAATCGCGTGGCCGCCGTGCTGCTGGGCGGCCCGGCCCACGCCGGCGGCCTCACGGCCGGTGACGAGATCGTGGCCCTGAACGGTCACCGCGTCGGCAGCAACTTCAAGGAGCAGATCGAGCTCTTCCGTCCCGGCGAGACGGCCACCTGGGCCGCATTCCGGCGCGACCGACTGGCGCAGGGCACGGTGATCTTCGGGCGCGATCCGAATCCGCCGCTGGAGATCATTGCGGTGGAGAGCCCGTCCGTGCTGCAGTGCCGCAGCTTCGCTCGCTGGAGCGCAGCCGAGTGGCCGTTCGATCCGGGCGTGTGAGCCGCCCCGGTCGTCGCGCGGGGCCGCGCCGCGCCGGCAACTCCCAGCCAGCTTTCACGTAATTGGATCCAAGCGGCCCGTGGCGGGCCGCCCGCAACCGCAAGCCAGGAGGGACACGATGCCTCGCATGCACGAGGTGGACTTCCAGATCTTCGGTGACGACATGCAGTTCGTCGAGATCGAGCTCGATCCCATGGAGGCCGTCGTGGCCGAGGCCGGCGGCATGATGTACATGGACGACGGCATCGCTATGGAGACGATCTTCGGCGATGGCTCCCCCCAGCAGCAGAAAGGCCTGATGGGCGCTCTGATGGGCGCGGGCAAGCGGCTGCTGACCGGCGAGTCGCTCTTCATGACCGTGTTCCAGAATCAAGGCCAGGGCAAGCGCCGCGTCGCCTTCGGTGCGCCGATCCCCGGCAAGATCGTGTCCGCGGACCTGGCGCAGCTGGGCGGTGAGCTGATCGCGCAGAAGGACTCGTTCCTGTGCGCCGCGAAAGGGGTCAGCATCGGCATCGCCTTCCAGAAACGTCTGGGCGTGGGGCTGTTCGGCGGCGAGGGCTTCATCATGCAGCGGCTCCAGGGAGACGGGCTGTTGTTCATGAACGCCTGCGGCACGCTCTACCAGCGCGACCTGCAGCCGGGCGAGCTGTTGCGCGTCGACACCGGCTGCATCGTCGCCCTGCAGCCTTCGGTGGAGTACAACATCGAGATGGTGCGCGGAATCAAGAGCGCGCTGTTCGGCGGCGAAGGGCTGTTCTTCACCACGCTGCGCGGTCCCGGGCACATCTGGCTGCAGTCGCTGCCGTTCAGCCGGCTGGCCGGGCGTATATTCGCGGCGGCGCCGCAAGTGGGGCGCGGAGGGCGCGAGGAGGGCTCGATCCTGGGCGGGCTGGGCAGGCTGATCGACGGGGACCGTTGATCACGCCGCAGAGGGCGCGGTGGGCCGGCGCTGCTGGGGGCACGCGCCGCGCCCGCGAGGCTCTGATCGCCGCACCGCGCCCCCGCTCACGGCAGCGCCTGTTTCAGATCGGCGATCAGATCGTCGGTCCCCTCGACTCCCACCGATAGCCGCACCAGCCCGTCGACGATGCCCAACCGCTGGCGGTCCGCCGACGTGAGCCCTGCATGGCTGGTGGTCGCCGGCAGCGTGATCAGCGATTCCACGCCGCCCAGGCTGGGCGCGACCGCAGGCAGCGTGAGCTTGCGCAGGAAGGCGTCCACCGCCGGGCGGCCGTCCTTGAGCTCGAAACTGAGCATCCCGCTGAAGCCATCGAACAGCTTGCGCGCGCGCTCGTGGCGCCGGTGGCTGGGCAACCCGGGGTAGCCCACCTTGGCCACGGCTGGGTGCTGCTCGAGGAAGCGTGCGATCGTCAGCGCGCTCTGGTTCTGGTGGCGCACGCGCAGGGCGAGCGTCTTGAGACCCCGGTGCAGCAGGAAGCACGCGTGCGGATCCAACGAGCCGCCCAGATGGTTGAGCGCGTGGAGGGTCTTCTCGACCAGATCTGCGCGTCCGATCACGGCCCCGCACACCAGATCGCTGTGCCCATTGAGGTACTTCGTGGCGCTGTGCAGCGAGAGGTCGAACCCCCACTCGGCCGGCCGGAAGTTCACGGGGCTGGTAAAGGTGTTATCGATCATGCTGACGAGCTTGTGCGCCTTGGCGAAGGCGACGACCGCCTCGAGATCGACCACCTCCATCAGCGGGTTCGTGATCGACTCGACGTAGACCGCGCGGGTGTTCGGCCGCAGTTTCTGCTCCCAGCCGCGCGGGTCGTCGGCATCGATGAAGTCGACCTCCAGCCCGAAGCGGGCGAAGTCCTTGGTGAGGAAGTCGTGGGTCCCGCCGTAGAGGCTCTTGTGGGCCAGCAGGTGCCCTCCCCTGTCCAGCGCTGCGAAGAGCGCTGTCGTGATGGCCGCCATGCCGCTGCCCGTCACCAGCGCGGCCTCGGCGTTCTCCAGGGCCGCGAGCTTGCGGTGCAACACCAGGTGATTGGGCGTGTTATTGAGGCGGATGTACTTGACGTCGTGATACCCGGCCTCGCCAGCGTACTCGTAGGTGGCCGACTGGAAGATGGGCATGGCGACGGCGCCGCCGACGCGCGGCTCCATCTCGCCGGCATGGATGAGGCGGGTATCGAGCTGGGTGAGGGGCTTGGGCATGTGCGGACTCCCGTCTGGGCAAGGGGGGCTCCCGAAGCGGGGGGTGCACCCAGTATATTCGCGGTGCCGTAGGGGAAGCAAAACCGCAACCTGTCGTCCGTTGGCCTGGACGGGGTTCCTGTGCGGAAGGCTGCGTGGAAAGTGCTCTGGACCGTGCTCTTCCGCTTGCGAGGCCTGCGCGCGCTGGCGCTGGGGCTTCTGGCCACAACCTGCCTCAGCGGCGGACCGCCGCGCTGCGGGCCGCAGCACTGCACGCCGTGGCACTTCGGGCCGCCAGCGGAGGACGAGCGAGGCTCCGCGGCGATGGACGCGCTGCGGATGTGGGCGGGCGCCCGCGCCTGGCCCTACCCCGCGATCCCCAGCGATGGCCACGCCCGGGCGTTCGACTACGCTCAAGCGGTGCTCGCGCCCGCACAGGGACTGCAGCAGCAACGGGGTGGCCGGGCTCGGGGACCCGACGGTGTCACGCCGGAATCGGAGGTCTTGGCGGCCGCACCGGGTTGGCGGGCACTGGGACCGATGAACGTCGGCGGCCGCACGCTGGCGTTGGCATTCAACCCGCAGAATCCCAGCACGCTGTGGGCGGGATCGGCCAGCGGCGGGCTATGGCGCAGCGCCACGGGCGGCCGCGGCGCCGCGGCCTGGACCTACGTGCCCACCGGTTTCCCCGTGCTGGCGGTGAGCAGCATCGCCGTCGACCCGGCCGATTCCAACACCATTCTCATTGGAACCGGCGAGGTGTACGGCCACCAGGCAGCCGACGGCGGCGTGGCGGAGCGCCTGGCCCGCGGCAGCTACGGTATCGGCATCCTCAAGAGCAACGACGGCGGGCGCACCTGGGTGAAGAGCCTCGACTGGTCGCGCCACCAGCAGCGCGGCGTCTGGAAGGTCGCCCTCGATCCGCTGAATCGGTCTCGCGTGTGGGCAGCCACGACCGAGGGGGTCTACCGCTCTTCCGACGGCGGATCGAGCTGGACGCAGTTGCTCGACGTGATCATGGCCACCGATCTCGAGATCCACCCCACACATCCCGATACCGTCTACGCGGCCTGCGGCAATCTGTTGAGCGCCGGGCGCGGGGTCTATCGCAGCACCGACGGCGGCGCAACGTGGTCGCTGCTCGCCAACGGCTGGCCCGGGGACTTCGAGGGGAAGATCGAGCTGGCGCTGGCTCCCTCGGCGCCGCGCACCATCTTCGCCAGCGTGGGCGTCTTCGCGCGCACCGGCACGACGCTCATCGACGGCAAGGGCAGTTGGCTCCTGCGCTCGCTGGACGGTGGGGACACCTGGACCGTACAGACCAGCCAGGACTACGCGATCTACCAGGGTTGGTACTCCCACGATGTCGCGGTGCACCCGCTGGACCCACAGCGCGTCTACTTCGCCGGCCTGGACATCTGGCGCTCCGATGACGCCGGCGCCAATCCGCGCCAGATCAGCTTTCAGCAGAACGGATTCAACGGCCCGGTCCCGCCGGGCGGGCCGGAGGGTGAGCCCACCTACTCCCACGCCGACCACCACGTGCTGCTGTTCCACCCCACCAACCCCGACGTGCTGTACGAGGCCAACGACGGCGGCGTATTTCGCACGCTCGACGGTGGCGCGACTTGGCAGGGCTGCAACGGGGGTTACCAGTCGAGCCAGTTCTACAATGGCTTCAGCTCCAGCCCGCAGGACACCGTGCCCGCGATCGGAGGGCTGCAGGACAATTCCACGGTGATCTACCAGGGCGGCCCGGCGTGGAGCCGCGTGATCGGCGGCGACGGTGGTTGGGCGGCCATCGATCCGCGCGGTGCCAGCACCATGTACGGCACGATCCAGTACATGAGCCTGTGGCGCTCCACCAACGGCGGTGCGAGCTTCGCCAACATCAGTCCGCCTCCGGTCGGCGACGTTGCGTTCATCGCGCCCTTCGTCGTCTCGCCAGCGTTCACGCAAGCGCTCTATGCGGGGCGCGATGTCGTATACCGCTCGCTCGACCGCGGCGGCAGCTGGACTGCCGGTGGCGCGCTGAACGGCAACCCGTTGCTGTGCCTGGCCACCTCCACCAAGAACGTAGCGCTGCTCTACGCCGGGGCCGTCCCGACACCGGCCGGGCACCACGTGTTCCTCTCCGCCGACCGCGCGACGACCTGGCTGGATATCTCGGCCGGACTCCCCAATCGCTATCCAATGGACATCGCCATCGATCCGGTCGACGAGCTCACGGCGTACGTGGTCCTCTCGGGCTTCGGCACGTCGCACCTGTTCCGCACCGGCAATGGCGGTGCGAGCTGGGAGGACATCGGGACGACCCTGCCCGACGTTCCCACCTCAGCGGTGCTGCTGGACCCCGAACAGCCCGTGACGATCTACGTGGGCAACGACCTGGGGGTGTACGCGTCGCAGGACGGCGGCGGGTCGTGGCAGGCTCTCGGTGACGGGTTGCCCGACGCCGTGATCGTGATGGACCTCTCCTTGGTCCCTGGGGCGCGGCGGCTGCGTGTGGCCACCCACGGCAACGGGGTCTACGAGCGGCCGCTGCTGCCACCGGCGCCGTCCACCCCGCAGAGGGCGGGCGTGGTGCTGGAGCAGAACCACCCCAACCCGTTCAACCCTCGCACGACGATCGAGTTCACGCTCGCGCGCTCGGCGCCAGTAACGCTCGCGATCTTCGATGCGGCGGGCCGGCGGGTGCGTACCCTGCTGCGCGGCGAGATGCGCTCGGCTGGAGGCAACAGCGCGGACTGGGATGGCACCGACGAAGCGGGGCGGCGCGTGGCCTCAGGGACGTACTACTACCGCATCGAGGCGAATGCTGCCTCGCAGGCACGGGCGATGACGCTGGTGAAGTGAGGGGTGAAACCGGGACGACCGCAGGGGCGCGACCGCGACGACCCATGAGTCTGCGGCGGGCTCGTGCATACGCGGGCTCGTGCATACAATTTGCTCACGCGAATGCGCTCCTTGCAGCGATGCGCCCCTGCCGTCAGCGCGGTCTTTGAGCCGTCGCGGCCGTTGCGTCGACGCGCTCGTTGCACCGACGCACGCCTTGCACGGACGCACACCTTGCACCGAGGCCGGTGTGTGTAAGCACAATGTGTTTACGGCCCCACCGGAGATATGGAGCATCGCCCGCCACGGCTGGTTGTGCGCGGCGAACAGCCGTCTCCAGTCTTGGCCCGGGCCGCTCGTATCGCGTTCAATCCGCCGCCCCGCGCTCGCCGGTCAGGGATCGGCGGCGGCCCCCGGGGCCATCAAATCGGCGCGGTAGCGCGCTTCAGCCACCGCCGCTCCGCCGCGTCCACCAGCGGCGACAGCGTGCGCCATACCCGAGCGTGGTACTCGTTGAGCCAGCGCCGCTCGGGCGGCGCGAGCGCGCGCCTGTCGATCAGGCGCGTCTCGATCGGGCACATCGTCAACGTCTCGAAGGCGTAGAAGTCGCGCTCCTTGCTGGAGAGCCGCTCGTCCTTGACCACCAGGATCAGATTCTCAATGCGGATGCCATAGGCGCCCGCCTCGTAGTAACCGGGTTCGTTGGATTGGATGTTGCCCGGTTCCAGCGCGTCACCCACGTCGCGGGTTGGGCTGATCGCCTGCGGGCCTTCGTGCACGTTGAGGTAGGCCCCGACGCCGTGACCAGTGCCATGGTTGTAGTCCAGGCCAGCCTCCCACAGGTACAGGCGCGCGAGCGTGTCCAGGCGCATTCCGCGCACACCTTGCGGGAACTTCACGCGGGCGAGCGCGACATGGCCGCGCAGCACGCGCGTGTAGCGGTCGGTTTGCCCGCGGGTGGCCTTGCCGCCCAGCAGCAGCGTGCGCGTGATGTCGGTCGTCCCATCGAGGTATTGTGCGCCCGAGTCGAGCAGGTAGATTCCGCGCGGCTTCAGCGGGACGTTGGTCTGCTCGCTGGAGGCGTAGTGAATGATCGCGCCGTGCTCGGCGTAGCCCGAGATCGTCCGGAAGCTCAGCCCCTGGAATCGAGCCCCTTCGGCGCGGAAGGCCTCGAGCTTGTCCTCGGCGGAGAGCTCGGTCACCTTGCCCGAGGGAACCGCCTGGTCCAGCCAGTACAGGAAGCGAACCATCGCAACTCCATCGCGCACGTGGGCAGCGCGGCTGCCATCGATCTCGGCGTCGTTCTTGCGCGACTTCATGCGATAGACTGGTGACGGCATCATGAGCAGGTCGGCGCCCTGCAGCAGATCGACGATCCAGCGGCTGGCCGTCCCCTCGTCCACCCAGACGCGGGTGCCCGCCGCGCCGAGGGCCCGCAGGGAGTCGGCGACCGCCGCGTAGGGCGCCAGATCCACGTGGCGCCCGAGTGCCCGCTGCACCTGCGGCGTCAGCTTCTGCGGATCGATGAAGAGCTGCGCGCGATCGTGGGTCACCAGCGCGTAGGCGATCGCCACCGGGTTGTACTCCACGTCGCGCCCACGCAGGTTGGTCAGCCAGGCGATGGCGTCCAGCGTCGTGAGCACGTGGGCTTGGGCGCGCTGCACCCGCATTTCCTTGCGCAGACGGGCCAGCTTGGAGGTCACGCTCTCACCGGCGTACTTCACGGGCAAAACGGCCAGCGGGCTCGGGGACGCCGCCGGCCGGTCGCGCCAGAGGGCGTCGACCAGGTTGTCATCGAGCAGCTGCAGACGCGCGCCCGACTCCTGCAGCGCCGCCTGCAGCGAACGCGCCTGGCGGGGCGAGAGCACGCGCGGATCCGCGCCGAGGGCCTCGCCGCTCCCCAGCGCGCCCTTGAGGTAGTCCGGCAAGCTGGGAACCCCGGGGTTGCCCTGGCGCTGCAGGCGGATGCCGCTGCCGCGCAGCTCAGACTCGGCCTGTAGCCAATAGCGCCCATCGGTCCATAGCTCGGCGCCCTTGCGGGTCACCAGCAGGTCGCCAGCCGAGCCGCTGAAACCGCTCAGCCAGCGACGGCGCTGCCAGCAATCGGGCACGTACTCGCTCTGGTGCGGGTCGGTGCTGGGAATGAAATAGGCGGCAACACCGTGCTTCTCCATCAGCATGCGCAGGGCCTCGATCTTGTCCCTGGTGCTCATCATCGTCACATCCTCTCCGTCGCCCCGTCGTCTTGGTGCTTGCTCTCGTTTCTACGTCGGCGGCGGCTGTCGCCCGCCCCGCCGGATGGCCGAGGTGCGCCCCTCCGGGTAGCGAGGTGCGCCCCACCGCGCGGCCAGCTACCTCGCCGGCAGCGGTCTCACGCCCATGGCCGGCCGCGTACGGTTCGCCACGCTCAGACCGGCGCCAGATGCTCCCCGTCGACCGCAACCGCGCCCTCCCGCGCCAGCTTGGACACCACAGACTGGACGCTGAGGGCGGCGAAGCCATGCATCGAAGCCGGGACGTCGGTGTAGACCCGCGTCACGACCTCCGCAATGGTCCCGGCGCCATCGCGGATGGCGGCCAGGATCGCCGCCTCGCGCGCGCGGCGGTGGGCGAGCTGCGCCACGACGGCCGCTGCGCCTGCCGCCGCGGCCGGGCCGTGCGATGGGAACACCACCCGGGCGGGCAGCTTCGCCAGGCGCTCGAGCGACTCCATGTATTGGACCATGTCTCCGTCACGCGGGTCCACGAGGATACTGGAAAGCGTCGAGATCATGTCGCCCGCGATCAGGCTGCCGTACTCCCGCTCGAAGAAGCACAGGTGCCCGGCGGCGTGCCCTGGGGTGAAGATCGTCTCCAGCTCCCAGCCCGCGCGCCCGCTGGGCGCGCGGCCCAAGGGCAGGCGGTCGCCGTCCTGCAGCGCCCGGTCGACTGCGATGCTGCCCGCCAGCAGGTCGCGGGTCACCGGGTGGGCCCACACCGGCAGCCGCCAGCGCGCGCGCACGCGCTCGACGGCCCCGATGTGATCGGGATGATGGTGCGTCAGCACGATCGCCGCAAGGCGGCGCCCGCGGTCGCAAGCCTCCTGGAGCACGTCCTGGAGGCGGGCGCCCTCGTCGTCGTAGGGGGTGGCCGGGTCGAGCAGGTAGGCCGGATCGGAGCCGACGAGAAAGGCGTTCGTGTGGGTCGCGGGCGGAATCGTCGGCGTACGCAGCGGGATGAGCTGCACCGCCGGATTGTAGAAGATGGGATGGATGCGCCCGCGGGTGAACGCGTCGCCCATCCGTGTCATCTCGGCCGCGGCGTCGTCCCACCCGTGCCGCTCGAGCACCTGCAGCAGCAAGAGCACAGGCGGAGCGATCAGCAGCTCGCCCGCTCGCCAGCGGGCGAGCCAACGCTGCGGCGTGTCCCAGCCTCCGTCCACCAGCTCGCCGGGCCAGATCTGTGGCTCGCCTTGGCCCGGCCGTAGCGCGCCCGATTCGCTCGACGGCTCGCCGGGCTGCTCCTGCGGCGCACGAGGACCCGCTCGTGGCCGGCCCCCACCCGGGAGGTCGTCGAGGTCGGCCTGGAAGAACTGCGTGTCGAAGCGCAACAGCGTGAAGGCAGGCGTGACCATGCGCGCCAACGGACGCAGCAGCGCGCCGTTGACCCACCCCGCGCGCTCGCACAGCGCCGCGGCGAAAACCTCCGGATCGACAATCAGGCGTCGGCGCAGGTCATCGCTCTGCACGGCTTCCAGCGGGGGCGATAGCTCCGCCAGGCAGAGCCCTGTCTCCTCCAGCGCCTCGCGCGCCACTGCGAACATGAACGCGGCCAGGTCGGGTGGGGCGCCACGCACGCTCGCCGCGTGGGCCCCGTCACTGGCGCTTAGCGTGCCCCCGGGGAAGGCCCACAGGCCGCCGAAGGCGCGCAGCGTCGGCGCGCGGTGGACCAGGTAGACGCGATCATCCTGCGCGGAGCGCCGCAGCACGAGGCCGCAGGCCGGACGGATGGAGGGGCGCGCCACCATCAGAACGGCACGTCGCCGCCGGTCTCCTCCTCGAGTTTCTTGCGCAGCTGCTGCGCGTGGGAGCGCAGCGCATCCACGACCCCCGCAGGCTTGCCCAGCTGCGTGGCCAGCGCGTCGGACTGGAGCGGCGCCGCGGCCTTGGCCCAGTCGCGCCAGCGCGCGAGCGCCGTTACCTGCGGGCAGCTGCTGGCCGCGCGGCCGAAGGCCGCCTCGGCGGCGCTGTACTTCCCGGCGGCGAAGCTGTGCAACCCCTCGTCGTAGGCCAACGCGCCCGCGAGGCTCGTCGGCATCCAGGACGCCGGATCGCCGCCGGGCGCAGCGACGCCGGCGGTCTTCCACAGCTCTGGCAGCGAGCGCGCCAGCGGCAGCAGCTCCTGTCCCTTGGCGCCGGGATCGATGGACGGTGACGCTGGCTCCCCCGCGCCCGAGCCGCTCAAGGGGATCAGCGCCAGGCGCACGTGCATGGTGCCGTCCTCGATCACGAGGAAGCTCGTTGCGAGCACCTTCTCCACGCCGCGCTTGGCCAGCGCTTTGGCCGTAATCGTGCGCGCTTGCGCATCGTCGAAGTCGGAAACGCCGCGCTTGTCGGCCGCCAGCCAGGCCAGGGTGTGGTCCGGGCCCAGGACGGTGATCCCCTTGGCGCCCTTCAGCCCCATCTCCAGCGCAACCGCCAGCGCCGATGACGCGCCACCGGCTCCCTTGTCCGACCCCTTGTCGGCGCCGCCCAGATCCGCGGGAGGCAGCATGGCCACGGTTGCCGCTCCCGCGCCGGCATCGTCATCACCGGGCTCGGCGGTCTGGGCTGCGGCGCGCAGCAACGACGCGCGCGTGCGCAGTCGCGCGGAGATTCCGGGCAACAGAACCCCCGCGCGCTCGTAGTCCTTCGCCGCTCCCTCGCCATCGCCGAGCATCTCGAGGGTCAGCGCGTGATAGCCGGCCAGGTACGGATCGTCAGCGAGCTGCGGGGCGGCGCGCTCGAGCGCCACCCGGGCATCCTTGTAGAGCCCCAGCCGCGCCTGCACGATGCCGAGGTCGCGCCAGCCAAGGGGGTCGTTGGGCTTGGAGGCCACCTTCTGGTTGAGCACATCCAGCAGGCCTGAGACCTTGTCGTCCGGCCGGGTCACCGCATCCGTCAGGAGACGCTCGGGCACCGCACCGCTCGCAGAGGACGCGGCGACAGAGGCCTTGGCCCCCACCGCCGAACTGCCCGTCGTGGCGCCGCACCCGGCAACGGTCAACGCGCAGACGGCCAGCCCGGCCGCGCAGACACCCAGGGCCAGCGCTGCGAGACCCCGCGCCACCGGCCCGCCCCGGACGACACGCCCATTCGCGCTGCACAGCCCACGGTTTCTCTCTTCGACCATGTCCCTCACCCTCCTTTTCCACTCCACCCGCGCCGCCGGGCCGCACGCCGGCGGCTAAGCCGGCGCGCGTCAGCGGTCACTGATTCGCTGTCAACCCCTCCGGCTTGGGCAGCTCCATCGCCTGCGTGAGTGAGAGCCGCTCCTGCTGCTCGGCAATCGTGTTCATGGCGAACGTGGCGGGCTCGAAGTCGGGTCGCATGTCCAGGGCGAGCTGCAGCTGCTTGCGCGCGTTGCCGTAGTCCTCCTGGTCGGCGAACTCCAGCGCCTTGTGGTAGTGCTCCAGCGCCAGGACCGACTTGGCGCCTGCGCCCAGCTGCCCCACGTGCCGTGCGTTCCACTCGGTGAGCCGGCCGCCGGTGACGCACTCCGCCCACTGCACGATGGCCCGCTCGACGACCTTCATCACGTCAGCGCCCTTCCCCTCCGCCGTCGAGCCGCAGAGGTACTCGCCCGTCTCCACCGTGAACATGCTGATGCCGACCTTCACGCGGTCCTTCGCGTCGCGCACGATCGAGCCTTCGATGAAGCCCTGGACGGCCGCGACGTTGCCGGCGCGGACCAGGCTCCCCTGGTCAAGCAGCTTCGCGTTGATCACGGCGTCGGACTTCAATCCGTTCTGCATGGCGATCTCGCGCATCAGCAGCTCGCGGCGGGTGTACGGCACCACCCGAACCGGCCGGGGCGCAGCGCCCGGGGTCTTCGCCGCTCCCTTGTCGGCCTTGAGCGTCCTGGAGTTGAGGTTCTCCTCCAGGAGCGACGTGACCAGCGTGGGCAGCGCAGTGGCCAGCGTGCCCAGGTCGAAGTCCTTGCGCGAGAGGTCGACCACATCGAAGTCAAGCAGCGCCAGGTTGTAGAGCCCGGGGCTGCCGCCCAAGAAACCGAAGGAGCGGTAGGCATCGAAGATGGGCTGGCGCCAGCTGGCGGGATAGGTGTCCAGCGACTTGGGCCGCCAGGCCGCGTCGTTGCGCAGCACCTCCTGGTAGCACTGCTGCGCGCTGCTGAAGTTCTTGGCGATCGAATAGAGCTCGGCCATGAGCTCGAGGCTCTCGATGCGCCCGCCCACGCTCATCTCGGCGCGGTGGTTCTCCCAGAGGGCCTTCACGCAGGAGAAGGATTCGGTGAGCTTGCCGGCGGCGCGCAGGTCGCGGCAGTTCTGCCGCTCGATGCCGAAGGTGTCCACGCCCTTGGCGTCCTCGCCAACCGCGGCGGAGGCAGCCGCCGGTGGCGTCCCGGCAGTCGCCTGCGTGCCGGGAGCGGTGGGCGTCCCGGCGGCCGGAGGCGTAGCGGTCGGCTTGGCCGTCGTGCCCGGGGGTGGCGTGCCGGCGGACGGCGGCGGCGTCCCCGCCTGCGACGCGGCAGCCGCCAGCTGCGCGCCGGGGGCCAGGACGATCAGGCCCAGCGCCAGGTAGTAGAGCGAGCGCTTCATGGTTGGGTCTCCTTCCACAGCGGGGACTGCACGCGCACAGGGGTGGCGAGCGCCTAGGACCCCAGGTCGACCTCGATCTCCTCTCCGTCCGTCTGGACCTCGAGGGGGATGAGCTTGGGTGCGAGCAGCCCTCCCTTGGCGCGGATGGTATGCCGGCCCGGCGTGAGACGCACCTTCCAGATCATGGGGTCCGGCCCCGGGCTGTAGCTATCCTTGTCGTCGACCACCAGCTCCCTCACGTTGCCGTAGGGGTGGCCGCCCTTGCGGAAGCGCAGCACCGCCTGCACGAGCTTGGGTCCAACGATCTCGATGCGGCGCAGCAGGGGCTGGAGGTCCGCGCGTCCGACGGCGGTCAGGCGCAGGACGAAGGGCCCCGGCGAGAGCCCAGCCGTCGACCACCGCGCGCCCCCCGTCGAAGCGCCTCCGCTGAAAACGCGCGTCCAGGTCGCGCTGCCCGCGTCGGGCGCGCCCTCGATCAGCATGTTGCCGTCGACTCCGGCAGTGCCCCAGCGAACCTCGAGCATGTCGCCCGCGGGCACCTGCTGTCCAGCGCCCGGGGACTCCCACCACAGGCCGCCCTCGACCTTGAGCGCCCCCGCCAGGCGCGACACCTCGCCTCCCGCGCTGCCCGTCACCACCAGGTTCCAGGCGCCCGCCGAGACGAGGCCGGCCGCGACCGAGAGCTCGAGCGCGTCGGCGGACTTCGAGACGATCTTGCAGCTGACGCTCTCCCGGCCGTGCTCCAGCGAAGCCGCGATGGCACGGTCGAGGTGGCTCCCGCTGACGCGCAGGCGGCCGTCCCAGCCGGCGCTAGCGACCACGCGCGCCGGCTCGACGGCCTTGGGCTGCGGTGGCGGCTGGAAGGTCTCGACCTTCTCCTGCACCTGCCGGACGTGGGGATCGGTGCCGGTACTCACGAACCACCGCAGCGGAAAGTCGACGCTGCCGCGCAGCGCGTCAAAGGAGCGCACCAGCTCCAGATGATACTCCTGCTCGCCGCGTTTCATCCGGAACAGCAGGTCGTCGATCTGGATCGGGACTACGTAGACCGCAGGCTCGCCCTCTTTGGCCGTCACGCCCGGCTCCAACGCCCCGTGCAACCCCTCGACCGGGTCGTCGTGCTGGTTCTTAACGGCGACGAAGGTCGTGACCTTCTGGCTGAGGAACTCGCTCGCCCGATCGTTGAGCAGCACCTGGCGCAGCTTGCCCCTCTCGAAGGTGGCCTTGCTCAGCTCGAGAGTGAGGCGGTCCGGGTCGGAGCCCGGGTAGCGCAGGACGCCCACGACGCGCTCGGCCTCGATCTCGCCACGGCGCTGGCTGCCCTTGACCGTGAGCTTGGCCGTACGGGCGCGAGCGGGTGGGAGCGGCTGCGGTGTCACGAGCTCGCCGGTCTTCTGCAGCCTGAGCGCGTACTCCATGTCCTCCAGCAGCTCGTTGCTGTCCACGAGCAGTGCGCTGCCCTGGCCGGTAAGGTCCGGATCGCCCTCGACCTCCACCTCGAAGCTGAACGGCGCCATGATCTGCCAGATGCGGAACGCCCCCAGCGCTCCCACCAGCACGGTGATGAGGAGCACGGGCAGGCGCATCCGGGCCCACGGGCCGCGCGGACGCCGCGGCGGCAGGGCAGCGGAGGAGGGCGCGGACTCAGGCATGATGGGGCGCGCCGAGGCGCTACTTGCAGCCCGCTGGATCGACCAGGACCTGCGCGTCCTTGCCAACCTTGGGGAAGAGCCGGTCCTGCGTGCCGATGCATGGCTCACCGCCGTGGATCAGGAACAGGGTGAGCACCTTTACGATGATGTTGCGCCCCTTGCCCTTCATCTGTACGGGGGAGTTCAGCTCGATCGGCGCGCCATCGGCGCCCACGGTCGATTCGAACAAGAGCGACAGCTTGCCGGCCTTGCCAGCGAAGCCATTGCCCTTGGCGTCGGTCACCTTGACCACGACGGGCGTGCCTTCCTTCAGTGCCACACAGCCCGAGAGGACCTTGTTGCGCGCGATCTCCCCCTGCAGCACCGCGCCCTTTTTTACGCTCCCGCTGCAGAACGGCGTCGGGAAGCGCACCTCCAGACTGTCTCCCTGGGCCAGCATGAGCTGCGTGTACTGGGCCCCGCCCGCTGCGGAGCCGGGCGCCGCAGCGCCGGCCGGGGTGGATGCCGCCCCGAGCGCGGCCGCCCACAGCAGGGCAATCAACGCAATCGCCGTGCC
Organism: Candidatus Krumholzibacteriia bacterium; assembly: GCA_041484665.1. Lineage (GTDB taxonomy): Bacteria > Krumholzibacteriota > Krumholzibacteriia > JAJRXK01 > JAJRXK01 > JBGPIA01. The sequence goes on from JBGPIA010000001.1 coordinate 198,927, forward strand.
CGCTGCGGAGCCGGCCGAGCTGCCCTTCGCTTCGCGATTCGTTCGCACCGTCGAACACCTCCTGCACCGGAATGTCAGCCGCCCGCCCGCTCGCCCGGGCCGGCACGCTTGGGCCGTCACGCTCGGGCCGCTACGCTCAGTCCCACACGCCCGGGCCGGCGCGTTCGCGCCCGCGGGGCGTCATGGCAGCTCGGGGAGGGCGGCAGCGAGCTCCGTCCACCACCGGGGTTTGAATTCGAACTGCAGCGTCGCCACGTCGCTGCCGCCCGACGACGGCGGCGGCAGGGCGGCCGAGGACGCGGCGATCTGCCGGGCCGTCTCGGGCGCGACGCGCGCCGTGAGCGTGCCCAAGAGCGACGTGGCTACGTGGCCATCCCTGGGCGGGTCCACATAGAGGTGGAACCAGACCATCCCCTTATTCTCCTCGCGGCCCTGGATCAACAGCCGGTCCTGCGGCCCCACGGCCAGCGTGCCGCCGGCGTCCACGCGGGCCGTCGCGAAGCCGGTCCCGGGCGCCGCGAGCATCGGCGGCGCGAGCACCGAGATCAGCTCGGTGGCTGAGCCACCCGCGACGCGGCTCACGGTGATGCGCGGCCGGGCAACCTGTCGGCGCGTGCCCGAGTAGTCGGCGACCGAAAGCAGATGGACTTCGATCTGCTGGAGCGGGATCGGGAAGGGGCGCCCAAACGCCGCCACCAGCTCGCGGGCGGCAGCAACCCGCGCCTTCTCGCGTGGGTCACCCTCCAGCTGCCCCAGGTCGATCGCGGAGAGTTGGCGCACCAGAGCCGCCACGTTATTGAGCGCCGCCGCGCAGGTGGCGTCGCTCGCGCCACGCAGCTGGCCCACCGCCCCGCGCAGCTTCCCGTACACGTCGCGGAAGACGGCCTGGTGGCTCTGCGCCTGGTGCTGGTTGCGGGCCAGCCACGCGCTGCAGAGATCCCCGTAGAAGCCCTGGCCCAGCGCGCCGCGCGCGCCCTGCATCGCGGCGGCCACCGCCGGCGGCGCGGGGGACGGAGCGGCCTCGATCTGGCCCAGCACATCGATCATGCGCGCCAGCGCCTCCTGACTGGGCGCCGGCAGCGCCGCATCGCCCAGACGCGCGTAGACGCTCTTCGCCGCGCCGGTCTGCGGACCGCCGATCGCGCGCCATGCCTCCAGCTTCCAACGCGCGACATGTGCGGCATAGTCGGCGACGGTGCAGGGGCTGGCCGCCGCGTTCGCCGGGCACAGCGCCACCGCTGCCGCAAGCAGCGCCTCGCCCTTGCCGGCCGCTCCGCCTGCCACCGCGCGCGCCGCCGCGTAGAACGCGTCCGCCTGCGCCAGCCGGCCGGGCACGGGCCGTCCGCCGTCGCGCAGGCGCGCCGCAGCGGCCTGCGCTTTCTTCACTCGCTCGGCCAGGTCGCCCTCGCTCAATGCAGCCGCACGATAGGGCACGGCCAGGGCCAGCGCGGAGAGCCCCGCGCGCTGCTCGGCGTCCATCAGGTCGCTGGCGGCGGCGGCGCCCTCGGCGATCTGGGCCAGCGTGGCCGGCGCGGCACAGCGCTCGGGGAACCCATCGGCGGCGGCCAGTAGTGCGCGAGCCGCCCGGGTGAACCCATCGCCCCCGCGCGTAGCAGCCAGCTTGCCCGCTGCGTCGGCGGCGCGCTGCAGAGCGTGCGCGCGGGCGACCGCCGTGCCCGTCACCGGATCGTTCTCCTTGCCCTCGGCCGAGGGCACGTGCAGCCTGCGCTCCTGCGCGTTGTAGGCCGCACGCAGCTGATCCAATGAGCCGGCGCTGAGCAGCTTCTGCAGCCCCTGCAGGCGGACCACCGACTCCGCGGCAGTCTGCGCTGCCTCCTGCAGGCTGGCCGCCACGGCCTTGAGGCTCTCGTCGCCGCGCGCCGACTTCGCGGCCTTCACCAGCTGCTCCTCGAGCGCGGGACACTCGGTGTCCAGCGCCGCGCTCGCGCGCTCGCCCAACGTTGTCAGCGCCGACTTCATGGCCTCGGTGAGATCGAAATCGCGCGCGCCTTGGGCCAGCATCTGGGAGAGGATACCCTCGTGCTCGTCGACGAGCTGCGCAAGCGTCTTCGCGCTGGCGCGCCGCAGGCGCTCGCCGGACTGTACGTTCCCCGACTCCTGGCGGGCCGAGCGCGACAGCAGCACGCCCACGAGCGCGCCGGTGACCAGCACCGAGACGGCCACGATCACCAGGCCGCTGCGCGAGCGCCGCGAGCGACGAGACGAAGGTGGCAACGGCGGCGCCGGGGGTGGGACGCCGGCGGGCCGGTGCTGGAAGGGAAGCGCCGCGGCGCCGACACCCTCACCGGCGCCTTCGCGCAGCACGCCGCCGGCGGGATGCGGCGCCGCGGCGCCGGCCGCCGCGGTCGCCGCCGCCAGCGAGCCGACCTCGCTGCGACGCACCAGGCCCGTCGCGTGCGCCCAGTCCCGACGCTCCAGCGCCGCGAACAGATCGTTGACGTATCCAGTGGCGTCCGGCGGCAGCTGCGGCGGGCGCATGTCCTGCACCATCTGCAACGAGCGGCGGAAACTCGCCTCGTCCTGGCGCATGGCGGCCACTGCGAAGTTCTCGGCGTTGCGGTAGGCGAAGGTGGCCAGGCTCAGCCAGCGCCGCCGTGCGACCGGCGCCAGCTCCATCAGCTGCCCGAACACCTCCTCGGCCGCCGGGCTGTCGCTGGCCGAGGGCAGATGCAGGCGTCCCTCGGACAAGAGCCGCGTTAGCATCGCCCGCAGCATCGGGTACCGCTCGGGGAAGATCGCCCGCAGATCCTCGGCGCCGGTGGGATCCGACGGGAACTCCATGGGCGGGAAGGGCGTCTCAGGCGTCCACGCCTTCAGCAGCTCGCAGCGGCGACCGAGATGGAAGGGGTTGAAGTCGAGGGCGGCGTACATCTCCGCAGGAATGCGCACGATGTGGCGCAGCAACGCCCCGGGCCGCCCGCCGGCGTCGCGCCCCTGGTAGGTGATCTGGATGACGGCGTAGTGCGATGGGTTGCCCGGCGGCGGGTCCTGATTCCACAGCGGAACCTGTACCAGCGCCCGTGTGAAGTCGGCCCCGGGCTCGTACTCGCCCCACTGGTTGCAGATCTGCTCGTGCTGCTCGATGGCAGCCGCGTCCAGCCCAGGAGTGACAGCATGGGTGTGATGGCCGGGCTTGAGCCCGGGCAGGGCAAGTGAGGCGTAGATCTGTTGCTCGATGGTGTCCATGCGACCGCCAGTGCTTCGCGGCGCGCGACGGCGCGGCTGCCGGGAGCTACTCCGTCGGGAATGCCTCGCTCAGCGGCTGAACGAACGAGTCGTTGACGAGCTTCTCCAGTCCCTCGAAGACCACCTCGGTCTTCGCTCCGCCAGCGCCTGGGCACGCGATCGAGAGCGCCAGCTTGTGCAGCTCGAAGATGTGGCCGGCCTTCTCGCCGCAGGCGTTGACCTTCTCCGCGCCCGCCTTCTGCAGGCCGACGCGCACCTCGGCGCCGGGCGCCCAGCGCACGTCCATGGAGAAGCCCGCCTTGGCCGTGCTGCGCGCCCACTCCTGGCTGATTGGGTCCCAGTAGACGACGACGAAGCCGTCGGGTGCCGACTTCACCGTCAGCTGCAGCACCGCGCCCTTCTCCTTGAGCGTCGCCAGGCGTTGCTTGTAGCGGTCCAGCGCCTGCCCGCGCTGTCCGGTGAGGGCGGTGTCGCGCAGTCGCCGCTCGGTGTCGGGGTCCTCGAACCACCCGAGGTCACCGCTCTTTTTGTGCTCCGCGATCTGCGTGCTCAGTGTGCGCTCGCCGACCCCTTTGATTTGGCGCATGGCCCAGCCTGCTACGGGCTTGAGGTCGTTCTCCGGGACCTCGCGCAGCTGCTGGAGGATGGTGCGGGCGTCGCCCGGCGACTGGGCCCCCAGCGCATCCGCCATCAGCCCCAGGTACTCCAGGAGCTTCTCAGCCGTCGCGGCTAGCGTGGAGAAGTCCGCGACGTCGCTCTGCTTGGCAGCGGTGGCGAAGTCCTGCACCGTCTTACGCAGCGCACCCAGGTCCTCGCCCGGGTTGTTGCGTTTGCAAAGGGTGTCCAGCTGATGGAGGATGTCGTCCCACTGGGTGCGCAGGGACCGTTGCGCGCCCGTGTAGTGCATCTGCTGGCATCCCTCGGCGCACTCCCGCGCGAGCTTGTCGTACTCCTCGCGCAGGGTCCCGCGCACGGGCACGAGCTTGTCGCAGATCTTGCGGCAGCTGTCCACCTGAGCGTCGGTCGCGGCATGGGTGAGCTGGGCGAAGCGCCGGGCGAACTCGTGCATCTGCGCCGCCACGCCGCGGTTGTAGGCCGTGATGTGGCGCCAGACCCCCTCCTCCACCTGCGTCTGCTGTTGCCCGCGCAGGTCGCCGAACCAGCGGTGCTCGCGCTGCCAGGTGTCGGTTCCGAATCCCTCGGCCAGCGCCCTGAGCTCGGCGGGCGTGCGCAGGGCGGGCAGCTCGTCCTGCAGGAATAGGTGGGCCTTGTAGCGGGCCTCGAGCTCGTTGGCGCGGTGCTTCACCTCGCCCGCGCCAGCCTTGGGCAGCGAGAAGAAGGCGAAGTTCTGCACGATCAGGCGCCGGGATTGCTTGTGCAGGACGGTGCCGATCCGCTCCTTGGACTCACCGCCGTCGAGCATCTCGGCCAGTGACTCGCGGTGCGGCAGCAGGTGCCACGCGTAGAAGACCGAGTAGAAGATGAGCACGATCAAGGCGAAGCGGAAGACGAAGCGCCGCACTGCATTGAAAGCGGCAATCCTCTCCTTCTGCCGGATGGTGTCCACCACCCACAGGAACGGCGTCTTGACGCCGATGCCGTTGGGATCTTCGGGTGGGCGCGTGGCGACCTTGCCGTCTTGGGTCTCGAGCTTGCGCACGTGGCCGACCGACGACACGAAGAAGACCTGGAACTCCATGGAGAGCGTCATCAGGAAGTCGAAGAACAAGGCCAGGCTGCCCAACGTCTTGCGCACCTGCTCTTGGAACACGATGTTGCGCGCCACGTGATACTGGTTGCAGATGCCGTCAACGAATTCGTTGAAGCTCTTGGCCTTCAGGTACTCGGCCTTGCGGCTGACCAGTACCACCTGGCTCTGGTTCTCGAAGCCCGCCAGCCCGTCGGCCTTGGTGATCATCAGGCCGATGGGGATGCGCAGTCCCTTGCCGCCGCCTTCGCTGACCTGGTTGATCATGACCGTGAAGTTCATGATCTCGCGCTCGCACTTACGCGGATCGGCGATCATCTCGGGCGACAGCAGGAACAGGATGGCGTCGCACGCCTGGAAATAGCGGATCAGGTTCTCCTTGGCGGCGCTGTCCTGCTCCAGATCGATCGTCTCGCCCTTGTAATCGCGCGTGCTGAAAGGGAACTGGCTGCCGCCCCGGATGGCGGCCTTGAAATTAAGCTGGGTCTCCTCCACCGTCCCGGGCAGCCACTCCCCCGAGCGCAGGATGTTCAGGTTGTTGATGAGCTGCTTGCCGGTGTTGGGGTCCTCGGGGTCGAGGCGGAACTCCTGGTCGTGGCGGCAGGCCTTGTAGAGCATGGTGAAGAACACGCTCTTGCCCACGTTGCTGGGACCGTAGATGCCGATGCGCCGCTCGCCCGGCAGGCGGTCGGCGGCCGCTTCCTTGCCTTTGCCGCCCTTCTTCCCTTTGAAGGGCTTGCCGATGGCCTTGAAGATATTGATCAGGAACTTCAGCAGGGCCATGGCCTAGCCCTCCTTCGCCGGCGCCGCGGCTTTGGCGTCGCGATCGAGGTGCTGCAGGTCCTGCTCGATCAAGTCGCCCGCCCGCCGCAGGTCCGTCTCGATCTGGCTGAGGCGGTTGCGGTTCTGGTGGCCCCAGAAGAACAGCCCCATGGACATCCCCAGCAGGATCACGACGATCAGCACCGTCTGAAGGATGTAGGCGCCCTTGCGCTTGCTCAGCTCGTAGGCGATGTACTCGCCGGCCATGCGCTCGACCATGCCGCGGAACAGCCGGGCCACGCCCGCCTTGAAGCGGGTCCACCACGTCTCGCCCTTGTCGTACTCGTAGCGCTCGATCTGGTAGCTCAACAACGGTGCGCCGTCCAGGTGCTGCTTGCGCAGCCGCGGGAAGACGCCGTCCTTGCTCAGGCGCTGCTCCAGCGATCCCGGCACGCGGATCAGGTTCTCGCCGGGGTACTTCACGCGGCGCCGTGCCAGCTGGTAGACGAGCTCGCCTGGCTCCTGCTCCACGAGCTGGCTGGCCTTCTCGTCATCCCAGACCGGCACCTTCTCGAGGTTCTCGAAGCGCGCGATCCGCTCCACCAGGAACAGACACAGCTCCAGCTTGCCGCCGAGCGCGCCCTTCTTGAGCAGCAGCGGCAGCACGTAGGTGTGGACGAAGCGCAGGTCGGGCACCTGCCGCTGGCGCGTCTTCTCGCACCAGCGATACGCCTGCTCGAAGCCGCGCCCGTAGTCGGCGTGGTAGCGGTGGTGGATGGTCAGCGCGTGCGAGACCACCTGTCGCAGATCGGAGGTGTCCAGGTCGGCGATCGAGACTGCGTTGAACAACGCCTGGTCCAGGGCAAAGGCCTGCGCCTCCACCTCGCCGGACAGCTCGATGGCGCGCTCGACGCTCTCGTACAGACGCATGAACTCCTCGGCGGAGAGCGTTGCCGGGGTGCGCTCGTAGGTCTCGATCAGCTGGTAGAGCCGACCGGTCCACTCCTGCCCCTTGTCGACGATCTGGGTCTCGGCGCCCTGGGCCATGGTCGAGGTCTCCCCCTCCGGTGCGTTGGCGCGCAGCTTCCGGCGCGCCGGTCAGCGCCCGCCGCCGCTCATCCCCGTAGCAGCCGTTCACTCCTCGTAGTAGATGCGCACCCGCTCGTCGGGCTCCGCGGAAAGGCCGCGCAGATCCAGCAGCCCGCGCGACGCGATCGACACCGCGCTCAGGGTTGGCTCGCCGATCTCGGAGAACAGCGCCACGAGCTTCTGCGGGTCGGCGGTGGCATCGACGGCGACGCGGAACATGTTGGCGGTGACGCGCTCGTAGCGGTCGATCATCCAGAGACCGGCGTTGGGCCGCGGGTTCTTCTCCAGCAGGCCGCGGTCGCACACCAACAGTAGGCTCTTGGGATTGCGCACGGCCATCTCGCGCAGGAAGCAGTTGTGCCAGGCGTCCCCCAGCTCGAAGGTGCGGGCCCCGTAGGAAGCGAGCTTGTATTTCTTCTCCTTGTAGTAGTAGACGCCGGTCTCGACCGGGGCGGTCTCGACCACGGGCGCGGCCCCCAGCAGGTACTCGGCCACCTCGTTCATCGACTGCAGCAGCGACTGCGCGCGGTAGAAGATGCGGCCCAGCCGCTCGTGGTCGTAGGGCTCGCCCAGGAAGCGGTCGACATCCTCGAAAAAGTGGGGATCGCCCGAGGTGAGTTTGCCCTCTTGCACGAAGGTCTTGATCCCGTGCTCCAACGCGGCCGGGCGCGCCGAGAGCAGCGCGCGGAACAGCCGTAGCACCCGCGTCGTGGTGTCCCACAGCCCGTAGGGGTGGACCTCGGGGGCGACCTCCGGGATGCCATCCTCCAGCGTCGCGACCGCCGCCAGCCACGGCAGCACCACTTCGGAGATGAGCGACTCCTTGGGCTGGCGGGCGGCCGCGGCGGCGGTGAGCAGCTCGCGCAGGCGGCGCAGTTTCTTGCGCAGCTCGGCGGCGGTGCGCCCCATGGCCGGCCACGCCGCCACGGTCAGCGCCGGCGGCTGATAGTCGGGCGCGGGCTCGACCTCCACGCCGTCCCAGACGTATTCGGCGATCATGAGCGCGCTGCGGCTGGAGGATGCGGACGGCACGATCCGCGCGCGCAACGCTGGCACGACGAAGGGGCGGCGCGCCGGCTCCTCGGCAGGATCGGGCTCCCCCACCTCGGTCGTGGCCAGCTCGGCGGCAGCCTCCGCGTCGGCCGGCTCGACCAGCACGCCCAGCCGCACCGGACGCGGCGGATTGCGTTCAAGCGTGCCGGCGGCGGAGAGCATTGCGGAGAGCTGCGGCCACGCCTCCTCGTCGAAGGCGAGCACGGTTCCGTCGGGAGCGAGACCGTTGATGCTGTGGATGTGGACGGTCAGGCGGTCGGCGCCCTGTTCGTGAGAGAGGCGCGCTCCGGACCCGCCGCCGCGCGCCGGTGGCACGAGCCCGTAGCCGCCAGCGGCCGGCGCAACCGCGCGTGCGAGCCACGCGCGCGCTTGGACGGCGCAGGCCTCCGCCTGTCGCAGGTGCCGGTCGGAGAGGAGCATCGGGTTCTTCCAATTGACCGCGAAGATGCCGTCGGCAGACATCGCTGCTCTCCTCCGCTTCCCCGAGCAGGCACACGCAGACAGCACCCTTGCCGTTGCGGGTGGAACCGAGCCACGCCCCTGCCGGACAGTTTCGCCATGCAGGCGCCGGATTCAACAGATTTCCGAGCTCGCCCTCTTCTGTACACCCGCCTCGAGCGGGCGTCCACACCTGAGCCGCTGGAGCTTGCCAGCGGCCGAAACAAAGGTTGCCTCGCCCGGTCGGCGGTCGGACAATTGAGCGCAGAAGTGCCCGGGGTCCGCCACGATACCAGCTGGATGCGGCGGTGGGTCCTCCGCGGCCGCCCTCCCGGAACCGTCGAAGGAGATTCCGCCGTGATCGAGGAGCCGACTGCCACGGATCGATGGCCGTTGGCGCGCCGCGGACTGGGCGGTGCGCGGCCGCGCGGCGCGACGACCGGTACCCGTCTGCTTTGCCTGCCCTGCCTGCGCCTGTGGATGGCCCTGCTGAGCGCCGCATCGCTGGTCACGGGTTGCGCCACGTCGCCCTACGAACGTGGCCGCCAGGCGCTCACCAGCGATCCCGCCGCCGCGGCCCGCGCGTTCGACCAGTCGATCGCAGCCGGCTCGCGCGTCACCGACGCCACGCGCGAGCGCGGCGCCGCTCGCCTGCAGAGCGGCGACACCGAGGGCGCACTATCGGATCTGGAATCGGCGCGCGCCATGGGCGATCAGAGTGCGCGGCTGGATTGGCTTCTGGGCAACGCGTACTCCAAGGCCGGACGCTACGCCGAGGCCGCCACCGCCTATCGCTCCTACGAGCAGTTCACCGGCAACCGTGCCGTCCGCGAGGCGACCCGCGAGCGGGTCGCCCAACTCGACCACCAGGTGATGGCGGCTGCGGCCACGTCGTTGCGCGAGGCGCGCATGGCGGGAACGCAACCGCCCGACAACAGCGTGGCCGTTTACGCCTTCCAGCCTGCTGCAGGCAAGCAGGCGCCCGTGGACGACCAGAAGATCTGCCGCGCCCTCAACGTGCTGGTTGCGGCCGACCTGGCGAAGGTCTCGGCGCTGAAGACGATCGCCGCCGACCAGCTCGACCTGATCTACCGCGAGCAGCGATTCACGTACGAGAACCGCCAGTTCTTCGAGCCCGCGTCGCTGCCGGCCGCTGGAAGCCTCTTGCCGGCGCGCCACATGGTGCGCGGTGTGTATGGCAGTCTGCCCAAGGAGCACCTGGCGATGGGTGCGGCCTGCTACGACGCGCTGGCAGGCAGCTCCGCTCAGTGCTCGCAGCAGGAGGGCGCGACCTCCGCGCTATTCGACATGCAGACGCAGCTGGTGCTCGACGTCCTCAAGTCCCTCAGCGTCAAGCCCACGGCCGCCGAGCTGGCGGCCATCGGGCGCAAGCCCACGCGCAATCTGCGGGCGTTCCTTGCCTTCAGCGACGGCTTGTACATGCGCGACACGGGCGACCCGCAGGGCGCGCAGAAGGCCTTCGAGAAGGCAGCCACCATCGATCCGGGGTTCACGCTCGCCAGCGAGGCCGCAGCCGCGACGGCGGTGGACATCGCCGGCGCCGACGTGGTGATCGACGTGCCGCCGCCCGTGGAATCCAGCGCCGCACAGGAGCGCGCCATGTCCAGCGCGCTCCAGCTGGGCCTGGGACTGATCCCCGATCTGGCCTCGGGTGACGGGACTGCCGGCACGGTCGAAGAGGTGGTCTCCGCGCGCGGCGAGGCGACGCTGCACATCACCGCGCGCGTCGGAGGTCAGCAGCCATGAGCAGAACGCAGACGATCGCTGCCGTGCGCGGCGCCTCCAGGACCGCAGTGCTCGGCGCGTCGCTGACTGCCGCGCTGGTCGTAGGGGCGGTGCCGCGAGCCGTCGCCGACGTCGCGTTCGCGCAAGAGCGCACTCTCTACACTGCTATGGGCCAGAATTCCCTGCGGACCTGGGTCGTGAAGGACAAGCAGACCGGCGACCAGCGCACCTTGCGCCAATTCGCCAGCCGCTGGTTCGGCACCATCAAGACCGGCCCCAACGCCGAGCTGGTGCTGTACACGTCGGGGGGATTCGCGCAGGACCATGCCAGCGACGTCGACGTCGCCGAGATTCGCGGGATCTCTGACGTGAAGCTCAAGGGCTTCTACCACGTCGCGTCCGATCAGCTGCTCCTCTCGGCGGGCGTCAACCTGCCTACCGGCATCACCAAGCTCTCCGACGAGCAGGTGCGCGCTGCGAGCGCCGTGGCGCCCAACGTCTACGGTTTCCGCCAGAAGCGCTACGGCGAGGGGTTCGACCTCGACCTGGGCGTCTCCGCGGGCAAGCACCTGTCGCCAGACTGGACGCTGGGCGGTGGAGTGAGCTTCCTGCACAAGGGCGCCTACGACCTCGACTTGTCCACCCGGTACGATCCGGGCAGCGAGATCGCCTTCACCGTCGGCGCCGACTTCGCGGGCGGTCGGGCAACGGCTGCCACCGACCTGGTCTACCGCCTCTTCACCTCGGACCAGACCAACGGTCAGAAGAGTTTCGACGAGGGCGGGCAGCTGGAGCTCAACGTCCGCAGCTCCGTGCGTGGAGAGCGCTTCGGACTGGATGTATCGGCGCGCGACGTCGTCAAATCGTCCAACACGATCCTCGCGCCGCTGCCGGCGGGCACCGATGACCGCGTGGATAACGGGAACAACTTCTGGCTGTGGGTGACGCCCAGCTACCAGCCTTCGGAGGTCGTCGCGCTCAAAGGCCTGTTCGAGTACACGGCCACCGGGCAAGGGCAGCAGCAGCCGAGCAGCGGCTGGGCGACGGGCTTCGGCGGGGGGATCGACCTGCAGCTGCGGCCGTCCGCGATCCTGGAGGCGCGGGCAGAGCGCCTGGTGGGCGGTAGCCAAGCCAAGAACGTGGACCTCTCCGGCTGGGACGTCCTGCTCGGCCTGCGCGTGCAGCATTGACGCGTCCGCCACACATTCCCGCCCGGGCTTCGGCCGTGGCGCTGGCGCTCGCCGTCGCGCTCGCGCTGCCGGCGTCGTCCGCCCGCGCGCAGGACACGGCCTGGGGGCTGATCCTGCAGGTCACGCGCGCGCAGCAGCTCGCCGAGCAGACGCTCAAGGACGTACAGACGCCCCTGGGCGCGGTGCTGGCCCGCATCTCCCCCGGCAGCGCCTACGCCACCGGCGAGCGGGGCCTGGGCTACTGGGCGCTGTCGCTGGGCGCCACGGGCCTGCGCTTCGACATCACCAATCCCGACTACACCCAGGTCGACGCCGCGGGCCATCCAGCATCCATTACCGGGCCGTTTGGCGCGGCCTACGCCGACCTGGAGGTGGGCATCTTCTCGGGCTACAGCCCCGGCCACATGCACGACATCGGATGCGTGGACGTGCTGCTGCGGGGCGGCGTGACCATCGGTGACCAGGGGAATCTCGCGAACGAGGTCGACCTGCAGCACCTGGGGCCGCTCTTGGGCGCGGGCCTGCGCGTGGGGCTGCTGCGCGGTGACGGTTTGCCGTCGATCTCGCTGTCCAGCGGCGTGAATTTCTTCGACCAGCGCACCTTCAAGGTCCGCGTGCAGCAGGCTGGCAACGACTACGACATCACGCTCGAGCTGCGCCAGAACACGTTCTTCCTGCTCGGAGAGATCTCCAAGCAGTTCTGGGCGGTGACCCCGTATGGCGGAGGCGGGCTGCTGCACCATCACCTCGAGGCGAGCTATGCGGCGCAGGTCGCCTACAGCACCGGATCGGTCGAGGTGCACGGCGCGCCACACCTGAGCGAGAGCGAGTCGATCGTGTTCGGCGGCCTGGAGCTGGGCAGCGGTTTCCTGCGCATCGTGGGCGAGGGCGGCGCTTCCGGGGGCGAACCCTACGGCACCTTTTATTTGAGGTTCACGCCATGAGCTGCTCGATGAGCCCCCTCTCGCCGCCCGGTGGAGATGCAGTGCCGCATGCAGCGCGGCGTGCGCCACGCCGTGCGACTGCTTTGACGGCGGCGCTGGCGGGCGCGCTGGCGCTGACCGCCTGCCTCTCGTCATGCCTGCTGCTGTCGCCCGACCGCCACGGCCGCTCGACCTTGACGATCAACATCGTCGTAACGGGCACTGCAATCCCCCCGGGCAAAGCGGAGCGGGCTGCGCAGAACGCCGCGCCGTCGTGCCAGACGCTGACCCAGTACCTCGCGCACCCGGCGCAGCTGTCGGCCTGGGTGCGCGTGTGGCGCTACCTACCCGGCGCCGGGACGGACAGCCTGCTGGCGGCCGAAGGGCCGCTCACGGTCGGAGCGTACGACGCCGTGCAGCAGACGTTGCCGCTGAGTGGGACGCTCCAGCTGCCCGCCGGGCCGGCTGGCAGCCGCGATCGGCTGCACGTCGGACTGCAGGCCACGGGCGACCAGCTCACGGCCACGGCGATCCCAGGCCCGGCGACCTTCGCGGGTACGCTCACGTTCGCTTCGGGCCTGGGCGTCGGCGTGGACTCGTTTACGGTGACGCCCTTGCCGCCCATTTACGGCGCGGTGGGCCTGGTGAGCTCCCCCGCAGTCAACGGTGGCGAGCCGGCGAGCTTCAACTTCGTGCTGCGCTACGACAGCCTCACCAACCACATGCTCGCCAGCTACGAGGACCTGCAGTACGCCTGGCAAGGCACGACACATCACCTCGTGGTGAGCGTGGACGGCGGCCTGCAACCGGTCGTGATCTTCGCGGGTGCGGGAGACCTCCCCGCGCTCCCGGCGGGAGTCGACACCCAGGTCCTGGTGGACGTGCTGCCGACCGGCCAGCTCCCGGGCAGCGCCGGGGAGCGCCTGGATGCGGATGTCACGGTCCAGTTCGTCGGTGAGCCGTTGCGCGAGACCGGGCGTGTGCAGCTGACGCGCAGGGTGTCGCTCTGCCGGTTGCCGGAGTAGTCGCAGCGCCACCGGCCACGATCGCGCTCGGCTTGGATCGCCAAGGGCGCGGTCGCGCGCCCGCTCACCCCGCCAGATAGCTCGTCCGGCCCAGCCGCGCCTGCCAGGGGTCGCCCAGAACTGCGTGGCGGTCCTGCGGCCGCAACACGAGGTCGATGTCGTACGCGACGCCGGCCGGAGCCGCGGCGGCGAGCAGCGCCTGCGCCTTCGCGCGCCAGGTCGCGTCGCGATCGAACGCCAGGAAGGACGAGAGCGGCACGGGCCCGATGCGCGCGATGATCTTGGGCGCCGGATCGACGAATTGCGGACCCAGCAGCACGCCCTCCCCCAGGCGCGCGCCCGAGGTTCCCAGCGGCGCCCGCAACGCCTGTGGCAGGCACAGCCCCGGACCGCGCGCGATCACGATCGCAACCGGCAGCCCCAGGAACTGCTCGAGCACGGTGGCGATCCCCGCCGCCGGACCGACCCAGCGGTGCAAGCGCTGTAGCTCGCTGGCCAGGAAGATCGCCTCCTGGTCGTCCAGCGGGAGGTCCGCCAGCCCAACGAACGCAAGCCCGCGCCGCGCGAAGGCCGGGTCATTGCCCACCAGGCTGAGGCCGTCGCGCAGGCGCTCCAGATCGCGGTCCAGGCGGCCCAGCGCCTTGTCGAGCACGGTGATCAGCCGACGGCCGGGGCCGTAGGCGCCCACCTGGCGCTCCCAGAAGTCGAGCGTCTGTCCGGGCTCGATGGCGACGTGCGCCTCGTCCTGCGTGGTGGGCAGCGGCTCGAGGAACTCGTGCGGCAGTCGCTCGGCCAGCCCGTTGCGGGCCACGAACAGAATGACCGCGGTACGCTCGTCCAGTGGGGTGCCGGCCGCCGGAATCTGTCCGACCACCTCGCCGCGGAACGACTCCAGGGGCCCCACGGGGATCAGCTCGACGCGCTGCGGGTCGACGCCCAGCGCCGCCAGCGACGCCACCGCCGCGCAGGCCCTCGGCGTCGGGATGCGCCGCAGCAGGTCCGGCATCGCCGGCGTGGATGCGCTCGCCCGGTCAGGCATTGCGGGCGGGGGTGCTCTCGTCGCTCTGCGCAAGCTGCACGACCACGATCTGACCGGCCGGCGCCCTCGCCTGCAGGTCGCGTTGCAGGGCGTCCTGGAAGGCCTCCCGCTCCAGGTCGGAGGTGAACGCCCCCGTCCGGTGGCGCGCCGTGACGGTGACGCATGAGCCCACGCCGCCCGCCGTGCGCGCGACGCCGCGACCAACCTCGGCGCGCACGATGCGCGTCGGGTCGAAGGCCGCGGCCAGCGCCCGGTAATCCAGCGCGGTCACGGCCCGCGCGCGGCTGGCCAGCGCCGAGCGCAGCTCGGCCACGTGGTGCTGCGGCTCCGCCGGCGCGCCGCCGCCGCGGCTGGGCGCCACATTCACTGCATCGAGCACTCCCGGACAGAGGCGACGGTCGTAGATCAGATTGATGCTTCCGGGAGCCAGGCCGTCGGCCTCGGCGCCGTGGGTAGTGGTGTAGGCCACCTCGATCTTGCGCGGCCTCACCGCGCGCTCGGCCGCCGTCAGCCGCAGGCGCGCCACGCCATCGGGTGAGCGGTCGAAGTAGTAACGATTGGGTGAGGCCAGGCCGTCGGGGGTCTCGGCGTCGACGTAGCTGAGCGTGTTGGCAGCGTCGAGCACGCTATCGATGCGGAAGACCTGGCGCCACGCGACGGGCAGATCGAGCAGGTGGACCGCGTCCCCGCCCACGTTGATCTTGGCCGTCTCACTGTTCTGGTTGAAGGCCACGACACAATTGGCCAAGAGCCGCGCGCGCTGCAGCGCGGCCTCCCCCACCCCCGCCGAGACCTTCACGCGCACCCAGCAGCGGTTGGGTACCGATGCCAGCTTCCCCGCCGCGATCCCCTCGGTGGCCGCCGCCGGTACCGCGCCCCGCCCGGCGCGCAGCACCGCGAGGTCGATCGGGACGAAGTGGCGGTCGTAGGGGCTGTAGGGGCGGCGCTGGTCGGAGCGCACGCGCAGAAGCAGCGCCTCCTGGTCCACCGACCACGGTTGCAGCCGGTAGCGGCTGCCGGGGACGTAGGCGGCACCCGCATCGTCGGCGCCGGCCTCCCACGTCGCCCAGATCAGCCCGAGCACCGCGCGCTCCTCCCCGAGCACGAATACCGGCACCTCGGGCACGTCCAGGCCGTCGGGCACGTCGAGCCCCAAGTGGAGCACCAGCTGCCCGGTCGCCGGGACGCGCCAGGAAGCGCCGCCGGCCACAGGCGCCCCCAATTCCTCGCTCCCGTCGGCCAACAGGCGCACCTCGCCCGCTGCCGTCTGCAGCAACACCGCCGGGCCACCCACGCCCGGCACGAGCGCCTCGCCGACGGGCCCGAAGTGGATCGCGCGCTCCTCCTGTTGTCCGCCTTCGCCCGTGACGGCCTTGCGCCCCACCACCTGCAGCCCCTCGTCCACGCGGGTCGCGGGGTCTTTCACAGAGAGTTGCAGCACGGTCGACGACGGCACGGGAGCGCGCGGGAACGCCAGCAGGCTCTCCACCAGCTTCTCGTAGGAGAGGCCGATCACCGAGTCGAGCTTGGCGTAGAGCCGCGCGTACTCGCGCGCCACGGCGCCGAGCAAGAGCCGCACCAGCGGGTCGGTGAGGGTCGGATCGCGCGACAGACCCGGGATCTGCGCCGCGGCGTCGTCGAGCATGCGCTGCAGCACGGCGGCGTGGTCGGCCTCGTCGCGGCGCAGCCAGGTAAAGGTGGGGGCCGGGACGTCGCTGCGGGTGCGGTCGCCTTGGGTGGCCATGGGCGGGGCGGCTCACGCCTCCAAGTCGTAATCCAACGTCAGGAGTTGACGCGTGGCCCGCACCGTGGCGACCACTCGGATGCGGCGGTAGGGGAAGTAGCGCCCCGGATCCTTGCCCGTGAATTCGATCTTGTCCACCACGATGCGCGGCTCGCAACGGCCCAGCGCATTGCGGATCTCGCGCACGACGTCCTGGGCCCGCCCCTGACGGAACTCGTGGTGCGGCAGGTCGGCCCCGAAGTCGGGATCGCCCGCTGTGCCCGGCGGTTTGGCAGCACCCTGCACCGGGTTGGTGAGGACCAGCCGGATGGTGTGGGCGATGGAGTCCTCCAGCGAGCCGGAGGCCATGCGGCCGCCTTCCAGGCGCAACGGGAGCACGAGGTAGGGTGCGCGTTCGTCCGGCATCTCAGTTGAGCTTGACCATGGCGCCCTTGACCGAGACCTCCGAGCCGCCCTGGACCTCCACCTTCATCTTACCGCCCACCTTGGTGTTCATGCCGGAGACCTCCACGTCCGCGTTGGACTGTATGAGGATCTTGCCCTTGGCCTTCAGGTTGAGCTCGCCCTCGGCCTCCAGGCTGATGTTCTTCTTCGACTTGATGGAGATGTCCTCGTCGGCCTGCACCGTGACTTTTTTCTTCGCCGTGACGTTGACGTCGCCCTCGGTGGCGATCTCGATCTTGGCCTTGGGGTCGCTCTTGTCGTGTACCAGCGTGATGCGGTTCTTCTTGTCGGGCGTGGTGATCTCGATCTTCTCCTCGTCCTTCGTATCGCGGAAGAGGATCTGGTGGCCGCTCTTGGTGAGCAGCACCTTCGCCTCGTTCTTGTCGTAGTCATTCTCGGCGGCCTTGACGGGCGCCATCTCCGCCGGTCCCCTGCCGTTGTACAGGCTTCCGATCACCACTGGCTGCATCAGATCACCGCCCACGAACGCCACTACCACCTCGTCATCGACCTCGGGCAGGAAGTACATGCCCCAGCTCCTGCCGGCGTGGGGCATGGCCACGCGCGCCCAGTTGCTGTCCTGGTCGCCGCTGTCCCCGAGCAGATGATGGTACCTGACCTTCACACGTCCGCGCTTCTCGGGGTCCCTGTTGTCGGTGACCACGCCGGCGAACACGTTCGGCTGTTGCGGCCGCTGGAGTGTGCGCTGCGGATGGGCGATGTCGGTCGGGACGCAGGTGAAGCGATTGCGGTAGCCGCGGCCGTCGCCCTGCAGGGTGTGGCGTACCCGCGTGACGTAGTACTTCCCCTTCTGGTCTGCGCTCACCCCCGAGATCGTGAGCTCGGTCCCCGGGTCGAGGCCGAGATCGTCGCTCTCCCCCATCCCGACCACCAGGCCGGCGAGCCAGCCCTCGCGCAGGTGCTGCAACTCTCGGTCGAGCTCGCCGAGATCGCTGGGCGGAAGCGACGGGAGTAGGTGCCCCAGCTTGTTGAAGCTCTGCTGGCTGCGGTCCTTCGCCTTCACGGCATAGGGATGGCTGGCGCTGTCCGGCGGCTTCGTCTCGCCGAACAGCGGCTTGTGGCTCTTGGCGTCCCAGCCCCGAGCGGCGAACTTGCCAGGCGCCATGCGCAGCTTCACGCTGAAACGGTGCAGCGCCGCCTCGGTCTCCTCGCCACCCATGGAGAGCTTGGAGCTGCCCGCCTGGAGGTTCGCCGCGACCTTCAGCTTCTGCCCGTCATACCACGCCCACAGCCCCTCCAGCTGGCACATGCGCCGCAAGAAATCGTAGTCGGTCTCGCCGTGCTGGAGGACGTATTCGTGCTTGGTCGTGGTGGTCGCGCTGACCTCGCAGAACGCTCCATAGGAAGACGCCAACTGCTTGAGCGCATCCGCGGTGGTCATCTGCAGCCAGCGGATGTTGCGCGGCACGCCGTCCATCAGGATGGTCTGGGAGGCGCCCCGCAGCGTCACGGAGTAGGCGCCCGTGAGCAGACGCTGGTGGCGCACTTCGGTGACGATGCCCTTGAACTTGATGCCCTGCTCCGCGGTCTTGCCCTGCCAGGCGGCCTCGATCTCCAGCGGCTGGCCCAGTGCGTCGTAGAGGCCATCGAGCGGCTCGCTGCCGCCGCCCACCAGGTCGCCGGCGTCGGCGGCCAGGCTCAAGCACTCCACGCTGAAGGTGTGGTGCCCCCACAGTGGCTGGTCGAGGACGATGCTGCCGCAGCGGATCTTCTTGCTGGCGAGGTCGGTCCCCGACAGCTTCACGGACACCTTGGTGGCGAACGCCATCGCGGCCTCTTGCAGGGCGGAAGGATGCCGGAGGCGGCCGCGAAGGGAAGGCTGCGGCCGCCCCGCTGGTTCGGCGCTGTGTCAGGAGGACCTACATCAGCTCGGCGCCCCACGTGCTGTTGGGATCGCCCCACTGCACGCCATTGATCGTCAAGGATGGCGCGGAGACGAAGAAGATCTCGGTCTGCGGCGCCTCGCGGGCCTGGTTGACGTGGGGAACGACCTCCTCGTAGCTCTCGATGAACCCGTTCTTCCACTCCAGGGTCTTGAGGACCTTGTTCTCCTTGCGGGGATCGAGGAACTCGATCTTGCCCGCCTTGAAGTACTCCTGGTGGGGCTTGATGGCCCAGGTCCAGTAGTCGGTGGCCTCATCGGAGCGGCGGGTGATCTTGATGGAGGCCAGGCGCGGCCGGCTGTCCACCGGGGCGCCGTTGGTGTCCTTGCCGACGTCGAGTCCGTACTCCACGTCCAGCACGTTGGGGACGGCATTGCCGTCGATCGAAACACGGAACTGCTTGGCCATGACCTCTCCTTGCGGGGGGGCGCGTTGATCTGCAAGCGGCTCTGCGGGCAGCCCCAGGGCAGGGGCGCCGGCTGCCGTGCGGCCTCACGGACTCATGGACTGCCGTCGAACCAGCGGACTACTTGTTCTTCCAGTCGAAATTGTGCTCCTCGCCCTCGACGCTGATGATCTCGGGCTCGATGATGAACATCTCCTCCACGTGGTCCCCCGTGTCGGAGTACTCCACGCTGTACTGGCGGACGTACGCCTTCTTGAACTCCAGCGCCTTCATCTTGAGACCATTGGCGTCCACGAACGTGATCTTGCCGGCCTTGCGGTTGGCATCGTTGGCGTCGGCCGCCCACTCGGCGATGTCCACCACCTCGTCGGCCACGCGCCGTACGAGGATGCCGTCGCACAGCACCTGACGGGTCGGGGCGCCGTCGCGGTCCTTGGCGGCCCGCACGCCGTAGCGCACCTCCAGGATGTTCTTCATCTCGTTTCCGTCGATCTCGACCTTGGGTTGCCGGGCCATCACTCCTCCTTACATTTGGGCTTGCCCCGGCCTCACTGGACGAGCGGCCTCGTCCACAGGGACCGATCTCACGCGGACGCGACCGAGACGTCGTTGTTGCCGGCCGGATCCTCCTTCACCAGCACATTGAAGGAGTGGACCGACTGTTTGAAACCGAGCTTGAGCTGCACGTCCACCTCGTGGCGAGCGCGCTGCTCCGGCGTCGCGCGCACCTCGACCTCGGCCGAGTCGAGCGGTTTGGTGTCGCCGACGCACTCGTTGAGGAACTTGCGCAGGTCCTTCTGGATGGCGGCCAGCGTCTGGTTCGTGATGTTCTTGAACGCCTGCTTGTTGAGGTAGTGGCAGACGTTCTTCACGATCCAGTCCTCGGTGCGGATGCGGGAGTAGGTGTCCAGCCCCTCCTTGGCGGAGAGGTTCCAGTCGCCCAGCACGCGCACCTTGCCGTCCCAAAAGGCCGTGGGGATGATCCCCAGCTGCTTCATCTTGGCCACCTTGTCACGGTCCAGGCGGAAGCGGTCCTTCTGCGGGCCCTGGATGCCGCCCTTCACGTACCCCGCGGCCGACTCGTGGGTTCCCATGGTGTCGTCGCAGGAGTAGATCAGGCCGGCCAGGTGGGCCGAGGGCGAGACGTAGAGGTCATCGTCCTCGAACTCGTGGCGAGCCCGCCCCATCAGATGGTTGCCCACCAGCGAGACGTACTGGCGCTCGGGAGTGCTCCCCTTGAGCCCCTCGTAGCCGGTCTCCATCACATCCACCATCGAGTCGTAAGTCTCGTAGTCCTCCACGTCGGCGAAGACCTGCACCTTGTACATCTCCCCCAGCTTGCCCAGGCGCTCCACTTCCTGGATGCCGCCCGGCCAGTTGGGGACGACCATGGTGGAATAGACGTTCTTGAGGCTGAAGAACTTGTACTCGCTGCGCAAGGTGTCGGCCAGCGAGTCGAACACCGTACGATCGTCGGAGTCCATGAGCTGCTCGGCCGTGGCGTTGAAGAACCAGGCGTCGACCGCCTTGCCCGGCTCGGTCTGCGCGTTCGAGAAGAAGCCGTCGATGGCCCGGTAGGCCTTCTCGATGGGCCGGACCTGCTCGAAGACGCTGCGCAGGTTCTCGTTGAGCAGCTCGGTGAGCTGCTCCACGCGCTCGCCGGCCTTCTCCTGCACCTCGTCGAGGTCCTCACCGGCCTCGATGGCCTTGATCCAGGCCGCCAGGCGCTGCTGCAGCAGCTTACGCGGCTGCTCCCAGGTGCTCTTCTCGAGGAAGTCCTTGTACTGCGACTTCTTCGCGGGGTCCACCAGGCTGAGCGCCGGCAGGTTCACGCCGTCGGACACCGCCTTGGGCATCATCTTGCCCAGCCAGGTCATGGCCTTCTTGGCGTCACCCAGCCCCAGGCCCGACAACGATGCGGAGTACTCTTCGGCCGTTTGCGCCTCCCCGGCGGGAACTGCGGGCTCGGCGTGGACGGGCTCGGGAGCCTGGGGTTGCTGTTGCTGGTTCAGCTCATCGGTCATGTTCGCGCGCCTCCCTATGCCTCGCCGCCGAGAGCGGACAACGTGGCCTTGAAACCGTTGAGCAGCTGCTCGCGCTGCTTGGGATCGCTGAGGGCCTTGCGCAAGGTCGCGTTGGTTTTCATGGCCTTGAGGAACTCGGCCAGGATCAGCTTCTCGTTCTTCACGGCCGTGAGTCGCTCGCTCTGGGCCACCACTGAGTCGACGCTGAAGTCCTTGATGGCGTTGAAGCGGAACTCCGACGACTCGGTCTCACCCTGGTCGTTCTTCACCTCCGCCTCCACCCGCGGCTGGTAGGTCCCGAAGACGTCAACGATCGACTTGCATTGGGTCAGGGTCGGCTCGGCCCCAGCGTTCTCGTTGAGCGGAGCCACGAACACCGTGCGGTTGCTATCGAGGATCTCGACTGCCATCGATTGGTCGATCTCCTTGATGTGGTCCGCGAACATATGCTTCAGCTTCGCCATCGTTCCCACATCCTCCGGGATCTGAGGGGAAGGACGCCGCGAGGGCAGCGGCGTCCGGGCGTTCGCAGGCATCATACCACCGGGCGAAAAGGACCGCCTAGGAACAAAAGTCGTTGTCCGCGCGGCGGTTGCCCAATGGCATCGCCAAGGGAACAGACTGCGGAACCCGGCAGCCGCGCCGGGGGGACCGGTGCCGGATCGCCAGAATTTGCGACAAGCGCGCGGGGGGAGCCGAGTCTTTGACAGCGTCTCGCGAGCGCACCTAAAATCCGACCGTCCCGCACCGACCCCGCACAGGAGGCCGCCCCCATGAGCACCCGCCGCTGGAAGCCCGAGGTCACCGAGGCCCTCACGCGCGCGTCCCAGATCGCCAAGGAGCGCGGGCACGCCACGGTCGGTCCGCTGCACCTCTTCTACGCGTTGCTGGTACCCGATGCAGGTGGGGCCGCGCTGATCCTGCGCTCCATGGGGCGCGAGGTGGCGCACGTGCGCGATCGCCTCGACGCCGCGCTGGACGCCGTGGAAAAACCGCCGCGCCCGGTCTACGAGCCCAAGCCCGACAAGGCCTTCCAGGCGGCGATCGACCTGGCCGAGACCGAGCGCAAGGTGCTCGAGGAGGAGGAGCTCAACGAGGGACACCTGCTGATCGCGTTGACCAGCGTCGACGGCGGGCTGGACAGGGAGCTGCGCAAGGAGCTGGGGATCAAGCGCGGACAGATCGTCGACGCGCTGCGCGATGTGGGGAAGGCCAAGGCGCTCGCTTCCGCCGGCGGCCCGCCGGAAGCCGCGCTCACCGGCAGCATGATGCAGTTCTGCACCGACCTGACCGGCGAGGCGCGCAGCGGCGAGCTCGATCCCGTCATCGGCCGCGAGCGCGAGACCGCCCAGTTGGTGGAGGTGCTGGGGCGCCGGCGCAAGAACAACGCCGTGCTGGTGGGCGAGCCCGGCGTGGGGAAAACGGCCATCGTCGAGGGGCTGGCCATGGCCATCGCCAAGGGGCACGTGCCCAGCGTGCTGGCCAATACGCGGGTGCTGGTGCTGGATCTGGCGGCGATGGTGGCCGGCGCCAAGTACAAGGGCGAGTTCGAGGAGCGCTTCAAGAAGCTGATCAAGGAGCTCGAGGGCACCGCCGGCCAGGGCCTGCTGTTCGTCGACGAGCTGCACACGTTGCTGAGCGCGGGCGGCGGCGGCGGCGGCATGGACGCGGCCAACCTGCTCAAGCCCGCGCTTGCCCGCGGGACGCTGCGCATGATCGGGGCTACGACCATCGGAGAGTACCGTAAGTACATCGAGAAGGACGCGGCCTTCGCCCGCCGCTTCGTGCGCATCGACGTCGCCGAGCCTGACGAGCCCATCTGCTTACGAATCCTCAAGGGCGTGCGCCCCAAGTATGAGGAGCACCACAAGGTCAAGATCGCCGACGACGCGCTGGAGGCTGCGGTGACCCTCTCCAAGCGCTACCTGCCCGACCGCTTCCTGCCCGATAAGGCCGTGGATCTGCTGGATGAGTGCGCATCCAACATGAAGATCTTCACCGAGCGGCTGGCGATGTTGCGCGAGCGCGGCAAGGAGATCGACGATCTGAAGGACGATGACGCGTCGGCGCCCGCGCTGGAGAACTGGGCCGGGGTGCTCGAGACCCTTGCCGACGGGCTCAAGGCCCGCGGCCTGGAGGCCGCCTTCGACCTGGGCGACCGGGGTAAGGCGGCGCTGGCCGGTGCGCGCGGCGCCGTGCTCGACGCCGCGGCGAACGTCCCGTCCCATGTTGACTCGGGCCAGGTCGGCGCACGCGTCAGCCTGCGCACCGGCATCCCCGTCAGCAAGATGATGGGCAAGGAGCGCGAGCGCCTGGCCAACATCGAGCAGTACCTGCACGAGCGGCTGATTGGGCAGCACGACGCGGTGCGCTCGGTCGCCAATGCGGTGCGCAAGGGGCGCGCCGGGCTCAAGCGCCCCAACCTCCCGGTGGGCAGTTTCCTGTTCCTGGGGCCTACCGGCACGGGCAAGACCGAGTTGGCCAAGACCCTGGCGGAGTTCCTGTTCGCGGACGAGAAGGCGATGATCCGCTTCGACATGAGCGAGTTCCAGCAGGAGCACACCGTGCAGCGCATGATCGGCGCCCCTCCCGGCTACGTCGGCTACGAGGAGGGCGGCCAGCTTACCGAGGCCGTGCGCCGCAAGCCGTACTGCGTGCTGCTCTTCGACGAGATCGAGAAGGCCAACAAGCGCGTCTTCGACATCTTCCTGCAAGTGCTCGACGACGGCCGGCTGACCGACGGCCAGAGCCGTACGGTGGACTTCTCCAACACCGTGGTGATCATGACCAGCAACATGGGCGGTCTTTGGATCGCGGAGCAAGACACCGCAGGCAAGCCCATCGACCCCACGTACCTTCGGAACATGCTCATCGACGAGGGGCGCGGGCTGCGGCCGGAGTTCGTGAACCGCTTCGACGAGTTCGTGATCTTCCACAGCCTCAAGCACGAGGAGGTCCGCCAGATCCTCGAGCTGCAGCTGAAGGGGCTGCGCAAGATGCTCAAGGCGCAGGGGCTCTCGCTTTCGGTCAGCGATCCTGCCATGACGAAGCTGGCGCAGTGGAGCTACGACCCGGCGATGGGCGCCCGCCCGGTGCGCCGCACGATCGACCAACGCATCATCAATCCGCTGTCCGAGAAGATCGTCAGCGCCCCCGAGACAGCGGGCAAGACCGTCCAGGTCGATGTGGCGGGCGACGAGCTCGCGATCTCGGTCGTCTAAAGCTCGTGCCACTTGCCGGCGAAGTCTCGGCGGCGATGGTCTGGGTCGCTCGCGGTTCCACGCGTCTGTGAGCCTGCCGCGTGGCGCGAATGTGACAAAACTGTTGCGTCGCGCGCTCTGCGTCCGCTGGCTACAGCCGCCCGGAGCCGGTACCTTCTCCGCCATCCCCCTTCTCCCCGATCCCCCTGCTACGTCCATGGGAGGTCCCCAGAGTGTCCAAGACCAAAATCACGGCCATCGCCCTCTGCGGCGTCCTGATCGTTGCTACAGCGTCGCCGGCGCTGTTGGCGGCCGAGCCGCCGGCTCAGCCCACTGCCCAGAAGATGGAAAGCGAGGCGAAGAAGGCGGCCGAGACCCCGGCACCCAAGGACATGTCCGTCGTCGGCGAGGTCGTCGACATGGGTTGCTACATGGCGCACCCCGCGACGGGCAAGGGCCCGGGGCACAAGGAGTGCGCGATGGCGTGTGTCAAGGGTGGCATGCCCATTGGTCTCCTGACGGATGACGGCAAGCTCTTCGTGCTGCTGCCCCCGCACGAGGGCACGGAGGGCTACGTCAAGTTGCACGAGCTGGTCGCCGAGCGCGTGACCGTGAACGGAACGGTGATGATGTCCGCGGGCGTCAACGCCATCACCGTCAAGTCGGCGGAGAAGGCTCCGGCGGCCACCAAGAGCTGATGCGGGCGCGCCGACGCGCGACCTTCGTCATGATCCTCGGCGCCGTTCTCCTGCTGGAGAACGGCGCCCTGGCGGTGTGGCTGGGTGCGCGCCACTTCCGCACGCCGCAGAGCGCTCCGCTCGAGCGCGGCCGCCGCGTGGCCGAGCGCCTTGGCTGCTTCACCTGCCACGGTCCCGACGGCGGGCGCGGGGTCCCCAATCCAGGCAGCCGCTCCGGCAACGTCCCCGTGTGGCGCGGCGGAACGCTCATGATGTTCGCGGAAAGCGACGCTGAGATCTCGGAGTGGATCCTCGATGGAGCGCCGCGCCGACTGCGCGCCCAGCCGGACTTTGCGCATGAGCGCGCGCAGGCGCTGCTGGCGATGCCTGCGTTCCGTGGCAAAGTGGAAGGGCGCGACTTCGAGGACTTGCTGGCCTTTTTCCGCGCGGTGGCTGCGGCCGACCCGGTGGATGATGTCACGGCAGCGCGCGGCCGGGAGATCGCAGTCGACCGCGGCTGCTTCGGCTGCCACGGGCCGCAGGGGCGCGGCAACGCCAGCAATCCGGGCTCGTTCAAGGGCTACATCCCATCCTGGGATGGTCCCGATTTCCCCGATCTGGTCCAGAGCGATGCGGAGCTGCGCGAGTGGATCCTCGACGGGAGCGCACGGCGCTTGCGCGAGCACCCGATCGCGCGCCACTTCCTGGCGCAGCAGGCGATCCGGATGCCGGCCTTCCGGCCCCACCTCGGCGCAGACGAGGTGGACGCGCTTGTCGCGTACATCCACTGGCTGCGTGGCGCCTCGCCGTAGTGAGGATGAGCCGGCGGGCGTCGCGCGCGTGCGTGATTCCTGGCCCCTGCGGCCCGCCGTCCCGGCACGGCCCAATTTCGCACTACCCAAATCCCGGGTGCCCGCCTATTGTAAGGCGGCTTTTGCGTCACCTTCGATCCGGAAGGTGCCCGACAAGGGAAGACGAAGAGGGAGATTGATCAGGTATGCGCAAGACGTGGATCGTTCTGCCGGCTTTGCTCGCTCTGGCCGTGATGATCGGGTGCGCGAAGCCGCCACAGGTTGATGTCGACGCGGCGAAGGCTGCCCTGGAGGCTGCCAAGGCCGCGGGCGCCACTGAGTACGCGCAGAGCTCGCTGAACGCGGCCCAGGACGCCAATGCCCAGCTCGACGCCGAGTTGACGGCACAGCAGGGCAAGTTCGCCCTGACCCGTTCCTACAAGAAGGCCACTGAGCTGGCGGCTGCGGCCAAGTCCGCGGGCGACAAGGCCGCGACCGACGCGGCGTCGGGGAAGGCTGCGGCTCAAAGGGAGGCTAGCAACCTGATCGCTCAGGCCAAGACCGCCCTCGAGGAAGCCAAGGGGCTGCTGGACAAGGCGCCCAAGGGCAAAGGAACGCAGGCGGATCTGGAGGCCCTGAAGGCCGACCTCGCCGGCGTGGAGTCGGCGATCACCGAGGCCGACAACGCCATGACTGGGCAGAAGTACCTGCAAGCCAAGGCAAAGGCGACGGCGGCGATCGGCGCCGCGAACCAGGTGAAGACCGCGGTCGAGCAGGCGATGGCGGCCAAGAAGGGTGCCGCGGCGAAGCCTGCGGCGCCGGCGGCCAAGCCCGGCGCCAAGCACTAGCGCCTGACCGGCTCCTCTTCCGGGGGCGTGTCCGGGATCTCCGGGCTCGCCCCTTCGCGCCCGCGGCTGTTGCCCGCCCCGCAGGCCAGCGACCTGGCCAGCGGCTTGCAATGGAATCATCTTGGTGATCTCCGTCGAACCTTCTGGACACCCCCTCCGATCACCGAGCTTGCACAATGGCGAGGAAAAGCTTGCGGCTGCGTAACCGCTGGTTCTGGCTTGTGATCGGGCTCTTAGTGCTGTGCGCAGCGGCCGGAGTCTCCTACCCCGTGGCGAGCGGGAGGACGACTCCTCCCCGCCTGATGATGGGGTCTGCCGAGCACGCGGTCGCCGATGCCCGGGAGGCCGACGCCGCGCACTGGGCGCCCCAGTCCCTACAGGACGCCGAGAACCAGCTGCGCTCCGCACTTGCCGAGCATCGCCGGCAGGAGGTCCGGCTGCTGCCGCTGCGCGACTACCGCGCAGCGACCCGAGCGCTGCAGCTGGCGCAGGACATCGCCCAGCGCGCCCGTGACGAGGCCGTCGGTCGCCGCGAGGTCGCCCGCCAGGACGCAGAGGACGCCATCGCAGCCGCCTCCGGCGAGGTGCGTCGCTCGCAAACCTTTGCCAATGCGATGCACCTGGGGGCGACCGACCACGCGCTCCTGCAGAAATCGAAAATTGGGCTGCAGGAGTCCAGCATCCTGCTAGAAGGCGGCGACTACCTGGACGCCTCCGAGCGGGCAAAGACCACGGCCGATCTGGCCCGCAAGGTGAGCGGGCGGGCAGCCGAGGCGGCGTCGCGCTACGTCGACCGGCGGCTGGTGGCCGGCTGGCGCCGCATGGCCGCGGAGACGATCACCTGGTCGAAGTCCACGGGCGCCAAGGCAATCGTCGTCTACAAGGACGACCATCGCCTGACGCTCTATGACGATGGCGGCCCGGTCAGATCCTATCCAGCTGACCTGGGCTACCGCGCGGTCAACGACAAGCTGCGGTCCGGGGACGCTGCAACCCCCGAAGGCAAGTACAGGGTGACCTCCCGCAAGATCCACTCGCTGTATCATCTGGCGCTGCTGCTGGACTACCCCAACGCCGAGGACCGCGCGCGGTTCGACCAATTGAAACGCGAGGGCGCCATCCCGAGGTCGGCCGGCATCGGCGGGCTGATCGAGATCCATGGCGAAGGCGGCCGCGGCAAGGACTGGACGCGCGGCTGCGTCGCCCTCTCCAATCCGGACATGGAAGACCTCTTCTCCCGCGTGGCGGTGGGCACACCGGTGACGATCGTGGGCAGCGATGGGCGGGGAGGCGTGTTCACCGACCTCGTCCACAAACACGAGGCGGCGATGAGCCCGAATCGTTGATGAGTGCGCACCCGCAACCACTGGACGCCCAGGGTGGCAGCTCGGTCGGGGCGGCACCCGCATCCGCCGCGGTGTGGCGGACCCGTCTGTGGCGGCCCAGAGGCGTGCTGGCGGTCCTGGGAGCGCTGCTTGCCATGGGCATCCTGGGCTCCGGCACGGGTTACACCTACGGTCGCTGGAACGGCTCGGCCGCACCGTCTCCGCAGGGCATGCCCTCCGATCCGGCCGGCGTCCGCAAGCTCGTGGTACAGCAGCAGTCGGATCGCCGGAAGCTCCTGGCGGATCTCGCCAAGGAGGTGCCCCGCGGCCTTTACGTCGTCATCGACCAGACCAACAACCGCCTCTACCTCAAGCGCGACGAGAACGTCGAGCTGGAGGCCGTGTGCTCGGCAGGGTCGGGCTACATCCTGAAGGAGAGCGCTACCGGAGGCCGCAAATGGGTGTTCGATACGCCGCGCGGGCTCTTCCTCATCCACAACCGGATCGACGATCCGGCTTGGCGCAAACCCGATTGGGCGTTCATCGAGGAAGGCAAGCCCATCCCGAAGGACCCGTCCGAGCGCGTCGAGTACGGAACCATGGGCGAGTACGCACTGGACCTGGGGCACGGCTACTTCATCCATGGCACCCTCTACGAGCGCCTGCTCGGCCGCAGCGTCACCCACGGGTGCATTCGGCTCGGGCGCGACGACCTGCGCAAGGTCGCGCGCGCGGTGACCGTCGGGACCCCGGTGTACATCTACTGATCCGCGGCTCTCGATCTGCGGTGCGTCACTGATCGGCATGCGCCGGCCGCCCCCCTGCACTGCGGTCCATGGCTGCCAAGGCGAGGACCGCACGCGCTCCACCGCGGGCGGACGCGTGTCGGTGGCGTTCCGGGCGCCGGCATTCGTTCTGCTCCTGCGGCTCCTGCTGCTCCTGCTGCTCCTGTTGCACCTGGCGCCCCTGCGGGCAGGGGCCGTCGGTCCGCCAGCTGCCCCGGGTCGCACCGGTGGTGCGAGCGTGGCAGGCGCGGCGCGCTCCACACGCACTGCGGGCGCAGCGGTCGGGGCGGGCGCGGCTGCCGCAGCGCGCACCGTCGCGGCCGCAAAGGCAGGCGCTCCCACCCGGCTGCCAGTCGACCAACAGCCCCAGGACCCCAGTCGCGAGGCGCAGTGGCTGCAGGTGCAGAACGCCGCGCTGCGGGCGCGCGTCGAGCTCGCCGACAAGGAGGAGTTCTACCTGCTGCTGGATCTATCCGGCTCGAACCTCAAGCTGATGCTCAAAGGGGCGGTGCTGCAGAACTTCGCCGTGCAATCGGTCGAGGTGGGAACACCGCGCGTGGTCTTCGTGCGCAAGGTCCGCCTGAGGGACTGGGCAGGCCGGGTCTGGTCCGCGGGCCAGCTCGAGCCCGTGCGCGAGCGCGAGCGCGTCGAGATCATCGCGCCGCCGCCCAGCGCGGCCGAGGAAGACAGCTCCGCCGCCCCGGCCGTCCCGATCCCGCCGACGCCCGAGGAGGCGTACAAAGTCCCGCCCCTCTATCACGTGCGCTTCGCCGATGGGCTGTCTCTGGAGATCCGCCACCACACCCCGCAGGGCGCTCCACAGGCCAAGGCCTCGCAAGGTGAGCCCAGCGCATTGGCCTCGTGGTGGCGGGATGCGCGCTCCGTGTTGCGCGCGCGCACGCGGGACCGGGTGCGCTTGCTCCTGGTGCTGAGCTCCGGCGACGCGGCCTCGCTCTACCGGTCGCTGCCGCCGGACATCAAGCTGCTCATCCTCCCACCGCCGTAGGCGATGGGGCACGGTCCACGCGGTCGCGTCAACCTGATGCCGGGTCTCGCATGCCGCGTACGCGCAGCGTGGTGACCTGCGCGGTCTCGAACACCGCAGCAGGAGCACCCTGGCGGATGGCCCGCCCGCGCTCCAGCACCACCACCTCGTCGCACAATGCCAGGATCTCCTCGGCCGCGTGGGTCACGTAGAGCATCGGCACGCCGAATTCGGCCTGCGCGCGCAGGAGCAGCTCCTTCGTCCTGGACTTGAGCGCCTCGTCCAGGCCCGACAGAGGCTCGTCCAGCAGCAGCAGGCGGGGCTGGGCCAAGAAGGCCCGCGCCAGCGCCACGCGCTGCTTCTCCCCGCCCGAGAGCGTGCCGATGCGCCGCTCGAGCAGGTCGCCGATCTCCAGCACCGCGCTGACATGGGTAAGGCTGAACGGGCCCGCAGCGCCGTCGCGATCGGGCGCGCCGTAGAGGCAGTTGCGCCGCACCGACATGTGGGGGAACAGGGCGAGATCCTGGGGAACGTAGCCGATGCCGCGCTGGCGGGCCGCGACCGCGAAGCCGCGTGCCGCGTCCGTGAGCACCGCGTCGTCGAGAACGATCGTTCCAGCGCGCGGGCGGATCAGCCCGGCGACCAGGTCGAGCAGCGTGGTCTTGCCGGCGCCCGAGGGGCCGAACAGCGCGACGACCTGCCCCTCGATCACCGCGTCCGCCTGCAGCGTGAACGCGGCCAGCGGCAGCTCGACCCGGCGCAGCTCGAGCTTCACCGCCAGCCCTCCTTGCCCCGCAGGAGCAGCTCGCTGGCCCAGATGGCGGCGAACGCGATGGCGGTCGAAACGGCCACCAGTCGCAGCGCGGCGCCATCCTGCCCGAGCTGCACGGCCTGGTAGATAGACAAGGAGAGCGTCGCCGTCTTGCCCGGGATATTTCCGGCGACCAGGATCGTTGCGCCGAACTCCCCCAGCGCCCGCCCGAAGGCCAGCACCGTTCCCGACAACAGGCCGCGCCCGGCCAGGGGCAGGCTCACGCTCCAGAATACCCGCAGGTCGCTGGCGCCCAGCGTGCGCGCGATCTGCTCGAGCCGAGGATCCACCTGTTGGAAGGCCACGCGCGCCGAGCGCAGGAGCAGCGGGAAGGACATCACCCCGGCGGCGATCACGACGGCGCGCCAGGTGAACGCGATGTCCACTCCCAGCGCCCTGTGCAACAGGCCGCCGAAGAATCCGCGCCGGCCCAGCAGCCTGAGCAGCACCAGGCCCGTGGCCACCGGCGGCATCACCAACGGCAGGCTCAGCACCGTCTCCAGAGCCGCCCGCCCGCGCAGCCGCCGGCGCGCGAGCAGCCAGCCCACCAGCACGCCGGCGGGCAGGATACACAGCGTGCTCAGCAAGCAGACCCAGACGGTGAATCCGATGGCGTGCAGCTCGGCGGAGGACATCGGGGTCAAGGGCTCCCTGGCCTAATGCGACCGGTTCCCCGTCTCCTTCTGCTGCAAGGTGTCCGGCCGGGCAGGCGACTCGACCAGGAATCCGTGGGCGGCGCACACGGCGAGCGCCGCGGGCGAGCGCAGATGCTCGATCCAGCGACGCGCTGCGTCCGGCCGCTTGGATTCCCGCAGCGCGCAGACGCAATACGCAATGCGCGGCGATTGCTCCCGCGGCACTTCGAAGGCGACCTTCACCTTCTTCGATACGCGCGCGTCCGTGCGGTAGACGATGCCGGCCTCCACGTTCCCCGACTCCACGGCCGCCAGCGCGGCGCGCACGTTTTCCACCGGCACGATCTTGCCCTCGAGCTGCCTCCAGATCCCGCGCGCCTCCAGGTACTCGCGGGCGTAGATTCCGGCCGGAACGGTGGCGGGCTCGGCCAACGCGATCCTGCGCACCCAGGGTCGCAACAGATCCTCCGGGGATAGCAGCACGAGGCTGGCACCGGGCTGCCCACCCGCCGGCAGGTCGGCCGATCCGTCGGCCGGCACAATGAGCACCAGCGCATTGGAGAGCAGGCAGCTCCGCGTGCCCGGCAGCAGCAGCCCGCGCGCCGCGAGCGTGTCCACCTTCGCCTCGTCGGCGGAGAAGAACACGTCCGCGGGAGCTCCCTCCTGGATCTGCAGAGCCAGCGTGCTCGAAGCGGAGAAGTTGAAAACGAGCTTTTCACCACTCTGGGCCTCGTAGGGCCGCGCGATCTCGCGCAAGGCGTCGGTGAGGCTGGCGGCCGCGAACACCAGGAGCTCGCCGGCCCTTGCCGGGGCGCAGGCCAGCACGACGCCGCCCAAAGCAACGAGTGTCCCGATGGCGCGTCCCCGCAACGGATCGGTCCAGCGGGCCCACGCGGGCCAACTCTGCGGTCGAACGGTCACGCTCACTCCTCGTGCGGCGGGCGCGCGATCGAGCGCGGGCCTGCCTGCGCGCGGTCCGACGCTGCCCGTAGTCCGCGCGCTCAGGCAGTCTGCTGCCGGCGCGCGGTCAGAAGACGAACTGCAGACGCGAGATGATCTTGTCGTCGGAGCCTCGCGCCTCCGTGCCGGGGGCGGTGACCAGCAGGTAGTTGAGCTCCCACACCAGGTCCCAGCCCTTGAGGAACCAGTTCACGCCCACGGTCCAGGTGCGCGTCTCGTCGCCCTTGATCACGCGGTCGGGGTCGAAGCGGTCGTACCTGGCCAAGATTTGGTACTTGCGCTCCATCACTGTCAGGTTGGCGAGCGCGAGCACGTAGTATCCGTCCGCGTCGAGCCGATCGGCGGGCAGATTGTTGGTAGGCTCGAAGCGGTCGCGCAAGTACTCGGCCCACACTTCGATGTCGCCGGCGCGCACCTGGCTATCCACCCCCCAGGCCATCCGATCGCCCTGGAAGACCTTGTCGGGCGCGCCACCTCCGCTGGAGTTGAATCCGAACTCGGCCGGCATGTCCGTGAGATTGGCCGCGCGGTCGGAGTAGCCGTCAGCGGCGACCGACCACTTGCCGTCCTTACCACCGATCGTTCCCTGCCAGGGGACCACCGCCACCCGCCAAGCGAAGAGGAAGGTCTCCCCATCGTTGCGGTCGCTGTTGGCCGGTGTGCCGTTGAACATCCCTGCGGCGTACGAGAGGCGTTTCTCCACCGGATCTCCCCACAGCTGAACGCCCAGCTGACGGTTGAGCGTGAGGCGCTCGGTCATGAGCGTCCGCTCGATGGTGGGCATCCGGGGGTCAGCGTACAGCCACTCCATGCCGAACGGAGTCTTGAACTGACCGGCGCGTAGCCTCACCTGCGCGCAGTGGGTCCAATTGACGTAGGCGTCGGTCACCGCGGTGCGCATGTCCGAGGTCTCCTTGAGGCTGCCGCTCGCATCGAGCTCGAATTTGAAGTCGAAATCGTCGCGCAGCTTGCCCGTCAGGTTCAGGCGCGCACGCCGCAGGTAGAAGCGGTCATTGCCTGTTGTGAAGCGACTGTCGCCCTTCTGCCCGAACTCCCCCTGCACCTGCACGAAGCCCCCCAGCTGCAGATCCTGCGCCTTGCCGTTGGACCGCACGACCGGAGCCGCTGGCTCGGTCTGGGCAACGGACTGCACCGGCCCCAGCAGCAGCGGCAAGAGCGTGGCCGCGAGCGCGGCTCGCCGCACAGCACCAACGTGGAGGTCGCTTCTCATTTCCAGAGTCCTTGTCTGCCCGAAGGTGAGAGATGCGGGGCTTCCATCAGCGCCGGCCCGGGGCGAGGGGCCGGTCCGCCCGTTGCGCGCCGTCCCGGAGCGCTTGCGCCGCGTCTGCGTCGCAGCTCCCCCGGCGGCGGGGGCAGATGGTAGGCGCTGCGCCCGTGGGCGACAAGTGGCGTCCGAGCGCAGCCTGACTCCGCTGCGACGGCGTCCCGGGCGCGGTCGCACGGCCCCCCCTTGACAACTCTGGATCTGTGACTACCTAATGCATCAACGGGCCGATGGCCCGGTGGATCCTGACGGATCCTGCCCCGCCCCGCGAGGACCCTGTGATGGACGTCTGCACTAGCGCCAGCCAGCTCCGTACGGCGTGCCGGTGTTGTGCGTGCGGTTTCATGCGGCCTGGTCTGCGCAGGGACGGGTGTTGACGCGCGGTTGACGCGCCTCCGAGCTTCGTCCGCAGCGCCACCGGGCCCCCCGGGTGGCGTTTTTTGTTTCCGGTGGCCCTCCAGCGCTCCCCCTGCGCGGTGGGCCGGTCCAGACGATCGCAAACCTGAACCCAGGAGAGTCGAGCATGACCGCCGAAGCCACGACGCCCCGCGGGATCCCCCGCATCGGTGACCCCGCCCCCGACTTCACGGCCCCGACCACGCAGGGCGAGATCCACTTCTCGCAGTGGCAGAAGGACGCATGGGTGTTGCTGTTCAGCCATCCGGCTGACTTCACGCCCGTGTGCACGACCGAGCTCAGCGAGTTCGCCCGCCGCTCGGCGGAGTTCAAGCGCCGCAATGTGAAGCTCATCGGCCTATCCGAGGACAGCATCCACTCGCACCTGGCCTGGCGCGAGAACATCCGCGAAAAGCTCGGCGTGGAACTCGACTACCCGCTGATCGCCGACGTGAGCGGCAACGTTGCCGAGCTGTACGGGCTCATCCACCCCGGCGAGTCGCAGACCGCGACGGTGCGCGCCGTGTTCGCCATCGATCCCAAGCACGCGGTTCGGGCGATCATCTACTACCCGCTCAACGTCGGGCGCAACATCGACGAGATCGTGCGCCTGATCGACGCCCTGCAGGCCACCGACAAGCACGCCGTTGCGACACCCGTCAACTGGACCCCCGGTGCACGTGTGGTGGTGCCGCCTCCCAAGACCGAGGCCGAAGTGACGGCGCGACGCAACGGCGCGTACGCCGAGAAGATCGACTTCTACCTCAACAAGACCGACCTGCCCGCACAGGCGCAGGCCGCTGCGAAGTAGCCGCCCATGGCCGATGCCGCACCAGGTGCGTCTGCGCCCGGGGAGCGGGGGCCCGCATCCCTGGAGCTCGCCCCCGGATCCGGCGAGCTTGCTCCCTCGTCCGGGGGCCGCGCACCGACCTCCGTCGAGCTGGCGCCGGCGCTGGCGCAGGAGCTGATCGCGCTGGCAAGCGCCGGCTATCCGCACGAGACCTGCGGGCTGCTGCTGGGGCGTCCGCGGGCCGGCGGCGCGCACGTGGTGCGGATCGTCGTTGCGCGCAACGTGGAGTCCCTGCGCGCGCACGACCGCTACGTGCTCGACCCTGCGTCGTTTTTGGCCGCCGACCGGCAGGCCCGCGCAGAAGGGCTGGAGATCATCGGCATCTGGCACACCCATCCCGACCATCCGGCGCGGCCGTCGCCCACCGATCTGGCGGCCGCATGGGACGGTTACTCGTACGTCATCGTGTCCGTCCGCAGCGACGGCGCTTGCCAGCTGCGGTGCTGGCGCCTGGTGGGGACCGAGTTCCTGGAAGAGAGCGTGATCCCATGAATGGAGAGACGACTCACGCGAGTGGCGAGCGAGATCACCCAAGCACCGCGGAAGCTCGCTCGAGCGTGACGGTCCGCATTCCCGCCCCGCTGCGTCCCTACGTCGGGGGCGTTGGCGAGCTGCATGTGGTAGCCGCGACCGTGCGCGACGCGCTGCAGCTGCTCGGGCGCAGTCACCCCGGTCTGTGCGAGCGCATCCTCGATGGCGATGCGCGCCTGCGCGGCTTCGTGAACCTCTTCGTCGGCGACCAGGACGTGCGTGCCCTGCAGGGGCTGGACACGCCCGTGGCCGACGGCAACGTGCTGACGATCGTGCCCGCGGTTGCGGGAGGCGCGGCGATAGCCCGTCACGCCATCCCGGCCCCCGCACGAGCTGCGCCGCCGGCCGGCGGCCCGCGCGCGCGCCCGGACACAACTCCTGCTGCATTCCCGGGCGCGACCCCTGCCACACGGCCCGGCGCTGCCGCCATCTCGTTGCTGGCCAACATCGGCCACACTCCGCTGCTGCGCCTGGACGGCGCGCTGGAGGTGGCGCCCTCGGTCGCGCTGTTCGCCAAGTTGGAGAGCTCCAATCCCGGTGGCTCGATCAAGGACCGGCCGGTGGCGCGTATGCTGCGGCGTGCGCTCGCCGAGAGCGCGTTTTCGGGGGGCCGGCGGCTGCTGGACTCCAGCTCGGGCAACGCGGGGATCGCCTACGCGATGTTCGGCGCTGCGTTGGGCATCCCGGTTACCCTGGTGGTTCCTGGCAACGCCAGCCAGGAGCGCCTGCAACGTATCGCGGCCCACGGCGCCGAGCTGATCCTCACCGACCCGCAAGAAGGCTATGACTTCGCCCTGCGCGAGGCGCGGCGCCTGGCCGCCGCTCACGCCGACCGGTATTGGCATTGCGATCAGTACTCCAACCCGGAGAACTGGCGCGCGCACTACGAGGGAACCGGGATGGAGATCCTAGCCCAGGTCCGCGCCCAGACCGGCCACGCACCGGACTGCTTCGTCGCTGGCGTGGGCACGGGCGGCACACTGACGGGCGTGGGGCGACGGCTGCGTGAGGCCGATCCGCAGCTACACGTGGTGACGGTGGTACCCGAGACCTTTCCTGGGATCGAAGGCCTCAAGCCGCTGGGAGAGCCCGGCGACATCGTGCCGGCGATCCTCGACCTCTCGCTCGTCGGCGAGCGCATGCCCGTGAGCAGCGAGCAGGCGTTGGCCGCCTGCCGCCGTCTGGCGCAAGCCGGGATCTTCGTCGGCCCCTCCTCGGGGGCCTACCTGCACGCGGCGCTGGACGTCGCGGCGCGCGGCCGCTACCGGCGCGTCGTCACGGTCTTCTCCGACACAGGTGAGCGATATCTGTCCACCGGAATGTGGAGCGCATCGCTGGCGAGCTGAGATCAAAGTCCGCTTGGAGCGCCGATGGGCAGAGGCCATCCGCGCGCCGGGACCACGGACCGACGGAGAGCGCCGGCGAGCGAGATCCGTCCGCCAGCCGAGACTGCAGCGCGCCGGGGCGGTCTCCACGCGAGGCCTCACCGCACGCTCCTTGTCGCCCGGAAGGTTCGCCTGATAGAGTCTGCGCGCAGGCTACTGCACCCCCCGGCCGCAGCGGTCCCGCGGCACGCCAGGAGACTTCCCCATGTCGGGCTATGGCAAGGGCGGCACGACCGGCGCGACCCACGAGCTGGATCTCGATCCCAGCCTGCTGCGCGCCTTCTGGTCGCGCCGGCTGTGCAAGGTCGGGCAGAAGGTCACGCTCACCGCGCAGTTCCAGGGCGTCCCCGACGGGTTGGAGGTCGCAGTCGAGCTGCACCCGCTGTCCAAGGACGGCAAAGCTAAGCCCAAGGAGCCTCCCAAGCCGGTCACGGTCGCAGCCGGCAAGGTGAGACTGGAGTGGACCGCCGGCATCGACGGGACCGACGGCGAGACGCCAACGCTCATGGTGCTGACGTTCTCGGTCAGCGTCGCGGGCCTGCCGGTCTTCGGCGTCAGCGTCAACTTCCTGGTCGTCGCCGAGTTCGGCGCGTTGATCGAGCAGCTCGACCGCTGTTTCTGCCCGGGCGCGGAGGCGCTGCAGCTCACCTACCAGATCGTCGATCTCTCGAAATACGTGCTCAGCGGCATCTTCCGCGTCTACGGCAACCAGTATGAGAGCGCGGTCTATCCCGACAAGAAGGCCATCGTCTACCAGCGGCTGCTCACACCGGCCGAGTTGACCGACGGAATGCACGTGCTCGGTTGGGAGGGGTTCACCAACGCGGCTGCGGGCCCGCTGGCCAGGCCGAAGGACAAGTCGGCCCGTTTCGTGAGCCCGCTGTACAGCCCCTACGTGGTGGAGATCGAGCTGCTCGACCGGGCGATCACCGACCCCGCGAAGTGGCCCAGCGACGAGGCGCTCGGATCGCTGCCCTCTCCGGCGAAGTTCGACGGCCTGGGCCTGAAGTCGGGCGGCGCCGGCTTCGCGGCAGTCGTCCCGCCCGAGCAGCCCAAGCACTGCGGCTTCGAGATCGTCTACGCCGGTCTCGCGCTGGCGCTGGGCACGCACGTCCCTAGCGTAGCGGACATCCCCAAGGGTGACGGCCTCTATCAATACCTGCTGAACCAGCTGGGTTACTTCTGTGGTCGCGTCGATGGCTCGATCGGTCCCATCTCGAAGAAAGGGATCCACCACTTCAAGCGCACCCACTGGGAGGTCGTCCAGGACTCCAAGGACCCCAAGGTCTACCGCCAGGACCGCACCAAACCGCTGGGCGATCCCGACCTGATCAAGATCAAGCCCGACCTCGACGCCAAAACGAAGAAGGCGATTCAGCACGAGGTCGCTCCGCGCACTTGGATGGAGATCGTGGACGCCGCGGGCAAGCCGGTCCCCGCAAAGGTGAACGTGCTGCCAGAGCAAGGCGAGCAGGGCCGGCTCTACGTCGATGGGACCGTGCTCTATCAGATGCCTGGGGAGTTCTACAACGACGCGGCGAAAAAAGCGGACGTCACCAAGCAGGATCGCGAGGAGGCCTGGATCCCCCGCCCGTGGATCCCGGTGGAGGCGCGACCGCTGCTGCGCCGCAAGAACGGCACGGCGGCCACGGCCGCCGCGAGCGCGTCGGGGGCGGGGCCCGCGCGTGTGCTGTTTTGCGTCGTCGATCCCGCCGAGAACCACGCCGGCCTGAACTTCCCGACCGTCCCGTTCACCGGGCTCAGCATCAAGGACCACACGGTCGTCGCGGGCGAGACGACCATGCTCAAGGTCGCGAAGAAACACGGGTTCAGCAGTGGCAATTGGATCTACAACGACCCACTAAATGCTGCATTCAAGACCGCCAATCCGAACAAGAACGCGCTCACCGTCGGGAGCACGCTCAAGATCCCTCCCTTCCCCAACCACGTGAAGTACTTCAAGCACAAGCAGACACAGCCCGAGGACTTCGTGAAACGCGTGGTGGGCGATCTGGCGGGCACGGCCAAGGGGGACTGGAAGGCCGACAACGCCCCCGACCAGAACAAGGATGCAAGTGCGCGGGTCTACGGAGTGCGCACCAAGGACGAGAGCCAGCGCGGCGTGGAGGCCTTCCGGCTTTTGGACAAGCTGCGGCCGCTCGCTCCGTGGAAGGCCGAGGAGGTCGACGACGACGCGGCGGGGATCGGCAAGGCGGTCGCGGTGGCGCTTGCGCCCACCGGTCCCAAGCGCGGCGCTGCGGGCATCTACTTCATCGCGTCGATCCAGTCAGGGGACAACTACCGGATCGAGGCGTGGATCGATCTGCAGAAGGGCCCCGACGGAAAGGACCTGCCCAACGCCAGCGCGCTCAAGACCCGCTACGCCGCCGCGCCGCCGCGGGGGGCCACGGGTCCGACCACCGTGTGGCGCCGCATCGACCTCGCCGAGTACCTCTACATCAAGGACCGCACGCTCGAGCCGACCAAGTCGCAGGTCGACTGGTCCCGTTTCCAGGACATCTTCCTGCGCGGCTACGTCGATCTCGTGCTGCCCCCCAACCCGGCGGGCCGTGCCCTGACCGAGGACGAGTACAAGACGATCGTCTCTCGCGCCTATCCCAAGCTCAAGGCGAAGGACGTCATCCTCGACCGCGAGGAGCTCTATCCGCAAACGAACCTGCCGTTGCCGACGCAGAACGCCGGCGAGTCGGCGAAGGACTACCTGGCACGTGTCGACGACGCGGTGAAGGACTTCCATGAGAAATTCGCCAAGGTCGCCGGGGTCTACATCC
This sequence comes from Candidatus Krumholzibacteriia bacterium, assembly GCA_041484665.1. Lineage (GTDB taxonomy): Bacteria > Krumholzibacteriota > Krumholzibacteriia > JAJRXK01 > JAJRXK01 > JBGPIA01. The sequence continues at coordinate 237,885 of JBGPIA010000001.1, forward strand.
GGCAGCGAAACCGCACTGGCGGCATCATCGTCGACTTCCGCCGCAACCACAAACCGATCCCCGTCAACGACTCCGCCGGCAACGCGCTGGCGCTGGACTGGGACGCGCGCTTCTTGTCCACCGGCCAATCCAAAGGCGTCCTGCTCATGGACCAGCGCGACGGCGACAAGGCACATTACGTGTTCGCCCACGAGCTGGGGCACAGCCTGCTCCTCTATCACTGGAAGAACACCGGCGAGAACAACAACCAGGACCACGACAACGACGACGACTACTGCCTGATGATGTACCCGGGCGACGAGGAGGCCGGCAAGATCGACCCCGAGTACTGCGGGAAGTGCGTGCTCAAGCTTCGCGGGTGGAACGAGAAGGCGCTGCCGGCCAACGCGCCGCCACCCCCGCCCGCCGCCGCACCGGCCGCGGCCAAGACCGACCTGCGGCTGACGCTGAAGGACGCCGAGGGCAACGTGCTGTCCGACGCTCCCTGCGTGCTGGAGTTCCCCGATGGCACGAAGGTCGACGGCAGGACGGACCAGGACGGCCTGCTGGTCGCCGCAGGCGTCCCCACGGGCAAGGTCAAGGTGCGCTTCGTGGACGAGGAGCAGCAGGCGTGAGCTGCGTGCGGAGCGTGCGCTGGGGGGCCGCTCGCGGAAGACTCACTCGTGAGGCTGGCGCGGAGGGTAGGTCCGTGAGGCCAAAACGGAGGGTGTGCGCGTGAGCGAGCTGGATCCGTCCCAGGTGCGCTGGGTTGCCAACCCAGCCGATCTGCTCGGCGACGGCGCCGAGATCGACCTTGGCGAGGATGGTGAAGGTGTGCTGGTCGTGCAGCCGGTGCTGGCCTGCGGCGGCGCGCACCTGGCGCAGGGAACGTCGCAGGCGGCGGGTCCCAGCGCAGCCTTCGAGGGGCCGGAGCACCAGAACACCGCTGCGCAGGTCTCGCTGACGATCTGGGAGGGCGACGAGAAGATCGAGCTGATCACGGCGGCGACCCGCGTGCCCCTCTTGAGCGGAGCGGAAGTGACCTATGGCGAGGTGGTGTCGCTGGCGGGTGACTTCTTCCCGGCGTGGGAGGATCTGGACACCTGCGACCCGGACGAGTTGCGGGCCATTCTGGGCATCATGGCCGACCAACGCCTCAACGGCTATCAGGAGAAGCACGACAAGCAGTTCAACCGAGCGACCGGCGGCGGATCGAAGGCCAGCGACTGGCTTCCCATGGGACGCTACCTGAAGCTCGCTCAGGACAACTACGTGCACTTCGCCGACGGCAATCGCGCCTACGATCAGTGGGAGCGCTACCACCTGCGCGCCTGCCTGGCGGCCCACCGCCTCGAGGGGCAGCCGATGACCCACGCGGACAATCTGGTGGCGCTGCGCAGGGCGCTCCTGATCGAGGCCTTCGCGGACCACTTCCTGACGGACCTGTTCTCGTCGGGCCATATGCGCGTCCCTCGCATCAAGCTGGGCGACAAGCTGGGCGCCAAACGAGGCGGCATGACGTCCAAGGAGATGCACGACGAGGACAATATCCTGGGGCTGTGGGTGACCAACAAGCGCAAGGACCCCAAGCGCTGGAAAGCCCTGGGCGACAAGCACTGGAACGACGCGGACAACGCCACGAACGGCCAGCTCTGCACCGCGGCAGTGCTGCGAGCAGCGCGCGAGGTGCTTACCTGGGCGCTGAAACTCGAGGCGTTGATCGCGAAGGATCCCGTCGTGCGAAACAAGGGGGTCCAGGCGCGGCTCAACGTACTGGGCTACGCGTGCCAAGCCATCGACGGCGATATCGGACCGATCTCCATGGCGGCGTTGAAGCGCTTCCAGCAGGACCAGAAGCTGGCGGAATCGAGCGCGGCCGATGACGCGACCGTCAAGCAGCTCGACGAGATCTACACCTCGTACCAAGGCAGCTCGAAGGTGCCGGACTTGATCCCGTTCCCGGAAGCCCCAACCACGGATGCGGCCGGCAACCACTATCCGCGGTACTTCGTGGACGGCAAGGGCAACCTCATGCAGCGCGACGGCGGGCCCCACTCCAGCAAGAGCACCAGCAAGTGGGGGAACGTCTTCGCGTTCTAGAGAGGAGCCGGCCGTGGCGCGGACCATTGGCGACCAGCAGCTGCCCATGGCGCGGACCGCCCGTAGGACTCCAGCCGGCCGGGTCGCAGGAGTCCTGCCCGTGGGAGTGGGACTGCGATTCGCGCTGGCGACGCTGTTGACCTGCTGCAGCCCCAAGGCGGGGCGGGAGGCGACGATGAACCTGGAGCTCAAGCTCTCCCTCGACCGCGGGGAGTACCTGGTCGGCGAGTCGGTCCTGGCCCGGGTGTCGCTCACCAACCTCCAGACCGTCCCCGTGGAGATCCCCTCGCTCGATCTGAACGATCGCATCGTCTCGTTCACCATAGGCGCTGCCAGCGGCGAGGAGATCGGGAGCTACGACGGGGTGAGCTTCCAGCGCCGCATCGGCACGCCGCGGCCCACCACCAACCAGGTGACCTCCCGCATGTTCCGAGGCGGTGAGACCGAGACGCTCAACAAGGACCTCCTGCTGCTGCGGCCGGCGCTGCCCGCGGGCCGCTACACCCTGACCGTGCACTACGCCTGGGAGGAGATCGAGCTGCACTCGGCTGCGTGCCCGTTCGAGGTGCTGCCGTCGGCGCCCCAGCAGGTGGCCGTGGGCTGGGACAGTGACATGGCCGGTCCCTACCACCTGGTCTTCGCGTGGGTCGATCAGCTGCGCGGGCAGCCGTTGCTGCTGGAGGCGACGACCTTCGGCTCTGACCACCGCGCCTTCCAGCACACGTCACGCCTGGGCCAGGTCGGCACGATCGACCAGTTGGCAGTCGCACGCGACCAGGGCGATGTGGCGCAGCTGCGCAGCGCGGTGGTGTGGAAAGAGCAGGGCAAGCTGCGTTGGCAGGCCACCGGGCCGGGGACGCCCGGTCCGGTGTCCCAGGCCGACGTCGCGCTGGACGGCTGGCGCATCGTGCCCTCCCCGCTGCGCGGCAAGGACGGAGCAGTAGCCGTCCTCGTGTCCAACGGCGCGCGCACGCAGGTGCAGGCGTTGCGACTGCAGGCCGACGGGACCAAGGTCGCCCTGGGCGCGTGGCAGTCGGGCACCGCACGCCACCAGGCGTTCCTGGTCTCGCCGCAGCAGCAGGCGCTCTACGTGCGCACCACGGACGGGTTGGGCGAAGGCTCGGGCACGCACGTGGAATGCGTCGTCCTGGACACGTCGTCCAAGGCCGCTGTCCTGCTGCAGGCAAAGCTCGCGGCGCTGGCGCTCGCCGCCGTGATCGATGAGTCGGGAGAGCCGAGTGCGGCGGTGGCCCTGGACGCGGGCGAGCCGGGCAAGCCGATGCGGCGCGTGGTGACGCGCCTCTTCCGTGGCCCCTTACTCCAGACTGCCGTGGATGGCCCCGAATTCGAGGTGCCCGCCGATGCCACGCTGCAGCTGGTGCTGGGTGCGGACGGCTCGGTGCACGTGCTGGCGGTGCGTCCCGCGGGAACGGTGCTCTATGGCGTGGGCGAGAAGCCCCTGGAGCCGATCACGCTGCCCGCCGGAGCGCGGGAGCCCCAGCTGGTCGTGGGGCGCGCCGGCGCGGCCTTCCTGGTGGCGGCAACGCCCGCCGACGGTCTGCACCTGGCGCCCCTGAGCGCGGTGCCGGTGCCAGGGTCGATGCACTAGCTCACCAGCCCCAGTGCCGCCTGCCGGGGAGTTCGAGCGTAGGGCGCTGCGGCGGTGCGCGCTCCCCCTTGCAGCGCGCTCCGCCCAGCGCGCTCCCCCCTTGCCGGGAGCCGCAGCTTCGATCATCCTGTGCGGCCACGCGCCGCCGACCTGACCGGCTGCGCTGGGCGCACCCCGCGGCCGCAGCGCAGGCTTTGCTGACCCCCTTCCGTCCGAGGCCCCATGCCCGAGTTCATCTACACCATGAAGGACCTCCACAAGGTGGTCCCCCCCCAGCGTGAGATCCTCAAGGGGATCTGGCTCTCCTTCTTCTATGGGGCCAAGATCGGCGTGCTGGGCCTCAACGGCGCGGGCAAGAGCTCGCTCTTGCGCATCATGGCTGGCCAGGACCAGGACTTCCTGGGCGAGGCGACCCCCGCCAAGGGCGCCAAGGTCGGCTTCCTGCCGCAAGAGCCCCAGCTCGATGCGGGCAAGACCGTTCTGCAGGCGGTCGAGGAGGGCGTGACCGAGAAGAAGGCTTTGCTGGAGCGCTTCAACGCCATCTCCGAGCGCTTCGCCGAGCCGATGGAGCCGGGTCAGATGGACAAGCTCATGGACGAGCAGGCGCGCCTCCAGGACCAGATCGACGCCGCGAATCTCTGGGAGCTCGACCGCCACCTGGAGATCGCCATGGACGCGCTGCGCTGCCCGCCACCGGACACGAGCGTGTCCGTGCTCTCCGGTGGCGAGCGCCGCCGCGTCGCACTGTGCCGCCTCTTGCTGCAGCACCCCGACCTGCTCCTGCTGGACGAGCCCACCAACCACCTCGACGCCGAATCGGTGGCCTGGCTCGAGCGCTTCCTTCAGGAGTACACGGGCACGGTCGTGGCCGTGACCCACGACCGCTACTTCCTCGACAACGTGGCCGGCTGGATCCTGGAGCTCGACCGCGGCGCCGGCATCCCTTGGGAGGGCAATTACTCCTCCTGGCTCGACCAGAAACGACAGCGACTGTTCGTGGAGGAGAAGCAGGAGACGGCGCGCCAGCGCACGCTGAAGCGCGAGCTGGAGTGGGTGCGCATGTCCCCACGCGCGCGCCAGGCCAAGGGCAAGGCGCGCTTGCAGGCCTACGAGAAGATGCTGGCCGAGGGCTCCAAGGAGAAGATTGAGCAGGTCGAGATCTTCATCCCGCCCGGCCCCCGCTTGGGCAACCTGGTGATCGAGGCGGACCATCTGCGGAAAGGCTACGGGGACAACCTCCTGATCGACGACCTCTCGTTCAAGCTGCCGCCCGGCGGGATCGTGGGCGTCATCGGGCCCAACGGCGCGGGAAAGACCACGCTATTCCGCATGTTCGTCGGCCAGGAGAAGCCCGACGCTGGCACCTTGCGCCTCGGCGAGACGGTGAAGATCGCCTACGTCGACCAGAGCCGCGACACCCTGCGCGGCGATCTGCAGGTGTGGGAGGAGATCGCCGACGGCCGGGACAGCATCGCATTGGGCAGCCGCACGGTGAACGCCCGCGGGTACGCCGCCTCGTTCAACTTCAAGGGCGCCGATCAGCAGAAGCGCGTGAAGGACCTGAGCGGCGGCGAGCGCAACCGGTTGCACCTGGCGAAGCTGCTCAAGAGCGGCGCCAACCTGCTGCTGCTGGATGAGCCCACCAACGACCTCGACGTGGACACCTTGCGCGCGCTGGAGGAGGCCCTGCTGGACTTCGCCGGCTGCGCCCTGGTGATCAGCCACGATCGCTGGTTCCTCGATCGCATCGCGACGCACATGCTGGCCTTCGAAGGCGACAGCCAGGTAGTCTGGTTCGAGGGCAATTACCAGGACTACGAGGCCAACCGGCACGCCCGCTTGGGCGCCGAGGCCGATCAGCCCCACCGCATCAAGTACCGGCCTCTGGTGCGGGGCTGAACGAGCGCCCCCCTGGTGCGGGTGCTCCGCACGGGCCGCTGGACGCGGCCTCGTGCCTGCGCCGCAGGCGGAGTCGACCCCACCCCACCGCCAGCCGGCGGCCGCTGCGCAAGCACCGCGCAGCCCGTGTGCGGTTCGCCCCATCCAAGGCATTGACTCAGGTGTAGGCCCAAACGTCCGCGGACCGGCGGGGGGCAAGCGCCTCGTCCCCCGGGCACTCTCCCATCGCCGACTGCCGCATGCACGCCTCCAGGTCTCGGACGGGTGGCGACAGCCGATCCCATCGAGCGCCCGAGCGGGCGCCCGCGAAAGGACACGTCATGCATTCGTCGATTCCCTCGGCGCCGCGCAGGCTGCTCTGGATGGCCTGCGCCCTGGCGCTCGCCACCCTGGCCCCCCTGCGGGCCGGGGCCGCTGTGTTCAGCAGCCGCTTCACCTACCAAGGAGAGCTCAGCCAGGGCGGCGTCCCCATCAACGGGGCCGCCGATCTGGTGTTCAAGCTCTTCGACGCACCCGTCGCGGGCACGCAGAAGGGCAATACCGTGACCGCCAATGCGTGGCCGATCGCCAACGGGAAGTTCACCATCGACCTCGACTTCACCAACGGCGGCGCCACCCCTGGCGTCTACGACGGGCAGGAGCGTTGGCTCGAGATCACGGTGAACGCGAACGTCCTGACGCCGCGCGAGCGGCTGGCGCCGTCGCCGCACGCCATCGTGGCCAAGTCGCTTGCCTTGCCCCTCAGCCAGACCACCGACCAGGGTACCGGCATCGAGATCATCAGCACCGCCAACGTGGCGCAGGCGAGGATCATCCGGGGCGAGACCCAGTCCCAGCAGGTTGGATCGATCGCCGTCATGGGCGAGGCGACGGGCGGCAGCCCCAATGAGAACGTCGGCGTGTTCGGTCGCAGCGACGGCTTGAATGGTTTCGGCGTGGCCGGCGAGGCGTCTTCACCCGCCGGCAACATCACCGGCGTCTACGGCGTCGCCTCCAACAGCCCTTCCGGGACGGGCGTGCTCGGGTTCGCGGCCTCCCCCACCGGCGCGACCCGGGGCGTGTACGGCAAGACGATGTCGCCCGACGGGTATGCAGGCTTCTTCGAGGGGCGCGGGTTCTTCACCAGCGCGGTCGGGATCCGCACGGTCGGCCCGCCGACGGCGATGCTGGAGATCCAGGCCAGCGACCCCGTGACCGGGTGGGCGCTGAAGGTCAACGACGAGCTGTACGTGGATCATGCGAACAACTTCGTGGGCATCAACCGCAGCAACCGCATCGGTGCGGAGTATTTCGGCGTGCGCGCCCCCGTGGTGGGCAATGCCTACGGTGGCATGTACATGGAGACCTCCAGCGCCACCGGCAAGCCGTTCTACGGCTACGCTACAAGCGGGGCCATCAAGGTGTGGACCGAGTTCGACGCCGCCGTCAACGAGTGGAAGGTCGTCACACCGGCGTTCCTCAATCCGGTCGACCGGCTCATCGTGAATACGTCCACCGGGAACACTGGCGTCAAGCGCTCGCCGACCGCCAACGACTTCGAGGTCGAGGGCACGGCGTCCAAGACGGCGGCCGGCAGCTGGCTGGCAAACTCCGACGCCCGCATCAAGACCGATGTCCAGACCGTTGGCGACGCGCTGGCGACCCTCGACCAGGTTCGATTGGTGAGCTTCAAGTACACCGACGACTACAAGCGAGCGCACCCCACGCTTGAGGACCGGCGCTATCTCAATGTGATCGCCCAGGAGTTCCAGAAGGTCTTCCCCAACGACGTCACGGGCAGCGGCGAGCGCCTGCCCGATGGCTCGGAGATCCTGCAGGTCGACACCTATCCGCTGACCATCTACTCCGCTGCGGCGGTCCAGGAGCTGCACGGCATGCTGCGCGAGAAGGACGCCCAGCTCGCGTCGCAGCAGCAGGAGCTGACGTCGCTGCGCGATCGCGTCTGCCGCCTGGAGTCCCTCGTCGAGTCGGTTGCGGCCACCAGCGCGAGCGTGCAAGCCGCGAGCGTCCACCCCGCGAGCGCGAGCGTTCACCAGTGAGCCGCGCGGCCGCTAGGCAAGCCACGGGAGGCACGACCATGAGGTTCGCGAAGCCCCTGCACCTCGCATCCGTTCTGCCCCTGCTGCTGTTGGTGTGCGCACCTCGGGTCTCACGCGCCCAGACCGGCGGCGGTTATGATTTGACCTGGAATACCATCGATGGCGGCGGGGCGACGTTCAGCATCGGCGCTGGCTACGTGCTGGGCGGCACCATCGGGCAGCCCGACGCGGGCACGCTGGCCGGGGCCGCCTTCACACTGGCGGGCGGTTTCTGGCAGGGAGGCGCCCTGGTATCGACGGGGGTCGATCCCGACGGACCGCCGATTGCGAGCCTGCCGGCCGCCTTCCAGCTGCATCCGAGCGCTCCCAATCCGTTCAACCCGCAGACGACGGTCGCGTTCGATCTGCCGAGCGCCAGCTCGGTGCATCTAGCGGTCTACAGCCTGCGCGGCGCGCTGGTGCGGACCCTGGCCAACGAGGCCATGCCCGCCGGGCGCTACCAGAGGCGGTGGGACGGCAAGGACAATGCGGGCGCGCCGGTCGCCAGCGGCACGTATCTCGTGCGGCTGCAGGCGGGCGCATTCCGCGACCAGCACAAGGTGTCGCTCATCAAATGACGAACCAGCGGGTCACCGAGGCGGTGACCGACCTTGATTCCCGCGCGGCGGCCTGACGGCTGCCGCGCGGTCGCGTCAAGGCCCCGCCGATCCCGGACGGGCCGAGATGGCCAACGGCACGCGCTCACGCGAAGGGGCCCTGGCCATGCCAGGGCCCCTTGCCGCACGAGGGGACGGATGATCGACAGTGGGTGCCCACGGGGCCCGCCATCGGCGGGGTCCCAGCAACCCCCCGCGCGCCGCGCGTCGATTCAAGATCAGGAATGGGTGGCGGCGGCAGGCGCCACCGAGAGGATCTCCATGAAATGGACGCCGTGCACCTCGTGGGCGATGCCCTTGACCGTCACCTGCTTGCCCACGTAGGGCGCGAGCGTCTTCCCTGCGGGCGTCTGATCCTTCATCAGCGCCACGTAGAAGCGGTTGCTGATGAGCAGTCCCGCCGGAAGGCCCGACTCCAGGTAGTTCGTCGTGCAGGGCGCGGACCGTGCCGCGGCATTGCCGCCTGCGTGGGACAGGGAGCAGGTGATGTCGACAACCTCTCCGGTGTAGCTCGACTCCGTCGGGGTCGCGGGCATCGTCGAGGCCAGCTTGGTGTGAGCGGCGGGCTTGGCGTGGGCAGCTGGCGTGCTCGTGGCAGCTGCGGGCTTGGCCTGCATTGCCGGTGCCGCAGTGGGAGCGCTCGCGGGCTTGGTGGTTGCCGCCGAGGGTACAGGCGTCCCGGCGGGCTTGGGGGCGTTTGTCTTGGGCGGCTCGGCGGCGTTCGCCGAGACGGCCAGGAACGCGATCGCGAGCACCACTCCCAACGTGGCAGCGATTCGGCGATTCATGTCTCCAACTCTCCTCTTCTCGGACGCCACGAACGCCCAAGATTGCAGACGTCCCCTTGTCCGCCCGGCTCGGACGAGCCGGCAGAAGCGCCGTGGCCATGGTCGTGGTCCCGGCCGCGGCTCGCGGGACGCTCAGGGGTCTGGATACGCGGCTCTTCTACCCCCGCGGGGTGGATCGGTTCCCTCGGGAGAGTGGCGGTGGGGCGGGCAGAGTCGGGTCCCGGACCGCGCTCGTCGGCATTCATCGGATGGAAAACCGGCCCGCCACCGACTTGCGTCCGTAAGGTCATGGCGTATGTTGGGCGGGGTGAACCGCGACGAGGACCGGCCCGCTTGCGACCCGGAGAGGATGCCATGGCCGTCGAGATCCAGGTCAGCTACGAAGGAGCGCTGCGCTGCCGTGCCACCCACGGTCCCTCGAAGAGCCAGTTGACCACCGACGCTCCCGTGGACAACCAGGGCCGCGGTGAGACATTCTCCCCGACCGATCTGGTAGCCACCGCCCTGGGGACCTGCCTCCTGACGACGATGGGCATCGTCGCCCAGCGGCACGGGATCGACCTGACCGGAGCCACCGTGAAGGTGGAGAAGCACATGATCGCCGATCCCGATCGGCGCATCGCCGCCCTCCCGGCGGTCGTCACCTTCCCGGCCCGCGTCGCAGCGGAGGTCGCCGACAAGGAGCGCGCACTGCTGGAGCGAACCGCCCATGGCTGCCCGGTGCAGCGCAGCCTGGATCCGCGCGTGGAGAGGCCGATCGCGTTCGTCTGGGAGCGCTGACCCGCTCCTTCGAGCGCCAACCCGGCCGGCGGGCGCGGCGCCACACCACGCGCCCGGGCGACCCTACCGCACGTCGTCGCGCACCAGCGGGTGGGCCAGGCAGTGCGGGCCACCGCGTGCACGGGAAAGCTCGTGGCTGGGCAGGAGCACGCAGACGCGTTCGCCCGCCTGCAGGTCCAGGGCGTGTTTGCCCTTGAGCACGTCGCGCGCGTCCACGACGCGGAATCCGCGGCGGGCCAATTGCTCCGCGGTGCCCACGTTGCGGTCGTAGAGCATGATGAACCCGGGGGCCAGGGCGAACGCGTTGGCACCGTCGGTCCACTGCTCGCGCTGCTGCGCCACCGCATCGCTGCCGCCGCACAGCACGGGCTCGAGGTCCAGCCCGCGCAGCGCCAGGGCCGAGAGGAAACCCGCGCAGCTCACAGCCTGCTGGTCCCGCGAATGCAGATCGATCTCGTAGACGCGCGCCTCCTCCGAGCCACCCGGCAAAAGCACCGGCGCGTAGATCAGGCAGAGGTCGCGGTCGATCGCCGTGACCACGGTGTCCAGGTGCATGTAGGCGCGCCGCTGCGGAAGCGCCACCACGATCAGCCAGCGCGGGCCTCCTTCGCACAGCGCCAGGGCCTTGGCCAGGTGCTGCACGCCGGTGCGGTTGGTGCGCTCGGAGTACCCGATGGCGATCACATCGCGCGACAGCACCAGCACGTCGCCCCCCTCGATGCGCGGGTGGTGCGGACCTAGGTAGAGCGGCCGGTCACGCACCGGCTGCAGAGGGTCGTGCAGCACCGGGACCGACGCGAAGCGCGGATGATGATGGAAGATCGCCCGCGCCAGCAGCGACTCGCGCCAGCGTGCGGGCATGGCCATGGCCGAGAACACCACACCGTCGCCCATGATCACCTGCGGGTCGCGCTGGAAGCACCAGTTGGGCAGCGGTGGGAGCTCGTAGAGCTCGTCCACCTCGATGCCGGCCTGGCTCGGATCCTGCCGCACGCCGCTGACGAGCATCGTGGCCAGCTCCTTGGCCGATACATTCCGCATCCGTTCGGCCACGGCCATGCTGAGGCCTTCCAGCAGCACTTCCAACACCCAGTCCCGCGCTGCGGGATTCTGCATCGTCTCCACCAGCAGATCGCGCACTTCGAGCACCTCGATGCCCAGCAGCTGCATGATCTTGCGCACGCGCCGGTGCTCCTCCCGCGCGGCGTTGCCGAACAGAATGTCGTCGAACAGCAGCTCCTCCATCATGGCGGGGACCATGCGGTCGACCTCGGGGCCGGGCTCGTGCAGGAGCACCTGGCGCAGGCGGCCGATCTCGGAGGTGACGTGGACCACGCCCTACCGCTCCCGCTTCCACTCCGCCAGCTGGGCGTCGTCATCCTCGGTGGGACGGATGAGCGCCATGAGCGAGAGCGCCCAGACCGTGAACGCCAGGAAAATGCGCCAGCCTGCGCCGAGCATGAAGAGGAGGAACCCGTACACGGCGACCGTCTCGGCGATGGCGTAGCGGAGGACGAAGAAGCGGGCCGGGTCGTGCCTCGCCCAACGGGCGAGCGGGCGCTTGACCAGCACGAGCACGATGCTGACCCCGCCCGCCAGCGCAGCCAGCACCCCCGTCAGCAGCCCCAAGCTCGGCGTGGCAGCGGCGCGTGCGAGCGTCCGCCGCACCAGCCAGCCGACGAGCACGAACAGGACGGGCGAGAGCATTCCCGTCATCCACAGGACGCGCGTGACCATCTGGGCTTGACCCGGACGCGGGCGAGCGGGCTCGGTCATGGGACCCCCAACCGAAGGCACGCGCAGAGCGCGCTCCAGAGCGCCGGCGCCGCGCATCCTAACCTGGGGCGCCGCCGCGTGCCAGGGGCGGTTTGGCGGAGCGTGCCGGCCCGTGCCCGCGCGCGGGCGGCCTCGGCGTAAGTTGCTTGAGCCGTGCTCGGCGCGGGGCTACGCTGAGCGGCGCGATGACCTCCCCGCCACCTCCGCCGCGCCCCAACACGGCGCGCGCCGCGTCTGGGCCGGTGCTGGCCCGGCCGGTGGGCGTTCCCCTGTATGTGTTGGCCGTACTGGCCGCGGCGCTGCTGCTCACGATGGTGCGCGGGACGCTCATGGCCCGCGACCGGCACTCCCGCCTGCAGCCGGCTCGCGTGCCTGCCGAGGTTGAGCTCGATCCCACGGCGTCCCGCGACGTCACCCTCGCGGCGGGAGCGCGCTTCCTCGTAGTGCGCGTCCCGCGTGCGGTGGGCCGGCGTCTCGCGCTGCACCAGGTGCTGCCCCAGCGCACGTTGGTGCGCTGGGTGGAGCCGGTGGCGCAGGACGGCGGGCTGGTGGTGCTGCCGCTGGAGGGACTGCAGGATGGCACGTACTCAGTGAGCCTGGCTGCGGAGGGAGAGCACGCCGCGCCCGTGGAGATGGACGCTGCGCCGCTGGAACGGGAGGTGCTGGGGCGATTCGTGCTGACGCGCAGGTGAGGCGTGGCAGGCACGCGACACCGTACCTACTTCGATGGGGTGAAGACGAAGGGCGTGTTGAACGCTACGGTGCCTTCGGGGATGGCGGGGAACTTCCAAGCGCGCAGCTGCGCCAGCACGCACTCCCGCATGGCGGGAGCGCCCAGGCTGTCCGCGACGATGGCGGCCTCTAGCACTTCACCCGAGGCAGCAACCACCAGGCTGACGACGATCTTGCCGCGCAACGACGGGTTGCGCTTGAGCTCGTTGTCATAGCAGAACTGGATGCCCGGGGCGTAGCGCCGCACCACCGCGAGCAGCGACGCGTTGCTGCGGCCCGGCGCGCGCGCCCCTGCGCCACCGGTCCCTGTACCGCCCACCACGCCACCCACACCGCTACCGGCACCCCCAACCGCGCCGCCCCCTGTCCCGGAGCCGCTCGGTCCGCCGTCGCCACCCGCGCCGCCACTCCATCCGCTCGCGGTGAGCCCCGTGATGGCCTCGATGGAGATGAGCGAGCTCTGCAACGATGGGCCCGCGGTGGCGGATGCTCCGGCCGGCGCCGCGCCGCCGACCGAGGCCAGCTGCTCCGCGGAGCGCCCGACGCCGACCATTCGCCGGCGGCCCCCGCCGGCCGCGGGGCTCGCAGAGACGAGAGCGGGCTGCACCGACGACAAGGACGAGGATAGATCCTTGAGGACCGACTGCAGCGAGCCGGTCACGCTCGCGACCTGTTCGGTGACCTCCCGGCGCGCGCGCTGGCGGCCCACCTGGCCTTGCGGGACCGCCGGCGGCGCGGCGACTGCCGGACTGAGTGGCGCTTGCTTCGCCTTGTGCGCCGGTGGCGCGCTGGGCTTCGCGGTTTCAGACTCCTTCGACGCCGGCTTGGGCCCGGACTTCGGCCGCACCCGCGCCGCGACCTTCTCGCCGTACCGCTCCTGGATGTAGGAGATCTCGCGCAGGACCTCGCGCTTGCGCTCGCGGGGTGCCGGCGGGCGGAGCATGAGCAGCGCCACCACCAGGAACACGTGGACCACCACGCTCACGGCGAACCCGCCGCGCGTGGGGCCGCGCCGACTGATCCGCCTGCGGATCATCGTTGCGCGTCACCCGGCCCTTCGTGCTCTTTGGTCGCAATCGTGATCCGTGGCGCCTTTGCGGCCTTGACCTCGGCGATCAGCCGCTCAACATCGCTGTAGAGCAGCCCCCGGTCTGCGCAGATCACCGCCACGGACTCGGGGTTCTCGGCGAAGCGCGGCGCCAGGAGCGCGCGTACATCCGCCAGTTGCACCGGGTGGTCATCGATGGTGATGGTCCCATCGAGGGCATAGACCACTTCGGTCTTCTGTTCGTCGTTCACTTCGCTGGCGCGGGCTTTGGGAAGGTCCACCTTGCTGTTGTTGTTGTTCAAGAACGGCGAGATGACCATGAGCGCCAGCACGACCACCAGCGAAACGTCGATCAGGGGAACCACGCTGACTTTGTCCTTGTACTCGTAGCCGCGCATGGTCAGGCCTGCCCTTGCGTGTTCACCAGCGACAGGCCCTCGGCCCCGCTGGCCTTGGCGATGTCCAGAACCGTCACCACGTCGGAGAGCCGCACCGGGCCCCGTGGTACGACCAGCACGGTCTTGTCCTTGCGCGCGGCGAGCTCCCGCTCCAGCACCGCCCCCAGCTGCGCCAGCGATACCGCCTCGCGGTTCACCGTGATGCCATCGGTCGCCACGGTGACGATCAGGAGCTCGTCGCTGGGCGGCGGTGGCGTCTCGATGGTGGCGCCGGGACCGGCGTTCTCGGCGCTCACCTGGATGCCGTTCCAGAGCAACGCCGGCATCGTGACCAGGAAAACGAGGATGAGGATGGTGGTCACGTCGGCGAGCGGCGTGACGTTCACCTCGTTGATACCGTGGTCGACATGCCTGCGACGGGAAGCCATGGAAACACCTCAGCCCAGGAAGCCGGCCGGAGCAGGCTCCTGGACGACCCGGCCGCGCGTACCCGGCGTTGCTGCGGCGGGTGCGTGCGGCTGGCGGTGGCTCAACTGGCTCAGGAACTCCTCGCGCGCGTCCTCCAGCTCGACGACGCGGATGCGGATGCGGCGCACGAGCACGTTGTAGAAGACCGTGGCGATCACGGCGACGAGGATGCCGGCAGCGGTAGTGATCAGCGCCTCCGCCACACCCATCGCTACCACCGCGCTGCCGCCCGCGCCGGTGCGCGCGATGTCGGCGAACGCGCGGATGATCCCCACGACGGTGCCGAACAGCCCCACCAGCGGGCCGATATTGCTCATGGTGCCGAGCACGCCGATATTGCGCTCCATCTCCACCTGCTCCACCTCGATGGCGGTGTCCATGCGCTGCTTCAGCTCCGGACGCGTCAGATGCAGGTGGCAGAGACCCTGCTCCAGTACGCGTGGCACGGCGCCCTTGCGCTTGCGGCACGTGGAGAGCGCGGCGTCGTAGTCGCCGGCTCCAAGCTTGGGCGCCAGCTCCCGCAAGAAGTGCTCGACGTTCATCGTGCTCGACTTGAAGTAGAGCAGTCGCTCCACCACGAACGCGAGCGTGACGATCGAGCAGAGGATCAACACCACCAGGGTCGGGGAGGCCCGCAGGAGATCGACGAACGACATACCACCGAACATGATGACTACTCCCTCTCGTTCTGCGTCGGCTTCATTGCCGGCGGCGCAAGGCTCAGGGACGGGCAGCGCCCGTCGGCGCGCCGGCCGCGTCCAGCCCGAGCGGCTTGAGCAGCACGCGATCGGGCAGGACGACCTCCCGGCCGACATCCAGGCTGGTCGTCAGGTAGCATCGATGAAGCAGGTCCTGATAGTGCGGCTGGCGGCGCGACGTGATGAACAGGACCTGGGGTACGGCGATCTCGCCTTCAATGGTGATGGCGTCCAGGGTGCGGTCAGCACCCTTTCCGCCGCTGCGCAGTCGCGACGCCGGACCGGGCTCGGCGCTGGCGCGGGTCGTCGCCGCGCCCGGGACCATGCCCTCGGCAGCCGCTTTGGACGTGGCCGCAGGTCGTGCCGCAGGCGTGGCGTTCACCGGGCTCGAAGCCTTGGCCCGCGTGCGCGTGGAAGCGTCGGCCACGGTTGACAGCACGACGACCGTAACGAGCGCAGCAAGCGCCGTCAGCGCAGCAAACGAGCAGCGCGGAGCGGAGCGCAGCGCGGTGCGCCGGGGAATGGGACGGCGGGGCATCAGAGGCTCACTTCTCGTGCAGCGCCACGGAGCCGCCGTCTGCATTCGGATGGAAGGTCTTGTGGAGCTGATCGGGATCCTCCTGCGAGAGGGCCCAGTACCGGTCGAACCACTCGCGTCCCTTCGCGTCGTCGACGAAGTAGAAGCGCTCCACGATGGCAAGGTTGTACAGCGGGCCCGGCAACGTTGGATCCAGCTCGTGCGCCTTGAGGAAGGACTCGCGCGCGCCCGCGGGATCGCCGGCGTGCAGGCGCGTGATGCCGTAGTTGTTGTGGTTCGCGGCGGCCGCCGGGTTGGCGCGCAGCGCCTGACGCGCTGGCTCGTCGGCGTGGAGGAAATCGTTGCCGCGCAGCGCGACGTAGGTCAAAGCCGAGCCGGCGCTGGCCCAGTGCGGTCCGGGACCGGCGAGCCCGCGCACGAGCTCCTGGGCGCGATCGGCCTGGCCCAGCGCCGCGTAGTTCAGGGCGAGATCGGCGAGCAGCTCCGGGCGGTCGGCCGCGCCGTTGGCGCGCGCTTCCTCGAGCAGATCGACAGCCTCCTGGAAGCGGCGCGCGCGGTACAGCACCTCGGACAACAGCGACAGAGCCGGCGCCAGCATGGGATCCAGGCGCAAGGCGCGCCGCAGCTCGCGCTCGGACTGCGCGGCGGAGTCGGCTTGGGCATAGGCCAGCCCCTGCTGATAGGCCCAGCGCGCATTCCCCGGATCGGCCGCCTCCTGCTGCCGCAGCTGCGCCAGTCGTGCCGGCAGTGATCCGCCCTCCGGCTGCGCCGAATGCGACGGGCCCACGGCGGAGGGAGGAGGAATCGTGGGGTTGTCCTCGGAGTGCCAGGGCATCAGGCTGCACCCGGAGAGCGTCAGGGCGGCCGCGAGCAACAGGAGCCAGGGCTGGCTCCCGGTCCTCGAGACGCGCGCCGCCGCGCTGCGTGCAATCTGATGGGCCGTCATGTCCACGATGCGCTCCGTCCGTTCCCGATCCGTCCTCGCCGCGCCGTCGGGCGCCAGCGAGGGCGCAGGTCGATTCGGCTCGTGCAAAGGCCGTTCCGTTATTGTGATGTCACCCCGCCGTCGCCCGCGCTCTGCGCCGAGACCAGGGGATATGCGGCCTCGGGACGGAAGGCGAAGCGCTGCGCCAAGCGCGGCCACAAGGTCGACCGAGTTCGAGCGATCCAGCCGCCCTCGTCGCCGGGGTCGCTGCCCGCTCGCTTGAGGAGCTCGCTCCAGGCCTCCTCACCGCGGTCGTAGAACTCCCAGCTCTGCTCCTCGAGGACCTGCCGGTAGGCTGCCAGGTCGTCGGCGGAGAGCTGCGCAGGGCCCTCGCTGCCTCGCAGCGCATCGCCGAAGTGCACCAGGGCCTCGCCGATACGGTAGGCGCTCGCGGAGGCAAACGGGTTGACACCGCGTTGGGCGCAGGCACGGTAGCTCTCAAGCACGCTCTCTAGCCGTTTCTTCTTGGCTGCGAGCGATGCTTTCAGCGGCTGCGTGAGGCGCACGGCCTCGTACGCTCGCATCTGCTCCTCCGCCTGCAGGAACGCCACCTGCGCGAGGATCTGGGGCGAGGCGAGCGATGCGTGCGTGTTGGCCAGGTCGAGATAGCGCGCCAGGCTGGATGCGGGCAAGGCACTCCCCTTGCCCGGCTTGCCCAGGAGCGCGCTCAAAGCCGTCGAGCTGCCGACCTGGGCCAGCTCCGCCAGTGCCCTTCGCTGCAGGATTTCCATCGCCGTCTCGACGTCGCCCGGGAAGCGGTCCATGTAGAGCGTGCGCGCATCCTCGGCGGCCCCGGCGTCCCCGGCGGACGCCAGCAGGTCGGCGGACTTGAGCAGGGCCGCGGCTGCGCCCTGGTCTTTGGGGTAGGCCTGCGCGAATCGACGGTAGGCCTCCGCCGCATCGCGCGGGCGCCGCGCCGCCTCCCACGCGACGGCGATCTGCAGGTGGGCGTCCCGCACGTATTCGCTGCGCGGATGCCGCGCGATCAGGTCGCTCCAGCAGCGCACCGCGTCGACGGCCGAGCGGGCTCTTGCGTAGCCCAGTCCTGCTCGGTAAAGCGCCAGATCGGCATGGGCGTAGTCCGGCCAGCGCGCCGCCACCTCGGCGAAGAGCTTCGCTGCGCGCCCCGGATGCGCGGAGTCGCTGGCAGCCACCGCTTCGGCGTGCTTGACGCGGCACAGCGGAATGACCGGCGCCAAACGCGCGACCAGCGTATCGACCCGGGCCGCTTTGGCCAGCAGCAGTGCCTGCTCGTAGGCGTCTGCGGCGCGGTCGTAGGCGCCCTGGCGATAGATCGCGTCGCCGCGCAGGCGCGCGGCCATGGGAGCACGAGGGTCCTGCGGATGGTCGTGCATCAGCCGCTCGAAGGCCGGTGCCGCCCGATCGTTGCGGCCGTGAGCGTAGGCCAGCGTCGCCTGCCGCCACAGCACGTCGGCCGCCCGGGCGTCGCGCGGGTACGCCTTCACCAACGTATCGGCTGCCACCGACACCGCGGTGGCCAGCGAATCGGCGCCCAGCCCCCTGTCCTGCGCCGAGGATACGTGCTTGCGCGTCGACTCGTACCACGCGTCGGTGACGGCGACGCGCTGCCAGAGCGCGTCGGCGCGGAAGCTGGCCGTGTCGCATGCCGCCGCGGCCGCATAGTGGTCGAGGGCACGCCGGAAGTCGTTCAAGTGGGCGGCCGCCTCGCCGGCATAGAAGTGGAAGCGGGGCGCCTCGGGATCGGTGGGCCAGCGCGCGAGCAGGGTCTGGTAAAGCTCCAGGGCCTTCTCCCAGTGCGGACCTGCGGCCCCGTCGCGGGCCTGATGATGGTGATAGAGTGCCACGGACTTGTACGATTCGAGGGCGTAGCGCCGCCCCGCCTGGCGCAGCGAGTCGGCCGCGTTGGCCGTGAACCATGGGCTGCCCTCCACGAAGCGAGGCGCGGTCGCCAGGCGCGCGGCCCGGGCCTGCTCCGGCTTGTTCGAGCGCTCGTAGGTGTCGACCAGCCGCTGCGCCACGTCCAGCGCCTGCGCCTCGTTCGGATAGCGCGCCAGCCACAGCTCATCGACTTTGGCCGCATCGCCGTAGAGGCTGAACTTGCGCAGCAGGGTGCCCATGCCCTGCAGGATGCGCGCTTCGTAGGGGCGAGGACCGACGCCCTTGAAGTAGTCGGCAAACGGCTGTGCCCCGCCCGCGCGGCAGAGGGCGTGGATCAGGTAGTCCTGCGCCTCGGCCCGCAAGTCGGTGCTGGTGCGCACCGCAGCGCCGGACTCGTAGAGGTCGAACAGGCGGCGGAACGCGTCGGCCGAATCGAGGAAGCGGTCCTGGTTGAAGTGGGCCCACCCCATCTTGTAGAGGGCGATCGCCGTGAGCTCGTTGTCCGTGCCCGCGGCGGCCCGCGCGTAGAGCGGCACGCACGCTTCGTAGTCCTTCTGGTCGAAGCGGTTGTCACCCATGCGCAGCCAGGCCTCCTGGCAGAACTCCGACTGCGGATGGGTCGATACCAGCCGCTCGAGCACACCCTGGGCCTCTTCGCTGCCGGCGTCGGAGAGGATCATGCCGATGTTGAACAGGACGGCGTCCTGATGGGGGAAGCCCGGGTCCTCGGCGAGGATCCGCCGGTACAGGCGCAACGCGGGCTCGTAGTCCACGAACGGTGCCATCGCGCGCGCGTCCAGGCTGCCCTGCGCCTGGGCGGCGCTGAGGAACTGCGCCATTTTGCCATTGAAGTCCTCTTTGGCGGACAGCATGAGCAGATCGGCCAGGCGGAAGCGCACCTCGCCGCGTGCGGGTGATCCTGGATAGCTCGTGAGGAATGCGTCCAGCTGGGCGATCGCCTCCTGCCGCGCGGCGGCGAGCTCGGCGCGCACGGTCGGATCGTCGTGGTCGCGCCCGCGGCCGACGGCGAGCTCGTGGGCGCTCACGCCGAGTCCGTAGTCGATTCCCTCGCGTTCGCCGGCCAGCGCGTCGAGGGCGCGCTGCACCGCCGCACTGGCCACCGCGGTGCGCAGCTGCGCTGTCGCCGATCGCGCCGAGTCGGCCGCGGCCTGGCGAACGGCTAGCCCGGCCCGTAGCGCCCGCAACTCTGCGCTGTCGAAGCCCGCCGTGCGCGTCGAGTCGATCCCGGAGTGCAGCCGGTTCGCCCAGGCAATCCGGCGGCGCGCCTGCTCGGCGAGCCCGCGGGTTCCCAAGGTCACCCGTGGCTCCCAGACCTCGGCGTATGACCGCTGCACGATGCGCGGGGCGCGCACTGCAAACGTGTCGAGGAAGGCGGCCACCTGCAGCGAGAGCGCCTCCTCCCGCTGCAGGAGTGCCTCGGGGCTGGGCACGCCCTCCGGCAGCGGGTCCGGCCGCTGGCGGTTCGGCCCATCGACGTAGAAGTGGCGAAGGAAGAGCAGATGGTCCAGCTCCAGCTGCTGGTGCTGCACCAACGCCCGCGTGCGCACCGCGGCGCTGCGCAGGAACTCGCTCTTGACGCCGGCCAGCTGGCCAGCGATGCCGTCGACGACGGCCAACAGCGAATCCAGCCGCTGACTCGTGCTCACGAGGGCGCGGGTGGTGGAGCCCAGCGACTGCAGCCCGCGGTCGAGGTATGCGCGGCGGCGCGCCAGCCGGGCACGCTCCTCGTCCACCGCGCGACGGGCGCGCTCCAGCTCGGACGCCGCCTGCTCCTCGCGCCGTAGCGACTGCTGGACGGCGTCCCATTCCTGCGCGG
This sequence comes from Candidatus Krumholzibacteriia bacterium, assembly GCA_041484665.1. Taxonomy (GTDB): domain Bacteria; phylum Krumholzibacteriota; class Krumholzibacteriia; order JAJRXK01; family JAJRXK01; genus JBGPIA01. Next base: position 258,075 of record JBGPIA010000001.1, read on the forward strand.
TCGGCGCCGGCGCGTCGGGCATCCGCTGGTCGGTCGTCTGCCACAGCGACGCGCTGGCAGGCGCGCCGGCGAACGCGCTCTCCTCCAGCGGCGCGCGTAGGTCCAGCGACGCCTCGACCAGCGCCGCTGCTTCCCGGTCAAGCGGCGCCGTCTCCAGGACCAGCGCGCAGGACGCCATCGACTCCGTCGACCAGTGGTCCCACAGCAGCGGGGCGGCCGCGGGATCCAACAGGGACGTGAGCGTGTCATGCTGGGCGTCCCAGCCCTTCGCCAGGGCGCGATTGAGCTCGTGGGCGTCCTGCCAGTCCTCGGCCTCCAGCGCCAGCGCCGCCAGCTCCCGTTGGGCGTCGCGGCGGCGGCGCGGGCTTGGGTCGTCCTGGGCGATCGACGCCAGCAGCGCGCGGGCGTGCTGCGCCTCGCCGGAGGCGCCGGCCTCCAACAGGGTGAGGGCCAGCATCAGCCGCGCGTCGGCCGCGTAGCGGCTGGCCTTTGGAACGGCCTCTAGCTGCGCGATGGCGTCCTGGCCGCGGCGCAGCGCGAGCGAGGCGAGCCGCAGGTGGGCTGCGCCGACGAGATCCAGATCGAGAGGGGTCTTGGGCTCCGCCGCCACGAGCTCCTGGAGCGTGCGCTCCCAGTCCGCTCTGGCGTCCTGGGCGCGCGCCGGCGGCGGCGCCGGCGACACCGCAAGTGGCGCCGCTGCGGACACGGAGTCGGGCGCCGCGGCGCTCTGCGCGGGGAGCCCTTCGGCAAGCGCCTGCACGTAGAGCCGCAGCACGGGCGAGGCGGCGTCGGCAGCGCCGCGCTGCAGCGCTGCCTTGGCCTGCTCTGTCTCCCCCGCTCGAACGAGCAGGGCCGCGACCAGCACGTCGGCGGCGGGCAGACGCGCTGGCGCCGCGTTGGCGGCGGCAGCGAGCGTTGCGCTGTCGGCCGCTGCGGCGTCCGTCGTGGCCGTCAGGAACCGGTACCGCAGCCACAGATCCCAGGGCGAGCCGGTTGGGTGTGCCGCTTTAGCACGCGCAAGCGCCAGGAAGCGCTGCGGCTCCCCCAGCCGCAGGTAGGCTTCCGCGAGCAGGAACGCCGCGCGGTCCGCGCCGGCGAAGCCGGGCGTCGAGGGAGCGATCTGCTCCAGTTGCGCCGCAGCCTCGCGCAGGTCGCCCATGCTCCAGGCGTAGGCCGCTTGACGCAAGCGCAGCTCGGCGAGCGGCGCGCCGGCCAGCTCGAAGGCAGGCTGCGGCTGCGCCGCGCGCTGCTGCTGCGAGCCGGGTGCGCTTGCGTGATCCGCGCTCGGCGTGGTCTGCCCGCCCTTGACCGGGAGGGCCGGGTCTGACGCCGCACGCGCCCGCGCCGGCGCGATGGACAGCGCCAGCACGGCCGGTGCGAGCAGTACCCCAAGGATGCGTTGCATGGGTCTTCGCGGGGCGGCGCGCCGCAGTGGCTTCTCCACGGGCACGGCGGGGCTACTTCACCCAGAGGCTCGAACGGATGTCGGGGCTCGGCTGCGCCGGACTCGCCGCCGCGAGGTCGAGCTCCAGGAACGTGAGCCGGTCGCGGCTCGGTTCGAGGCTGAGGCTGTGCGCGGTACGGGCCGGCCAGCCCTCTCCAGACAGCGCCACCTCCAGCACGTGCTCCCGGGGCTCGATGAAGGCGTGGTAGATCTGAGCGATGCCACCCTTGCGCAGCGCGGCCCACTGGTCGGCGGACATGGGCACGCGTACGGTCTGCCCCTCCTCGGTGAGCAGCAGCTCGGCGGGCGTGGCGCCCGCCGGGCATCCCCGCACCAGCACGACCAGAGCCGTCTGCTGGCGGCCGACGAAGTCCGCTTCCAGCCGGGCGAGCCGAGCGCTCTCATCGGCCAGCAGCTTCTCCATGAGATCCAGCTGTGCCTCCAGGCCTCCCAGCTCGGTCACGCTCTGCAACACCTCCCGGCGCTGCAGGCTCTCCTGCTCGGCGCGCACGGTGTCGCGTGCGGCATTCAGCTGCTGCAGCATTTCGCGGTACATGGCAAAGCGTGGATCGAGCAAGCCAGCCTCCCCCTCGAGGTCGTCGCGGCGCACCAGCCGCAGCTGGTCCAGCTGCGCGCGGAGGAACTCGCGGTTCTCGCGCAGGAAGCGCAGCGTCACCAGCTTGGGCTTCTTGGCCTGCACCCGCTCCACCTCGAGCTGCTCGGGAGGGAGATCCTGCAGCTCCACGGGCTCTCCCAACACCGGCGTCGCCGGCAGGGGCGCGAGCGGCTGCGCGGGCGATGGCGCCTGCGCCGGCTTAGGCGGCTGCTCTGGGGCGGATGCCTGCGCCGCCGGCGGTGCCTGCGCCGTCGAGGGGTCCTGCGCCCGCGCCGGTGCTCCACTTTGCACCAGAACGGCGGCTGCCAGCAGGGCCAGCGGGCCCGCCACCGCACACGCCATGCTCAGCCTTGCCACGTGCGCACGACCTTTCCAGTGCCGGCATCCACCACCACGAAGAGCGTCGGGGCTCCCTGCGACGTATAGACCAGGGCCCAGGTGGTGCGATCGGGGTCGTCGGGCCGGAAGGCACCGCGCAGCAGCAGCATGGTGGCGAGCTGGCCGCCGTGCTCCGCCCGGTACCGCGCACCCTCCTTCTCCTCCGCAGCGGCGAGCGCCTGCGCGCTGTCGACCCATCCGGCAGGTAGCGGCGGCGCTTGCAGGTCGAAGCCCAGATCGGCGGCCGCGGCGATGCGGCCGTCGCGCACCGAGTAGCCGCGCGCAGCGTTGCGCGTGCGTGAGAAGAACAGGTAGCCCCAGCGTGGCGCGGCGCCGCCTTCGCCCACGGGCTCATCGTTCTCCAGGTAGATCAGGCGCGCGTCGGCGGCCCAGTTCTGCGCCGCGTCGACTGCCAGCGCCAGCCCTTCGTGGGCAGTGAAGGGGACCGGATCGCGGGCGTGGCCAAAGGCCGGCGCCAGGGCCAAGGCCAGAGCGAACGCAGCGACGGCCGCGGCGCGCGGGCGCACGCGGTGGTGCGGCGCCCGTGCAGGCCAAGGCTTTGGCGCGCGCGGGAGTCGGCGAGCGGGCATGGCGCTCCTCCTCAGAACAGCAGCGTGGTGCCGATGCTGAATTCGATGTTGTTGTCGGTGCGGCGCGAGCTCTCGCTGCCCATGGAGAACCGGTAGTTGCGCACTTCCCAACGCACGGCCACCGTCTTGGACACGTACATGGAGACGCCCGCGCCATAATTCGCCGACGCTTCGCTCTTGCCCTGCGCGATGGTCGATCCGACGCCGCCGGTCAGGAAGGGCACCATCTGGCGTCCGGGCAGCAAGTGGAGATTGCCGTTGAGCTCGTAGTAGAGCATGTGGAACTCCTCGGCCTCGAGCGTGAGGCCGAAGAGCGTCTCCACGATCTCCGCGGGGCGGTGGATGTGGGTCCAGGAGATGCCACCCTCCACCTCGAGGAACTCCAGCACGTAGTAGCCCAAGCGTCCGCCCAGGGCCAGCGAATTGGACTTGCGGTCGAAGGCGTAGCCGCCAGCGTACCCCGTCAGCGCGAAACTCCCGATGCGGGAGAAGAGCCGGGGGTTGGGCCGGAACTCCAGGTCCGACATGTCGTCGAACTCGTGGCACAGGGACGCATGCACCCAGCCCGTTTGCACGTCGGACAGGCGCACGTTGTACCAGTCGGCCTTCTTGGCGATCACCGTGAACTCGGCGCCCTTGGGGTAGACCCCGACGATGGCGAACGTGTTCCCTGGACCGCTGCGCACGACGTTGTCGTCGCCACGGTCGAGACGGACCCTCTTCTCTTTGAGGACGTGGGCGCCATTGAGATTGTCCACCGCGGGCGGCGCAAGCGTGCCCGCCGCCATCGGTACGGGTGGCGGCAGCGCGGAGGGCGCGGCAGCGTCGGCGGCGACGGGCGCCGCCACGGCGGCTGCGCCGGCCGCTTCGGGCGCGGTTGACGTGGCAGGGTCGATGGCGGCGGCGGCTGGCGGCGGCGGAGCGTGGCGATCCGCCGGCTCCTGTGCCTGCGCCGCAGCGGGGCCCGGCAACAGAGCGCTCCAGAGTAGCGCTGCCGCCAACGCGGGCGGCGTCCTGCACAGTGTGCGTGCTTGCATCATCGGATCTCTCCCGTTGAGCCCATCAAAGGCCGGCGGCCGTCCAGGACAGCAGCAAGTGCGCTCCCCAGCTTCCGAAGGTCTCTCTCTGCTCGGTGATGGCGGCCCCGGCGCGGTGTGCCGTGTCCAGGGCGAAGTACGTTCGCTCGAGGTGCAAGCCCAGGGCCAGACGCGATGTCACGGCCCGGCGCAGCAGCAGCCCCGCACCGGCCGTCCAGGTGTCGACCGGCGCGTAGTCGACAACGATCTCCGGGCCGCCGCCCAGCGGAACGTACGACGCGCGGTCGGGGTCGTAACCCAGATGGAGCAGCCCGCCGCTGGCCAAGGCGCAGACGTCGACCGAGAGCAGCGAGAGCGCCCGCGCACCCGCCACCAGCTCGAACGCAGTCAGGTGCGCCTTCACAGCGCGCGTCTCGCCCGGGATCCCGCTGGCCTGCGTCGTCTGCATACGGCTGGCACGCACGCCCGCCAGCAGGCGCCCGCGCTCGACGAAGACCTGCGCCCCCAGGCGGGCGGTGGTGGCGGTATCCCAGCGGTAGTCGGACAGGTGCGGGTCGAGCTGGGCCGCGCCCACCAGCGCGGAGACGGACACCCGCAGCGCCGACGCGTCACCGGCGGCGGCTACGGCGGGCAGCGCGACCAAGAGCGCCATGGCGTACGTCGCCGCCCGCGCCCACCGGCGCAACGCGGACGCGTCGTGTCCGCGCAAACCCAGTGCTGATCCTCGTGCCACGGCCTCCCCCCCGCTGGATGCGCTACTGCGCGGCCGGTAGGATCTCCACGCCTGTCGAGAGCACGTCCAGATCGGTGGACAAGACCGGATCGAGCAGCAGCGTATCGCGTCCGGAGGGCAGCTCGACCTTGTCGCCGTGGGCCAGGTAGAGCAGCAGGAAGAACGTCCCATTGCTGCCCACCGGTCCATACCCCGGCAGCGCCCGGCCTCGCGGGTCGAACGCGGTGAAGGAAAGATCGGCTTGCTGCATGAGGTGGTCGAACCCGACCACGGCCTTGGCGTTACGCCCCGCGGTCACCGAGCTCTGCAGGACCCGGTCGACGGCGCGTGCCACGTCGAGGTGCTTGTCCTTGGTGTGTGGATCCAGGAAGACGTCGCCCACGGCGAGCGAATCGCTGTAGCGCAGCTCGGCGACCAGGAATCCGGAGAAGATCTCGCGGTAGGTCGCCTTGGCCTGCACCGTGAACTGCGGCGCGCCGCCGGCGGCGAAGGGATCGCCCATGGTCGGCGCGGCCGCCTGCAGCTCGAGCAGCGTCCAACGCTTCTCGACAGGCGGCTCGCCCAGGCAGCCGGCGTAGGTGAAGGCGGCGCCGAGGATGATCACCAGGGTTCGCACGGATGAAGCACGCATGGGCAATTCCTCTTGGAGCCAGCCGGTACGCGCCGGGCCCCGGATCCGCGTCAAGCGGCTTCCGGGGCCCAGGGAGCTGCCGGTGCGCGGGCCCCTACTTGACGAGCACCATCTTGTCGGTGAGCTCCTCGTTGCCCACGCTCAGCCGGTAGTGGTAGACGCCCGAGGACACACTGCGGCCGCCGCTGTCGCGACCGTCCCAGACGACGTCGTGCGGCCCGGGAGCGGCGTCACCAGCAGCCAGCGTTGTCACCAGACGCCCCCGGTTGTCGTAGATGCGGAGGCTGAAGGAGCGAGCCGGACCGGCGGGGACGACGAACGCAATCGTCGTCGACGGGTTGAACGGATTGGGGTGGTTACCCAGCAGCGCCAGGCGCGTAGGGAGCGCGTCGCCGCCGCCGGCCAGAGTGAACCGCACCTCGGACTGGTCGCGCAGCGCGCCGCTATAGTGCGAGGTGGCCGCGACCCGCAGAGTGACCTCGCCGCCTCGGGCACCGCCCAGGGCCCGTGCAAGGTCCAGGCGCACGGCCTGCGGGCCCGACGCCAGCGCAGGCACGTCCTGGCGGCCCAGCGTGCGTCCGCTGGCGGGGTCGATGGCCTCGATCGTGACGTCGGCGTGGTCGGTGAGCGTGAAGCGAACCGTCACGCCGTCGTCGTAGACCACGTGGAGATCCTGCAGCGCGACACCCAGATCCATCAGGCGCAGCCCGCTCTGATCGCTCCACTCCTCCACCAGCACGCCGTATCCCTGACCGGCGCGGACGACGCTGCCGTCGCGGTGGTCATGGATGTTGACGAACGGAATGTGGAAGCTGCGCGGGCGCATGATGCCGGCGCCGAGCTCGGCCACCGGGTAGAGCTGTGGCGTGAGCTTCTGGACCACGCCGGCGTTGGGGGCTGCAGCGTAGAGGTTCCCGTAGTGGTCGCTCTCCAGCGAGGTGACGATGCCGATATCGTGCGGCAGGGAGCCGACCCATTCCAGGGCGCTGCCCGTGTCGCGCAGATGGACGATGCGTCCGTTGTGGGCGTCGGCGACGTAGACGTCGGAGGTGCAGCGCCCATCCTGCCGGCCGACGGTGATCGCCATCGGCCCGGCGAAGAAGCCCGTGCCGCTACCCAGGTCGCCGATCTGCGAAACCAGCTCGGCGCGATCGTCGGCCAGGCGGTAGCCCAGCACGCGATTGCGCCCAGAGTCGGCCACGTAGAGGCGGTCGTCACCGGGATCCAGCGGCGTCCCGTTGTCGGAGACCGCCACGTCGAACGGGGAGCTGAGCCCGGCGATGGCGAAGCGCGGCGATAGCGTCAGCTGGTCATACTCGCCCGCGGTGGTGAAGACCAGCACGCGGTCATTGCCCGAATCCGCCACGAACAGGCGGCCGTCCGCGTCCACAGCCATGCCGTGGGGCGCGCGGAGCTCTCCGAATGCGGACCCCTTGCCGTCGAATCCCTGGAGGTCCTTGCCGACCTCACCGTAGAGCAGGCGGCCCCACGACGGATCCGACACGACCTGGAAGTAGCGTGCCTCCAGGTAGGGGAAGCGGTCGTACACGTCAACGTTGCCGATCACGACCGTACGGTATGGATCGCCGAACAAACGGCGTCCGACCAGCTCCTGCGCGACCGCTCGCGTGACGATTTGCACGCCCGCCTGGGGGAGGATCGGGGTCGGCACGAACGTCTCGGCCAGCGCCGGGCCGCTCCCGAGCAGGAGGATGAAGGTGAACAGGCTTGTCCGGGTCATGGCAGGGCTCCTTTGGTGCTCCCGGGTCAGAACGCCAGGGAGAGTCCGCTCTCGAAGATGTTTGCCGAGAAGTTGTTGGTGTTGAAGTACCGCTCGTAGTTCAGGCTCAGCCTGACCCCCCTCAGGAAGTCCAATCGTCCACCCATGCCCCCCAGGTCCCAGTCCAGCCGCCCGCCGAACAGGTGCGCGTTGAAGGCCCCCAACCGGTAGTCGCCAGTGCGCAGACCATCCACGCCGCCGGGGTCGGTATACTCCGTCCGGTAGAACGCCGCCGCCCCTTGCGTGTAGTAGCGGTAGCGGTAGCGCACGACCAGGTCGTGGGTGATGTACTGGCTCAGGCGGGCGCCGACGGTATGCGAGCTCACGCCCCAGTCGTCGGTGTAGTACGTGTACGCCAGCTTGAGGCTCGACTGGTTCTTCAGGTACTGGTTGAGCTTGACGTAATAGTCATTGCGCCGGCGGTGGGTGGGGTGCACCTCGGGCAGATCGCTGCCGGCCACGTAGACGTTCCGATAGGGGTTGTGCTGAAGCCCGTCCACCAGGTTCAGCTCGGCGCCCGCCTGCATCACCGTCGAGGCGGTCAGTACCTGGCTGGCCACCAGGCTCCAGTGCCAGTTGTCCTTTTGATCGGGCACGGTATGCGTGTCGGCGTCCTCGGCCGGATCGATCTTGTCCCAGCCATAGCTCGTCCCCGCCGACAGATTGAGGTTCTGCCCGAAGAAGTCGTGATCCACCTCGGCGCGCAGTTGCTGGGCGAAGTAGTCGGCCTCCGACGAGACGTAATAGCCGCCCTTCAGGCGCCGCCACGTCATATCTCCCTGCAGCTCGTTGCGTGTCTTGGTGAAATCGGAGTACGCATCAGCCCCGCTACGGATCGGGCGGCTGGCCGTGGTGATGGCGTCGACGGCCTCCTGGCTGCCCGCCGGGGCCTTGATGCCCGGTACCATCACGACCTGGTGGGTCCACTGCAGGTCGAGCTTCGGCCCCCGCTCGAGCTCCAGCAGGTAGTCTGTGTAGCTGGAGTACACGTGCACATCGTCGGAGTCGGCGAAGTAGTTGAACGAGTACGTCGCGGTCTGGTCGGTGACCCCCGCTCCGGCAGCCGGCGCCAGCATCAGGCACGCCGCCGCCGTGGCCATCCATGGCCGCGTAGACTTGTCTGCGCTCAATTGCACGCGCACCCTCCGCCGGCGACGCCGATTCCGCCCGTGGAGCCTTCGCGCGCCTCGCGCCAGTGCAGCTCGCGGCGCTCCTCGCGGGCATCGCGGTCGAAGGCCATGATCGGGTCGGCGAGGAACTCACGCTGGTAGCCCTTGACCGTCGCGCATCCGGACACCGTCAGCAGCAGCAGCAGTGCCGACGCCGCCCGCACCAAGCGGCTGCGTGGCCCCACGCGGACGGCCCGAACTTGCGTCCCTGGTCTCATTGCGCACCTCCCGTTGCGCCGGCCATGGCCGCGGCGGGAGCGGACAGCAGTCCCTCCACGATGCGCCGCAGCGAAGCCAGCACCTCGTCGCCACCGCCACCGGAGACGCTCACGACCTTGCCACCGCGGTCCAGCACGTAGGTGCAGGGCAGGTGCGGCAGGTCGAGCTGGGCGGCCAGCCCCTGCGCCCCATCGTGGTAGAGCGGCAGCTGCAGGTGCTGTGCTTGAGCGAAGTGCTTCGCACGCGACCGGTCCCGGTCGATGGAGATGGCGACCACGCGCGCTCCGCGGCCGGCCAGGTCGGCGTGCAGGCGCGCCAGGTAGGCGAGCTCCTTGCGGCACGGCGCGCACCAGCTGGCCCAGAAGCTCACCACGACCACCTGCCCACCCAGCGGGCCCAGGCGGGCCGCCCCGCCGTCGAGCGTCGCGAAACTGTGGCGCTCCAACGCCGCGCGTAGGTCGGCCGCCGCGAGCGCCGGCGCGGCGGGCGCGGCGGATGCCGACGCGCGCTGCGGCGATGCTCCGGCGGCGGCCAGCAGCGCGCCGATCGCCGCGAGTGCCAGCACCCGGCAACGCCGCCCGCCGGGCGCAGGAAGAGAATTCACGCCCACGCTCATGCCCTCCTGCGGCTCACTTGTACTGGGCGCCCAGAAGCACCCAGAGGTTGAACAGCTCGACCTCGGCCGGAGTGAGCGCGTACTGCCCCTGCGGGTGCACCGCCTTCCCCTGCTGGGTGCCCAGGCCCTTCAGGTAGTCGATGAGCAGCGACCGCCGCGGGAAGGCGGGCTCCACCACGTTGTGGTCCATCCGACGTGTCTCGCCCGAGAGGTTGATGTAGCCGCGGGGGAAGATCCGGTTCTCACGCATGGTCGTATCGGGCACGGCGGTGAGATCCAGGTTCCCCGGCGCGGGGATCGTGTCGGTCACGGCCACGTGGGTCGTGTCGGTTCCGTTGACGATCGTCGAATCGCGCTGAACGTAGGTCGGGTAGTGGCACGTCGCACACTTGCTCTGTACGATCGGGCCGATGTTCGTTTCGTAGTTGATGATCTGGAACTGCGACGAATCGAGGTCCAGATCGGTCGGCGGCATGGTTGCGGCGATCGGGTTGAGGTTGGTGGGCACGGGGCCTCCGGCAGCGCGGTCCTCGTGGCAGCCCACGCACTTGTTGAACTCCTCGCCGGGTCGCAAGTAGATCCAGGTGCGCTTGACGACGATGCCGCGCCCGTACTCATCCAGCGTCGCAAACCCGATGGGCGTGTCGGCCGGCACCTTGATGCGAAACGATCCGTCGGCGTACACCGGCGCGAAACCGATCAGGGCGCGCTTCTCGAACTCGTTGGCCGAGAAGTCGTTCATGTCGCCAGGGCGCGTGGCCCGGGCGGTGTAGACCGCGATGCGGTCGATGGGCTGCGTGCCCTTGACCGGCCGCTCCTGCCCGTCGTTGGTGCCGCGATTGAAAACGTCCTGTGCCAGGAAGACTCCGTAGTTCTTCGTGGGATCCACCGTGCTTTGGATCACCGGCGGCTTCGGGTGCGCCGCGAGCACCTGGGCGTCGAACTCGTTGGCGGCGGGATCGTTGTAGAGGAACGTGAGATCCTTGATGGCAATGGTGGCCGGATCGGCGGTAGTGCCGGCGCCGGTCTGCTCCAGCGTGAAGGTGTAGAGGCCGTAATCCGCGTCTTCTTCCGTGGCGGCCGGCAGCGTGTACGAGGCCACGAACTTGTTGCCGCCCAGTGGGAACGGGTACTTGAAGGCGCCGTAGACCCACGGCGCGCCATCGGTGTTGATGTTCGCGTTGAGGGCGTCCCAGTGCAGGCTCGTGCTTCCGGTCGCCGGGTCGGCCGGCCCCTGCTCGGGCTTCAGCACCGCCAGCGGGCCGGCGTCCCCCTCCACCATCGTCGACTCGATGGCGACGATGCGGCCATCCGGCGTCGGCTGGGCGTGGAAGAAGTTGCGCTCGTGGGGTCCGAAATGATGGAAGGTCCCGCTCCCGTCCGGATTGGTGGCGAACAGCGGGAAGCGGTTCATCGTCCCGAAGTGCTCCCAGCGCGTATACATGACGCGCCCGTCGGGCAAGAGCGTAGGATCGAAGTCGTTGCTCTGGTTGAAGCTGATGCGCTCCAGGTTCGACCCGTCGGCGTTGCAGCGATAGAGGTGCTCCGCGAGCGAGTGGTTGTACTCATCCATCTCGCTGTCGCGGGAGCTCGTGAAGAGGATCTGGCCGTCGGGCAGGTATAGGGGGTCGAAGTCGTGCCCGCCGCCCCTGGTGATCTGGCGCAACCCGCTCCCGTCGGCGTTGATCTCCCAGATGTTCTTCCAGGTCGCGCCGGGCGGCCGCAGCGCGAACAGGATCGTCTTGCCATCGAACGAGACACACGGGTCCGAGACGCTCGCCCCGACGAAGTTCGTCACCGCTGTGACGATGCCGTCGGGCGAGATCGGCGACAGCTTGTACAGGTTGCTCTCGGCCCAGCTGCGGTTGAGGGTCTCCGCGTCCTGGGACTTGATGAAGACGAGAGCCGCGGTGGTCTGCTCGGCCACGAAGAGATCGTCCGGCGCGCTCTTCTTGCACCCAGCCAGCGCGGCCGCGCCAGCAGCCGCGGCCAGGATGGCCGTGCGCAGGGGCCGCGAAGAGACGAGCGCCCAGAGTAGGTGTTCGCGTCGCATCATGATCTCCTTTAAGGCTCCTGCCGCCCGCGCGCCGTGGCGCCTAGCGCCCCAGCGTGCGGTAGAAGGAGAGACCGATCGTCGCCTCGCCGTACTGGTAGGCGATCGTGTCCCCCGAGTTGCGTTCTCCGCCGATTACGGTGGTCTCCCGCAGCTCCACGCGCAGCGCGACGTCGTTGCGAACGTAGAGCTCCAGCCCGCCACCGAACGCCAATGCGTTCTTGGTCACCGGGTCGGCGTTGAAGGCCCTCCCGGGAAAAACGAGCATCATCCCGTAGCCGAGGCTGCCGTAGGGTTGCACGCGCCACGGCAGCGGATAGCGCAGCAGGACGTTGAAGGTGTTGAATAGGGCGTGCACGGAGGCGCCGGGGTTGTGCCCGATCGCCGCCTCGTATCCCAGCCACCGGTTGGGGTTGTAGGCCAGGCGGAAGGCGAACAGGCGCTCGTTGCCGAGCTTGCCGAAGCCGGGGCTGAAGGCGAGGCGGTGCAGGAACGGCCGCTTGCCGGGCGCGAGCGCGAACGGCGCGCTGGCCACCTCGGGCACCAGCGGCGTGAGCGCGCGTGCGGCGCCCGGGACCGGTGCACCCCGCGGCGGCGCGCTCACGGCGGTCGCATCGCCCTGCGCGGCTCGCGCAAAGGGCAGCGCCGTCAGCCACGCCGCAGCGCACACGATTGCGCTCGCCATCCATGGCGCCCGCGGCCGCGCCCATGCGCCGTCGCCGCTGCGGGCGGCTCTGCGCTGAGTGCGGTTGCGGCTGTGGCCGTTCATTGCAGCACCCCGGCCTGGATCCAGGCGCGGATCGCTTGATAGCCCGGGTCGTCCGTGCTGGCGAACGGCTTGAAGCTGTGGGGCACGCCGCCGGCGGCCACCGCCAGCGGCTTGGTCAGCAAGGTGCTCGCGTCGCGGTCGTACGCGTTGACCTGCAAGCTCGCCTGCTCGAAGTCGAATGGGTCGCTCTTGGCAGCGACCGGAGAGAGGGCGAACGTCCCGCGGATGCCCCCGCCGTGGCAGTCCCCCCCGGCGTCGCACCCCTGCGTGCTGAGCACCGGCGCGACCGTCTGCTGGTACTGCGCGAAGCTCAACACCAGGCGCTGCCCGCCTCCGGGCGGGAGCGGCGGAGCATCCGGCGAGGAGCACGCTGTCAGCAGCAGCGGCACGACCCATAGGATTCCAGCTCTATTGGTCATCTCCACACGGCGCGCCGGCCGCCGGCGTCGTGCAGGATGCACGCGCGCGGTGGCGTTGCGCTCTGCCCGCGCCTGCAGGATTCTTCCCTTAGGGGGTCGTCCTTGCCGGGCGACGGCTCGCCCCGGACCACTCTGGGATTGTGATCTCGGGTGTGCCTCGGGGGAGCAATGTTCGAACCAACGCCGGGGCGCGTGCGGCAGGGATTACGGCACCCCCGCGGCGCCGCGGCGGCGCGTCGCGCTACCGCAGGCAACTAGAAGGGGCGCACGTGGAAGAGCGACCGTCCCTCCGCCGTCATGTGGAAGTCTCTGACCAGCGAGCGCTTCACCCAGACCGTATCGGGAGCGCTGACGGACGATGCAGGCTGCACGAGGACGACCTGGAGCTCCGGGCGCTGCTGTGCCAGAGCGGCGGCCGCGCGTGGGCCGAGCACCAGCAGGCCCGTATCCCACGCGTCGGCCTCCAGCGCCGTTGGCGCCACGACCGTGGCCGACAACAACCCGTCGACCGGCCAGCCCGTGCGCGGATCGAGCACGTGGCCGAAGCGTCTGCCGTCCTGCATGACAAACTGCTCGTAGTTGCCCGATGTGGCGATCGACCGGCCGCGCAGCTGCACCGTCGCGAAAAAGGGCACCCGGCCGCGCGGGTCGCGCACCCCCACCGTCCAGCTGTCGCGCTGCGGGGGTTGCCCCAGCGGCCGCATGTTGCCCGACAGATCCACCAGCGCGTCGCGCACGCCTGCGGCCGACAGCTGCGCGACCGCACGGTCCACCGCATAGCCCTTGGCGATACCGCCCAGGTCGACCTGCACGCCGTTGGATGCGAAGCGCACCGTCGCCGACGCGCGCTCCACGCTCACCTGGCGGTAGCCCACCCGGGGCAGGAGCGCCTCGATTTCCGCTTGGGGGGGCACGTGGGGGATCCCTCCCAGGAAACCCCACAGCCGCACCAGCGGCTCGATGGTGACGTCGTAGGCCCCGCCCGTAACGGCCGCCACACGCAGCGCCTCGTCGAGCACCAGGGCAACCTCGGGATCGGTCACGACGGCCCGTTGCGCAGCCTCCCGGTTCAGCCGCGCGACCGCGCTGGTCTGAGTCCAGTTGCTCATCAGCGAGTCGACGTGCTGGAAGGCGCGCAGCGCCGCCTGCGCTGCTGGGGTTGTGGCCGCGGAGTCGGCCGTGACGACGGTGACCTGTCCGACCGTTCCCATCGTCCTCGCGCGCCAGGCCACCGAGCGCGGGGCTGGCGCCGCCGTCGGCGCACCGGCCGGAGTGCCCGGCTGCGGACGGGGCGACGGGGCAGGCGTTGCGGGTGGCGTCGGGGTTGGCGTCAGCGGCGGCGTGCCGACAGCCGACGGGCAGGCGTGCACGGGCCAGGGCACGCAGCCCAGCATCACGAGCAGCGCCGCTCCGACGGCGGCCCGCTGCGCGCTTAGCAGGTGAAGTGCGCGCTGTCCGCTGCGGGCGGGCGGCGGCCGGTCTGCACGCAGCAGACGGCGCGCGCGTGGCGCGCCGCTGGGCGAGCTCGCGGGCGCAGGCGCGTGCGGACCGCCGGGCTGCGGCATGCCGGTGCGCGGCTTTGGCATGGAGCGTCCTCTCTGTCCAGAGGCCCTGGATGATGGCGGTGGCGGGCCCGCGCTCAGCGCACCAGGGCGATCGGGCGGTGCAGCAGCGTGGCTCCGCGGCGCACGAGCACGTAATAGACCCCGCTCGCCACGGTCCGCCCGCGCCCGTCTCGCCCGTCCCAGACGAGCTCGGCGGGTCCGGCCGGCAGCACGCCGTCAAGCAGGGATCGCACCAGCCGGCCGCGTGCGTCCACGATGGTGACCTCGACTTCGGATTCCCGGTCCAGCTCCAGGCGGATCGCCGTGCGCGGATTGAAGGGATTGGGAACGTTGGGCAGAAGCGCAAGCGTGGTTCTCGTCGGCACGCCAGGCACCAGGGTGGCAGTGGCGCACCCGACTCCCAGCGCCCCGAGCGGGCCGCAGCCGGCCAGGTCGGCCGCCGGCGAGCCGGCGGCCAGCCGGTAGTCACCGCCCGCCTCGTTGCAGAAGTACGGCTCGAACGAGAAGTTGCCGGCCATCGCCAGTGAGTCGGTCACGCCGGGGCCGTCGAAGCGCCGCCCGGCCCCGAAGAAATCGTTGCACCGCATGCGGAGGACCGCCTGCGGCGCCTGGACGGTGAGCAGGACCCCAGGGACGTGGGTGAGGATGCAGCGCGTGAGGGCCAGGGAGTCCGCCACGGCCTCGAGCACGATCCCGCCCGCGAGGCCCGCCAGGGTGCAACGCTCGGCGCGCAAGGCCCCCCTGCGCACCAGGATTCCGGAGCCGCCGCCGGCGATCAGCACCCGGCGCATCCGGGGGAGCCCACCGCGGATCACCACCCCGATGGCGCAACCTCGCAGCTCCACATCCTCCAGCGCGGCGGAGCACGAGTCCAACAGCGCCCCGACGACGGGACCGCTGATGGTCAACCCGCGCACGCGCGCGGTGGTGTCCTGTGGCGACAGTTCGCCGGGCCCGCCGGACGCCACGGCCCAGGTCAGCGCGCTCGCGTTCAGGAGGGTCACACCCGTCCCCCGCCCCAGCACGGTGATCCCCGACTTCAGGGGGATGAGCGCGCGACCGGGGAGCCCGTCCACGACTACCGGCGACGGCGCGGTGAACGTGCCGGCCGAGAGCGCGATGGTGTCCCCGGGCGCGGCAGCGCTCGACGCCGCGCCCACGGTGGCGAAGGGGCGCTCCGCGGGCCCACACCCGAATACGTCGCTGCCCGAGGGCGCCACCCAGCGCACGCGCGAGCCTGCCGGCGGGCCGAACTCGAGGTCGTCGATCGTCCATCCATAGGACTGGCCCGACGCGTCGCTGACGCGGCGCAGCCGCACGCGCGCCCGCTGGCCGGCGTAGGTTGAGACGTCGAGCGACTCGTGGACCCAATCGGCGGGCGTCAGCAAGCCGTCGAGCCAGTTGGCCGGATCGCCCGCGAGCTCCTGGTGGTCCGCGCCCCGGTAGCGCGCGAGCTCGATCCAGTGCCCACCATCGTCGACGCTGATCTCCGCCAGCGCCACGTCCCCGTCATCGGCCAGGTGCGCGGCGTGCACGAAGCGCAGCCGGCTATCGCTGGTGAGGTCGATCGGGTCGTTGAGAGTGAGCGTTGCCTCGCTGCTCGGCGCGTAGCTGGGTGCGGAGAGCGGCCCATCGCGGAAATTCAGCGGGCCATCGAAGCCTGGGGGCCCGGTCGCGAAGCCCTGCAGGGTCACTGCGGAGAGGATGCCCGACACGTCAGGACCGTCCAAGCGGGCCTCGAAGCGGCACGCGGTCGGGCCCACGAACACGCTGGCTACGGCGCTCGCGCCCGCCACACCGAGCGTGACCGGGCGCACGCTGACACTGTGGTGTCCCTGCTGCATCCCGATCGTGGTCTGCGTGGCCGAGCCGGGCAGGAGCGTCGCGACCGCCCCGTCGACCACCACGCGCAGCGAGTCGTACGCCCCCGCGTTGGTCCAGCGCGCTTCAACCTGGTCGAAGGACGGATCGAGATTGCGCGGGTGGACGCTGAGGGCGAGCGGCGCCAGCAGGCTCGCCGCAGACGCCGGACGCCACACGAGCAGCGCCGCTCCCCCGGCGGCAAGGGTCGCCGCCTGCTGCTGCAGCCGGATCGTGAGCACGGTGTCGGTCGGAGCGTAGAGTACGAGCGCGGCCGACCGTTCGAGCGCATTGAGCGGGTCGGCCTGGGAGAGGACCGCGCCAAGGTCGGAGAGCCAGGCGAGCTGCGGGCGCGCGTCGTCCACCGGCCGGTCGGCGTGGACCTGCACCAGAGCGCCCGCGGCCATCGGAATCCGTACCAGGTCCACGTCACCCGTCGGATAGAGCGTGCGCGGGGCAAAGCGCTCCACGTTTGGAAGACGCGGCGTGGGGAGGCGCGGCGTGAAATCGGCGGCGGAATCCGTGTCCGTCGCCAGGCTGTCGCGTGCCAGCGAGAAGCCCAACCCCGGCGCCAGCAGGGTCCCGGTGAATACCTGCCCGGCGGGCACGGGCTCCTGCGAGGGCACCGAGCCGCCGCCTCCCGACCAACGCACGAAGTCCACGGCAACGCCCGCGGCGTTGCGCAGGATGCAGGCGCCGTCGTCCTGCTCCCGCCACGGGATGCTCCACGCGGGATCGTAGAGGTCGCTGGCTCGGTTCTGCGCCGGGTTGCCGCCTTCGTGCAGCACCAGGCTGCGTCCGGGCGCCAGGCGGACGCCGGCGGGCAGCGTCGTCGTGCGCGTGGCGCCCGCGCCGAAGCCGTTGCGCCGCACGGCTACGCTCCAGCTCGAGAGGTCGGCGGTGGACGCTCCACTGTTGGTGAGCTCGACCGCATCGCGCTCGCCCAGCAGCAGCTCGCCCAGGACGACGCGGCCGCCCGGGTTCAGGGGCGGCTGCGCCCATGGCAAGAGCAACGGCGCGGCGGCCGCCAGGTTGTCGGGCTCGGCCGCATCCACGAAGAGCGCGGTGCCGCCTTGCTCGACGCTGATCGTGCGCAGTGCGGCGGCGTCGCCGTAGGCCGCCAGCCACAGTGCGTGCAGGTCCTGGTAGGTGAGCGGGTCGGCGGCCGGCCGCCCGACCGCCCCGGCCGTCGCCTGCGCAAACCAGCGCGTGCCATCCGCCTCCAGCGGGTCGTCGTCCCCCGGCGCGCCGTCGGCCGTCGACGCGCCGTCGATCAGGTCCCACAGCATCGCCGCGACGTTGACGACCCCCAGCTGACCGCGGGCGGCAGCCACCTCACCCGTGGTGAGTGCCCGCGTCTCGAGGTCGACACCGCCCTGCGCCAGAGCCGAGAAGCCCAGCGGCGGCGGAAAGCCCAGGTCCACGATCTGAGAGACCGCGCTGTCGGCCGGCGCGCCCCCCTCCGCTTGCCGCGCACCGGCGCGCCACGCGCGAACCGCGCAGGCGAAGGCGAGCGCGCTGCCGTCGCCATAGGCGAGCCGCGGGTCGACGTCGGCCTCGGCTAGATCCAGGGTGCCGGTGAGATCGAGGCGGCCGAAGCGTTGCAGCGCCCACTGGCCCATCACTGCCAGCAGCAGCGCGTCCGCCCACCCGTCGGTGTCGCCCGAGCCCGGCGAGGCCACGCGGAAAGCGCCGTCGGCGTACGCCGTCCGGGCGATCGTGCCGGCCGGGTCCCACACGATGGGGGGCACCGAGCCTGGAACGGGCGGAGCACCCAGCGCGTAAGGCGACGCGAGGAAGTCGACACAATCCTCGGCGCAATCCAGCAGGTTGAGGGCCTGGACTGGGCCTTGGCCCGTGGCGTCGTGGAGTGCAATCGTGCCCAAGGACACGGTCGCCCCGGGCGCCACGCTGGCGACGATCGCCGCCGTGACGGATTCGGAGTGCGCTCCGGTCAGGTCGCCTGCGGGCCCCGCCCGATCGACCACGCGCAGCTCGACCCCCAAGCGCACGGCCTGGGCCAGCACGCGCAGGCGCACCGTCGTCGTGTCGGACAGCACAGCGGTCAGCGCAAAGCTGCCATCCGCGCTGGTCGTGCCGGAAGCGAGCAGCGAGTCGTCGGGGAGACGCGCCAGCTCGAGCGCGCACGCGCGCACCGGTAGCAGTCGGCTCGTGGTGAGATACCCGGACAGCCCGTAGGCACGATCGCGGTACAAGAGGCGCCCTTGTACGACCGTCGAGCCGTCCGCGCGGCGCTTGGCCGCGACGGGCGCCGCGCGGCGCACCGGGTCGCTACCGGAGTCGCGTCCGGCCGCCGGGGAACGCCAGAGAGCGGAGCGCCGCAGCAGTCCATCCTCCAGCACGGCTTCCCAGACCGCCTCGACCGCGCGGGCGCCCGGCGGAGGCGCCAGGGGATGCAACGAAGGCTCGGGCGCGGACCATTCCGACCAGCCCGCTGCGGTGAGTGTCCTCCAGCGCCAGGCCGTACGCCCGGCGTCGCCGGGCAACGGCTGCAGGACGGGGACCAGTGATCCATCCGAACGCGGCTGCAGTACGAGCGCGGCGGCGGGCCGGGCCCGGGCACTCCACGGCGCGGACGCTCCGAGCGCTGCGAGCACGGCGGGCAGCAGGACGAGCCTCAGGAAGCGGGGGCGTGGGTGGCGGGGCATCGGTTGCTCGAATCAAGTCGCTGCATCGAGTCTAGCCGGCGCGGGTGGTGTCGGGCAACCCACACAACCCAAGCCTCGGCCGCCGTTGCGGCGGCTCCCGGCGCAAACACGACGGCGCAGACGCCGTGGCCGCAGGGCCGCGCGTCCAGGCGCAGCGCCGAGCGCGCCCGCGGGAGTCCTCGCTCCCGCGGGCGGCCCGATCCTCTATTTGACCAGCGTGATCTTGCGTTGGTCGCTGGCGCTCGCGGACTCCAGCCGCACGATGTAGACGCCGCTGGCCACCTGCTGGCCCGCGTCGTCGTGGCCATCCCAGGTGATCTCGTAGCGGCCCGCCGGGCGTGTCTCGCTGACCAGCGTACGCACCATGCGGCCCGCAGCGTCGTAGACAACGACCCGTACGTCCCCCTCCCGCGCCAGATCGAACGAGACCGCCGTGCGCGGGTTGAATGGGTTGGGGTGCACGTCGGACAGCGCCGTGACGTTGGGCAGATTCGGACTCGACGCCACGTCGGTGGCCGGCTGCAGGATGCTCAGGCGGTAGGTTCCCGATTTCGTCAGGTCCGCCGACGACGTCTTCCACACGCCCACGCCGTAGAAGCCGGCCGTCGTGATGTTGACGGTGACCCACTCGTTGAAGCCGGGGCCGTTCAGGAACGAGGTTCCGTTCGTCACCGATCCCGACCGGTTGTCGTAGACCGCAGCCTGGTCGTGCATCGTCAGACCCCAGTCCACGCTGCCCGACAGGTTCTCCAGGCGCACATTGTAGGTGCCCACGGCCAGGAACACCTCGTAGAGGTGCATGATATGACCCGGGCCCAGGAGTACCGGCCCGTAGGACACCGGCGTACCGCCCAGGTAGAGCGACGTGACGGCTTCCGCGGTGTAGCCCTGCGCGCTGGCCCAGTTGACGATCCCCGCGTCGAGCCGACGGAACGCCGTCCGATTGAAGTTGGCCACGACGTAGTCGGACGCGGCGGTACCCCAGGTGGAGGACGCCAGCACGATGTCGAAGCCGGTCTTGGCGTTGGGGGCAACCTCGTGGTAGCGCACGTCCACATCGCTCGTGGGTCCGGGCATCACCGCCACGCCGCCCCAGTACCCCGTCCCGGGCGAGAACAAAGGTGTCCGCAGCCCATCACAATTGACGTAGTACGGCTCGCCGGTGGTGACGTCCGTCAGCCCGCCGAGCCTGTCCGGCGGGTTGTTGCGCGACACCGGAGTCGCCAGCGCCAGCGCGGAGGGTTGCCACACCCACTGCTGGCCATTGATGTTGTTGTTCTCGTAGATCTCCTCGACGCTGTTGTCCGGATCCAGGTGCACCGACAGCGTGTGGCGACCACCACCGATCGTCCACGCCGCGTTCCAGTTCCACACCGCGGATGTGTAGGGGCCGTACGGCCAGCTGTCGAAGTACCAGTAGGCGGTCCCGTCGAGATAGGTCAGCGTGTGCAGGAACGGATCGCCGGTCGGGCTGATGTTGGCGAATCCGTAGTTGAAGTAGGTCGACGCGACGTCGCCCCACAGCACTGCCGGCGCCGGCGCCGAGCCGGGGGTGCCATCGTTGGCCGGTCTGGGCACCAGCGGCGCGTACCAGCCCGCGGCCAGGTATGGCGTGTAGTCCGGCGGCGTCGTGCTCTCCTCGATCGTCACATTGATGGGAGCGGTGCCGTCCTTGGGATCCCGGTACACCACCAGCCCATAGTACCCGGACGATCCGATGTTCATGTCGAGCCGCGCACGGCCCGTCGTCGCGTCGGTCACGCTGGTGTAGCTGTAGGTAAAGAGGCTCCCCTGGGTGAAGGTCCGGTCCAACCAGTTTACGTGGACCGGCCCCTGGGACGGATCCGCAAGGTCCACGGTCACGCTCACCGGTCCTACGTTGGCCACAGGGATAAAGCACTCCCACATCTTCAGCATCTCGCCGGCGCCGAACGACACGGGGATGGAATCCTGGAAGGCGAGGTAGCTGTTGGTCGCCTGCATCGCCCGGTAGTTGCTCGTTCCCAGATGGAACAGGTCGTAGTTGACGACCCCCACGTCGTACTGCTGGTAGGCCGTGGTGTTGCGGTTGACGAACACCGCGTCCAGGCACCCTTCCAGACGGCCGGAGTACGCCAGCGACGAAGCGAACCCGTCGTAGGCGCCGCTCGAAGGGTTGTGCAGCGTGAGGTCGTAGTCCTCGCCCAGGTTCAGGGCGTACCCGTAGACCGCCGTCCACCACAAGTTCGGGCTGGCGCGCAGACCGTCGCAGTTCACGTAGTAACCCGATCCGTCCACGATCGAGCCCGTTCCGCCGTAGCGGCTCGGCGGCGCGGTCCGAACGACCTCCACGCCGTCGGCGATGTTCAGCGGCGTCCATATCCACTGCCGCGCCCACCGGTTGTCGAACTCGTTGGTCTCGGCGATGTTGTCCACTGCGTCGTGGATGAACTCGTAGGTGTGCCGGCCGCCGCGCACGGTGCTCGGGCCCCAGTTCGGCGCGTAGTACGCCCCACTCGCGCCGATCGACCCCCAGGACACCCACAGCTGGTGCTCGTTGTCGACTCTCAGCTCACCCCAGAACCCCGTGGAGGTCGCCGACTCGCCGTTGTTGATCCCGTAGATGTTCATGTAGGTACTGGCCGCGTTGCCCGGCAGCGTGACCGGCGCGGGGACGCTGTTCAGGTTCGCGTCCGCCGCCCCGCGCGGCACCACGGGGTGCGCCCAGCCCGCGCGCAGGGCGTAGACCAGATTCGCCGGCTCCGGTGCGCGGATCGTGAACGGTCCGTAGGCGGCGTAGGTTGCGCTCCAGCGCCCAGCGTAGTCCACCGAGCGGATATTGAAGTAGTAGGTGCCCGGGGACAGGATCCCGGTGGTGTAGCTCGTGACGTTGCCCAGCTCCGCGATCGCGTCGGGGAATACGAACCCGCTTGCGATCACGATGCTGTAGCCGGCCGTCCCCGAGCAATCGTCCAGGGCCCGCGCCCACGTGAAGTCCACCGTGGGGTCCGGCGAGCTGGTGAACGGGGCGTGGCTGGGTGACGTCAGGCCCGTGACCGCGCTCGGAGGAGCGCCGTCGAGCTCGTAGCCGTTGTTCTTGGCCGTCTGCCACAAGGGCTCGCACCAGCCCGGGTAGCGCGCCTTGAACTTGTTGAGGAAGTCATACGGGTTGAGCGGGTTGTCGAGGTCGATGGTGGTCAGGATCGGCCCTGGCCCAACGCTGAGCTGGTCGATGCCCGCAGCGAAGCTCGGATCGTTGTCGTTGGTCGAGTCCTCGATGTCCCGCAGCGCCGCAGCGATGAAGCCCTCCGTGCGCTGCACGTCGTCGAGCGCCCCGCCGCAAGTGGCCACCGATTCGAAGTTGTAGATGGCCGTCGCCGCCAGGCCGTACGTGCCGGCGTACGACCGCGGGATGATGTCCCCTAGCCAGTCCGGCGCGCCCTCATTCCACGCGTCGTGGTCCGTCTCGCGGCACCACAGGCAGTGCCCACACGGGGGCGGAGTGTCGCAGATGCTGTTGCAGTAGTCGGGGGTCTGCCCGGTCGCGAAGTTGTAGATGAAGTGGTGCCCATACTCGTGGGACTGGGTATTCTCGTTCCACTGCTCCCCGCTGCTCATGTGGATCGAGCCGTTGTAATAGGCGCCATCGGTCCCGTCGGGCCAGTAGCCGCGCAGCCCCGGGCAGTCGTACCCGCGGTTCTGCAGCCAGCGCCAGGTGCGGGTCAGGTCGGTCAGCAGGTGCAGCGACGGGAAATCCGCCGGATTACCCGGCTCGAGCCACCCGAAGTCGAGGTCGGTGCCGGTGTAATTGCCGACCGTCCCGGTGCGCCAGCTATAGCGCGAGCCGCCGGTATTGGTGATCTCGACCTTGGTGTTGGCGCAGTCGAAGACGATGTAGATGTCCGGCTCGCTGCCGCACCAGAGAAAGCAGCCGCTCCAGAAGAACGTGACGTCGTAGTAGCCGAACGCGTCGGTTGCGACATCGGCGAGGCCGTAGTCCACGACTGAGTTCTGGTCGTAGATGTGCGCCGTGACGCCATCGGCCCCGATCGTCTGTCCGTCCCACCGCTGGTAGACGAAGCGGCCGTGCACCCGGATATTGCGGTTGGCCGCAGGCTGGGCCTGCCCCGGGTTGCCGCCACTCTTCTGCAGCTCTTCCGCCTGGGGTGACAAGGGCCGCTGGACCGGCGGCAGGGGTGCGGGCCGCGCCAGCGTGTTGTCGATCCCGGGGAACGGGGTGACCTGCGCGTCGGGGATGCGTTGCGTTGGCATCGGTCCCTGGGCAACCTCATAGGCGTGCGCGGAGACGTCCAGGTGCGCCTGGTAGGGCATTCCGTCGACCTCGAACGTCACCGTCAGCGGCATGGCCGGGTCCGACGGCGTGGCCGAGAACGGCACCCGCACGTTCTGGCGGGCGCCGATCTTCCCCAGGGCAGCGATCTGCAGCGGCGCGACGGACCAGCCATCGCCCTCTACGCGCAGACCGGTGATGGTGGACTCGTAGGTCGGCGTGATCACTAAGACGTCCTGGAACTGCTGGCCCGCTTGTGCAGCGTGCGGGGGGTTGCCTAGACGCACCTCCACGAACGGGCGCACGGTGGCCCAGGCCTCCGGCGCGGCCACCAGCGCGGTCACTGCCAGCGCGAGCAGGCAGGTGAGCAGGGCCTTCGATCCGGTGACCGGCAGAGCAGTCCGCTGCCGGACACCTGCGCGGTGTCGGGTTGTCATGATGGGCTTCTCCCGGTCCTGCTACTGGTTTCCGCTCTTGGGCGCGGCCTGCGGCACGGGACGCTCGACGGGCTGGCCGGGGGCCTTGGGAGTGGTCATCTCGCGGATGGCAGCCTCGAGTTGCTCGGCCACGGCCGTGCGGCCCTCCGCGCGGGCGAAGCCGGCTTGGATCCCCAGGACCTTCAGCTCGGTCCCCAGCTTCGTCTCCTGGATCTTCTTCTGGATCTCCAGCGCCGCCGCCTGGTCGGTGGTCTGTGTGAAGCGGGTCTCGAGCTCGGCCACGGCCGTCTTCTCATCCTCGAGGACCTGCTTGATCTCGGCCTGCATCGGCGTCAGCGGGCGCTCCGCCGGCGGCGCGCTCGCCGTGGGATTCTGGACCGGTTGGCCTGGCTGCGTGCCCTGCGGCTGGGCGGCCTGGCCGCCCTGGGCGTGCACCTCGCCAGCGCCGCTGCTGGCCGGGCTGGCGGCCGGCTCGGCCGCGCTGGACGCCTGCGGGCCGGATGCAGGTTGCGGGTTGACCTTGTTGGACGCGAGCGCGGACGCCGCGCAGGCAAACGAGAGAGCAAGGGCCAGCAACGAAAGAGCGCGTCGGTTCATGCTTGGACACCTCCGTCAGAGTGGGTCCTGGGGGCGGGAGGTCGTAGCGCCTGCGAGGGACCGGCGCCGGGTGCAGCCGCAGGGCGCAGGCGCGTGGCAGCGCGTGGGATCTGCCCGGCGCCGTGCCTGTCGAGCCATCCGCCCTGAGGCAGAACGTCTCGTCGGCTGACGAGACGTCTTGCTCAACTGGACGATTGTACGCTGCACGGAGAACGGGTGTCAAACGCACCGGCGCACGCGGGGCGTGGCGCTCAGCGGTCCATCGCGGCGCTACGCTGCGGTTGGCGCGCTTGCAGGCGCCGGTGAACGTCCCGCACGCGCGCAGCGCCGGGCTCGTCACCGAAGGTTCCGTGGATGCGCGCGAGGCGCGCGAGCTGTTCGGCGGCGGTTGCGTCGTCCTCTTGCGCGAGCAGCGCCTCCACGAGCATCAGCCGGGCATCCGAGTCGAGGGGGCGCACCTCCAGATGGCGCCGCAGCACGGCAACGGCGTCGACCCAGCGGTGCAGCGTGGCCAGCAGCCGCGCGAGCAACGGCGCCGCCAGCGAGGCGGCAGGGTAGGCCGCCAGCGCGCGAGCGAGCGCATCGGCGGCCGCCTCGTTGCGCCCGAGCTTGATCAGCGTCTCACCCCGCCAGCGGTACGCGCGGTCCAGCAGCAGGGGGTGCAGCGCCGCTCCCGGGGCGAGCCCGCGCTCGACGGCCTCCCACGCGACGCGCTCGAATCGCCGACGTAGGTCCTCGTTGGGCTCCATGGCATAGAAGGCAGTGCCTCCGTACGGCACGGGCGCCCCGCCCTCCAACAAGGCGATCAGGTGGTCGATCAGTCGCAACGCAGCCTCGGGCCGGGCATGGTGCCCGCTGTAGGCGGCCAACGCGTAGGCGATCGACACGTCGCACGGAGCCTCCCGCGCGGCCCGCATGATCCCGCGCAGCGCGTGCTCGAGCTGTGCGCTCTGCACGGGCCGGCTCTGCTGCTCGCGCCAGCGGTCGACCGCCAGCGTGTAGTCCACCACCGAGATCAACAGCCGGTCGCGCGGTGTGGCGGCATCCTCCAGCGGGCGGAGCATCTCGCGCAGCACGGTGTTGTCACCAGCGGAATAGCGGAGGTTGGGGGCCACGAAGTGGCGGATGCGGTCCCGGGTGCCGGCGCGGTTGATCTCGCGCCCCATGGACGACAGTCGCACGCGCCCCAGCTCCTGCAGAGCGCGCACGATCGCGCCCATGTTGGCGCGATAGGTCGTGCCCCGCAGGGTGCGCTGGCCGAAGGCGGCGATGCGCGCGCGCTCCTCCTCATGCTCCAGATAGTAGAGGACCCGCTCCAGCAGGTTGTCCTCGCGATAGTAGACGGCCCCCACGCCGTCGGGGAGCAGGGCGGGGACGTCGAGGTTGTCCTCCTCCACGAACAGGCACGCGCCGGCTGCGCCCGTCTCGTAGACGCGCATGTTGATCTCACCCACGACGGTGGGATTCACCACGATGCGCGCGCGGGAGAGCAGAGTGCTGTACTCGGCGCGGGTGATGCGCGTGCGGTAGGCGACCTCCACCGCCGCAGGCAGGTCCAGCAGGCGCGCCAGCACCCGCTCGCGCCGCGGGTGGGCCGACCAGTTCGTGCTGCCGGCGTACAGGACGTCGATGTCGCGGGTCTGGCTGGGAAAGGCGCCGTCGACGCCCGGCTCGTAGCCCAGCATGGGGAGGCGGATCGTATGGGTGAAGCCCGCCGCCGCGAAGACGCGCAGGCCGCGGCTGCCCGTGACCACGGCGTTGACGAAACGCGCCGTCTCGACGCAGTCGTGGAACTCCAGGTACCAATCGCTGGTGAGCATCACGACCGGGAAGGGAGCCTCCTCTAGGCCCCAGGGCACCGCACCATACTCGGGACGCCACAGCAGCAGCAGGTCCGGCCCCCAGCCCTCCGGCAGACGCGCCAGGAGGTCGTCCAGGCGCTCGATGGGCCGGGTGGAGAGGTTGACGCCCTTGCCCGTCCCGAAGGTGAGCGCGTCGTGGTCGTCGAAGGCCCCCTGCATGTAGGCCCAGTGCTCCGGGTCGTGGAAGGGCCCCACCAGCAGGCGCATCCGCTCGCCGGGGGTCCAGGGATCGCGCGGCGTGGTGGCCCCGCCCTTGTCATGCGTCGTGTCCATGTGCTTTAGTGACCCCCACCGTGCGCGGCAACCGCCCGCACCGGCATTCCCCCGTTGCGGTACGAAGGCGCATGCGATCGATCGCCCCGCAGGTCCGGTTGGAGAACGCGTTCGCCCGGCCCTACGAGAACGCGATCGCCACGGCGCGCACCTGCTACAGCAGCGCCGGCATCTTGACGGCCGCCGACGTCTCGGGCGACGCGCTGGCGGACCCCGGCCGCCGGCGGAAGCGCGCCGAGCAGCGGGACCGCATCGCGCGCAGCATCTACGAAGCGGGCCATCACACGACCCTCCAGCACGCCCACTTCCAGTTCGCGCTCTCCAATGTGAGCCGGCACTGCATCTGGTCGTTCCTGCACAGCCACCCGTTCTACAACAGCGAGCAGGTCTCCCAGCGCTACGTGCGCGTGGATCCTTCCCAGGTGGCCGTGCCGGACATGCCCGACCGGGCCTTGCCGCTCTATCAAGATCTGATCCAGGCCCAGGCGCGGGAGTACGAGACGCTCATCGCGGTGTTGAGGCCGCAGGCGCGCGCGGCATTCCACGAGCGGTTTCTGCCCAGCCCGTCGCAGCAGGCGGCCCACGAGCGGGCCATCGACAAGAAGGCGCAGGAGGTGGCCCGCTACGTCCTGCCTGTGGCAACTCTTGCCTACCTCTATCACACGGTGAGCGCGCTCACGCTGCTGCGTTACCACCGCCTCTGCGACTTCTACGACGTCCCAGGTGAGACGCGCTTGCTGGTGACGGCCATGGTCGACGCCGTCCTGGCTCACGACCCGCTGTTCGCGCAGCTCCTGGAGGAGGAGATTGCGCTGGAGGCGACCCCGGAAGCGGCCCTGATGGAGCGCTTCCACGGTGACCGGCCGGCCTCGGCGACGCGGGCGTTCTGCGCGGAGTTCGATGCCTCGCTGGAGGGCCGGGTCAGCCGGCTGGTCGACCGCAAGACCGACAACGAGGGGACCATCGCGGCGGCGGCGCGGGAGGTGCTCGGGCTCGCGCGGGCTGAGCTCCACGACGACGAAGCGATCGCGCTGCTGCTGGATCCGGCGCGCAACGCGTACCTCGGCCACAGCCTCAACGTCGGCACGCTCAGCAAGCTGCTGCGCTGCCTGGTCCATGCCCATTACACGTTCCGCAAGAAGCTGAGCCACACCGCCGACAGTCAGGACCAGCGCCACCGCATGACGCCCGCCAGCCGGCCCATCCTGGTGGGGCACCTCCATGACCGGCCGGACGTCGTCGTGCCGGAGCTGATCCGCCGCAGCCCCGAGGCGCTGGAGCGCTGCGAGGCGCTCATGGAACGGACGTGGCGTACGCTGGCCCAGCTGCGTGACGCGGGGGCGAGCGCCGAGGCGGCAAGCTACGCGCTGCCCAACGCGGTGGCGGTGCGCTTCACCGAGAGCGCCGACCTCCTGCATCTGCACCACAAGTTGACCACCCGCCTGTGCTACAACGCCCAGGAGGAGATCTGGCGCGCGTGTCTGGATGAGGCCGAGCAGATCCGAGCGGTGGAGCCGCGCATCGGGGCCCACCTGCTGCCGCCGTGCGGACTGCGCAAGGCTGCCCGCATGAAGCCCGTCTGCCCAGAAGGGGACCGCTACTGTGGAATCCCGGTGTGGAAACTCGATCTATCGGAGTATCAACGCGCCATCTGACTCCTGCGCCGCCCGGCCCGAGGGCGATCGACCGGGCGGCGCGGAGCGTGCTACGGGATCTGAGCCGGAGAGGCCGACTTGGACTTGGATTCCCTCCCGGTACGGCTATATTGAATCCGTGATCTGGGGTTGCGGGGGCAGCCGCGCCCACGACCGCCCTCCGCGAGGAAGGTAGAGCCAAGAAGGGGACGTCCGATGAAGATCAGGTTCGTGTTTGGCATCGCCCTCGTGCTCGCCGCCGTCGTCTGGCTCGCCGTCACCGGCTTCGAGCAGGGCAAGGCCTACTACCACACCTGCAACGAGGTTGCGGCCATGGGCCGCACCGCCTTC
Organism: Candidatus Krumholzibacteriia bacterium; assembly: GCA_041484665.1. Lineage (GTDB taxonomy): Bacteria > Krumholzibacteriota > Krumholzibacteriia > JAJRXK01 > JAJRXK01 > JBGPIA01. Next base: position 286,047 of record JBGPIA010000001.1, read on the forward strand.
GGCTCGAAGATGCGGATGGCGGGCAACGTCGTGGCGGGCTCCATCCATCGCGAAGGGGACGTGCTGACGTTCGCCCTGGAGTACGAGGGCGCGCGCTTCCCCGTGCGTTATGTCGGCCGCGATCCGGTTCCCGACACCTTCAAGGACGGCGCCCAGACCGTCGTCGATGGCTCGCTGTCGGCCGACGGAGTCTTCGTCGGGCACAAGATCCAAGCCAAGTGCGCCTCGAAGTACGAGGCCGATTTCAAGCAGGAAGGCGCGAAGGCCCCCCGTTCTTCCGCCTGACGCGCGCGACGCGAGCGCCCGGTCCCGGCCCCATCCCCCCCGACGGAGCGTGTCCCCATGTTGGCCGACCTCGGCAACTTCGCTCTGCTGGCCGCGCTGGTCATGGCGTTCTACGCACTCGCGGCCTCCGCGCTGGGCGCCCGACGGCACGACTTCCGGCTGGTGGAGAGCGGCCAGCGCGCGGTGGTCGCCCTCTTCCTCCTGGTGGCGATCGCCGTCGGTGCGCTGTGGACCCTGCTCCTGAGGAGCGATTTCCACTACGAGTACGTGGCGGGGTACAGCAACCGCGATCTGCCCCTGATGTACAAGATCGGCTCGCTGTGGGCGGGCCAGTCCGGGTCGCTCCTGCTGTGGACGTGGATCCTCACCGCCTACTCGGTGGCGGCAGTGCTGGCCCAGCGCGGCCGCCACAACCGACTGCTGCCCTACGCCACAACCGTCATGATGGGGACCGCCTTTTTCTTCCTGCTGCTGAACAACTTCGCCAGCAACCCCTTCCGGCATCTGGTGCAGGTGGCCGGCTCGGGGAGCGCAACGGCGTGGGCGGCGGCGGACGGCAAGGGGCTCAACCCCCTGCTGCAGCACCCCGCGATGGTCATCCACCCGCCGATCCTCTATACGGGCTACGTCGGCTTCGTGGTCCCCTTCGCCTTCGGGATCGCGGCGCTCTGGACGCGGCAGCTGGGCAGCGCCTGGGTGATGACGATCCGGCGCTGGACGCTGTTCGCGTGGATGTTCCTGGGCACGGGGATCCTGCTGGGAGCGCGCTGGGCATACGTGGAGTTGGGCTGGGGCGGTTACTGGGCCTGGGATCCCGTGGAGAACGCGTCGCTGATGCCCTGGCTCGCGGGCACGGCGTTCCTGCACTCGGTGATCGTCCAGGAGAAGCGCGGGATGCTCAAGGTGTGGAACGTGGCGCTGGTGTGCCTGACGTACATCCTCTGCATCCTGGGCACCTTCCTCACGCGCAGCGGAGTGGTGAGCAGCGTCCACTCCTTCGCTCAGAGCGACATCGGTATCCCGTTCGCCATCTTCCTGGTGCTGGCGCTGGCGGGGTGCGCCGCGCTGATCATCTCAAGGCTCCCCTATCTGCGCAGCGAAAGCCGCCTGGACAGCCTGCTCAGCCGCGAGAGCGGCTTCTTGTTCAACAACCTGCTGCTCTTGGCCGCGACCTTCAGCGTGCTGTTCGGCACGGTCTTCCCCATCTTCAGCGAGCTGATCACCGGCCGTAACGTCACCGTCGGACAGGCCTACTTCAATCGCATCGAGGTGCCCCTGGGGTTGCTGCTGCTCATGCTCACCGGTGTAGGCCCGCTCCTGGCCTACCGCAAGACGAGCGGCAAGAGCCTGCGCAAGAACTTCACCATCCCCGTGGGGCTCGCCGTGGTGTGCGCGCCGCTCTTGTTCGCGCTGGGCGTGCGCACGCTGTGGCCGCTGCTGTCGCTCACGCTGTGTCTGTTCGTCACGCTGACCGTCGTCCAGGAGTTCCACAAGGGAGCCCTGGCACGCGTGCGCACCCTCCACGAGAACTACGCCTTCGCCCTGGTGGCGTTGACGCGGCGCAATAACCGCCGCTACGGCGGCTACATCGTCCACTTCGGGATCGTGTTGGTCTTCGTGGGCATCACCGGCTCGGCGTTCACCCGCGAGAACCGCCAGACCATGGGCGAGGGTGACAAGGTGTCGGTCGGCCCCTATACGCTGCAGGTCGAAGAAATCTCGGAGTTCCAGACCGCCAACTACTTTGCCGGCAAGGTCACCCTGGATGTCTTCGAGAACGGCCGCAAGATCCGCACTCTGAATCCCGAGAAGCGCTTCTACTTCGCCAGCGAGCAACCCTCCACCGAGGTCGCCATCCGCAAGGGGCTGCGCGACGACCTCTACGTCGTCTACCAGGGGATGAACGAGGACCAGACCAAGGCCATCGTGCAGGTCTACCTCAACCCCCTGGTCGCCTGGATCTGGATCGGCGGATTGACCATCTTCCTGGGGACCTTCCTGTGCATGGTCCCGCCGCTGAAGCAGGCTTCCTGATGCTCGAGCTGGTGCTGCTCGCCGTCATCGCCGTGGCCATCGGCGGGTACACGCTGTGGCCGGTGCTCGCCGGCCACCGCATGCGCCCGCCCACCAGCCGCACGGACACGCCGCTGGGGCGCCAGGAGCTGCGCAAGGACCTGATCCTCGGCAACATCGCCGACCTCGATTTCGAGTACGCCATGGGCAAGCTCTCCGACCCTGACTACCGGGAGCTGCGCGACGCGCTCAAGGCGCAGGCGGCGGCGGTGATGGAGCAGATCGGCGTGCTGGAGGCCGATTCGGATCTGGGCGGCTCTGCTGCTCGGTCGGCAGCGGCGGGTGCCAGCGCCGCCCTCGGCGCGACCGCCGTGGCGGGCGAGGTGGCGCGCCCGGGCGGCAACGGCCACGAGCCCCGGCGCGCGACCGCGCGGCGCTTCTGCATCGCCTGCGGCGGCGGCCTGCCCCCCAGCGCGCGCTTCTGCCCTTCGTGCGGTGCGCAGGTGCAGGCATGATCCTCCGCGGGCGCCTCCTCGTTGCGCCGGCCGCGACGCTGGCGGCGGCGGCTCTGTGGGCCGCGGGGGCCCAGGCGGCCAGCATCCGGGGGACCCTCACCAACAAGACGACCGGACGCCCGGGGGAAGCGACCCTCGTGCGCCTGCTGGACGTGGCCAAGGGGATGGACCAGATCGCCACGCTCACGAACGTGCACGGTGAGTTCGTCTTCCAGAACGTTCCGGCGGTGGCCATGCCACCGTACCTGATCCAGGTGCAGGCCGCGGGCGTGATCTACAGCGAGCGCGTGCCGGTCCCGGCCGACCAGGAGGTCCAGGTCGCCGTCGACGTGTACGACGCGACCGACTCGATGCGCGACGTCAGCGTCGACATCTTCCACGTAGTGTTCCAGCGCTCCGGGGACCACGTCGAGGTCGCCGAGCTGATCGAGCTGCAGAACAACAGCACTCCGCCCAAGGCGGTCTGGCGCGACCCCGGTCCGGTGCGGCTGACGGTGCCCGCCGACGTCCATGGCGAGCCCGAGGTCACCGCGGGCTCGGGCCCCATGCCGCTCAAGCTCGAGCTGGTGGAGACCGACAGCGCCGGCGTCTTCGCCATACCCTACGCAATCAAGCCGGGCCAGACCCGGCTGTTCGTGCGCTACCTCATGGGCTACAACGACGAGCGGCTCACGTGGTCCTCGTCGCTCGATCTTCCGGCGGCGGACGTCAACGTGATGGTCTCCCCGGCCGACATCGCCGTGACCGGGGCGGGCCTGGCGCCGGCGCAAGGCGCCGCTCCAATGCAGGGCTTCGCCATCTACAAGGGATCGGCGCTGGCGGCGGGCCAAGTCTTCGCGGTGAGCCTGGCGGGAGGCATGGCGGTCGCCGCGAGCGAGCAGTCTGGCAGCGCGGGTAGCATCCAGGTCCGACCCAACCGATTCAGCCAGGGCGCTGTGCCGGTCATGATCCTCGCCGGGCTGGCGGCGCTGATGCTGGTGGGGTTGGCCTACGGCCTGTCCCGCACCCCGGCCGTGGCCGCCGTCGACGGCGTGAGCTCCCGTGCCGCCGCCCTGGAGGCACTGGGCCGCCTGGAGGATCGCTACGTCAGCGGTGAGATCGACCGCTCCACCTTCGAGCACCAGCGCGAGCAGCTTCACGAGCGCCTCCTGCACCCCCACGCGGAGCCCGGCTCCCACGGGCGTCCCGCCCACGGCCGCTCCAAGGCAGCGCGCAAGGGTTGACGTGACCGCCGTCGTGGTCGCGCGCGCGCTGTCCCGCCGCTTCGGGCGCAGCTGGGCGCTCACCGATGTCGATCTGGAGGTCGCGGAGGGTGAGGCCGTGGCGCTGGTGGGCGCCAACGGCGCGGGCAAGTCCACTCTGCTCTCGCTCTTGGCCACGATCCGGCGCCCGAGCCGAGGCGAGCTGAGGCTGTTCGAGCAGCCCGCACACAAGGCGCAGGAGAAGATCCGCGCGCGGCTGGGGTTCGTCGGCCATGCGACGTTTCTGGACGACGCCCTGACCGCCCGCGAGAACCTGCGCTTCCATGCGGCGCTGTTCTGTGTCGCCGACAGCGCGCGCAAGGTCGACGCGGCGCTCGCCGCGGCGGGCCTGGGCGGGCGGGCCCACGACCGGGTGGAGGGGTACTCCCGTGGGATGCGCCAACGCCTGAGCCTCGCCCGCGCGCTGCTGCACGACCCGCAGCTGTTGCTGCTGGATGAGCCCTTCAGCGGTCTGGATCCGCGCGCTTGCGTCTGGCTGGCGGAGCGGCTACGCGCGGAGAAGGCCAAGGGCCGCTCGCTGGTGGTGGCCACCCACCAGTTCGAGCACGTGTTGCCGTGGTGCGACCGGGTGGTCGTTCTCCACATGGGCGCAGTGGTGGAAGTGGCCGCTGCGCGCAGCCGCGACGCGGGCGGCTGGGCGTTGCGGTTGGCGGCGGTCGCGGAGGGACGGGCGTGAGCTTCTGGCGCGTCGCGCACGCGGTGCTGCGCAAGGACCTCAGCGCTGAGTGGCGGCGCAAGGAGGTCCTCACCTCCATCGTGATGTTCGGCCTGCTGACGGTCGTGACGTTCGTCTTCGCGTTCGACCCGTCGCGCCACGCCCGGGAGGACGTGGTGCCTGGATGCCTGTGGACCGCATACCTGTTCGCGGGGATGCTCGGGCTGTCGCGGTCGGCGGCCAAGGACAGCCAGGACGGCGGTATGCAGGCCCTGTTGGTCAGCCCGGCTGACCGCGGGGCCATCTATCTGGGCAAGCTGCTCAGTCACGCGATCTTCATGGTCGTGGGCGAGGTGATCGTCCTGCTGTTCGCCGTCCTCTGGTTCGACCTGGGCAGCCGCCAGCTCACCCCGGCGTTCTTCGCCTTCATCGTGCTGGGCACGCTGGGGTTCGTGGCGGTGGGCACCGTGTTCGCGGCGGTGAGCCAGAAGACGCGCCTCAAGGAGGTCATGCTGCCGCTGCTGTTACTGCCGGTGCTGAGCCCAATCGTCATGGCGGCGGTGGAGGGGACGGCGCTGGTCATGTCACCCGAGGGGCCGCGCGGCATGAAGTCCTGGCTGCAGATCCTGGTCGCCTTCGACATCGTCTTTACCACGCTGGGCTTCCTCGTCTACGGTTACGTCCTCGAGGAATGACAGGAGGAGTGCAATGACCAGCGTCGATCGCTTCCTGCTGGCGCTGAGCGCCGCCGGCATGGTTGCGCTGCTCTACCTCATCTTCATGGTGGTCCCCAACGAGAAGACGATGGGGTTCGTGCAGCGGATCTTCTACTTCCACGTCCCGCTGGCTTGGGTGAGCTTCCTGGCGTTCGCGATCACGTGCTGGGAGGGGATCCGCTACCTGGCCACGCGCGATCATGACCACGACCGCGTCGCCGCCGCCAGCGCCGAGGTGGGCCTGTTGTGCGTGAGCCTGGTGCTCATCACCGGCCCGATCTGGGCGCGGCCGGTGTGGGGCATCTGGTGGACGTGGGATCTGCGCCTGACCACGACGCTGGTGCTGTGGCTGATCTTCCTGGGCTACGCCATCCTGCGGCGCAGCATCCCGGAGGCGGACCGGCGCGCCGTCCTCTCCTCGGTGGTGGGGATCTGCGGCTTCGCGGCGGTCCCGCTCGTCTACCTGGCGAATCGGGTGAAGGCCACGCAGCATCCGGCGCCCGTCGTGGGCGGCGGGCAGGGGAGCGGCCTGGCCGGCATCATGCTCTTCACGCTGATGTTCGGGTTCGCAGTGTTCACGCTGCTGTTCGTCATGCTGCTGCGCGCTCGTACCGCCGTGGCGCGCCTGGAGGACGCGGTGGAGGAGATCACGATGCAGCCTTCGGGTCCGGAGGTCGGCCATGCCTAGCAAGTTCTGGTGGGTCTTCGCCGCCTACGTCATCGTCTGGCTGGGGATCTTCGGGTACCTGGGCAGCCTATTGGGCCGCGCGCGCACCCTCGAGCGCGAGGTCCAGCGTCTCAAGGACGAGACCGCCCGCCGCTAGACCGGCCAAGGCGGTGCGGATCGCCACGCTGGCGCGCCGGCGCGGGGACGGCCGTGCGGGTGCGCCTGCGGCGGTGCGCTCTACGGCTCCCAGCGGACGGCGAGGTTCTCGGCGCGCAGGATGATCTGGCATCCCAGTCGGGCGCAGGGGTCGGTCGCGCCGATCAGCCCGAGGGTGTCCTGCTCCACGAACCCCAGTGCGTCGAGGGACTCGTAGCCCTCCTCCACCGCCAGCACGCAGGTTCCGCACGTACCCGCACGGCAGCCAAAGGGCAGGCTGGCCTCCGCGGCGGTCGCGGCGCGCGACAGCGTCGTCCCGCACGGAGCGACGATGCTGGTTCCGTCATTGAGGAACGTGATGCGGGGCATGTTGCCTCCGGGCCGCCCGACCGCGCTGCTGACCGGTGCCGGCCCCGGCCCGCGACCGGCTGCCACGACCGGCCATCGCCGGGCGCGGCCAGCCGCAATCCGTCACCTTCGGCCACCGCCGGCCACCTTTGGTCGTCGGGGAGAATCGCAAGATTTGCGCCGCGGGGCCAGGGCACACCTGCGAGCGCGCCTGCGCGTGGCGGCAGCCGGGTCCCTTGCCGCCGCGCGCGGCCGTCTGCTAGGGTGGCCACCATGCGCAAACATCTGCTGCTGGGGCACAGCCCCGATCCCGACGACGCGTTCATGTTCTGGGCCCTGGCGACCGGCCGGGTCGGCAGCGGAGCCTACGAGTTCGAGCACGTCCTCCAGGACATCCAGACGCTGAACGAGCGAGCGACCCGTGGCGAGCTCCACATCACTGCCGTGTCGATCCACGCCTACGCCCACGTCCTGGACCGCTACGCGCTCCTCTCGACGGGCAGCAGCATGGGCGACGGCTACGGACCGATGGTCGTGGCGCGCCACGGCAGCGGCCTGCGCACGGGCGACCTGCGCGGTGTGCGCATCGCCGTGCCGGGCACGATGACCACTGCGTTTCTGGCGCTGCGCCTGCTCCTGGGCGAGTTCGATCACGGCACCGAGCCCTTCGACACCATCGAGGCCCAGGTAGCCTGCGGGAACTACGACGCCGGGCTGCTCATCCACGAAGGGCAGCTCACCTACCACAACAAGGGGCTGGAGTTGATCGTCGATCTGGGCCAATGGTGGAAGGAGCTGACGGGATTGCCGCTGCCGTTGGGCGGAAACGTCATCCGCCGCGACATCGCCCGCGACGAGATGGAGCGCATCAACGTTATCCTGCGCCAGAGCATCGCCTACGGGCTGGCCCACCGCGCGGAGGCGGTCCGCCACGCGCTGCGCTGGGCGCGTGACATGCACGAGGACGAGGCCGATCGCTTCGTCGGCATGTACGTCAATCACTTCACGCTGGATTACGGCGAGGTGGGACGCCGGGCGGTGGCGGAGCTGCTGCGGCGCGGCAGCCAGGCGGGCTTGCTCCCGCCCGTGCGCGCCCTGGAATTCGTGGCCTGATCGCAGCGCCACGCGCACGCGGGCGACCCCCTCGGAAAGACTGGCTCGTTCACTCGGGAAGACCAGCTCGTTCAGAAGTAATAGAACGCGGCGATCTGCGGTAGCGGGTAGATGTCGCCGGTGTCGCCCTTACGCGTGAAGCCCACGTCCGCCTTGAGCGCCATCCGCCGCGCGATCAGGTGCTCGAAGCCGACGCCCGCCGAGACATTCCAATTGCTCCCGCCGCCGTTGCCGTCGTGGTAGACGGCTAGCGCCGGGCCCACGAACAGACGCGTCCGCACGGCCTGGCGCAATACGAGATGCAGCTCTAGCCCGAGGTTCCAGTCCGATTTGCCGTTCTGCCGCCAGATCCCTCCGGCGAGCGTGGCCATCGTCTGCGGCAGCGCCGGCCACCGCATCGCCAATCCGGTCCCGCTGGTGAGGCCGGCTGCCAGCCCGACCGCCGCCACGTACGGATCGTGGTCCTGGTTCCAGTTGGGGGAGCGCTGGGCCGACGCGGCGGCGGGCGCCAGCAGCAGCGCCACCGTGGCCAAGACGGCCGAGACAGCGCGGACCGCCGCGGTCGCGGCTGCGATCGCACTGGTTGCGGTGGCGAGTATGGCCGCGGCGCGCTGCGCCTCTTCCGACAGGATCGCGCACCGATGCGCAGGCGAGACCATGGAGCACACCTCCCCCCTGCCGCGCAGCCTAGCGACGGTCGCTCGAGCGATCAACCAGGGGCCTGGGTGGCGGCACCGCCGCCAGCCTCCTCCTCGTCAAGCAGCGCCATGCCGCGCAGCCGCGGAAGGTCCACCAGCCACGGCGTACGAGGCCGCGGCCCCTGCAGGGGCAGCCGCCACAGCTCCCCCGCGTGGGTGGCCAGTAGGAGATGGGTGCCGTCGAACTCCACACCGGCTGCCTCCTGCCACAGCGGTCCTGCAACGGCGCTCCCGGCGGCCGCCAGGGCCGCCGCGGGCAAGCCGCGCTGTCCGGTCCGCAGGGAGAGGACCGCCGCTGCAGCGGGCACCTGACGGCGCGCTGCCGGCCCGTCCGGGCTGGCAAGGTGGAAGGGACCCTCCCCGGTGGCGACCCAGAATCCGCCCTCCAGACCCGGATCCCGACCGACGGCCTGGACGTCCCGGGGCAGCCCTCCGGGCTCGCCGGCCGGTGCCACGCCTCGCCACTCATGGCCGTCCCATCGCCACAGCCCGCCTGGCGTCACAGCCGCCAGCAGGCCACCCTCCCCATCCTCGCAGAGAGAGCTCACGCGGCTCGCGCTCTCGCCGTCGAGTGCCGGCCCCGCGGCAGCCGCGGGCCCGGGGCCGAGCCGGCCGAGTTCGCCCCACGCCTCGCCGGCGGCCAGCATCCACACCGCCGCTGGCCGTGTCCCCACCAAGACGCGGCCATCGGCCAGCGGCAGGACCGTGACCGGCTCTCGATCGGGCACGGGCCAGCGTGCCGTCTCGCGCCACATCATGGCGCCGCCGTCCCAGATGAAAACTCGTCCAGCCTCGGCCAGCGCGCAGGCGAAGTTGCCCGCGGCGCCCAGCGCCGCGATGGACTCGCGGGGTGCGTCCACGGTCAGCGCGCTCATCGCGGCCTCGCCGGCCGGCGGCGGCCACGCGGTGCGCCAGATGCCCCGCGCGGTGGCCAGCACCAGATTCCCGTTCATCGAGCCCCTCCCCTGCCTCGCGGCCGCCGCACCCACGCACCTCGCCGGCCCCGCAGCGTATGCCCTGCCTCGCCCTAGGTGGACCGCTCCCCCTGCGGCGCGCCGCCCGCCTGCCGCGCCTGGACCACCAGATCGTCGAGATGGTCGAAGAGGCGCACATTGGCGTGGATGGCGAGGACGGCCCTGAGCGCGGTCACGTAATTGAGCACGCACGCGCCCAGGGCCAGGATCAGATGGATCCAGCCGGGGAGCTTCCCGGTGTCGACGCCTCCGCCGACGATGAACGTCACCATGGTCACGAGCAGCGCCATGGTGGCCCACGGGAAGACCCTGGCCTTGAAACGGCGCGTGGGCGTGATCAGGTCCTCCCGCACCCGGTGCTCGGCCACCAGCTCTTTCATCCGGACACCGGTCCCGATGAAGTAGAACATGGTCATCGAATGGGCGAACAGGATCACGATCGCGCCCGACAGCGCCAGCACGACGTGGGTCCGCGGCGAGACGGCGACGGGGAGCAGAGCATGGGCTGCAACGAGCCCTGCGACGGACGCCACGACGATGGCCACCACCGACAATCCCTCGAGGACGATCAGGGCCAGGGCCATGGCCGGACACTACGGCTGCGCGACCGGGTTGTCGAGCGGTCTGATGCGCTACTGCGAGCTCCCCGGCGCCGGTCCCGCCACCCCCAGCATGCCCAGCCCGAGCCGCCGGACATAGGTCAAGATCGAGTCGAGCTCGGCATCCGAGAGCCCAGGCACTCCCATCATCTTGCCCTTGCCGTGCACGACCACCTCGCGCAGCTGCGCATCACGGTTGAGCTGCTGGAAGATCGGATCGCGGAAGTCGATGCGCCGCTGCGCCTTCTCGCTGGCCGTACGGGAGCCGCCGTCGGCGTCGTGGCAGCGAGCGCACCGTACGAGGTAGATCCGTTCCGCGCTGGCCTTCGACAGATCCTCCCCATGACAGCCGTTGGTCAGAATACATCCACCGGCCAGGAGCGCGGCGAGGGCTCGCAGCGAAGCGAATGGGCGGCCGTTGCGTCGTCCCCCACTCACGAGCGCGCCCTCCGCGGGGCACTCACGCCGCCGCTTCCAGGCGGCGCAGCTGCACCATGTTGGTCGCGCCGGCGAGCTGCATCGTGCCGCCCAACACCACCACCGTCTCGCCCGGCTGGGCCAGGCCACGCCGCAGCAGCTCGAGGTCGCCCAGCCGCAGCATGTCGTCGGTCGTCGGCGAGAAGCTCGTCTGGAACGGAATGACCCCGTGCAGCAGCGCCATGCGCCGGCACACCGCCGGGTCGGGGCACAACGCCACGATTGAGCAGCGCGGGTGGAGCTTGCTCATGATGCGCGCGGTGTTGCCGCTCAGCGTGTAGACCACGATGCGCCGCACTGCGGTCTGGGCCGCGACGCGCGCGGCCGCGGCGGCCATGGCGAACACGGCGGCATGATCCCCGCCGGGCTCGCGGTGGCGCGTGGGCAGGTAGAAGGGCGAGCCCTCCGCCTCGCGGGCGATCCGCGCCATCATCTCCACCGCCTTACGCGGGTACCTGCCCGAGGCCGTCTCGGCCGAGAGCATGACCGCGTCGGTCCCATCGAAGATGGCGTTGGCCACGTCGCTGGCCTCCGCGCGCGTGGGGCGCACGTTGTGCACCATCGACTCCAGCATCTGTGTGGCCGTGATCACCGGCAGGGCGCGCTCGCCCGCCTCGTGGATGAGGGCCTTCTGGACGCTGGGCACCCGCTCCGGGGGGATCTCCACACCCAGGTCGCCGCGCGCCACCATGATGCCGTCGGACTGCTCCAGGATCGCCGGCAGCGCGTCGAGCGCCTGCGGCTTCTCGATCTTGGCGATGATGGGCAGGTTGCCCCCCAGGCGGCGGATTTCACGCCGCAGCGCCGCCACGTCCTCGCCACTACGCACGAAGGAGAGCGCCACGTAATCCACTCCCAACCGCAGCCCGGCCGCTAGGTCGTCGAGATCCTTGGCGTCGTAGGCCGCCGCCGAGAGCGCGCGGCCCGGAACGTTGATACCCTTGCCGGGCAGGAGCGATCCGCCGGCCACGACGACGCAGACGACCTCCCGTGTCGAAGGCACCGCGGTCACGCGCAGCTCCATCAGGCCGTCGTCCAGCAGCACCACGTCGCCTTGGAGCACGTCGCGCGGCAGGCCCTCGTAGGTGCAGGGGATGCGGCCGGCCACGCCCTCCACGTCGTCGGTGGTCAGGGTCAGCCGCTCGCCCTCACGCAGCACCAGCGGCCCACCACCCGCCAGGCGCCCGACGCGGATCTTGGGACCGCGCAAGTCCAAGAGCGTCGCCACCGACCGCCCGGCGGCCGCGCTCGCCGCGCGCACGCCGGCGATCGAGCGCTCGAAGAAGTCGTGATCGCCATGGCTGGCGTTGAGGCGTGCCACGTCCATGCCCGCCTCGACCAACGCGGCGATCTGGTCCGGGGTGGCACTCGCCGGCCCGAGCGTGGCAACGATCTTGGTGAAGCGCGGTGCGTCGGGTGTCATGGGGCGGCGGCAGGCCTCAGTAGCGGGGCACCGCGGGGTCGATCTCGGCGGACCAGCGGTCGATCCCGCCGGCGAGATTGCGCGCTGCGGCGAACCCGGCGGCGCGCAGCAGTTCGACGGCGAAGGAGCTGCGGCCGCCCAGATGGCAGAGCACGACGATCTCGCGCCCACGGTCGAGCTGCTGCAGCCGTGCCGGCAACAGATGGAGCGGGATGTGCACCGACCCGGGCAGCGAGGCGATGCGCAGCTCCCTGCTCGTACGCACGTCGAGCAGCAGCGGCGCGTTTTCACTTCGCAAGCGCCGGGCCAGCTCGACCGGGGTGATGTCGAAGGGCACGTCGGTCATGGCGCGGCGACAGTATGCCAGAAGAAGGCTACGGGCGCCCCCGGCAAGGGCGCCCGTCCACTTCGCAGACTCGCGTTGGCCTCAGCTGCAGCCGCTGGTCACGCCGCAGTTGAGGCAGCGGTAGCAGCTCCCGTTGCGCACCATCACCGACCCGCACTCGTGGCAGGGCGGCGCGTCGCTCTGGAGCTGGAAGACCATCTTCTCGCGGGCCTTCACATGGCCTGCCTCCTTGGCCTGCTGTGCCGCCCCGTTGCCGTTGCCGGGCTTGGGCGTCGCGGGGGGCGGAGCGCCCGCGGGCGAGCCCTCCAACGACCCCCCGGGCAGGTCCCCGAAGGCCGCCGACGCCGCGGGCGGGGCAACGCTGGCCGGGAACTTCATGGCCAGCCAGCGGAAGATGTAGTCCATGATGCTCTTGGCGATGGGGATCTTCGAGTTGCTGGTATAGCCGCTGGGCTCGAAGCGCGAGTGGCTGAACTTGTGCACGAGCACGTCCAGCGGCACGCCGTACTGCAGCATGATGGACACGGCCGTGGCGAAGCTGTCCATCAAGCCGGAGATCGTGGATCCCTCCTTCGCCATGCGCACGAACAGCTCTCCAGGGCTGCCGTCCTCGTAGAGGCCCACGGTGATGTAGCCCTCGTGGCCGGCAATGGAGAACTTGTGCGTGATCGCCCGGCGCTCGTCGGGGAGATGGCGCCTGTAGGGCGCGATCGGATCGTCGCCTGCACGCCCCTTGCGCACCGCGTCGTCGGTCTTGCTGCGACCGGTGTTGAGCGGCTGCGTCCGCTTGCTGCCGTCGCGGTAGATGGCGATGGACTTCAGCCCCAGCTTCCACGCCTCGACGTAGATCTCCGTGATGTCCTCGACGCTGGCGCCCTCTGGGACGTTCACCGTCTTGCTGATGGCACCGCACAGGAACGGCTGGCAGGCCGCCATCATGCGCACGTGGCCCATGTGCTGGATGCTGCGCTTGCCGCTGACCGGCTTGAACGCGCAGTCGAAGACATCCAGGTGCTCGGGCCTAAGGTCGGGAGCGCCCTCGATCGTCTCGTGGTCGTTGATCCAGGCTTCGGTGCGCTCGGCCTGCTCGCGGGTGTAGCCCAGCCGGGCGAGCGCCTCGGGCACGGTCCGGTTGACGATCTTGAGCAGCCCGCCCCCCACCAGCTTCTTGTACTTGATCAGGGCGATGTCCGGTTCGATGCCGGTGGTGTCGCAGTCCATCATGAAGCCGATGGTCCCCGTCGGCGCCAGCACCGTGACCTGGCTGTTGCGGTAGCCGTAGTCGACGCCCAGCGTGTAGGCCTCCTTCCAGGCCTCGCGCGCCGCGGACAAAAGCCGCGCCGGGACGCGGTGCGGGTTGATCTTCTCCAGGGCGTTCTTGTGCTTGCCGATCACGCCCAGCATCGAGTCGCGATTCTCCGGGTAGGCGGCGAACGGTCCGCTGCGGCCGGCGATCGTCGCGCTCTGACGGTAGGCCTCACCGCACATGAGGGCGGTGATGGCCGCGGCATAGTCGCGCCCCTCGTCGGAGTCGTAGGGCAGCCCCCGGCTCATGAGCAAGGCCCCCAGGTTGGCGTAGCCAAGCCCCAGCGGGCGGAAGCGGTGGCTGTTGTCGGCAATCTTCTCCCGCGGGTAGCTGGCGTTGTCGACGATGATCTCCTGCGCCAGGATGGCAACCGAGACGGCGTGGCGGAAGCCCTCCGGGTCGAACTCCAACTCGGCATCGCGAAACTTCATCAGATTCAAAGACGCCAGGTTGCACGCCGTGTCGTTGAGGAACATGTACTCGCTGCACGGATTGCTGGCGTAGATGCGGTCGGTGGCCTTGCAGGTGTGCCAGTCGTTGATCGTGGTGTCGTACTGCATGCCGGGGTCGCCGCAGACGTGGGCGCTGTCGGCGATCATCCGCATCAGGTCGCGGGCGCGATAGGTATCCACCACCTTGCCGCTGGTGACGGCTCGCGTCTGCCACTCCTTGTCCTCGATCACGGCGCGCATGAACTCGTCGGTGACGCGCACCGAGTTGTTGCCGTTCTGGAAGAAGACCGAGTTGTAGGCCGTCCCCAGGAAGCTGCCGTCGTAGCCCGCCTCGATGAGCGTCCAGGCCTTGCGCTCCTCCTCGACCTTGCAGTTGATGAAATCGACGACGTCGGGATGGTCGATGTTGAGGATCACCATCTTCGCCGCGCGGCGGGTCTTGCCCCCGCTCTTGATCACGCCGGCAAAGGCGTCGTAGCCCTTCATGAAGCTCACCGGGCCGCTGGCGATGCCGCCGGTGGAGAGCATCTCGCGGCTGCTGCGGATGGGCGACAGGTTCGTGCCCGTGCCCGAGCCCCACTTGAACAGCAGACCCTCCGTCTTGGCCAGATCAATGATCGACTCCATGGTGTCGCTCACGGAGTTGATGAAGCAGGCCGAGCACTGGGGCCGCTGCTCGACGCCCACGTTGAACCAGACGGGGCTGTTGAAGCTGAGCTTCTGGTGCAACAGCAGGTGGGAGAGCTCGTCGCGGAAGGCATCGCGGTCCTCGGGCGCGGCGAAGTAGCCGCCCTGCTCGCCCCACAGCACGATCGTGTCGATGACACGGCCGATCAGCTGGCGCGCGCTGGTCTCGCGGCCTGGCCGGCCCAGCCCGCCGCGGAAGTACTTGCTCACGACCACATTGGTCGCCAGCTGGCTCCAGGTCGAAGGGACCTCCACGTCCTTCTGCTCGAAGAGCACCTCACCCTTCTCGTCAGCGATCGTCGCCGTCCGTAGCTCCCACTCGACCGTATCGAACGGAGGCACTCCCGGCCGGGTGAATCGCCGCGCCACCCGGATCCCCTTCCCGTAGACAGCCGTGCTCGCGGCCGGAGGCGCCGCCGAAGTCATCTCACGCTGGGTCATCCTCGCTCCCCTTCCTCGTGCTCGGATCCCGGGCGTCCGCGCCCTGAGTGACTCGCGATGTCCTCCCCCGGAACCCGCCCTGGAACACGGGCGGCTGGCTGCCCCGGCGTGGGGCTCTGGCCCTTGCCTCTCCTGCGGTGCAGGCGCCCCCCTGGGGTGAGGCGCCTGCACGGCGGGAGGTTGCTGCGAGCCAGGGCTGTTGACCAGGAGGGCGAAGGCGCGGGCGAGCTGGGATCCTGGTGGGACAGCTTTTCGTTCCGAGGGCCCCAAGATCTTGGGCCTGGGCGCGCAACCTACCACAAGGGGTAGGGGCGTCAATCCGAAAAAGAGGAAGCCCAGCAAGTAGCGCAGGGGGAAGGAGATCCCGCGTTTCGGGTGGTTCGGGGGGCGGGCGCCGGCGCAATCGCGGGCGGCGCGCTCTAGCGCGACGGCGGCAGCGCGGCCAGTCGCGCGGCGCCGAAACGCTCGGCCAGGAACGCATCGACGCGCGCCATGATGTCGTCGCGCGTCATGGCGAAGATCTCATCGAGCTCCTCGCTCCTGGCGCGCACGCCCACCGGATCGAGGATCGGCCAATGGAGGTGCTCCGCCGCCGGCGCGAAGGCCGCGCACGGCCTGCGGGCGCGATCGCTGAGGCTCACCACCACCTCGAACCCGGCCGGATCCAGTTCTGCCAGCGTCTTGCTCCACTGTCCCGTGATATCGACGCCGATGGCCGCCATGGCCCTGACCGCGCGGGGATGGAGCCCCACCGCGATCAGGCCTGCGCTGTGCACGTCCACCCCGCGCGGTGCCCGTGCGCGGGCATAGCCCTCGGCCATCTGGCTGCGGACGGCATTGGCGTAGCAGACGAACACGAGCTTCATGCGCGCCCCTGAGCCTGCAGCTCGCTGAGATGCTCCCGGATGCGCGCCGCGTCGGGCGCGTCGGGCCAGCGGTCGAGGTAGTCGCGCAGGTCCGCGATGGCGGCTTCACGCCGCCCAGTGAGGCTGTAGAGCAGGCCCCGATCGCGCAGCTCGTCGGGCAGGTGCGGGTTGAGCAGCACGATGCGCTCAACGGCGGCGAGCGTGCGCTGGAAGTCGCCGCGGTGGTAGTACATCCCCTTCAGGTTGTGGAGCACGCGGGTCAGGATCGCCTTGTTGCCGACCGGCGCGATGTGCGCCGGCAGCAATTGCGCAGATGGGCCCTGCAGGCGCCGCAGGAGCTCCTCCAGATCGGAGCGCAGGAGCAGCTTGCCCTCGTGGAACGGATCGAGGAACACCGTGCCGAAGACGTCCTGGCAACGCACGAGGAAGTGGCCCGGGAAGCCCACGCCGCGCACGCGCAGCGAGAGTCGTCGCGCGACCTCCATGTAGAGGATCGAGAGCGTGATGGGGATTCCCACGCGGCGCTGCAGCACCAGGTGCATCATGCAGTTGTCCGGATCATCGTAGTGCTCGCTGTCGCCGCGGAAGCCCAGCTCGTCGAACAGGATCCTGTTGATGGCGTAGACCGCGTTGTGGGAACCGCCGCCGGGCGTGATGCGGCCGCGCAGGCGCGCCGCGATTGCGTCCACCGCGTGCACCCAATGCGCGACGGAGAGCGCCGGATGGTCCTCCTTGGCCAGGAGCAGGCAGGCGGCGAGCAGGTCGATGTCCTTGTCGGCCAGCTGCACCATCGCAGTGAAGCGGATCCGGGCGTCGTTGGTCGGCACGGTCACGCGTCCCTTTGTCGCACTGTCGCAGCCGCCGCGCCGCTCGCGCGCCGGCGATCACCGCGAGCTAATCTTATTCTACCGCGCCGGCCGCCCTGCGTCTGCCGCCGCCTGTGCCGCGGAAGGAGCCGCCGGCGACGTCCGCCACAGCTCCACCAGCAGGATCGCCGCGAGGATGATCGCCGCGCCCAGCGTTTGCCTTGCCGTGAGCGTCTCGCGCAGGATGGCGAATGCGAACGCGGTGGCGAAGACAGGCTCCAGCGCGAAGATCAGCGCGGCCCGCTGGGGCGTGGTCTGCCCTTGGTAGCGGGTCTGCAACCAGAAGGTGCCCACCGTGGCCGGCACCGCGCACACCAGCACCGCGACCCACAGCGCCGCGCTCCAGCTCCCCGGGGGCCGCCAGTGGTCGCTGCGCCCTGTCAGCACCGGCGCCAGCGCGCACAGCCCAACGCCCAGCACCTGCAGGAACGCCAAGGCGTCGACATCGGGGCCGCGACGCAGCGTCCGTTGCAACAGGTGGATGTAGACGGCGAACGTGACAGCGCAGGACAGGATCCAGAGGTCGCCCGTCTGCAGACGGCCTGCAGCGCCCGGCTGCTGGGGCTGCGTCAGCACGAACATCCCCACGGTGGCCAGGGCCGCCCCGGCGATGTCCAGGCGCGAGGGCCGCCCGGCGCGGAACAACGGCGCGAGTACGGGCACCAGGATCACGTTGAGGCCGGTGAGGAACGCCGCCCGGCCGGCCGGGACCGTCTGCAGGCCGATGGTCTGGGCCAGATAGCACAGGTAGCTCAGAGCTCCCAGCCAAAGGCCGCTCCATAGGACCGCCCGCAGCGCGCGGCGGGCGCGGGCGCGCAGGAACACGATCGGCAGGAACGCCAGCGTGGCGGCGCAGAAGCGCGCGGCCACGAACTGCAGGGGCGCGACCTCCCGCAGGGCCAGGCGCAGCAGTGGAAACGTGAGCCCCCAGACCAGGGTCACCAGGACCAGCGCGAGGTCGGCGCGGCGTTGGCGGTCCGGCAGGGCGTTTCCTTCCTTAGCGGGGCGCCCCCGGTGGTAGAGTCTCGCCCCGGCCGCGCAACTCTAGTCGCGAGCGGGCGGCGACGCCAGGCTCCGCGCGGGGCTTTCCAGCACGGGGGTGCCGGACCATGGGCGCACGTCACTTCACGACGCACTTCACCCCGGAGGCCGCGGACCGGTGGGTTCCCCGGCTGCGCGAGCTTTTCGCTCGCATCCACGCCATCCTCGACTCCGTGGAGGACGAGATCTCCGTGATCCAGGAGCAGGCGCACCGGGTGGGTGGCAACGGCGGCGGGTTCGACTCCCGCCACTACTTCTCCAGCGACCGGGAGCTGGGGGACGCGCTGCGGGAGATCCAGAGCGCCGGGATCCTCATCCAGGACATCCGGCGGGGGCTGGTGGATTTTCCCCACGTGCGCGAGGGCCGCGAGGTGTTCCTGTGCTGGGAGCTGGCCGACGGGGACCGCATCCAGTGGTTCCACGAGCTCCAGGCCGGCTTCGCAGGCCGGGCGGCGCTGCCGCGCTGACGGGGGAGCCCCCGGCGGCCCACCGCGGCGCGCGCCGCTGATGCTTTGGCCGTCGACGCCGCTCACGGCGCCGTCGTCAGCGTTGCTGCCGATGCCATGGCCGCGCTCAGCGTCGCGCTGCTGCTCGCACGTCGTCGATCCGCTCCCGGACCCATCGCAACTCCGCCGCGAGTCCGGCGCACAGCGCGGGCTCGTCGAGCTGCTCCTGAGGCAACACGCCCCACGTGTAGGTCTCGACTTCCAGATGGCGAGTGCGGTCGTGCGCGAGCACGTGCCGCAGGCAGCGCAGGAGCTCGGCCTGGGTGGTGCCCAGGCCCGAGACCGTGGCGCGGTGGATGGGCACGTGGAAGTGCACGCGCCAGCGGTCGGCTGCCAGCCATGCGGAGTCGGGTCTCGCGAGCAGTGTCTCCAGATCGGTCGCGATGACCGCGGCACCCGACGCCGTGGGCGCTGCGCGCGAACCGGACGATGCGTCTCTGGGCGGCCTTCCCACCTGATGCAGGTAGCGTGGCTCGGCAAACCGCGCCAGGGTCGCCAGCAACTCCGACGAGGCCCCGGGCCGCTCGATGTCGAGCGCGCTGCTTATCTGCAGCTTGGCGATGGTGATCCCAGCGCGGTCGATGTGGTCGAGCGACTCCTCCATCGCCTCGAATTCGACGGCCTGGTGGCAGGCGTCGAAGCACAGCCCCAGGTGCCCGCGCACGACGTCTTCGGCGCGCGCGTAACCGACGCCGAAGGAGTGGAGCGTGCGCATCGCCGCGGCCGAGAGCAGGTAGCGCTGGAAGAAGTCGATCGCCTCGGCGGTGGTCTCCAGGGTGCACGCGGGCTCCGGCTCCAGCCCGAGCACCAGATGCCGCCCGGTCTGCCGCCAGAGGCGGTCCCATTCGGCAGCGAGCTCCAGAAGCTGCCTCGCGCACGCTTCTTTGAAATCAGGGGCCTCGCCCCACGGCTTGTAACCCAGCGGCAGCGTGCTGATGGAGCCGGTCTCGTCGCTGCCCACCCACGCGGCGAGCAGGCGCCCCAGCGCCAGCGTGTAGCGCAGCCGCTCCGGGTCGGCCCAGGTCGGGCGATAGACCTGCTCCTTCACGCGCGCCTGGTGGAAATCGCCGAAGGGGAACCCGTTGAGCGTGAACGGCTCCAGACCGCGCTGGGTGAGCGCCTCGCCGAATGCGCGCGCCCGGCCGCGGTCGCAGTCGAGCTCGAAGGCCGCGCTGGCCGGGATCCAAAGCCCCAGCCCGAACGGCGAGCCGGCCGCGTCGCCAAGGGTCTGCGCCCGCACGGCCGGCACGATGCGGTCGAGATTGCCCAGGATTGCCGCGACATCGGTGCCGGGCAGGACGTTCGTGCAGAAGGTCAGGCGCAGCTCGCGACCGCAGTGATCGATGCGGGGCATCAGCACCTCGCCGTCCGCCGCGCGAGCGGCGCGCAACCTACGCTGCGCCCCGTGAGGCCGCGAGGCGACGGCCCCGGGCCGCACCTCGGGCGGCTAGGCCGCTCCCAGGGCCAGCGTCACCAGAGCAGCCTCGGGCCCGACCAGCTCTCCGGGCTTCACGTGGATCGACGCGACCGTCCCCGCCGCCGAGGCGGCCACGTCGACCTCCATCTTCATGGCCTCCATACGCACGACCGGCCGGCCGGCGCTCACCGGCTCATGGAGCTGCACGAGCACCGCCAGGATCTTGCCCGGCATGGGCGCCCGCACCACGGGACTGCCCGCCGCCGCCTCCTGGTCCTGCTCCTCCTGCTCGTCGACCAGGTGGAAGCGCGCGCCATGACCCTCCACCTGGACGTGGAGATCGTGCCCGTCGAACGCGTACCGCGCGCGGCTGAGCCGGCCGTCGACGCGCAGCAAGAGCGTCGAGGCGTCCCGCGCGAGCAGCTCGACGCGCAGCGGCGACGCGCCGCTGCGCTCCAGCACCAGCCAGGACCCTTCGGTGCGCACCTCCAGCACGTGGCGGAGGTCGCCCTGCTGCAGCAGCATCCGCATCAATGCGTCTCGCCCTCGCCCAGACGCAGCGGCCCGAGCGACGACCACGCGATCCCCGCCCTGTGGCCAGCATCCGCGGCAGCGTGCCCGGAGCCTGCGGAGCCGCCCGCACCACCCCCCGGCGCGAACGTGGAGCGCAGGAGCACGGCAGCGGTGGCCAGCAGCGCAACCGCGGGCAACGGCTCGCCCAGGGAGGCGGTGGCCGGAGCATCCCCAGCGCGCCCGCCGGGCAGGTGCTCGTCGAGAAAACCCGTATGCGTGCGGCCGCCGGCGAACGCGGGGTGCTCCAAGATCGCGATCAGGTACTGCAGGTTGCTGCGCGGACCGAGCAGCACGGTCTCGCGCAGCGCCGCAACCAGCCGCCGGCGCGCCGCGTCGCGGTCGTGCGCCCAGGCGCTGACCTTGGCAATCAGCGGGTCGTAGTGCAGCGTGACCTCCGCGCCGCTCACGATCCCCGTGTCGACGCGCACCCCCGGCCCCACCGGTGGCTCGAAGAGAAGCACCCTCCCCGTCTGCGGCAGGAAGCCCGCAGCTGGATCCTCGGCGTAGAGACGCGCCTCGATGGCATGCCCGCGCGCCGCCGGTGCGGCGCCCGCGGGGCGCTGGACGCCGCTGCGCGCCCGCTCGGGTGCCTCGGCCCCCGCCGGTGGCGTCAAGACCCAGCTCAGCGGCTCCCCCTGGGCGATGCGGATCTGCTCGGCCACCATGTCCACGCCGGTCACCCACTCGGTGACGGGGTGCTCCACCTGCAGGCGGGTGTTCATCTCCAGGAAATAGAACTCGCCCGAGGCGTCCAGCAGCAGCTCGACGGTGCCAGCGTTGACGTAGCCCACGGCCGCCGCCGCCCGCACGGCCGTGTCGCGGATGCTGGCGCTCAATGCGGGCGCCAGTCCCGCAGCCGGTGACTCCTCGATGATCTTCTGGTGGCGTCTCTGGATCGAGCACTCGCGCTCACCCAGGTGCGCGACGTTGCCGTGCAGGTCGCCGAATACCTGGACTTCGATGTGGCGCGGGTTGTGCAGCAGCCGCTCCAGGTAGACCGTCGGATCGCCGAAGGCGGACGCCGCCTCCCGGCGCGCCGCGCCGATGGCGGCCGGTAACTGCGCCTCATCGTCCACACGGCGCATGCCCTTGCCTCCGCCGCCCGCGGCGGCCTTGACCAGCAGGGGATAGCCGACCGCGCGGGCGGCGTGGCGCCAGGCGGCCTCGTCGTCGCCGTCGGGCAGCAGCCCGCCGGGCACCACCGGCACGCCCGCCTGGCGCATCCGCTCGCGCGCGGCGATCTTGCTGCCCATGGCCTCGATGACCTCAGCCGGTGGGCCGATGAAGATCAACCCGGCGTCGCGCACGGCGCGGGCGAAGGTGGCGTTCTCGGCGAGGAATCCGTAGCCGGGATGGATGGCGTCGCAGCCGGTGGCCCGCGCGGCGTCGAGGATGCGGTCGATGCACAGGTAGCTCTCCCGGGGCGGCGGCGGGCCGATCTCCACGACCGAGTCGGCGAGCTGCGCGTGCAGGGCGATGCGGTCGGCCTCGCTGGCCACGGCCACGGACCCGATCCCCAGCTCGCGGCACGCGCGCACGATCCGCACGGCAATCTCGCCGCGGTTGGCGATCAGAATGCGGCGCAGCGGGCGCACCGTCGCCGCGCTGGCGCAGTGAGCGTGCGAAGCGGGGCGGCGGCCGGCGGCGCGGGCACTGCGGGCGGGCTTGCTCACGTCGGCGCGTCCTTGGGGGGATGTGCCCAGCGCGGCGGGCGCTTCTCGAAGAACGCGGCAAACCCCTCCCTGGCCTCTTCCGTTGCGCGCTGCGCGGCGATGAACGGCGGCGTGCGCTGCGCGGCTTCGCCCAGCGACAGCGGCCCGATCTCGTCCAGCAGTCGCTTGATGGCCGCCTGCGCGCCGGGGCCCCCCTGGCCCAGCGACGCCACGACTCGCGCGACGGCGGCATCGAGCTCGGCCGCCGGCACGACGATGTCGACGAGCCCCAACGCGAGGGCGCGGTGGGCGTCGAAGCGATCGCCGGTGAGGAACAACGGCCGCGCCGCGCCCGGGCCGATGCGGCGCACGACGAAGGGCGAGATCACGGCCGGCAGGATCCCCAGGCGTACCTCGCTCAAGCCCAGCTTCGTGTCCTCCGCGGCGACGACGATGTCGCACGCGGCCAGCAGGCCGACCCCTCCGCCCAGGGCGACACCGTGCACCCTGGCCACGACCGGCCGGGGGCACTCCGCCAGCGCCAGGAACAGCTCGCCCAGTGTCCTGGCATCGGCGAGGTTCGCATCGCGATCGTAGGTGGAGAGGCGCTGCATGTAGCCGATGTCGGCACCGGCGCAGAAGCTCTTGCCCTCGCCGGAGAGCACGACGACGCGCACCGCGGGCTCGCCGGATAACGCGCGGATCGCCGCGGTCAGCGCGGCGATCAGCTCCTCATCGAGGGCGTTGTGCACGTCGGGGCGGTGGAGGCGAAGCTCGAGGAGCTCGTCGCGGCGCTGGACTCGCAGGACCTCCGCCATCAGTACCTGCCTCCGCCCGCCACTTCGTCGGTGGAGTCCGCCAGCTTCAGCCAGGCCTCGTCCACCTCCACCTCCATCGCCAAGAGCGCGTGGCTGAGCGTCTTGCCCTGTGGATCGATGCGCAAGGAGAGCGTCCCGCCGCCGCCCAGGCACCCGTGGAGCAGGAAGTTCAGCGCCGAGAGGTTGTGGACCTCGAAGCGCTCGACCTTGCCCTGGACGAGGCCCGTGAAACGGGCCTTCACCACGTCGGCGGTGAGCGCGTCACGCAGCCACAGGTAGAGCAGCGGGTGGCGCGCGATCACGCCGATGTTGCAGGTGTCACCTTTGTCGCCCGAGCGGCCATAGGCAAGGCGGCTCAACGGCACCGCAACGGTGTGCCCCGTGGGGCGCGGCGGGTGCTGCCCCGGTTGCATCAGCTCGTGCACGGACGGCCCCTCGACCGTCCCGCTGCCGGTCGGTCCTTCGAAGGCGACCAGCGCCTCCTCACGCCGCTCGCCGCACAGCACGACGACCGCTGCCTGGCAGCGCTCGCGCGGGATCAGCGCCGGCCAGTAGGCCACGACGTCCTGGATCTCGGGCCGCCCGCCCGTGACCGCCACTCCAGGCGGACCGGAGAGGATCAGCGCCGGCAGCGTCTTGCTGAACGCGCGTAGCTTCTCGCGGTCGTGGTCGCGTGCGCCGAAGCGCAGGTAGATCTCGTTGGCCTCCCGGCCCGGCGAGAGCGGGCCCCACGTGGCGTCGGCGCCCACGTACTCGGTCAGCTGCTCCTCGTAGTGGGGCAGGCGCTTCCAGAGGATCTCGGCGAACACCTCGCTCTTGGCGCGTGCCTGCGGTCCGCAGACGATCACGGCGCCGCTGGCCTTGTAGCCGTCGGCGTAGCTCATGGACACCTTCAGGAAACGGGTCGGCGGCGCGCCGCGGATCCCCCAGACCCGCACGCGGTCGCGGCCGAGCGATTCCAAGCGCACGCTGCTGAAGTCGGCCACCACGTCGGGCGTGATGTAGGCACGGGGATCGCCCATCTCGTAGACGAGCTGCTCCTTGATCGTCTGCGCCGAGACCAGGCCACCCGAGCCCTTGTGTTTCGTGATGACGAACGAGCCGTCGGGGGAGACCTCCGCAATCGGATAGCCGATGTTGTGGAACGCGGGCACACGCTCCCAGTCGGTGAGGTTGCCGCCGGTGCTCTGCGCGCCGCACTCCAGGATGTGGCCGGCGATGATGCCCGCGGCTAGCTGGTCGTAGTCGGTGGGTTTCCAACCGAAGCGGTGGATCATGGGCGCGAGCGTGATGCCCGTGTCGGTCACGCGCCCGGTCACCACGAAACGCGCCCCCAACTGCAGCGCTTCCACCACCGGCGCGGCGCCGAAGTAGGCGTTGGCCGACGTCACCCGCCCGGCGATCGCGGCGAACGGCCGCCCGTCGTCCATGTTGTCCAGGCGAACGCCCTCCTTCGTCCACGCCTCGATGCGCCCCAGGATGTCATCGCCGGCCACTAGGCCAACCGACGCCTCCAGCTTGAGTTCCACGGCGAGCCGCACCAGTGCCTGCGCGCAGCCGTCGGGGTTGACGCCCCCGGCATTGGTGATGATCGTGACGCCGCGAGCGACCGCCTCTCGCATCACCTCGCGCATCTGGTCGACGAAGTCGCGGGCGTACCCAGCCTGCGGATCGCGGGCGCGCTGTTTCTGCAGGATCGACATGGTGATCTCGGCCAGGAAGTCGAGGGTCACGACGTCGATGGGGCCGCCCTCGATCTGGCGGCGCAGCGCGGTCAGATCGTCGCCCCAGTAGCCGCCGGCGTTGCCGATGCGCAGGACGTCCCCCGCCATGAGCCCTTCCCTTCTGTGATCCCGGCTTCACGCCGGGCCCGTCCTTCGTCGGCGCACCCGGAGCGCCCCGAGCGCCGGCTGCTCGGCAAGCCGGCGATCGCGCCGCCGTCAGCCTTCCAGGTGCCCCGGAATCAGCGGCCGGGTAAGGTCCTCGCGGCCCGTCGGGGTGACGAGCACGTCGTCCTCCACACGGATGCCGCCCATGGGGAGAAGCGCGTCGATGAGCCGCCAGTCGAGGTCGCGGGCGTCGGGACCGTCGCGCAAGGGCGCGAGCAGCATCGGGATGAAGTAGAGACCGGGCTCGATGGTCACGACGTGCCCCGGCGCGAGCGCCCGTGTGGTCCTCAGGTAGGGATACTCGGCGGGAGGCGGCAGCGTGCCACCCGCGCGCGTGGCCTGGCGCCCGCCGATGTCGTGGACCTGCAGCCCCAGATGATGTCCCAGGCCGTGCGGGAGGAACGGGCGCGTGTGGCCCTTGGCAAGCGCCGTGTCCGCATCCACCTTCACGATCCCCAGCTCGCTGAGGATGCGGGCGGTACCACGGTGCGCCTGGACGTGCAGCTCGAGGTACGGCTTGCCGGCCGCCACGGCCGCCACCAGCTCGCGCTGCATCGCCTCGACGCGATCCAGCGCCGCACGGAAGACCGGATGCACGCCGTTGCGAGCGTAGGTGCGCGTGACGTCGCTGGCGTAGCCGAAGCACATCGCGCCGGCGTCGATCAGGAACGCCGCGCCCGGCCGCGGTGGCGTCGTGCGCTTGCTCTGGTAGTGGAGGATGGCCGAGCGGTCGTCCCAGGCGATGATATTGCCGTAGGGGCTCTCCAGCTCGGTCATCCCGGCAGCCTCCAGATACGCGGCGTGCAGCGCCCGCTCGCTTTCCCCCTGCGCCATCAGGCGGCGCACCGCAGCGTGTCCGCGAGCGGCGATGCGCGCCGCCTCGCGGATGCACTCCACCTCGTACGGCGTCTTCTGCCCGCGGCTCCAGTCCAGTGCCGCCACCAGCACCGCCGGCTGCACGGCGCCGGCGCCGATCCCCAGGCGCGCGGCCAGCGTGGGCGAGCTGCCAACGTACCCACAGTCGGCGACGTCGCCCGCGGCCTCGCACGCCTGCTCGGCGGACTCCACCGGGACGACGTCCATGCACGCTGCGTAGGGATGGTCCACATCGGCGGGGGGCTCGTACCAGTAGTCGCGCGGAACCACGCGGTAGAGCGTGAAGCGGTGCCCGGGACGCATCACGACCAGATGGTCGGGCCCCGGCACCGGCGCCAAGCGCGCGAAATGCGGGACGGTGTGGAAGGAGACGTCCTGATCGTCGGCGTGGTAGGCCACGGCGGATCCGGCATGGAAGACGATTCCGCCGAAGGGGGCTTTGTGCTGGGCGCTCAGCTCGAGCGCGCCCGCACACTCGCCGAGCAGGTGCTCGAGGTGATCGGCGAACAGGGTCTTGGAGATCATCGGCTTGGACCTTCCGCTGTGGGGCCGATCGGGGGGCGCTGCTGGGCTGTCCCCAGCGGCGAGCGCTCAGTGTAGCCCGCCGCGCGCAGCCGCCTCAAGGCCGCTCGCGGGCGCGTGCCCCCTGCCCCCTCGTTTGCAGCGAGGCGCGGCGGCGGGCCAGGGGCGCCGGCGTGACCGCGCACGGCGTCGCAGGGCGGGCGGGGCGGGCCGCGCCGCGCGGTCACGCCGTGCGGCTCGCGCGCGAGCGCTGCTCGATGGAGCGCGCGAGGCTGCGGGCGATCTGCGAGAGCGGTACCACGGTGCAGGGGACCCCCATCTGGATCACCGTGCTGGGCATCGTCGGCGCGACGGCGGTCTCGGGATCCTGCACGATCACGACGCCGCCGGCGCCGGACACCTGCTCGGCCCCCAGCGCCCCATCGCGGCCCATGCCGGTGAGCACGACCGCCACCGCGCTGGACCCGAACGCCTTCGCCGCGCTGCGCAGCAGCAGGTCCCCTGAAGGACGCACGTAGTTCTCGGGCGGGGAGTCCACGAGGCGCAGCGTCAGCGTGCGCGGCTCGATCGTCAGGTGGTGTCCCCCCGGCGCGATGTACAGCTCGCCGGCCACCGCGTTCAAGCCGTCCTGCGCGATGCGTACACGCATGGGGGTGTCGCGCTCCAGGGCGCGAGCGAACGTAGCCACCATCCAGTTGGGGCCATGGAGCACGACGAAGAAGGCGGCCGGGGAGTCGACGGTGAGCCCGCGCAGGATCTCGCTGATGGCGGTGGGCCCGCCGGTGCTGGCGACCAGGAAAACCCCCACGAACGGAGCGGGCGCCGCGGGCGGGGTGATCCGCGCGCCGGTGCTCGCCGGCGCCGGCTGCTCCCGGCGCGCCGACAGGGTATGGAGCCGCTCGACGCATTCCTGCGGGTCATAGGGCTTGGCTAGGTAGTCGTCGGCGCCCGCCTCCAGGGCGCGCGCCCGGGCCGTGGGAGAATCCAGCGCTGTGATCATCATCAGGATGGGCGGCGGGTCGAATGCGGCGCGCACGCGGCGGATGAGCTCGATCCCGTCCATCGACGGCATCATCCAGTCGGTGAGCACGGCGTCGAAGCGCTCACGCGCAAGCGCGTCAAGGGCCTGCTGGCCGTCCGTAGCCCTCCGGACGTGGTGACCCTTGCGGGTGAGGATGCGTTCGAGCAGGAGCGCGCTGGCCGGATCGTCCTCGGCGACGAGGATGTTCACGGTCTCCCCCTGGTTGGCGAAGCCTCAGGTGTCCGGCAGTGTGGCCGCTGCGGGCGAGCCGGCAGGGGCGGCGTGCCGCGCGAGCGATCATGTCAGACTGGGGGCCTCCCGATTCGGCCGCCAGGGGACCGACGACCCCTACAGTAACCGCCAGTATCGGGCCAGCCTGCGACGCGGCGCAACGGCGTTCTGCGCCCTCCCATCGACACGCCGCCGCCGCCGTGGCAACGTCAGCCAGGTCGGGCGGCTCGGCGGATCTCCGTCGCACGCCCCATTGGGAGCGCCCCTCCACTCGCGCGCACGCGGCTGGCCGAGCGCCGATCAGCATCACGCTCCAAGGCGACGGCTGAGCCCGCTCGCCGAAAGGCCGCAATGAAGGTCCGCTCGGTCACCTGTTTCATGGACGCCGACCCGGCCCGGCCCGGCGAGGCGGCCGCGCGGGCCGGGGTATCGCTGGCAGCAGCCCGCTCGGCACTCACCCGCGAGGGCTGGGAGGTCCAGACGACCCGGCTGGCGCTGCCCCCCTGTCCAACATTGCCCGGGATCGAGCCCGCCGGGCTGGCGCCGCTCGCGCGCCGGCTCGAGGAGGAGGCCGCTGCCCACAACATCGACTTCGTGACGCTGGGTCCGGTGCGCCTGGCCGATCCGCAAGCCTGGAGCGAGGCCATCCCCGACGTGCTGGCCGGGACCCGGTCGGTGTTCGCCGCCGCCGAGATCGCCACCGCGGCGGGCGGGCTGTCGCTGGGCGCTGTGCGGCGTGCCGCCCGGGTGATTCACCGCTGCGCACCGTTGGGTGGCGACGGCTTCGCCAATCTGCGCTTCGCCGCGCTGGCCAACGTCACGGCCGGCGTTCCGTTCCTGCCGGCTGCCTACCACGGCGGCGGACCGCCCTGCTTCGCGCTGGCGACGGAGGCCGCCGACCTGGCCGTGACGGCGTTTCTGGGCGCGGACTCGCTGGCTGCGGCGCGGGCCCGCTTGCTGCAACTGCTGGAGTCCCGCGCGCGCGACCTGCAGCGCATCTGCACCGCGGTAGCGCGCGACTGCGCCATTGCTTTCAGCGGGATCGACCTGTCCCTGGCGCCCTACCCCGAGCAGGCGCGCTCGATCGGCGCCGCCCTGGAGAGTCTGGGCCTGCCGGCGCTGGGGCTGCACGGCAGCGCGGCCGCCGCGGCGTTTTTGACCGACACGCTGGACCGCGCGCGCTTCCAGCGCGTGGGCTTCTCGGGGCTCTTCCTGCCCGTCCTGGAGGATGACGTACTGGCACGCCGCGCCGGCGAGGGGACGCTGACACTCTCGGAGCTGCTCTTGTACTCGGCGGTGTGCGGCACGGGCCTGGACACCGTCCCTTTGCCCGGCGATCTTCACGCTGAGCAGATCGCCGCGGTGCTGCTCGATGTCGGCGCGCTCGCGCTGCGCCTGGGCAAGCCGCTGACGGCGCGCCTGATGCCGTTGCCCGGCAAGCGCGCGGGCGATCCCATCCGCTTCGACTTTCCCTACTTCGCGCCGGGACGCGTGCTGGACTGCAAGGCGCTCCCGCTGACAGGTCTGCTCGCGGGATCGGAAGCGGTGCCACTGGGCCGCTACGCCCGGTAGCGGCCGTACCGCCTGCGGTCGACGCACAGCTCCACGCGGCAGACGCCCGACTACATACGATAGATGCCGTACTCGCTGCGCGGAATGGGCGCGTTCAGCGACATCTCCAGCCCGAGGGCCAGCGCATCGCGGGTCTGCAGCGGGTCGAGCACGCCGTCGTCCCACAGCCGCGCCGAGGAATAGTATGGGCTGCCTTCCTGCTCGTACTTTTCGAGGATCGGCCGCTTGAACTCCGCCTCCTCCGACGCCGACAGCGCCTTGCCCTCGCGGGCGAGCTGCTCCTGCTTCACCGTCGCCAGCACGTTGGCCGCCTGCTCGCCGCCCATGACGCTGATGCGCGCGCCAGGCCACATGAGCAAGAGCCGCGGCTGATAGGCCCGCCCACACATGCCGTAATTGCCCGCGCCGTGGCTGCCGCCAACGATCAGGGTGAACTTGGGCACCGCCACGTTGGCCACGGCGTTGACCATCTTGGCGCCGTCCTTGGCGATACCGCCCTGCTCGTACTGCTTGCCCACGATGAAGCCCGTAATGTTCTGCAGGAAGAGCAGCGGAATCCCCCGCGAGCCGCACAGCTCGATGAAGTGGGTGGCCTTCAGCGCGCTCTCGCTGAACAGCACGCCGTTGTTGGCGACGATCCCCAGCTGGTAGCCGTACAGGTGTGCGAAGCCACAGACCAGCGTGGTCCCGTAGCGCTCCTTGAACTCATGCAGACGCGAGCCGTCCACCAGCCGGGCGATCACCTCGCGCATGTCGAAGCCGCGCCGCGTGTCCTCGGGCAGGATGCCGTAGAGCTCGTGCGGGTCGTAGTAGGGCGGCTCGGGCGCGGCGGCGGGCGCCACGGCCTTGGTCTGAGGCGGCAGGTTCTCCACGATGTTGCGCACCAGCTGCAGCGCCTGCTCGTCGTCTTTGGCCAGGTGGTCGGCCACTCCGCTCACGCGCGTGTGCACGTCGCCGCCGCCGAGCTCCTCGGCGGTGACTTCCTCGCCGGTGGCCGCCTTCACCAGCGGCGGCCCACCGAGGAAGATCGTCCCCTGCTCCTTGACGATCACGACCTCGTCACTCATGGCCGGGACGTAGGCGCCCCCCGCCGTGCAGCTGCCCAGCACCGCGCTGATCTGGGGGATGCGGGTCGCGCTCATGCGCGCCTGGTTGTAGAAGATGCGGCCGAAATGGTCGCGGTCGGGGAAGACTTCGGCCTGCAGCGGCAGGAACGCCCCACCGCTGTCCACCAGGTAGACGCATGGCAGGCGGTTTTCCAGAGCGATCTCCTGCGCGCGCAGGTGTTTCTTGACGGTCAGCGGGTGGTACGTTCCGCCTTTGACCGTGGCGTCGTTCGCGATGACCATCACCTGGCGGCCGTGGACGCTGCCGATGCCGGTGACGATCCCAGCGGCCGGCAGGGGGCCGTCGTAGACGCCGTGGGCCGCCAGCGGCGAGAGCTCCAGGAAGGGGCTGCCCGGATCGAGCAGGCGCTCGATGCGGTCGCGCGGGAGGAGTTTACCGCGCTCGGTGTGAAGCTTGCGCGCCTTCTCGCCCCCGCCCTGACGGATCTCCGCCAGCCGCGCGTGCAGCTGCGCCACGCGCTGGCGGTTCACCTCGGCGTTGCGCTGGAACTCCGCGGACTTGGGATCGATCGACGTTGGGAGCCTGCGCACCGCGAACCTCCCCTCCCTGCAATGCGTACTTGCTCACGAGGACGGGCCGAAGCGTAGCATGCGCTCGCATCCCCCTCAACGGAGGCGCCGGGCGCGGGCTCTGGGGCGGGGCACGGCCAGCAGCCCACCTGAACCGGCGCTGCGCGCGGCCGGCGGGAATTGGCGCTGCGCGCGGGCGCATGCTAGGCTGCCTGCGCCCGCTTGCCGCCGTGGAGGACGCCGCGTTGGCCTCCCAGGAAGACGATCTCCCGTTTGCCGGCGAATACGTCGACTTCGCCCAGCTCAGCAAGGACGAGCTGCAGGCGAAGATGTTCGAGTTGCTCACGCTGGTGGAGACCAGCCGTGAGCTGCTGCGCGCACGCGACCCCGAGGAGGTGGCGCGCAGCGTGCTCCTCTCGGTGATCGGAGTGCTGGGCGCGGGATCGGCATGCGTGCTGCGCTTCGATCCGTCCACCGAGCGCCTGGAGCTGCTGCAACAATTCGGTCTGGACGTCTCCGGGCCGGTCGAGGCGCACCTCCCGGTGACGGTGGCGGAGGAGTTCGTCGAGGCGGAGGTGCCGCTGCCATTCCGCGCCGACGAGGATCTCGCGAGCGGTCCCGCGCGCACGTTCCTGCGGCGCTGCGGCGACGCGCTAGCGCCGCTGGGCGCGGAAGTGATCTGCCCGCTTCCCGGGCGCCGCGGGCTCTTCGGCTTCCTGGTGCTCGGCCATCGGCTGCTCGCCGCCGGCTACTCGGCGCGCGACCTCGAGATGTTCGCCAATCTGGCCGAGCTCTACGTACTGGCGCTGGAGCGCGCCGCCGTGCCGTTCGCCGCGCCCGAGGCCGCGCGGCCGGAGCCGCCCCAGGTCCAGATGGCCCTGGCCGAGCTGCGCGAGCGCTACCCACCGCTGCAGCAGATCCTGGGCGACTCCAACGCCATCTACCAGCTCTTCCGCGACATGGTGGAGCTGGCCGACAGCCGCGCCACCGTCCTGATCCAGGGCGAGAGCGGTACGGGCAAGGAGCTCGTCGCGCGCGCGATCCACGCCTCGAGCCCCCGGCGCAACGGGCCCTTCGAGGTCGTGGATTGCTCGTCGATCCCCCGCGAGCTGATCGAGAGCGAGCTGTTCGGCCACGTGCGCGGCGCCTTCACCGGGGCCGTGCGCGATCGTCGCGGGGCCTTCGACCTCGCCCATCACGGCACGATCTTCCTCGACGAGATCGGCGAGATGACCCTCGCCAGCCAGACGCGACTGCTGCGCGTGCTGCAGGAGGGGAAGTTCCGGCCGGTGGGCGGCGAGACCGTGCACAGCGTGGACGTGCGCGTGATCGCCGCAACCAATGTGGACCTACGTGAGGCGGTGGCGCGCGGCGAGTTCCGCATCGACCTCTTCTATCGGATCTGCGTCTATCCGCTGCGCCTGCCGCCGCTGCGGGCGCGCGCGGGCGATATCCGGCTGCTCAGCGCTGCGTTCCTGAAGCGCTTCTACGCGGACTACGGCCTCCGGGAACCCGCCATCGACCCCCGTGTGATCGAGGCGCTCGAGCTCCACCCGTTCCCAGGCAACGTGCGCGAGCTGCAGAACATCGTGGAGGCGCTGGCCATCCGCAGCCGAGGCCACCAGCGCGTCACGATGAGTCAGCTCAACGAAGTGTTCCGCAGCCAGCGCATCCACGCCGAGCCGCTCAAGGCACCCCCCGAGGCCGGGCCCGGCCCCGGGCTCGAGGAGGTCCCTGCCGCCCCCGGCCGGGCCGGTGCGGGATCTCCCGCCACAGGTGGGGCTGCGCCGTCCGTCGGTGAGCGCCTGCTCGCCGCGTGGCGCAGCACA
Source organism: Candidatus Krumholzibacteriia bacterium (assembly GCA_041484665.1). Taxonomy (GTDB): domain Bacteria; phylum Krumholzibacteriota; class Krumholzibacteriia; order JAJRXK01; family JAJRXK01; genus JBGPIA01. Next base: position 318,496 of record JBGPIA010000001.1, read on the forward strand.
CGCTTCAACCTGTTGGAGGCCAGCCGGCTGCTGAGTGCCGGCCGGAAGGAAGGCGAGGGTGTGGCTGTCGCGGACCGCGCGCAGCTGACCCACTATCTCGACGGCGAGATCCTGAAGGCGTTCGTGCACTCCGGCAGCTTGGAAGCGACCGTGGACGCGCTGGCGGCCGGAGCCAAACCCCGCGAGCGGGCGGAGCGCAAGGTCGCGCGGGTGGTCGGCCGGCTGCTGGCCACGCTGGAGTCGGCGGAGCCAGGCCAAGGGTTCCCGCGGCTGCCACGCGAGTACCGCGGCGCACTGGATGCGCTGGAGAACAAGGGGGCCGACTGGGTCCGCGCGTCGATGCGGCGCTGAGCCGTCCGGAAAAAATAGAGAAGGGGCGCCTCTCGCCAAGGCGCCCCCATCAGTTCTGGCAACCGAAAGGTATTGGGGACCCTTCGATCAGCAAGCGGCCTCTCGCCAAAGCCGCTCGCCTTCGTTGCCAGAGAGGGTTCCTGCGCCCCTGGCGGGGCGCGTGCGAGAGCTCTCGCCAAACTCCCGGGAACCCAAGCCTTGTGAAGGACCGTCCCTGATCGCCTTTTGCACCGCGCCCGTGTGGGGCACTCTCCACGGCCTCGAAGACGTCGCAGTGAGGCGACCGTGGGAGCGCGCGACCCAGAATGGCGCTCAGGTCCGATCTCTCTACCCGCCGGGCGGCCCCCGCTGGGTCCGGCCGGCTTCGCCGACGAGCGCCGCGACCTTGGATCGCGCTCTCGACAGCGTGGCAGTCTTGGCCAAGGCAAGCATGGTGCCAGCGGCGACGTCCGGGGGACGAATCGATATAACATATTGAAAATAAAAGAGTTGATTGTTTCTCGACTGCGCCGCTCCCGTTGATTTTGTTGTCTGTCTTTGTTGTTATGACCACACTATCTGACTCGAATATGCTGTATGACAACAATTAGTGTTGCTCGAGGGTGCACCCCACCGTTTCCAAGCAAATGCCGAGATCACCCGGTCATCGCCCGAACTCTCGGTCCCTGGTAGACTCCCGCGCGATGTCGGCGGTCCGCACGCTCTGGGTCGGTGCCGAGGCGCTCGTCACGATGGCGCCGGCGGGCACCGTGATCCGCGGGGGTTACCTGCGGACCGAGGGGCACCGCGTCGTCGAAACCGGCCCGGGCACCCCGGCCCCCGCGCGCGACGAGGTCGTGCGCCGCCTCGATGGGTGCGTCGTGGTGCCGGGCCTCGTCAACACGCACCACCACCTCTGCCAGAACCTGACGCGCGCCTACGGGCCGGCCGCCAACGCGAAGCTGTTCGACTGGCTCGTCGCCCTGTACCCGGTGTGGGCCGGATTCGATCCGCAGAACCTCGCGCTGGCGGCACAGGTGGGCTTTGCGGAGCTGCTGCTGTCGGGCTGCACGACGACCAGCGACCATCACTATCTCTTCCCCCGCGGCGCTCCCCCGGATCTGCTGGACGCCACCATCCACGCGGCGCGCGATCTGGGCATCCGTTTCCACGTTACGCGCGGCTCGATGAGCGTGGGTGAATCGCAGGGAGGGTTGCCCCCCGACCGCTGCACGCAGGACGAGCAGGACGTCTTGCGCGACTGCCAGCGCGTCGTCGAGACCTGGCACGACCCGCAACCCTATGCGATGCTGCGCGTCGCACTCGCCCCCTGCAGCCCGTTCTCCGTGAGCGCCGACCTCATGCGCGAAACGGCGCTGCTCGCCCGCGCGCACGGCGTGCGCCTGCACACGCACCTAGCCGAAACCCTCGACGAGGAGCGCTACTGCCTGGAGCGTTTCGCCCGGCGCCCAGTCGACTTCCTGGAGGACGTGGGCTGGATGGGCGACGACGTGTGGCTCGCCCACGGGATCCACTTCAGCGACGCCGAGGTGGCGCGCCTGGGCAGACGCCGCATCGGGATCGCCCACTGCCCCACCAGCAACATGCGCCTGGGCTCAGGGATCTGCCGCGTGGCCGATCTGCGCGCCGCCGGCAGCCCGGTGGGCCTGGGCGTCGACGGCAGCGCGAGCAACGACACCGGCCATGCGCTCCACGAGGTGCGCCAGGCGCTCTACCTGCGCCGGCTGGTGGGCGGCGCGTCGGCCATGACCGTGCTGGAGGCCCTGGAGCTGGCGACCCGCGGGGGCGCTGCGTGCCTGGGGCGCGACGACATCGGTTGGCTGGGGCCGGGCGCGGCGGCCGACTTCGCGGTGTTTGACCGGTTGGCCGACATCGCACTCAGCGGCGCCCACGACCCGGTCGCGGCGCTGCTGCTGTGCGGGCCGCTGCGGGCACGCACCGTCGTGGTCAACGGCCGCGTCGTGGTGGACGAGGGCGAGCTGCTCACCGTCGACCTGCCGACGTTGCTGCCGCGCCATCGCGAGGCGGCACAGAAGCTCGTGGAGGCAGCACGGTAGAAGCGCGCCCACCGTCGCGGCAAGGCGCTCCGAGCCCTGCCCGTCCCACTTGGCGCCGCGGGGGATGTCAGTAGTCGAGCCCGTTGGGGCGCACGTGTACCGTCGGATCGCCCGAGCGCGCCTGCACCGCTCGCGTCACCTCGCCCAGCACGATGACGTGGTCGCCGGAGAGCATCGCGCGCAGCGTGACGCATTCCAGCCAGGCGAGGCAGCCGCGCACGACGGCCAACCCCCCCGGCGTGCGATCGACCGCAAGCGCATCGAGGGCGCCCGGATCGGCCCCGACCGGCTTGAAGAATGGCCCCAGCTTCCTGCGCTCGTCGGCACCGATCACGCTGATCGCAAAGCGCGCGCCCGCCGGCTCCATGAAGGCCCGCGCCGGTCGCGTCTGCCCGACGCCGACCGTGACCGCCGGCGGTGCGAAGCCCGCCTGCATGACCCACGAGGCGAGGAAGGAGGTCTCCTCCTCGCCGCGGCGCGCGGTCACGACGAAGAGCCCCGACGGGATGCGGCCCAGGGCCTTGGCCACTGCGTCGACCTTCGCTGGGTCGTTGCGGCCGGTCATCTCGCTCACGTCTGCAGTCCTTCCCCTGGGAGCGCGGTCCAAAGACTCACAGCCGGAGCATAGCGCAATCGGCGCTGGGCTTCCTAGGCTGAGCGGCGTGGCTTCCCGCGTGGATGCGGCGCCTACGGTCCCCGCTGCGGCGGCTGCAGCCCCGGATGCGAAAGCAACAGCTCCGCGGCCCGCGCGATCGTGAAGCGCTCGTCGACGCGGCGGCGTCCCGCCTCGCCCAGCGCCCGCGCGAGCGCCGGATCGTCGAGGGCCTGCGCCACGGCGCGCGCCAGGGCCACGACATCATCGACCGGGACCAACCAACCGGTGCGCCCGTGCTCGACGGCCTCGGGCGTGCCGCCGGTCGCGGTGGCCACCACCGGCCGTCCCAGCGCCAGCGCCTCCAGCACCGTGTTCGGCAGCGCTTCCCAGCGGCTGGGTTGCACCACGACGTCGGCGCGGGCCATCAGCGCCGGTACGTCGTCGCGGCGCCCCAGCAGCTCGCAGGCGATGCCGCGCTCCCGCGCGAGCGCACGCAGGCGTACGTCGCGTGGCCCCGTGCCGGCGAGCCACACACGCAGATCGGGCCGCCGCAGATGCGCGGCCGCCTCGATCACCAACTCCTGTCCCTTGTTGTGGTCGAGGCGGCCCACGCTGAGCAGCACGCGCCCGCCGGGGGGGGTGGGCGGGACACTCGAGGTTGGGCCGCCCGCGGCGCGGGTGCGGAAGCCGTCGGCGTCGATGCCGTTGGGGACCACCGCGATGCGGCCGGCGGGCACGTGCAGATAGCTGCGCAAGTACTCGCCGACGAACGCCGACACCGGGAGCACCGCGTCAAAGCGGCGGTACGCCCATGCCGCGAGCAGGCGGTAGAGCGCGCGCCGCGGCCGTGACGGCACCTCGAGGCGGAAGATGTTGTGAACGCTGCTCGCGCGGCGAAACGGCGTGCGTGCGCCCAGCATGGCTACCGCCACGTCGGCGCGCAGCATGTGGCTATGGACGAGATCGGGCTGCCACTGCCGGGCGAAGGCCAGCAGCTCCGCTCGTGCCGCGCGCAGCGGCCCGCGCAGCGGCAGCCGCAGGGTCGTCACGCCGTGCGCGCGCAGGGCGTCGAACCGGTCGGTGTAGGGGCCTTCGGGGCTGGCCAGCGCCACGACGTGCCCGCGGCGCGCGAGCGCGGCGGCCAGGAGCGCCGTGTTCTCCTCGGCGCCGCCGACGGTCGCGGAATCGATGACCTCCAGGATGCGCACGGAGGCTCAGCTCTCGTTGCCGCGTCCGGATCCCGGCCCGGATGCCGGCGCGCCGGTGGAGGTCGAGGTCGTGCTCGCCGGACCCGTTGGCCGGGCGCCCGGCGCGCCCGCCGCCCCGCCCTCACCTAGCGCGCGCAGCAGGAACGCGGCCGCCTCGGGCGCCTTACTGGCGAGGCGGTAGTTGCGGTCGCTGAGCACCCAGTTGGTGGCCAGCTCGTCGAGCACGCCGAACACGAGCTTGGCGGCCTCCAGGGGCGGGAGGTCTGGCGCGAAGCGCTCGGCCCCCTGGCCGCGCGCGACGATGCCGGCGATGAGCTCCAGGTAGCCACGTAGCGTCCCGCGGCTCACCTCGCTGAGGAACTGCAGGCTGTGTCGCAGGTCGATCTGGAAGACCACCGCGAGGTCGCGATCTTCCCCCAGCAGCTCCAGGTGCAGCTCGATCAGGCGCTGCAGCTGGTGCACCGGATCGTCGTCCTCCCACAGCCGCGCCTCGCCGCGCGCCGAGAATCGCTCCATCGCCGAGGCGAACACGGCGGCCAGCAGGTCGTTCTTGCTGTGGAAGTAGAGGTAGATCGTCCCGTCGGCGACCCCGGCGATGCGCGCCACGTCGCTCACCCGCGTGGCGTGGAAGCCCGCGGCGGCGAAGGCACGGATCGCGGCAGCCAGGATCCGCTCCCGTTTGTCCTGCCGCCGGGTGGCGCGGACGCGGCCGGTCACCGGGGGGCGGGCGCGCACCGCTGGAGCGGAGTGGGCGCCATCCGCCACCGTGCGGCGGGCCGGGCGAGCCCTCCCGCCGAAGGGACGGGCACGGGGCGTGCGAGGCATTGTGGCCTCCGGGTGGAATCGTTGCGACCCACGTGGAAATGAACGACCATTCATTCATCCACGGCGGGCCGTCGGGACGCCACCGGCTGGAGATCGCGGCGCCTGAACCTTGCAACTTTGCCATCCTTAATGGTTTGCCACTACGGAGTCAAGGGCCAGCCGGCGGAGACTGCCGCCGTATGCTCTGAATGGGGACCCAGATGACCGACATCCGAGCGGACCGGGTCTTCCGGCGTGCCACGGTTCTGGGCGCCGGTGTCATGGGGCGAGCCATCGCCGCTCACCTGGTGAACGGCGGGCTGGACGTGCTGCTGCTCGACGTTGCCGCCACCGAGCCCATCCCCGCAGAAGCGCAGCGCGGCCTGACCGCGGGGGACCGAGCCGTCCGCGATCGCCTGGCGCGCGAGGCCATCGCCCAGCTCGCCCGGACGCGCCCCGCGCCGCTGTTCGCGCCCCGGCTGGCCGGCCGCATCGAGCCCGGCAACCTCGAGGACGACCTGCCGCGCATCGCCCAGTGCGATTGGGTGATCGAGGCGGTGGTCGAGCGACTCGACGTCAAGCGCGCGCTGTGGGCGCGCATCGACGCGCTCGCCGCGCCACGTCCCGTCTACTCTACGAATACCAGCGGCATCTCCATCGCCGCGCTGGCGGAGGGCCGCTCGCCGGAGTTCCAGCGTCGCTTCCTGGCGACCCACTTCTTCAATCCGCCGCGCTACATGCACCTGCTGGAGTTGGTCCCCTGCCCGCGCACGGATCTGGAGGTGCTGGAGGCGATCACCGCCTTCGCCGAGAGGCGCCTGGGCAAGGGCGTGATCCTGGCCAAGGACCGCCCCAACTTCATCGCCAATCGCATCGGCGCCTACGGCGTGATGCGTGGCGTGCAGCTCATGCAGGAGCAGGGGCTCACCGTCGAGGCCGTCGACGCGCTGACCGGCCCGCTGATCGGACGTCCCAAGACGGCCACGTTCCGCACCTGCGACCTGGTCGGACTGGACATCGTCGTGCACGTGGCGCGCAACATCTGCGAGGCCGCGCCCAACGACCCCGAGATCGACGTCTTCGCCCCCGCTCCGGTACTCGAGCGCATGGTCGCCGAGCATAGGCTGGGCGACAAGACCAGCGCGGGTTTCTACCGCAAAATTGCGGGCCAAGGTGGCGAAAGCGTGATCGAGGCACTCGACCTGACGACCTTCACCTACCGGCCCAAGAAGAAAGAGCGCTTCCCGGAGATCGACGCGTTGCGCGCCAAGGACGACCTGGGAGAGCGCCTGAACGGTCTGTTCGACGCGAAGGGCGCAGGGGCCGCGTACGCGTGGGCAATCGTACGGGATTGCCTGCGCTACGCGGCCACTGTCGCCGCCGAGGTCGCAGACGACGTCGCGAGCATCGACCGCGCCATGCGCTGGGGCTACGGGTGGGACCTGGGTCCCTTCGAGCTGTGGGAGCGGCTCGGCCTCGCGCGGGTGGCTGCGCGCATGGAGCAGGAGGGCCGGCCCGCCCCGACGTGGGTGCTGGAGCACATCCGCAAGGGCGCGCCGTCGTTCTACCTGCGCGACGAGAGCGGCGCGCTGCGCACGCTGGCAGTGTCGGGCAGCGGCACCCACGCCCTCCCCGACCGGCCGGGAGTGCTCACGCTGCGTCCAGCCTCGACGGGCGTGCGCTGGATCGAAGGCAACAGCGGAGCCTCGCTGTGGGATCTCGGCCACGGTGCGCTGCTGCTGGAGTTCCACAGCAAGCTCAACACGCTGGGCGGCGATGCGGCGGCGATGGCCGGGCGGGCGGTGACCCGGGCCGAGGCGGAGTTCGCCGCGCTGGTGGTCGGCAACGAGGGCACCCACTTCTCGGCCGGCGCCAACCTCGCGCTGCTGATGATGGCCGCCGTCGAGGGGGAGTTCGACGAGATCGACCTCATGGTGCGCCAGTTCCAGCAGATGACCATGGGCTTGCGCCGCTGCGCGCGGCCAGTGGTCGTCGCACCGTTCAGCCTGACCTTGGGCGGCGGCACCGAGGTCACGCTGCACGGCGACTCCGTCGTCGCCGCCGCCGAGCTGTACATGGGCCTGGTCGAGGTCGGCGTGGGGCTGATTCCCGCCGGCGGCGGCACCAAGGAACTCTACGTGCGCATGCTGGAGCGGCTGGGGCCGGGCGCTGATCCCAAGGAAGCCGCGCGGCTGGCCTTCGAGACGATCGGGATGGCGCGTGTCTCGGGCTGCGCGCAAGAGGCTCGCGAGCTGGGCCTGCTGCGCGAGGGCGATTCGATCGTGATGAGCCGCGATCAGCTGCTGGAGCGGGCGAAGACCGCGGCCCTGGAGTTGGCCGCGCGCGGTTACGTGCCACCGCCACCGCGCACGGCGATTCCCGTGGGTGGCGCGCAGACGTGGGCATTGCTGGAGATCGGCCTGCACAACCTGCTGGCGGCGCGGCGCATCACCGAGCACGACCGCACGATCGGCCGCAAGCTGGCGCGCATCCTCAGTGGCGGCGACCTGCCTGGCGGCGAGACCGCCAGCGAGCAGCAGCTGCTCGATCTGGAGCGCGAGGCGTTCTTGTCGCTGTGCGGAGAGCGCAAGACGCTGGAGCGCGTCCAGCACATGCTCAAGACCGGCAAGCCGCTGCGGAACTGAGGCGAACATGGCCCATGCCTACATCCTCGATGCGATCCGCTCGCCGCTGGCGCGCGCGGGCAAAGGCAGCCTGGCCAACGTGCGGCCCGATGACTTCGCCTCCGCGGTGGTCGAGGCGTTGTTGAATCGCCATCAGTTCCTCGATCGCGCGCGCATTGACGACGTGATCGCGGCCACGGCCATGCCCGAGGCCGAGCAGGGGATGAACCTCGGGCGGATCGTGGCGCAACGCGCGGGCCTGCCCGACTCGGTGCCGGGGATGACGCTGAATCGCTTCTGCGCCTCGGGCCTGGAGGCCGTGGCGACCGCCTGCGCCAAGGTCCAGGCCGACATGGCGGATCTGATCGTGGCCGTCGGCGTGGAGAGCATGAGCTGCATCCCCATGGGCGGCCATCGCTTCAGCCCCAACCCGCGGTTGGCCGAGACTCGGCCGGACAACTACCTGGGCATGGGACTGACGGCGGAGCTGCTCGCCGACCGCTACCAGATTTCGCGCGAGGAGCAGGACGCCTTCGCGCTGCAGAGCCACCGCCGCGCGGTGGATGCCGAGCTGCGTGGGTTGTGGGCCGATGAGCGTGTCGCCGTCGGCACGGGCAGCCCGGACGCGCGCTTCGTGCGCGACGAGCTGCCGCGCCCGGATACGTCCCTGGAAGCGCTGGCGCAGCTGAAGCCGGCGTTCCGCGAGGGCGGCACGGTCACCGCGGGCAACAGCAGCCCGCTGACCGACGGCGCGGCGGCCGTGCTGATCGGCAGCGAGGCGCTGGTCAAGCAGCTGCAGTTGGAGCCGCTGGGGCGGCTGGTCAGCTACGCCGTCGCCGGCGTGGACCCGGCGCTGATGGGCATCGGGCCGGTGCAGGCCGTGCCCAAGGCGCTGGCCAAGGCGGGCTGGACTCTGGATGAGATCGAGCTGATCGAGCTCAACGAGGCCTTCGCCGCGCAGTCGCTGGCGGTGCTGCGCGAGCTGCGCCTGGATCCCGAGCGGGTCAACCCCCAGGGCGGCGCCATCGCGCTGGGGCACCCGCTGGGCTGCAGCGGCGCACGGCTGGCAGCGACGTTGCTCCATCGCCTGCGGCGAACGGGCGGCAAGCGCGGCATGGTGACGCTGTGCGTGGGCGGAGGCATGGGCGCGGCGGCGGCGTTCGAGACCGCCTGAGCCGCCGATCGTCCGGCGGTCCGTTCCGCGAACGATCCGCGGACGGTCGCCTGAACGGCTCCCATGCGGGCGAGGCGCGACGGCCGGCGCTGCCCGCCGGGCAACCAACGAGAGAGGCACGACGTGACGATGACCCAGACGACACTGCGCGGGGGGAGCTTCCTCATCCAGCAGACCCAGCCTGCCGAGTGCTTCACGCCGGAGGACTTCAGCGAGGAGTCGCGCCTGCTGGCCCAGACCACGCGGGAGTTCATCGCGGGCGAGGTCGGCCCGATCATGGATCGCCTCGAGACACAGGAGAAGGGCCTCATGCCCGCGCTCCTGCGCAAGGCCGGCGAGATCGGGCTGCTGATGGCCGATATCCCGCAGGCCTACGGCGGGTTGGAAGTCGACAAAGCTACCTCGATGCTGATCGTCGAGAGCATGGGGCGCGGCGGGAGCTTCCCCGTGGCCCATGGGGCCCACACCGGCATCGGCACCTTGCCCATCGTCTACTTCGGCACGCCGCAGCAGAAGCAACAGTGGCTTCCGCGCCTGGCCTGCGGTGAAGTGCTCTCCTCCTACGCGCTCACCGAGACCGGCAGCGGCAGCGACGCGCTGGCGGCCAAGGCTGTCGCGCGACTTGCCGGTGAAGAGTGGGTGCTCAACGGCGAGAAGCAGTTCATCACCAATGCTGGCTTCGCGGATCTGTTCATCGTGTTCGCCAAGATCGACGGAGAGCAGTTCACCGCGTTCCTGGTCCCGCGCGATAGCCCGGGCGTGAGCGTGGGCGCCGAGGAGAAGAAGATGGGGATCAAGGGCAGCAGCACGCGCTCCTTGATCCTGCAGAACGCGCGCATCCCCAAGGACAACCTGCTGGGCGAGGCCGGCAAGGGGCACGTCATCGCGTTCAACATCCTCAACGTCGGCCGCTTCAAGCTGGGCGCCGGCGCCGTGGGTGGCGCGAAGGTCGCCCTGGAGGATGCCACGCGCTACGCCAGCGAGCGCGTGCAGTTCGGCCGGCCCATCGCCCAGTTCCCGCTGATCCAGGGGAAGCTCGGCAGCATGGCCGCGCGCATCTACGGCGGTGAGAGTGCCGTCTATCGCACGGCCGGCTTGCTCGACCGCGCCATCGCGGCGATCCCGCAAGGCCCCCACCGCGACCGCGAAGTGATCCGCGCCATCGAGGAGTTCTCCATCGAGTGCTCGATCATCAAGGTCTACGGAAGCGAGGTGCTCGATTTCGTCGCCGACGAGACGGTGCAGATCTACGGCGGCTACGGCTACGTCGCCGATTACCCCGCCGAGCGTTACTACCGCGACGCGCGCATCAACCGCATCTACGAGGGGACCAACGAGATCAACCGCATGATCATTCCCGGGATGCTGTTGAAGCGCGCCATGAAGGGCGACCTGCCATTGCTGGCGGCGGCGAAGCAGGTGCAGGAGGCGCTGCTTGCGATCCCCGATGTCCATGGTGGCAATGGCTCCGCCGCCGACTTCGGCACCGAATCCGAGCAGATCGAGCAGGCCAAGAAGGCAATTCTGCTCGTGGCCGGCGTCGCGGCCCAGGCCTACGGCTCCAACCTGCAGGGCGAGCAGGAGGTGCTGGCCTGGGTGGCGGACATGGTCATGGAGACCTACGCGCTGGAGTCGGCCGTGCTGCGCGCGCGCAAGCTGGCGGCCGCCGGGCAGCCGACGACCGTCGTGCGCGACATGGTCGCAGTACTGGCGTACGAGTCCGTGGAGAACGTCGGCCGCGCCGGTCGCGAGGCGCTGGCACACATGAGCCACGGCGATGACCTGCGCATGCAGCTGGCGGGGCTCAAGCGGTTCAGCAAGCCAGCGGCCGTCGACACGGCGGGGGCACGGCGCAGGATCGCGCAGGCGGTGGTGGAGAACCGCGGGTACCGGGTGCCGGCGTAGCCGCTGGGCGGGGACCCAGATGGGACCGAGGAGAGCCCGCGCCGTCCGCTATCGCCATCAAGCCTCCCGCCTCCCAGAAAGAGACCTGATGACGATAGCCCCCGACGGCGCGGGCCCTTTCCACGTTCTGGCCCGCGAGTAGGGCACGAAACGTTCCGCTCGCGCAGTCGCGCGCCCGCAGATCGCGAGGGGTCCTCAACTGCCATGCAGAACGCGAGTTCGCGCCGACTCAGTCGTGGCATGCGCGCGAGCAGGGCGCCACGCGTCGTTGACAGTGGTGTCCGAGCGTCCGGGCACGACGAGGCAGTCGCGAGTGTAAGCCGCGCGATGACAATGCCATGCGGCTTTGTACGGGAAACAGGGCGGCGCAACGCGAGGCGAGCGCCGGTGCTGGGGCTGCCGTAGGTGCCGCTGCCGGCGCCAGTGCCCTAGCGCCGCTGCCTGCGGGTCGCCGGCCGCTCGCCGAGGCAACTGCCCCGCCCCAGCCGCCGGCGATTGCACTACCCTTGGAGCAGGCGGGGCAGCTCCCCCAATTCCTGCAGCAGCACATCCGGGCCCGCGGCCGCGACGGCCTCGGGCGAGCACAGCCCACTGGTCAGCCCGATCGTGACACACCCGGCGGCGTTGCCCGCGCCAATGTCGTTGGGGCTGTCGCCGACGACCCAGGCCTGCCGCGGCTCCACGCCCATCTCGCGCAGCGCCAGCACCACGAGGTCCGGCGCCGGCTTCACCGGTACTTGCGGTCGTGCGCCCACCACCACCGCGAAGTGCCGAGCCATCCCCAGGCCGCGCAGGATGGCATCACACATCTCTTGGGGCTTGTTGCTGACCACCGCCATCCGCAGGCCCGCGGGCCGCGCCCGCCCCGGCCGCCCTGCTCGCCCCGGCCACCCAGCCCAAGCGGCGAGGGCCACCAGCGCCTCGACCACGCCAGGATACGGCTGCGTGTGGTCCAACAGATGCTCCGCGTAGTGCGCGCGGAATAAACGCAGCGCTTCGTCCACCCGCGGATCGTCATCCCCCAGCGTACGCTGGACGAGCTTGCGAGCGCCGTCGCCGATGTAGCTGCGCACCCGATCGGTGGACAGCGGCGCAAGGCCGTAGTGCGCACGCACGTGGTTGGCCGAAAGCGCGAGATCCTGGACCGAATCGATCAAGGTGCCGTCCAGATCGAAGAGGATGGCCTGCGGGGGTGGCAGCGGGCTCGGCCTGGACAACGACATGGGCGCACGCTAGCCCGCGCGGTGCCGGGGCGCAAGCCACGCCCAGCGGCGCAAGCTCCCGCGGGCGCCAGGTCGCATGCCACGACGCGGGCCGGCGCAGCGCTGCGCCGGCCCTCACCCGACTTCGCCCGGTTGCTGCCGTGCAGGCCCTGCCGTACCCTGACGCAACGCCACGAGCGCCCAGGAGGTTGATTGCATGCGCCCGGATCCCGCGCTGATCGCCCAACAAGCCTTCGACAGCCTGCCGCAGAGCCTGCGCTGCCGCGAGGGGCTGGCGCCGCTCACCCAGCAGGTCGCTCGAGAGGTGATGAACTTCGCCGAGGGGATCGTCCGCAGCCGTGACCATGACCAGCCCGACGCCGTCCTCAAGATGCTCTGCGAGGACCTCGAGGCGGCGGTGCTCTTGAGCGACCTGCTGGCGACCCAGCAGGAGGAAGAGGAGCCGCTCACCCCCGAGCAGCGCGCCGAGCAGATCCTCAAGAAGGCCGAGGAGGTCGTCACCAAGCTCAAGACGGGCGCATCGCTGCAGCAGCTGATCCGCGTCGAGCTGGCCGACACCGATTGTGGCGCATGCGACCACCCCACCTGCGACGAGTACGCCGTCGCGCTGGCGAAGGGGACCGACAAGGACAATACGAAGTGCGAGCCGGGTGGCCCCAAAGTGACCGCCCAGGTCGAGCTGGTGATGGAGGTCTCCGCCGGCCAGACGATCGACCCCGGCAAGATCATCTCGATCGCCGACCAGGCGGCCGAAGTCATCGGCCACGAGGGCGGCCTCAAGGTGCTCGAGATCGGCACGGGCCGCGGGTTCCCCGCGCTGCTGCTGTCGCGCATCTACCCCGACGTCGACTTCACGCTCATCGAGCAGGACGTCAAGCGCGGGTGGTTCTGCAAGCGCCTCGTCAACGTGCTCGGCGCCCGCAACTGCCACGTGCTCACCGGCAAGTGGTCGGACTTCGTCGACGAGCTGGCGGCCAAATACGACGTCGTCCTGATGAAGCACCTCAACCTCATCGACGCGGTCACGCGTGGCGTGGCGTTCGCCCGCCCCGGTGGCACCATCGTGGATTGGCAGGAGCGCAACTGGAGCAGCGCGGCCGCGCAGTACCAGGCGGAGGGCCCCGGCTACCGCCTGCCGCTGATGGCGCCGCGCTATTTCGAGAGTGAGCCGGTCGCCCGCCAGGTGCTGCTTCTGGTGCGGCGCCCGGAGGAGGAGAAACCCAAGGCGGCTTCCGTCTCCGCGCCCGGGCCGGACGCGCCGGCGCACGCTCCCGACGACAAGGACGCGGTCACGGCCTGAGGGGTCGTCCGACGGCGTGCCGGAACGCCATGCTGGCGGACGCCCCGAGGGCTGGCTGACCTGGGTTCGCCATACCTGCGGCCTGGCCCGTGGCGCGGTCCGTGCGGAACGGGAGGGCTCGGCTTTGCTGCGCAACATCACTCTCGGCGCCCTGCTCGGTGTGCTGCTCGGGGCGGGCGCGTCGATCTTGCCCGGCCTGCTAGCGGGCGTTGCGGCGACGCCGCTGCCCGGCCTGCGCTTGGGGATCGTATTCTGGACCGCGACGATGGCGGCTATCGGTGGCTTCCTGGGCTGGATGGGCGGCTGGATCCTCTTGCAGAGCGGCGACGCTCCCAAGATGCGCGTCAGCCTTCCCCTCACCGGGCCGGTGCTGGCCACCTTCGCGTGCCTGCTGACGGGCGAGCGGTTCCTGCTTCCTGTGGTTTCGTCGCTGGTCCTGGGATGGACGGTTGGCCGGCTCGTCCGCCGTCCGGCCGCGACGCCCGCCGCTTGACGGATCGGCCGCCAGCGCCTAAGCAAGGGGGGCCCCGCCGCCCGTCCGGCCGCACCTCCAACCGGGGAGCTTCCACGCCATGACCGACCGTGAGGTGAAGAAGGGACGCCCCCTGCTGCTCTATGGAATCGCCGTGGTGATCATCGCCGCTGCCGCGCTCTATCTATTCTGGCCGCGCAGCAAGGAGCACACGCCCGGCGCTCTCACCTTCACTCCACAGGGCAGCGAGCCGTCCGCGGTCGCGGAGGGCTCCGCGGGTGCGACGCCCGCGGCTTCAGGGTCGGGGGGGCAGCGGCAAACGCGCACGGACCTGGGTGACGTACCACCGCCCAGCGAGTCCGAGCCGAGCCCGGGAGAGTTGCACCCGGCCGAACCCGCGGGGGCAGCCGCGCGGACCGGCGCCGCCGCGGCCAGGGGCACTGCAAGCGCGGAGCTGAGCACTGCCGAGACCGGAGAGATCGTGGCGGCCAACCCGACGCGTCACGCGGCGGCCTCGACGCAACCCTTCGCGAAGCCTCCCCGTACCGGACCGACCGGCATCAGGACCGGGCCAGCCCAAGCCGAGATCGTTCCCACGCCCGGCACGACCGGCGCGTATCTGGTCTGGCTGGGCAGCTTCCAGAATCAGGAGAACGCTCGAAAGCGCGTGTCCCAGCTGGCGGAAGCTGGGTTCGACGGCGTGATCGTCCCGGTGGACATGCCCAACGCCGGACGTTTCTACCGTGTGCGCGTGGGGTTCTTCCGCGACGTGAAGGCCGCCCAGATGTTCGGCGACGCGATGGCCAAGCGGTTCGAGATCACCTACTGGGTGGACAGCCGCGAGCCTCAGCGCTGAGTGCCGCGCCGGCGCCCGACGAACCGTGCCCTGCGCCGGCTGTCGACTCCTGATCGCCGGCATCGCGCCGAAAGCCGCAGCTTTCGGCTCCGCGCGGCGGCCGTTATACTCAGCAGCACGCGCCTCCCTGCTCGGTTAGCCGCGCTCCCCCGGCCAGCCGGCGCATCCCCGACCCCGCACGATCGGACGAGGACGACTCCCTTGAAGAACGGCAAGCGAGCCAATGCCCTGCAGACCACGACAGACCCCAAAGGCGAGGATCTCCTGGCGGCCTATCGCAACATGGCGCTCTCGCGCTACGTCGATGACGAGGAGATCCGGCTCAAGCGGCTGAACCAGTACTACTTCCAGATCTCGGGGGCCGGGCACGAAGCGATCCTCACCGCCGCCGGCACCGTCCTGCGGCCAGCCTACGACTGGTTCCTGCTTTACTACCGCGACCGGGCGCTGTGTCTGCGGCTGGGGATGACTCCACACGAGATGTTCCTGCAAGGCGTGGGCGCCGAGTCCGACCCCAATAGCGGCGGCCGCCAGATGCCCGCCCATTGGGGCCACGAGCAGCTCCACATCATCAGCAAGAGCAGCTGCACGGGGATGCACGCGCTCCACGCCGTGGGCATCGCCGAGGCGGGCCGCTACCTGGAGCGGATCGAGGAAGCGCGGGCGAGGGCGTCGGCGTTCCATCGCGACGAGGTGGTCCTCCTCTCGATCGGCGACGGCGGCCTCAGCGAGGGGGAGTTCTGGGAGGCCCTCAATAGCGCCTGCAACATGAAGCTGCCGGTGCTGGTGCTGGTGGAGGACAACGGCTACGCCATCTCGGTGCCGCGCAGCGTGCAGGCTGCCGGCGTGCCGATCCACGAGCAGGTGGCGTCGTTCCCCAATTTGCGCACGTGGGACGTGGACGGCACCGATTTCCCGGCCAGCCTGCGCGTCATGAGCGAGGCCGTCGCCCATTGCCGCGACCGCCGCGGCGTGGCCCTGGTGCGCGCGACGTGCATCCGGCCCTACGCGCACAGCATGAGCGATGACGACAAGCTCTACCGCCCCAAGGCGGAGATGGAGGCGGACCTGCACCGCGATCCGCTGACGCGCATGCGCGGCTGGCTCATTGCCGAGGACGCTGCGACCGCCGAGAAGCTCGACGCGCTGGGAGCGCAGTGGCGGGCCGAGGTGCGCGAGGCCTCCGAGCGCGCGCTGATTGCGCCGCGCCACGACCCCGACAAAGCGGAGCTGTATCTTTACAGCCCCGACGTCGATCCCTCCTCTGCGCAGTTCGAGGCGCAGCCGGCGGCGGACGGGGCGCCGGTCACCATGGTCGAGGCGGTCAACCGCGTCCTGCACGAGGAGATGCGCCGCGATGCGCGCGTGCTCGTGTTCGGCGAGGATGTGGCGGACGCCACCAACGTCGACGTGCTCCAGGAGTGCAAGGGCAAGGGCGGGGTCTTCAAGGCCACCCACGGTCTGACCAAGGAGTTCGGTGCGCAGCGCTGCTTCAACTCGCCGCTGGCCGAGGCCAATATCGTCGGTCGTGCCGTGGGGATGGCGCTGCGCGGGCTGAAACCAGTCGTGGAGATCCAGTTCTACGACTACATCTGGCCTGCCTACATGCAGATCAAGAACGAGCTGGCGCTGATGCGCTGGCGCAGCTTCAACCACTGGAAGGCGCCGGTGGTGATCCGCGTGGCGGCCGGCGGTTATCTGGGCGGCGGCGCCATCTACCACAGCCAGAGCGGCGTGCATCTCTTCGCATCGCTGCCGGGGCTGCGCGTGGTGATGCCCAGCAATGCCGCCGATGCGGCCGGACTCCTGCGCACAGCGATCCGCTGCGACGACCCGGTGTTGTTCCTGGAGCACAAGCACCTCTACCGGCAGCCCTACGCCAAAGCGCCCTACCCCGGGCCGGAGTACACGGTCCCCTTCGGCAAGGCCCGCGTGACGATGGCCGGTGATGACATCACGGTCGTGACCTTCGGCGCGCTGGTGCGTCGCAGCGAGATGGCCGCCAAGCAGGTCGAGCGGGAGTTCGGCCTGTCCATCGAAGTGATCGACCTGCGCTCGCTGGCGCCTTGGGACCACGACACCGTGGCGGCAAGCGTCCGCAAGACCGGACGCTGCCTGGTGGTCTACGAGGACAACCGCACGCTCGGCTTCGGAGCCGAGGTGGCTGCCTGGGTCGCCGACGAGGTGTTCGAATGGCTGGACGCGCCCGTGCGCCGCGTGGCGGCCATGGACGTTCCGGTTGCCTACGCTCCGGCCACGGAGGATCGCATCCTCCCGCAGCAAGAGAACGTCTACGCGGCCCTGATGGAGTTGGCGGGGTACTGAGACTCCCTGCCCACGCGATGGCGGACCGGGGCCAAGTCGCCTGGACCCGGCAGTGGACGGTCGGATCCTCTACGAGTCGGGCGCTATTCCGATTGCCGCTGCTGCGCGGTGCGCCCACATCATCGCGTCGCCTTGGCCGGGACCATGAGGGGGATCAGGCTCTCCGTGAGCGCGTCGCGCGTGCGGAGGATCGTGGAGCCCACGTTGATCAGGTGAGACGGCTCGTCGTCCCAGCGGGATTGGCGGTCGTACAGGAGGTAGGTGTCCCACCAGACTCCCTCTCCAGCGCCGTAGTGGGAGTTCGCCGCGAACCAGCTCCCCAGCAGTTTGTCCTTGTCCCAGAAGTGTGCCACGCGCGGATCGCGCATGAGTCTGGCGGACCAGGCTGCGCGCCGGTCCATGAACACCATGTTGAACCACACGGCGTAGACCTTGAGGTCGGATTCGGGATGCTTCTCGAGGATTTCCTGCTGCACCCACCGGGCGCCTGCGACGCAGGCGGGTCAGGTGGGGGACACCAGCAGGATGAGGCGCGGCGAACCGGCATCGGCGTTGAAAACCGCCTTGAACTCCTCGAGAGTTCCGACCGCTCGCAGGTCGGTTGAGCCGGGCGAGCCGCCACCGCACGCGACCGCCAAGCTGCACGAAAGAGCGAGGGCCAGCGCCGCGCGCCGGGAGTCTCTGCAACGCATCCTCTGGACACCTCCGCGGGGGGCGCATCGTCGGACGTCACGGTCGGCTCTCAAAGCGGTGCAATCATGTATCAGCGCGACCGATTCCTCCAGCTCCAAGACCCCCGGCCGGCCTGCATCAGGGACTTCGCAACGGATGTCCGGCTCCCTCCAAGCGATCGTCGCTTGTGGGTGGCGCCGTTTCGCCGCTAGAATCACCCTCGGCCAGGCCCCCTCCGCCCGCCACGCACGCTTTGGTCCTGCAGTTCGTTCGCTTGACCCGGAACTTCACCGCGGTTCCATGCGCATCGCCCTGGTGCTCGCGTGCTTCTTCCTTTCGGGAGCCGCAGGCCTGATCTACGAGGTCTGCTGGATTCGTGCGGCCACGCTGCTGCTGGGCTCGACCTCGTACGCGTTGGGCGCGGTGCTCGCGGTGTACTTCCTCGGGCTGGCGGCGGGCAGCTACGTCCTGGGGCGCATCGCACAGCGCGTTCGAACACCCCTCCAGCTCTTCGCGCGCATCGAGCTCGTAGTGGGATTGCTGGCGGCGCTGAGTCTGCCGCTGCTGCACGCGCTGACGCCGCTGTACGGGGCCATCTATCGCGCGACGGGCGGGCAGCCGCAGGCGGCGTTCCTGGCGCGCCTGGCGGTGCTGTCGCTCGTACTGCTCCCCCCGACGTTTCTCATGGGCGGCGCGCTTCCGCTGCTGTGCCGGCAGTTCGTGACTGACGCGTCGCGCGTGGCGCGAGGCGTGGGCAGGCTCTACGCCTTGAACACCTTCGGAGCGGCGGTGGGATGCGCAGTGACCGGGCTCGTGCTGGTGCCGGCTCTCGGAATGCAGTCCACGGTGTTGATCGGCGTCGGCGTCAGCATGCTGTGCGGCCTCGCGGTGATGGGCGTTCGCTTGCCGGGGCCGACGCTCCCCGCAACAACCGCCGCGGGAGCGTGGCCGGCCACGACCGATCCGACTGGAGCCCGCCGGGCTCCCGTCGGGTTGCCGCGCGACTTTGAGCCGACGCTCGTAGCGCTGCTCTTCTTCGTGACGGGGCTGGTGGCACTGGGGCAGGAAGTGCTCTGGACACGGTATCTCGCTCTCTTGGTGCGCAGCACGTTCACGACGGCAACGCTGACGTTGACGGTGGTGCTGGCCGGCATCGTGCTGGGCAGCCTGCTGAGCGCGTGGGCCAACGACCGGACGGCCGCGCGCGCCCGCCGGTTCGGCCTGCTGCAGGCGCTCACGGGGCTCTCGCTGCTGACCCTGATGCTCCTTCCGCCGTCCGCGTGGCACGCGTTGGGCGGCCAGCTGCCGACCCTCTTCGTCTTGATGCTGCCGGTCGCCGCGCTCTCGGGTGCGCTGTATCCCCTCGCGGTGAGCATGGTGGTGTCGGATGCGCGGCTGGCCCCTGCCGGGGTCGGCCGCATGTCAGCCGTCAACACGCTGGGCGGGATCGTAGGCTCGCTCGCATTCGCATTCGTGATCCTGCCCGGCCTCGGACTGCGCTCGAGCGCGCTCTTGTCCTCGGGGTTGAGCGTCGCGTGTGGGGTCGCGGCCTGGTTGGCGATCGACCGCAGCGGGACCTGGCGCGATCGTGGGCTGCTGTGCGCAGCAGCGCTCGCGCTCTGGCTGCTGCTGCCTGCCGTGTTGCGCACGCGCCTGCCGGCCGACTTCCTGGCCAGCCGCGACGCGCTGGTGGACTATCGCGAGGGCCGTGAGTCGAACCTGGCCGTGGTCCGCCGGGAGGACGCGCAGGTGCTTGAGATCGACCACTGGTGGCAAGGGCAGGACCGGCCGACCCATCAGATCGTCGCCGCCCATCTGCCGATGCTCCTGCACCCGGATCCACGCCGCGTGCTGGTCGTCGGTGTGGGCGCGGGCCAGACGCCGGACCGCTTCACCTACTACGGCCTGCAGCGCCTCGTCTGCGTCGACATCGAGCCCGCCGTGTTCGAGCTGATCCGCGAGCATTTCGACGCTGGCTGGATGTCCGATCCAAGGGTGATCCTGCTGCGGGAGGACGGCCGCAACTATCTGCAGCACGCCGCCGACCGCTACGACATCGTCTCCCTCGAGCTGGGTCAGGTCTTCCGGCCCGGCGTGGCGGCCTTCTACACCGTCGAGCTCTACCAGTCCGTGCGCAATCGCCTGGAACCGGGTGGGGTTGCCTGCCAGTTCGTGCCGACGTCGTTCCTCACGCCCGAGGCGCTGTGCAGCGTGATCCGCACGTTCGCGAGCGTCTTCCCGCACTGCATGCTCTGGTACAATACCTCCGAGCTGCTGTTGCTGGGCGGCCGCGATGGGCTCCCGCGCGTAGACTTCACAGCGTTGGCGCAACGCCTGGCGCAGCCGCGCATCGCGCAGGACCTGCGTTACAGCCACTGGGGCGGCGCCGCGGAGCAGCTAGGGCGGCCCAGCGCGCTGCTCGGCAGCTACCTGTGCGGACCGGCCGAGTTGGAGGCGATCGCGGCGGGAGCGCCACTCCTGCGCGACGACCGGCCCGTTCTCGAAGTCACGGCGCGGGCGGCGGACGAGCTGCAGGCGCGCGAGCTTCCAATCGTGGAGCTCCTGCGCGGCCATCTGGGGTCGTTCGAGCAGCTGACGCTCGACCCGCTCCCGCCCGATTCGATGGCAGTGGCCGCTTCGATCCGCGCGGCGAATCTGGGGGACATGGTGGCCAGCGCGCTGCTCCGCCGCGTGGAGAGCGTGCGCCAGTCGGGGAGCACACCCGAGCTGCGCGCGCTGCTGGCGCGGGCGCTGGAGGCCAATCCACGCAGCGTGCTCGGGCTGCGCCTGATGGGAGACGCGCTCACGCTCTCGCAGGAGTTCGCAGAAGCGCGCCACGACTACGAGCGCGCGATCGCGCTGCGACCGGAGGACGCGCGCGCGCTGCGGGGCTTGGCGGTTCTGCTGCACCGCACTGGAGACCTGACGGGAGCCGTCGAACGGTATCGCCATCTGCTGGCGCTGCGCCCCGCGGATGCGGAGTTGCACAACAACATCGGGGTCGCGCTCGCCCAGCAGGGCGATCTGCCCGCGGCCCGCCAGCACTTCGCCGAGGCGGTGCGGTTGCAACCGGGCTACGACGAGGCCGCCCGCAATCTGGCGAAGGCGCAAGCTGCGCTCGGTGGAGCGCAGACTCCACGCCCGGGCGCTGCGCGCGGCGAGTAGGGACAGTGTCCTCGGGGATCGGGTAGAATCATGGGCGCAGGCCTACGAGAATCTCCCAGCTGCGTTCCCGATTCTGCACTCTGGTCGTGCTGGGTACAGCGCTCCTTCGTGCGCCCCGCCCAGCCAGCGCGGGGCTCGCCGCTGTGCCGCAGGCGCCGGGCCCCGCCCGCGAGACAGTCGAGGGGCCGACCTCGCGGTCGGCCCCGCAGCCGGCGGCGGCGCCCTCAGTCTCGGTGGACGCGGTCAAGGAGCTCATCCGCAACGGTCGCTACGCCGAGGCGGAGGCGGAAGCCAGGGGCCTGCTCGCGGCGATCGAGACCCGTCAGGGGAACGAGTCGCTCGACGCCGCCACTGCCCTGGACCTGCTGTGCGAATCCCTCTGGAGAGGGGGCAAGTCCGCCGCGCCGGAGTCGAGTACGCTCGCGCAGCGCGCCATCACGCTTCACGAGCAGCTCCAGGGGCCCGCGCACGCCGACCTGGCGCGCAGCCTCAACAACCTGGCCAACATGTACCGCCTGACGGCGCAGTATCCGCGCGCGAAGTCGCTGTTCGAGCGGGCTCTGGCCATCCGGGAGAAGGCCCTGGGCCCCGAGCACATCCACACAGCCGGCGTCATGAACAACCCGACCCGCGGACCCGGATCGACAGCGTAGCTCAGTCGGACCACAACAACAGCCGCGCGCCGTCGGCGCGCCGCTCATCGAAGACGAGGCCGGGCCCGCGCCGCTGCAGCTCTGCAGGTGACACCTTCAAGACCAGGTGCCTCCAATCGCGTGCCAGCGCGGCGCTGAGCGTCCCCAGATTGAGCGTCTCGGACATCTTCATGCGCACAAACCAGAAGGGGAACGCCACCCGCAGCAGCTTTCCGCTCGCGGGCTCCCAGGCCAGCATGTGCAGCGAGTGGAGGGAGACCGGCTGGGACCGCTCCAGCTCGCGGCGCGCGCGCAGGCTCCCGCCCGCGGAGACCTCCAGGTATGCGGGACCCCCCCCGGAGCAGGAGATGGCTTCAGAGAATGCGCGCTCCGCGTCCTGCGACGTCGTGCTGGTCAGACTGCTCCAGCGGGAAAGCAGGAAGGCGCCAAGGCCGCCCAGCACGGCCGCGAACGCCGCCACGGCCAACATCAGGTAGGCCGGCGAGCGCCTCTTGCCTTGCGCGGGTTTGAACCCTGCCGATCCTTCCATCCGTACCCTTCGCGACGTTTGTTTCCTTCGCCGCTTCCGTTCACCCGGCTCCTCTGCGGCGATCCCATGCGCCCGGCGGCTCGGGGCGAGCGCCGGGGCGCTTGAGAGGGCGCCTGCCGGGGCGCCTGGCCCCGGTCATGGCGGCCCGCGTGTCGATGCGCAGGAGATTCCTCCGTGGCCGGGAGGCCGGCAAGCGTTTGGTATGGGCGCCCGCTGTTCTCCTCCTGCTTTGCCGCGGTGGAAGCGCTTCGTACACTCGGCCCATCGGCGTCGCCTCCCCAGTTGTGACGCTTGGCTTTGACCAGAGGAGAGTTGCACGATGCACCGTTTCCGCCTCCCCGCCACACTGCCCGCGCCCCACGCCACCGCGTGGATCTCCCCCACTGCCACACTGCTCGCCGTGGGCCTTTGGCTCATCGCAACGGCTACCGCGGTTTCTGGTGAGGAGCATAGCGCGGCGCAGCAGCAGCCTGCGGCACTCCAGCAGCCCCCAGCGCAGCAGCCTGCCACTCCCGCGCAGTCGACACCTCCAACGCAACCCGCCAGGCACCCGCCGGCGGTCGCTCCGTTGACGATCGACCGCTGGCTGGAGCTGGGGCCGGGCGACCTGCCGCTCCCAGCGTTGGCCGAAGACGACGACAAGCACAAGGTGGGCGAGGGCGAGCTGCTCGCGAATCCACCGCTCGACACCAAGGACCTCTGGCCACGCGCGATGCAAAGGGTGGTGTAGCCGGGCGGGGGAATGGGCAGTGGAGGGGGCGCGATGCCGTGTGCGGGTGCCGGCGCAGGCGCTCCCGCGGGTGCCCTCGCGTGGGCAGAGGTTGCTGCGCCTGCGGGGCAGCTGACACTGGCAGAGCCCGTGGCGGGACGACCACAGGCGGCGCTGCTGGCCGCCTACCTGTCGGCGGCGAAGTTCACGAAGGCAAAGCTTGCCATCGGCACGACGCATCCGTTCACGGCGTATCTGGACGGCAAGCGGATCACCGACCGCGCCAAACCGGATTCATCGGCCGCCGACGTATCCACCGACCTCAAGCTCACCCAGGGCAAGCACGTGCTGCTGCTGGTCGCGCTGTCCGACCCTAGGGGCTCCAAAGCGTGGACGGTGACGGCGAGACTGACCGCGGCCGATGAGGCAGCCCGCGCCGCGCTGCTGGCGGACGCCGACCCGCAGCGCGCCATCCGGGTGCTCGACTACCTGAACGCCGATGCCGTCTCGAACGTCGAGCTGTCGGCGTCAGTCGCAGCCCTGGAGTACGCTACGGGCCGCGCGCCCGTGATGCTCGGTAAGCCGGCACCGGAGTTCTACCGGTCGGCGCTGGCGCTGCTGCGGATCGACGAGAGCGAAGCGGCGTAGGTCGTGATGATCGGCGATGACATCCTTGTGGACGTCGCCACGGCGCAGCGCGCGGGGATGCGCGGGGTCCTCGTGCGCACCGGGAAGTTCCACCCCGACGATGTGCAGCGCGGTGTGGAGCCCGCCGCGGTACTGGACTCGGTTGCCGAGCTACCCCAGTGGTGTCAAGGGGAGGCCGCGCGCTGATGCGGTCCGCCGCCGGGCGCTGAGCCTGGACGCCTTGGCGTCGGGCGCAACCGCAGCGTCTCCGCCTGGTCCGCTGCCAGCGTGCACCTTCACTCGCCGTAATCCGCCCATGGCTTGACGGTCGCCCCGGTGGACGGCCCACCCCGCCGGGTGTGCCGGCCGGGCTCCACGCCCTTACCACGACGCGCTCTCCGTAGAGCTGCGCGCGCGCCGGAGAGATCGGCGCGCGCCTCGGGGTCACAGGCTGTGATTGCAGCGGTCAGTGGGAGTGCGAGCCGCCTTCATCTGCGCCGCGTTCGACCTGCACCTTGGGCACCACCGGGTTCTTGAAGTGATCGATGACTGACTCCAGGGCCGCCACCGCGTCGGTCTTGCCCGCTGCAAGCGCGTACTTCAGCTGGATCTCCAGGACGCCCAGTTGCGCCTGCTGCTTGGCAGCTTGCACCTGACGCTGCAGGGCCATCGCCTCGTCGGCGCTGGGGCCTGCGGCCAGCTTGGCTTCCAGCGCGGCGACGGCCTGATGCTCCTGCTCCAGGAGCTGTCGGATCTCCTCGTGCATGGGGGCCGCCACGACCGCAGCGGGCGGCGCCTGCCCATCGATCTGCACCGTTTGTATCGCCGCTGAGGCGTTGTCAGTCGCAGCCGTCGCGCCGGCACCAGCGGGTGCAGGCACCGCGGTCTGGGGATCCTGCGCCGGGGCACTTGCTGGGGCAGGAGCGGCCTTGCGCGCCGCCCAGGCGCCTGGCGAGGCGGATAGCGCAAGCAGCGCCAGGAGCGCGATCGCGCCGAGGAATGGAAGGGCGTTCGAGCTGCGATTTCGCCGGAACATGGATGGTACCTCCAGGATGAGAAGAGCCTTCAGAGGAGAGGGTTTGGTCATTGTGACGCTGGATTCGAGGTCAGTACTGGAACGCATGGCGTGCCTCACTTCACAAGCATCAGCTTGCGCCGGTCGAGCGCGCCGGCGCTCTGCAGCTGCACGAGGTACACGCCGCTGGCCACGGAGAGGCCGGTGTCGTCGATGCCGTCCCACACCACCGAGTAGTGGCCGGCCTCGCGCACGCCGCTCTCCAGGGTCCGCACCAACTGCCCGCGCAGGTTGTAGATCGCCACCAGGATGCTGCCGCTGTGCGCCAGGTCGAACTCGACGGTCGTGCGCGGATTGAACGGGTTGGGGTGGGCATCGCGCAGGGCCGTAACCTCGGGAGGCGTGCGCGGCCCCGGCTGGTCGCCCGAGACATCGGTGGCCCCGGCGTCGAACACCAGCCGGAACTGCCCCGAGCTGGCGAGGTCCACCGCTCCCGCCTTCCACACGCTCAGGCAGTAGTTTCCGGTCACGGGGATCTGCACGGTGAGGTACTCGTTCTGTCCGGGCCCGTTCACATTGGCGAACCAGCCGGGCTGGGGGGCAGACTTGCTGCCGAACGAAACCAACGCGTCGTGCAGCGTGATGCCCCAGTCCACCGATCCCGTAACGTTTTCCAGGCGGATGTTGTAGAAACCGGCGCTGAGCCCGACCTCGAATAGCTGGAGGATGTGCCCGCTTCCCAGCGTGTACGGCCCGTGAGCTGCCTTGGCGGTGCCGAGCGAGGTCGAGGCGACCACCTCCGCCGTGTAACCCTGGGTGCCCGTCCAGCGCATGACCCCGGCGTCGAACGCGCGGAAGGGCATGACGTGGAAGTTGGCCAGCACGTAGTCCGACTGCGCCGTACCCCACGCCGAGCTCGTCTGCCCGAGATCGAAGCCAGACTTCGCTCCGCTGGAGGTCTCGAAGAGCGCGAGGTCGACATCGCTCGCTGCGCCAGGCATGAGGGCAACGGCGGCGAAGTAGCCGTCGGCGCCGCTGGGGGCAAACACGGGAGTGCGCAGCCCGTCGCAGTTGTAGTACAGCGGGTCGAGCGTGGTGATGTCCACCCAGCCACCGTTGAGCACCGGAGGCGCGCCGCGCGTCACCGGCGTGTTGAGCGCCAGCTGCAGCGGCGTCCACACCCACGGCTCCCCGTACAAGTTGTTGGTCTCGTAGATCTCCTCGACCAGATTGGATGGATCCAAGCGCATGGAGAGGACGTGGCGCCCGCCGGACACTACCAGTTGCGGCGTGTTGTTCACGAACGCCGTGCCGAGGCCCGGATCCACCGGCAGCGTGGGGCTGGCGATCGCCTGCCCGTCCAGCAGCACGTCCGCCGCGAACGACGGCACGAAGGTGGGGCTGGCGTTGGTCGCCATCAGGTTGAGGTACGTCGTACCGCCGCCCGGCAGCGTCAGCGGAGCCGGCGCATTGAACTCGTTGCCGTCGGCGGTGACCCGTGGCACCAGCGGGGCGTACCAGCCGAAGAACGTCAACGGCTCGAAGTCCGGCGGGGTCTTCTCGACCTTCATCGTGACCGAGATGGGCGGGTTGCTGATCTTGCCGGCGCCGCCGGTGGGGTTGCGGTACAGCACCAGACAGTAATAGCCGGCGGCGCTCACGTTCAGGTCCAGGCGCACCCGACCGGTCTGCGGGTCGCTTCCCGCGGACGCCGACGCGTTGCTCTGTCCGGCCACCGTGGTCGAGCGATCGAACCAGGCCAGGTGCACGGGCCCCTGCGAAGGGCTGCCCAGATCGGCCACGACGCTCACCGGACCCACGTCCGCCCCGAACACCCAAACCTCCCAGAGCTTAAGCATCTCGTCCTGGGCGAAGCTCACGGCGAGCGACTGAGCCGCGCTGGGAGACAACGCGCTGCTGCCGCTGACACCGAGGTGGTAGTTGCCGGTGAGCACGTCGGTGTAGTCGAGGATCCCGGCATCCCAGTTCTGCGCCGGTTGCAGGTTGTTGTTCACCAGGACGAAGTCCAAGGCCCCGCGGCCGTAGGCCGAACCGGCCACGGCGTTGACGAACCCGTTGGTCAGCCAGCTCGTGGGTTGGTAGAGGTACAGATCGTAGTCGGCCGCGTTGTCCAGACTGTGCATCCAGCACGCCGTCCACCAATGCCCGTCGGAAAGGGGGTTGGTCGCTAGGCGCATCCCGTCGAGGTTCTGGTGGATCGGCGGGGAGGGAATGGTCGACGTGCCGCCGTAGGGCGACGGCGGGCTGGCGCGCTCGACCATGGCGCCGCTGGCGACGGTGGACGGCGTCCAGGCCCACTGGTGGCCATAGGAGTTGTCGGTCTCGTCGCTCTCGAGCACGGCGTTCGTGGCGTCCACGACGCCCGACAGCGTGTGCAGCCCGCCGGTGGCATACACCACAGTGATGTATCGCGTGTTGATCGCGCCGGCCTCCAGGGGAAGGATGCCGTACTGGTTTCCGAAGATCCCATCCACGTACAGATTGGTATAGGTGACCACCCCCGTGCTCACCTCACCCGTGTTCCACACCAGATTGTTGGCGTAGCTGTAGGCATCGCCCGTCACGGCGGACGGAACGCCGTCGGCGGCCGCGCGCGGCACCAGCGGGGCCTCCCAGGTCCAGCCGAACGGCAGCGCCTGGACGAGGTTGGCCGGGATCGCGGCGCGGATGCCGATGGCTCCGAGCTTGGTCCAGTTGGTGCTCACCCGCCCCGCGCGGTCGATGGCGCGGATGGAGAACCACCAGTTGCCCGGCGCCAACGTCCCGGTCGTGTAGCTGGTGACGTCCCCGATGTCAATGGTGCCGTCGGGCCCGAACGCCGGGTCGTATTGCGTCATCATGACGCTGTACCCGCCGACCCCGGAGCAATCGTCCGAGGCGCGCGTCCAGGCGTAGGTGATCTTGGGATTGGTGCTGTCGAAGATCCCCACCGTGTGCGTTGTCGAGACAAGGTTCGTTACCACGCCGGGCTCGAACTGGTCCAGTTCGTAGCCGCAGTTCTTCGCCGTCGCCCACAGCCCCTCCGCGTACTGCGGATAGCGCGCCTTGAAGGCGTTGAGGAACCCCATGGGCGTGAACGTCTTGTCGACGGTAACCGTCGTCAGGATCGGCGCATCCCCAAGCGCGAGCTCATCCGCTCCCCCCGGGTAGACGCCGTGGACGTCCTGGGTGCCGTCCTCGATGTCGCGCATGACCGCTCCCAGGAACCCCTCGGTCCGAGTGGGGTCGTCGTACGGGCCACTGCACGTGGCGAGACCCTCCATGTTGAGGGTGGTCAGCGGCTTGATGCCGTAGTCTCCTTGCAGAGACCGCGTGATGATGTCACCCACCCAGTCCGCGAACCCTTCCTCGTAGGCGTCGTGATCGGTCTCGCGGCACCACATGCAGTGGCCGCAGCCCTGGCTACCACTGTCGCAGATGCCGTTGCAGTAGTCCGAGCCCACGCTCTTCCCGAAGCAATTGATGAAGTGGTGTCCGTACTCGTGCAAGTGCACGGCTTCGAGCCAGGCGTGACTATTCGAGACCGTATCCAGGATGAAGATCGCCTTGCCGTAGGAGATCCAGTCTACGGTGAACGACCAGCTCGCGTCGGGGAACCGTCCGGCGACGGTCTGGCAGTCATAGCCGTGGTTGAAGAACCACCGCCACCCCCGCACGAAATCGGTGTGGATGTGGACGGCCTTGCGATCGCGGTCCGACGGGGGTGCCACCGTGCCGTAGTCGAGATCGCTGCCGGGGTAATCGTAGGTGACCGACGTCTGCCAGGAGTACGTCGACGAAAGCAGATCGGTCCCCTTCACGTGCACCTTGGAGTTGTTCAGCTCGAAGATCAGGTACAGATCCGGGTTCTCCGAGTTGGAGTTCCAGAAAAAGGTGACGTCGAAATAGCCGAAGGCGTCGGTGGCGACCGCGAACAGCTGGGAGTCCCCCCAGTCCTTCTTGTGATAGCCGCGCACCGCGACCGCGTCGCCGCCCACGAAGAGATTGTCCGAGCGGACGTACCCGAAGCGGCCGTGCACCCGGATCGAGCGCGCCTGTGTGGCGGTGGCCGGGCCTGACGCGTTGCTCGTGATGGCTCCGGTGGACGTGACGGTGGCCTGCAGCATCTCTGCCGGGAGCGGCGGCACGGGCATGGGCTTCGCTCGCAGTGCGGCCGGGGGTGGGGGCGCGCTCGCGTCGGGGATCTTCTCCAGGGGCCCCGGCCCCAGAGTGTGCTGGTAGGCCTCCGCCGAGAGGTCGATCGTGAGGTGCCCCACCATCGTTCCCATGTGGAACGACACCAGCAGCGGGTACGGCCCCTCCGCGGGCGTCCCCTGGAAGGGGACCCGCACCGGAACTCCCGGGGTCATGGAGAACTCCGAGGGGCCGCTGTAGGAGACGGCGGTCCACGAGTCGCCCTCAATCGTGAGCCCCATCAGCACGTCGTTGACGCCGGAGGTCACGATGAGGGTGTCGCGGAACACCTGCCCGATCTGGGCGGGGCGTGGCCGGCCGGCCAGCTGGACGAAGACCGGAGGCCCAGTATCGGCGCTGGCGACACCGGACAGGCCCGCGACCACGGCGACAAGCAGCAGTGGCACCGCCCAGAGCGGTCGGACCAAACGCCGGCGCGCGAACCGTGAAGTGCCGGGGCGGTCAGAGAGCGGCCCGCGCGCGGCCGGGTGATCGGGCCACAAGCCCAGCCGCAGGGGGCTTGCGGCGCAATGGGAGCCAGATGTCGGGGCGTCGTTCGCGATGCGCATGTCAGGATCCTTCTTCACGGAAGTTGCGCCGGGCCGTACAGCAGCGGTTCGGCAGGGAGGCTGGCCGGGCGGCGCGGCCTCCGGTTGCTGACAAGGTCGTGGGGCTTCTGAATGTGTGACGCATGCTGCGGCAACAGGCGTGCTGCCACATGGGTCCACGTCAAGCGTAGCACTTCCGAGACGGCTCCTGGCGGGCGTCCACTGGCCTCCGTGGCCGTGGCGGGCAATTCGGCCCTTCCGAATCCAGCGTCGCAGCAACGATGCGCGCTCGCACGATCCTCGGAACCTCGGTCGCTCGTCGAACTTTCTCCTTTGTTTCGCCATCCCTCCGAGTGCGACCCCGATCGCTGGGGGAACGGCGCGGTTCGCTTCCGACGTGGGCGAAGCGGCTTCCGCCGCCCGCCCGGTGCTGGGGGTCCCACGTCGGTAGCGCAACGGGTCGCGGTCTGAGAGCACCACCCGCAGCTCGCGCGCACGTCTCTGTTCCGGGGACCGCCGTGGCGCTGCGTGGGCCCGATGGTCCAGGGCGGGCGCGTGGTGGAGGTCGAGCCCGTCCCAGGTAGGCCCGTCCAGCCTCTGCGTGCCCTACGCTACGGGCAGGCTCTGGCGCACCGACAACGATGGGGCGACGTTCACACCGCTCTTCGATGCGGAGCCCTTGGTCATCATCGGCGACGTCGCCGTCGACCTCAGCGATCCGAGGGTCGTGTAGGTCGGCACGGGCGAGAACAACTCCTCCAGAGTTCATTGCGAGAGCCTGGAGCGCGCGCCAGTCATCGGCCACCTCGGAGGCTGCGCCATCACGAACCAATTGGCGCGCCGGCATTGTCCATTCCGGAGATGCGATCTCGGCACGTGTCGACACTGCCGGCGGACCGGGGAGCTTCACAATGCGGATGCGATCCCCAGCATCGCCCGGCTCCGAACGAAGTGCCTCGAAATCACGGATCGGAAGACGCCCACAGCGAGGTCTCCGACGGCCGCTGCGCGTTCCATCAAGTTCGGCGCACGTCTCGTTCGCGGCCCCACCCACACGCGGACCGCTCCCACGCCCAAGTCGAGCCTCCGCCGGCTCGCCCGGACCCTGGCGCCGCCCGCGCCCGGACTTCCATGGAGGGCACGATGACGGCTGCGGGCTCCCGCGCGTGACCCGTCTGGCATCCCGTCGCCGCAAGACGGACTGCGACGGGCAACGGCGGTCGCTTCTTCCCATCCGTGGCGCGAAGTGGAGTCGCCACGTGCCAACGACTGTGCCGGTCGCGCGTCCGCTGCGTCCTCGCGGCTCGTGTGACGCGCGCCGACGTCCTTGCGCGCTGCTGCGAAGTCGGTGCGTGGTACAATTGGATATCGACAACGCTGCCCAGACAACTCGGGCTGGTGGGATGTCGTCGCAACATCAGGTCATGCAACCCACCTCGCAATCAGGGAGGGCAGGATGAACCGCACGGCTACAGGACTTGCGTCACTCGCTGTGGGAATATTCGGGATGACTGCGCCGATGGCGCACGCCTCGTTCACCGTGATCTGGGGCACGTCGTGGGATGGCGCGTCGTTGCAGGATGTGCTGGACGCCGAGTACGGCGTCGGCGCGATCGACGCTGCGACCGACTACGAGGGGTTCAAGCCGGAAGACATGGACCCCCCATACTGGCGCGACGATGCGCTGAACAGCTGGATCGTGCGCGAGATCGCCGGCTTCCGCGACACCAACATCATGGGCTGGTACAAGGAGACCTGCCGCAAGCCATGTCTGGACGACCTGCGCAACCAGGTGATTTTCACGGGACCGATGGCCGAGGGCGCCACGGTGCAGGTGACGTTTCCCTGCGGAACCACCAAGTTCGGATTCTATCTCAATCCCAACGGGACGAACGACTCGGCCAACGCCCCCGAGCCGGAGCTGTTCTTCACGAACCGCTGCTACAATGACGATGGACCCAGGGGGCATGGAACGGTTCATGAGCCGACTGGCGGGGATCCCCAGTGCCTGATCTACAATGTCACGCGGCTGCGCGGCGGCGTTCCGTCCTTCGTGCTCGCCTGGGAGGATCTGGATTCGGGCGGCGAGATCGCGCCGAGCTATGCACCCGGGAAGACCGACAACGACTTCCAGGATCTCGTCGTGGAGATCTCAGCGGCCTCCCCCATGCCGATTGAGCAGTCGAGCTGGGGGCGCGTGAAGACTCTCTTCGGGGGCGGCCAGTAGGGAAGAGAGGCGCGCGGGAAGCCGTGGGGCTGGCGATGCGTTGCGAATCTGTGCTCACTGCTCGTCGCGCCCGTTGCCCGCCCCACGCTCGTCATTCTGGTGTGGCTCAGCCATCAGTTCCTGGCCCCTCGGTGGACACGGCCTCTTCCGCCCCCCAGAGCGGCCTGGGGCCCACTAGGATTCCATCGGCGCCTGGTGAAGTCTGCGCCGCTTCAGAGAAGGGCGTTCGACCCGCGCCCCGGTCGCCGACTCGGGCTCGCGACGCGAAGCTGCGCGGATTGCCGAAAGCAGGCCAGCTGGAGCTCGAACCCCACCCCGTCGAACGATCGAGGCCACGTTTCGATTTCGTGATGCCGTTCGATGGCCGTGCCTACCAAGCACCCTATCCGCCCGGCCAGTGCTACACTTCCGCGCCCTCCAACCCACGGGCCTTCACGATGCCCACCCTGATTCCACGCTCCCTGCTGGCCGGTCTGCAGGCCCGGCGATCCCTGGTCCTCGAGAATCTCGCCCTCCGCCACCTGGTCCAGGTCCTCCAGCGAGGCGGCAAGCGTCCCCGGCTGAACAACCGCGACCGTGGCCTTTGGGTGATCCTGCCACAGGTCTGGAGCGATCGGTGACGCCCGCTCCTGATGGTAGGCCCCGACACGGTCGTCCGCTGGCACCGTGCCGGCTACCGACTCTACTGGCGTTTGAAAAGCCAGAGGCGTCGGTGTGGCCGGCCGCGCCTCACACCTGAAGAGCGCGAACTCATCCGCCGCATGGCCCGCGAGAACCCCCTGTGGGGCGCGCCACGGATGCATGGCGAGCTGCTGAAGCTCGGCGTCGAGATGAGCCAGGCCACGGTGGCCAAGTACATGAAAGGCCGTCGGCCGCCATCCCAGGGCTGGAAGACCTTCCGGGTCAACCACCCCCACGAGATCGCGTCGGTCGACTTCTTCGAGGTCCCGACCGCGACGATGCGCAGCTTGTACGTCTTCCTGGTGCTCGCCTACGATCGCCGGCGGGTGCTGGGATTCGAGGTAACCGATCCGAAGTCCGGGAAATGGGCAGCCGAGCAGGTCATCGAGACCCCAGACTTCGACGGCGCGCCGAGGTTCGTCGTGCGCGACGGCGATCACAAGTACGGCGACGTGTTTGGAGCGCCCGCCGGCCGGGCCCGCCTCGAGCAGATCGTGTCGGCGCGGCACTCGCCCTGGCAGAACGGGTACGTCGAGAGGCTCATCGGGACTATCCGCCGGGAGTGCCTGGATCACGTCATCGTGTTCGGAGCGGGCCACCTGCGGCTCGTGCTCGGCGAGTACCTCGACGACTACCACCGGTCACGGACGCACCTTAGCCTGGAGAAGGACTGCACGGTGCCGAGGGGCGTGGAGCCGCGAGAGGCCGGGTGGACCGTGAGCCTCGAGGTGCTCGGCGGGCTTCACGACCGGTACGTACGACGGACTGCCTGATCCCTCTCGGACATCGACATCGATGATGCCTGCCGCGGCCAAGCTACGTCCGCGATCAGCGGTCTGTCCCGGTCAGCGACGCCCGGGCAATCGCGGCTGCTCTGGACGTGGTAACCGCGGCGCTCGATCGCGGTGGCGAGGTCCTTCTTCGTGCTATCCCGGGAGCCGGAGGAATCGGTGATAGCGACAATGGCGTGAGCGCGAGGAGATAAAACCCTTCTCGAAGCGGGTGCCGGAAAACGAATCTGCCTCCGGGGGGGAGTAGGGCGGCGACCCGTCGGCTAGTTGCGGGCCGACGGGTCGATCGGTGGAGGTCGTGCACCCAGCCCCGCGCGTGCTCCGATGGGCTTGGCCGCTCAGCGCGGAAGTAGCTCCCCAGAGCAAACGCGGGTGCTCGGCGACGGGCGCGCGCTAGTGCGCGCGCGTCGTGAACTGCTGGATGGCGGTGTCCGCCTCGAGGACGCCGATCTGCCGCTCGATGAGCTGGCTGTCCTTCTTGGCGACCTCTTCGGCCGTCTCGGAGCGGTCCTTCATGGCCTGTAGCACGCGGAGCTCGTCGCTGCGGATGTCGACCTGGAGCGACACGATGTCCTGGGCCGACGCCCCCGGCACCCATGGCTGGGTCAGGCTGTCCCAACGTGTTCGCTTCTTGCCCATCTCGAGCTCCGACTCGAGCGCGAGCATACTCGCGTCTGCGAGCTTTCTGCGCGCCCGCGCTAGTTCGACCTGACACTCTCGAACCGCGACGAGACGCTCCAGGAGCTTGATGCCGAGCTCCTCCTCCTGCCGCTGTCGGTCCAGCGTCGCGAGCTCCGACTCGTTTCCTCCCTTCTTCGCGAGGTCGAGCCGAGTTTTGAGCGCGTCAAGCTCCTTCTTCTTGATTTCGAGCGTGGCCTTGGACTGGATGACGTCGCCGCCAGCTCTCTGCTCGTCGGCCTGGGCCTTCGGCTTCAGAGCGCGTGCGGCGTCCCGATCGCTCTGGATGTCGGCTTCCGGGCGCATGTCCACGATGAGCACGGGCAATTTGGGCGCTACCGGCACCTGCGTAGGGGCTGTCGTCGTCGCCGTCGGAGGCGCGGTGGCCGGTTGACTCGTCTGCGGCGTCTTCGCCGGAGGCGGCGGGGAGATCTGGGGTGAGTCCTGAGACTGAACGGCTCCCGCGCTGAGGCATAGGGCGAATCCGGCGGCCGCGGGCCAACCCGCGAATCGGAGCCATCCCCGAATGATCATGAAGTGTCTCATCGAGTCTCCCTTTCTTCTGGGGCATCTTTGCAGGGTGCTCGGGTCGGTACCTATACGTCAAGGCCCTTGTTCGTGGGCGGAACTGACCCCAGCACAGGGGTTTGCCCTGGAATTGGACCCTACCGAGGACGTCGAACACCTGGCCGCCAAGTGCCTGACGCCTGCTCGAGCTTCTCGAGGAGCGTCCGGTAGACGTCGCCCTCACAAAGCGCTAACTGGGGAACAGGCTAGGCCCATGTCCGTTGGCGTTGGGCGGAACCGTCGCGGTGAAGCGGGGAGCGCTTACTGGGTGCGCTCCTTGAGCGCCTCGCGGAAGGCCGCGACCGCTTCCTCCATGCGGCGCGCCCGAACCCGTTCAACCCTTCGACGACGATCGCCTTCGACCTATCAGAGGCAACTTTTTGAAGCTCACGATCTCCAGCCCCGACAGTCGAGCGGTCAGCACACTCGTCGACGCGAATCTCGATGCCGGAAGTCACTGGGTGGAATGGGACGGCCGGGATGATACGGCGCGACCACCTGGGTCGGGCATTTACCTGTGCCGACTCGAAGCCGGTGATCGCCTGTACACGAGAAAGATGGCGCTCACGAAATAAGCTGGTGCCCGGGAGGTATGAGGGCGATCGGGATAGGGGGCAGCGCGCTTTGCCCCGCTGCTCCCCTCCCACACCACCGGACATGCGGGTTTGCATCCGGCGGTTCGAAGGGTTGAGGTCATCCGGCCAGCCGGGGCATTCCCAGCTGGTCGAAAAGCGAGTTCGGCAAGGCGATGTGGAGCTGCATCGCGGAGTTCTTCCA
Source organism: Candidatus Krumholzibacteriia bacterium (assembly GCA_041484665.1). Classification (GTDB taxonomy): domain Bacteria; phylum Krumholzibacteriota; class Krumholzibacteriia; order JAJRXK01; family JAJRXK01; genus JBGPIA01. The sequence continues at coordinate 353,223 of JBGPIA010000001.1, forward strand.
CCAGCGGCGGGCGTTGGCGGCGACGTCGTCGGGAGTTCCCCGCCGGCTCCCACGGCCGATCGCCCGGCGCCGGCCCGACGGAGCGCCGACCAAGGCCGATAGAATGCCCTTCTGCGTGCCCTGCTCGCCTTGCCCCCGAGGCAGCGCTGGACGTATGTTCACAAACGGCTCCCGTATCCCTCGTCAGGGAGGCCGCCATGCAGTTGCACCGTGGCGCGCACCACGCCGGATGGTCGCTGGTCGCGCGCTCGCTCGTTCCCGTCGCGTCGCTGCTCATCCTCTTTCCCGCCCAGGCGATTCCCGATAGCGGGGGACCACGACCGGGCGAGATCGGAATCTTCCTCGACCCACAGGGCATCGAGGCGGCGGGATTGCGCCCGCAATTCTCGCAGTTCACATACTACGTCGTGGTGCGAAGGCCCCAGCCGGGGATGTCGTCCTGCCGGTTCCGCGTGCCAAGTCCCGCGGGTGCCATCGTGCTCGAGACAAGGATCGCGGACGGGCTGGTCGACCTCGACCCCAGCGTGGACGGATACGAGCTGGTGCCGGCGGACGGGTGCTTCGAGCCCTCGGGCTCCATCGTGCTGGTCACTTGCTTGGCCCTCTTGATCGAGCGCGCATGCTGGGTCGACCTGCTGCCGGCCGATCCGTCGTCCGTATTCCCGGCGAGCCCCACGTACACGCCGTGCGGGGAACCGATCGCGCTGCCGCTTCGCCCCAACCCGTGGGTGTGCGAGTACCAGATCCCAGGCTCGCTCATGGTCAACAACGGGTGCTTGCTCGGTGCGTACATTTTTACCTATGCCGTCGTCACACCGACGACCGCCGGCCTGCCGGGGGATCGCGTCACCGTCCCGCTGACCGCGTTCACCGGGACCCAGCTCGACAAGGCGAACTGCTCGCCGCCGCTGAGCATCGCCCAGATCGAGGTCTCGGTGGAATGGGACAGCACCGCGGCAAGCCTGGAGTGGGTCGACCGGGCTGCCGCGACGCAGCACTGGCAGCTCAGCCATGAAGTGCTACGTCCGGGAAAGCTGCGGGCCTCCCTGGACCGCGGCCAGGAGCCGCCCCTGCTGGCCACCGGCCGCGACATCCTCGAGCTGGGCTTCCTGCTCGCCGACCACAGCGCCTGGACCGGAGTGAACTGCGTCGTCCTGCATGCGGCCGACGAGCACGGCGAGAACTGTACGGGTGGCTGGGAACTCGGCCAGATCTTCGTGGGTTGTGAGAGCGGCGATGTCACGGCAGATCGGCAGGTGAACGCCGGGGACGCCACGGTCGCGTTGCAGATGCAGCAGGGTCGGCGGGCGCTGCACTATACAGACCTCTGCGCCGGCGACATGGACGGCGACTGGGCACTGGACCTGCGCGACGTGCACAACCTGCTCCGGCGCGCCATCGGCGCCCCGCTGAACCGGAGCGATCCACTCGACCCGCCGTTGCCTGCGCCACCGTCGAATCCGTTGAGTGTCACTCTCACGGTGCGAGAAGTACACGCGTTCCAGGCGACGCTGCAATTCGATCCTCAGGCGCTGCAATTCAATCGTGCGGTCCCGGCGAGCGGTGTCCTCGAAACCCATCTCGCATCCCCGGGACTGCTCAGACTCGCGGATGCACTGCCGGCCAGCGGCGACCGGAGCATCGAGGTGACCTTCGCTGTGATCGGGCCCGTCAGCCCGGTTCGCCTGGTCGGCCTGCGGGGCTTCGACGCCGACGGCCACGAACGGTCGGTGCCGTTCTCGTTCCCCGACGGCACCGTCGCGGTGGACCCACCACCGAGTGAAGCACAGCGCACGAGGCTGCTCCCGGCAGCGCCCAATCCGTTCAATCCGCGGACGCAGATCCGATTCATGCTCGCGACGGGGGGAGACGCGGGGTTGCGCATCTTCGACGCAGCGGGCCGGGAGGTGCAGTCGCTACGAATCCCGGGGCTCGCCCCGGGCCTGCACGAGGTGGGTTGGGACGGCCGCGACGGACAGGGACAGTTGCTGGGCAGCGGCGTATACCGCGTCCAGCTGCTCGCGCCTGGAGGCGAAGCTTCCGTGCAGAGCGTCGTGCTGTTGAAGTAGAGTGTCGGGCGCAGCGGTCCGCAGCGGTGCCTGGCGCGGTCGGGACGCACGACGGGTGGGGCGAACCGACTTGGCCGTCGGCGATGGACGCTCGCTCCGATCGGACCCGCAGGCACGGAGCCGTAAGGGACCCTCAGGGAGCCCTGCGCACCCACTCCTCCACCCACTCGACCTTCGCCTGGTACTGCTCTGCGCTGGGCGTCTGGCCGGCCATGCTCGGGTGCGGGACCGCGAAGAACTCGCCCTCGCCCTTCACCGCCAGGCCGGCGCCCAGCTCGATGTAGCAGTAGCCCTTGCCGTCGAACTTCGCTTGCGCCGGTTTGCCCAGCACGTTCGCGGCGATCTGGGCGGCGACGATCTCGCCTTGCGCCTGCGCGAAGACCGCGGCCTTGGGCAGCGCGAGGGGCAGCTCCGGCCGGAAGCGGCCGGGCAGCGGCACGCCGCACACGTCGCCAATGGCGAAGCAGGGCCGGCTGGGGCCCCGCATCTGCAGCGTGGCCGGGTCCACGGGGATCCACCCACTCTCCGCGGTGAGGCCGCTATGCCGCACGGCGCGCGGCGGCTCGTGGGGGGGAATCGCGATCAGCAGGTCGTAGCGCACGGTGCTGCCGTCCTCGAACTCCACGACGCGCTGGGCCGCATTGACGGCCTTGGTCTTCTTGACGTTGTGCAAGGTGATGCCGCGCTCGGCCAGCGCGCTGCGGATGAATTGGCCCATCTGCGGGCCGGCGGTCGCCATGGGAGCGCCCTCCACGGTGTGCAGCGAGATGCGCACCTTGTCCCCCAGCCCGCGCTGGTTGAAGTGGTGGCGCAGCAGCATGGCCGCCTCGTAGGGCCCGGGGGGGCACTTGAACGGTGTGCGTGGAATCAGCAGAACGATCTCGCCGCCATTGAATTCGCGCAGCCGCTCGCGCAGGTCCAGGGCGCCCTGCAACGCGTAGAACGTGGACGCGGCACGTTGCAAGCCCGGCACCGCGCCCATGTTGAGGTTCGCTCCCAGGGCGATCACCAGATGGTCGCCATGGAGGTGCTCCTGCTCGGTGAACACCTCGCCCCGGTCGGGGTCGATGCGCGTTACGTCGGCCGCGAGCAACTCCACGCCTAAAGCAAGCAGCGACTCCACGCGCCGCGAGATCTGCTCGGGGGTGCGCAGCCCGAGCATGACCCACGTCTTGCCCGCGCCGATCAGCACGGTCGGGGACTTTTCCACCACCACGATGCGGTGCTGCGCGGGCAGCGCACGTCGCAGCGTATTGGCCGCTGCGATGCCGCCCGGCCCGGCCCCGAGGATCAGTGTTGTGGTTGCGCGCATGGTGATCTCCTGTGGAGTGGCTCGGGGTGGCTTCGCCGACCACCACATTTCATCCCGTGGGCCGCCGCGGGGCAAGCGTTTCGGTGGTCGGGGCGCGAGCGTCTTACGGCTGGCGCCTCGCGGCGTGCGCTCACGGCTCGACCCGCGAGGTCCGGTCGGGCTCTCCCAGCCCGTCCGGCCGGTCCGGCCCCTGTGGCCCGTCCGGGCCGTTTTGCGCCTCCTGCGCTGCCTCCTCCCCAGGCTCGAGCTCGGCCAGCGGCGCGTTGCTCAACCGCATGCCGGCGCGCGCCAGCAGGAAGATCCCCAGCCCTGTGACCGGCAACGTCACGAGCGCGTGGAACAGCAAGGTCGACGACACGGCCAGGCTGTGCGGGACCTCGTGCAGGCTGAGGGCCCCCAGCGCGCCCAGCTCCAGGGTTCCCAGCGCACCTGGAGCGGATGGCAGCGCCCCCGCGAGGTTCATCGCGGCCACCGTGAGCGCAAGAGCCGGCAGCGGCAGCGCGAGCCCCAGGGCCCGCTGGGCGCCCGTCAGCAAGACCAGCTGGCCGCCAATCGAGAGCGCTCCCCACGCCACGATCTGCACGATCGCCAGCGGCCTCCCCAACGCCAGGCTCCCGGTGCGGACACGGGCCAGCAGCGACCGCAGCCGGCCGCCGGCCTCAGGCTGCGGGCGCCGCACCACCAGCAGCAGCCCCAGCAAGACCAGCAGGCAGCCGGCCAGCAGCACCGGAGCGGCGCGGTCGAACCAGGGCAGCGAGCCCGAGCGCGCCAGCGCCACGATTCCGATCGTCACGAAGAGCACGCCGTTGGCCAGGATCTCCACCAACACGGTGGCTAGCACCGGGACCACGTCGCGGCGCGCCTCCAGCGCAACGACGCTGGCGCGGAAAGGCTCCCCGATGCGCCCCGGCAGCAGGTTGTTGACGGTGAGGCCGAGCACCACCGCGCGCGTCACACTCCACACCGAGAGCGGTCCACTGACCGCGAGCAGCACGCGCCACATGAGCGCCTTGCCGATCACGGTCACCGCCAGCCCGCTCACGCCGAACAGGACCCAGTCCAACCGCGCGCCCCGCAGCAGCGTAAGCACCGCAGCCCAGTCGGTGCGGCGCAGCAGCGCGACCAGAAGCAGCATCGAGAGCAGGCTGCACGCCAGGCCCACACGGACCTGACGGCGCCTCATGCCGCGCAAGCGGTGCCGCGCGCGCATCGTATGGAAATGGCGGTCCTGGCGAATGATCAGCCCCGCGGTCGGAAGATCAGCAGTGATGCCGCTTTCGCCAACGGCCACCCACATCTGCGTCGTGCGCGCTCGCGCTGGGCAGGACGGGCCGATTCTCGCGGCGGACCCCCGAACGTTCCGGCAGGGGGGTCGCCCCTGCCGAGAATGTAGGGGGGACGCGGGCCCAGATCCAGCCTTCGCGGCGCCGCAGCGTTCAAAGTGCGAAGGCGTCCGCGGGCAGCAGGCGCGAGCTAGCGGTACAGCCCCTTCACCGTCCCCCAGCTGTCGCGCTGGCCGGGGATCGGCGGCGTGAGCGTGGGATTGACGACTGCACAGCCAGGCGGGTAGTGCCCCGCCGGATCGCGTTGGGCGAGAGCGAAGGGACGGATCTCGTCGCAGGGCGGCGCGGGAGCCCACGCAGGCAGCCCCGACCCAGGCAATGACGACGGTACAGAGGGCCCCAGACAGATGAGCAGATCCGTCCCACCGGACTGGGCGACCCGGATGTCGTACTCGACGAAAACAATGGGGTCGCCCCCAGGAGGCAGAATGCCCGCCAGCCCGATCAGCCAGTTGTCCCGTCCAGCTGCGACGTCGAACCAGCTGGGATCGCCCAGCCGCACGTCCACCACCTCGAGTGCAGAGTCGAGGGCGAGACTGAATTCCGTACCGTAGATCCCACAGGTCGGGACCCGGGCCGCGACGTAGAACGTGTGCACCTCACCGGGCGCCAGTTGAAGGGTCGAGACCGTGGCCCCCGGATCGAAATAGACGCCAATCTCGGCAAACTCGCGCTGAACGCTCGCCGCGCTCGCCCCCGTCGGAGCGCAGACCGTGGACGATAACAGTAGGAAGAGCTCTGGAACGAGCCAGCGCCTGCGGTGGACTGCCGTGGCGATGTCCCCCGGCTCGGGTGTGCAGGAGTGCGGAGCCTTACGCATCGTATCATACCAGGCGGGTGCCATACCGTCCAGGCGCCACCCTCTGCGGGCACCGGCAGCCGTCCCGCTAGCGGGCCCTGGCCGTGAGTACATACAGCCCGGCCCACGCCAGATCGCCCAGCGCAAAGCACACGTACGGCCCGGGCGCGACCGGCCGTTGCCATGTCACCAACACGCCGATCGCGACTCCACCGACGAGCCGCAGCGCGATGGAGAGCCGCACGAGCTCAGGATGCCGCCCGGGATCGATCGCTGCCGATAGGTAGACGAGGGGCAGCATCAGCAGCGGGAGCGCGGCCAGCCGGAACAAGAACGGCTCCGCCGGCAGCGGATGACGCCACAGCGACAGCAACCACGGCGGCATCCAGATCAGCAGCGCGAAGGCCAGCAGGTCGTAGGCGGCCGAGAGCCGCAGGACGCTCGAGAGCCTGCGCGCGGGCAGCGCGGGATGCTCGGGCGGGACGGGAGGCGCGGGCGGCCCAGTGGACCCGGCGGGCGCGACCCGGCCCGCCGGCGCCCCAGGCGCCGACCGCCGCGATTCAGCGTTTCGAGCCGCCACGCGCGGCACCTCCGACTCCGGCGGCGAACCGGATGATCTCGTCCATCGCTTCTTCCCAGGCCTGCTCCGACGTGCGGCCGCTGCGCCTTGGAACCTCGAGGCTGTGATCGCCCTCCTCGATCCAGTGCACGTGAGCCGGAGCGCCCAGCCGCAGAACCGCCTTCTCCAGCAGCGCTGGCTCGGCCAGGGTATCGCGCGTTCCACTGATGAACAGTGACGGCACACCGACGCGGCTGAAGTGATCGGCGCGCAGCTCTTGCGGCGTGCCTGGCCGGTGCAGCGGATAGCCCAGCAGCACCAGCCCCGCGCACGGAGGCGCATCGGTCTCGGCCGCGAGCATCGTCGCGACGCGGCCGCCCATCGACTTTCCGCCCAGCAGCAGTCGTCCATTGGCGGGCAGGCCGCGCATGGCGCGAGCGGCGACCGTTCGCAGCTGCTCGACCAGTGCGGGCGCGCGATCGGGCAATCGCCGCCCCTGCTCCATGTAGGCGAAGTTGAAGACCACGGTCGCCAAACCTCGCCGCGCAAGCCCGTGGGCGAAGGCCTGCATGAAGTCGCTGTGCATCGGCGCACCCGCGCCGTGGGCGAGCACCAGCCGCAGATGCTGCAGCTGCGCCCCCAAGGCCCCTGGCTCCGCTCCGCTGGTGCCGGTGGCACCGGTGGATGGGCGGGTGGTCTTGGCGCGCGCTGCCTTGGCGGGCGCGGCCGCGCCGCCCCGGGGCGTGCTGCGCCGCGTCGCGTTGAGCAAAGTGGTGCTGCGCGGAACTGCGCGGGGCTGCGCTGCGCTGCGTGGTGCCGCAGGCTCGTGCAGCTCGCAGCGCGTGCGGACGCCTACGGGCAATCCAACGGTGAAGCGGCGCACGGGCATGGCGGCAGGCCCTCAGATCTCCAGGAGCGATAGCGCCGGGCCGCCGATCGCGTCCTCGCAGAGGAACGATTCCCCCATCGCCGCGCCGATGCGCTGCCCCATGGCCTGCCGACGCACGCGCAGGACATCGAGGATCGGCGCGCCATGGCGAGCGATGGCCATCTGCGACGCGTGGGCGCGGATCGCCGCCTCCAGCATCTCAGCCTGGGGCGTGACGTCCACGGTCCAGCTGGGGACCACGTCGTCGGCCAGCATGTAATAGTACACACGCCGCACGGCGTGGGCGCGCATGAGCGGGAAGAGCTTGGACAGCCGCGCCAGTTTGCAGGCGTCTCTCACGAGCAACCCGGCGGCCAGGTGGTCGACGTTGCTGCGTCCGTCGCGGTGGCTGGTGCGCGCGTGCGGATAGGGGACGAACACCGTACGCGGGCGCAACTGCCGGATCAGCTCCACCACGCGATGGCGACTGGGCTGGTCATTGGCCAGCCCGCCGTCGGGGAAGTCGAGCCAGTGGAGATCGCAACGCAGGATGCGCGCCGCTGCGGCCGCCTCGCGCTCGCGCAGTTCGGGCGTACCGTGGGTGCCTAGCTCCCCGTGGGTGAGGCAGACGATGGCAACCGTGCGGCCCGCGGCGGTCAGCGCCGCGACCGTGCCCCCCATGGCCATCTCCACATCGTCGGGGTGCGCGCTGAAGGCAACCGCGTCGTGCAGGAAGCCGTCAATGTCCGCGTTACCGGATCGTGCTGGGGCGCCAGAGTCTGCGGTCGTGCCCGTCATGAGGCCAGCGTAGGGGCAGGGGCGTGGCCGCGCAAGCAGGGAGCCTCGCGTCGCGCCCGGACATCGACGCACGATAGCGCACCAAGGTCCGCCGCAGCACGCCGGCACGGTGCCCACCCGCCGCCCAGGCCGCGGGCGCGGCTCCAACGCGGGCACGGGCGAGCCCAGCGCGGCCTAGGCGAACAGGTCCAGCAGCGATCCGAGCAGCTGGTCGCCGCGCTTGAGCGTCCGCGCCATGAGCTCGAACGCGCTGGCCGCTTGTTGCACGTTCACCAACTCGGTCGCCAGGTCGACGTTGCTCCCCTGGGTCGGCGCAGCCGAGCCCGCCGGGCCGGCCGCGCCCGTGAATGAGCCCGCCGTGGCTGGATCGGTGGAGAGGTCCTGATCTGGGGCGGTCGAGGGGTCCCACGCGCCCGGCGCGGCGCCTGGCGCTGGCTGCGCACCCGGCGCAGCGCTCGCATCGTACCCCAAGAGCAGCGGTGGGCCGGGCGACAGATCGCGGGTCACCGACGCTTGGACGCCGCCGCCAGCGCCTTCGACGTTGGTCACGACGAAGCGCTTGTATCCGGGCGTCCTCGCGTTGGCGATGTTGTTCGCGGCGGCGCCGAGCGCCTTCTGTTGCGCCTGCAGGCCGCCGAGCAACGACGAGACGAAGTCGAGCATGGGAGTCCCTCCCCCGTGGGAAACGGCCCTCCCCCCCTGGAAAGCGGCGGGAATCGCCGGAGCGCGCACCACGAGGGTGCACGTCGCCGCATCCGTCCCGGTGATCGGCCGCCCTGTCCCGGACTTGAGCGAGATTTGGGCGCATTTACGTCGATGTGTCCGGCCCTGTGCCCGGGTTGCGCGAGCGTGGCGCCGCCTCAGCGCGCCTGCGCGAGACTGCCAAAGCCCTCCACGTCTTCGTGCACGTGCTGCGGGTCGCCGTGGTAACGCACCTTGCTCATGCCGTTGACATGGGCGTCGAGCTCGCGCGCCACGTTCAGCTCGACCTCCCCGATGCCGCCAGCGTGGACACGTGCGCTCTGCGCCACCAGGTCGCGCAGATCCATCTTCCCCACGCCGGCCAGCTGGACCTCTAGATCCTCCGCCTTGCCGGCGACCTCGATGTTGCCCACGCCGGCCAGCTGCAGGGTGAGCTGCCGCGCGTCCAATCCGCGGACGTCCACGTTCGAGACGCCCTGCACCTCGACGCGGGTCAACTCGGGCATGACGATCCTCAGATGGATCCCCTCCTCGGTATCGATACCATCCCAATCCCGCGTGTCGATGATCAGCGACCGTCCATCGACATGAGCATCCACGCGCTCGATCAGGTTGTCCTCTGCGCTCAGCTCGACCGTCATGTCCGTGCCCAGGGCCACGTCGATGTCGGCGACGCCCTTGACCACGATCGCGTCGAAGCCCTTCAGGTTCAGGGTACGGCTGACCACGTTGCCGGAGCCCTTCAACTGGTGCCCATGGTGCCGGTGGGAATGCCGATTCCAGAATCCCGCCTGCGCGGGCGCCGCAAACGTGACGGCGGCCAGCGCACCGAAGGCGGCCAGCCCCGCCAAGGTGGCTCTGAGAACGCCCCAGTGGGCGAGTGCGCGACAATGCATCTCGACATCCTCTCCTGCGCGCTGCGCGCGCGACGTGGAGCGCCGTTTCGGGGGGGATGCGCTCCGTGGGGGTGCCGTTAGGACGCCCTTGCCCGGGGAAAGGTTGCCGTGAGCGGGTCGGCGAGGCTCGTGCCGTTCTCGCGCGGCGCGCTACGCGCGCCGCACCTACTTCTGCAGCGCCTTCACTGCGCGCTCCGCCGCCTCGATCAGCGGCTGCGGTGAGAGCGAAGCCCCTACCGCCTGGCGCATCCAGAGGTCGGGGGTCAGGCGCCCCTGCCGGCACACCCGCTCGAACTCCTTCGCCAGGTCCCCGGTGCGGAAGTGCTCCTCGAGCTGGAAGGCGATCAGGTGGCCCAGTGGGTAGTTGGGCAGGTACAGCGGGTAGTCCAGCATGTGGGAGTAGATCGCCAGCAGCACCGAGTCCTTGACCCCGATCAGCGGCGCGAAGGTGCGATTCCAGACGTCCTGCGCGATGCCGACCGTGGCTTCCCGCAGCTGCGCTGGCGTGGCCGTGGGATGCTCGTACATCCATTGCCAGACGCCGATGTCCACCAGCGCCACGGCCGCAATCTCGCAGGCGCCCCAGAACTCCTCCAGCGCGTGCAGGTGCTGCGCCAGCTCGTCGGGCGCGTCCAGACCCAAGAGCTGCAGGTCACGGCCCTGGAAGACGAAGGCGAGCGCCTCGGTGAACGCGCTGGCGGGGACGCCGGCCAGCAGAGTGTGGTCGATGGCGTTGAGCGAAAAGACCTGCTCCACGTTGTGGCCGAACTCGTGGACGGCGATGTTGTAGCCCTTGTAGTCCATTCCCTGCGGGCCCACGCGCGTGCGCAGGTGCGCCCGGTCGTCGCGCCGTGCCGCGGCCAGGGCGTGCCCCGCGCCGCGCGACGGGTCCACCACGACGTGCGAGGTGACGAGCTGCGCCTGCTCGTGGCCAAACCCCAGGTCGTGCAGCATGCGGGGCAGATCCTGCTCGAAGGTCGCCGGGGTGGGATAGCGCTGGCGGGTGGCCGCGTCGAGCTGGGCCTCGTCGTAGCGGGACCGTGGCTTGAAGCCAGCGTACCAGATGTCGAACGGCTCCAGCTTGCGCGAGAGCCGATGGCGGATCAGCTGCGCCACGTCCCGGGCGGCCGGGCCGGCGAACAGCTGCTCGAGCATCCGTATCACCTCGGCCTGAGGAATCTCCATGTCGTGCTCGAAGGTGCGAGCCACATGCGTGGGCAACAGCGGCGTGGCCCGGTCAACCTCCTGCATGGCGTGGAAGATCGACAGCAGCAGCGCGTAACGGGTGTCCGGCTCGCGGGCGTTGTCCGGCGCCGCGGCCGCAGCAGAGGGCGCCGGCGCCGCGCGCGGCGCGGCCGGCCCCGCGGACGAGCCCTGCGCGTCGTCTTCCGGCGACAGGCGCAGCTCACCGTTGGCCACCAGCCAGTCCAGCCGCGGATTGTCGATCACCGCCCCGGGAATGGTCTGGCGTACGATCGCCTCCATGACCTGTGCGATCATGCGCTGGCGGGGCAGCCCGTCCTTGTTGGCGTACTGCGCCTTGAGCTCGTCGCGGAGATTCCAGTGGCTGATCAGGCGCAGGCCGGGCGGGAAGAGCCGCTCCCCTTTGGGCGTGAGCAGGTGGTGCATGTGGATGTTGTAGGCGGAGACGTACGCGTCGGCCCGGGCCACGGCCGAGCTCACTGCCTGCTGCGCCGCGGCGGGCACGCGCGTCGTGAAGCGCCCGGTCAGGCGCGCCTCCGCCCACTGGCGTCGCGTCCAGCCCGGCCCCTCCTGCAGGCGCTGCGCCAGCGTCGTCACCGGAAAGTTCAACAGCGCCACGATAGCGATCTTGCTGGCGAAGAGGTCGTCGTTGAGGTGGGCCGTGGGGTCGTAGGCGGCCAGCAGCCGGTCCACCGGCAGGATCGGCCCGGTCTCGACGTCCATGTGCCAGTGCAGGTCGCGCCCCAACGACGTGAAGGATCCGTCCATGCACTCCATGGCGCGCTCAAGATGAGCGAACGTGGAGTCGATCTGGGCAGCGTCCACTTGCAGGTGCTCGGCGGCGAAGGCGACGAACTCGGGGGTGCTGCCGTCTGCGGGGCGCCACTGCGCGGCGGCCTGCTCCACGCCGCGGCGGATGCGCGTCTCGTGCTGTGCGCCGTGCTGCGCCACGAGCTTGCCGACCGTCTCCTTCACCGCGGCGGACGCCTCGAACTCGGCCGCGGGAGCCGCGGCTGGCGAGGCGCCGGCGGACAGACTGCACAGCAGGAAGGCCACGGCGAGCGCGGTCAGGTGGTGGTGGATCATGACGAACCCCCTCGGGCCGGGCACCGGGCACGCTGCGAGCGAACCGGCGCGCAGTATACCCTTCCCGCCTCTGCGCGCCAACGCCCGGTCCGGCGCCCTTGACCGCTCGCGGCGCCCCCTCCTAGGATCGCCGCTCGCTGGCCGTGTTCCCTTCCCACACACCCTGCGTGCGCGCGGTGAAGACCCGTCACAAGATCACCATCGACCGCTGGTTCGGCCTGCCATTGGTCTGGTCGCTGAATCTGCTGGCGCGCGCGCTGGGCGTGCTGTTGCGCCGCGACCACTCGGTCCACCCCCAGACGACGCGTACGATCGTGGTGGCGAAGTTCTTCGGCATGGGGAGCATCCTGCAGGCGACGCCGCTGCTGGGCGCCCTCAAGCGTCACTTCCCGCAGGCGCGGCTCGTCTTCGTGACGGCGCGGGGCAATCGCCCGCTGCTGGAGCGCCTCCCCGGGATCGACGCCTGTCTGTACGTGGACGATGCAAGCTTGCTGGCGCTGGCCACGACCACGGCCACAACGGTCGTGCGCCTGTGGCACCTGCGCGCCGACCTCTACTTCGACCTCGAGGTGTACTCCGCGTACGCCGCCCTGTTGTCTATTCTGAGCGTGGCCCGCAACCGGGTCGGCTTCTACCGGTACTCCACGGCATTCAAGCGCGGCCTCTGCACCCACCTGGTCTTCTTCAACGCCCGCCAGCCGATCCGGCGCATCTATCTGCAGCTCGGCCGGGCCGCCGGAGTGCCGCCCCCACCGCAGGACGAACTGGCCCCGCCGCGGGTGGATGAGGCGGACCGCGCGGGGCTCGTCGGAAAGCTGGCCGCCCTGGCGGGCACGGAGCGGGCGGCCGGGCCCGCATGGGAGCGCGGGAACGGCTACCTCGTGATCAATCCCAATGCCTCGGACCTGCTGCTGGAGCGCCGGTGGCCCCTGGCCGGGTTCGCGGACACGATCGAGGCGCTGGCCGAGGGCGAGGTGCGCATCGTGCTCATCGGATCGCGCGACGAGGCCGCGCACGTCGCGGCGCTGCGCGAGCGACTCTCCCCCACCGTGCGGCGGACCGTCGTCGATACCAGCGGACTGCTGACGCTGGGCGAGTTGCTGGCGCTCCTGCAGGAAGCGCGCTGCCTGTTGACCAACGACACGGGCCCCATGCACATGTCGATCGCCTTGGGGCGCCCCACCGTCTGCCTGTTCGGGCCGTGCAGCCCCGACCACTACGGCATCGACCGTCCGGGAAACGAGATCCTCTACCGGCCCGTCTTCTGCAGTCCGTGCGTGCACGAGGTTGAGCGACCGCCCTGTGGCGGCAACAACGTCTGCATGCAGCTGATCGAGCCGGGCGAGGTGGTGCGGGCCGTCCGGCGCGCTCTCGCGCACGACGCCTCCCAGCGCGGCCACGCCCGGCACTCGCGCAGCGAGCCACCGCCGGAGGCGGGCCCGCCTTCGCGGGCCATGACCGCGGCAGCCCCCGGCGGCAGCAGCCCGGCTGCCGCCCGACCGGCCGCAAGCCACGCCGCGGCGGCGGCGGACCGCGCTGCGGTCGTGCTTGATGACGCGAACGGGCAGCCCCTGGGCGTCGTGGCGCGCTCCCGGTCGTCGACCCGATGAGCGTCCATCCCTGCGAGATCTGCGGCGAGCGCTCGTTCGTGACGATGTTCCAGCGGGACGGGCATGGCTTTGTCCGCTGCCGGAACTGCCAGCTGGAGCGGATCGATCCCCAGCCCACCGACGCGGAGCTGGGCGCGATCTACGGCCAGCGATACTACGACGCGTGGGGGCTTGCCGAGGACGCCGGCGCGGTCGGCCGCCTCAAGCGCGCGACGTTCGCGCGGGGCTTGAAGCTCCTGCGCGGGCTCCCGCCCGGCGCCCGGGTGCTGGACTGCGGAGCGGCGACCGGGCTGCTGATGGAGGCCGCGGCCGAGTCCGGCCTCGAGCCCTACGGCGTCGAGCTCTCCGGGTTCGGCGCAGGAAAGATCGCTTGCCGATTTGGCGCGCACCACGTGTTCGAAGGCGAGCTATCGCACGCGGCCTTCCCCGACCTTGGCCCGCGGCCATTCGCGGCGGTTACGATGTATGATTTCCTTGAGCACGTGCGCGATCCGCGCGCGACTCTCGTCGCGGCGCACGCCCTGCTGGCGGATGGAGGAGCTCTGCTGATCTGCACGCCGCGCACCGGGTCGTTATCGTACCGGCTGATGGGCCGGTCCTGGACCCATTACAAGACGGAGCATCTGTACTATTTCAACGTGCGCAACCTTACCGCTCTGCTCACTCAATGTGGATTCGCGGTGCGCGGCCGCCACGCCGCCTGGAAGGCGGTGAGCTTGCAGTACCTCGCGCACCAGTACGAGGTCTATCCCAACTCGCTCCTATCACGGCTGCTGCACGGGATCATGCCGGTCGTGCCCGCCGCGCTGCAGAGGCGGCCGTTGCCCGCGCTGCTGGGGGAGATGCTTCTCCATGCGCAGAGCACCTGAGGCGCCGCTCGCGCACAACCCGGCGGGAGCAGCGAGGCCGCCGGGCGCGGTGACGTTCGCCCGCGGCGCTTCGACGGGGCGCTGGGGGATCGCCGTCGCAGGCGCGGTGGTGCTTGCCATGGGAGCTCACCAGGTTTGGTACGCTCACGGGCTCGGGGGCGGACTCTCGCGCGTGGCCGATCCCTATTCCGAAGCCGACGCCATCCGCTCCGGCGAGGGCTACGCCGCACGTGGCTTCGCCGTGGACAGTGGCTTGCCCGACCTGCTGTATGGCGGCCGTTACCCCGAGGCAGGCACGATGTCCGAGCCCGCGCTCAAGGGTTTCGCGCGCCGCATCTATACCCACTACCCACCCGGACCGAACTGGATCGTGGGACTGATGACGGTGATGTGCGGTGCAGGCGCGACCGGTTGCTACCGCGCCCTCCCGATCGCGTGTGGCGTGCTGGCCATGGCATTCCTCGCGTGGTCATTACTGAGCACCTTGGGGGGCGCACGTGGCGGCGCCGCGCTGGTGCTGCTGGCCTGCGCGCGGATGTCGTACAACATGATGCACGGGCTCCACTACCAAGGGTATGCGCTCTCGCTGCTGCTGGTGCAGGTGGGGCTCAGCCTGCGCATCTTGCGCCTGCCGGGTAGACTGCGCTGGGCGCGGGCCGTCGCATTGGCGCTGCTGGGCTTCGCACAGGGCTGGCTGTCGTTCGACTACGTCTTCCTCGTCTCCCTGGCGGCCCTGCCCCTGTGGCTCTTGCAGCCCAAGCCAAGCGGCCGGTCTGCGCGCTGGCAGCTGGCCGCCCTCACCTGCCTGCCGGCGGCGGGGTTTGCGCTGGCCTGCCTGCTCCACTTCGCGCAGGTGGCCCACTTCCTCGGCGGGACCCCAGCCGCATTGCGCGACTTCCGGGTGGTGGCGAGCTGGCGTCTTGCCGGCGCGGACCCATCCGGCGGCGCACCCGGCGGCGTTTGGGGACGATGGGAAATCCTCCGCGCGTATGTGTTCGAGCATCTGCCGCGGAGCGGCAATCTGGGCAAGTCCGCCTACCTGCTCGCGCTCATCGCGTTGCTCGCGCTGGTGGTCCCGCGGGCGCGGGTCACGGTGGGCGCGCGGCGGCGGTGGGTGGTGACCTGGCAGCCGGCGATCCGGAGGGCGCGGCGAGCGCTGGTGTTGCTCGCAGCACTGGCGGCGTCGGCGACGTGGATCCTGATCATGCGCAATCACGCCTACTACCACCCCCACTTCCTGCCCCGGCACTTCCTGCTGTTGTATTTCGTTGCGGAGCTCCTGCTGCTGGATGGCCTGACGATCGAGCGCGCCGCGGGGCGCGCGCGTCCCCGCTCCGGCCAGCCATGAACGAGGCAGCGGGCGGCAGCGCGGGCAAGCGAGCGCGCAGGCGGATCCCCACGTCGGTGCCGATCGCGCTGGCGGTGGCGTCGCTGGCGCTGCACGGCGCGTGGTCGCTGACTCGTCACCGCCAGTTCACCAACGATTCGATGAACTACGTCGACGTGGCCCGCAACATCGCCGCCGGCCACGGCATCATGCAATCCACGATCGGCTTCAACGTGCCGACCTGTCCCGCGGGGCCGTCGACCGAGCAACCGCTGACAGCCCAGGCGCCGCTCTACCCGATCCTGATCGCCGCGGGCCATCGCAGTGGACTGGCGGAGACCGACGCGGCCCTTGCGATCCCGTTGCTGGCGTACGGAGTCATCCTGCTGGCCGCATTCGGCGTCATGCGCACACTCTACGGGGACGCGCCGGCGTGGCTGGCCACGGCGCTCCTGCTGGCATCCTACCCGCTGCGGCAGGTCAGCGCCGCAGCATGGACCGAGGCACCGGCGATCGCGCTGGCGCTGCTGAGCATCGCGGCAGGCCTGCGTGCCCGCGGGTCGGCCCCCGGCGAGGCCGCTCGCGGCGCCGCCTCGGCGTTGCTGTCCGGTCTGCTCGGAGGCCTCGCCTTTGCGACCCGCTATGCCTTTCTGCTGGCCCCGGCGCTCACGACCGTGCTGGTGGCGCTGCGACGGCCGTGGCGCGTGGGCATGCGCGACGGCCTCTTCCACGTCGCGGGATCCCTGCTCGCGGCCGCTGCGGTGCTCTCGCGAAACGTCGCGCTGGTGGGTGCCCCGCTGGGGCCGCGGTTCCAGCCTGAGCCGGGGCTGGCCCGCCGCAACCTGGCAAAGGTCTGGGAATATGCCCTGGGCGAGCACCTCTCGTCGCGCAGCGAGCTGCAGCAATGGGTGGTGCTGCTGAGCGCGGCGGGCCTGTTGCTGTGGGGAGTCTACCGCCAGCGCCGGGGCTGGCTGGGCGCCGCGCGGATGCTGCTGTCACAGGGACGCTTCGTCCTTCCGCTGTGGGCGTGCGTGTACCCGGTGCTCGCCGGGTTGGTGCTGTGGATGAGCGTGGACTCACGCCTGCTCGCGCCCGCGACGGTGTTCGTGGAGTTGACCTGGGCCGGGTTGTTCTGCGCCGTCGTCCGGCCGCGGCCGGGCGCGATGGCGTCGCTGGTTGCCGTCGCGGCGCTGGCGCACGGAGCGCTCTGCGCGCGGGAGTTCGTGCGCACGGCACCCGCGAACGAAACGCTCACCGTACGCAGCACCCCGCGCCTGGAATGGCTGCGGACGCACACGACGGCCACCGACTACATCATCGGCGACGACACGGTGTACGTTCCCTTCTACTTCCGCAGGCCGGCCGCGTCGTTCTCGCCGTACCCATTTACGCGACGCCCGACCTACGAGGGACTGATGGGCGTGGCGCAGGATCACTGTGTCCAGTTCGAGCGCGTGCTGCTGGTGCTGCGCAAGCTGCCGTTGCGCGACAACGAGTGGCGCAGCCTGTTCGGACCCTTTGTCGCCGATCTGGCCGTCGGCAGCTTCGAGGCGTATCCCGCCCTGGAGCCCCTGGCCAACCTGCCCGATGCCTGGGTGTTCCGGATGCGCTGCGCTGCGCGGCCGAGCGGTTGACCCTGCCCTTGGTAGCAGCTACCCTGCTGCTTCCGATCCGCGCCGCGCGGGCGAAGCTCGCGCCGAGCGCGGGCCCGCTCCCCCCGACCCCAGGCGATGGCCATGGAGCCCAGCCGCCCCCGCATCCTCTCGGGCGTTCAGCCCTCGGGCAAGCTGCATCTGGGGAATTACTTCGGAGCGATCCGCCAGCACGTCGAGCTGCAGGATCTGCCCGGCGCGCAGTGCTACTACTTCATCGCCGACCTCCACGCGCTCACCACCGTCCAGGACGCGGCACTCCTGGCGGAAAATATCCGCGACGTGGCCATCGCCTATCTGGCGCTGGGGCTGGATGCCAAGCGCACGGTGTTCTATCGGCAGAGCGACGTTCCTGAGGTCACCGAGCTGGCATGGCTGCTGGCCAGCGTCTGCGGAATGGGGCTGCTGGAGCGTGCCCACTCCTACAAGGACAAGATCGCCAAGGGCATCACCCCGTCGGTGGGCCTTTTCTACTACCCCGTGCTGATGGCCGCCGACATCCTGATCGTGAAGGCCGACCTGGTGCCGGTTGGCCAGGACCAGATCCAGCACGTGGAGATGACCCAGGATATGGCCGGCTCGTTCAACGCCGCGTTTGGCCTTGAGGTGCTCAAGCGCCCCGCGGTGCAATTGTCCAAGACGCCGAAGGTGCCTGGCACCGATGGCGCCAAGATGTCCAAGAGCTACGGCAACACCATCGAGATCTTCCAGGAGGGCGGCCCGCTCAAGAAGGCCGTGATGGGAATCGTCACGACCTCCACGCCCCTGGGCCAGCCTCTGTCCACCGAGAACGATACAGTCCTGGAGCTGTACAGTCTCCTGGCCACCGCGCAGGAGCGGGCCGAGCTGACCGAGGCCTATCGCACCGGCGGGATCGGTTACGGCGAGGCGAAGAAGCGCCTGCTGGCCCGCCTGGACGCCGCCTTCGCCCCGGCGCGGGAGCGACGGCGGGAGCTGCTGGCCGATCCGTCCCTGGTGGAGGACGTGCTGCGCGATGGCGCGCAGCGCGCCCGGGAAGTCGCCCGCGCCACCCTCGACGAGTGCCGCAGCGCCTGTGGGCTCTCCCGCTCGCGCTGAGCGCGGGCCTGTGCCGGGCGGCGCCCTTGGCCTGTGCGCCCGCCGCTGCGCGCACGCCCAGCCGGCAGCCTCCCATTGCGCCGGCCCGCTGGGTGCGGCACCTTTTGCGCACGGCATGTTATAAGGAGAGAGCGCGCAGGCGCCTGCAGCCTGGCCGCCCCCCCCGGCGCAGCCGCCCGCTCGCGCGATCGCTGGGAGTGAGGCTCCGTCCGGCGCTCGACTGGGGAAATCCTCCACAAGGAGGGCACGAGGCAGTGGAGACGGGTTCCGATCTCCGGCAGGCGAGGGCACTGCGGGCAGCCAGCGCGACTGCGCTGTCACTCGCGGTCGTGCTGCTGCTCGCCACAGCGGCGGTCACCGCAGAGACGCTCGCCGCAGGGACGATCGCCGCAGAGACGCTCGCCGCAGGGACGATCGCCGCAGAGACGCTCGCCGCGGGGGCGATCGCCGCAGAGACGCTCGCCGCGGAGCCGGTTCCGGCGCAGGCGCAACCCCCCGATGCAGCGAAGCCGCCGGCTCCTCCTCCCACCGCTGGCTCCCCTGCGACCACCGGCGCTCTGCCCGCGGAGCGTGCTCCCGTCGCGACCCAGGCCGAGGAGCCAGCAGACGCGGCCTTCCAGATCGAGCAGCTCAAGGCGTCTCTGACGCAGAATCCGTACGACTTCGCGACCTATACGCGGCTGGGGGTGCTGTACATCGGTCAGAACATGCTCGGGGAGGCGCGCGACGCGTTCATCTCCGCGATCCAGGCCGCCCCCACGCAGCCCATCGCCCACCTGAACCTCGGCATCTGCCTGCTGCGAATGGAGCGCTACACGGAGGCGCTGGCCCCGCTCAGCAGCTACCTGGGCTTCAAGCCCGACGATGGGCAGGCCTACTGGAATCTCGGCACGGCCCAGCGGAAGGCTGGCGACATGGAGGCCGCGCGGAAGACGTGGGACGAGGGGCGGCGGCGACCGGCCGTAGCGGTGGCCGACCGCGTCGATCTCACCCAGTTGCTGGCGCAGAGCTGGCTCGACGAGCACGATCTACAGCGGGCCGTTGCGGTGCTCGAGGAGGATTCGCAGCTGCTGAAGACCGACGAGGGCAAACCACTCCAGGAGCTGCGCTGTAACACCTGGCTGGCCTTGGCCAAGCAGGCCAAGGAGGCGGGCAACGACGACGAGGCGCTGGCGGGCTTCGCCGGAGCGCGCACCGCCGGGGTCACGGCCGCCGCGGTCTACCTGACGCCGGTGGGGATCCTCATGGGCAAGGAGCGCTACGACGAGGCCGCCGCGCTGCTGGAGGAGGCCGATCCCCACCTGAGCGACGACCCCGACGTGCCCTATCTCAAGGGACTGATCGCCGACCGCCGCGGCGACGCACAGGCGGCAGCCACGGCCTATCGCGAGGCCGTGCGCCGCAGCCCCGACTATGCCGGCGTGCAGGCCGCCCTCGGAATGGACCTCGCCAAGCTGGGGGACAACGACGGAGCCAAGCAGGCGCTGGCCAAGGCCGTCGCGCGCGGAGAGGGCGGGGCGCCCGTCGCGTACAACCTCGGGGTGATCCTGGGCAAGACGGGGAACTACGCGGCGGCCATTCCCGAACTCCAGAAAGCCATCGAGCTGGATCCCACCCTGAAAGACGCCCAGCGCGCGTTGGGGGCGGCCTACGTCAAGACCGAGCAGTTCGTCAAGGCGCAGCAGCAGTACCAGAAGCTCGTGGAACAGTTCAGCAACGATCCGCGCGACGTCTACCAGCTCGCCTTCACCCAGACCAAGCTCGGAAACCACCTGGACGCGGTCGAGAACTACCGCCAGGTGGCGCAGGCAGAGCCCAAGAACTACGGCGCGCACTACAGCCTGGGCGTCTCGCTCATGACGCTGGAGCGCTGGGACGAAGCGGTCAAGGCGTTCAGCTCCGCTGCCGCCGTCGACCCCAAGAGCGAGCTTTCGTACTTCAACCTGGGCGTCTGCAACCAAAAGCTGAAGCGCTGGAAGGACGCCATCTCCGCCTACCAGAAGGCCATCGAGCTGCACCCCTCCGCGCGCAGCTACTCGAACATGGCAGTCTGCTACCGGGAGCTGGGCGACATCGCAGAGAGCGATCGGTGCTTCAAGCTGGCCAACGAGCTGAAGAAGAAGGGCTAGGGGCAGTCGGCCAGGCCTTGGCTGCCGCCGCCGGGGTTGCATCGCCGCCGACGGCGCTTCGGCGGATTCGCCCCGACACCGCGCCGGGCGCCCCCCGGCCGTGCGGCAGGCCTCGCTCGCCCTGCGCGCCGCCGTTGGCTATGCTGGGCCCTGCCGAGGGCCCCCATGCCGCCTGTTCAGTCGACCCCGCCGCAACCATCGCGCTTCCGAGCGGCCGCCGGCCCCCGGGCGGTCGAGCGTTTGCTGCTGGCGGAGATCGACCGGCTGCTGCCGCGCGCGGGACTCGACCCCGGGCTACTCGCCCTGCCGGTGCTCGTGGTTGTCCCGTCGGCGAGCCTGCGCCTGCACCTGTGCGCGCGCATCGTGAACCACCGCGGATGCGCGCTGGCAGGGCTGGCGGTCCGTACCCATCGCACACTCGCGGCGCAGATCGTCGAACGGTCCGGCGAGCCCGTGCCCGCAGGCGAGCTGCTGTTCGACGTGCTGGTGCGCCGGGCGGCGCAGCGCGAGCCGGCGCTGGTGCAGGCGCTGGACCGGTTCGGCGACGGCTACTCCGCTGCCGCACTGAGCGTGCGTGACCTGCTGGACGCGGGTCTCACCAGCGACCACGCCGAGGCGCTGCTGGAGCTGCTCGCCCAGGCTGGGCCGGAAGCGCAGGCTGGCGGCGGGGCATTTCTGGCCGAGCGCGAACGCGTGCGCGCGCTGGTGCGGGTGGCGGCACGGGTGCACGACGAGATGGAGCGCCAGGGACTCGGGCGCGTCTCGACCGTGCTCACCCGCGCGCGCGAGCTCGTCCTGCTCGACGGCGGCGCCGTGCTCCCCGCCCGGGCGGTGCTCGTGCACGGATTCGCCGACGCCGTGGGTCTGGCCGCCGACTTCCTCCAGGCTCTGCTGCAGAGGCCGGGAGCGCGGCTGTTCGTCGACACTCCCCCCGACCCCACCGACCGCACGCGCCCCGATGATGGCGCCGCCCTGTCGAAACGTTTCCTCGAGCACGTCACGCAAGGCGCGCCGATCCTCGCGCCCGCCGGGGAAGTGCCGCCCGCTCCCACCGTGAGCTTCTGCGAAGCGCCCGGCGTGCACGCGGAGGTGCGCGAGGCAGCGCGCCGCATTCGCGCGCTGCTCCACCTGGGCGTGCCAGCGGAGTCGATCGGCGTGGCAGCGCGCACGCTGGACGCCTACCGGTTGCCCGCGCGCCTGCATTTTGGCCGCCTGGCCGTCCCGTTCTCGGGCGTCGGCGCCGCCGGACCGGCGACGGCGCTGCACCGGGCTGTTGGCGCTCTCCTTGCACTGCTGCGGACGAAGGAGCGGACGCCGGCAGATCGCTGGCTGGATTGCCTGCAGCTGTGGGACGCGCCGGCGCCGGCGCAGCAGCGATGGTCGCGCGGGTCGCTGCCGCGGCCCCTCACACCGGAGTTCGAGCTGCGCCTCGCGCTGCGGACGGCCGGCGCCGCCCGCGTCTCGGACGTGGCTGCGCTACGCCCGGCGCTCTTGCTGAACGCGCGCGATGAGCTCCCGCTGGCGGTGCGCCGCGGGCTGGAGGACGATTTCGACCCGGATACCCGGGACGCGGACGGGCTTGCGGGCGGCCCGGCGGCCGGGCCAGACGCGGCACCCATCGGCCGGACGCGGGCTCCGCGCCGCGCCGTCGCGGGCACGATGCTGCGTGCGACAGTGGCCGCGGCGCAACGGCTCTGCGCGCGGCTGCGGGAATGGCCGCGCAGCGCTCCCTGTGCGCAGCATCTGGCGCTACTGCGCACGACGCTCACAGACGAGTTGTGCTGGGGCTCGCCGTCTCCCGCCGCAGACATGTGGGAGCAGCTCGTGGACGGCCTGGCCGGCGCGCTGCCGCCCGACTTCGCGCTGAGCGACGAGGAGCTCGTCCTGATTCTGGGGCGTGCGCTCGCCGACGCGGGACGCGGCCCGGTGGGTGGCGCGGGTGGCGGCGTGCGCCTGCTGAGTGTAACCGAGAGTCGCGGCTGCACCTTTACCCACCTGTTCGTGCTGGGTCTCAATCGCGACGCGTTCCCCGGCAGGATCCGCCGCGATCCGCTCCTGCCCGATCCACTGAGAGCAGCGATGCGCGCGCTGCTCCCGGACCTGCCGCTGAAGGAGAGCGGATTCCACGAGGAGCGCTACCTCTTCGCGCAGCTGCTGGAGGCGGCCGATCACGTCACACTGTCGTGGTTGACCGGCGACGACGACGGCACCCCGCGCACCCGCTCGCCCCTGGTTCAGCGGCTGGTCCGGGCGCTGCCGGAGGCGGCCGTGGAGCGCGCCCCGGCCCTGGTCACGCCCCAAGCGCAGGGCCCAGTCACCGCCTTCGAGGGCGCCGTGCAGGCGGGCCTGGCCGGACGCGCGCAGCGCGAGCCGCAGTGGCAAGCTACCCTGCAGGCCGCGATCGAGGAGGGTTGGCGCGAGCTTGCCGGCCACGCCCCCGGCCTGGACGCGCGCGTGCTGGCACGCGCCCGCATCGCAATCGCGCGCGAGTTCGACCGTTCGCCGTGGACGAGCGCCGCGGGCCAGCTCGATCTGGGCCCCTACTTCGGGTTCCTGGGAGCCATCCGCGCTGCAGGCGATCCGCGCGCCAACGACCTGTACGTGTCGACCCTGGAACGGATGGCGGAGTGCCCCTGGCGCGCGTTCCTCACCCGTCTGCTGCACCTGCAGCCGCTGCAGGATCCGACCGCGGAGCTTCCCGTGCCGACCCCGCTGGTCGTCGGCGAAGCGGTCCACGCCGTGCTGCAGCGCGTGGTGCGCGATGCCCTGCCCGATCCGCAGCGCGCGCTGGCCACCATCGAAGCCGCGCTCGCGCAGGGGCCGGTCGCCGTCCCCTGGCCGGACACGGCCACGCTCGAGCGCGCGCTGCACGAGGAATGCGCGCGGGTCGCCCGGGAGCACGGGCTCAACCTCCCCGTTGTCGCTGCGATGTTGCGCGAGCGCGTTCGGCCCCACCTCGAGGCGGCGCGGACAGCTGACTGGTCCGATGAGCCTCCGCTGGTGCTGGGCGCGGAGCTGCAGGGCGTCGCGGCGAGCGGCGGCGCGGATGAAAGCGGCGCGCCCACGCGTGGCGCGGCCGCAGGCGCTACGCATGCGAGCAGCGCAGCCGGCGTCCGTGGGCCGGCGCTGCGCTTCCGCGCCGACCGTGTCGACCTGGTCGGCCAGCGCCTGCGCCTGACCGATTACAAGACCGGCGCTCCGTTGAGCACCGATGCGAAGGAGGATACGCGCCACCGCAAGCTCGTGGCCAAGATCGCCGCAGGCACCACGCTCCAGGCCGCGCTCTACGCCCGCGCGACGGGGCCGGTAGGCGCGGCGCCGACCTTGGGCCGCTACCTTTACATCAAGCCCGATCCGCCGGGAGGGGAGTTCCCCGAACGCGCCTTCGAGGTCGCAGCGGACGACGCACAGGCGCGTGACGCGCTATCGGCCGCGGTGCGGGCCCTGCTCGCCGTGTGGCGCGAAGGCGCGTTCTTTCCCCGCCTGCTCGACCGCGACGGAACCAAGGAGCCCGAGCTTTGCGAGCGTTGCGAGGTGAAACAAGCCTGCGTGCGCGGTGACTCCGGGCTGCGGGACCGCCTGCAACTGTGGACGCGGGACGCGCTCGAGGCCGGCGCGCGCTTCACTGCCGCCGCGTCACGGCCCGAGCGCGCGCTCATGGAGCTGTGGGCGCTGGGGGCCCCCAGCGTGGGTGAGCGGTCGGACGAGCCGGGCACGGCCGCAGTGCCCAGCGAGCCCAGCGAGCCCAGCGATTCCGGGGAGCCGGCCGCGCCGGACGAGTCGCCGGACATGCAGAACCCACCGGGGCCGCGATCATGAACGACGCGGCTTCCGCCATCGGGCTGGGCGCGCGAGATAAGCAGGCGCGCTGGCTCGCGCAGACGGAGTTCCGCCGGCCGCTCATGCTGGAGGCAGGTGCGGGGACGGGCAAGACCACCACGCTGGTCAGCCGCGCTCTGGCCTGGCTGCTCGGTCCCGGGTGGGACGAGGCTGCGCAAGCGGAGCAGGCCGCGGCGCAGCAGCACGACGCGGCTCCAGCGCGCGAGATCCAGATCGCGGCCTTCGCCTTGGACCGTCTGGTAGCCATCACGTTCACCGAGGCCGCGGCGGCCGAGATGGAGAATCGCATCGGCGAGGCGCTCGCAACACTCGTGGGCGGCGCGGCGCCCATGGGGATGGAGTTCTGGTGGGAGCGAGCCGACGCGCCTGAGCGGGAGCGCCGTGCCCACCGCTCGCACGTCTTGCTGGACGCCTTCGACCACCTGCGCGTGAGCACGATCCACTCCTTCTGCAGCCAGCTCCTCGCCCGCCACCCCTTCGAGGCCGGCCTCGCCCCGCGGTTTGCCATCGACGACGAGCAACGCCTGCTCCCCGAGGCGGCCCGCGAGGTGGTCGAGCAGTGGCTGCGCGCCGCCCAGGGAACGGCGCTGGACGCGCCAGCAGCGCATCTTGCGGCCAGGGGGATCGGCCTCGACAAATTGCTGGAGGCGTTGATCACCCTCGCCCAGGAAGGCGCGCCGCCCAGCGCCCTGGCGGAGGACCCGCTCTCGCCCGCGCGGCTCGACGCGCTGCTGGACCGGTTGCTGGCCGCGACGCACGCGCTCCTCGCAGTCGTCGGTGAGCGGCTGGCGGGCGCGCCGCGGCGCGGCTACGCCCACCTGCTGCCGGGAGCCTTGGCAGGCCTGCGCACGGCGCTGGCGGCGCCGGCCTCCCGCCCGCGCGACATCAATGCGTTGCGCGGGCTCATCGACGAGCAGCTCTCCCCCGCAGGCAGGAAGCTCGCCGGCACGATCGGCAACTGGTGCCGTGGCAAACTGAGCAGC
This sequence comes from Candidatus Krumholzibacteriia bacterium, assembly GCA_041484665.1. GTDB lineage: Bacteria > Krumholzibacteriota > Krumholzibacteriia > JAJRXK01 > JAJRXK01 > JBGPIA01. Next base: position 378,345 of record JBGPIA010000001.1, read on the forward strand.
GCGGGCGAGCGGGAGCTGCTGGGCGGCGTGCAGCCGCTGCTGGCGCGGCGAGCGGCCGCGTTGGACCAGCTGCTTACGCACGTTGCACGGCTCGATCCCCAGTTGCTCGACAGCGCGCGCCGGCTGTTGCATCCCTGGCTTTGCGCGACCTACGAGCGGCTGCGAGCCTCCGGGGTCCAGACCTATCAGGCCCTGCTGGACGACACGTGCGCCCTGCTGCGGGACCATCCGGCGGTGCGCGCGCAGATCCGGGCCCGGATCCGCCAGCTGCTGGTGGACGAGTTCCAGGACACCGACGTGGTCCAGTGCGAGATCGTACGCTGGATCGCTCTCGACGGACCCGAGGCGGAGCGTCCGGGACTGTTCCTGGTGGGCGACCCCAAGCAGTCGATCTACGGTTGGCGGCGGGCCGACCTGCGCGCCTACGACGACTTCTGCGCGCGCGTGCTGGGCGAGCGCGCGCAACCGGAGCGGCTCGCTGTGAACTTCCGTAGCGCGCCGGCCATCCTCGCGGAAGTGGACCGGGTGATCCGCGGCGGCGAGCTCATGCGCGAAGAGCGTGGCGTGCAGCCCCGGTACGTCGAGGTGCTCGCGTCCACCCGCAACCAGGAGCAGCGTCCAGGCACGCGCCTGGCTGTCGGCGATCCGTCTACACCAAGCCACCGCATCGAGTACTGGGTCTCGTGGAAGCCGAACGCCGCGGGCGTCCCCGATCCCAAGAGCACCCGTGCGGCCGACGCGGCGCGCATCGAAGCGGAAGCCATCGCGGCCGACATCCTGACACTGCAGGAGCGCCTGCGTGGCGCGGCGCTGGGCGCCGTAGCTCGCAAGGCCACCGCAGAGAAACCGTGGGGGCTCGACCAGGTCGCAATCCTGCTACGATCCACATCGGACCTGGACGCCTACCTGTCCGCGCTGCGGAAAGCCGGCATCCCGTTCGCTGTGGAGCGCGACCGCAGCTACTACCGGCGCCGCGAGATCATCGATGCCGCCGCCCTGCTGCGCGCGGTGCTCGACCCAGCCGACCAGCTCGCGCTGGTCACCTTGCTGCGCTCGCCCATGGTGGGCGTCCCCGACGCCGCGTTGTTGCCGCTGTGGGCCGGCCGCCTGCCGGAACGGTTGATGGAGCTGCGGCCCGACGACGCCGTGGCGCTGCGCGAGATCGACGATCTCCTGCAGGGCGTGGCCCGCGGCCTGCCACCGGACAGCCCGGGGCTGCGGCGCATCCAAGGCTGGGAGACCAGCGCGCTGGCGGCGCTGCATCACCTGGCGCTGCTGCGCAGATCGTTTCGCGCGGACGATCCCGACGTCTTCCTCGAGCGCGTGCGGCAGACCTTCCTGCAGGAAGCCACCGAGGCGACGCGCTACCTGGCCCCCTACCGCATCGCCAACCTCGACCGCTTCTTCCGCGTGCTCGCCGGCGCCGTGGACGAGGCCGGCTCCGACGTGCAGGCGCTGCTGCGCGCTTTGCGCCAAAGCGTCGCGCAGGAGCGCGACGCGGAGGAGGGGCGGCCGCCGGCGGCACTGGCCGACGCCGTGCGGATCATGACGATCCACAAGGCGAAGGGGCTGGAGTTCGAACACGTCTATCTCGCGCAGCTGCACAAGCAGCATGGGCGTGGCGAGCACGCTCCCGCCAGCGCCGCCGTCATCGCCGGCCGCTGGGAGTACTCGTTGCTGGGCGCACCCACGCTGGGATACGACCAGGTGCAGGCGCGCGCACGTGACGTGGAGGGCGCCGAGCGCGTCCGCACTCTCTACGTGGCCATGACCCGCGCCAAGGAGCGCCTGGTGCTGCTGGGCAACTGGCCGCTCCCCGCGCAGCCGGTGGATGCGGGCCAGGCCCAGACCCTCCTCGAGCTGCTGCACTCGCGCCCCGGGCTACCGCCGCTGGCCGCGCTGGCAGCTGCGTGCGCGCAGGGGGCGCCCGTGCAGATCCACGCCGACGCGGCGGACGCCGGCTGGCGCTTCGCGCACACGTTGCAACTCCCCATCCCCCGCACAGACGCGGCCCAGGAGCCCGCCGGGCTGCCCACGGCCGAGCAGCTCGACTTATCCTCGCGGGATCTTCACGCGGCGCGCGCCGCCGCCCGCGTGCGCATGGCCCGCCCGTTCCACGGCGCCGCGTCGCAGCAGGCGCACGAGGCGCTGCGCGAGCTGCGCTACGAGGATGGGCCGCCGGGAATGACCCTGGACGAGGACTCGGCGGGCACCGCGAGGACGGTCGCCAGCCAGGCGCACCTCGCAGGGGCGCGCGCGGAGGCCGAGCAGCGCATCGCGATGGCGGTCGGCAGTGCGCTCCACCGCGTGCTGGAGGAGCTCGACCTGCAGCAGGCTGCGCAGACCGGAGCGGACCAGGTGCAAACCCGTGTCGAAGTGGTGCTGGCGGCCCTGTTGGATGAGCCATTGCGCGCGCAGGCGCGCGCTCGAGCTGCCCAGCTGCTCGCGCGCGTCACCGCCGGTGGGCTGCTGCAGCACCTGTTCGCGTTGCGCGATCAGGTCGTGGCGCGCGAGCTGCCGGTGCTGCTCTCGCCGCGGCGCGATGACGGGCCGGTGGGCTTCCTGAGCGGGACCATCGACCTGCTGTATATCGATCCGCAGAGCGGCGAGCTGGTCGTGGCCGACTACAAGACCGACGCCGTCGCGGACGATGCGGACCTGCACGAGCGCGCCCGCGCCTACTGCCTGCAAGGTGCCGTCTACGCCCAAGCCGTGCAGGAAGCGCTCGGTCTGCCGGCTGCGCCGCGCCTGGAGCTGTGGTTCCTCGCCGCCGATCGGATCTGGCGCGAGGACGCGGCAGCGGGCCCGCTCGCGTGAGCTCCCACCCGCCCGCCGGTCCCCCGCCCACACCCCACGACCCGCGGCCCGCGCCACGCACCACGCGTCCCCTCCTGGTCCTTTTCGACCTCGGAAACGTGCTGTGCGCGTTCGACTGGCCTCAGTCGCTGGCGCGGCTGGCGGCGCGGCTGGTCGAGCTCGACCCGGCCCGAGCGCCGGCCCCCGGGCAGATCGTCGACTGGCTGCTGGGCGAGGACGGGCCGCTGCACCCCTACTGTCGCGGGGAGATCGACGAGGCCCAGCTCTGGTCGGCCTTCCACGAGCGTCTTGACCCGCGACGACGGCTGGACGACGCCTGGCTGCAACAGCTGTGGTGCACCATGTTCTCGCCCCTGCCCGCCAGCCTGGCCCTGGTCGATGCCCTGCGTGGGCAGGTCCGGCTCGGGCTGCTCTCGAATACCAACCGGCTGCACTTCGAACATCTCGACTTCGTGTTGCGCCTGCGCGAGCGGTTCGATGCCGTCACGCTGAGCTACGCGGTGGGGGCGCTGAAGCCCGACCCAAGGATCTACCACGCCGCGCTCGCTGCCGCAGGCATTGCGGCTGAGGAGGCCTTCTTCGTAGACGACGTCCCGGAGTTCGTGGCGGCGGCGTGCGCGCAGGGCATGCGGGCCACGGTCTTCAGCGGCGCCGGGAAGCTGGCTCTGGAGCTGCGGGCGCTGGGGTTCAGCCTGCCCTGACGCCGCGGCGCTCGGTTGCTGCCGCCGCCCTGGTATGGCAGACTTCCCCGATTTCCATCGGCACCGGCGGCTTTTGGCAGGCGCGGGCCCACCGCGCGCCGATCGCGCGCCCGCGCGCGGCACGGCAGTCTCCCGGCTTGCAGCGCAGACCGGGTCCCGCAGCGAAACGAGGCAGGCGTTGAGCAGCACGGCCCACTCGAGGATCGACGAGCTCTACTCGCAGCAGCAGCGCAACTTCGCGCACTGGGAGCTCATCAAGGACTGCATCGACCAGTTCATCGACATGATGCTCAACTACCGCCAGAGCGGGCACCCGGGCGGCAGCCGCAGCAAGGTGCACGCACTGGTGGCCACCACGCTGGGCGGCGTCATGCGCTGGGACATCCGCCGCCCCGAGCACCGCTTTGCCGACCGCTTCGTTCTAGTGGCCGGGCACACCGCGCCCTTGGTCTACGCCACGCTCCCCGTCTACCACGAAGCGCTGCGCGAGATGCACAAGCGTACGGGCGAGCCGCGCTACCTCGTACCCAATGCCGAGCACCGCGCGCTCGTGTGGGAGGACCTGCTGCTGTTCCGGCGCCACAAGGGCCTGGCGGGCCACGCCGAGATGGAGGGCAAGACCCTCTTCTTCAAGTTCAACACCGGGCCCAGCGGCCACGGATCGCCGCCCGCGGCGGGTGAAGCCTTCGCGCTGCTGCGGGCCGGGTTGCGCGACGTACGGGTCTTCGCGTTCGAGGGTGAGGGCGGCCACACGGCGGGCGCTGCCCATGAGACCAAGAACAGCGCCTGGGGTCTGGGGCTGGAGAACCTCAACTACGTCCTCGACTGGAACGACTACGGCATCGACTCGATGTCGATCAGCTCGGTGGTGCCGGGCACGCCGCCCGAGTGGTTCGGTCCCTACGGCTGGCGAGTCTACGGGGCGGACCCGGGCAGCGAATGGGAGCCGGTGACGCGAGCGCTGTTGGCCATGGTCCACGATCCCGACAAGGACCTGCGCCCGGCCGTGACCTGGGTGCGGACGCGCAAGGGGCGCGGCTACGGCAAGTACGACTTCGCGAGCCACGGCTCGCCACACAAGCTCAATAGCCCCGAGTACTGGGAAACCAAGCGCCCGTTCGCCGAGAAGTACGGCGTCGACTTCGAGGGCTTCGGCCAGCCGGCGCCCGCGGACAACGACAAGCTGCGCGAGCAGGTGCGCAACAACCTCGCCAAGGTCGCGCAGGTGCTCCACCGCCGCGAGGACACCCTCGCCTACCTGGCCAACCGTCTCGTCGAGCTCGGCGAGAGCGTTCCGGCCAGCCATCCGGGCTTCGCGCTGGGCAAGCGGGGCAACCCTGCGCGGGACGCCCGACTGTTCGATTTCCGATCGTATCCCGAGGCGATGTGGAAGAAGCCGGGCGAGAAGGCGCCCAACCGCGCAGCGCTGGCCACGTTCGGTAGCTGGGTCAACAGCTGGTGCAAGCAGCATTACGATCAGCCGCTGCTGCTGGCCATGAGCGCAGACCTCGCCGACAGCACGAACATCAGCGGCGTGGCCAAGGACTTCGGGGACCTGAAGAACTACGGCCGCTACGAGCGGCGCCAGAACCCCGACGGCGTGCTGTTGCCGCAGGAGATCACCGAGTTCGCCAACAGCGGGATCACGGTGGGGATCGCCACGGTGAACATGAGCAGCAAGCCCGAAGAGGAGTTCCTGGGCTTCTGGGCCGCCTGCAGCACCTACGGCAGCTTTTCCTACTTGAAGTACGGGCCCATGCGCCTGTTCAGCCAGCTTGCCCAGGATTGCCCGCTGAAGGTGGGGAAGGTGCTCTGGGTGGCCGGCCACTCCGGGCCCGAAACGGCGGACGACAGCCGCACGCACTTCGGCGTATTCAGCCCCGGCGTCACCCAGCTGTTCCCCGACGGACACGTCTGCGACTTGCACCCCTGGGAGTACAACGAGGTGCCGGTCATGCTCGCCGCGGCGTTGGCGGGGAGCTGGCCGATCGTAGCGCTGCACCTGACGCGCCCCGAGATCGAGATTCCCGACCGCGCGAAGCTGGGGATGGCCCACCACTTCGAGGCGGCGCGCGGGGCGTACGTGATCCGCGATCACAAGCACGGTCTGCCGCGCGGCGGCACGATCTTCGTGCAGGGCACCGCGACCACTGCCAACATCGTGAAGATCCTCCCGGAGCTCGACGCGCGCGGTTTGAACGTGAAGCTGGTCGCCGTGGTCAGTCCGCAGCTCTTCGCCGCGCAGCCCGCCGAGTTGCGCGAGCGCACGATCACGCCGGCCGATCGCTGGGACAGCACGTTCATCACCAATCGCAGCCGGCGCCTCTTCTATGACTGGATCTTCAACCCACTGGCGGGCGAGTACGCCATGAGCAGCGACTTCGACGACCGCTGGCGCACGGGCGGCACGCTCGAGGAGGTCATCGCCGAGGCGCACCTGGACCCGGCGCACCTGCTGGCGGGTATCGACCGCTTCGTCCGCGAGCGCCCGCGACGACTGGAGCGTCTCGGCCAGGGGCTGCGGGCCGCCCAGGGCTGAGCTGGGCGGTGGTGGGGCGCCCCGCCGCGGGCGTGCGCGGTGGGCCGCCGGCGAAGGCGCCCCGAGCGGGGCCCCGGAGGGCCCCCGCCAGGGCCCGGTGCCGCCGGCGCTGCGCCCTGGACTGCGCGTGTTGGGGCGGTTATCATTCCCGCTTCGCGCCCATGCGCTCGTCCCCCGAGAACGCCAACAAGGAGATCCATACATGACCGTCAAGGGTTGGAGTCTGTGCGTCGCGCTCGCCGGCCTCCTCGCGCTCGGCGCGCCGTTCTCTCAGGCCGCCACCGCGACCCGGCCCGATCAACCCCCCAGCAAACCCGAGCAGCCCAAGGCCAAGCCGGCGCCGCCGGCGCCCGCCAAGCCGCCGGCCCACGGCGAGATGGGCCAGGCCCATGGGCAGGGCCACGCCCAGACGGGCCAGGGCCCGTCCGCAGCAGATATGCAGGCGATGATGGCGGCCATGCAGCCCGGTCCGCACCACAAGGCGCTCCAGGGCTTTGCGGGCGATTGGAACGTCGTGGTAAAGACGTGGATGGCCCCTGGCACCGAGCCTTCCATCACCAAGGGCACCTCCCACAACGCGATGATCTACGACGGCCGCTATCTCAAGAAGGAGCTCACGGGTGAGATGATGGGAATGCCTTTCCAGGGCATGGGCCTCGTCGGCTACGACAACGTCAAGAAAGAGTACCGCAGCCTGTGGATCGACAGCATGAGCACGGCGCTCATGATCTCGACCGGGAGCTGCTCCGACGACGGGAAGACCTGGACCTATACCGGCGAGATGCCGGGCATGGACGGCTCGATGCAGAAGGTGCGCGAGGTCGTCAAGGTGGTCAGCGACGCGCAGCACGTCTTCTCCATGTACATGTCCGGGCCCGATGGTAAGGAAATGCAGTGGGCGGAGATCACGTACAACCGCCAGTAGGCGGGCCGGCGCGCCGCGATCGATCCGCGACGGCGAAGGTCCCCTGGCGGCGCCCGGGGACCTTCTTCGTTCTCACGTGGGGAGCGAGCATCACGCTGGGCGCACGGACCGCGCGTGGCAGAGAGCGGGCAGACGAGCTGGGCGGGAACGCGCGTGGACCGCGCGGGGCGAGCGGAACCGGGCGGGCGGGCGCTCAGGCGCCGTGCGGCCGCTTCCAGCGGGCGGGTAGCAGGATCGCGAACAGGCTTCCCTGCCCCTCGACCGAGCGCAGCACCATGTCCGCGCCCATGTCGCGGGCCATGCGCCGGCAGCTGGCCAGCCCCAGACCGACGCCCTTCACGCCGCGCGTCGGCGAATTGCTCGCCTGGTAGAACGGCTCGAAGACCATGTCCTGGTCGTGGGGCGGGATGCCGATGCCGGCGTCGATGACCTCCATCACCAGCACCGCGTCGTCGTCGGGGTGCGGGCCCGAGGGCGGGCACTCCCCCGGCGGGAAGATTGGCTCCATGCGCTCGTCGGGGGAGCTGCCCAGGATCTCCGGGTAGAGGGGGAGGCGCTGCTCGTGCTTCTGTCCCAGCCACCACCGGCGGCTGGTGGCGTAGCAGTGGACCGCGACCCATGGGTACTCGACACGGTGGAACTGCCAGGCGTTCTGCAGCAGGCCATCCAGGGACAACTTGAGCTTCGCCTGGTCGATGCGCACGACCACGTTGGGATCGGGCACGTGGCCCTCCACGATCAGGAAGCCTTCTAGCCGGCGCGTGTAGAGCACGGGCCGAACCACTTCGGACAGCAGCTCATCCACCTTCACAGTGGCGAGCTGCGCCGGTGCGTCGGCCCCGCTTTCGGCGAGTTGCAGCACGGCGGACACGAGGTACTCCAGCCGGCGCACGGCCTCGTCATGCATCTCGAAAAGCTCGCCCTGGCGCTCGATCGGCATGTTGCGCGCCAGCTCGACCGCGCTCTTGACCACACCCAGCGGCGTATTGAACTCGTGGCTGACGTGGTCGAGGATCACGCTGCGCAGCCGATCGGCCTCCTCCATGCGCAGCCGTGCGTGCAGCGCGTGCTCGTAGATGAGTGCCTTCTGCACCGTGGTTCCGATGACCATGCCCATGGTCTGCAGCAGGTGGTGGTCGATCTCGTCGAGGCGCCGTCCCTGGAGCTGGCCGCCCAGCAGCAGCAGGCCGACCGGCCGGTCGCCGTCCTTGAGGTAGGCGGCGTATTCGAAATGCTCGGTGAGCGACTCGGGGACGTTCCACGCCGGGTCGATCTGCGCCACGCCGCCATGGGCTTCGAGCTGATGGTGCAGACGGGAGTCCGCGGGGATGGCCGCGTTGCCCAGCGCGGTCCGGCGCACGCCCACCGTCTCGCAGAGGCTGAGCTCCTTCTCTCCCTCCCGGTACAAGAAGAAGGCCGCCTTGCGTACCAGCAGCTGGCCGGTCACGGTCAAGAGCGAGAGCTTGGCGACCTTCTCCACCTCGAGATTGGTGCCCAGCGTCCGGATCAGGCTGAACAGCGCCTCGAACGCGCGGCTCTGGAGCTGATGCCGCACATCGAAATCGGCCGTCGCGGGATCGTGCGACATCGTCGCTCAGCCCTGGCTCAGGGTGACGTAGTCGAGGAGGTCGAGCATTTTCAGGACTCCGCGCAGCCCGGAGGAGAGCCTCGCGAGCACGATGTCTCCGCCATCGTCGCGGTACTCGCCGATCGAGGAGATGAGGCTGCCCACACCAGAGCTGCTGATGAAGGGCACCTGGGTGAAGTCGAGCTCGACCCGGCGCACGCCCTTTTCCAGCAGATTCTCCAGGTGCTCCTGCAGCTCGGCCGCGCCGTCGGCGTCGAGGTGACCGCGCAACGCCATCCGCATCGTCCCGTCCGGGAGCGGATCGCGCTCCACGATCAGGAAGGCCGGCAGCGCGCGCGCGGGAGAGTCCTGGCCCTGGGTCATGCCTCGATCCCCTTGCTGAAGAGCAGCCGGTTGCCCGCGGCGGTGTACTCATGCTCGAAGCGATCGAGCAGCTGGAGGAACATGGCGATCCCGTACCCCCGCGGCTGCCGACGCGCGGCGCGCTGGACCACGCTGCCGCCGGGCTGCTCTGCGGGATTGAAGCGCTCGCAGCCGTCCTGCAGGAACCCCTCGATCCGGCCGGGCAGGAAGCGCAGGCCCAGCGTGAAAACGGCGGGCGCGCGCCGCGGTCGCCCGTGCTCGACCAGGTTGGCGCACATCTCGTAGATGCTGACGCGCAGCTTCATCAGATCGGCTTCCTGTGGTCCGAACGTGGCCAGCATCAGTGGCGTGTAGACCGCCACCAGATCCCGGCTCGACGGAGCGTGCTCGAAGGTCGTCTCGTACGCGAGGATGGCTCCCTCCTGCAGCCAGCGGTGCCGCGGTGGGCCATCCTCCGTTTCCTCCGCCACACCCGTCGCACCGGTCTGACGCGCCGCGGCGGTAAGCCGCGCCGCGCCGGCCCGATCGACGGCCGCGGGCGGCGCGTTGCCTGCTGGGGCGACCGCCGAGAGCTCGCCATCCTCGTCATCGCGCGTCTGCCGCGCGCCCGGCAGGTGCAGCCGCACGTCGTGCAGCCCCACCTGGCGCGCCACGCGCGCCGCGCGGGCGAAGTCGTCGCGCCAGGGCTGCGGGTCGCCCCCGGCCACGACAAACTCGGCGCGGTGCCGCGTCGTATCGGCCCGCTCCAGCGCGATCACCGCCTCACCCCCGCCACGTCGTCCGGCGACGTCCTCCGCCCCGCCGGGGCCGGGGCCTTCCGGGACCCCGCTGCAGCCGGCTCCGCCGTGGCCGCGGCCGGGGTCGGGGCGAACACCGAGGCGGAGACCGAAGCCTCGATCGGCTCGGCGAAGCGGCCTGTCCCCCGGCGCACGGCGAGCAGCGTCAGATCATCGCTCGCCGGGGCCGCTCCGGTATGGGACGCGGCGCGAGCCACGAGGTCGTCCACCACCTCCCGGGCGGACAGTCGTGCATTCTGCGATAGCCGCTGCAGCACGACGTCGAAGCCGAGCTGCCCGCCCGCCTCGTCCATGGCCTCCACCAGCCCGTCGGTGTAGAGCAGGAGCCCTTCTCCCGGCTCCAGACGGGCTTCCTGGCGCAGCAGCGCACGCCGGAAGATCTCCGGGGGGAACATGCCGATGGCCTTGCCCCCCGCGGGCAGCCACCGTGCACCTTTCGGGCCGAACAGCGCAGGTGGGCAGTGTCCAGCGCTGGCGTACACCAGGGTGTGCGACCGGGTGTCGAGCACGCCGTAGATGCAGGTGACGAACATGCCCTTCTTCATGGATCCCGACAGCATCCCGCTGGCCTGGGCCAGGGCCTCCACCGGGTCGCGGACGGCGGGCGCGATGCCCTGCAAGATCACCCGCAGCATGGCCATCACGACCAGACCCGGCACTCCTTTCCCGCTTACGTCGGCCGCAGTCAGGGCCAGGAAGCGGTCATCGAGCGGGATGACGTCGTAGTAGTCGCCGCTCACCTCGAGGGCCGGGCAGTAGCGGGCGTGGATCTCGTAGCCCGGCGGCGGGCTGACCGAGCGCGGCAGGAGCATCGACTGCAGCTCCCGGGCGATCTCCAGCTCGTGCTCCATGCGCCCCTGCTTGATGCGCTCGTCCTGTGCCCGCTGCAGGCCCTCGGCCATGCTGTTCACGAGGTTGCCCAGCATGCCCAGCTCGTTGCGGGAGCGCACCTGCACGCGCGTGTGGAGATCGCCCGACCCCAGGCGCACCACGCCGCGGCTCAGCTCGTCCAGCGGGCGCAGGTGGGTCGCCACCAGCAGCAGCACGGCCAGGATCGCCAGCAGCGTTCCCGCCGCGGCGACCACCGCCAGATGGCGGCCGGCGGCGGCCACGGTCCGCTCGATGCCAGCGCGCGTTGCGCGGGCCACCAACAGGCCGATGGGACGGTCCAGATGCAGGATGGGCTGAGCGATCACAACCTCGTTGCCGTCCAACCAGGCGTGCTCGCCCTCACGCAGCGGCAACACCAGAGGGCGGCCTCGGGTGGCCGGATCGTAGCGCTCCCCCACTCGCAGCAGGTCGCGGTGGCCCTGGATGACGCCTTCGGCGTCGAGCACGACCAGGTCGACCAGGCCAGGCGTCTCGGCGAGCGCCTTGAGGATGAACGGATGGAGGCCCAGCTCGGGGTCGTGGCGCAAGAGCGGCGCACAGGCCGCCAGCGCCAGGCTGCGGGTCTCGACCAGCACGCGCAGCGTGAGCTCGCGCGTGAGCGTCTCGCGCTGATTGCGCACCAGCGACCAGCCGGTAGCGCCGAACACCACCGCAGTGACCAACGCGACGGCCAGCCCCATCTGCACGCCCAGGCGGTGGTGGAACCGCAGCTTCCGTTGTCCCATCACCTGCCTCCGATGTGCTCCAGCTCCACCTTCTCCTCCTGGATGCGGTCGAGGTAGCGGCGGGCCTTCTCATTGCCCGGGTCGATCTCCAGGACGTGACGGCAGCGCTCGATGGCGCGCTCGTAGTCGCCCTGGCTGTAGAGGGTGATGCCCTGGAGCAGGTAGGCCTTCACCAAGTGTTCGCCCACCGACTCGAATTCCGGCGCCTCGGCCCAGACCTCGCGCCACAGCCGGATCGCTCGGTCGAAGTCCTCGGCGCTGAACGCCGTCATGCCGTCCTGGTACAGCCGCTCAAGCCGCCGGCGGCTCTCCGGCGAGAGGTTCGCCACGCGCGGCCGCGCCTGGGGGCCTGGCTGCTGCGCCAGTTGGCGTGCGCGCTCCTGTTGCTCGCGCTGGCGGGCGGCGGCCTCCGCCTTGGCCCGCTCCAACTCCTTCTGGCCGGCCGCCGCGCGCGCCGCCCGCACTCGCTCGAGCAGAGACCGCGCCAACTCGTGGCCGGGATCGGCTCGCAGCAGCTCCTCCAGGAGCGATTGCGCGGTACTGGGGTCGCCGTCCGCGAAGCGGACCATCGCCTCCTGCAACAGCGTGGCGAGCTGCGCTTGCTGATCGGCGGAGGCCTGCAGCAGTGCGTGCGCCCGGGTGAGCCCGCTGCGCGCAGGGCCCCCGTCGGGCCAGCGGTCGAGGATGGCCTGAAAGGCGGCCGCGGCCTGCGCCGCCTCGCCCATGGCAAGCTGTGCCGCGGCGGCGGCCAGGGCCGATTGCAGCTGCGCCTGGTCGATGCGCTCGCGGGCGTGGGCGCTCTCGGGATCCAGCGCGAGCAGCCTACGGTAGAGGCGCTGCGCCTCGTCGAAGCGCCCGTCGTCGAACGCGGCGTCGGCGTCGGCCTGGGTGCGCTCGCGCTCCTGCCGCTCGCGCTCGCCCAGCAGCTGCGCCAGGCGGTCGGAGACCTCCCGCTCCCGCTGCTGCTGGCGCAGCGCGCGGCGCTGCGACACCGGCGCGCCGAAGCGCGCGGCCAGCGTGAAACGATCGTTGCGCGGCAGCTCGGAATCGCTGCGCATGGCGTAGTCCAGGCGGATGCCCGAGTACTCCAGGCCGAAGCCCAGCGTCAGGCGCCCGCCGTCGGAGCCAGCGCGCAGGGCCAGCATGCGGTAGAGCGTGCACTCGGCGCCCAGCCCCAGCCGCGGGTCCGCCGTGGAGGGAAGATCGAGGTCCACGGCGGCGGCCACCGCCAGCGCACCGTGGGAGGCCTGCGCCTTGTACCCCAGTCCCAGCTTGAAGCTGCGGGGCTCCTGGACGTCCTCCTGGTCCAGGCGTAGTGACGGCTCCACGAGGTTCTGTACGTTTGCCCCCGCGAATACGCGGTGCAGTCCGTCACGGCCCAGCGCGCGTTCTGCGGACACCCCCGCGTCCACGCCGACGCCCAGGTCGCTGCGTCCGTCGAGGGACTGCTGCGCCAGCTTGAGCACCAGCCCCAGCGCCGCGTCATGGCCCACACCGCGCCCGTACCCCACCAACAGGTTCGATTCGGCGTCGTTGAAGCTGCCCAGCAACTCGTTGCGATCGCTGCGGCGCTCGATGTCGCTGGCGTCGAGGCGCTGGTAACCCACGCCGAAGGTCCCCAGATCGAGCGTGGGATAGGTCAGGAACCCGGCATGGTAGTAGAGCCCGTCGGTGAAGAGCTTCGTACGGAAGAGCGCCAGCTCGCAGGACTCCACGGTCGCCAGGCGCGCCGGGTTCCAGAAGACGGTGGTCGCGTCGTCGGACAACGCGACGCCCGTCCGCCCCATGCCCAGTCCGCGTGCCCCGGCGCCCAGGGTGAACGGCCCCTGCGTGCCCGCGTCGTCGGCCGCGCGCGCGCGGCCGGCCGCCAACGCCTGCGCCAGCAGCACCGCCAGCGCCAGCAGCGCCCCCGGCCCGCCCAGCGCCCCCAGCACGCCAGCGTTCGCCCGCACGGATGGCTTCGCCGGCCAGGATCTGGCACAGCGCATGGATCCACCGGAGTGCGTCGAGCCGTCTACGCGCGCGGATCGCGTCCCGCGCGCGCTCATCGCACCACCGCCAGCTTGCGCAGGCACTCGCCCCCGCCGGCGCCGTCGACCTTCAAGCGCAGCAGGTAGACGCCGTTGCGCACTGGACGGCCCGCCTCATTGCGCCCATCCCAGGCCCAACGCGGATCGTCCTGCAGCCCCGCCGGCAGCGGCGCGCCCTCCAACAGCCGCACGACGCGGTCGCCGGAGGCGGTGAAGACCTCCAGCGTGACGCGTGCATCGCTCTGCAGGTAGAACGCGACGTGCGCCCGCTCGCGGCCGGCGGCGAAGGGGTTGGGATAGCTGCTGAAGCTCTGCTCCAGGTCTAGCGCCGTGACGTGGATGGTGGGCGAGATCCACGGCAGCGCCGCGCCCGAGAGCGGCGTGACCGCCAGTGTGTCGGCAGCCGAGGTCGCCACCAGACCGCGTGCCTGCAGCGCGACGCGGAAGTCCTCCACCGCGGGCGCGGCCAGCAGATCGATGGCGAGCATCACGTCGTGCGACTGTCCCGGATCCAGGTTGCCGAGCCCGGCGAGGGCGAAGCGCAGGCTGTCGCCTTCGATCTGGCCTTGGATCACCGTCGTCCCGCGCAGCAGGCGCGCGGCGCCCAGCAGCCGGCTCGCGGGCAGCGCCGCCGCGCGCGCATCGCGCAGCAGCACGGTGAGAGCGGCGGGCGAGAGAGGGGCCTGCGCCGCCCCGCCTGGGTGCAGGATGCGCAGCGGCAGCAACTGCACGGCGGACGCGCCGCGCGACACGTTGGCCGGCGGATCGTCCGTGACGCCCAGGGACACGGCCGTGGCTGGCGCCACCACGCGCAGCACGCCGGTGGCAAAGGGCAGCCCGGTCAAAGCGATGGCGCGCGCGGGCTGATTCGCGTCGCGCAGGTCGAGTGCGCCGGGATCCAGGGCGAACCGCAGTCGCGCTACTGTCGCCGGCGCTTTGAGGTCGACCGACAGCTGCAGACGCAGCGAGTCCCCTGGCAGAAGCCGCAGCGGAGCCGCGAGCGCGAGCCCCACGGACGAGCCCGACGGGGGCGGGGTCAGGCTCGCGGCGATCACGCTGTCGCCCAGCGCCAGGCGCACGGCGCTCAGCGCCTGCGCAGGCACCACGCCCGCGCCCGCGTCGTCGAGCACCCGCACGCTCGCGGCCAACAGCAGCATCGCGCCGCTGCCCGGCGGATCGTCATCGTGCAGGTCGAGGGTCGCGCACCCGACCCCCACCGCACCGGCCGCGGCCGAAGGCGGAGCGATCGAGGCGCAGGTCACCCGGGAGGCCGCCGCGGGCCGCTGCAGGAGCAGCGGACCCTGCACCAGCGGCCAGTGCTCTCCGCCGCCGAGCCGCACCGCCACGTCGAGGCCGGTGTTCGCGTCGCGCACCACGCAGCGCGCGGAGTCGGGCAGCACCAAGCTGAACCGATCGGGCGCGGCGTCGCTGCGCAGATCCAACTCGAGGTCGATGGGCTCGGGCGCGCCCGAGGTGACCAGCTTGGGGATGGCTAGCGACAGCCGGACCGCTCCGCCGGCGGTGTCGAACGCCGACGTGGTGAGCAACACCGTGGCGCCACTGCGCACGGTGATGGCGCCCAGGACGGCGTCCGGGGCAAGCGCGGCGCCGGCCGAATCGCGCAGGGCGAAGCCCAGCTCCACGACGCGAGCCTCGCTCTCGCCCGCCGCGCCGGGCAGGTCAAAGGTGAGCCGGCCAGCGGGGACGCCGAGCTGCCCCAGGTTGGCCGATCCTGGCAGCGTCCGCGCCACCGCCAGGTCGGCGTGGGTGGCGAGGGTGTGGATGTAGGCGGTCGAGGTCTGCCATGGCAGGGTGGCCTGCAGCGGCACCGGCTGCCCGCTGTTGACATCGATGGCGGACGCGGCGCCGGCGTCGAGCAGACGGACGCGGAATCGCGCGGCCGTCGCGCCGGGCGCAATCGAGATGGACAACGGCAGGCTGCGCAGCTGGCCGGGCTGCAGCTCCACCGGCGGATCGAGGGCGATGGCGAGCACGCTGGTGCTGGGGATCGAGTCCCAGTAGGCGTGGACCAGTCCACCGGTGCGAATCTCCAGGCGGTCGAGCACCGACGACGCCGGCACCGGCGTGCCGCCACCGTCGTCGAAGGCGATGCTGAACGCGTGCACGGCGATCGGCGCCGCGCCGGCGGTGTCCGGATCCGCGTGGCGCAGCTGCCAGGCCAAAGGCGTCACACCGCTCTGCCCGCGATCGACCGAGACGGGCAAGGTCGAGAGCGGATCCAACGCGAGCGCCGTGGGGGGCAGCTGCACGCTCACCGGCGAGCTGGTGGCCAGTGGGCTGATGACGGAGCTGTCGGGCAGGCCGACGCGCGCGCTGAAGCCGACCTTGCCTGCCGCGCCCAGCGCAAAGCGATAGCGGATCGTGTCGGACGCGCCCGGCGCGAGCGTCAGTGCGGCGGGCAGCGGCCCCTGCTGCAACGAGACCCCCTGCCCGGGCGCTGCGCCCACCTGCAGCGGCACGATGCCGGCGAGCTGCTGGCTACCGCGGTTGCGCACGGCCACGCGCACCTGGACTGACTGCCCAGCGCTCACCACCGACGGAGTCGCCTCCGCGGCGGCGAGCAGGGCGCTGGAGGAGATCCGGTGCACCGCCGAGCCATCGAGCGCACCGTCCAGCGGCCCGTCGTTGCCGGATTCCATCTCGATCCCGAGCTTCGGGACGCGCAGCTGGATCACGCGGCCATCGGTGGGGTTGGGGGCCAGATCAGCCGTGACGTAGAAGCGGCGGCCGCCGGGCGGGATGGCCGCCGAGAGGCCCGTAAAGCGCAGCGGGCTTGTGGCGCCCAGCAGCGACCCCAGCAACACGTCGGCGTCAGGATCGAAGGTTGCCCCCTTGGGCTCCGCGTCCAGCTCGGCCCACAGACGCAGCGCCTCGACGTCCTGGCCCATGGCCGCCGCGACGTCTTGAGCGCCGGCCGCCACCTGCAACTCCAACTCGCGCAGCGTGTCGGCGGAGAGCCCGTTGGACGGCAGCGCCGCGTCGAGCGTGAGGACATTGACCTCGCCCCCGCCCAGGGTGCGCGAGGGCACGATGCCGCGGCCGATTTGCGCCAGCACGTGACCATCGACCGCGTCCACGCCGGGGGAATTCAGCGGGAACGCGCCGGAGGAGACGGTCGACTGGCTGCCGGTGACCGAGTAGCCGAAGTCGGACGCCTGCGTGATCTCGGCGTCGACTTGCGAGGCGTCGCGCGCCCGGCCGAGGGCCAGCGTGTACGCCACGAACAGGCGGTCCTGCTGGAGCGGGCCGAGCGCGTGGCTGAAGCCCCCGAAGCGCACCTCGCCGCCGCTGGGAGCGGCGATGGCCAGCGGTGCGGCGGCCTCCTGCGGGTCGAGGACGCCGTTGCGGTTCGCGTCGCCGTGCAGCGACCAGATCTCGTACTCGGCCTCCGCGGCCGTGCCCAGGACGCCGACACGCAGCGCGGTCAACGTCTGCGGCTGCAGGTAGGCGTTGAAGCCCTCCAGCACCAGGACGGTCTGGTTCTGCGCCCCCGGGGGCACGGTGTGGGACCCAGCCGCGCCCGCCACCCAGGTCACACGGTCAGCGACCGCGACCACGACCGGGCCCCCTCCATCGAGCGCGTGGTCATTGGGCCCGTCGTTGGCGCTGGACATCGTGACAGCGTTGAGCGGCAAGCGCGCTGCAAACGTCACTCCGGCCTGCGGCTGCTGGGCGAAGTCCACGTCCAGCCAGTAGCGCGTCGGCGGAGCGGCCGGCACGGGGATCGCGAGATTGGTGGCGCTCCACGACCGCGCGCCGACCGGCTGGAGGACCGCGATCTGCGGGTCCGCGGTCTCCGGCACGCCGTCTCCGTCGTCGCTGCGCAGCCGGACTGTCAGGACGTCGGAGCTGGTGGCGCTTCCGGCGTTCTCAAGCAGCAGGCCCGTCAGCACGTCGGGCTCCACGCCGTTGGGCGGCAGCGCAAGGCCCATCACCAGCGCGTCGTGCGTTCCGGCGTAGACCAGCTGGGTGGGCAGTGGGGCGACGTTGTATCCTGACGCGCTCTGGCCGTCGATCGAGGGCGGCGACGCCGTGCGCAGCAGACCCGGCAGATCGATCGCCAGCGCGCCACCCGCCACCACGTCAGCGGCAGTGCGCAGCTCGACCGACAGCTGCTCCGCATCCCGGACGCGCGTCGAGTCGGGCGTCAGCGCCACCAGCAGGCGCACGGGCGACGAGACGGGCAGCCTCAGCGCCAGCGACGCGCCGGCGCCGAAGCCGATCGTGCCCCCGCTGATCGGGCGCACGGTGGCCAGCAGGCTGTCGCCCCCGCTGGCGCCGACCGATCGCAGCGCGCCGTCGCCGTCGCCGTCGCGCCAGAGCTCGGCAGCCTCGATCTCGGCATCGGGATCCGCGGCGGGACCCGACGGTCCGGTCGAACTGTGGTGCAGCAGGAGCGCCTTGAGCGTATCGGGGAATGCGCCCCGCGCCGTCAGCTCCGCGCCCAGCACCGCAAGCCGGCGCGCCGTGCGCGCCACGGGCAGAGCGGGCGCCGCAATCGCGTACGAGCGCACTTGCAGCGTGGGAGCGATATCGACGAGCAGCGATCCGGGGTTGGCCCAACTTCCGTCCACGGGGCCGGTGCGCCCCGAGGCGAACTCGAGGGCGCGCGCCGGCAGCTCGGCTCGCACAGTGCGCCCGGACTCCGCCGTCAGCGCGATGTCGGCAACCACGCGCAGCGTCAGGCCCACGACAGGCACGGGGAGGTCCAGCCCGCTGGCCGCCCAGGTCGCCCCCCCGATGGAGACCAGCTGCACCGGCTGCCCGATCCCCGAGACGACATCCTGCCACGCGCTCGCGACCAGCTGCTGCACCCGCAGCGCGGACAGTTCCACCCCGGCGCGCGCGGTGCCCGGCTGGCGGATGCGCAGCTCCCGCAGCACGTCGGCCCGCGTGCCATCCGGCGGTGCCGTCAGCACCAGGAGCGGGAGTCCCCCCTCACCGGGCGCGACGGTGTCCGCCGACGCGGGCGTGAACGCCATCTGGCCCAGCACCAGGTCGCGCACCAGGACGATTCCATCGCTGTCCAGCGGGAAGCCCGAGCCCGCGACCACTGCGGTCGGCGTCGACCAGAACAGGCTGCCGGAGCTGTCCAAGTGGACGTTCAGGCTGTCGCCGTGGCTGACGCCTTGCAGCGCGATGTCGCCGCTGACGAACAGGCGACGCGACGCTCCCACGGGCAGGTCCACGGTGAGCACGGACGCGGTCCAGCTCCCGGCAACCGTCTGCCCCGCGCTCAGCACGAGATCCTGCTGGGGCTCGAACACGCCGTCGCCATCGTCCAGGCGCAGACGCAGCGCGGTGAACACCTGGTCCAGCGCCGGCCCCCCCGGCTGGCCCGTGGCGGCCGCCTGCTTGCCCGGGAGCACCGCCGCGAGCCTGCCCCCCACGCTCACGCGCAGCGCACTCAGGGTGCGCGGCTGCAGGTACGAGTTCGTCAGGCGCAGCGAGAGCAGCAGCCGGTCCGGGGAGCCCGGATTGGCGAAGACGTCGCCCACCGGCAGCGCCTCTGCCTGCACCGACGGCAGCACGGTGAGGGCTGACGCCCCCGAGGAGACCCCCGCGTAGGTCGCCGTGACCGACGCGGTCCCCAAGCTCAGCGCCAGCGCCTCCCCACCGGGCTGCAGGTAGACCACCGTTGGCGCCCCCGACTGCCAGGTTGCCTGTACCGTGACGTCGAGCTGTTGCCCGTTGCTGAGTTTCGCCGAAGCCTGCATGGCCTTCGTACGGCCCAGCAATACGGTCGCCGACGCCGGAGAGACATCGACGCCCACGACCATGGGCGGGCCGACCGTGAGCGACGCGGGACTCGCGGCGGTCGCAGCCAGGCTGGCCCCGACGGTGGTCGCCCCCTGGGAGCGCGTGGCGAGCAGCCCCGCCGGCCCGACCGTGGCGATCGCGGAGTCGGTCACTGCCCAGCTCACGCTGTGGCTCAGGTCGTACACGCTCCCCGACACGCTCCCCAGCGCCCGGTAACGCGTGGTCTGCCCCAGCGCCAGCGTGGTATCCGCCGGGACGATCGTCAGCGCGTCGAGGGCCGCCGTGTCGACCTTCAGGCTGCAGGCATTGGAATGGACCGCGCCGAAGCTCGCCTGGAGCAGCGCCGTGCCGTCGGTGAGCGTGGTGGCCCGCCCCAGCGTGTCTACCGACGCCACCGCGGGAGCATCGCTCGACCAGATCGCCAGCGTGGTCAGGTCGAGAGTGGAGCCATCGCTGAAGTGGGCCGTGGCCGTCAGGGGGAACTGGACGCCAGGCGGCAGCTTGAGGCTACGGGGCGTCACCGTGAGGCTCTCCACCAGCGCGGGGGCCACGATCAGCCTGAGCGTGTCGCCCGCCACGCCGGCCAGGCGATGGGTGAGCCGCGCCACACCAGGGGCGTGCGCCAGCACCGCCCCCGGCGCGATGAAGCTGGCCACCGCCGGCTCGAGGCTCGCCCAGGTCACGACCGGCGTGCGGTCGACGACGCTCCCGTCGCTGTAGGTCCCCCACGAAGAAACGTGATGGATCGTGCCGGCGGGAATCGTCGCGGTGTCGGGAGTCCCATCGAGCGCCAGCAGGCGCGGGACACCGACCGAGATGTGCGCCGCAGCGCTCGTGACGTGATCGAGCGTGGCGGTCACGCTGGCGCTGCCCGCGGCGAGCGTGGTTGCCCGCCCATCGGCCCCCACGTCCACCACGCCGGCCGGCGCGCTGCTCCAACCGGCCACGGCGGTCAGTTGGGCGGAGCTGCCATCGGTGTACGTGCCCTGGGCATGGAGCTGGACGGCTTCGCCGAGCGCGACGCTCGTGTCGCCGGGGGTCACGGCAAGGACGACCAGCTCGGGCGGGGTCACGAACAGGTTGGCCGGGGTTGAGACCTGGCCGTCGAGGGCGGCTTTGACGTCGGTCAGCCCAGCGCGCCTCCCGCGCAGCAGTCCCGGCGCCTCCAGTCGAGCGACGGCCGAGTCCCCGACGGTCCAGGATGCCGCGGTGGTGACGACCAGCGTGTCGCCGCTCGTGTAGAAGCCGTGCGCGGAAAAGGCGCGCGTCGCCCCGACCGGAACTGCGGCGCTGCCGGGGCGAACGGTAAGAGACAAGAGGCGCGGCGGCTTGACCGCGATCCCCGCCGGGGCGCTCGTGACCGCGCCGAGCGTCGCAGTGACGAGCCCTGCGCCCTCCTGTTGGGTGCGCAGGACGCTCGTGCCCGACTCGAAGGATCCCAGGCTGGGCGGGGCGACCTGCCAGAGCGCCTGACCGGCGACTTCGCGCAGACCCCCGTCTGCGAAGCGGGCTACGGCCCGGTACTGGACGCTCTCGCCGCGGGCGACGGTCGTATCGGAGGGTGAGATGTTGATCGCGACGATGCCGGGCGGAACCACGGTGACCGTCCAGCTGTCGCTGTCCGCGTTGCTGCCGTTGGCGCTGCCCGACGTGGCGGGCTGGGGCGGGTATCCCAAGCGGTCCTGATCCACCAGCGATGCGAAGGGCAGGCTGATCGGGGCCACGACATCGGGAGTCCTCGCCCGCAAGATGATCTGGACGAGGAAGGGCGGGCTGGTGCGTACGACCGCCGGAGCGAAGCGAACGTCGAGAATCCCATTGCCAGGCCACGCTTCGAACTCGCCGTCGGTGAGAACCTGATCCTTGTCGCGGACGGCCGGCGCGCCGTGCGCGATCAGCGTGTCCACCGCCACGACGCTGACGCCTGCGGGGATCGCGAGGTGCACCCGGTTGATCCCATCGGAGGTACCGTCGAACGTCGGGAGCACCGAGTAGACGAAGCGCTGACCGAGGAGTGACCCATAGACCTGGTTGGGGACGATCTCGGCCTTCACGATCTTCACCGCCGGCTCCAGATACGCGTTGGCCGGCGCGCTGACGATGGAGAGCCGCGCAGGCGGAGCCAGGCCGGAGGTGTTCTCGCGCGACGGGAAGGTGATGGCCTGCCCGCTGGGGATGGCCGTGGACACGAGCAGCAGACCTTGGTTGGCCCTGCTTCCACCCAACCAGTCCTGTGTCAGGGATGTGATGTCAATCCCGACGTAGCGGGTCTGGCTGTAGACCGTGGTGGAGCCCCTTACCGCCGCGTCGAGGTCGCCTCCGGACGGCCACGAGTCGGTACAGTTGGGGGCGACCCACGTCACGCCGCCCACGCAGGGAGCTCCGCTCTGGGTACCCTCCGTCCAGGTGCGCCGCAGGCGGTAGGCGCCCACCTCGGCGCCGGTGACGCCGCCGTAGGTAGGCCAGATCTCCAGGCGGCCGGCGACCACGCCGTTGGCATTGCCGCTGAACGCGGTCAGATCGAAGCTCAGCACCCCCCGCTGCGGCCCGGCGACATCGTTGGCCATGCGCACGTCGGAGCCACCACCAAAGTTGTAGGCCGTCTGAGCGCCGCTGATGGTCGCGTCGCGCAACGTGGGGGCGGCCAGCAGCCAGGCGCGCTCGTCCTCGATGCGCGTCGGAACCCCGCGCAGCTGCTGCGCCGGAACCAACACCGCCGAGAACGTAGCCGTGTGCTCGATCGCGCTGCCGATGTCACCAGTGGCGCGCACCAGGAGTGCGATCCGCAGATCGCCCGGGCCCGCCGTCAGCAGCGTGACGCGGAGGAATCCAGCGCCCAGGGTGACCCGCGCATCCGTGTCGGGCACGCCGACGCCGTTGACCGAGATGCTGTTGGCCAGGTACGAGCAGTTGCTCGAGAGCAGGTACGTGTACGTACAGTTGGTAGTGGGGAGCAGGCCGCCCAGCTGGGCCCACACTGTCACGGTGATGTGGTCGCCGACCGAGGCGATCTCCTGCTGCGGCGGTGGCCCGAACTGGCGGACCGTCAACTGCGCGCGCGCGGGCGCTGGCGCAGCCATCAGGGCGAGCGGCAGCAGGAGGCAAGAAAGGGTGGTGCGGCGGCGCGGTCGGGAGGCCGCTGCGCGCGCGCCGGATGGCATCGCGCCGTAGTGCAACCCGGGCGCCTTTGCAGCCTGCATTGCAGCTGCCAGGGAACCCGCCAGCGGACCCGAGCCCTCCTGAAGCGGGCCTGCGGATCGACCTGGGCGCGGCGGGCGCGGGCGCGAAGAATCCCTTGCCAAGGGCATAGTTGACCGATCCGACCCCGCCAGCTGCACGAAGTCAGTGCACCCAACCGGGCACGGTAGGATCTTCCCCGGAACGGCTCTGCGCCTTCGGCGCAAGGCGTATGCCGACCCTCAAGCGCGTGGCCGGCCCCGGCGGGCTCTGCTAGCGTTGGGGCGCTCGCGCGCCGGCGAGCGCGGCTGGGAGGGCGGCCGCTTGGCCGCGCCCTGTGGGCACGTCCACGCGCTTGCGCCCGGGACAAGCGCGAGAGGAAACGCGGACCATGCCACTGATCCAGGAGCAGTTCCCCGTGGGGCTGCTGCAGTGCAACTGCACCATTCTGGCCGACCCGGTCTCGCGCGAGGCCGTCGTGATCGATCCCGGCGACGAGGCCGACGCCATCATCGCGCGGCTGCGCCGCCGCCAGCTGGAGGTGCTCTACCTGCTGCACACGCACGCCCACCTGGACCACGTGGGCGCGACCTCCGCGGTCAAGGCCGCTACCGGCGCGGCAGCCTGCCTGCACCGTGGCGACCTCTTCCTGTACGAGGACGTCGCAGGGCAGGCGCGCATGATCGGGCTCCCGCCGCCGCCGTCCCCACCTGCGGTGGACCATTGGCTCACCGGCGGGGAGTCGATCGAGGTCCGCGGCTTTGGCCTACGCGTGCTCCATACGCCAGGCCACACCCCCGGCAGCTGCTGCTTCGCGCTGCAGCTGGACGGCCAGCCAGCGCAGGTGTTCGCCGGAGACACGCTGTTCTTGATGAGCATCGGCCGCACCGACCTACCCGGGGGAGACACCGCGCAGATCCTCGACTCCATTCTGCGCGCCCTACTCCCGCTGCACGATGAAACCGTGGTGATTCCCGGCCACGGCCCCACCACGACGATCGGCTTCGAGCGCCAGGAGAATCCGTTCCTGCAAGACTTGAGCTAGCGCGACGCGCCCGGCCGCGCGGGGCGGGTCGCGGTGCGCAACCGAAGCGCCGTCGGCTCCTGGACGCAGACGGGCGCCGCGCGCAGCCTGCGCGCGGCGCCGTTCTCCGGGAGGTCGCGCCCGGCGGCTGCGGCAGGACCGCCGCACCCGCATCGCGCAGAAGTGGCCTCGCTATTTCTTGATCGAACGTGCCAGCTCCTGCGAGGTCGCAGCACTGTCTTGCAGCGCGGTGGTGGCGCTCGAGTCAGGCGCCGCCGGGGCCGCGGCGATCGCCGTATCCAGCGGCACGGGGATCCCGCGCGCGACCAGCACCGTGTCCACCCGCAGCAGGCTCGCCCGGGCCAGCTCGTGCCCCAGGTCAGCGGCGCGCTGGAAGGCCACGTGCGCGCCGGCCAGGTCGTCGACGCGCTCCAGCGCCACGCCCAGATTGTTGAAGAAAACCGCGACGTCGTCGCGCAGCTGCGTGGCCGTGCGCAGGGGGCCGACGGCGTCGGCGAAGCGCTCCTGCTGGATGCGCGCGTAGCCGAGGTTGTTCCAGGCGAACGCCTGATTGGGATCGAGCTCGGCAGCCTTGGCGAAGGCGGCTGCGGCCTCATCGAGGTGCGTCTGGGTGAGCTCGACACGCCCCAGTACCAGCCACGCGTCGGGGTCGGTGGCGTCGTGCTCCAACGCGCTCTGGATCGCGGTCCGCGCCTGCTCGGGCTGCGCCAGCGCCAGTCGGGCACGCGCGAGATTCACCAGCGTGCGGACGTTGACCGGAGAGAGTGTGAGCGCAACCTCCAACTGCGTGGCGGCCAGGTCGGGCCGGTCCACGCGCAGATCGGTCAGTCCGAGGAGGTAATGGCGGTAGGAGATGTCGTCGCGCTCCTGGACCGCCTGCTCGAGGGCTTGGCGCGCCGTCTCGTAGTCGCGCGCCTGGAAGGCGCGCACGCCGGCGGCCCAGGCCCCCCCCTCCCACGTGCGCGGTGGCAGTGCCGCCGTCCCCGGCGGGACCTGCGCGCGGGTGCTGTCGGCCGGCGGCGGCGCCAGCTCGATGCCCGCCGTCGCGGGCGCTGCGGAGCGATCGTTGTCCTGGTGACCGATGAAGACGACGATGAGCGAGACCAGGGCCGCCAGGCTCACCGTAATCAGGGTCCAGCGTCTCATGGCTTTTCTCCTGCGGGTTGAAGTATGGCGCGCCGCGCTGATAGAGGGGCGGTCGCGCAGGATATCCACCCGCGTGGACCGCACGCGCGATGCCGCGCTGCCTGACAGTGGCAACGCTCGGCACGACAACGGTTTGCGGCCGATGGGGCAGGGCGGGACTGGTGCCGGACCGTGGGCGCGCGGACACACTCGGCACGTGCGAGTGCGTCATCTGCTTCAGGCGCAACGCACTACGCGCTGTGGCGGCACGGACACAGCGTGGCGCTACCCGACACGGGCCCGCGTGCGCTAGGCTGGCGCACGATGGCCCGCACCGCACGCCCCCTCGCGCAGGCGATCGACCTGTTGCAGCAGATGTACGGCGCGCCCGTACCGCCGCCGATCGACGACCCGCTCCAGCTGATCCTTTGGGAGAACTGCGCGTACCTCGTGGACGACGAGCGCAGGCGCCGAACCTACGACCGGCTGAACCGCGCGATCGGGACGTCCCCGCGGGCACTGCTTGCCGCGGCGCCGAAGCTGCTCGCGCAGTCCATCGCCGAAGGCGGCATGCACCCCGACCGGCGCGCCGCCAAGCTGCGCGCCATTGCCCAGACCGTGCTCGAGCGCTTTGGAGGCGATCTGGGCGCCCTGGTCGCGGGGCCCACCGACGCGGCGCTCAAGGGCCTGCAGCGCTTCCCGGGGATCGGCGAGCCCGGCGCCGAGAAGATCCTGCTGTTCGCGCGCAGGCTCCCGGTCCTGGCGCTGGAGTCCAACGGGCTGCGCGTGCTGCTGCGCCTGGGCTACGCTACGGAGAAGGGCAGCTACGCGGCGACCTACCGCGCCGTGCGGGAGGCGACGCTGCCTGAGGTGGAGCCGGACTGCGAGTGGCTGATCCGCGCGCACCTGCTGCTGCGGCTCCACGGGCAGGTGACCTGCCGCCGCTCGACGCCCGAGTGCGGAGTCTGTCTGCTGGCGCCGCGCTGCCTCTGGCGCACCGCGAACGCGTGAGGCGGGCTCAGCCCGCTCCGAGGTCGATTCGCAGCGCCTTGGCCTTCTTGTAGAGGTGGCTTCGCTCCAAGCCCAGGCGGCGCGCCGCCTCGGTGATATTGCCCCCCGCGCCGCGCACAGCGGCCAGGATGGCGCGGCGCTCGGCAGCTTCCACCGCGTCGCGCAGCAGGTTGCTGGCAGCGGCGGCACCGTCGGCTCCGATCGGCGGCAGCTCACTGTCCACGAGCGCGGCATCGATCGTTTCCTGAGTGCTGAGGATCGCCAGGCGCTCCACGATATTGCGCAGCTCGCGCACGTTGCCCGGCCATCCATAGCGGCCCAGGCGCTGCAACGCCTGCGAGCTGAAGTGCCGTCTCCCGAGCTTCTGCCGCACGACCTCCTCGCGCAGGAAACGCTCGGCCAGGAGCGCTACGTCCTGCGCACGCTCGCGCAGCGGGGGTACGTGCAGCGGGAACACGTTCAGGCGGTGCAGCAGGTCGTCGCGGAAGCTCCCCGCGCGCACCGCCGCTGCAAGATCGCGATGGGTGGCCGCGATCGCGCGCACGTCCACGCGCGTGCAGCGCGAGGTCCCCACCCGGGTGATCTCGCTGGTCTCCAGCACGCGCAGCAGCTTCGCCTGCATCGACAGCGGCATGTCGCCGATCTCGTCCAGGAAGAGCGTGCCACCGGTGGCCGCCTCGAACACGCCCGTGCGCGGCGCTGTGGCTCCGGTGAAGGCTCCGCGCACGTGTCCGAACAACTCGCTCTCGATGAGCTCGCCGGGCACCGCGGCGCAGTTCACCGCCAGCAGCGGTCCGTCGGCACGCCGGCTGCGGGCATGGATGGCACGGGCGACCAGCTCCTTGCCCGTACCGCTCTCACCGGTGATGAGCACGCGCGCCTCG
This sequence comes from Candidatus Krumholzibacteriia bacterium, assembly GCA_041484665.1. Classification (GTDB taxonomy): domain Bacteria; phylum Krumholzibacteriota; class Krumholzibacteriia; order JAJRXK01; family JAJRXK01; genus JBGPIA01. The sequence goes on from JBGPIA010000001.1 coordinate 404,744, forward strand.
GTGGGCCCCACCTGATCGATGCGCGCGCGCAGCGCCACCATCGGCGCCGAGTCGCCCAGGAGTTCCTGCGCAGCGGCACCGGCGCGCAGCCGCTGGTTCTCGACCGCCAGCCGCCGCAACCGCACTGCGTTTTCGAGGGTCAGCAGCGTCTTGTCGCGTGTGAGCGGCTTCTCGAGGAAATCGAACGCGCCCGCGCGCACGGCCTGCACCGCCGTCTCGATGGTGCCGTGGCCGCTCATCATCACGACGGCGACGTCGGGTGACAGCTGCCGCAGCTCCCGCAGCGTGGCCAGCCCGTCCATGGCGCCGAGCCGGACGTCCAGCAGGACTGCGTCGAGTCCCCCTTCCGCCGCGCGGGCCACGGCCGCCTCGCCGCTCTCGACGCACTCCACAGCGTAGCCGGCCAGCGCGAGCATCTGCTCGAGCATCGCGCGCAGGTTGCGCTCGTCGTCGACCACCAGCACGCGCTGGCTCATCGCCGCAGCCTCCCCGGTGTTCTCATGGGGTCTCCGGGAGCAGCAGCTCCTCCGGTTGGGGCGGGCGCCGCGCCATGGTCAGGCGCATCTCCAGACCCCCGCCGGGTCGTGGCCGGGGCTCCAAACGCCCGCCATGGGCCTCCGCGATCTGCATCACGATCGCCAGCCCCAGCCCCGTCCCGCGGTCCTTCGTCGTAAGGTACGGCTCGCCCAGACGGGCCGCGATCTCTTCCGGCAGGCCGGGCCCACGGTCGCGCACGGCGATCCACCAGTGATCCTCCCCCGGACCGGCGCCGTGCAGCAGCTCGACCGGCCCTGCGGCGCCGGCCTCGGCTGCGTTGGTGAGCAGATTGTGCAACGCCCGGCGCAGCTGCTCAGCGTCGGCGCGCAGCGCCCCGGGGTTCTCGCTTTCCTGCAGCACGAAGCTGGTCCGCGGATGGGCCGCTCGCGCGCCCGCCAGGGCCGAAAGGCAGAGGGCGCGCGCGTCGGCGTCGGCCAGCGCCAGGCGCGGCGCGCGGGCAAACTCGCGGAACTCGGTCACCAGCCGATCGAGACTGCGCAACTGATCGCGCGCGGTGGCCAGGCTCGACTTGAACGCGAGCCGCGCCGCTGGATCGTCCAATCCGCGCGCCACCGCCGTCTCGACGTTGTCCAGGGCCAGGGTGACGGGGGTCAGCGCGTTCTTCAGCTCGTGGGCGATGCGGCGGGCGATCTCGCGCCAGGCGGCACGGCGCTCCGCGCTGCGGGCGCGCTGCTGCTCGGCCGCCAGAGTGGCGAGCAGCTCGCCCACAGCCGCGCTCAGCTCGCGGACCTCCTGGGGTCCCCGCCGCGGCAGATCCAGCGCCGCACGCGGTGCGGCCCCCACGCCCAGCGCGCGCACGCCGTGGGTGAGGCGTGCCAGCGGAGCCGCCAGCGAGCGGGCCACCAGCGGAGCCGCCAGCAGCGTCACCGCCAGGAGAACTCCCGCGGCCACCGCGAGTCGCTGGCGCGTAGCAGCGAGCACCCCAGAGCCGGGGGGTGGGCCGGGATCGGCCCACAGGCGCGGCGCCTCGGCGAGGCCGGACACCCGCCACGAGGCGGGAAGGCCCACCGTCATCGTTGGCGTGCCCGGCGCGGGCTCGTTCGGCGTGGCGGCGAGCCGGGGTGGATCCTCCCAGCGCAGCGATCGCACGCTGGCGAGCTGTGCCAAGGTCGCGAGCGCGCCGTCGTCGAGGGCCATGCCTGCGATCACGAGGAAGCTCGTCTGCAGCAGCTGCAGCCGCCTCGCCGTTCCCACCATCCAAGCGCTCGCGCCTGCGGGGCCGGCCTGGATCCGAGCGCGCCAGAGAACGCTCGACTGCGCGTCGGCGGCTTGGAGCTGCAGGGCCTGCGGGTAGGGCCGCCCATAGCTCGCGGGCTCCCGCGCGCTGGTGACAACGCGCCCGGCCCCGTCCAGCACGAGCAGCTCGTCGACGCCGAAGCGGCCGCGGTTCTCGCTCGCCCAGTCGACGACCGCGCGACGGAGTCCCAAGCCGTCCGTCGCCAGCGGTGCCAGCACTGCCGGGAGCTCGGTCCCGTGCGCGAGCTCGGTGCTGGCCGCCGCCGCCCGCTCGCCCAGCAGCACCAGCCGCTCCTGGAGCTGCGCGCGGCGGGACTCCTGCCAGGCCCGCTCCTGCGCTCCCGCCTGCGCGCGCAGCTGCAACTCGACGGCGGCAGCAGCCGCCAGGATTAGTCCGGCAACGCCCGCGCCGAAGATCAGCGTCCACTGTACCGCGAGTCTCAAGCCCCGCCCCTCCGTCCGCGCTGGTCCCTGGCGCCCCGCGGCCCTCTCCTGGCGTTGCGGCGGCCGGGCACACTATGCCCCTGGCCGTGCAGTACGGACAACCGTCAAGCCGCGTGGGTGCGGATGAGCGCGGCAGCGTACGCTGTAACGTGACTGCAGTCGCGCGCCACCGCGCGTGACCCCGACAGGGTGCCACCGCGTCTGACGAACGTCAGCGGCCCCCGCGTGCGCGGGAGCGGCCACCGCGGACGGCCGCGCCGGCTCAACCGAAGCTCCAGGAGCTGCCATGCGGGCGATCCGCGGTTTCGGAACCGTCGCGCTGCTCCAGGGCGACCCGGCGATCGGCTTGCTCAGGGAGGATTCCCGATGAGCGAAACGCACAAAGCCAGGCGCCCGCTGGCGCTGGTCACGGGAGCCTCCAGCAGGATCGGGCTGGAGCTGGCGCGGGTGCTGGCAGCTCGCGGCCACGACCTGGTGCTGATCGCCCGCAACGAGACCGCGCTGCAGGCGGAGCTCGACATGGTCCAGGTCAACGTCGCAGCCCTCACCGCCCTCACCAAGCTCCTTTTGCCCGGCATGCTCCAGCGCCGTGCCGGGCGCATTCTCAATGTCGCGTCGACGGCCGCGTTCCAGCCCGGACCGTTGATGGCGGTCGACTCCGCGACGAAGGCGTACGTGCTGCACTTCAGCGAGGCCCTCGCCGAGGAGCTGCGCGGCAGCGGCGTGACCGTGACCGCCCTGTGTCCGGGGCCCACGCGCTCGGGATTCCAGGCCGCGGCCTGCATCGAGGAGTCCGGCCTCGTGCGCGGGCGAGGTCTGCCCACGGCGGCGCACGTCGCGCTAGCGCGCGCGCCCACGCTCCGGCGCAAAGCTCGGCGTCTGCTCCACCTGCGCCCCGGCCCGGTACCAGCGCGGCTCGCGGCGATGCTCGTCCCACCACCGGTACCAGTACTCGTCGCGCACCCGGAGCTCCACGCCCGTCTCGGGGAGGCCAGCGCCGCCGGTGGCGCGACGCAGCAGCTCGCGGATCAGCGTGCGCACCTCCTCCCAGTCGATGGAGGTGAGCTGGCCCTGATCGCCCGGCAACGGGCGCAATGGAACGCGGCGCCACACGAAGTCGAAGCCGGCTGCCACGGCGTCGGGACGGTCCTTGCGCAGCCAGGCGACGAGCTCCGCAACGCAGCCCGGCCCGCGCGTCTGCTGCCAGCGGTCCAGGAGCAGGTCGCGGAATCCCACCGCCACGTAGGCGTCGCGCAGGAACCGGTGCAGCGGGCGCCCGCCGTTCGACGCCGCTCGGTCGAGCCCGTCGAGGAACGCCGCCAACGACGGCGCCGCGTGGGGGTCCCGGTAGAAGCGCGCCTCGAAGCGCGCTCGCTGCCACCAGCGCAGGTAGTCGAGGTTCTCCTCGTCTGCGTTGGCCCCCGATACGATGTAGCCCGACGTGCGGTCCAGCACCTCCGCTGCCACGCCGCGCAGCTCGTCGGCATGGTACCCCGCGAGCTTGCCGAGCTTGGGGTCCCAGCGCGCAGCCGGCAGCCCCGCGGACACGAAGTCGTCCTGGTACATGCGCAGCACGGCCATCGCCTCGGCGACGAGCTGCGCGTCGGTCTGCGCGGAGAGCTGCGCTAGCAGCGCGCGGCGGCGCAGTGGATCGGCGGCCAGCGGACCCAGGAGTGATCGCAGCGGGCCGCCGCGCGACGGCGCAGCGTCGGGCGCTGCGGCGCGCAGGGCGGGAGCGCGCAGTGCCGCGAGCCACAGGCGCACGTCGGGGATGCGCGAGGGGTCGAGGTAGTAACGCGCATCGAGACCGCGCTCGGCCCACCAGGCCACCCACAGCTCGATTTGACCGGCGATCTCCGAGGGCGTGGGGCGCCCGCTCGCATCGAGGGGGTCGAGGCGGCGCAGCAGCGCCGCGTCGCGGCCATTGGACGGGTCGAGAGCGACGCCACGCAAGAGCCGCAGTCCCGCGCGCCGCACGTCGGCCCACGCGGGCGGGCGCTCCCCGGGCGGTGGACCGCCGTCACGCACGACATAGAGCTCCGGCAGGGCGGCCCTGGCATGCGGCTCGGTCCAGCGCAGCGTCGCCAGCAGCGTGTCGGTCAGCGCCCGGTGTGTCGAATCCGCGCGCGCAAGGACTTGCTGCTCGCGCGCGGAATCGAGCGCGATCCGCCACAGGAGCTCCTCCAGCTGGCGCGGAGCCCCCTCGCCGCCCCACAGCGCACGCACATGCGCTCCCAGGTCGTCGTGCCCGCGCGCATCGCGCGCGACGGCAGCCGGCGCCGGCGAAGGTGTTCCCGCCGCCTGCGCGGCCAGCGCCCCTTGTGCCGCGCGCCCAGCCGGTGCCGCCCCAGCGGCCAACGCGGCCGACAGAAGCGCCACTCCCAGCGCCCGCGTGGACGCCACTCGTGCCCGCGCGGTCCGCGTCGCGAGGTCGGCCGGGGCCGGGCCTTGCGCTCCGGTCTGGAAGTCCCGCCATGCCCGGCGCAGCGCGCGCCAGCCCGATCGCCCCATGCCGCTCTGCAGCGCCGGCCGCCACAGCCGCATCCAGAGCAGAGTAAAGGCCAGGGCGCCCGGTGATCCCGGAGGCCCGAACCGCTGCACCAGCCGCAGACGGCTGCGCAGGTTGTAGTACAGGAACGCGGGGCTCGACACCCGTGTGGTGGCAGACACCTTGTGCCGCAGGCGCGCCTCCGCCGCCACGGCGATGGTGTACCCGGCCTGCTCGGCCCGCAGGCAGAGGTCGGCGTCCTCGCAGAAATGGAAGTAACTCGTGTCCAGCGCGCCCACGCGCTCGAGCAGATCGCGCCGCAGGAGCATAGCGCAGCCCGTCACATAGAAATGGACGTGACCGCGAGTGAGCAGCTGCTCGTCCCCGACCACGCGCTGGATGTGCCGGACACGCCCGCTGGCGAGATTGAACCGCCCGCCGCCGTACGCCCACAGCCGGCCGGGGGAATCGAAGTACTCGATGCTCGCGCCCACGACGCCGACGCCGGCGTCGCGCCGGGCCCGCTCCATCATCGCCGTCAGCAACCCGGGCTCCACCTCGGTGTCGTTGTTGAGCAGCAGTACCCAATCGGCGCCCTGCTCCAGCGCCCAGGCGATGCCGACGTTGTTGCCTCCGGCGAACCCGAGGTTCGCGCCGGTTTGCAACAGCGGCAGGTCGGGGAACGCGCCGCGCACCGCCTCCTCGCTGCCATCGGCGCTCCCGTTGTCCACCGCGAGGATGCGCGCATTCGGATAGCTGCAACGGGACAGGCTGCGCAGGCAGGCCAGGGTGTCCGCGCGCCCATTCCAGTTGAGCACGACGATGACCACCAGCGGCTGGGCTGTCGGCGGCATGGGTCTGCGGGTCCGTCGGTGGACAGAGGGGTAGTGACGAGCTAGCGTAGGCGCATGGAGCGCATCCGGCAAGGAGCGTGCGGTCTGGCGTTGGTGCTGGCGGCGTGCCACGCGGAGGATGCGGATCTGCGCTGCCGCGCCGCGTCCCCGGCCGATCCAGCCGTCTATCGCACCGAGATCGAGTCTGCGCGTGCGGCCAAGGAGCAGAGCTTCAAGACGGCCGACGACAGTCCGATTCCTGTGGCGCGGCGCCCCAGCTGGAAGGGGCTCTCCTTCTATCCGGTGGACCCGCGCTTGCGCTTCGAGGGAACGTTGATGCGCAAGGTGGCCTCCGACACCTTCACCATCGTGGCCACCTCGGGCGCGCGCCGCCCGATCCGCGAGGTAGGGTACTTCTGGATCGATCTGGGCGCCGGCCGGGAGAAGCTCCCCGTCTACGAGCTGCTCGACCTGGATCCGCAGGACGCCGGGCACCTGTTCGTGCCGTTCATGGACGCCACGACCACGGCCGAGACCTACCCCGCGGGACGCTACCTGGAGGTGGAGGACAAGGGACAGGGCCGGTACGTGCTGGATTTCAACCTGGCCTACAACCCGCTCTGCGCATACGGGGGAACGTTCGCCTGCCCGGTGACGCCCGAGAAGAACCGTTTGCGGGCGGCCGTGCGGGCGGGCGAGACGGGTTACGAGCGAGCGCAGCCATAGATCGCGCGGCGGCCGGTCAGGTCTGCGCGGCGCTGCGAGCTCAGGAAGCGGCGGCCAGACCTGCGCGGCGTGCGAGATCGCGCCGCGGCATGGTGATCCGCAGGCGCACGCCCTCCTCGGCCGGTGCCTCGATCTCCAGGCTCCCCTCGCCTCCAAAGCGTTCGTGCAGCCAGCGGCGAACGCGGGCCAGCCCGCCCTCGCCGTCGAACAGGCGCGGGTCGACGCCGCCTTGGAACCCCCGCCCGTTGTCCTCCACGGTGATCACACAGCGGCCGTCCAGCGCGGCGGCGCGGATGGCGATGTGGCCCTCGCGCAGCTCGCGCGCGAGCCCGTGCAACAGCGCGTTCTCGATGAGCGGCTGCAGCAGCCGCCGCGGGATCTCCTGCTGGCCCAGGGCCGCGTCGTAGCTCAAGCTCACCGAAAGACGATTGCGCAGCCGCAGCTTCTCCAGCGCGAGGTAGTCCTGCACGAACTCCATCTCCTGGCCCAGGGTCGTCGGGCTGCGCTCGGGGGATCGGAGGTACTCGTAGGTCGAGTGGAGGCGGCGCAGCACGACCAGCGCGGCAGGCGGATCCGACTCCCCAATCTCGTCGGCCACCGCCAGGACGTCGCCCACCAGCTCGGGATCGAAGCGCTCGCGCAGCTCGCGCGCCTGCCCCCGGGCGCGCAACAGCTCGCCCTGCAGCACGTGCATCTGGCGGTCGGCAGGGCCCCGCTCCCCCACCCCGGGGGCACTCGCCGGTGACGCCGCCGTGGCGCCATCGGCCGCCCTGGCCGCCCCCGCCACGTCACCCGCGGTGGTCGGCTCCGTGGTGTGGGTCGCCTGGGCGTGTTGTGGCTCGGTCGGGCTGCGGTCGCGCAGCGCTTCCACGGCGGCTCCCAGCAGCTCGGCCACCAGGTGCAGGTAGCGCCGTTCGGCGTCGAAGTACGGGTAGAGGTTGCGCCGCTCGCCAAGCAGCAGCCAGCCCACGCGCGCATGCCCCGGGCCCAGCGCGATGCGCAAGCGATAGCACCGGCCGTGCTCCTGCTCCATCCGGATCACGTCCTGGTCGGTCGTGGAACGGCTGACCATGATCCGCACGCTCTTGGCGTGCACTGCGCGGGCGATGTCGCGCGCGGCGCCGTCGATGAGGCCCTGCAGCGTATGGGTCCCCGCGAGCCGCTGGGAGAAACGGTGGACGCCCGCCTCCAGGTCGACGTTGCGATCGAACAGCAGGCGATCGGACAGATGGCCGAGCGCGCGGCCGAGCATCGGCCCCAGCGCCACGGCCAGCAGTAGCACGCCGGTACGCGAGAGGCTCGTGGCGTAGCGGCCCCACGGCTGCTCCAGGAACACGATGCGGTTGAACGCAAAGTAGGTGACCAGTACCAGTGCGGTCCAGGCGAGCAGCCGCAGCCCGTCGCGGATGTAGCGGTCCATGAAAGAGAACTCGTAGCGCACCAGGGCCAGGAACACGCAGAAGAGCACGCTGTGCAGGTGCAGCACCGGCAGCAGCACCGAGTCGGTGAGGCGGGGCCGCGTGCCGTGCCAGACTGCGATGCCGATCAGCACGACGGACAGGCTTAGCAGCAGCAGGGCGCGCGCCAGCGCCGGCACCAGGATCCGCTCCTGGCCGGGGCGCGCGGGAAACAGCGTGAACGTCATGAACAGGAGCGTTCCGCCGAACAGATAGGCCGAGGTCGGCCCGATCGCCGAACGGAGGCCGCGCAAGGTCTGCGCGACCGTTCCGGCGTCGAGCAGGTACGCCATCCCGCCCACCAGCAGCAGGAGATACGCGGCGCAGACGTAGAGGCGGCCGTGGCGGTGGACGTGGGTGGTGATCGCCGCGCGCAGGCTGGGCGCCTGGCGGCGGTAGACGCGCTCGAAGGTGGCGAACAGGTGGAAGAACAGCACCAGCACCAGCAGGGCAAGCATCAGCTGCACGCCCTGGAGCGCGCGCAGCAGCGTCGTACGCGGCTCGGCCCGGCTGAGGTTGAACACGTACTCGGCCAGCTGCGTGAGCTGCCAGGCCGCCAACGCCAGGTTCGCACCGGCGAAGAGCTGGATCTCGAAATGCCGACTGCGGCGCCGCAGGATGCACCACGCCATCCCGGCGTGGAGGGCCGCAGCGAGGACGTACGCGATGAGGAAGCCCAGCTTGATATCGGCCCTGTCCATGGCTACGAGTATACCAGAGGGGCGCGTGGGAGTTGGCGGTGCGGCCGCGCCCCCGGCGCGCCGGGCCGCCTGGGCGAGCGCGGCTACGCCCGCACGACCACCTCATCGGCAACGCTTGGGCGCGCGGCACCATCCGGGCGGATCGCCCGCGATGAGGACGGATCGACCACCGCGACGACCCATGCGCCGCTGCGGGGTGGCGCCGCGACGGGCTAACCTGCGCGCGCCGCGCGCGCCGCCCGCTCCGCCCGCTCCTCCGCCTGCCGCAGGCGCTCCAGGACCGTGTCCAGTCCGTCGGCGAGCGCGCGCAGCTCGCTGTCGCCCAGGCCGTCCACCTGGTAGAGGAAGAAGTCCCGACCCGCGCCTTCGAGCTGGTTGATCACGCGGGTGCCCCGGTGGGTGACGCGTACGCGGAACGACCGGCGGTCGCTGGGCTCAGGGAAGCGCTCGATGAGCTGCTTGTGCTCCAGCCGGACGATCATACCGGTCATGTTCTGCTTGCTGACGCAGAGCTGGCGGCAGAGCTCGGTGGGGGTCAGGCCGCGCGCGCCGACCTGCACCAGCAGGCCGAGGCTGAGCCATTGTGCGGAGGTGATTCCGGATCGGCGTGCGAGCGCCCCACCACGCCGATCCAGCAGGTTGGCCACGCGCAGCGCGTCCAACAGAGCGCGCCTGGCCAGGGCCGGCCGATCGATCGGGACCATCGCGGGCTCACCCCTTGACAGAGATGAGGCGCAGGGGTCGCCCTCTCCGGGGTCGTCGGTTCCGCAGGGACGCTACCTCCATCCTGTCCTGGCCGCAACCCTGGAAGGTGGAGCGCCCGCAGGGCACGCGGGGAACCCGCCGGGCACGAACGCGCAGCGCACGCGGCGCCAATACCGCGCGCCGCGCGCAGACCGCGCAGCGTCCGCGCCTCGCACATCCAGCGCTCAGTGCTCCTGCAGCGCGCGGAGCAATTTCGCGGGATCGACGCGGTACTTGAACCGCTTGCGCCCGTCGACCAGCACCACGGGGATCTCGGTGCGGTACAGGGCCTCCAGCCTGGGGTCGCCGTCGATGGAGACCTCCTCCAGCCGGAAGTCGATCTCGCGGCGGACGCGGGCCAGCACCGCCTTGGCCTGCGCGCACAGGTGGCACCCCGACGCGCTGAACAAGGTCACCACGCGCACGGAGGATGCCAGCCCGTGCGCGGCGCTCACGCGCCGCGCACGTGGCGAGCTTCCACCACGGTGTGGATGCCGCCGCGCACGGAGAAGTCGCCCTCCACGGTCATCTCCAGCGGATCGACCGCGGCGACCAGATCGTCGAGGATCCGATTCACGACCGCCTCGTGGAACGCGCCCTCGTTGCGATAGCTCCACAGGTAGAGCTTGAGCGACTTCAGCTCGACGCAGCGCTGGTCGGGCACGTAGTGCAGACGGATGGTGGCGAAGTCGGGCTGCCCGGTCCGCGGGCAGATGCAGGTGAACTCCGGCGCCTCCATGCGGATCTCGTAGCGCCGCCCCGGGTGCGGGTTGGCAAAGGTCTCGAGGCTGCGGCTGGGCGAGGTGGGCATGGCGTTCTGCGCAGGCCTCGCGCGCTGTGCGGCCGCGCGGGGGACCCTAGCCCGCCGGCGCGGCGGTGCGGGGCCCGTGCGGCGAAAACGATAGCCGATTGGCCCGCAAACGACCAGGAGGGAGCCCGTGAGCTCCCTCCTGCAGACGTGCGGGGCCGCAGCGCCGCCACCGCGGGATCCCCGTCGAGCTACTTCTTGCCGCCGCCCCAGTTGACGGTTGCGCTGAGCATGGCGAACGCCGCCTGGTCGCCGCCGCCCAGGAAGTTCGCGCCCTGCAGCACGCGCTGCTCATTGAGCGCAGCGTCCAGCAGGAAGTTGTCGCCGATCGCCACGCTGGCGCCGGCCACCCACGAGAAGTCGTAGGTCCGGTCAAAGATCTCGACCTCGGGGTTGCCTTGCGCATCACTGCGGTGGAAGTTGTAGACCGAGCGCACGCCGCCCCGCACGGCCCACCGGCCATGGATGTATTCCATCGAGCCGGTGAAGCCAGGCACGGTGAAGTACCGAATGTCGGTCTGGCTATTGGGAGTCGGAGGCTCCTCCTTCAGCGCCTGGTTGCCCACGTTGAGCTGGGCAGCTACCTGCCAGGTCTCGGGAGCGTTGCGCCAAATCGGCCCGAAGCCGACGATCCACGAGTTGGTCGACTCCTTGAATTGGGCCACCGGATCGGTGTCCAGGTCCTCCTTGTCGGAGCCGTGGTTGAAGGCCCCCAGCACGCACCACTCGTACCCGCCCATCTCGTGGTAGTGGCGTAGGGCGAGGGTCCACTGCGTGTAGTCACCCGAGAGGTCGGGGTCCGGATCGGCCGACGCGCGCGGGCCCTTCAGGCCGCTCTTGCCCATACCGATTTCGGCGCCGATGTCGGTCTTCTCGTTGCCCCAGCTGGCCTGGACGTGGAATACGTGGGCGAACTCGTCGTTGGTCGTGACCGCTCCACCCGTGGGCGTGCTGACGGTCTTGTCGGCGACCCGGCCCACACCGACACGCACGCCCAGCTCGGAGCTATCGAGGGCCCACGCGAACCCGGCATCGACCCAATTGAACTGGAACGGATCGAGGTTCGTCGGACCCGACCCATGGACGCTCACCAGCGGGCTGAAGAGACCCCGATCGTTGCCGCCCCAGAACCCGGAGGCGAGCCCGTTGAGGAAGTCGCCACGGGAGGCGCTCAGGTTCAGCGCCCACTGCTCGCTGCCGAAGATCAGCGTGGCGCTGCCGCTGGCGTCGACGGGGCCCCCTGCGGGCGGCGAGTAGTTGCCGTTTTCGCCACCCATGTCGATGGTCATCCGGTCGCGGTACCGGAGATTGTGGTGGGGGAAGATGTTGACGTCATCCGGGTCCGTGATCTGGAGGTTGCCTGCAAGACCGGAGCGCCTTGCCGCCTGAGCATCCTCCAGCATCAGGGTCGGAATGAGAATGCTCAACGAGATGAGCGCTAGAGCGCGCCAAAGAGGAGACTTCATTCTCCGACTCCTTTAAGTCTCGAGAGACTGACCGTGTGCCGGCGCCGCCTTCCCTCCGCAACGAAAGTGTGCGGCGAAGCAGCGACGCGGAGGACAGCGTGCGTGACTGCGCGTGCGGGCGCTCGACGGCTGTCCGGCCGAACCGCGCAGAAGTTAGTAGCCGGGGCATATGCCCTGTCAACGCAAAATGTGGATTCTGCTTCAGATTTAGCTAAACTTTTCCGGTGAGGAATCCGGCGGGCCGCGGGAGCCAGCGCGCTTGAATCGCCGGCGGACACTGGCTAGCGTTGGCACAAACCGCGGGTGCCGCGCGCCCGATCGACGGGAGGATCCATGACGTCGCTGAAGCTCGAGCCCCAAACGCTGAGCGCCTCACTGCTGGAGCTGATCCGACGCACCAGCAGCGATCTTCCGCCCGACATCGTGGCCGCGCTGCGCGCTGGCCGACAGGCCGAACAGAATGGCACGACGGCGGCGGGCGCTCTGGACACCATCGCGTGCAACATCGACGCGGCCAGCGTCTTGTCGGCGCCACTGTGCCAGGACACGGGCATGTTGAAGTTCTACGTGCACTGCCCCGTCGGCTTCGACCAACTCGCCTTCCGCGATGCCGCCGAGTGGGCCACGGCCGAGGCGACCAAGGCGGGCTTCCTGCGCCAGAATAGCGTCGACAGCCTCACCGGACGCAACACGGGGACCAACCTGGGCCCCGGCACGCCACAGTTCCACTTCGCGCAGTGGCGGCACGGCGAGGTGGACGTGCGGCTGATCCAGAAGGGCGGGGGCTGCGAGAACGTGGGCGCGCAGTACGCGCTGCCGCGCGCCTTCGAGGAGTTCGGCGGTGCCACGGCGGGCCGCGACCTGCAGGGCGCCCGACTCGCGATCCTGCACGCCGTCTGGTCGGCGCAGGGCAAGGGGTGCGCCCCGGGCTACATCGGCGTCTGCATCGGCAGCGACCGTGCGGCGGGTTACGACGTGGCCAAGGAGCAGCTCCTGCGCACGATCGGTGACCGTAACCCGGTGATCGAGCTCGACAGTCTCGAACGCGAGCTGGCCGACGTCTGCAACGGTCTGGGCATCGGCCCCATGGGTTTCGGCGGCAAGACGACCGTGTTGGGCGTCAAGATCGCCGCCCGCAACCGGCTGCCAGCGAGCTTCTTCGTGTCGGTGACCTACGGCTGTTGGGCGCACCGGCGGCGCGGCGTGGTACTGTCGCAGGACGGCGCGCCGCTACGCTGGCTCTACGAGACCGAGCACGAGGAGGTGCTGGAGTGAGCCGCAGCGTGGAACTCACACCGCCGCTGGACGAGGCCGCCGTGCGTGCGCTGCGCGCGGGCGACGAAGTGCGCATCACGGGCCTGCTCTATACGGGCCGCGACGCAGTGCACAAGTATCTCCACGACGGGGGCAAGGCCCCCTTCGATTTGCGCGGGGGCATCCTCTACCACTGCGGACCGGTGGTGCTGGAGCAGGACGGCGGGTACATCGTCAAAGCGGCGGGTCCCACGACCTCCATCCGCGAGGAGCCGTATCAGGGCGAGCTGATGGAGCGCCTGGGCATCCGCGCGGTGATCGGCAAGGGCGGCATGGGCGCGAAGACCCTGGCCGCCTGCCAGCGCGTTGGCGCCGTCTACCTGCACGCGATCGGCGGCGCCGCGCAGGTCTACGCCGCCAACGTCGTGCGTGTCGTCGACGTGGCGCTGCGTGAGTTCGGCTCGCCGGAGGCGATGTGGGTGCTGCAGGTGAAGGACTTCGCGGCGGTCGTTACCATGGATAGCCACGGCCGCAGCCTCCACCAGGAGGTCTCGGCGGCGAGCCTCGCGGCGCTGCGGGCAACGCTGCAGACAGGCGGGACCACCCCGCGCCCCCGCTAGCCGAGCGCCCCTGGTCCAAAGCGAGAAGAGCCACCCTCCGGAACCGTCCATGCCCAAGGCCTCCCGCCGGTCCCCACAGACCAAGGCTCCCGTCGCCGTCAAGGGCGCCGCCCGTCCGGCGATCGCGGCGGCACGGGCACAAGCGCCCGTGTCCGCCTCCCCGCCCGACTCACGGGGCCGCGCCGACGCGGCGCTCCTGTGCCTGCTCGCGCTCGCGGTGCGCCTGCCCAACCTGGGCTGGGGGCTGCCGAACGTGGAGGAGGAGGCCCTCCCCATGAAGAAGGCCTTCGAGATGTGGGGGTGGGACGCCGGGCGCGTGAACTTCAATCCACAGACCGTCGGGTGGCCATCGCTGTCGTTCTACGTGCACCTGCTGCTGCAGAAGCTCTATTACCTCGCTGGCCGGATGTTCGGGACCTTCGAGAATCGCCTCGATTACTACGTCGAGTTCCTCGTGGACAACAGCCGGCTGGTGGTGATCTCGCGGCTGGTGGGGGTGTTGGCGGCGGTGGGGACCGTGTACGTGGCCTGGCGCGTCGCCGCGCGCTTGACCGGACGATTCGGCGGGATCCTGGTCGGGCTGCTGCTGGCCCTCTCGCCCATGCTCGTGGAACACGCCCAGCAGATCACGCCGGACATTCTGCTGGTGTTCTTCTCGGCGGCGGCGGGCGGCCGGCTCGTGGACATCTACGAGCGTGGGCGCGTCCGCGACTACGTGTGGGCGGCGGTCTGGATCGCGCTGGGAGCCGCCAGCAAGTACACGCCGGTGTTGCTGACCGGTGTGCTCTACGCGACGCACCTGATGCGCAGACACGCGGAGGGACGCTCGCTAAAACTGCTGGGGATCGAGGACCGGCGGCTGTGGCTCGCGGCGCTGTTCTGCGCGCTCGTCTTCTGCGCCACCAGTCCGTACCTCTTCACCGACATGTCGGTGCTCAAGCGCGATTTCGGCTACCAGGCGATGCACATGAAGCAGGGGCACTTCGGTCAGGACAGCCACGCCTCGGGTTATTGGTACTACGTCTCGAAGGTGCTGCCCCACGCGCTGGGGCTGCCGGCACTGGTGCTGGGCGTCGTCGGGCTGGGCTGGGCCGGGCTGCGGCTGCGCGGCCGCTGGACGGTGGTGCTGCTGAGCGGATTGGTCTTCTACGCCGTGCTCGGCGCGTTGAGCACCCGCTTCGACCGATACATGCTCCCCGTCCTGATGCCCCTCGCGCTGGGAGTGGCGGGGCTGTGGGCGGTGTTGCAGCCGCGGCTCGCGCGCGTTTCCGGGCGGGCTCGCCGCGCGACCGCGGCCGGGCTGGGCCTGATCACAGTGGGGCCGGCCACGTGGGGGACCCTCGAATACCACCGGGTGGAGAGCGCTCCCAGCACGCAGTGGCTCACCAAGCAGTACGTGACGCAGGAGCTGCCGCGCGATCGCAATTTCTTCGCCGCCGAGCTCTACACCATCGAGCTGCCGTCGACTGAGGTCCAGGAGCAGATCAAGAGCTCCATCGTCTACCTGCAGATGTCTGAACGGCAGCGCCACCGGCTGTTGGACATGCGGACCTACGAGTACACGTTCCTGCCCATGTACTCTACGCGCGTGCAGCTGAGCGCGTTCTACTACGACCTGCGCCATTTCGAGGTCTACGACTACTTGCTCACCTCGGGCGCCGTGCGCCGCCGCTACGAGGCGAATCCCAGTCGGTTCCCCCAACAGGTGCAGTTCTACAAGGACCTGGATACCTACGCCGAGCTGGTGAAGGACGTTGCTCCCCATGGGCGCAACCGCGGGCCCGAGATCCGCATCTACCGTCTCACCGACGTGGGCAAGCAGAGGCTGATCGCCGACCGCGGCCGCCTGGCCCCGAGATGGTACCTGCCTTACGTCGAGCGGCTCCACGCCCCCCATTTCACGGCGTTCCTCGAGTCGGTCGGGGGGCACTGTTACGCGCGCGGCCGCTTCGACCTGGCCGACCGCTTCTACGAGGCGCTGCTGGAGACCAGCACGCCCGCTGACCGCGCCCGCTGGCTCTTCCGACTGGGTTACGTGAAGATGCAGACCCATCAGATCGATGCGGCGGCTCCGCTGTTCGAGGAGTACCTCCGCAGCAGTCCCGACGATGGGTCCGCGCTGGCGAATCTGGGGCTGCTCTACGTGCGTCAGGGCAAGATCGAGCAGGGGCGCGGCCTGCTGCAGAAAGTGGCATCGCTGGATCCCGCCGGGCAGCTCGCGGGGTGGGCGCGCGAGCAGCTGGCCCGCCTGGACCGCGGCGCTGGCAGCGAGGACGCCAGCGCGCCTCCTGCGCCCCCTGGGAGTGGCGGCGGCGGTCCGCGGGAAGGCGGCGGCTAGCGCGCCCCGGACGGATCGGTCGCGAAGCGAGACTTCATCGCGCCGAAGCTCACCGTCTCCACGGGCACTTGCTTCGACACGCTGGTCAGCCGGTAGTCGACCCAATCCCAGATGCTCGCCCCGAGCGCGGGCAGGGCCACCGATCCGATCACCAGCCGCCCCGCGTCGAGGTCACCCAAGGCCATGGGCCGGGCTCGCAACACGGGCGCGCCGTCGATGGCAACGCTGATCGTCTCGGCGGGATCCTCGACGCTGCTGGCCTTGGTCAGCTCGATCTCGCGGAAGCCGGAGAGATCCACATCCACGGTCCCCATCCAGCGCCACTCGTTGGTGCCCGTGCGCTCCACCAATTCCACGTGCTCGGGATAGAGCCGCAGCACTGCCTGCAGGTGCGGCCGCGCAACCTCCATCACCGCGGCACGGCCCTCCAGGTTCGAGATGACCCGGACGCGCGCGGTGAGCGTGATCCGGTGCTCCGGCTGGGGAATCCCCAGCATCGTCTCATAGGCGATCCGGTCGTCGCTCGTGTTGTCGTTGAGCAAGAGCGTCTGATCCGCCAGCAGGATCACCGGCGCCGTGCCCAACTTGGTCCAGGGAGCGAGATCGTTCTCCGGAAGGATCCCCATGTCGTAGCGCTGCTCGGCGAAGGTGAGCTCCGCCGCGCTGGCGGGGAGCGCGACGGCACATGCGGTCAGGGCGCCCAGCGCAGACAGCGCGCAACGCGACGGGAATCCTGGCCTGCGGGGCGCAACAGTGCCGGCGTTGGCTGGGCGCACCGATACCTCCAAGGACCACCAGGCCGCCATGGCGGGCAGCCGGCGTGGGCGAGACCCGCAGCGGTGCGTGCGGGCTTTGAGTCTAACATCCAGCGATGGAACAGGGGGGCATTTCGGCCCCTGCGGCCCGGGGGAGACGGCCGGGGAGAGGGGGGCCGGCCAGCGAGGCTCCAGTCGCCGGCCGGGCCACACCGCTCTCCCCAAGCCAGTCGGAGGGGCCGCACCGGGGAACGGCAGGTCGGCCAAGGCCCTGCGTCTTCTCAAGAAGACGCAGAATGCCGGGAATCTCCCCCTGCGATCCCAGGGCCCCGATCGGGGCCCGGCGCCGGTCGACGCACGGGCCAGGTACGCTTTGTGCAGCCCGGCCAAGCGTGAACGAGGCGTCCAGGGTCAAAGGGCCGCATCAGCGGGCGGCCCGAGCGCGCCGGCGAGGCCGCCCTGCGGCGGTGCGCCCACACGCGGCTGCCGCGCTGTGCGCACTGCTGGGTGCCGCGATCCTCACGGGCGGCTGCGCCACCCCGCCGCGCGGCGTGTCCCCGGACGACGACCCCATGGACGCAGCTCCGGTGCCGGCCGCGGCCACGAACTCCCTGCCGCCCGCGCCAGCGTCCGGGGCAGCCACGGACCCGGCGCCGTCCTCAGGTGGCCAACCCTCGCCAGGGGGCAGCAGTTTCCGAGCGCCAGCTCTGCAGCTCCGGGCCAGCTCCGGCGGGCTCGCGCGCGCGGTGGTCCAGACGGCTCACGGTTACGTTGGCGTCCCCTACCGGCGCGGCGGCATCGACCAGCGGGGCATCGATTGCTCGGGGCTGGTCTGCGCGGTCTTCTCCGCCGTTCGCATCGAGCTTCCCCGTACCTGCGTCGAGCAGGCCGAGATGGGCCGTCGGGTGCCGCTGCGCGAGATCCGCCCAGGCGACCTGCTGTTCTTCGGCCACAAGGACGGTCGTGTGACGCACGTCGGCATCTACGCCGGCGAGGGCGCCTTCATCCATGCCAGCGGCAGCGAGGGCCGCGTGCGCGTGGACGACCTGGGCAGCAGCTACTTCGCCGCTCGCCTGACGGGCGCTCGGCGCGTCCTCCCTTGAGTCCCACCCTGCCGCCCGCACCGGTTGAGAGCGCCCCACCCACGAGCGAGCATCTCGCCGGCCGCGCGGCGCGGGCGTATCGCGTGGGTGAGGCGGAGGCTGCGGCGGACGCACTCGCAGGCCTGCTGCGCGCTGTTCCCGACCCGCCACCCCAGGGGCTGCACGAGCCGCTGCGCGAGCTGCTCGCTGCCGTGCAGCGGCAGGATCCGCTGGCCTGCGCCGACCTGCTGGAGGATGCGTTCGCAACCGCCCTCGGTTGGCGTGCTCCGATGGCCGAGCGGGACGCGCTCCCCATCGATCCCGCGCGGCTGGGCGCGAGTTTGCGCCTGCGCCACGAAGCGGGGGCCGGGCGCCGTCTTCCGATCCTCGAGCGGCGGGGGGACGATGGGCAGTGGCGGCGTGCGGTCAGCGCAGTCGCGCCGCGCCGCGAGGCAAAGCTGCAGGCGCAGTGCATCGACGCGCAACGCGGCGCCGATGCGATCCTCTTGCTGGGCGTGACGGAGGGGCCGCTATTGTCCGCCCTGCGGCGGTGTCCGGGGCCGGCCATCGTCGCCTGGGACCCGTTGGGCGTGCCAGGGGCTGCGGAGGGTGACGACAGCGGTGAGCGTGACAGCCACCGCGATCGCGCGGGCAACATCCATGGGAACGCCGGCACTGCTGCCGGCGGCGATGAGATTGAGGGTGGTGACGCCGACCCCGGCGGCCGCGCTACGGCCGCCGGGCGGCGACTGATCACCATGGATCCGGCGACTCCGGTCGATCCCGCCGCACTGCGCTCGCTGCTCCTTGCGGCGGGCATCGCCGGTTCGCGGGTGGCCTGCTGGATCCATCCTGCGCTGGCGGGCAGCGAGCGCGCGCGGGCCTTCGCCTGGGCAGCATGTGCCACCGCACTGGAGTCGAAGGCGGCGCCCCGCGAGAGTTCGACGCGCGGTCGCGGCGTCCCGGCTCCAACGCCCTGCGCTCGCACACGCCAATTCTCCCGACTGCGCGTTTGCTTGCTCACGCGAGGGCGGCCTTTCCACGGGGAGCGCGGGCTTGCCTCTGCCTTGCGCGCCTTGGGTCACGACGTGCACGAGGAAGCGATCGGCTCCGCGCCGGAGGATGCTCGCGCCGCGCACGAGATCGCCCGGCGCGCTCCGGATCTGATCGTCTGCATCAACGGCGCCGCGCTGGCGCGCGGCCCGATCAGCGCCGAGCTCCTGCGGCAACGGCAGCTGCCAACCGTGCTCTGGTTCGTGGACGACCCCGAGCCGGCGCTGCGCGACCCCTCGCGCTTCGTGCATTCCAGCGTGCTGGCGCTGGCGTGGGAACGCGAAGCCGTGGCACGGCTGCGGCGCTGGGGCTTCGCGGGGGCGGCCTACCTACCGCTGGCGGCGGCCCCGCGGATGCTCCTGCCCGGGACGCCGCGGGCGAGTCGTCCGCCGGGGCAAGCAGCAGTGCCTCCGCTGGCCATGGTGGGCAGTAGCTATGCGGGTCCGGATCGGCGACGACTGCACGCCGCGGCCCCCGCCGCACCGCGCGCCGTACTGCTGGAGGAGCGCCTCGTCGCGCTGCTGCTCGCCGACGCGCGCCTGGCTCCCTGCTCGGCTCTGGAGGGCCTGCTCCGCACGCAGCCGGTGGATGCGCGCCCGAGCGCGGACGATGCGCTGTTCATGCGCGTGAAGGCGGCCGACCGCGTAGCCGCTGCGCGCCGCGCCGGGCTGGCGCGCGCGCTGCTGCCACTGGGCCTGCGGATCTACGGCGACCGAGCGGGCTGGCGAACGCTGCTGGGAGACAGTGCTGCGCTCCATGGCGATCTCGCCTACGACGACGAGGTGCCCGCGCTGTACGGCAGCGCCGGGCTGGTCGTGGATCTCGCCCATCCGCAGATGCCCACTGCGGTCACGCAGCGCGTCTTCGACGTCCCGGCGTGCTGCGGCGCCATCCTCGCCGACGACCGCCCCGATCTGCGGGAGCAACTCGAGGTCGGCAAGGAGGCTCTGGCCTTCACCGAGCCGCAACAGGCCGCCGAGCTTGCGGCGTGGTGGCTGCGCCACGATCTGCAGCGAGCGCGCCTGGCCGAGGCCGGCCGCCGCCGCGTGCTCGCAGAGCATACGTGGGCACACCGCGCGGCGCGGTTGCTGTCTCTGGCCGGCGAGGCCTTCGGCCGCTGGTGAGGCGGGCCGCAGGGGCGTCCCGCGTGGCGCGGAGCGATCGGCCGCGCTCGAGCACGCGGGACATCGCAGTGGGCTGCTGCGGGCCGGTGTCGCCATGCACGCCGCCGACCGCGCGGACGAGCGCGTTGGGCGGGCGAGCAGCAGAACGCGACCAACGAGGGGCGAACAACAGAAATGGGGAGTGGGCCGTCCCTCTAGGGCCTGGCCCACTCCCCCACCTGTCCTTCCGATCCGCTGCCCAGCAGAGCGCGTGCCAGGACGCGATTCGTTGTCCTGCCGCCACTTAGAGCGGCCCTGGGGCGCGGCTCTGTCCCGACAGGTCCACCGCTTGTCCCAGCAGGGACAAGCGCCCGCGCGAGCCCGCGCCGGCCGCCCTCGGCGTGCGTCTACGTGCCACCGTCCACGCGCGCGCCCAGGACCTTCACCAAGAACGACCAGACGTCGGTTTGCTCCTCGATCTGCATCGCAGTCGGCTTGCCCGCGCCGTGCCCGGCGCGCGTCTGGATGCGGATCAAGACGGGCGAGCTCCCCGACTGCGCCGCCTGCAGGCGCGCCGCGTACTTGAAGCTGTGTCCGGGAACCACGCGGTCGTCGTGATCGGCCGTCGTGATGAGCTCGGCCGGATAGGAAGCGCCGGGCTTGATGTTGTGGTAGGGCGAGTATGCGTAGAGCGTCTTGAATTGCTGGGGATCCTCCGACGAGCCGTAGTCAGAGGTCCACGCCCACCCGATCGTGAACTTGTGGAAGCGGAGCATGTCCATCACGCCGACCGCGGGCACCGCAGCGCCAAACAGATCGGGCCGCTGATTGACGCACGCTCCGACCAGCAGCCCGCCATTGGAGCCACCGCCGATGGCGAGCTTCGGGGTGGACGTCCACCCCTCCTTGATCAGGTACTCGGCCGCAGCGATGAAGTCATCGAACACGTTCTGCTTGTTCTGCAGCATCCCGGCCTGGTGCCACTCCTCGCCGTACTCGTTGCCACCGCGCAGGCTGGCCTGGGCATAGACGCCCCCGATCTCGAGCCACGCCAGCCGGCTGACGGAGAAGCCCGGCGTCATTGCGATGTCGAAGCCGCCATAGCCGTACAGGTACGTGGGATTGGAGTGATCGCGCAGTAGCCCCTTCTTGTAGACCAGGAACAGCGGGACGCGCGTGCCGTCCTTGCTGTTGAAGAAGACCTGCTGGGTCTCATAGGGCGAAGCGTCGAACTTGATCTCCGGCTTGCGGAAGAGCGTGCTCTTGCCGAGGGCGAAGTCGTACCGGTAGATCGTCGCCGGGTAGACGAACGACGTGAACGAGTAGAAGACCTCGCTGTCCTTGCGCATGCCCTCCAGCCCACCCACGCTGCCCAGGGTGGGCAGCTCGAGCTGGCCGAGCGCCTTGCCATCCAGCGCGAAGATCCGCACCTGGTCGGCGGCGTCGTGGAGGTAGGAGGCCACGAACGAGTCGTGGATCATCCCGACGCCCCCCAGGACATCCTGCCCCTGCGCGATGATCGTGCGCCAGCTCCCGCGTTGCGGGTGGTCGCTGTCGATGGCAATCACGCGGCCGCGCGGGGCCTCGAGGTCGGTCCGGAAGTACATCACCGCACCGTCGTTGCCCAGGAAGCTGTAGCTGGCGTCGAAGTCGTCGAGCAGCTTGGTGACGGTCGAGCCCGGCTGGGACAGGTCCTGGCAGTAGATCCGATTGCGCCGGTCCGTCCCCTGCGAGATCGAGATGATCAGCCAGCGGCCGTCCTCGCTCACCGCGCCGCCGAACCCCCACTCCTTCTGGTCGGGCCGCTCGTAGGCCAGCCGGTCCTCCTTCTGCGACGTGCCCAGCATGTGGAAGAAGAGCTTCTGGAAGTAGTTGGCTTGCTGCAGCTCCTGCCCCGGCGCCGGTGGGTCGTAGGCGCTGTAGTAGAAGCCCGACCCATCGTGCGCCCATGCAGCGTCGGAGAACTTGCTCCAATGGATCTCGTCGGGCAGGTCCTTGCCCGTGCCGACATCACGTACGCGCCAGACGACCCAGTCCGAGCCGCCGTCGGCGGTCGCCCAAGCCAGCAGTCTGCCGTCCTCGCTGATCGAGAGCCCCGCCAGCGCCACCGTGCCATCGGCGGAGAGCGTGTTGGGATCCAGCAGCACGCGCGCCGCGCCCTGCAGGCCATCCTGCACGAACAGCACGTTCTGATTCTGCAGCCCGCTGTTGTTGAAGTAGAAGTAGCGCTCGCCCCGCTTGAACGGGGGGGTGAACTTCGGGAAGTTCCACAGCTCGGTGAGCCGGGCGCGGATCCGCTCTCGCGCCGGGATGCCGTCGAGGAACGAGCGCGTGAGCTGGTTCTCCGCGGCGATCCACGCCTGCGAAGCGGGCGAGTCGGAGTCCTCCAGCCAGCGGTACGGATCGGCGACCTTCGTACCATGGTAGTCATCGACCTGGTCCACGGTGCGGGCCGGCGGGTAGTGCAAGCGCTGCTCGACCGCGGTCGCAGCGCCGGCGTGGAGCGTGGGCGTGCCGAGCGTGGCGAGCAACGCGAACAGAGCGGCCACGCGCAGCGCGAGGGGCAGCGAGCGGCGCAGAGATCGGGTCATGATGGGCTCCTGCGGAAGGAGGTGAGCACGCGGGGGATGGACCGAGCAGCGGGTGCCGAGCAGGGGCGCCGGACCGCCGCGGCGCGGCACCGTCGGGTTGTCGGGCGCTCGCGCGCGGCGTATCCTGCAGCGTTACGGCCGGCATCGGTACCGGTCGCTCGCCGGCAGCCCTAGCCCGGCGGGGATCGGTCAGCCGTCGGGGACCCAACGTAGGCCAAATCGGTGGGCGCGTGCAAGGAAGCCAGTCCCCTCAACGTCTCGGCCTGCCGCCGGCGCTGCTGTGGGCACTCGCCTTCGGGGCGGTGATCGCCCACCTGCCCGCCCTGTCGGGTTTCTTCGCCCAGGACGACTGGACGCACCTGGCCCGCGGGGCTGGCCTGGTGTCGACGGCCGCGCTGCCCGCGCGGCCCGTGAGCAGTGTCCTGTATTGGAAGCTGCTCTGGCCGCTCTTGCACCTCTCCTCGCCCGCCTACCACGGGCTTTCACTGCTCTTGTGGATGACGTGTGTGCTCCTGGCGGCGCGCGTCGGCGTCCGCCTGGGGCTGCGCGCCAGCGGCGCAGCCATCGCGGGGCTAGTGGTGGCGGGCACGCCGGTGGCGATCCTGCCCCTCTTCTGGGTGAGCGCTTCCTCTGAGATCCTGGCCTGCGGGCTCGCGCTGGCGGCTGTGGACCGCTGGCTGGCGGGAGGCCGGCGCAACGGGATCGCCGCGGCGGTGCTGGCCGGGCTCGCGGCGCTGAGCAAGGAGAGCGCCCTCGGGCTACCCCTGCTGCTCGGCGCACTGGCGCTGCGGGGGGAAGCCGGCGTGCGCGCAGGGCGGACCCGCCGCCTCCTGGTGGCGTGCGTGGCCGCGCCGGCTGCCGTGGCGTGCGCCGCGGGGCTGCTGGTGGCCCACGCGCTCCCGCACGGTCTCCACGATGCATACGCGCTCGGCGGGCCTGCGACCGTGCTGCGCAATCTGGGGGTGTTCGGCGGCTGGCTGGTCAGCCCGTGGCGCTTCGCCTTGTTCTATAGCCCCCTGCTGCCATGGGTCGGAGCGCTGGTCTGGGGTCTTTGGTCATTCGCGGCCCTGCGTGCGTGGCGCGCCGGGGAGAGGCTGGGAGGGCTGGCGCTCTGGTGGGCGCTGCTGGTCGTGGCGCCGACGTTGGGCCTGCTGTCGCACGTCTACCCCTACTACCTGCTGCTCGCCGTTCCCGCGTGGGGCTGGATGCTGGGGTTGCTGTTGCAGGGGCCGGCCGAGCAGCTGCTCGCCGCGCTGGCGACGCCCGCCGCGCCCAAGGCAGCGACGCCCGCCGCGCCCAAAGCTTCGCCGACCACGCTCGCAGCGCAGGCCGTGGCCTTGGTCGCGCTGCTCGTCGCGGCGGGGGCGACCGCTAGCCTGGGCTGGAGCGCCACGCAGGCCACGCTCACCACCCGCACCAGCGAGGGGCTCCAAGCAGAGCCGATTGCGGCGCGCGCTTCCATCGCCGCGGGCGTCGCGCGCCAGGTACGCGGTCTGCGTCTGTTGGGCACCTCCAGGCTGGCGATCCTGCAGGCCACCACGGTCGAGGTCCCCGATACGCTGCGCTTGCGCGACCGGGGCGTCGTGATCGCGGGGAGTCTGGTCTACGGGGCGATGGATGGCGCCGTGGGATTCTCGCTGCTGGTCCCGCGTGGCGCGAAGGTGCAGTGGACGAGCCATCTCGACGACCTGCCCGGCGACACGGTGGTCCTCTTGGACGCGGGAGACGCGTTCCTCCGCATGCTGGGCGACGTCACCAACGCGCGCCTCTACTCGGCGCTGATCGCGGTGGCGGCGGGTCAGTTCACGCGTGCTCGCCATGACCTGTGGACGGTCAGCGAGCTCGGCGGCGGGCCGGTCACCTTCGCCTACAACGCGCAGAAGCTGCCAATCCCGCTGCAGCATCTCGACGACGCCGCGCCCGCGTTCGAGGCGATGCTTCGCCAGGAAGGCTCGCCGGCGTCGTACCGCGTCCTCAATCTGTTTCAGCAGCTGGCTCGCGCCGTGCGCGGGCGGCCGGCTCCGGCTGCGGGGGACTCGCTGTCTCCTTCGGCCACCCCAGCCACGGGAGCTGCAGCGCCAGCCGGCGGCGGGTGACCAACAACGGCAGTGCGCCGTGCTGGATGGTCACGTCGAACTCGGTATGGTCGCCCAGGTCCTCCCCGTCGAGCTGCAATGGAAGTGGGCGCTCGCAGCGCACGCTCACCGTGCTGGCGCGGAAGAGCCGAACGCCCGGGTGGCGCTTGCGACCGGGGCGCAGCGGCGAGGTGACCACGCCGATGACGTGGCGCAGGGAGGCCATGCGGATCAGCGCCACGTCCAGCTGGCCGTCCTCCCCCTGCGCGTCGGGCGGGAACACCCACGGGCCGACCTGCGTGCCGAAGTTTGCGATCACCACCGAAGCCACGTTCGCCGACTCGCGCTTGCCGTCGATGGTCAGCTCGAAGCGGTGATGCCGGCTGGGAAAATTCCGAAGCGCGAACCAGAGGTAGGCGAGCTTGCCCAGCTTGTTCTTGGCCTGGCGGTCGGCCTGGCGCATGAGCCGGCCGTCCATACCGATGCCCATGGCCAGCAGGAAGGGCTGATCGCGGCAGAGGCCGAGGTCGACCCGGCGCACGACGCCGTCCTTCACGGCGGAGAGCGCCGCATCGACCTGGAACGGCAGAGCCAGGCGCAACGCCACCACGTTGCCGCTGCCCACCGGCACGATCACCATCGGCCGATCGCCACCGGCCAGGGCGCGCGCGGCGGCCTGCACCGTGCCGTCGCCACCCATCACGATCACCGGGCCGCGACCGGGGGAGCGGCGGATGAGCTCGTCGGCGTCGCAGTCCTGGGTCGTCTCGACCCAGCGGTCCGGGAGGCCAGCACGCCGCAAGGCGCGCCGCAGCTTGTCCGGATCGGGTCCACGCTGACCGAACCCGGCAGCGGGATTCAGCACGATGAGCGGCTCGTCGCTTCCCAAGAGCGTGCTCCCCACCAAGGCGTAGCCCCCGATGCCCGCGCGCGGCGCGCTAAGCGGACGCCGGCCGGCGCTCAGCCGACGAGCCGCTTCACGACCGCGAGCGCCCCGTCGTAGTCGGGCTCCTCGGTGACCTCCGGGACGTATTGCACCCAGCGCACGACGTCCTCCTTGTCGACCACGAACACAGCGCGAGCGAGCAGCTTGAGGTCCTTCAACAGCGTACCCCAGTGCAGCCCGAAGCTACGGTCCTGGTAGTCGCTGACGACCTTGACGGCCGTGGCGTCGTGCGCCCCGCACCAGCGCTTCTGGGCGAACGGCAGGTCGACGCTGACCGTGTAGATGTCCACGCTGGACAGCTTGATCGCGCTCTCGTTGAACTTGGCGGTCTGGATGCTGCAGACGGACGTGTCGAGGGAGGGAACGACGCTGAACACCCGGACCCGGCCCTGGGTGTCCGCAAGGGTCACGGGCTTGAGGTCGCCGTCCACCACGCGGAAGTCGGGCGCCTTGCTTCCGACCTTGATTTCCGGTCCCAACAGGGCCACGGGATTGCCCTTGAACTTCACGGCTCCGGCGCGCTCCTGCGTCATCGCTGCTCTCCTTTCGTGCTGCGGATGGCTGGCTGCTCGCTGCGGTCCGCTGGGGGAGGCTCGCGCGCTTGCGGCGGGTCCCCGCGCGGGCGGGATGGCCGCCGGAAGGGTACCCGGTTTGGGCGCAGACGCAAGTTGCGGCCGGGGCTGCGGCGCTGCGAGCGGGCGGTCTCCCCCGCCGTCAGCGCCCACCCGCACCCTCGCTCTGCAGCCGCCGATGCGCGAGGAAGAGCGCGCACACGGACTTGGCGTCGCGCAGGCGGCCGTCCTGGCACATGGCCAGCGCCTCGGCCAGCGGCACGCGCTCCACGCTGAGCACCTCGTCGTCCTCGAGTTGCTGCTGTGCGGCGGTCAACTCGCGCGCCAGGAAGAGGTGGATCACTTCATCCGTGAAGCCGGGGGTGGTCAGGATGCTGCCGAGCAGCTCGATCCGGCGCGCGCCGACGCCCGCCTCCTCTGCCAACTCGCGCGCGGCGCACGCCGCGGGCGCTTCGCCTGAGTCGAGCTTTCCGGCGGGCACCTCGTAGATGAAGCCGCCAGCCGCGTGGCGGTATTGCCGGATGAGCAGCACGCAGCCGCTGTCGTCCAGCGGCACGATGGCGGACGCGCCTGGATGCCGAACGACCTCCAGCTCGAGTGTCTGCCCGCCGGGCAACTCGACGCGCTCCACGCGCAGGTGGACGACGCGGCCGCGGTACACGTCGCGGCCCTCGGGCAATCGGCGCTCAGGCGGCATGGCGCTCCCCGGAAGGTGCGCGCTCAGTGCGGATCGCGCCGGCGCGAGCGGCCCTGCCGCTGACCGCCGGTCCCGCCCGCGGCCGACACTCCGCGTCGCGCGGGCATGATGGCGGCGACCGGGGGCGGCCCGATCATGCCGCACGCGGCGCCGCACTGACAAGCGCCGTAGCACCGGCAGACGCGCCGCCGCGCCGCGCGCGCAGTGGGCGGCACGGGCGTGCTACGATCCATTGTCCGTATCCCGAAAGCTCGCGCCCTGCGTGGATCGCCCACCGCCGCAGCGAGAAGGAGTGCAGTGAGAGCCATCGTCCTGCGGGCGCATGGAGGCCCCGAGCAACTGCGCCTCGAAGCCTATCCGGATCCTGTTGCGCAGCCCGGCGACGTGCTCGTGCGCGTGCGCGCCTGCGGGCTGAACAACCTCGACACCCAGATCCGCCGCGGGATCCCCGGTGTGGCGATCGCCATGCCGCACGTCCTGGGTTGCGACATCGCGGGGGAGGTCGTGGCGTTGGGTCCGCAGCCGGGCTTGCCGGCGGCCGGTGCCCTGGGCGCGGCCGTCGCAGTGTCGGCCGCGCTGGCTCCCGCCGCACGCCCACTGCAGACAGGCGACCGGGTGATCGTCTGTCCCGGCTCGGCGTGCGGGCGCTGCCGCGCGTGCCTGACCGGCAACGACAGCGCCTGCCCCCAGTACGTCATGCTCGGCTACCAGCGCCACGGCGGCTACGCGGAGCTCGTGCGCGTGCCGGCGCGCAGCGTCCTGCGCGTGAGCGATCGGTGGTCGTGGGAAGAGTGGGCGTCGGTGCCGTTGGTGTTCCTGACGGCGTGGCACATGCTCATCGGACGCGCGCGCCTGCAGCCGGGCGAGACCGTGCTGGTGCACGCGGCCGGCAGCGGCGTCGGCATCGCGGCGATCCAGATCGCGCAGGTGGCGGGTGCGCGGGTGATCGCCACCGCGGGCAGCGATGCCAAGCTCGAGCGCGCGCGGCAGCTCGGCGCCCACGCGGTCGTGAGCTACGCGCGTCCTGACTGGCATAAGGATGTGCGGCGCCACTGCGGCGGGGAAGGCGTAGATGTGGTGCTCGAGCATGTCGGGGCGGACACGTGGAGCGGGAGCCTGGCGTCTTTGGCGCGCGGCGGACGGCTGGTGACCTGCGGGGCGACCAGCGGGCCGCACGTGGGCATCGATCTGCGGCATCTGTTCGTTAAGCAGCTCACGCTGCTGGGCAGCTACATGGGCGCGCAGCACGAGCTGCTGCGTGTGGTGGAGCTCCTGGAGCGCTCACAGCTGCGGCCGGTGGTGGATGGGGTGTTCCCGCTGGAGGAGGCCGCCCAGGCGCACGAGCGGGTGGGGCGCCGCGAGCACTTCGGGAAGGTCGTGCTCCGCGTGTGACCCGCCGGATCACCGGCGAACCCCCCTCCGGAGCGCGGCATGTCCTCGTACTGGAGGCGGTCGCGTGGAACGAACCGGCCGCCGCGACGGTATGCGGGTCCTACGCGTTTGGGTCGGGCGCCGCGGGCCGGCCAACGGCCGCCCGCGCGGACGAGCGGCCCGCTGGCCAGAGCCGTCCGCCGCTCAGTTGGAGAGCGCCGGCTCCGCGGAGGCATGCCGGCCTGCCGTGGCGCGGCCCTCGGGTGCAAGCCCGGCCGTGCCGTAGCGCTGCTGGAGGGCGCCGGCGAGGTTATTGATCTCCTGCGCCACGTCGAAGAGCGCGTCGTCGGCCCGGAACTCGAGCTGCTGCGAGAAGTCACCGTTGGCCATGGCGCGCAGGGCCTGGTTGAGGCGCGGAATCGGCCCGACGATCTGGTTGGAGAAACGCAGGCCGAGGAAGTAGACCACGACTCCCATGCCGAGCGCGATGAGCAGCACCGTGGGCAGGCAGGCGATCCACAGGTCGACATCGAGGAAGCGCTGCAGGCTGCCCGCCTCCTCCGCCAGAACGTGGATGCGGTACTGGGTGATGGCTTGATAGACCAGGCCGACATCGATCTGCAGGAACACCAGCATCGCGGCGAAATAGACCTGGTAGCGTGGCTTGACCACCCACCGCCGCCGCCGGACGGGCCGTTCCTGGTTGTTTTTGGCCATGCGCGCCACCTCGCACGTCAAGGGTCCACCGTGTCAGTCCCGGGCAACAGTTGCCGCTCGGGCTCCGGGGACCCTGTCGAGCAACATTCCTGCCAGCAGTGGCCCGCCGTGCCGCGCACGCCAGCTCGCGCGGCTGCGGGCGTGAGCACACCTCACGGGTTCCCCGCTGGGGAGGATACGATCGCAGTGGGAACCGGCGGCGGTCCGTCGGAGAGGTAGCCCTTGTAGGTCATTCCCTTAGTTTTCTCCGCGAACTCTGCGCGGATCTGCTCGCGCACGTGCGCGTCTTCGAACAGATCGACTATCGTCACCGCGAGGGCCTTCGCCGCATATAGCATTCCGGCGTGGCCGATCGACATGCCGCCGCAGGCCACGACCGGCCAGGCATGCCACGGCGCCTCCTTGGCGGCTGTCGTCACCGAGAGGTGGAGCGTCGGCACGTTCCAGCTCACGTCTCCAACGTCCGTGGACCCACCCTCCGGCTCGCCCGGCGCCAGGTCGAGCGGCTCGATGACGCAGCTGAGCCCCGACGGCTCGACCCCCGTGGCGCGCTGGATCTCCTTGGCGAACTCCTGTTCCTGCGGCGTCCACTGCACCGGGCCCAGCCACGCGAGGTTGGCGTGGATCAGCTTGGCGCCCGTCAGGTTCACCAGCATCTCGTAATCGCCGCCTTGGACCTTGAGCTCGGACTGCACGCCCGCGGCCAGGGCTGCTCCGCGCGCGATGTCGCGCATGCGCCCCATGACGTCCTCGACGCCCTCACGGGTGGAGTCGCGCACCCAGACCCAGAGCTTCGCGTAGTCGGGCACGACGTTGGGCACCCTGGCGCCTTCGAGCATGACGTAGTGCATGCGCACGGTGGGCTTGACGTGCTCGCGGAGCATGTTGAGGGAGAAGGTGAAGATCTCCAGCCCGTCCTGCGCGCTGCGCCCGTTCCAAGGGTCGAACGCGGCGTGGGCGGCGCGCCCGTGGAACTCCACGACGAAGTCCACCAGCGCCTGGCTGCTGCGCGTGTCGGCCTTGGTTTCGCTGTCGGGATGCCACGCCAGGCAGACGTCGAGATCGCTGAACAGCCCGGCGCGCAGCATGTAGAGTTTGCCGCCGATCTGCTCCTCCGCGGGAGTGCCGTAGAAACGGATCGTGCCCTTGAGCTTGCCCGCCGCCATCAGCTCCTTGACCGCCAGCGCGGCCCCCAGGCTGCCGGCGCCGAAGAGGTTGTGGCCGCAGCCGTGTCCAGCAGCGTTGGGCTCCAGCGCCTCCTGATGGGAGACCGCTTTCTGGGAGATGCCGGGCAGCGCGTCAAACTCTCCGAGGATCCCGATGATGGGAAGGCCGAGGCCGTACTCAGCGGTGAACGCAGTGGGCATGTCGGCGACGCCGCGCATCACGGTGAAGCCCTGCTGCTGCGCGTAGTCTGCGAGGGCGGCGCTGCTGCGGGTCTCGCGCAGCGCGGTCTCGGCGTAGCTCCAGATGCGGTCGCTGAGGTCGGTGAGCTCGGCGCGGTGGCGCTCGATCGCCGCCACGGCCTGGTCCTTCTTCTGGCGGGCGGCCGCGGCGGCGCCCGATGCCGGGGCGGCGAGCAGGGCGGCTGCAACGAGCAACGCGAGCGCGGTGAGCGGGAAACGTCCGGTACCGCGCGTGGTGCGGTAAGAGCCGTTGGAGCACGTGAGGCCGGCGCAGCGGGCAAGACGACTTTGGCGTAGGGTCATGCTCTTGATCTCCCGGGATCGGTGTGACGAGCGGAGCAGCGCAGGACACGGCGGCAAGCAGCGTAGCGTCCCGCCCATGACGGCGGCAAGCCCGCCGGGAGCCGGCAGGAGCAGGGAGCTCCCGGCGAGCGAACCGCGACAGCCGGCGTGCCCAGAGCCAAAGGCGAACGCAGACGTTTGCCGTTGTTCGCGACCGCTGCGGCGATTAGATTCGTGCGGTCCCTCCACGAGCCAAAAGCAGCGCAGGCGCCGCGGACGTCCGTCCCGGGACCCGCTGCTCCCGTCGTGCACAGCGCCGCGCCCGCATTCAGGAGGAGAGGCTGGTCATGGACAGCAAGCGTACCGGATCGTTTATCGAGGGAGTGTGGGACAAGTCCATCGTCCCGAAGCTCTGCGACTACATCAAGATCCCCAACCTCTCGCCCATGTTCGACCCGAGCTGGGAGCGCGCCGGCCACATGGACAGGGCCGTCGAGCTCATCGCCGACTGGTGCAAGGGGCAGGGCATCAAGGGGCTCACGCTCGAGGTGATCCGCGAAAAGGGGCGTACGCCCTTGATCTTCATGGACGTGCCCGGCGACGCCGGGGACACCGTCATGCTCTACGGGCACCTCGACAAGCAGCCGCCCATGACCGGATGGAGCGAAGGGCTGGGCCCGTTCACGCCAGTGATCCGCGATGGCCGACTCTACGGGCGCGGCGGCGCCGACGACGGCTACGCGGCATTCTGCGCCGTCACCGCGCTGAAGGCGCTGCAGGAGCAAGGTGTACGGCGCGCGCGGTGCGTAATCCTGATCGAGGCCTGTGAGGAGAGCGGCAGCGATGACCTTCCGTACTACGTCGACGCACTGGCCGCCCGCATCGGGACCCCCAGCCTGGTGGTCTGCCTCGACTCGGGGTGCGGCGACTACGAGCGGCTGTGGTGCACGACGTCGCTGCGTGGCTTGGTGATCGGCAAGCTCCAGGTCGAGCTGCTCCACGAGGGCGTACACTCCGGCGAGGGCAGCGGGGTGGTCGCCTCGAGCTTCCGCGTAGCCCGCTCGCTGCTCAGCAGGCTGGAGGACGAGCAGACCGGCGAGATCCGGCCGCGGGAGTTCCACGCTGAGATCTCAGCGCAGCGCCGCAAGCAGACGGCAGCCGTCACCAGCGTGCTGGGCCAAGATCTCGTCGACAAGCTGCCGCTGCACCCGGGCGTCAAGCCGGTCACGTCCGATCTGACGGAGCTGCAGCTCAACCGCACGTGGCGGCCGGCGCTCTCCATCACGGGCCAGGACGGGATCCCGCCCTACCAAAGCGGCGGCAACGTGCTGCGCCCGCTGACCGCGCTCAAGCTCTCGCTGCGCCTGCCGCCCTCCGTTGACGCCGATGCGGCGTCGGCGCGCCTCAAGCAGCTGCTGGAGAAGGACCCGCCGTACGGCGCCAAGGTGACGTTCGAGCCCGAGAGCCCCGGCAGCGGATGGGCCGCGCCCGATCTTGCGCCGTGGCTGGAGCAGTCCGTCGACAGCGCCTCGGAGCGCTATTTCGGCAAGTCAGCCTGCTACATGGGCGAGGGTGGCTCGATCCCCTTCATGGGGATGCTCGGCCTCAAGTTCCCCAAGGCGCAGTTCCTGGTGACCGGCGTACTGGGCCCTCAGAGCAATGCGCATGGGCCCAACGAGTTCCTCGACATCCCAACCGGCAAGCGCCTGACCTCCTGCGTCGCGCAGGTGCTCGCCGACCATGCAGCGCAGCTGAAAGGGCGCTGAGCGAGCGCCCGGGAGGATCCCTGCCATGACCCCCGGCTCTGGCCCGCTGATGCGGGCCGATCACAGCCTGCGGCAACGCTTGCGCGACCGGCCGCTCGTGGCACTCGGCCTGGCCGCACTCGCCGCCCTGGCGATTGTGATGCTAGCACGCACCGCCCCGCTCGCCGCCGACGCCGCACCCGGGCGCGCTGCGGCCGCGCCCGCACGCGACGGCCGGACCGCGTCGCCCGCGCCGCGCGCCGTTGCCCAGTACACGATCGAGGAGTTCCTCGCCACGACCAACCTGCAGGGCGCGTCGTTCTCCCCGGACCACGACAAGATCCTGCTCAGCAGCGATCAGACCGGCGTGTTCAACGCTTTCGCCGTGCCGTTGGCCGGTGGCGAGCCCGTGCAGCTCACCAACAGCACCACCAACTCGATCTTCGCCGAGTCGTACTTCCCCCATGACGAGCGCTTGCTCTACTCGAGCGATCAGGGGGGCAACGAGCT
The DNA here is from genome assembly GCA_041484665.1 of Candidatus Krumholzibacteriia bacterium. Taxonomy (GTDB): domain Bacteria; phylum Krumholzibacteriota; class Krumholzibacteriia; order JAJRXK01; family JAJRXK01; genus JBGPIA01. The sequence goes on from JBGPIA010000001.1 coordinate 437,322, forward strand.
GGACCATCTCTACGTGCGCGAGCTCGACTCGAGCGTGAAGGACCTCACGCCCGGGGAGAAGCTCAAGGCCGAATTCGTGGGCTGGGCGCACGACGATAGCTCGTTCTTCATCAGGACCAACGAGCGTGACGCACGCTACTTCGACCTCTACGAGATCGCGGTCAACGGCTATGCCCGCACCCTGGTCTACCAGGACGACACGGGCTACGAGCAAGCGACCGTGTCGCCCGACAAGCACTGGATCGCCTTCCAGAAGGTCAGCACCACCACCGACAGCGACATCCATCTGTACGACCGGCAGAGCAAGCAGCTGCGCCCGCTCACCCCCCATCAGGGGGACGTGGTGAACCAGCCGGTGGGGTTCAGCAGCGATGGGAAGAGCCTGTACCTCATCACCGACGCCGGCAGCGAGTTCAGCTATCTGGCGAAGATGGATCTCGCCTCCGCCAACAGTGAAGTCGTGGAGAAGCCCGACTGGGACGTCCCCTTCGTGGAGTTCAGCAAGGGGGGGCGCTACTGCGCCGTGGGCATCAACAGCGACGCGAAGACACAGATCCGGCTCTACGCCGTGGACGGTTGGAAGCCGGTGACGCTGCCGCAGCTTCCAGACGCCGAGATCTCGGCCGTGAGTATCTCGGGCGACGAGTCGACGTTTGCGTTCTACGCCAGCGCAAGCCGCCTGCCTCGCGACCTGTTCGCCTGCGCGATCGGCGGCCAGAGCGCCCGCCAGCTCACCCACTCGCTGACCCACAAGATCGATCCACAGGATCTGGCCGAGCCTAAAGTCGTGCGCTTCTCGAGCTACGACGGCGTAGAGGTCCCCGGGATCCTGTACAAGCCGTACGGCGCCAGCCCCCAGTCCAAGGTGCCCGCGCTGGTCTGGGTGCACGGTGGCCCCGGCGGCCAGGCCCGCGTGGGCTACCTAGCGCTGATCCAGTACCTCGTCAATCACGGCTACGTCGTGTACTCGATCAACAACCGTGGCAGCTCGGGTTACGGGAAGACATTCTTCAAGATGGACGACCGCAAGCACGGCGAGGCCGACCTGGGCGACTGCATCGCCAGCAAGACGATGCTGATCGACACCGGGTACGTGGACCCGGCGCGCATCGGGATCCTGGGCGGCAGCTACGGCGGATTCATGACGCTGGCGGCGCTGGCTTTCCACCCCGACGAGTTCGCCGCAGGCGTGGATCTCTTCGGCGTGGCCAACTGGGTCCGCACCTTGCAGAGCATGCCCGCGTGGTGGGAGTCCATCCGCAAGGCGCTCTACGTCGAGCTGGGCGACCCCGTCACGGACGGCGAGCGGCTGCACCGCATCTCACCCTTGTTCTCGGCGGGCAACATCAAGAAGCCGCTGCTGGTGCTCCAAGGCAAGAACGATCCGCGCGTGCTCAAGCAGGAATCCGACGACATGGTGGCCGCTGCGCGCGGCAATGGCGCCACCGTCGAGTACCTCGTCTTCGATGACGAGGGGCACGGCTTCGTCAAGAAGGAGAACCAGGTGCGCGGCTACAAGGCCGTGCTGGACTTCCTGGACAAGTACCTCAAGGGATCGGCGATGTAGCGATCTGCCCGCTCCCGCCTCGCTGTCGGCGCGCTGCCCGAGCTCTGCAGCGCATCAGGCGGGCGCTCCAGCGCCGTCAGCCCCCGGTGCGAATCGCTCCGCCAGGCGGAAGAAGTTCCCGAACACCGTTCGCGCCAGCGCGCTGCTGTCCACCGCCTCGCGCAGCAGGGCCTGTGGATCGAGCTTCAGCTCGGGATGACGCTGCGCGCGGGAGTGGCAGAGCTCGCTGGTGTCCTGCGCCGGCAGCTCGGCATGGAATTGCACGCCCCACACGGGCTGGCCCGGCACGCGCAACGACTGCACGGCGCACTGCTGCGACCGCGCGAGCACGGTCAATCCCGCACCGCGCACCGCGCCGTCGACCACCTCATCCTCGTGCGACAGGAACGTCGTGAAGCGCGGCCCGGCCCCGGCCAGCAACGGATCGTCGTGCAGCACCTCGATCTGCTTCCACCCGATCTCGGGCTGGCGCGCCTTGCGTACGGCGGCCGGGCCGGCCAGCGCGTACGCGATCGCCTGGTGCCCGAAGCACACGCCAAACATCGGCACACGTGCCGTAGCCGCCGCGCGGATCGCTGCCAGCACGCGCTCCACCCACGGGATGCCGGCAAGTACCGACGCCGCCGAGCCCGTGAGCACCAGCCCCGCGTAGCGGTCGACGCCCGCCGGCAGCCCACCGGGCAGCCGGTCGTGCGCGGCGCGGACGACCTCCGCGCGGCGTCCCTGGAACAATGGCAGGAATGCCGGAGCGGCGCCCGCTTCATCCACGTAGCAGTCCACCAGCAGGTATGGCTTGTCCGTCCCGGGCGCCCTTGCGCCCGGCGCTCCGCTCACGCCTCCACTGGCACGCACTCGAGCTCCATCAACTCCCCATGGCGCAGGATCGACAGGCGTACCGGCTGTGGCGGCCCGTCATTGCGTAGCAGCCCGGTCAGGATGCGATGGATCCCGTCGACGTCGGCCACGTTCCGGCCGTCCAGGGCGTAGATCAGGTCCCCGCCGCGGATCCCGGCGCGCTGGGCGGGCCCGTCCGCCTCGACCGCCATCACCTGCACCGCGGCCGCCGCATCGAGCTCGAGATGCCGCTGGATGCGGCGGTTGATCGGACGGCTCTGGGCGCTGATCCCCAGGTAGGCGCGGCGTACCTTGCCGCGGGTCACGAGCTCACTGACCACCCAACGCGCCGTGTTCACCGGGATCGCGAACGAGATCCCCTGCGCCATGAAGATCATTGCCGTATTGATCCCGACCACGCGCCCGCGGCTGTCCACGAGCGGCCCGCCGGAGTTGCCGGGGTTGAGCGCCACGTCGGTCTGGATCACGTTGTCGATGAGGCGCCCGGACGTGCTGCGCAGGCCACGGCCCAAGGCGGAGATGACGCCGGTGGACACGGTGCTCTGGAATCCCAGCGGGTTGCCAATGGCGATCACCAGCTGCCCCACGCGCAGCTGGCCGGAGTCACCCAGCGTGGCGCTGGGGAGGCTGGCCTCATTGGCGCGGACGATCGCCAGATCGCTGGCCGGGTCGCTGCCCACCACCTGCGCGCCGCAGACGCGCCCGTCGGTGAGGCTCACCTCCACGGACTGCGCGCCGTCGACCACGTGGTGATTGGTCAGGACGAATCCATCGGGGGCGATGATCACGCCCGAGCCAGCGCCCCCGCCTTCGCCGCTACGGCCCTGCCCCGGGCTGCGCCGGCGCACTGCGATGCCCACCACCGCTGGGCCGACCGCTTCGACGACGCGCACCACGGCGCGCGAATAGGCGTCCAGCAGCTCGTCGTCGGTGTCCGCGTGCAAGCGGTGCAGGGGCTTCGGTTGGGGTGCGGGCTGGGGGCGGGCAGGCGAGGCCGGCCCGGATGGCTCGCCGCCTTGCAGTGCGGTCGCACGATCGCGCATGGCTGTCCTCCTGGCAGGGGGGTCGGGTCCCCGGGCTCGGAGCACAAGCTAATGCGGGCGGCGCGCTCCGCCCGGCGCCGTCAGCGCATGCCCGCAAACTGGAGGTGCGTCTCGAGGGCCCGCAGCCGGTTGTAGAAGACGTCGACGTCGCGCCCCCGTGCCACCTTCGCCTCCGCTTCGAGCCCGCGCAGCGCCTCGGCCGCACGGCGGCCGGCCTGGCCGTGGTGCTCGAAGAAGCGCTCGCGGTAGTGTGCGCGCTGCTGGGCGAACCGCTCGGGGTGCGCCAGCGCGCCCTCCACGGCGGCGCACAGCTCCTGCGGTTGCACCACGCGCGGCGCAAAGTCGCGGTAGAGGCGCTCCACGTCCTCCGTCGCGTCAAGGTCCGGATTGTCGAGCAGGACGACGGGCCGGTCGATGGCGCAGGCCTCGAAGGCCACGCCGCTGTAGTCCGTGACGACGGCGTCGGCCGCCACCACGGTGGCGATGGAGGCATCCGCTTCGTCGATCCAGCGGAAGCGCAGCGGGAGCGTCGTGAAGCGCTCGCGCTCGGCGACATACGACACGGGGTGCAGCTGCAGCAGCAGGTCGATACTTCCCGACAGCCCGGCGAAGGCCGCAGCGACGCGCTCGACGGCGCAGTCGCTCCCAAAGGTCGGAGCGTAGAGCACGACGGTCCGGTCGGGGGGGATTCCCAGCTGGGTGCGGGCCCGCGCCCGCGTCAGGACGCCGTTGAATACGTCGTCGAGCTTGGGATACCCGACCACCTCCGTGCGCACGCCGTGGCGCGCCAGCAGGTCACGCCCGAAGCGCGAGGCCACCAGTACGCAGTCGTACTCGGCGTTCTTGGCCGAGTACGTGTACTGCTTGCTGATCACCGCGTACTGCATCCGCACGAGACGGCAGTACCGCGCCGATACCGGCCGCGGCTTGATGATCGGCAGCGTGGCCAGCAGATGGGGCTCCAGGATGAGCTCGCCGTGGGCGGCCTTGATCCCCCGCGCCTGCAGCCAGCCTAGGGTGCGGCGCACCCCCGCAGCGCCCTCCCCACGCTCGGCGCGCGTCCAGAACGGTACGACGTGCACCTGGGCGTCCTGCAAGTGCCGCAACACGGGCTCCCAGTTGTGGTAATCCCACGGCTCACTGACGTAGAAAGTCATGGACATGGAGCGGACTCCTCGGCGGGCCTGGGTTCAATCCCCGCCGCCCGGACGCGGGGGAGCCGCGCCACGGCCAGGTGCTTGAGCACGGGATGGATGACCGTGAACGTCCGCCCCGCGCCTTGATCCTGCGCGGCGGGCGCGTGGCCGCCGGCCGCGCCAAGCTGCTGCAGCGCCTCCACCAGCACGACCGCGCGGATCCACGCATCGTAGACGAAGTCGAGATCGCGGGGGTCGATCCCGCACGGCGCCGCAAACCTGCGCCTGACCAGGATCGGCCCACTGTCCAGCTGTGGCTGCATGAAGAACGCCGTCGCCCCCAGCGCCCCCGTGAGCAGCAAGCTGTAGAAGATGCAGGTGCTACCCCGCAATTGGGGCAGCGGCCCGGGGTGGACGTGAAGCCAGCGCCGCGCCGCGGCGAGCGCCTCCGCGCGCAAGACACCGCCCCCGCTGAACACGGCGACGTCGGCGCGGCGGCGCGCCACGGCCGTGACGACCGCAGGGTCGTTCACATCGGCCGCTGCGATCTCCGAGCTGGCCAGCCCCGCGCGTGCCAGCGTCGCGCGCAACGAGAGCGCGGGATCGAACGCGTCCGCCGGCGCGCGCCCCCAGCGCGGATCCGTCACGTCTGCCGCCTGCCGACCCAGCAGCAGCACGTGGTCGGGCGCCACGCCCGCTGCCAGCATCATCTGGAGGTAGCCGCGCGCCCGCAGTCCTGGATACGCCACCAGGAGCACCCGGTCGCCAGGGCCGTGCTTTGCGCCCTCGCGCTGCTGCCGCGCGCCGGTCATACGTTCTCCTCGCGCGGCCACGCAGCAACGGCGTCGATCAGCGTGCGCTCGAGAACCAGGCCTGCCTGCCCGGCGAGCGCGTCGAGGGGTGCGAGCTCCCAGAGCCCCGCCTCCACCCGCGCGCCAATGAGGTCGACCAGCTGGAGCAGCGCGTTGGCGGCCACCAGCGCGGCGGGGCGGTCGTGCTGCACGCAGGAGTGGCCGCGCCAGCCGGCGGCCAGCGCGAGCCAGGCGTAGACGGCAGGGGCGTCGCTGCGGTCCCCGACCCGCCGCAGCTGCGCGTCGTAGCGGTCGAAAACGCGGCGACGGACCTCGAATCTGCGCAACAGCCGCTCGACCATGGTGACCGTCCAGATGACGTGCGCTCCCCCACCGGCCAGGCTCCTCCCGCGTGGCAAGCAGGCCGTTAGGATGTCCTGCAGCAGCGTGACGGTGACTGCCGAGCCGTCTGCGGCGAGCGCGCCGTCCCAGGCTGCCCGCGCGCGCGCCAGGTCGTGCTCGAGGGCGGGCTCGGGCCCGTCCGCCGCCGGGCGCGCCTGGTTGGAGGTCAAGGGCTGCAGCGTCGCGCGCCAAGCATTGGGGATGTGCGCGGCAGTGCTCGCCGCCGCGGACACGGACGCGCGCAGGCGCGCCTCGAGCGCGCGGCGTGCCCGCAGCCAGCGCGCCAGGAAGCTGCCGTCCTCCACCGGCGCGTAGCTGTAGGGCGAGGGCTGTCGCAGCCCGGCCGCGGTCTGGTAGACGTACTCAGAGGGCACGGACCACCTCGGCGCCGCAATCGAGCTCGATGCCGCGCGCCCGCACCAGGCGCGCGTAGTGCGCCTCGCCGCAGCCGATGGCTGCGGGCAGGCCCAGCTCCGCGCAACGCACGGTCATGTGGGAGTTGGCGCCGCCGTAGCACGTCACCAGTCCCGCGATGCCGCGACCGAAGATCCAGTCGTAGCCCGGGTCCGCGCCTTCGATCACTGCGATCTTGCCGCGCAAGTCTAGGCCCGGGTCACCACCATGGGGATCGAGCGCGACGGCCGCGGCCTGCACGCGCTCCCCGGTGACGAAGTTGGGCCGGCCCGCGGGCAGCACAACGACCTCCAGGTCGTCCTCGCCTGTGATCAGCGGCGGCAGCAGGACACGCGAGGTCACCGCACGGTGCAGCCGCGCGTCCGCGATACGCCGGGCAAGGTGGTCGGCGCCGTGCGCCGGCGCAGAGCGCTGCGCCACAGCGAGAATGTCGTCCACCTCCAGCAGTGCGACGTCCTCGCGCGAGAAGCCCAGCCGCTCGCCCCATTGGGCGATCAGCTCCAGCGCCCAGCTCAGGTTGCGCGTGAACGCGAACTTGGCGTGCTCGCGCGCACCGAGACTCGCCCGCGCGAAGTCCAGGAGCTCTGTGGCGGGTACGTCCAGCTCCAGCTCGGCGAGCACGCGGTCGATCTCCGCCAGCGTGCGCGCGGGCAGGGCCAGCGCGTCTTGGCCCAAGCGCGCGGCCGAGCTCGCCCGCCCGTCGGCGGCGCCGCCCGCGTGGGCGGTCGGCGCATCGCCGGGTGATGCGGAGGCGGGCGACCCATCACCCTGCGACGGCACCTCCAGCCCCGGAAAGTAGGTGTCGAACGCCTGGTCGTAACGCGGCGATAGGATGTCATAGGAGCCCGGACGCAGGTGGCCGTAGCGCGCCAGGAACGCCCCCCGCTCGACCCGGCCCGCGCGCAGCGCGTCCAGATCGTCCAGCAATTGCGCGCTTACCGTGTGGATACCCCCCAGATACAGGTCGAGCTGCTGCGCTGGGAGCGCCCCGCGGTCGCGCAGCGAGCGCAGCAGCGCCGTGGCGATGAACGCGTAGCGGGCGAGCGCCGCGAACGGGATCGTCCCGTCGCGCACGGTGGATTCCAGCAGCGTGGCCAGCGCCATGGGGTGATCCAGCGGGTCGCGGGCGTGTCGCAGCAGATCGTCGCAGCGGGGGGCGAGTCGCTCGACGGCCGCCAGCAGCGCGGCCACGCGCTCGCGCCACGAGTGCAGGAGATCCGCGGTGAGCGTACGCAGCGCCGCGCGCAGCGGCGCTACGTCGGACTCGAGCAGGCCGTGCTCCCGCAACCGGACCGCCGACGCCCCGTAGCCCGCGTCCAGGCAGGTCGGGAACACCTCGAACTCGATCTTGTCGTGCAACTGCGGGCGAGCGCGCAGCAGCGCGAGTCCCGCGTCGATCACCCGCGTGCCGCACGCGGGGTCGAGGCCGGCCGGCAGCAGCGTGTTCGCGCTGCAGCGCACGTCGACGTACGGGCGATCGGCCAGTGTGACCATCAGGCGGTGCCCGACGGCGTCGCGGTAGCCCAGCGCCGTGCGCGCGACGCGCCACGCCCGGTCGGTGATGAGCGCCTCGTAGAGCGACCGGGCCAGGGGCGCGGGGAACGCCCCGATCACCTCGGCCGGGTTCCAGTCGGGCATCTGTCCGAACACCGTGCTGCCGCCCAGCAGGCCCGGCCTCGGCCGCATGCGGCGACGCACCAGATCGCGCACGGCCGCGAGCTCGGCGCCGTGCGCCTGGCGGTCCACGGGCGCCCAGCGGGCGCTGGCAGCGATGGGACGTACCTGCAGCACGTGCAGCGTGCCGTCGGCGGTGAAGGCGAATTCCACGTCCAGGGCGTCGGAGCCGGTGATCGACTCCAGCTCGCCCGCCGCGCGCAGCAGACAACCCACGCGCGCGTCTACGCGGGGGCGCACTGCGCCACGGTAGACGAGCACGGTGCGCGTCACGGCCGCTACGCCGGAAGTAACGGCGTCGGTGCGACCGCTGCCCTCGTCGTAGTGCACAACCGTGTAGTCGGCGCCGGTGTCCAGGTCGCGCGTCATCATGACGCCGCCCATCACGACATCCTGCAGGCATGGTTGCACGAGGATCTGGTCGGCTTCGCCGCCACCGTCGCGATCCAAGCTGGCCACCACCGTCTCCACCGCGTCGCGGATCGCGTCCGCATCGTCGGCCGCCACACCCAGGACGGTGCGATAGTGACCGGCGTGGCTGGCCTGGGCAGCGTCCTCGCGCAGCGCGCTGCTGCGTACGGCCAGTGCCCCCTCGCCGAAGCGCTCCGTCAGCGCGCGGGTGACTCCCGCCGGATCCGCCTGCCATTGGCCGACGCGCACGACCATCCCATCGCCGACGCGCGCCTCCTGCAGCAGCGGGCGCAGCCGTTGCAACGTCTCGCCCTTGGTGCCGAACACGAAGCGCGCCAGGTCGCCCGGCGCGTCCACCTCGGCCCAGTCCCCACCGATCTCCACCAGGTCGATGCGGCTGCCCTGCTCGATCAGCTCCTGCAGCAGGTCGCTGAGGCAGGCGTTGTCGAGATTGCTGGCTTTGCGGTAGGGCCGGTCGCGGTACACCGAGCGCAACGCGTCATAGGCGCTGCGCACCGCCGCCGCCCCGTCGGCGCTCAAGCGCGCCAGCCCGATGAACTCGCCGGTGATCTCGCCGTCGACGGGGAGGTCCTTGCCGATGCGCGCCACGCGCCCGCCGCGCACGAGCACCTTCTCCGCATTGCGCAGGCGGTCTTGCCCGCGGCGCTCATTGCGGCGGCGCCAGGTGGTGTCCACGGCCAGCACGATATCGCCCGCAGCCGCCCGCAGCGCGGCGGCGACCGCCGGCCGGTAGACGATGTCGCCGTAGGACAGGATCAAAGGCCCGTCGAGCTCCTGCTTTGCGCAGAAGAGCGAGCCGAGCACGTGCTGCTGCGCCCAGCGCGGATTCTCGACGATGCGCAGCGTTGGGTAGGCCTGGCGGATGCGCTCGATGGCGTCGCCGCCGACCAGCACGAAGTCGGTCACGCCCGCGCCCTCGCGCAGCGCGTTGAGCACCCAATCCAGAGCGCGCCAGCCGGCCAGCCCCTCGAGCAGGCACTTCGGAGTGGCCCCACCCGGTTCCAGGTCTACGCCGCGGCCCGCGCCCAGCACGATCGCTTTCAACGCGGTACCCCGCCGCATCCGCGACCGTGGGCCGACCTCGTGGGAGGAGTCGCCCCAGGCCCCGTATCAGGGACCGTGCCCGGCGCCAAGGCGGACGTCGGGACCGGCCAGCCCCGCCCACCAACCAGACCCTCGGCCACCAGCGCCTCGGCAACCTGCAGGTCGGCGCGGGTGTCGATCTCGGTGCAGCCACCGTCAATGGGAATCGACTGCACGCACTCGCCGCGTCGGATCAGGCCCATGAGTAGGTCGGTGATGTGCGCCGCCGCGAGGGGGCGTTCACTGCCGAAGGCACGCGGAGCCGGATGGGTGCCGAGCGCGGCCGCGGCGGCCTCCAGCAGCGCCCGGCGCACGATCTCGCTGCCGGAGCCCGACAGCCGCACCATCCCGACATACTGGCCTTGGATCTCCGCGAGCGAGCGCGGGCGCCCGCCGATCTCCACGATCCGCCCGCCCTCCCCCAGCCGCAGCGTCTCGGCGTCGGCCAGCGGGTCCGCCATGCGCCGCTGCCACAGCGCGCGCCACTGCCGGTCGATCACCACGCCAATCTCCGCGCGCGAGGTCAGCGCCTCGTGCACGACCGCGGGCCCGAAGAGCAGATCGGTGTAGGTGATGAGGACATCGCCGCGCAGCTCGCTCTGCGCGCAGAGCAGGCTGGCGACCATGCTCGTAGAGGACCAGCGCGGATTGTCGAGAGTCCGGACGTGGGGATCCTGCAACAGCGCGCGCTTGTAGCCGCGCACCATGACGATGTCGCCAACGCCGCACGCACGCAGCGCGTCGAGCTGCCACGACAACAGCGGCTGCCCGGCGACCTCCACCAGGCACTTGGGCCGATCGGCGGTGAGCGGCATGAGCCGCGCGCCGCGCCCGGCCGCCAGCAAGATGGCTCGCACCACGACCGCAACCTTCCGCCAGGACGGCGCCCACCCGAACCGGCGGTTGCCGGCACGGGCCCTCGCATCGGAAGGGTCGGGGCAAGGGGGGTGCCACGCCTTGGACGCTGCAACTGTTTCGCGGCAGTCAGGTTGCGCGCGCGCAGCTCGGGCGGTCGCGGCTGCCTGGCAGGCTTGTCCGGGCCACAGCGGAAGGAGTTGCCGCGTGCACCGCCCCCTGCGCGCGGCCGGCGCCGTGCGCCCGCGGCGATCGGGTCTTGGACAGGCTCAGCACGAGCCCGGGTGGCACCTGCGGGGTACGCGGCGCCCCGCCGGGCGCCTGCCGGATTGACCGCACCAGCCGCGGCGCGTCAGGATCGCGGCGTGAGCCTTCCCACCATCGTCGTCCGCGTGCGCGCCGGCGTACTGCTGCTGTGGGCCGCCTCGGCTTGCACCGGTTGCACCGCGCTACCGGCCGGGCCCGCGCCACCGTCGCGCGCGCCGCTGCGGGGCGTGACGCTGGTCGACTGGACCGCGGAGGGCTATGCGAGCCCGGACGCGGCGGCTTCGATCGATGCGCTGGCCGCCACGGGCGCCAGTACGATGGTGCTCGTGGTCACTGCCTACCAGGCATCCGCAGCCAGCGCCACAGTCCGCGCCGATGACCCGCGCACCCCATCCTCCGCCGCGGTCGCGACGGCGCTGGCCCGCGCGCGGGGGCTGGGCCTGTCGATCATGCTCAAAGTCCACGTCGACCTCGACGACGGGAGCTGGCGCGGCACGATCACGCCCAGCGATGCCGCAGCTTGGTTCGCCTCGTACCGCGCGTTCCTGAGTCCGTGGGCGCAGCTCGCCGCCCAGCAGGGAGTGGCATGGCTGGTGGTCGGCACCGAGCTCGCCGGTACGCTTGCGCATGCCGCGCAGTGGCGTCAGACCATTGTCGCCGCGCGTGCGGCGTTCCCGGGCGCGCTCACCTACGCAGCCTCGTGGGACGAGGCCGCGCTCGTGCCATTCTGGAGGGACCTCGACGCCGTGGGCGTCGACGCCTACTTTCCGCTCGCCGCGCGCGGTGCTCCGTCGCGGCTGGAGATCCTGGGCAACTGGCAGCCCTGGCTCGCTCGACTGCTGCTGCTGTACCGCCAGACCGGGCGCCCGGTCCTGCTGACGGAGATCGGGTATCGCAGCGTCGACGGGGCCGCCCAGGCGCCATTCGCCACCGCCGGCAACGCTCCCGCCGACCTTCAGGAGCAGGCCGACCTGTACTGGGCGGCGCTGGCCGCCACCTCCGATCTCGACGGGCTGGAGGGCCTCTGTTGGTGGGACTGGCCGGCGCGCGCGGACCCCGCGGCGTCGGCCCGGGACTACACGCCGCGCGGCAAGCCCGCCGAGAACGAGCTGCGCGCCGCGTGGAGACCGGTTACGCCGTGAGCGTCGCCCCGCGGCAAGGGCAGAGGCTTCGCCTGCGCGCTGCGGCGTGCGCGGTGGGCGTGCTGCTGCATGCTGGGCCCCTTCCCGGCGTCGCGGCGGCAGCGGTCGGCGCCCCCACGGCGGCGCGCGCGCCCGGTCTCGCCGCGTCGGCGCCCGCAGGCGCGCGGCGGGTCTTAAGCAGCAGCGCCGTCCCGGTCCTGTTGCGCCCGGGCGCCATCGAGCTGGGGCTGGCCGGCGCGGTCACTTCTGCCGCGGGGATCACCCGCACGCGGACCGCGCTGGGGGTGGGGACGTTCCGCGCAGCCGGTGCCGGCCTGGCCAGTGCGGAGCTGGAGCTGGGGTACGCGCACCTGCTCGCGCAGGACGTGTTCGACGCCGGCGCGTCGATCGCCTGGACGTGGCCCATCGGCAACCCGCCTCTCTATCCGTACGTCGCCGCGGGCGGCGGACTGCGCCAGGAGTGGCTGGGCAGCTTCAGCGCGGCGCGCTATCCGGTGGGCGCGGCGATGGGCTTGCGCGTCCTGGCCGGCCCGCGCGCCGACGTGCGCGTGGAGTATCGCTATCGCCGCGTACTGCACGATCCGGCCGCGGACTACGACGAGCACGAGCTGTGGTTCGGGATCGGGCTCCTTCTGCACAACGCTCGCTGAGCGGGGCAGCGCGCTTGCGCGCTCAGACGCCGGACCGCGCCGCCAGCACCTGCGCGTAGACCGCCGCGGTGGCCGCAGCCATGCGCTCGGAGCGGTACACCTGCGCGCGCGCCACGCGCTGCAGGGCGCTGGCGCGGGCAGCGGGCAGCGCCTGCAGCAGGGTCGCGATGCGCTGCGCCCACGCCGGCGCGTCGCCGGCCGGCGCCAGGCAGTCCGGGAGCAGCCCCAGCTCTCGGCAGGCCGGCAGATCGCTGCACAGGAGAGGAACCCCCAGCAGCATGGCTTCCTTGGGCACGGCGGGGGATCCTTCGCCGCTGATGGATGGGAACAGCAGCAGATCGATCGCGCCCAGTAGATCCGGGACGTCCTCGCGCGGCCCCAGCCAGCGGATCTGCTCTGCGATGCCCTCGCGCCGCGCCAGCGAGTCCAGGGCCGCGCGCAGTGGCCCTTCTCCCGCGATCAGCCACGAGGGGCGGGCCCCCTCGCGGCGCAGCGCGCCGAGCGCGCGCACCAAGACCGCGTGCCCCTTGTGCGCCACGAGCTGCCCGACGCTCAGCAGCACCGCTTCGTCGTCGCGCAGCCCCAACGCGGCGCGGACCTCCCCCCGCGGGCGCGACGCGGCGGCGCGCGCGGCGTCGATGGCGCTGGGCACCACGAAGATGCGCCACGGAGCGATTCCGTCCCGCACGAGCTGCTCGCGCACGCTGTGCGCCACGGCAATCCAGGCGTCCGGCCAGCGCCGCTTGCGCCGTGCCAGCAGGTTGCGCGCGAGCGGGAAGTCCACGCGGCGGTGTGCCAAGAGCGGCGGGCGCTGCCCACGCCCTGCGCGCGGCGCCAACAGCCGCGCCAGGTGCCCGAGCGTGACCGCATGGGCGGTGTGGGCGTGGACGAGGGCGATGTCGCTGCCGCGCAGCAGCCGCGCGAGCGCCGGCAGCGCGGCCGGTGAGATCTCGCCCTGCAACGGCAGCTCCACGACCGACACGCCCGCGACGCCGCGCAGCCGTGCGGCGAGCGGTGCGCCGCACGGCACGGCCACCGTGGCGGGATGCCCCGCGCGCGCAAGGTCGCGCGTCAGCAGCGCGACCTGCCGCTGCCCGCCGCGATCCTCTCGTCCGGTGTCCAAGTGCAGCACGTGCATCGAGCCGCCCACGATACACGCGAGGGCGACGCGAGGGCCATCTCGCGCTATGCTGCGGCCATGCGCACGCGCGCCATCTTGATCGAGCGCCTCGGTCCGCCCGGTGTGCTGGCCGAGCGCGAGGTGCCGCTGCCCGACCCCGGTCCGGGTCAAGTCCACGTGACCGTGGAGGCCGCGGGCGTCAACTTCGCCGACCTCATGATGCGTGAGGGGCTCTACTCCACGGTCCCGCCCCGGCCCTTCAGCCCAGGCTTCGAGATCGCCGGGCGCGTGGCGCGCGTCGGCCCCCCGGCGTGCGATGCGGCAGGACCCGGCCCAGCGCCGGGGACTCCGTTCAGCCAGCCGGAGGTATTCAAGGAAGGCGACCGCGTCGTGGCGCTCCTGCGCTACGGCGGCTATGCCCACGACGTGATCGTCCCCGCGGACCATTTGTTTCCGTGCCCCGACGCCTTCTCCGCCATCGAGGCCGCCGCCGTCCCCGTGGTGTTCCTGACGGCATGGGTGTGCCTGTTCGAGGCCGCCCGCGTCCGTCCGCAGGAGACCGTGCTCGTGCTGGGAGCCGGGGGCGGAGTGGGGACCGCAGCCGTCCAGCTCGCGGCACAGCACGGCCTGCGCGTCGTGGCCACTGCCGGCGATCCGCGCAAGCGCGAGTTCGTCTGCAAGGAGCTGGGCGCGGCCGCCTGTTTCGACTCGCGCGGGGACTGGGAGCAAGACGTACGCGCGCTGCTGGGCGAGCGAGGCCTCGATGTAGCGCTGGACCCCGTCGGCGGCCGGGCGACGGCTGCCTGCCGCCGGCTGCTGGGCCCGTTGGGCCGGCTGGTGTTCTACGGCCTCAGTGCGGCGGCGCCCGGCCAGCGCCGCAACTGGGCGCGCGTTGCGTGGACGCTGCTGCACACGCCCTGGTTCCATCCCCTGGGGCTCATCGAGCCCAACCTCGGCATCCTCGGCGTGCACCTGCTGCACCTGGGCCGCCGCGAGCCGCTGCTCCGCGAGGCCTTCGCGCAGCTGGCGCCCCGCCTGGTCGCGCGCCGGCTGCGGCCGGTGATCGACAGCGTGTTCCCCCTGACGCGCGCGGGCGCGGTCCAGGCTCACGCACATCTGCACGCGCGCCGCAACCTGGGCAAGGTGGTGCTCGCGGTGGACGCACCGGCCGCGGGTACGCGGTGATCCGACTTTGAACGGCACCGCTCCACCGCCGCGCAGGGCGCGGGCGCGCCTGGCGCTCGCAGTCGCTCTGGCCGGCCTGGGTCCGCTGCTGCTCGGGCTGGTCGTGTTCCGGCAGGGCATTCAGCTGCGCGACGACGGGCTCTGGTTGCTGGGCGCCCAGCTGCTCGGTCAGGGCGGTGTGCTCTATCGCGACCTGTTCGTCGCCGACGGCCCAGCGCGCTACGTGATGTTGGGGCCATTCCTCGCCGCCGCCGGGGGCAGCGCTCTGGGGCTCGTGTGGCTGAAGAGCGTCTGCAGCGCAGCGGCAGCGGCAGCGGGCTTCTGGGCGGCGCAGCGCACGGGCGCGGGCGCGCGCGCGTGGCTGGTGCCGCTGGGCGTCGTTGCGTTGGGGCCCCCACCGCCGTGGATCGTCACGCTGGGCGTGCTGGCGGTGCTCTTTGGCCATGCGCTCGACTGTGCGCGCGATCGGTGGCTCCCCCCGCGCTCGGCGCTGCTGTGGGGCTGCGCGTTCGGCACGCTGGGCTGGTTCGGCGCCGGCGCCGGGGTGGCGGGGGCGTTCGTGCTGCTGGCGAGCGCAGCCATCGCGCGCGCGGGCATCCTGCGGTCGCGCGCTCTCGCGGCGCGGCTGGCCGTGGGGCTGCTCGCGGTCGTCGCGCTTCCGCTGGCGCTGGCGGCGCTCTCGGGTGCGCTCGATACCGCGCTCTGGGACACGGTGGTGCACCCGCTGCGACAGTGGCAGCAGCAGATGGCGCACGGCGGCCTGCTCGCGTGGCTGCGCACGCTGCGCTCTGGCGCATGGCTCGACCTCCCCTTCGCCGAGCTCGCGACGGGCGAGCGGCTGGGCGCCGCCTGGCCCGCCCACGCTGCCCTGCGCTCGCTGGCCTTGCGGCTGCTGCTGCTGGCGATCTGGGTGGTGCCGCCGCTGGCGTTGAGTCTGCGGCGCCGCGGCGCGCAGGCCGGGATCGAGGCGGGGTTGTGCGCATTCGCGCTGGCCGGATGGGGCGTGCTGGTACCCGCCGGCGGCCTCAATCACCTGCGCGCCGGCTGGCTGGGCTCGCTGTGGGTGCTCCCGGCCGTGCTGGCGCCGTCACGCCTGCCACCGCGCGCGCAGCCCGTGGGGCGCGCCGCAGCGTGGGTGCTCGCGCTGGGCGCGCTCGGTCCGCTAGCCGCCGAGCCGCTCTGGCTCGGGCTGCACGCGCGGCGCGCAACGCTGCAGACGTGGGAGCGCCCGCGGGCGGGCGTCCAGCTCTCCCCGGCGCGGGCGGAGGGCCTCGACGGCGTGCTCGCCGACATCGTCGCGCGGACGGGCGGCAACAACGGCACGCCCGCCGCGCCCGTGCTCATCTGGCCCGCGCAACCGGGGCTGCAGTTCCTGCTGGACGCGCCGCTGGCCACCGCGCAGGCGACCGTCGGGCCCGGAGAGGTGCGCGACCCAGCCAGCGTGATCGCCTCGTTGGACGCCTCGGCCCCGCCGGTCGCGCTGCTGAGTCCGGTGTTGAGCCACTCGCGCGACCAGCTGCGGGCTGACGCCCCGCAGCTGTGGAGTTATCTGCGTCGCAACTACTCCCTGGTCGGGAACGTCGTCGACCGCCCCGACGAGTTCCGCGTGCTCGCGCGCGTGCCGGGCGGGCTGAAGGAGATGCTCGCCCTGCCGCTGCCGGCGCGGCTGCCCGACCTGGAGCAAGCGGTGGGAAATGACGCGAGCCCTGCCTTGGTCAAGGACGCCACCGTGGGGCAGAGCTTTCCCGTCGGCGACCTCGACCTGGCGGGGATCGCCGTACGCTGGCGCACGCGGCGGCCGGACGTGCACGCGCGCGTGCGCGTCGCGGTCTGGCTGCAGCGTGGCGGGAAGTTCGACACGCTGCTGGACTTCTTCGACGTCGACGTCACGATCGCGCGCGATCTCGACCGCAGCTTCCTGCGCTTCGGGCCGATCACCGGCACGGCCAACGGTACCGTCGCCGTGACCTTCGAGCTGCGCGACACCACGCCGCAGGAGATCCGTCTGCTGTGGCACCGCCATGACGCGACGCAGCACGTGGCCGACTTCCTCCCTGACGGATCGGCGCTGGTGAACATGCAGCCGGTGGCGGCCGACCTCTACTTCTTCTCGTACTGATCGCGCGGTATTCGTGCGAAACGCCCGCGCCGCGAGCGGACACGCTCGATGGGCGCGCGGCGAGTGCGCACCAGATTCTGCTCCGCTCGCCCGCGTCGCGCCAGCGCAGGACTCTCCGCGGCAGGATCGACCTGGCCGGGTGCGCGGCGCGGCGGTAGACTCCGCGCGCCATGACCGAGGCGGCTCCTTCCTCCCGCGATCCCGCGCCCGGCTCCCCCGTCTCCCCCGTCGCCGAGCTGCGCCGCCGCGCGCTGGCCGTTGGGTTCGGGATCATCGCCCTCGTGCTGTTCACCCTGCTGGTGGTGATCTATGCGCCGGTGGCGCGGCCGATCCTGTGGGCCGCAGCGCTTGCAACCCTCTTCTTCCCGCTGCACCGGCGAATCCTGGCCCTGGTGGGCGGGCGCGCGCGGTTGGCCGCGACCATCTCCACGGTGCTGACGCTGGCGATCTTCGCCGTACCAGCCTGGCTGTTCGTGACCCGCTTCATTACCGAGGTGCGCGACCTGTGGCCGGCGATTCGCGCCTCCATGGGCTCGGAAGCATTCCAGCGCATCGCAACTTGGATCGACCATTCGCGACTGCGCCCGGCGCTCGTGTGGGTGCTCCCCGAGCAGGCGCGCCTGGGACCGCAGGGGATCGAGGAGAGCCTGCGGCAGGTCGTCTCGGGCTTCTCCGAGCTGGCCGTCAGTCATGTGCGCGAAATCGGCCGCAACGTGCCCGGCACTGCCGTCGGCGCTGGCATGACGGTGGTCACCTACTTCTTCTTCTTGCGTCATGGCCCGGGCTGGCTGGCGCAGTTGCAGCGCGGGCTCCCCTTGGAGCCCGAGCTGGCCGCGCACCTGCTGCGCCTGGCCGGCCAGACGATCAATGCGGTGTTCCGCGGTGTGGTCATCACGGCAGTCGTGCAGGCGTTCCTGGCCGGCGTGGGCTACGCCGTGGCGGGAGCTCCGGTCCCCGTCGTGATGGGCACCATCACGCTGATCGCGGCGCTGATCCCGTTCGTGGGCCCGGTGGTGATCTGGCTCCCGATTGCCGTGGGTCTCATGTTGACCGGGCACATGGCCGCCGGCGTCGGCCTGTTCCTGTGGGGCACGCTGGTGGTGAGCCTGGTGGACAACACGTTGCGTCCTTGGCTGATCGGACGTGAGACCAAGCTGCCGATCCTGTGGCTGTTCCTGGCCATCCTGGGCGGCCTGCGCGCGTTCGGGTTCCTGGGGCTGCTGCTGGGGCCGGCAGTGCTGGCGCTGTTCTTGGCCTGCTACCGCGTCTACAGCGAGTCCCGGCGGCCCGAGGTGGCTGGCCCCCCGGGCTCCCCATGACCGTTTCCCCGGCGACGCCGGGCTTGCGACCGAATGGTGAGCACGATGAGCACGACGCGGGACCTGGACGGACGGATCGAGACCCGCCACATCGCCGTCACCGGCGCCGGCACGGGAATCGGCCGGGCCATCGCCCTGCGCCTGGCGCGCGAGGGCCCACGCCTGAGCTTGATGGCACGCGACGTGGCGCGGCTGCAGGAGGCGGGCGAGGAGGCACGGCGCGCGGGGGCCGCCGGCGTAGCCTGGTGGCGTTGCGACATCCGCGCGCAGGCGCAGGTGGATGAAGCGTTCGCCGCCGCGGCGCGCGAGCACGGGCCGCTCCACGCGCTGATCGCCAACAGCGGCATCGGCGGCGCCAACGCGCCGGGCCCAGGCGACCGCTTCGACGAGCTCGTCTCCACCAACCTCAGCGGCACGTACTACTGCCTGCGCGCAGCGCAGCGGCAGCTCGCGCCCGGCCCGGGCGTGCGCCATCTGGTGGCAATCAGCTCCGTGCTGGCGCGCTTCGGCGTGCCTGGCCACACGGGCTATTGTGCAGCCAAGGCCGGCGTGTTGGGGCTGGTGCGCGCGCTGGCCCACGAGCTGGCGCAGGACAACGTGCAGGTTAACGCTCTCTGTCCGGGGTGGGTCGATACCGCGATGGCTGCCCGCGGCATCCGGGAGATCGCGGAGGGTCTGAAGACCAGCTACGACGTCGCCCGGCGCCGTGCTGTCGGCGCCGTGCCGCTGCGACGCATGAGCGAGCCGAAGGACGTGGCCGGCGTGGTGGCCTGGCTCCTGTCCGAGGACGCGCGCGGCATCACCGGGCAGGCGATCGACGTCAACAACGGCGCCTGGATGGGCTGAGCGGCGCCGCGCCGCCCGTCCTGCCCGCGGCTGGCGGGCTCGCCGCGAGTTTTCCTGCGAGCAGCCTGCGCGCTCGCCTGCTATCTTGGTCCGCCATGGATGCTTCAACGACCCCCAGCAAAGGCGCGGCTCGCGGCCCCCTGCTGGTTGTCTTCCTCACGGTCTTCATCGACCTGCTGGGATTCGGCATCGTCATCCCGCTGTTGCCGATCTACTCGAAGGCGTACGGGGCCAGCGAGCTGCAGCTCGGCCTGCTCTTCTCCTCGTTCTCGGCGATGCAGCTGTTGTTCGCGCCGATGTGGGGACGTGTCTCCGATCGCTGGGGCCGGCGGCCCGTCATGATCGGCGGGCTGTTGGGAACGGCCGCATCGTACTTCGTGTTCGGCCTGGCGCGCTCGCTGCCGCTCTTGTTCGCCTCGCGCATGCTGGCGGGCTTCTTCGGCGCCAACGTTTCGACGGCGCAGGCCTACATCGCCGACGTCACGCAGGCCAAGGACCGCGCCAAGGGCATGGGGCTGGTGGGCGCGGCCTTCGGGCTGGGGTTCACCTTCGGGCCGCTGCTGGGCGGCGAGCTGGTGCGTGTGTCGCTCAGCATGCCCGGGTTCGTGGCCGCGGCGCTGTCGCTGACCGCAGCGACAGTGGGTTTCTTCCGGCTCACCGAGCCGCCGGGGCGCCGCGGCGGCTCCTCGCGCATCTTCTCGCTGGACACCTTGGGCGTGGCGCTGCGTGACGGGCGCATCGGCATGATCCTGCTGCTCTATTTCCTGGCGATCCTGGCCTTCTCCGCCTTCGAGTCCATGTTCATCCGGTTCGGGCTGGCGCGCTTCCCGGACGTGTTCCGGGTCGCCGGTTCGCTCACGGGGTCCACCACCGAGCAGGTGATGGCCGCCGCGCCCATCGCTGGACGCTACATGTTCTTCATCGGGCTCGTGTCGGCGGTGATCCAGGGCGGGTTGATCCGGCGCCTCGTGCCGCGCTTCGGGGAGAGCGGATTGATCGTCGCCGGTCCCTTCCTGCTGGCAGCGTCTCTGCTGACCATCGCGGCGGCGCCCACCTGGCCGATCGTCATCGTCGGCTGCGCCTTGATGCCGTTGGGCTTCGGGATCAATAACCCCTCACTCAACGGGCTGCTCTCCCGCGCCGCGCCGCAGGACGAGCAGGGGGCGTTCTTAGGCCTGAACCAGTCGCTGGCGAGCCTGGCCCGCGTGGTGGGGCCGGTGATGGCCGCGACGGCGTTCCAGCTGCGCGGGCCTCGCAGCCCGTTCTTCATCTCGTCGGGGATCCTGTTGGTAGCCACCGCGCTGGCCGCCGACTTCCGCCGGCGCTTCGGGCGCCAGATCGAGCAGCAGATCCACGAGCCGGTCGTGACCGAGTTCTGAGGGCGGTAGCACGCGGCGGCCGGCACCGGACGCTTGCGCGGCGCGCGTGCCCTGCGCGCCAGCGCGGGGACTCAGCACGCAACGACGGCGGAGCGGGCGCTGCGGCTCAGCTCGCCTGCGCCGCTCCCAGCTTCACCTGGCGGCAGTCCGCGATCTCCTCGATCGCGCGCAGCTCGCCCAGTACTGCCGGCGGGACCGGCTCGTCCACTTGCCAGAGGCTGATGGCGTGCTGCGGCTGGTCGCCGCGCCCCAGGCGCATCTCGCCGATATTGATGCCGCGCTCGCCCAGCAGCGTCCCCACCTTGCCCATGACGCCCGGCACGTCGGCGTTGGTCATCACCAGCAGATTGCCGATGGCTTGCACGTCCATCCAATAGCTGTCCACGCGCACGATGCGCGGGCTGCGCGGCGCCAGTACGCCCCCATCGACCTGGTGCCAGCGTGCGCCGTCGTGCACCCGGGTGCACACCAGCAGCGGGTAGATCGGGTGCGCCGGCCCGCGGCCCTCGGTGACGGCCAGCCCGCGGTCGTTGGCCTTGAGCCGCGCGTTGACCGCGTTGACCTCCTCGCCGCACGCCTGGCGCAGCAGGCCGGACAGGAAGGCCTGCGTCAGCGGCGCGACGTCGACGGGCTCATCGCCGGCTGCCTCGACCTCCACGCGGGTGGGGGCTCCGTCGAGCAGCCCTGCCTGGAACCGGCCCAGACGCTCGGCCAGGTCCATCAGCGGGGCGAGCGCGCGCAGATTGGCCGCTGCGTACGGCAGGTTGACCGCGTGGGAGAGGTCGCCGTCACGCAGGAAGGCAGTCAGCGCCTCGGCGATCGTGACGCTGACGTTCTCGGTGGCCTCCCGCGTGGAGGCCCCCAGGTGCGGTGTATGGACCACGTTGCGCAGCCCCACCAGCGGGCTACCGGCGGGCGGCTCCTGGGCGAACACGTCCAGCGCCGCGCCGGCCAGCCGGCCGCCGCGCAGCGCGTCGGCGAGGGCCTGCTCGTCGATCAGCCCTCCGCGCGCGCAGTTGACCACCAGGGCGGTGGGCTTGAGGCGCGCGAGTCGCGCTGCCGACAGGATCTCGCGCGTGCTCTCCGTCAGCGGCACGTGTAGCGTCACGACGTCGGCCGTGGCCAGCAGCAGGTCGAGCTCGATCTTCTCCACGCCCAGCGTCCGCGCGCGCTCGTCGGAGAGGTACGGGTCGTAGCAGAGCACGTGCATGTCGAAGGCGCGGGCGCGCACGGCCACAAGGCTGCCGATCTTGCCCAGGCCGATGATCCCCAGGCGCTTGCCCGCCAGCTCGGTGCCGACGAACTCGTGGCGTTTCCACTCCCCGCGCGCCAGCGACGCATGGGCGGCGGCCACGTGCCGAGCCAGCGAGAGCAGCAGCGCGAAGCTGTGCTCGGCGGCGGCCAGGGCGTTGCCTCCCGGGGTGTTCATCACTGCTATGCCCCGGCGCGTCGCCGCCTCGACGTCCACATTATCCAGGCCCACACCCGCCCGGGCGATCGCGCGCAGGCAGGGTGCCGCGTCGATCAGCGCGCGGTCGACCTTGGTGCCGCTGCGCACCAGGATGGCATCGGCGATGGCGAGCTGACGCTGCAGCGCGTCGCCCTCCAGCCGGTCGCCGCGCACGACGCTGAGTCCGGCCTGCGCGAGCAGCGCCAGACCGCGGTCGGCCACCGGCTCGAGCACCAGGACGATGGGCCCCTCGCCAGCGGGAAGGTCGCCGCCGACCGGACGGTCCGCGGGCTGCGAGCGCGCTGCGCTCATGAGCGCGGCCCACCCAGGGTGGCAAGCTCCTCGTCGAAGACCGCGAGCATCTCGCGCAGGAGCGAGGGGGTGATCTCGCCCATGTGGCCCACGCGGAAGACCTCCCCCTTGGTCTTGCCGTACCCACCGCCCACCACGTAGCCGCGCTTGCGCACGGCCGACAGGACGGCGCCCAGGTCTACGCCATTGCCGCGCAGAGTCGTGAGCGTGACGCTGCGGAAGCCCTCCTGGGCGAAGGGCGGGAAGCGCCCCTGTGCCCAGGTCAGCACCTGGTCGCGCATGGCGCGGTGACGCGCGTAGCGTGAGGGCAGCCCTTCGGACTCGATGCGGTCCAGGGCGGCCTCCAGCTGGTAGAGCAGGCTGATGGCCGGTGTGGCGGGGGTCTGCGCCTTGTCGAGGTACTTCTGGTGCTCGACCCAGTCGAAGTAGTAGCCCTTGCCTGGCGCCTGCGCGCTGCGCCGGAGCGCCGCCGGTGAGACCGCGCACAGCGTCATGCCCGGGGGGAGCCCCCACGCCTTCTGCGTCCCGGCGAAACACACGTCCACACCCCATTCATCCAGGCGCAGCTCGACGGCGGCCATGGAGCTGACCGTGTCCACCAGCAGCAGCACGTCGTCCTGCTCCTTCACGGCGAGCGCGAGCTCGGGCAGCGGATTCATCACGCCCGTGGAGGTCTCGTTGTGCACGAGCGTGACCGCGTGGTAGCGCTTGGCCCGCAGCGCGCGTCGCACCTCGCCCGGATCGTGCACCTGGCCCCACGGTACTTCCAGCACGTCGCCGTCCAGGGCGCAGGCCTGGCGGATGCTAGCCCACCGCTCGCTGAAGGCCCCGCACACCAGGTGCAGGAACCGGCCGGGCGCCGCGTTGCGCACCGCCCCCTCCATGGCGCCGGTGGCCGAGCACGCCAGCGGGAATACGCTGACGCTCGTTCCCATCACGGGCGCGACGCGCGCGAGCGTGCGGCGCAAGAGCTCACCGATCTCCGGGCCGCGATGGCCGATCATCGGACGCGCTCCCGCGCGCGCCACATCGGGGTGCACCTCGGTGGGGCCCGGGATGAACAGGATCGGGTGGTCCGGGGCGGATGGCTTGGACACTCTGCCTCGCTACTTCTTGCGCAGCGCGGCCAGCGCCGCGGCGATGCGGGCCTGGGCCTCGTCGCTGAACCACAGGTCCAGCCAGGCCTCCTCGTCCGCCCGCGCCTCATCCATGGCGGCCAGCGTGGGCGCGTGGAGGCGGCCCTTGATGTCGGAGAACGCGCGCACCGAGGGTGTGAATTTCACGATCAGGTCGCAAGCGGTGGGCCCCAGCTCCGACTCGTCGGGAACGAGGTCGAGCACCCCCATGTCGTAGGCCTTGTAGCCGGGGTAGAGGCGCCCTGAATAGAGCACCCGCTCCAGTACGGGGCGCGGGAGCGCGTAGCGCGCCACCTCCACCGCCCAGCCAGGCACCGAGAGCCCCAGGGCGATCTCGCTGAGGCCCCAGCGGCCTTCGCCACCGCACATCATGCGCACGTCGCAGCACAGCGAGAGCACCGCGCCCCCGGCGATGGTGTGCCCATTGAGGGCAGCGACCACCGGGCGCGGGAAGCTGAACAGTCCACGGCCCACCGCGTAGAGCGCCTCGAGCAGGTCGCGCATACCGGCGCGGTCCAGGGCGAGAGCCACCTGCAGGTCCAGCCCGGCGCAGAAGGTCTTGCCTGCGGAGGTCAGCACCAGGCCGCGCGGCAGCGCCCGCCGCGCGTCCGCCAGCGTGGTGGCGATCGCCCGCAGAAACTCCGTGGACAACGAGTTGCCCTTCCCGCGGGTCAGGACGAGGGTGAGGATGTCATCGTGGGTCTGCGTCTGGATCATGCGGCCCCTCCGGGCCTCGCGGGTTGCAGGGCACTAGTTTCGCGCCGCGGCGGTCCTGGCGCCAGCCCACAGCGTCTGCGCTCATCGCCGCATCCCCGGGCGGCAGACCCGGCGGACGCCGGCGCAAGCCCGCCCGCGCCTCGCGCAGCAGCGCCTGGGTCGCCGGGTCGAACCACACGTCCAGCCAGGCGCGCGCACCGGGCGCCTGCGATCCCTCCGCCGCCAGTGTCTCCAGCCGCTCGATGGCGGCGCCACGCACGCGTACCTTGGCAGCGGCGTAGGCGGAGCCAGGCCCCGCCCCCAGCTCGCGCGCCTTCTGCCGCGCGCGCTCCGCCAGACAGTCGGCGGGAACCGGCTCCTCCACCAACTCCAACTGGGCCGCCTCGACGGGATCGAGACGCCGGCCGCGGTAGAGCAGGCGCTCGACGTGACAGGGAGCCAGCGCCGCGCGCAGCACCTCCACCGCGACGTCGGGGTAGGCCACGCCCAGTCGGATCCCGTGGATCCCGAAGGAGATGGGCGCGTCTGCGATCAGGCGCGCGTCGCAGGCCAACGCCAACAGCGCGCCCCCCGCCAGGGCGTGGCCCCCGATTTCCGCCACCACAGGACCTGGATACGCGAAGCAGGCCAGTAGGGCGTGATGGAAATCGAGCATCAGCTCTCCCATCTCCGCGCGATCGAGCCGGGCGGCCTGGTGGAGGTCCAACCCGGTGCAGAACGCTGCCCCGAGGGCCCCAAGCACCACGGGCGGTGCGCCCGCACCACGGGCCTGCGCGAAGGCGCGGGCCAGGGCCTGCAGGGTCTCGCGGTCCAGCGCGTTGCCGCGCCCGCGGCACAGCGCAAGCGTAACGAGGCCATCCTCGCGCTCGACCCGGAGGCGTTCCTGGGCAACCATGGCCTCGTGAGGGAACCTGCGGCGCGCGCCGACGTCAAGGGCCGCGTCGTGCAACCCAGCGGCCCGCGCGCGCGTCTCATGCAACGTGACGGCCGCGCCCCGCACCGCCAGCGCTGGAGGGGGACCGGCGTACTGCCCGCGCCGCCAGCGCGATCCGCGCGACGCGCACCGCAGCGACATCCCCGCGCCAGCAGGAGGAATCGCCATGTCCAACCGAGCCGGCGCTCGCCGGGGTTCCGCGCGCGCGCACCGCCTGCGCCACGGGCCAGCCGCCGCGCTGCTGCTGCTGGCCGCGGCCCTGGGCACCACTGCTCGCGCTCTTGCCGCGGATCGCTCCCAGAGCTTCACGTTCCACGGCGAGGAGCTGGTGATCGCCGACCTGATCGGGCGGGTGGAGGTGACGGGCAACAAGGGAGACGCCTTCGAGGTCGAAGTGCAGGTGCATGGCCGCGACGCCAGCGACGCCCAGCCACGCATCGAGACCACCGAAGGAAGCCACGCACAGCTCTCGGTGCGCTTTCCGCTCGAGCAAGAGCGCGCCTTCATCTACCCGGAGCTCGGACCGGACTCGCAGTGCAACTTCCGCATCCGCGACGCCAAGGATCGGGAGGGGGAGCATCGCCGCTGGCTCGATGCGCTCTTGGCGGGCTTCGCCGGCCGCAAGGTCGAGGTCAAGGGTAGCGGCTTTGGACTGGAGATGTGGGCCGACGTGCACGTCAAGGTGCCCAGCGGCGCGCGCCTGGAGGTGGATCTGGGCGTTGGGCGGATCGACGCCCGGGGCGTCGGCGCGAACCTGCGCCTGGCCCTCAAGAGCGGCCCGCTGCGCACTGCGAACGTGGACGGCGACGTGTGGCTGGACACGGGAGCGGGCGACGTCCAGGTGGACGGCGTGCATGGCCGGCTGGACGTCGACACCGGCTCCGGACAGGTCGACGTCTCCGACGTAGAAGGCGATCTGCACGTGGACACCGGCAGCGGCAATGTGAGCGCGCGCGGGTGCCGTGGGGAGAAGTTCGCGGTCGACACCGGCAGTGGCGACGTGCAGCTCGATCGCGTGCAGTGCCGCGACTTCGAAGTGGACACCGGCAGTGGCGGCGTCGAGGCGGGCGCCGTGAGTGCCGAGCGCCTCACGATCGACACCGGCAGCGGCGCCGTCTCGCTGCAGCTGGACGCGCTGCAGCGCGGCGCCTTCAAGGTGGATACCGGGGCGGGGACCATCACGCTTGACCTGCCCGACCACGCCTCGGCGCGGATCAAGGCGAGCACGGGCAGCGGCGAGGTACGCGTAGACGTGAAGGAGGCCCGCACACAGCATCTGGCCCGCGATGAGGTGGAGCTGGTGGTGGGCGGCGGAGAGGCGCAGGTGGTGCTCGACACCTCCAGCGGAGGCGTGCGAATCCGGCAGCGCGGCCGCGGCTGACGCCGCGATCGCCGCTCGAACGACCCACGAATGACCGAACGACGAGGAGGAGCCATGCAGGAGACGAGCAGCACGCGCGGCCAGCGGGTGCCGCCGCGCGCGAGCCGCCCACGGTGCGCGCGGCCAGGCTGCGGCGCGCGATCCAGGCGGACAGTGCGAGCAGCGTGGACAGCGCGAGCAGCGCGGACAGCGACCGATCTGACTGCGATCGTCGCGCTGAGCGGGCTGGCGGGGCTCGCGCTGCCGCCGGTTCCCGCGCGCGCCGACTACGACCAGCACGTCAGCCTCAAAGGAGAGTCGCTGCTGCTGGTCAATCTGGCCGGCAGTGTTACGATCCTCCCCAACGACGGCCCAGCGTTCGAGGTGGACGTGGCAGTGCGCGGCAAGGACGGGACGCGCGAGACGGTGCGGATCGAGACCTCCGACGGGCCACAGGCGAAGCTGGTGCTGCGGTATCCCCTCGACAAGGAAGACCGCTTCGTCTACCCGCCCATGGGGCACGGGTCGACCACCGTCTTCGAGCACTCGCGTGGCGACCATGAGAAGCAGGAGTGGGTGCGCGAGCTGTTCGGCGGCGAACGCGGCCACCGCGTCCGTGTCACGGGCAGGGGCGCGGGTACGGAGGCGTACGCGGACCTGACCGTGCGGGTGCCGCGGGGGAGCAAGCTCCAGACGGGGCTGGCCGTCGGTGGCTATCAGGTCGACGGCGTGGAGGCGGATCTGACCCTCTTCAGCATGAGCGGCGACGCCACCTTGCGGCGCGTGCGAGGCGGCGTGCGCGTGGACACCGGCAGCGGCGACGTGGAGCTGTCCGACGTTACGGGCGACATCTCCGTCGATACCGGCAGCGGCGACGTGGAGATCGCCAAGGTGAGCGGATCGCTCAGCGTGGACACCGGGAGCGGCGATCTGGAGCTGGCGCTCACGCGCATGGGCGACGGTCGTTACGAGCTGGACACCGGCAGTGGCGAGATCCTGCTGCGCGTGCCCTCCGACGCGTCGGCCCGCGTGGAAGCGTCCACCGGCAGCGGGAGCATCCACCTCGACGTGAACGATGCCGTGGTGGAGCGCCTGAAGGAAGACGAGGCGACGTTCCAGCTCGGCGACGGTCGCGCACAGGTGCGGCTGCAGACGGGCAGCGGCTCGATCCGCATCGCGCGCTGAGGGGTTGGACGGCGGAGCGGACGCGTTGGCTAGCGGCCCAGTTTGAGCAGGATCAGCCACTGGCGGCTGTCCGCCGCCTTGGCGTAGGCCTCGACCGCATCGTCGAACGTGAAGACGCGGGTGACCACCTCGGTGGGATCGAGCAGCTTGGCGGCGAGGATGCCCATCACGGCCTCGAGCGGTCCCTCCCGCAGCCCGAGCACCCGCACGTTCTTGTCCTGGATGTAGCTCAATGCGCGTGGCTGGGCGTCATTGCCGCTACTGAGCATGAACAGCACGCCGCCGCGCGAGACCAGCCGCGCGGCGGCCAGCCAGCCCGAGGGCTGTCCGCTGGCCTCCACCACGTAGGGATAGCTGGCGAGCGCCGGCCCGAAGCGCCCCGGGCGCAGCCCCATGACCTCCGCCTCGTCGCCGGCCAGATTGAAGTGGATTCCGTGGCGGCGCAGCAGGTCGAAACAATGCCCGTGCTTGCCGCGCACGGTGACGGTGTAGCCGGCGCCGGACATGGCGAGCGCCGCCAGCAGCCCGATGGCGCCGTCGCCGATCACCAGCACGTTGGTCCAGGTGGGCATGGCGCCGCGGGCGATCGCGCTGTAGACGCCGGCGACCAACGGCGCGATCGCCGCGGCTTCCTCGCTCACCTCGGGGGGCACCAGACAGACGGCTCGCACGGGCAGCGTCACCAGCTCCGCGTGGCCGCCGTGCGCCAGGCGGTAGCCGGGGCGCACGCGGTCGCGGCAGCGCCACTCGGTGCCGGCCCGGCAGGTATCGCACGCGCCGCAGCCGTAGAGCCCGCGCCCCACAACGCGCCGACCCACCAGCTTGCGCGCCGCGGTGCCGCGGGCGTCCTCCACAATCCCGGTGAAACAGCTGCCCGGGATGCCCCGGAACGGCACCAGGCGCTGGGCGACCTCCACATCGAGGGAGGTCACGACGCTCATGCGCACGCGCACGCGCAGCTCCCCCTCGCGCAGCTCGGGATCCGGGACGGTCGCGAGCGTGAGCCCTTCGTCGACCTGCAGCGCCCTCACTTGCCCAGCCTCGCGGTGTTCCCGGCGTCGCTGCGCAGGATGACTTTCAGCGCCCCGCGCTGCCCCGCCTTCTCGAACGCGGCAACGCCTTCCTGCAATGGCAGCGTGGCGTGCACCAACGGCAGGATGTCGATGCGCTTGCGCGCCAGGTAGTCCAGCCCTCCCTCCAGGGACCCGCCGCTGACCCCGATCACCTCGATCTCCCGGTCCACCAGCAGCCGCAGGTCGAATCCATCCTGCGGCCCGTAACGGCTGAGCACGACGAGCCGCCCGCGCGGCCGCAGCGCGGTGGCGGCGAGCTCGAAGCCCGAAGGCCGCCCCGAGCACTCGAAGACCGTACCGTAGGATTCGGGGGCGAACGGGCCGTCGGTCATGTTCCGGCCGAGCGCCGCATCCTCGTGGACCCCGGTAAAGCTGATCCCGTTGCGCCAGAGCAGATCCCGGCGGGACGGGTGACGGCCCAGGACGCTCACCGTGTGGCCTTCGGCGTGCAGCACCAGCGTCACGAGCAGCCCGAGGTTGCCATCGCCCACCACCAGCACCCGCTGCGGCGGTATCCCATCGATCCACGCCACCGCGGCGAGAGCGGCCGAGAGCGGGTGAGCGAACACCGCCTCGTCATCGTCGACGGTTGGTGGGACGTCCACCAGGCAACGCTCCGGCAGAGCGATCCACTCGGCAAAGGCCCCATCCAGCGAACCGGTGCCGATGGGCCTGGGCAGCTCACTCTCGCAGAGGCCCGGGTGCCGGGTCCGGCACGCGCCGCAGCGACCGCAGCCGCGATGGGATTGTGCGATCACCCGGCGCCCCACCCAGCGCTCCGGCGCGGGGGGGGCCACTTCCGTCACCTCGCCGACGAACTGGTGGCCCAGCACGGTGGGCCGGACTTCGGGCAGACGCACCCCCCGTACGATATCCAGGTCCGGCCGGGAGATGGCGCAGGCCCGGATGCGGATGAGCGCGTCGCCGTCCTGGGGCTGGCCGCGCGGGAGCATGCCGAGGCGCAGCGCGCCGTCGTAGATCAGCGCGCGCATGTTGCGGGGACGCTGGCCCTGGGCCACCTGCCGCATGAGCACGAGGTCCCTCTGGGGGGCGGGCGGAGCCGGTGCTGCGGGCACCTTCCGGGCTCCCGGGGGAGCCACACCGTCGACGGAGCGGTCGTCTCGCAAGGCAATCCCCGTGCCGCGGCAGCTAGCGTGGAGGCGGATCGGCCCAGTCGCCGATCACGACGTCGGTGTCCCGAGGCCTGTCGGGCACATAGTTACCACACCAGACCAGCCGACGGCCATCGGGCGAGAACATCGGGAACCCGTCGAAGGCGGGATTCCAGGTCAGACGCCGGCTGCTGCCGTCCGCCAGGTCGAGCAGGTAAAGCTCGAAATTGAAGCCGTAGCGCCCCTTGAGGGTTCCATCGAAGTCGTCGCGGTTGCTGGCGTAGACGATGCGGTGCCCATCCGGGTGCGGGTAGGGCGCCCAGCTGGTGACGCCCTTGTCCCCCTCGGCGGTGAGCTGCTTCGGGTTGCCCCCGTCAGCGTCCATCATGAACAGATCGAGCCTGGCCGGCCGGATCAGGTGCTGGGCCAGCAGGCGCCGGTAGTCCAGAAGCTCCTCGCCCTGCGGATGGCGCGCACGGAAGACGATCCGCTGGCCGTCGGCGGTGTAGCAGCCCCCGCCATCGTAGCCCGGCGTCTGGGTGAGCCGGCGAACTTCATGTCCTTCGGGGTCCATGTCATAGAGCTCGAGGTCGCCGTCGCGATCGGAGGTGAACAGGACGCGCTTGCCGTCGGGGCGGAAGACGCACTCGGCATCGTAGCCCGGCGTATCGGTCAGGCGGATGGGCACTCCGCCCGACGTGGGCATCTTGAAGATGTCGTACGTGGCGTAGACCGCCCAGGTGTAGCCCGCGGTCTGGTCTGGCGGCGGCGGGCATCCGTCACCCGCCGGATGGGTCGAGGCGTAGACGATCCAGCGTCCGTCCGGAGAGAAGAATCCGCAGGTGGTCCGTCCCTTCCCGCTGGAGACCTGCCGCAGCCCCGTCCCGTCCGGGGCCATGGCGTAGATGATATCGCAGCCGGCAGTGTCGCGCGTCGACTGGAAGACGAGCGTGCGCCCGTCCGGGGAGAAATACGCCTCGGCGTTATCCCACTTCTTGTGCCCACCCGGGTTGTCGGTGAGCCGGCGGACGTTGCGCAGCGCGGCATCGAAGTGGACGTCCTTGGGCAGCGTGGCGGCCGCCGCCAGCGAGAACTCCTGCGCCGGCCGCGGAGGCTGGGACTTCTGACGGGCGGTGCTCCGCCACAGCAAGAGCGAGAGCAGGGCCAGCATCATGATGAAGACCAGGGGAACAGTCCTGCGCATCAGACTCCACCCGTGGCTCGTGTCAGACCGAGGTCCTGCGCCATGGCCTGCGGGTCGTGGGCCGGGCGGCGGCAGACGAAGCCGCGGCAGACGTACGCCGCGGGCGCGCCGCCGGGCTGCGGATGCTTGCCCTGCACGGGCGACAGCAGAGCGGCCGCAGCATCCCCCACGTCCGCAGCTGGCGCAAGGGAGATCGTGAGCCCCGGGTGGAAGCCCGACCGGGCGGCCGCCACCAGGGCCCCGGTGCGCGGGTCGAGAGCGTCGCCGGCCAGCACCAGCTGCACGCGCTCCGACAGCCACGCGTCCAGTGCGAGGAGCATTGTGGCCAGGCTCAACGGCTGCTCGCTCAGGACGGCGCTGAACGCGGAGAGGATCCGCTCCGCCTGGGCGGCATAGGCGTCCTCGCCGGTGAGCTCGAAGAGCGTGATGGAGTTGGCGGCCGCGAGCGAGTTCGCGGTGGGAGTCGCGCCGTCGTAGCCCGTCTTCACGCGCACGATCACGTCCGCCTGGCCCGTCGGCGTCGTGAACAGCGCCCCATCGGCGGGATCGGCGAAGCGCTCCATCATCTCGCGATGCAGCTCGATGGCAGCGCGCGCGTAGCGCAGATCGAAGCCAGCCTGGTAGAGCTCCAGCAGTCCGCGGACCAGGCAGGCGTACTCCTCGCTGGCAGCGGGGATGGCGGCTTCGCCGTCGCGGTACCGACGAAGCAGGCCACTGGGCGTGCGCAGCGTGCCCACCACGAAGTCGGCGGCGCGCGTCGCGGCGCTCAAGTAGCGCGCCTCCTCCAGCACGCTGGCGCCACGAGCGAGCGCGTGGATCATCAGCCCGTTCCAGGCGGTCAGCACCTTGTCGTCGCGATGAGGGCGCACCCGACCGCTGCGGGCCGCCCTCAGGATCTCCCGGCCACGCTGCAGGCGTGCTTCCACATCGGCGACCGGCAGCCCGCGCGAGCCCGCCAGCTGCTCCGTCGTCGTGGCGCGATGCAGGATGTTGCGCCCCTCGAAATTGCCCTGCGCGGTGAGACCGTAGTGGTCGATGAGCAGCGGCGCGATGTCGGTCGGCAGCAGGCGCTCGACTTCAGCCAGGTCCCACAGGTAGAAGCGGCCCTCCTCCCCCTCGCTGTCGGCGTCCTGTGCGCTGTGGAAACCCCCCGTGGGATCGGTCATGTCGCGCAGCACGTAGTCCAGCGTCTCGCGCGCCACGCGGGCGTAGCGCGGCTGCCGCGTGAGCTGGTAGGCCTCCAGGTAATGGAAGGCGAGCTGAGCGTTGTCGTAGAGCATCTTCTCGAAGTGCGGCACGAGCCACTCGCCGTCGGTGGAGTAGCGCGCGAACCCGCCGCCGAGATGATCGTAGATCCCGCCGGCGGCCATTGCGTCCAGGGTGCGGCAGGCGATGGCCAGCGCCGTCGCGTCGCCCGTGCGGTGGAAGGTCCGCAGGCAAAGCGCGCCGAAATCCGCACGCGGAAACTTGGGCGCCCGCCCGAAGCCGCCGCGGCGGTCATCGTGCAGCCGGACGAGCTGGGCGTAGCCCGCGTCGAGGATCTCCGCGCCCAATGCCGCGCGCGCGCTGGGGAGAGTGGCGAGCTGCGTGAGCGCCGCGGCGTACTCGCCCGCCGCGTTCTGGATGTCGCTGCGGCGCTCGCGATACGCGGCGGCGATGGCGCCCAGCACCGCCGCGAATCCCGGACGGCCGTGGCGGTCGGCGGGCGGGAAGTACGTGCCCCCATAGAACGGCTTGCGCTCCGGCGTGAGCCAGACGTTCAGCGGCCAGCCGCCCTGCCCGGTCAGGCTCTGCACGAACGCCATGTAGATCTCATCGACGTCGGGGCGCTCCTCGCGGTCGACCTTCACCGGAACGAACTGCTCGTTCAAGAGCGCAGCGATGGCGGGATCCTCGAAGCTCTCACGCTCCATCACGTGGCACCAGTGGCACGTGGAGTATCCGATGGAGACGAACAGCGGCCGGTCCTCGCGGCGCGCCTTGGCGAACGCCTCCTCCCCCCACGCGTGCCAGTCCACGGGGTTGTGTGCATGTTGCAAGAGGTAGGGGCTCTTTTCGCGCGCCAGCCGGTTGGCGGGTCGCTGGGGCAGGGCGTGCTGCTCCACGGGTGGCTCCTTGGCGTGGGAAAACACGGACGCGCAGGCCGATGCGGGGAGGAGCCGGGCGCCGGCCGCCATATCCCGCACGCACGGGAAGCCGCGGGGCCGGACGCGGCAAGATCCGTCGCCTTCGCCGGCCGGCCTCAAGGTAGAGGGGAGCTGCGGGTCCGTCCACGCCGCGCCCCTCAAGGGCGCGCGGGCGGGCGCCCGGGCCGGCCCTGCACCCTTGCCGGGCAATCTCTTCCCACGCGCGCACAGTCCTTGCAGGGACCCGCGCCAGAGATCCCCGGACCGATGAGGCTGCCCGGGCCCTGACGGGCGGCACCGCCACCGGTGGTGACCTTCGGCTTCCTCATCCCTGCGGGGGCGATGCCGCGCGAAGACCGCACGGGCAACCCCGGTCCGGGATCTCACCTTCTGCTTTGCGCCCGCGCGCTGCCGTGACGCGTGAGCGCTCTACGGCCCAGCCTTCCTCCCGAGGCTGGGCCGTTCCCTTTCCTTGTGGTATCTTGCCCCGTCGCCGGCTCTGCCGGCCTCCGCGCGCACCTCCCGCGCAAGACGTCACGAGGAGCACTCCATCATGCGCGACTTTCTCAAGGAGCTGGGGCTCGCGGGCGTGAACCCGGGCGCCTGCACCGGTGAGTGGATCGAGCGCCCGAAGGGCGGCGAGCTCACGAGCATCTGCCCCAGCGACGGCGAGCCGATCGCCAAGGTGCTGCAGGCCAGCGAAGAGGACTACGAAACCGTCGCGGCGGCGGCGCACAAGAGCTTCCAGACCTGGCGCATGCTCCCGGCGCCGCGCCGCGGCCAGATCGTGCACGAGCTGGGCGACGAGCTGCGCCGCATGAAGAAGCCCCTGGCCAAGCTTGTCAGCTACGAGATGGGCAAGATCCTCAGCGAGGGCGAGGGCGAAGTGCAGGAGGCGATCGACATCGCCGACTTCGCCGTGGGGCTCTCCCGGCAGCTGTACGGCCTCTCCATGCACAGCGAGCGCCCGCGCCACCGCATGTACGAGCAGTGGCACCCGCTGGGGCCGGTCGGTATCGTCACCGCCTTCAACTTCCCCGTGGCGGTGTGGGCCTGGAATGCCATGATCGCCGCCGTATGCGGCGACACCATGATCTGGAAGCCCTCCAGCAAGGTCCCGCTGTGCGCCATCGCGGTCCAGCACATTTGTAACAAGGTCATGGCGGACAACGGGCTCGCGGGGATTTTCAACCTGGTCATCGGGCGTGGCGCCACGGTGGGCGAGCGCCTGATCCAGGATCCCCGCCTGCCGTTGATCAGCGCCACCGGCAGCTGCAAGATGGGCACGCGCATTGGCGAGGTGGTCGCAGGGCGCTTCGGCCGCGCGCTGCTGGAGCTGGGCGGCAACAATGCCATCACCATCATGCCCGACGCCGAGCTCGAGCTGGCGCTGCGCGCGGTGGCATTCGGCGCCGTGGGCACGGCCGGGCAGCGCTGCACCACGACCCGCCGCCTGTTCCTCCACAAGAAGATCGCCGGCGAGTTCCTCACGCGTCTGATCAAGGGCTACGCCAGCATCCCGATCGGCGATCCGCTCGAGAAGGAGACGCTGCTGGGCCCCATGATCGACGGCGAGGCCGTGGAGACCATGATGGCCGCGCTGGAGCGCGTGAAGTCCGAGGGCGGCGAGATCCTCGCGGGCGGCAAGCGGGTCGCGCGCAAGGGCTTCTTCGTCGAGCCGACCATCGTGAAGGCCCGCCCGGAGATGGGCATCGTGCAAGAGGAGACCTTCGCGCCGATCCTCTACGTCATGGAGTTCGAGACCGTGGAGGAAGCGCTCGCGCTCAACAACGGCGTACGCCAGGGTCTCAGCTCGGCGATGTTCACCACCAATCTGAGGGCGGCCGAGACGTTCCTGTCGGCTTTGGGGAGCGACTGCGGCATCGCCAATATCAACATCGGCACCTCGGGCGCGGAGATCGGCGGCGCATTCGGTGGAGAGAAGGAGACCGGGGGCGGACGTGAAGCCGGCAGCGACGCGTGGAAGCTCTACATGCGGCGCCAGACCTGCACGATCAACTGGAGCAAGGATCTGCCCCTGGCCCAGGGCGTGCGGTTCGACATCGACTGAGTCCTGCGCGCTCCGTTGCGCAGGCGCACGCAGCAACGGCGGCCCGCTCGGCCGCGGTTGAGTTTTCCGGCCAGATGTGGTATAAATACTTCTCCCTCAACGGTTTCACGGCTGGGACTGCCCGGACGGGACCGGGGGTTGCGTAGCCGACCCCAGGGCGCCCGGGACATTCCGAACGCTTCCTGCACCGAAGGCATCCCCCCATTCTGAAGGAGCCCGTCCACCCATGGCACGTCGAGCTTTCTTCATTCTCCCGCTGCTGATCCTCGCGGCGGCCGGCTCCGCCCCGGGAGCGACCATCGACCCCGAGCTGCTGCAAACGCTGAGCGCCAAGGGCCCCGGGGCCCA
This sequence comes from Candidatus Krumholzibacteriia bacterium, assembly GCA_041484665.1. Taxonomy (GTDB): domain Bacteria; phylum Krumholzibacteriota; class Krumholzibacteriia; order JAJRXK01; family JAJRXK01; genus JBGPIA01. The sequence continues at coordinate 472,629 of JBGPIA010000001.1, forward strand.
GGCTCCCGCGCTCATGCTGTTCGATGCCCCGGTCGATCTCGGGGCGCTGGACGCGTCGCTGCAGGGTGTGCCCTGGCGGGAGCGCCAGCTGCGCGTGATCGAGGTGCTGCAGGCCCACGCGGCCGCCACCCAGGCGGAGGCCATGGCGATCCTGCGCCAAGCTGAGAGCGCGGGACGCGTCTCGCAGTTGCGCTCGCTGTGGACCGTCAACGGCATCGCGTTCCGCGCCACGGCCGACGCAATCCAGAGCGTCGCACAAGCGAAAGCTCCGGCGGACATCGTCTACGACAAGCGCTATGACATGATCAGCGCGGTGACGGCGGCGCACCCGACGCCAGCGCAGGCGGCAGACCGCTCAGCGCCGGGCGCGCGCGTCCAGCCCCTGGTGCCAGTCACGGCGTGGAGCATCTCGTGGATCAGGGCGGATCAGGTCTGGCCGCTGGGCTACACCGGCGCGGGGGTGCTCGTCGCCGGAATGGACACCGGCGTCTGGCTGACGCATCCCGACATCGCAGGCCAGATCTTCACCAACCCGGGCGAGATTCCCGGCGACGGCATCGACAACGACAGCAACGGCTACATCGATGACGTGCACGGCTACGACTTCGGCGATCGTGACTCCGACCCCAACGACGATGTGACCGGCGGGGGCTCCAACCACGGGACCCACACCGCGGGCACCGTAGCGGGGAACGGGACCAACGGCACCTCCACCGGTGTCGCGCCGGGCTGCCGCTTCCTGCCGTGCAAGGTGTTCCCCAGCGCGGGCGGCGGCGCGGCGCTCAGCGACATCTGGGAAGCCCATGGCTACGCCATCCGGATGGGCGCGCGCGTCTTCACCGAGTCGCTCGGCGTGACCGGGATCCTGCCGCCCTCCCTGATGCGCAGCGCGCGCGTGGATGCCGACGCGATCCGCGTGGCGGGCGTGGCCTACTTCAATTCGGCGGGTAACGACGGTGGGACGTCGAACCTCCCGCCCGACCAGTTGGGCCTCACCGCCCGCGTCCCGTCAGCGTGGAACGCCAACGCGGCCGTGCCCTGGAGCTCGCGCGGCGGCGTGAACGCGGTCGGCGGCACCGGCTACAAGAGCGATGCGGCGTATGCGGGCTCGTCGATGGGCCCGTCGAGCTGGGCGCTGGTCGCCCCGTGGAACGACTGGCCGCTGCCGGACGGGCTCACCAAGCCCGATGTCTGCGCCCCGGGCGTGCTGGTCAACTCGCTGCAGAAGCCGAACGGGTACTCCGGCGACAGCTGGACCGGCACCTCGATGTCGTGCCCGCACACCGCCGGCACGGCCGCGCTCATGTTGCAGAAGAACCCAGCGCTTACCCCAGTGGACATCGATCGCATCCTGGAGCAGACCTGCGTGGACCTGGGGGTCGCGGGCAAGGACAACCAGTTCGGCGCTGGGCGCATCGACGCGCTGGCCGCGGTCAACGCCGTGCCTGCGGCGCAGCTGCCCTACGTCGTACAGACCGCGCTGGGCTTCCACGAGCCCGGCGGGAACGGCTACATCGACCCGGGCGAGACCATCGACGTGATCATCCAGCTCACCAACAACAGCGCGGTGATCAACGCGACCGCGGTGACCGGAGCGTTGTCCGTGGCCGCGAACCCCTACGTGACGGTCATCGACGGCGCGAGCGGCTATCCCAACCTCGCGGCCGGCGGCGGCTCCGCCGACAACTCCGCCGACGTTTTCACCGTGAGCGTCGCCCCCGGCACGCCACAGGGCTTTCTGATGACGCTGCTGCTCACCATCACGACGGCAGAGGGCTACACCGTCACCATCGACAGCCAGCTACAGGTCGGCCTGACTGACTTCCTGACGCACGACGTCGGGGCCGTGTACGGCACGGTGACCGATTCGGGGATCCTCGGGTATACCGACAGCGACCACGGCTTCGGCGAGGGCTTCGGCCCCACCGGCGAGGCCAGTGCGCTGTACGTGGGCTCGTTGTGGGGCGGACAGAACGCCGGCTACGTTTGCAATCACGATTACCCCGGTACGGGCGTGACGCTCGAGACCGCCGAGTGGCGGACCGTGACCAACCCCAACGGACGCGTGCTGAAAGTCACGCCGCCCAGGTCCAACCAGGACTTCCGGTCGCTGTTCGACGACAGCGGTGCTCTCACGCCCAAGAGCCTCCAGATCACCCAGGAGAGCTACGCGTTCAGCACTCCGGGCTACGACAAGTTCATCATCCTCACGTACCGGGTGAAGAACCTGGCTGCGACCACGCTCACGACCTATCACGCGGGAGTGTTCTGCGACTGGGACATCGCCGATGGCAACAACCTGGGCGGTGTGGACACCGCCCGGCGCATGACCTACATGAACGCGGGGCCCGGCGTGGCGGATGGGCCATTCTACGGGATCCAGCTCATCTTCCCCGCGGCCTACCGCAACCTCGCCCTGATCAACAACGCCACGTTCGTGTACCCCGACGGCCGCATCAACGATACCAACAAGGCGCGCCTCCTGCGCGGGCTGATCACCAACACGGTCGCGTCGAGCCTGATCGACTGGTCGGCGCTGACTTCGACGGGGCCCTACGATATACCGGCGGGCGCCGAGCTGGAGTTCACCTTCGCGCTCGTGTATGGAACGACGCTCGCCGACCTGCTGGCCAACGCCGACGCGGCGCAGAACCGCTACGCGTGGCTGCAGGCGGCCGACGCGAGCGAGCGGCCGCAGCCGCTGCCGGCCGCGCTGTTCCAGAACGCGCCCAACCCGTTCAACCCGGCCACTACGATCCGCTTCGCGGTGCAGCGGGAGGGCCCGGTGAGTCTGGCCGTCTACGACCTGGCGGGACGCAAGGTGCGGATCCTGGAGGAGCGGACGTTCACGGCCGGCCAGTGGTCGGTGCGCTGGGACGGGACCAACGACCGCGGCGAGCCGATGCCGTCGGGGATGTACTTCTACCGGCTCGAGGCGGACGGCAAGCGCCTCGCCCGCAAGATGATGATGGTCAAATAGGCACGACTGCCCGGCCGGCGGGGTCGTCCCCCGCCGGCCGGCGCGATGGCACGCGGTCCGATCGCGCTTGCCCGGCGTGGCGCCCGGGGTCGGGCCGTTCGTGTTGCCGGTCCGGCCTCACGCCGCGCCCGGACGCTCGCGTTGCGCCAGCGGGACCGCCGCGGACGCGGCGGCGCCGGCGCGGGCGCCGATGCGCGGCAGGGTCAGCCAGAAGACCGAGCCCCTGGGCTGCGCGGGCTCCACGCCGACGCTCCCCCCCATGGCCGTCACGAGGTGCTTGACGATGGCCAGTCCGAGCCCGGTCCCGCCCAGTGCGCGGGAGCGTCCCGGATCCACCCGGTAGAACCGCTCGAAGATCCGCTCGCGGTGCTCGGGGGCGATGCCCGGCCCGTCGTCGCGCACCTCGATGCGCGTCGCTCCTGCGGCGGGCAGCGCGCGCAGGAGCACGTGGCCGCCGTCGGGCGTGTACTTGACGGCGTTGTCCGCGAGGTTGAGCAGCACCTGATCGACGGCTTTTGCGTCGCCGAGCACGGCGATCTCCTCGTCGCACTCCACCTGGAAGTGCAGTCGCTTCGCAATGGCCGGCACTTGAACCGCCTCCAAGCTGCGCCGCAGCGCCGGCGCGACGGCCAATGGCTGTAGCTCCAACGGGTGACGCCCTGCCTCCAGCCGCGAGATATCCAGCAGGTCGGCCACCAAGCGGGCCAGGCGCTCCGCATTGCGCCCCAACCCCTCGAGGAATTCCCGGGCGCGCGCCGGGTCGGACAGCCCTCCGGCCAGCAGTGTCTCGGCGTTGGCCAGGATCACGCTGACCGGAGTGCGCAGCTCATGGGAGACGTTGGCCACGAAGTCGCGCCGCACGGCCTCCAGCCGGCGCAGCTCCGTCACATCGCGCAGGACGAGAACGCTGCCCCCGGTGGCGCGCAGGGGCGCCGCCCGTACCAGCAGCTGTTTGCCTCCAGCCAGCTCGAGCTCGCCCACGGCCTCGCTTCCACCCACGGCCCGCGCGACAAGCTCGTGCACGGCGGGTGCGCGGGTCACTTCCACCAGGGCGCGCCCCACGGGCGGATCCGCGAGGCCCAGCAGCGCCAGGGCGGCCCGGTTGGCGAGCGTGACTCGCTGGGAGCTGTCGAGAGCCAGCACGGCTTCCTCCATGCCCTCGAGCACGGCTGCGAACCGGTCGCGCTCCTGCGCGAGATCGGCGACGCTGCGCTCCAGCTCGTCGGCCATCCGATTGAAGCTGCCGGCCAGGCCGGCCAGCTCGTCGTGCGAGCGCACGGCCAGGCGCCGGGGCGACGCTCCGCGCGCGATGGCGCCGGCGTGCCGGACGAGGCTGCGCAGCTCCCGCGCGGAGAACCACGAAGCGCCCGCGCTCATCAGGACCGCGGTCACCAGCCCCAGCAGGCCTGCGACGAGGATGAGGAAGCGTAGCTCGTCCAGCGTGTGGTCGATCTGGTCGTGCGGGAGCATCGCGCGGATCATCCCGCGGCCTTCCGGACGGACCCACGGGACGCTCACCGCAATCATGTCCGGAGCGCCCGCGATGGGCACGCCGAGCGTGCGGGCGCCGCGCGCAGGGCCGCCGGAGGCTGGCCCGGCCGGCGCGCCCTGGGGCGCGTCGGGCGGCCCGGCCTGCGGCCCGCCCCCTAAGCCGCTCTGCGCGGCCAGGACGGTGGCGTCGAACTGCGAGTCGCCCAGCACGCGGCCGCCGTGGTCGACGATGGTGATGCGCGCGCCCGTGGCTTGCCCCAGGCGGTCGGCCAGCGGGTCCACCTGCTCCACGGTGGCCGCGCCGCGCGCGTCCTCGACCAACGCCCGGCCAGATTGCGCGTCGGCGAGCAACTCGCGCTCGATGCGCCGCTCCATCCAGCGCCGCAATTCGTGCCCCAGGTAGGCCCCGCTGGCGAGACCAACGGCGAGGATCGTAAGCAGCGAGAGGACGAAGAGCTTGCCGCGGACGCCCAGCTTCAAAGCGGCTCCTCATCGGGATGGGCGCGCAGGCGGTAGCCCACGCCGCGCAGCGTCTCCACCAGGACTCCGGCCGGCCCCAGCTTCTCGCGCAGGCGTTTGACGTGGGTGTCGACGGTGCGGGTCTCTACCTCGGCGTGGATCCCCCACACGTCGCTCAAGAGCTGGTCGCGGCTCTGGACGCGCCCGCGGCGCGACAGGAACGTGGCCAGCAACCGGAACTCGAGCGCGGTGAGCTTGACCTCCCGCTCCTCCACCCACACGCGGTGGCTGGCGTGGTCCACGCGGATCGAACCGAAAACCGTCAGCGGCTCCGCACCGCTTTGGGGGGCGTGGGCGCGACGCAGCAGCGACTTCACCCGCAGCAGCAGCTCCCGCACGCTGAATGGCTTCACGACGTAGTCGTCGGCTCCCACCTCGAAGCCGACCACGCGGTCGATCTCCTCACCTTTGGCCGTGAGCATGAGCACCGGCACCGCGCGCGTGCGCTCAGCCTGGCGCAGCGCCCGGCAGATCTCGGTCCCCGAGACGTCGGGGAGCATGAGGTCCAGCAGCACGAGCTCGGGCAGCGGATCATGCTCCAACGCCGCCAGGGCCGCGCGGCCGGTCAGTACCGCCTGCGTGCGAAAGCCCTCGCGTTGCAGGTTGTACTCCAGCACGCTCACCAGGTCCTGCTCGTCCTCGACGATGAGGATCCGCTGCGCCATTGCCGCGACGTCCCGCCCCCGGCCGCGTTACCCGCGCGGCTCGCCCGGCTGGGGCTTGTCCCCGCCGGCCGAGCCGCTGCGCAGGCGCTGGCCGTGCCGCTGGATGTCGCCGCGGGCCATGTAGAGGACGTCTTCGGCGATGTTCGTCGCGTGGTCGGCGATGCGCTCGAACTGCCGGGAGATCACCAGCAGGCTGATGTACTGCTCCGCGAGCTGCGAATTGGCCAGGATGCCGGCCTCGACGTGGTCATACATCCCGCGATGGATCGAGTCCACTTCATCGTCGGTCTTGAGCACCGACTCCGCGGCGTCGGCGTCGATCTTGACCAGCGAGTCCAGCGCGTGCTTGAGCATCACCTGGACCAGGGAGGCCATCCGGAAGATGTCCGGCGGGAGGCTAATCGTCCACGGACGGCCGATGCGCCGTGCGGACTGCTGTGCCAGGTTCACCGCCAGGTCGCCGATGCGCTCCAGATCGTTGTTGATCTTGAGCACCGCGACGATGTAGCGCAGGTCGAAGGCCACGGGCTGGTACAGCGCCAGCGCGTGGAGGCATTCCTCCTCCACCTCCACCTCCATCAGGTCGATCTCCAGATCGCTCTGGATCACCCGGTCCGCCAGGGCGACGTCCCGGGCCGAGATGGACCGGATGGCCCCCTCGACGGACTGCTCCACCAGGCCGCCCAGCGACAGGATCATGCGATTGATCTTGTCGAGGTGGTGCTGGAAGTGAAGGGTCATCGATCGCGCCTCCGTGCTAGCCGAAGCGGCCGGTGATGTAGTCTTCAGTTTCCTTCAGCCGGGGCTTGGTGAAGATGTCCTCCGTGGGTCCATACTCGATCAGCCGACCCAGGTACATGAACGCAGTATAGTCGCTGGTGCGCGAGGCCTGCTGCATGTTGTGGGTCACGATCAGGATCGAGTACTCGCCGCGCAGCTCCTGGATCAGGTCCTCGATTTTGCCGGTGGCGATGGGATCCAGGGCCGAGCACGGCTCGTCCATGAGCAGCACCTCGGGCTCGGCCGCGATTGCGCGGGCGATGCACAGGCGCTGTTGCTGCCCGCCCGAGAGGCTGAGGCCGCTCTCATGCAAGCGGTCTTTCACCTCGTCCCACAGGGCCGCGCCGCGCAGGCTGCGCTCGCACACCTCGTCCAGCATGCGACGGTTGCGCTCGCCGTCGATGCGCAGCGGGTAGACGACGTTTTCGTAGACGCTCATGGGGAACGGGTTGCTCTTCTGGAAAACCATTCCCATGCGCTTGCGCAGCTCGATCACGTCCACCCCGGGACCGTAGATGGAGTCACCGTTGAGGCGCATCTCCCCCTCGATGCGCACCGTCGGGATCAGGTCGTTCAGCCGGTTCACCGAGCGCAGCAGCGTCGACTTGCCGCAGCCCGACGGGCCGATCAGCGCCGTCACCTTGCCGCGCGGAATGGGCAGCGCGAGCCCGTAGAGCGCCTGCTTGCTCCCGTACCAGAGATTGAACGCGTCGACCTCCAGCACAGGGTCTTCGCGCAGCACGACCGGATGGATCTCGGCCGTCATGCTGCCGCCCTGGGCGATGGCCTGGAGCCCAGCGGCCAGCGGCCCCCCGCCCGTCCCCGCCGTCAGGTGCGCCGGCAGCGCGGGTGCTGGAGACGCGGGGTCGAGCGGCACCGCCGCCGCGGGCCCGGCGGGCACTGCCGCCGCGGGCTCGCCCGGCGCAAGCGGGACGGGCCCGCCCTGCGCACCCGGCCAAGGCCCGCTGGAATTCGGTGGCGCGGGTGCGGTGGGCGCCGCGGGCGGGACAAGGTCGTCGGACGCAGACGGCTGCACGCTCTGCACCCTAGAAATGGCTGGCCACGAAGCGCCGGCGCAGGCGCGCGCGCAGCTGGACCGCCCCCACGTTGAGCGCTGCGACCACGGCAATCAAGAGCAGCGTTGTCGTGAACACCATCGGCTTGGCGGCCTCGCTGTTCTGGCTCTGGAATCCCAGGTCGAAGATGTGGAACCCCAGGTGCATGAAGCTGCGCTCCAGGTGCACGAAGGGCAAGACCCCGTCGACCGGCAGCTCCGGCGCGAGCTTCACCGCACCCACCAGCATCAGCGGCGCGACCTCTCCGGCTCCGCGCGCCATCGCCAGGATCATGCCGGTCATGATCCCGGGCAGAGCCCGCGGCAGGATGATCCGGCGGATCGTCTGCCACTTGCTGGCGCCGCACGCGTAGGACCCCTCGCGCATCGAGCCGGGCACCGCGGCGAGGGCCTCCTCGGTGGCGACGATCACCACCGGCAGGGTCAGCAGCGCCAGGGTCAGCGACGACCACAGCACGCCGCCCTTGCCGAAGGTCGGATTGGGCAGGCGCGCGGCGAAGAAGAGCTGGTCGATATGCGCCCCGAGCGCGTAGCAGAAGAAGCCCAGGCCGAACACGCCGAACACGATGCTGGGGACGCCCGCCAGATTGTTCACGGCGATGCGAACCGCGCTCACCACCGGGCCGGCCTTGGCATACTCGCGCAGGTAGAGGGCGGCGAGCACACCGAAGGGCACCACGGCCAGCGTCATGACCAGCGTCATCACGACCGTGCCGAACAGGGCCGGGAACACGCCGCCTTCGCTGTTGGCCTCCCGCGGCTCGCCGGCGAGGAATTCTCGCCAGCGGTCCAGGTAGACCGCGAGCCGCTGCGGCCAGGTCAGCCGGTTCGCGGGATACGCGCGGACGATGTCGGCCAGCGGGAGCGACTTGCGCTGGCCATCGCTGATGCCCAGCACGAGCGCGTAGCGGGCATTCTCGGCATCGAGGCGGGCGGCGCGCTCCTGCAAGCGCGTGAGCTCCTGGTCGGCGGACTGGCGGGCCCGCGCGTAGTCGGCGGCCGCTGCCTCGGCCGGCGCCGACGCGGCGCCCTGGTCCAGCTCGGCCTGGCGCACGCGCAGGCGCGCGCGCTCGCAAGCCCGGTTGATGCGTCCGACCTCAGCCTGCTCGAGGGTGTGGCGCCGGCGCCAGCGGGCGCGGACCTCACCGTGGTAACGACGGAACTGCTCCCAGGCCTGCTCCGGCTGCACGGTGACGTCCTGCCCGTCGATCTGGAAGGCCACCACACTGCCGATGAATCGGCCCCAAGCCATCCGCTCGACCGTGACCGCCCAGGGGGGCCGCTCCTCCCGCGCGACATCTTCGTCGTCGACCCAGACGAAGTGGATACCGGTCAAGTCGAAGTTGCCCGTGCGCACGAGCCTGCGATGCGCAAGGGGCAAACCCGCCGGCTCAGCTGCGGTCGCCGGTCCACCGGCCGGCGGCGCGCCGGCACCGCCGACGCGAGCCCCACTGCGGCTGCCGGCCGCCGGCGAAGGCGGCGGCAGTTGCGAGGCCTGCGCCGGGTGCGGCACCTGCGGCGGTTGCGGGCGGTAGGACTCGTGCCGGGTGATCTCCCCCACGATCCGGCCGCCCTCGCGCGTCTGCAGCTCCACCACGCGCGACGGCCAGAAGGTGGCCGTTCCGCGCAGGAGCACCAAGAAGAGCAAGCCGGAGATCATGGCCAGCGCCACGGCCAGCGCTCCGCCGGTCACCCAGATCATGGGCTCGCCGTGGGCCAGCAGCGAGGCGCGTGCGCGCGTGCGCAGCCGCGCACCGGCCGAGCGCCGCGGGGTGACCGCGGGCTGGCCACCGGGGGGGCCGTCGGCGGGGCCGCCCGGCACACCGCCGGCAGGGCGGCCGGGCAGGCCGCCGGGCGCGGGGCGCGCGGGCCGGAAGAGGGTCGCTCCGTTCATAGCTCGAAGGCGCGCTTACGGTAACGCTGCCGCACGATCTCGGCCGCCGTGTTCAGCAGGAACGTCATGGCGAACAAAGTCAGCGCAGCCAGGAACAGCGTGCGGAAGTGCGTGCTGCCCCGTACTGCTTCGGGCATCTCGACGGCGATGTTCGCCGAGAGCGTGCGGAAGCCATTGAACACGTTCCAGTCCATGATGGGCGTGTTGCCGGCCGCCATGAGCACGATCATCGTTTCCCCCACCGCGCGGCCCAGACCCACCATCACCGCGGAGAAGATCCCGCTCATGGCGGTGGGGATGACGATGCGATGCGCGGTCTGCCAGGGGGTGGCACCGGCGCCCAGCGACGCGGAGCGGAGGTGCTCGGGCACGGCCGCCAGCGCGTCCTCGGCGATCGTGTAGATGATGGGAATGATGGCGAAGCCCATCACGAAGCCGACGATCAGGGAGTTGCTCTGCACGTAGGTGCCCAGATAGGCGCCACGCGGGTCCAGTCCCAGGGCGGCCAGCGCACCGGAGATGCCCAGCGCCATCGCCAGGGTCAGGAGCACCCCCAGCGCGAAGCGCAGTGCGTCGGCCGCTGCCCAGCGCTGCCGGGACCAGCGTGGCCCCATCCGGCGCAGCCAGGGGCCGATCGTCCGATCGCCGAGTAGCGCCGCGGCCAGCGCGGAGATCGGCAATGTCAGCAGCGTCCATCCGCCCGCGGCCCCACCCACCTGCCCGTCGAGCCAGCGCATGATGTCGCCCGCGAAGAAGGCGCGCTCGACCGGCGGGCCGAGCAACGCCGCCCCCGCGATCCCGACCGGCAGCATGGCGCAGATGCAGGCAAAGCGTCCGCGCAGCAGCCGCAGGCTCGTGCCCTGCGGCAGCAGCTGCCACAGATAGGCGCCCGCAAGGAAGGCAAGCGGCACGGTTGCCAGCGCCGCGAGCACCGACGGCAGCACCGTGCGGACGAACGGCGCGATCACCAGCGCGGCCAGGAAGCCGAGCACGACGCTGGGCAGGCTGGCCATCAGCTCGATCGCCGGCTTCACCCGCGCCCGCGCGCGCGGCGACAGGAACTCGCTGGTGAACACCGCCGCCAGGAGCGCGATGGGAACGCCCAAGAGCATGGAGTAGAGGGTTGCCTTCAGCGTGCCGAACACCAGCGGCATCACGCCCAGCTTGGGCTCGGCGTCATCGCTGCCGCCGGAAGACTGCCAGACGTGCAGCGGCTCCGGATAGCCCTCGTACCATACGGGCCGGAAGAGCCCCGCCAGCCCAGCCTCGGGATGCCGCGGATCCACGCGCCACAGCCCCGCGGCCGCGGCGCCCCATGCCAGCAGGCCGTCGTCCTTGGGCGCGAGCGCCACGGCGGCGATGGCTCCCAGTTGGGGCCGGCGCACGCTGGCAAGCTGGCGCCCGCTGGTCACGTGCAGCAGGCGCAGCTCGCCTCCCGCGTGACCGGCCGCCACCAGCCGCGTGCGCGACGATGACGCCAGAGCGGTGACGGCACCCTGGCCCAGCCCCAGATCGTGGGCGAGCACCAGGCCCTGACCGTCGGCGCCGCCCGCGTGTGGGGAGGGTGCCACAAACCAAGCGCAGACCGACCCGCGGGAGTCGCCGGCGACCAGCGTGGTCCTGCCCAGCAGGAAGGCCAGCGCCGTGAGCCGGTCCCCCGGCGCAGCCACCAGATCGGCCTGCTCCACGGGGCGCAGCGTCGCACCGTCGGACCGCAGCCGCAGCAGCTGGCCGTCCTCCCACGCCACGAAGACCTGATCGCCCTGCGCCGAGAGCAGCAGGAACGACGGGGCGCGCCCGTCGGCATGCGGCGGCAGCGGAGTCGTCGACGAGCGGGCGGTCCATGTCACCTGGCCGGTGAGCAGGTTCTTGCGTTGGCGCAGGCTGTGCAGCCGCAGCGTTCCATCCGCGCTGAGCGCGCAGACCACGGGCCCCGACGAGCGCCACGAGGCGTCGAGCAGCCGCACGGGCGAGCCCCCCGGCTCGGCGAGCGGCGCATCGAGCTGCGCCTCCACTCCGTGCACGCGCAGCTGCCCTTGCTGTGCGCGCACCGCCAGGCCGGCGCCCAGAGGAGCGGTCGCTCCCGCCGCCAGCGCGCGCACGGCTGGCGGGAGAGAATCGGCCGGGGGGAATCCCATTGTGAAGCGGATGTGCCCCAGCCGCACCGAGCCGTCGGCGAAGCCGAACACGGCGTCATCACCGCGCGCCGTGAACGCCGCGGCCGTCAGCGCCCCGGAGACGACCAGTGGCTCGCTGCGCAGCTGCTTGCCGTCGGCGAGGCTGAACACCGAGAGCGTTCCGTCGTCCCCCAGTGCATAGCCCAGGGTCTGGGTCTCGTCGACGGCGACATGGAGCGGGCGCGCCGGCGGACCGGCGCGCGGGATCTCCCGCCCGCGATCGAGCTTCGCGGGCAGGAAGAGAGGGACAACCACCCAGACCAGGAACACGCCGACCGTGGAGATCGCGAGAATCGTCCCAATGCCCCCGACGGTGATCAGGGCGCGCGCGACCTTGTCCACGACCCGGACGCTGCGCCGGGTCGTGCGGCGGCGGGAACGTCCCGTGAACGTCTGGGTGTCCGGCGTGGCCAAGTAGTGTATTCGCCTAGATCCCCGGACGAACGCCCACGGACTGCAGCGCCTCCTGGGCCATGGCAGCGGTCACCGGGAAGAACCCATCCTTGATCACGTCCTGTTGCCCCTGCTTGCTCAATACGTAGCGGAGGAATTCCCGGCGGAGCGGATCCAGCTCGGTGTTGGGCTTGCAGTTCACGTAGATGAACAGGAAGCGCGCGAGGGAGTACTCGCCCGAGTAGGCGTGCTCGCCCACGGCCTCAACGAACTTGGCGCCCGCCGCCTCGGCCAACGGCACCGCGCGCACGTCGGCCGTCTTGTAGCCGATCCCGCTGTAGCCCATCGCGAAGCGATCGCTGGCCACGCCCTGCACCACCGAGGAACTGCCCGGCATCTCCTTGACGGTGTCCTTGTAGTCGCCCCCGAACAGCGCGTGCTCCTTGAAGTAGCCATACGTTCCCGAGGCCGCGTTGCGGCCGTAGAGGCTGATCGGCTTATCCGCCCACTCGCCGGTCAGGCCCAGTTCGCCCCAGGTGCGAATCTCCTTGCTGACCCCACTCTTGCGCGTGCGGGAGAAGATCGCGTCCAGCTGCTGCAGCGTGAGCCCCTTGATCGGATTGTCCTTGTGCACGTAGACCGCGAGCATATCGACACTGGTCGCCACCGCCGTGGGCTTGTAGCCGAACTGCTTCTGGAAGGCGTCGACCTCCGCGTCTTTCATCTCGCGGCTCATGGGCCCGAAGGTGGACGAGCCGGCGATCAGCGCCGGCGGAGCCGTGGACGAGCCCTTCCCCTCGATCTCGACCTGCACGTTGGGGTAGAGCTTGCGGAAGCTCTCGCTCCACAGGGTCATCAGGTTGTTCATCGTGTCGGAGCCGATGCTCTTGATCGTGCCGGAGGCGCCCTGCGCCGTGCGGTATTCCGGCAGCCCGTCATCGACCTTGACCTGCGCGCGGACGGCGAAGGGTACGGCGAGCGAAGCGGCGAGCGCTGCGCCGGCCAGCGCCGTGCGGGCCGTGCTGCATCGACTGCGGATCATCCTGGGACTCCTCTTTTCCATGGGTGGTGCGCCCGAGACCGGGCCCGAACCAGCGCCGTCACGATAGCAGCCCCGTACGCTCGGTCACCGCGACAGACGGTGACGTTTGTGTGACGAACCGGTGACCGGCTAGGCGGGTGCGCCTGTAATTCGACAAATCGTTGTTTGACAATGGATTATCAGACGCACGGCGGGCCGGTCGTCGGGCGAGCGGGCGCGGAGCCCACTGCAATGACCCCTGCACTCGACCGCGCGTCGTACCCCTCCGCGCGCCGGTACCAGTCCTCGTGGAGCCAGAGACGCGCGGGGTCGCCCCGCGCGAGCGTGAGGAAATGCACCAGCACGCGGCGCGAATCCTCGACCACCAGCAGTCGCCAGTCCTGCGGGGCGGGCGCAAACCACGTCCAGGTGCCGCGAGCGCCACCAGGAGTCGCTGGCTGCGCCGGCTCGCCCGGCTCGGGCGGCTCGGGAGGCTCAGGCGGTTCGGGAGGCCGCAACGGGGCGCCGGGCTTGTTCGCCGCCCCGCTCTTGCGCGACTGCGCCTGGGCATCGAGCAGCTCGTGCTCGCGCCAAGACGCGCTGCCGGCGCCACCCTCGCTGCGATCGTCTGCCGCCCCGCCGTTGCCAGGCAGCCCCATGCCCTGCAACGCAAGCAGCTCGCGGCGCAGCACAGAGGCACAGAGGTACGACCATGGAGTGCTGTCACCGTCAACCGCGTGCATGGGGTCCGCGGGCGCGAAGCGCAGGCGGCCCGCCTGCGCCCCCAACCCCCGCACGCACCATCCGGAGCGCACGAACAACGGTGGAAAGGCCGTGACGACCCTCGCCAGGTCGATTGGGCCCACCCCCGGCGCGCCGCGCGGGCCCGTCAGGCGCGACGCCGCCTCTGCAGCCCGGGCGCGAAAGGAGCGCAGCTGCGCGGCATCGGTCCCGCAGAAGTAGTAGCGCAGGCTCAATGGCTCAGTGCCCGCGGGCGCGCACGACGCCGGCGCGGGGACGGCCCAGTATGGTGTGGTCGGCCGGCGGGGGCAACCGCCCCCGCCGGCCTCGCGTGGCGCTCGTGCGGCAAGGCCCCGCGCGGCCTCGCCCACACTGACGGTGCCGCGGTGAGCGCCGCACCGCTCGGCACGAGCGCCGGTTGGAGAGCAGGGGCACGCCCTGGTCCCGGCAGGCACCTCTGCGCCGGTGACCTGGACCGCCTCTGCTGAGGGCTATTTCACCAAGGCCATCTTACGAACCTCTTCCTGGCCGAATCCGGTGACCTGGTACAGGTAGATGCCACTTCCGACCGGTGCGCCCGTGGCGTCGGTCCCGTTCCAGAGCACCGCGTGGGCTCCGCGATCCACGTTGGCGTCGAGCAGGGTTGCCACCCGCTCGCCGCGCACGTTGTACACCCTCACGCTCACGTGCCCGCGGGCCGGCGCCATGAACTCGATGCTGGTGACGGGGTTGAAGGGATTGGGACGATTCTGGCCCACGACCAGCCGGCGGGTGGCCACGCGATCGGCCGCGACCACGTTGCCACCCCCGGCCGGGTGGCCGAAGCACTGCAGCAGGTCGCGCAGCAGGTTGGCGCGCGCGGAGCGCCCGCCGCCGGTGGCCGGTCCGCCGATCACGTCGTAGACGTAGACGAACCCGTAGGGGAACGTCACGTGCACGCGGTCGTACGCCTGTGCTGCGATGGTGTCACGGCGCGCGTAGTAGACGCTGGCCGAGGGGGCGAAGGGGCCCGGGCTGAACGCGTGCGCCTTGACGGCGCCGACGGCGCCCGGCCCGATGTTGTCGAACGAGTTGATCCCGGGGCACCCGCCAAAGGCGACGTACCGCGTGCTGAAGCACGGCACGGCACCGGTGGGAGTGACCTGGGGCGCGGTCTGGCCGCCGATGGACGGCCGTGCGTCGTTCGCCACGCGCAGAACGCCCATGACGTTGGCCAGGTAGACCAGCCCGTTGCCACCCAGGCCGCTGGCGATTTCATCGCCGAAATAGGCCGCGTAGCGATTGTGGGGCTGAGCGTTCCAGGCCGTGAGCACGCCCACGTCGTCGCTCTTGTCGTTGCTGCCCGTCCCGCTGCCGTCACTGATCAGGAATCGCTCGAGATCCTCGCAGACGTAGATGAGGCATTCGTAGCCCTCCAGCTGCTGCGCGTTGGCACCGTGGACCCCAGCCGAGCCGAGCCCATTGCTGACACCCGAGTCCGGCCCCTGGCCGGTGTAGGAGTCGTACTCGATCCCCTCCCTCAGGCCGTTCTGACCGAAGGCGAACAGGTACTCGTTCTCGCCGCCGCGGCGGCCGAAGTCATTCCACAGCAGGATCTTCGGTTGGGTGATGGTCGTCTCGCCAGTCGCCACCGTGAGCTTCGCGCTGGGGAGCCCGCGCACGACGTAGGTGCGGTTGTAGTCGGCGCCCCGCGCGAATCCGCTGGTGTCGGCCGGGAGCACCGCCGACTCCGCCGGGTTGAGCGTCGCGGCGCTGAAGCAGTAACGCAGGACGTCGCCCGGGAAGAACAGCCCGTGTTCCGGCGTCTCGTACGGCGCCAGGGTCGTCGGCCCGTCGGGAAGGTCGAAGAACCAGCGATTGGGCACGCGCGCCCCGCCCGCGGTGTTCGACGGCCGGCCGGCGACGAAGCCTCGCCACCTGTTCGGTCCGACCTGCGTCACGCCGGAGCCGGGCTGCGCGGCAAGGTCGGCCAGCGCCGCTGCTCGCGCCGCATTGAATGCCGGGTTGGCGTCGAGCGCCCAGAGCATCTTGATCGACGACTCGTCCACGACCGCGCCCGGTTTGCGCGCCACGATGTCCACGATGATGGAGTCGCCGGGCACGTTGGCAGCTCCGATCGGCCGGATGTCCTGGGCCATGTCCAGGCGGATCGCCAGGTCCGAGGCCTGGAATCCTCCGTGGGTCCCATCGGTGATCGGAGTGCCGGACTGGGGGAACGAATCGTTGAAGATATCCAGCTCGCGGGTGGCGAAGCCGGGCCCGACGGCGTTGTACTTCGCGAACGCGATGTTGTCGTACAGCGGCGCCGGCGTCGCGTCGTTACCGGGGAAGTTGAAGATGTCCGCGAGGTCGACGACCCCCATCGCGATCTGGACGCTGTCCGGCGCGTTGACCAGCAGGTCGGACACCTCCAGGCGGTTGGTGGTGTTCAGCGGGCTGTTGTTGATGTAGGCGCCCGGGCTGCCGTAGTACACGAAGTTGCGGTCGACCCAGGGCCCCCACGTGCCGCTGTTCGGATCGGGGTAGCTGCGGATGTGCCAGATGCTGAAGATCCCGTTGAGCAGCGGGAGATCCGACCAGACCAGGTAGTGCAGGAACGCGCCACCCACGGCCCCGTCATCCGCAGGGCCGGGCAGGTCGTAGGCGAATGGTGGCGACCACACCTCGTTGTTGAGCGCGGTGCCGCCGAGAGTGAGGCCGCCAGTGTAGTTGACGACCCAGCCGCCGGGGATCCCGTAGCCCGCGGTGCCGACGTTGCCCCCCGTGCTGCGCCCCAGCGCGTCGTTGTTGGGCGGCGTGCCGTCATCGATGAAGCCCATCTGGGGCGACAGGTTGTCCAGGCACGGGTCGGTGTCCTGGAAGCGCGTGAACAACTTGGAGAAATCGCCCACGAAATCGGCCGGCACCGGGGTCCAGCCCCCGTCGCTGCCGCCCTCGAAGGTTGCCTGGGAGATCACCGTTCCGTTGCGGCGCACCTGGATCTGGTCGACCTGCGCACCGCCGTCGGTGGGCCACAGGCCGTCCTCGTCGGAGGCTGCTCCGTCGGACCCCAGGCGGATCCGCAGATGGATCTGATTGTGCGCTGGGCCCGCATAGGTGCCGGGGCGGTAGCGGATCGTGCGATTGAACTCCGCCGGAGCGCTGAACACGCCGCTGGTGTCGCGGTTGGAGGCGCTGACCGACAGCAGTGTCAGCATCGTGCCAGCGGAGTCCCACAGGGTCTGGAAGAAGTCGTACCCGGGCTCGGTGTCATAGTTGTAGAGGAACGCCAGCTGCATCGCGGAGCTGTCCGCAGCGCTCGGGACAAAGAACCGGTAATCGAGCCAGTCGTTCCAGTTGTTGCCGTAGCCGGGCGCCGTGGCGAACCCGGGCGTGCCCGCCGGCACCCCGGCCCACGTCGCGTGGTTGGTGGGCGGGACAGTGTAGGCCCCCTGCCACCAGCTCGGCTTGGCAGCGGGCAGCTGCGGCGCGTTGAAGGTCGACACGTGCCAGTGCGGGGGCAGCTCGGTGAGGTCCCGGCCGATCCAGCCCTGGCGTGAGGGCACCGCGGGCGGGGCCGTCTCGAACTTTCCCTGCCGCGTGGCCGGACCGCCGAACAGGAAGAACGTGTCGGCGGCAGCCTTGGCCGCGTCGCCCACCGGACCCCCGGTGAGCGTGCCCGCGCCGCCTGGCTGCGCGGGCTTGTAGGTGCTGTAATCTCTCGCCACGCTGTGGGTCGCCGGGCCGCCCCGGGCCGCGGCTGCCGCAGCCAAGGAGAGCGTGAGTGCAACTCCCGTCACGAGAGAGAGGATCTGTCTCATACTGTTTCCCCCATCGTTGGTTCGATCGCGAAGGCCGTACGATTCGGGGGACGCTGGCGCGCGCGCGCCGGCACCCTCCGCAGAATGGGGTGGCAAACAGCATGGGCCTCGCGGCTGGGGGAGCAGCCCAAGGCAGGGATTCGTGATCGGGATCGCTACCTGGAGCGAAAGACTCAGCGATCCCTCAGGTGCGTCGAGTCTTCACGAAAGAGTGGAGGGCCAGGTGGGGGAGCACGCGCGCGCAGGCTTGCGATGGGTGGGGGTGGCTCGCAAGACCACTGGACGGCGGTGGGGTGGCACAGACCCGCATGCTATCTGCCACACAGGTTGCGCCGGGGGATCTCAACCTATGGATACGGAGACTCCCTGTCCCGGGTTGCACCGGGAGACGTGACGCCGCTGTGAAACTCCAGAGCATCGTGGCGGAAGCCGATGCCGGGCGTCGCCTGGACCGCTTCGTCCAGGCGGCGCTGGGTAACGTGCCGCCGTCCCTGGTCCAGCGTCTCCTGCGCGAGGGGAAGGTGCGCCTCAACGCCGGGCGGGGTCGGCCGGGCGACCGCATCGTGGCCGGCGATGAAGTGGTGATCCATCACCAGCCCCGCCCGGCGGACGCGGTGCGCGCTGCCCGCCCCGGCCCGTCGCCGCCCCACAGCGGGCAACCCCCGCTGGACTCCGCCGCGCCGCTGCGGGGCCCCCTCCCCGCTGTGCTCTATGAAAACGCCCGCTTCCTGCTGGTGGACAAGCCGGCGGGGTTGCCGTGCCACGCGCCGGCCGGCGCTGGCCCGTCGGTCCTGGCGTGGGCCGCGCAACGGTACGCGCCGGGTATCGCGTCGGGCCGTGTGCGCCCGGCGCTGGCGAATCGCCTGGACAAGGATACGACGGGGATCGTGGTGATCGCGCTCAGCGCCGCGGCGGTCGCCGACTTCCAGCGGCTGTTGGCCCAGGGGCGTGTGACGAAGACCTACCTGGTGGCCGTCTGGGGGACGCCTCCTGCCGATGCCTGGCGGATCGAGCTGCCGCTGGTGCGACGTCCCCATGGCCCTCGCACTGCGCCGAAGGTCGTGGCCGCTGCAGACGCGCCGGGGGCGCGCGCGTCGTGCACCGCGCTGCGCGTGCTGGCCCGGGGGACGCACGCCGCGCTGCTGGCGGCTACGCCCGTCACGGGCCGTACCCACCAGATCCGGGCGCATCTGAAGGCTGCCGGGCTGCCCATCGTCGGCGATCCCCGTTACGGCGACCCGTCCCGCGACCGCACCCAAGGGGTCGCTGCGCTGCTCCGCCGGCAGCTGCTGCATGCGGCGCTGCTCGCCTTCACGGACGGTGACCGGCCCGTGCGCGCCGCCGCGCCGCTGCCCGGCGACGCCCGGGCGGCGCTGGCGCGGCTGGGTCTGCCTGCTGCGGATCCGGAGCTATTGGGTTGAGAGATGCCAGCGCTCGCGCAGGATCCACAGCAGTGCGCTGCGCAGATCGCCGAGGTCGAACGCCAGCGGGTGGAAGCCCCAGAGGTAGTCCTCCGCGCCGGGGAGTTGCTTGGTCTGCGCGTAAACCGTGCTGGCGATGGCGACCGGGGCGTGGTCGAGCGACGAGACGAGCCGGTGCTCCGGGAAGCAGAGTGAATCCGGTCGATCCACCCAGCCCTCCTCGCGGCGCGCCCGCAGCCGGTACATCGTCTGCTGACAGCTGCGTACGCTGAGGCTCACATCCCGGCGCGTGACGTTGGCGTTGTAGAACTCCTCGCGGTCGAACTGGTAGTAGGCGATCGTCTGCCCGAACTGCGCATCGCGCTCGGAGGTCGGGCGCAAGTCGTTCACCTCCCCGCGCGCGCTCGGGTACGCATTGAGGAAGTCGTCATCGACCACGGCGCGCACCATCGCGTCACACTCCCTGGTCCGCAGCCGGCCGGCGCCGATGAGCTCACCAAAGATCTGACCGGGCGCGGGGCGAACCGAGTCGATTGCCTCGAGACACCAGGCGGTGTAGGGGTAGCGCAGCGTTCCCCGGTTGAAGGTTGAGCCGTCGACGGACAGGGCGGTACCAAAGCCCAGGTCACCGCCGTCCGGGACGTTGAACACCACGGGCAGGCGCCAGACGGGCGGATTGAACTCGATCGTCCCATTCATCGATTGCGGACCGCAGAACAGCACGTTGCCCACGCGCGCCTGGTAGACCTCGAACCAGTTGTAGCGCGTCGCCGTCGTGCTGAGGGGCGCCAGCAACTCGTGGAACTGGGTCTTGAAGTCGCTGCCCTTGTTGAAGTAGATGACGCCCTTGTAGTTGTTCAGCCGGCGGAAGGTGAAGCCCGTGGGGTCGTCGTGGGTGTCCAGCACGTCGGTGCCCCGGTCGAAGTTGGTCACCCGCCCCAGCAGTAGGGAGTTCCACCGGTCGTCCCACTTGCGCTCCAGGTTGCTCTCCAGCGCGGTGTTCCCCCGCGGCCAGTCCTGCACCAGCAGCAGATCACGCTGCTCATCGCGCCGCGCGACCTGGATGACATCGAACTGGAAGATGGCGCGCGTGACGGTCCCAGAGTTGTCCCGCACCTGCACCACAAAATTCGGCGTGCCCTGCCCGAAGGACCTGGGGTTCGCCCGCCGATAGAGTTCTCCCAGGCCCCAGCCCACGGCCCAGCCCGGGTCGTTGGAATCGTTGTAGTCCTGCACCTCCCAGCCGTAGCGGAAGGCCTCGACGATCCCGGCGTAGGAGCTGGCGCCGGCGGTCCACGAGAACTGCAACGGCTGGCCGCTGACGATCTCGAAGGACTGGATCGTCCCCGGGCCGGAGAAATCGAAGGTCCCCAGGAACGGCTCGCTCACGGTCAGGAGCGGCCGGTTGCCGTCGGCGATCTGTACGTGGCGCACGTTCTCCCCCCACTCCAGCGTCGGGGTCACGGCGCCGGCGACGTCCTTCGCCTGGACGGCGAAGAAGAAGCTGCGCAGGAGGTCCTGGCGCCGCAGGGTTACGATCCGGCCGCTGTCCTGCGCTGCCCGGTACGGAATCCACGGGCTCCAGAGCGCGTCGGGCACGCTGGCCAGGGGATTCTCGCGCTCGTACTGCGTGCGCGTGTAGCAGCCTGGGACTTCATAGAGCAGGTAGCGCACCGACGCCGGCTCGAGGTTGGCGGCGTCGGGGTCCTGTCCGGTCCAGCCGAACGTGAGCACGCGGGCGGCGCTGACGCAGGACGTGGTCGTCTGCGCTGCAGGGATGTCGATGGCGATGATCGGGGTGAGCGTGGTGGCCGTGAAGCTCACCGTGGCCGGTGTAGGGTCGCCGACCCCATCGTTGTCCACCGCGCGCAGGAAGAAGGTGTGGGTCTGCCAGGCGCGGTAGCTGTGGGGATCCTGCCGGGGATCGGCGACGTCGATCGAGAAGGAGTCGAGGTCGGCCTGCACGACGAAGACCGAGTCGGTGACGGCCGTGCGGTGCCAGCGCAACCCCAGTGTGTCCGTTACGTCGACCTTGCCGTCGCGACCGTTGTTGCTGATGCGCCACTGGAAGTGGTCGATCCAGCCGTCGCGATCGGACCCGGTCCAGAAGAAGTGGACGGTGAATTCGGTCTGGGCCAGGACGGGCGGAGTGCCGGTCACGCGGCTGTCGGGGGCGGCATCGGGCACCACCGTCCCCATGAACGTGGAGTCGCCCCCGCATCCGGCGGCCAGCAGCGACGCCACGATTCCCAGCGCCAGGCAGAGCGCGGGCGTTGCGCCGGCTTTGCGGACGCAGGCGGTCGCTCCCTGGCGGTGCGAGTGTGCGGGGGAATGACTACAGGTCGCTCTTGCGCTCCCAGACCCCATTCGCGCTCTCGAAGTACTCGCCGCGCAACGCCTCCCAGGCGAGGGTCTCCGCTCGCGCGGTATCGCCACTCGTCTGCTGGAGCGCCCTGCGATAGGCTTCACGGAAGAGTTCTTGTCCCTGCAGGGGCACGTTGTCCAGCACGATCCTGGGAAGGTCGGAGAACATCCGGTGTACCATCGCGCGCCTCCTCTGGTGACGGAATGCGCTCACGCGGCGGGCCGGAACACCCGAGAAACGGGAGTGGGGGCCCGCTTCCTCGTGCAATGAGTACGAAACCGGCCGCCGTCGCGCCAGCCTCCCGTTGTTGTGCCCGCACCGGTCGGGATGCTAGGGTCAGTTTTTCGCCGGCCCGGCCCGCCCCATCCTCCCGGGCAAACCCAGTTCCCCAGTGCCCGACCCCTGCCCCCGGCCGGGCGCGCGCGGTTGCGCGCGGGGTCAGAAGGGCTGCGCCGTGCTCTTCCGGATGCTCCGTGGCGGCCGCGCGTCCGCCTTCTCCCCGGGCGTGATCGCACCCACCTTGCTGCTGGCCACCGCTCCCGTGGGAGCCGCTCCGTTCGAGGCGGGGAGCGTCCAGGAACACGCGCTCGCCAATGGGATGAAGGTGATCCTTTGCCCGGACCCCTCGATCCCCAATCTCGCGATCTACACGTTCTGGCGGGTGGGGAGCCGCAACGAGGCTCCGGGGATCACGGGGTTGGCCCATTTCTTCGAGCACATGATGTTCAACGGGTCGCGCAACGTCCCGCCCGGCGAGTTCGATCGGCGGATGGAGGCGGCTGGCGGGTCGAACAACGCGTACACGAGCAACGACGTGACGGTGTACCAGGACTGGGTCCCCGCCTCCGCCCTGGATCTGACGCTGGACCTGGAGCGCGATCGCATCGGTTGGCTCTCGGTGGACCCGAAGCTGGTCGAGAGCGAGCGGGGCGTGGTCATGAGCGAGCGCCGCCGCACCGTGGAGGACGACAACTACAATCTCATGCACGAGCAGCTCCACGCCGCCGCGTTCATGGCGCACCCCTACCAGTGGCCCGTGATCGGCTGGCGCAGCGATATCCAGAGCTGGCGCCAGGAGGACGTCGAGGCATTCCACCGCAGCTGGTACGCCCCCAACAACGCCACACTGGTGCTCGTCGGCGCCTTCGACCCCGGCAAGGCGCTGGCTCTGCTGCAGCAGAAGCTGGGATCGATCCCCGGACGGGAGCTGCCGCGGGGCGTCGTCACGGTGGAGCCGGAGCAACACGGGGAGCGGCGCGTCGAGCTGCGCAAGCAAGCCGGGCTGTGGAGCGTGCTGGCGGGCTTTCACGTGTCCGCGACCGTGGAGGCGGACACGCGCGTCCTGGAGCTGATCGACCTGATCCTGGCGAAAGGCGAGAGCAGCCGTCTGTACCGCAGGCTCGTGGACCACGACCAGCTCGCCCTGGAGGTCGACTGCGAGCTCGGCCTGAACTTCGATCCAGGGCTCTACACGATCCTGGTCGAGGGGCGCGAGGGCGTGCAGGGGACGCCGATGGAGGCGGCGCTCTACCAGGAGCTCGCGCGCCTGGGCAGCGAGGCGGTCTCCGACCGCGAGCTGCGCAAGGCCAAGAACATCCGCCTCGCGCACTTCTATGAGGGGATTGCCACGATCAGCGGCAAGGCAGAGGCGCTGGGCGTGTACGAGCTCTTCCACGGCGGGTGGCGGTCGCTATTCGGCGCAGCCGCCGAGTACGAGTCCGTGACCGCCGCGGACGTACTGCGCGTGGCGCGGGCGTACCTGCGCCCGGAGAACCGCACGGTGGTGACGCTGATTCCCACCGATCCGGCCAAGGGGGCGGAGGATGCGCGTTGAGGGAGCACGGAACGGCGGCAGGCCAGCCGGCGCGCCGTCGATCGGCCGGCAGTCCTGGAGCGCGGCGCTGGAGGGCGCGCAGTCGGGCCTGCGCGGATCCGGGGACCGGCGTCCGCACCGCGCGCGGTGGGCCTGCGGGGCGCTGGCGCTGGGAGCGGCGATGCTGACCCAGGCGGCGCACGCCGCGGACGCCCCCGCGTTGCGGCTGCCCCCGTTCAAGGACGTCACGCTGCGCAACGGGCTGCGCCTGCTGGTGGCGGAGCGGCGCAACGTGCCGCTGGTCAGCCTGGAGCTGTGGATCGAGGCGGGCGCTGCGCTCGACCCCCCGGGGAAGGAGGGGCTGGCGTCGCTGACGGCGGACGCCCTGCGCAAGGGCGCCGGGTCCCATGACGCGGCGGCCTTCGCCGAGGCGCTGGATTTCCTCGGCGCGAACCTCTCGACAACGGTGGATCACGTCAACGCCGTGCTGCAGTTGGAGCTCTTGTCGAAGGACTTCGACGCCGGCCTGGCGCTGCTCGGGGACGCTGTCGTGCGCCCGCAGCTGCCGGCCGACGAGATCGCCAAGCTCGCCGCGCAGATGGCCGACGCCGTGGTCCAGGCCAAGGACAATCCGCGGCTGATGATCAACGAGTACTTCCGGGCATTCTTGTACGGAGACCATCCGCTGGGCAATCCGGTGAACGGCACGGAGCACGGCGCGGCCTCGATCACGCGCGCGGACGCCGAGCGCTTCTACCGCGCGCACTACGGCAGCGACCGCGCGATCCTCGCGGTCGTGGGCGACGTGCGCGCCGACGAGGTGGCGGCCAAGGTGGAGGCGGCCTTCGCGGCCCTGCCCCGCGCCACCGCCGTGCGCCTCGCGCTGGAGCCGCCGGCACGCCCGGACCGATCGCGCGTGCTGCTGGTGAACAAACCGGACACTCCGCAGACCTGGTTCCAGATCGGCGGCCTGGGCCCCGCTTGGGGCGATCCGGACTATGCGGCCAGCGAGGTCGTCAGGACGGTACTGGGGGGTCGCTTCACGAGCTGGCTCAACACCGCGCTGCGCATTGAGAGCGGGCTGACGTATGGGGCGACCTGGGGCGTGCTGCGCAGCAAGGTGGCCGGCCCCTCACGACTTTCGAGCTTCACGGCGACCGAACACACGCAGCAGGCCATCGATCTGGCCTTGGCGCAACTCGCGCGGCTGCACCGTGACGGCATCGACGAGCCGGCGTTGGCCGCGGCCAAGTCCTACCTGAAGGGACAGCTCCCCTACGACTACGAGACCGGGCGCGATCTTGCGTCGGCGCTGTGCCTGACCTCCTACTACGGCCTCGGCCGGCAGTTCGTGGACGGCCTGTTCGCCGGCATCGACGCGGTGGACACGGCCGCCTGCCGCGTAGCCATCGCGCGCGACTTCCCGGTGGAGAAGCTCGTATTCGCGACCATCGGGGTGGCGGACAAGGTGCGCGAGGTGCTGGCCCGCTACGGCGAGGTGACGGTGCGGGAGAACGCGGCCGAAGGCTTCCGCTGAGCCGCCCGCTCTCCCGCCTCTGCTGAGTTGCTGCAGGACGTGCGGGCGAACCGTGCACGGCGGGCGGCATGGGCGGCATGGGCAGCGCGGGTGGCGCGGGTGGCGCGGGCCGCTCGTGGCCGGAACGGGCCGCGCCTCAGGCGCTTCCGCCGCCCGGGCGCGGGATCGGGAGGGGATGGCCCCCCGGGTCCACGTTCACGTAGACCACGTCGGCCTGTGTTACCAGCACGCTGGCGTCGCTCTCGGTGCGACGCTCCGACTCCACGGTCACGCGCACCGTGAGCGAGGTGCGCCCGACGCGCAGGATTTCGGTGTAGAAGCTCACGAGGTCGCCCACGTAGACCGGATGGTGGAACTCCACCTTGTTCATCGCCGCCGTCACGACGCGGGTGCACCCCAGACGGTGCGCCTCGACCGCGCCGGCCTGGTCGATGTGGCTGAGGATGATCCCGCCGAAGATCGTTCCCCAGGCGTTGGTGTCGCGGGGCATCATCAGCACCCGGATGGCGGGCATCCGCGGGGCCGGTGCACGTCCGGCGCCGGGCTCAGCGCGACCGCGCGCGCGACCGGAAGCGGAGGAGCCGGGGGTTCGACCGTCCATGATCCGAGGTCCCTTCGGGGTCGGGCTACCCTAGAGCGGGGGCGCGGATCTGGCAAGCCGCCGCCGGACGGCCTACACTGTCCCGCCGCTCCCTTGGAATCGCACCTCGCGCGGGATGGCACGCAACCCGCGGCCCGATCCGGTCTCCGGCGCGGCCGCAGCCAGGAGGCATCCGTGGCAAAGCTCGAGGCCGGCCTCAAGGCGCCGGCGTTCCGGCTCAAGGACGGCGGCGGCGCCTGGGTGAGCCTGAAGGATGACATCCTCGGCAGCCGCGCGGTGATCTACTTCTACCCGAAGGACGACACGCCGGGCTGCACCAAGGAGGCGTGCAGCTTCCGCGACCACTCCGCGGAGCTGCGCAAGCGCAGGGTGAAGGTCTACGGCATCAGCGCGGATACGGAGGCGAGCCACCAGAAGTTCGCGGCGAAGTACACCCTGCGCTTCCCCCTGCTCTGCGACCCGGGACACGTGGTCGCCCGCGCCTACGGCGCGTACGGCGAGAAGACCATGTACGGCAAGAAGGTGACGGGGGTGATCCGCAGCACGATCCTGCTGGAGGGGGACGGCCGCATCGCGCACATCTGGCGTAAGGTGGACACCGCGCGTCACGCGCAGGAGATCCTCACCAAGCTGGACGAGCTCGACGCGCGCGCCTAGGACCGGGGCGTCGGCGCGGCGGCGAGCTGCAGCAGCTCGTAGCAGCCCGTGATGAGCGCCTCGCGCAGGCAAGGCACCGACGCGAGCACGCCGGCGCCCACCACCGGGAGCCCGTAGCGCAGCCGGAACGTCGGGCGCAGCAGGTAGTGCTCGGCCGCGGCCACGCGCAATCCGTGGCGTAGCGCGCTCTCGCGCAGTGCGCGCAGCGTGAGGCGCGCGCGCCGGACCGACATGACCTCCTCCCACTGCGGATCGTCGGCTCCGTCGCGGCCAGCGGCCAGCGCGCGCAGCCACGGCTGCGGCAGCCAGTGCACGAACGGCAGCTTGGCCCAGCGCACGCCCAGCCGGCGCGGCGGGTGGAGCGTCTGCTGGTGCCCCCCGTAGGGCGAGAGGTACGGAGGGAAGTCCACGACGATGCTCCCGCCGGGCGCGAGGCGCGCGACGGTCTCGTGCAGCGCGGCGTCCCGGTCGGGGACGTGCTCGAGCACGTCGCGGAACAGGACCAGGTCGTACGACAGCGGCAGCCCCTGCAGCGACTGCGGCCGCGTGATGTCGCCGGCGACCAAGGTCAGAGCCAACCCGCGGGCACGAGCGCGCTCACGAGCGCTCTCCAGCAAGCGAGGATCGAGCTCCACGCCAACCACGTGTGCGCCGGCCTCGGCGAAGGCGCACGTTCCCCCGCCGTCGCCGCACCCCACGTCGAGCACCCGGCGGCCGGGCCCCCACACGCCCCAGCGCTCCAAGGTTGGGATCAGGTAGTCGCAGGCCAGGCGATGCTGGTACTCCCAGTAGTACTCCGTCCAGCTGGGGAAGTCGGCGGGCCGCAGCAGCGGGCGCAGCGGAGAGAGCGGCATGGGTGGGGGTCCTTCGTGCTCCGGGTCGGTCTGCGCGCCGCCGCGCGCTCTGGCCGGCCGGCGCCGCCCCCGCGTGCGAGCGAACGGGGCAGCATTCTAGCAGCGGCGAGCGGTGTCACGCCAATCGCGTACGCTCCACCCCGGGTGCCGCGCGCGGGGATTGCGCCGGGCGGGGGGAAGCCCGTTGCCTCCACTGCGCGCTGACGCTAGTCTGCTGGGCACAGCCGCGTGCCGGCCCGTCGCCAGGACGGCGCACGCCGTACGCTCCCACCGCAGTCGCACGCGAGGGCCGCGCCCATGGACCGCCATCCGCCGTCGTCGGCGTTCGTACGCACCCGCATCGCGGAGAGCGTGGCGGTCAAGCAGGCGCTGCTCGAGCAGGCCGACGTGATCGCCGCAATGGCCGACGTCGTGGCCCAGGCGCTGCGGGCCGGGGGTAGCCTCCTGACGTTCGGAAACGGCGGAAGTGCCGCGGACGCCCAGCACATCGCCGCCGAGCTGAGCGGGCGCTTCGCGCGCGACCGGGCGGCGCTGCCCGCCGAGGCGCTGACCGTCAACACCAGCGCGCTCACCGCGATCGCCAACGACTTCGGCTACGACGAGGTCTTCCGGCGCCAGCTGCAAGGGCGTGCGCGCGAGGGTGACGTCGCCCTGGGAATCAGCACGAGCGGTAACAGCCGCAGCGTGCTGCTGGCGCTGGAGGAAGCGCGCGAGAGAGGGTTGTCGACGCTGGGCATGACCGGGGCGTCCGGCGGCGAGCTGCGCCGGCGCGCGCTGTGCGACCACCTGCTGACGGTCCCCAGCGACGACACCGCGCGCATCCAGGAATGCCACATCCTGGCCGGACACCTGATCTGCGAATGGGCCGAGCGGGAGCTCTTCGGCGCCGCCCCGTGAGCGCCGCCGCGCGGGGGCCAGCCTACTCGGTTCCTACCTTCACCTCGAGCAGGCGTCCGTCGGCCACGCTGCGGACCCGGCCCGCCTTGCGCAGCCGCTCCTCGATCACGGCGCTGATCAGCCGGCCCGTGCGTTGCCGGTTGCGCGGCACCAGCCCCATGTAGGTCTCCGCCTGCGAGTACACGACGAAATCGACGCTGGCTCCGCTGTACGTGCGCGCGGGGTCGAGGGGAGCGCCTCGGACGGTGGGGTCGACCAGCTCGATTCCGCGGGCGGTCCGTCTCCAACGCGAGGTGATGTGGCCCAGCTGGAGCACTCCCTTGTCCTCCTCCTTCGCGAGCCCGACGTTGTGCTCCAGGACCTGCCGGAGCTCGGCGCCGGTGACCTCGAACGTCACGACTTCGTTGGCGAACGGCAGGAGCTCGACCACATCCAGGCGGGTGATCGGTCCCGGCTCGATGTTCTTGCGGATCCCGCCGCTGTTGAGCATGCCGAAGTCGGCCGACTCGGCGTCAGCGAGCTCATCGCACAACCAGTTACCGACGCTGCTGTCGCGGGCATGTTCCCGATGCCACGGTGTCTCAAGCTCTGCGATTTTCACTCCATATTCGCCTTTGATCTGCCTGTCGTACTGGTTAGTGAGTTCGAGGAGCTTCTGATCTTGGCGAATATTTGTCGAAAATAGTGTGACGAGCTCTGCGTCTGCGGAAACTACGTGTCCGTCCTCGAACTCCAGCCGCACCAGACCGGCCTCCCTCAGGTCGCCGCCGGTTTGCACGATCATGGTCTTGCCGACATGGCGCGGCTTGGTCAGCCGTGTGTGACTGTGCCCCCCGACAATCACGTCCAGATCAGGGACAGCGCGGGCTAGCTCCTCGTCGGCGTCCACGCCCAGGTGCGTCAGGGCGACGAGTAGGTCCGGTCGGGGTTGCAGGCTGGCGATCCACTGCTGCGCGGCGGCGGCGGCCGACGTGACGCGCAGGGACTTCAGAGCCTCGCTGTTCAGCAGGCGCGGCAGATCCTCGGTGACCAGCCCCACCACTCCCACGCGCATTCCGCCGAGGGTGAAGACGTGCCCCGGCTCGGGAGCGTACGGCGAGCCGTCGGAATGGAAGAGGTTCGCGCAGAGCAGGCGCCGGTGGTGCGTGCGCGCGATCAGCCGGTCGAGCGTGGCCGCGCCGTGGTCGAACTCGTGATTGCCGATGGTCCCGGCGTCGTATCCCACGCGATCGAGCAGGTCCACGACGACGCCCCCCTCCACGCCGCCCAGCTTCAGCTCGCTCAGCGGCGTTCCGGTGAGGATGTCCCCGGCGTCCAGAACGAGCACCCGCTCCCAGCGCAAACGCTGGGTGCGCACGAACGACTCGAGCGCGACCACGCCCCCCACCACGGGATGGTCGTCGCGCCAGGGCGCGGGCTCGGGGAGCAGGTGCGAGTGGCTGTCGTTAGTGTGGACGATGACCAGCCCCTGCCGTTTGCCGCCCGCGCTGGCCGGGAGAGAGGCCGGTACGATCAGCGCCGCACTCAGCAGCACACGCGCAAGCGACGTCGTGCGACGGATGGCGCGTCTGACGCGCGGTTGCGCGGGAACAGGCCACGGCGCTCGCGGGATCCGGGGGAAGCGGGGGGTCGGCGGGATCGGGGCCATGGCGATGCGGTGGATCATGGACAACCTCCTGCCGGGAGCCTAGCCCAGGCGACAGCACGAGCGCCAGACTGGCGTTGCCAAGCACTCCCCCATCGAACAGACTCGCGCCGAGATGCGCACCTCCCCGCGCTCGCTCCTGGGCCTGCCGCTCTACGCGTTCGCGCTCACCGCACCGGTCTCGGTCGCCATCGGCAGCGTCGCCGTCGCGATGGTGGGGGGGGTCGCTCTGCTGCGCCAGCTCTTCCCCGCGACGCGCAGCGTAGCGCTCCCGCCGCGCCCGGTGCTCGTCGCGCTGGCACTCTTCGTGGGAACCCACGCGCTTGCGACGGCCCTGGCGGCGCCGTTTCCCGCGCACTGGGCTACCTGGCGCGGCGAGATGTTCCTCAAGCTGCTGCTCTTGGCCGTACCCCTGCTCGCTGCCGACCGGCCGCGCGATGTGGAGCGGGCAGCGCAGCTGCTGGTGCTGGTCGGAGCCGCGGTCGCCGTGTACGGGATCTACCAGCACTTCGCCGGCTGGGACCTCTGGCGGGGGACGCGCACGTTCGACACGGGGCACGGCTATTTCGCGGTGGGGTTCTTCGACCATCATTTGAGCTACGGCGGCCACGTACTCCTGCTCTGGACGTTGGGGGCGGCCTGGGCCCTGCTTGCCGACCCCGGTCAGCGCCGCGCGCGCGGAAGCCTGCTCGCCGTGGCAGCCACGGCGCTGCTGACGGCGGCGCTGCTCTGGAGCTATGCGCGCAGCGCGCAGCTGGGCGCGGGGGCGTGCGCGGTCGCGCTGACTCTGATGCTCCGTGGGCGCCGGCGGCTGCTGGGGCTCGCCGTGCTGGGCGCCCTGGTGACCGCCGTCATGGTGAGCCCGTTCCTCTTTGCGCGATTCAGCGCGATGAGCGCAGCCGGCAGCGAATCGACGCGCATCAATCTCTGGCGCAGCTCGCTGCACGCGATCCACGCCCGGCCTTGGACCGGTTTCGGGGCGGGCAATTTCCAGGAGATGATGCGAGCCTACGGGCTGCCAGCCCAGTACGACACCATCGCCCACGCGCACAACGATTTCCTGATGCACGCCGTGAACGCGGGTCTGCCCGGACTGGCGGCGGCGCTGCTGATGCTGTGCTCCACGACGCTGGTGTTGTGGCTGGGGCGCGGGCGCGCGGGCCGTGCGCGCTGGGTTGTCCTGGCCGGCGTGTGCGCGCAGTTTGCCATCAGCGTGGCCGGCCTGTTCCAAGTTTACCAGACCGACAACGAGGTGGAGATGGTCCTCTACTTCCTGCTGGGATGTGGTCTCGCCCTGATCAGCCGGGGAAGCCCCGCTGCAGCACTGCAGGAGGCCACGGTCAGCGGTACGACGTTCGCCGCCGCGCCACGCAGCGGCGCCGGCATCCGCCCAGCCTGCGCTGCCGCAGGTTCATCCTTTACATAGTATTTATCTCAATTAATCCACCATCTCAGATACAACCCGATCCGGCACCTGCCTTGCTCGCTCGCGCAGTCGACGCGCCCGGGCCGCCCTCCGGCGGCGCCGTGAGCGCGAGCGGGATGGCGACCGCCGACGGCTTCGCGGTGCGCCTGCCCGCTCCACCGGGAGAGAGGCGGACGGGATGCCACGACGCGTCAGTGCACGGCTGGACGGCATCGCCGAGCCGGTGGGCGCCCTCCAGCAGGGGACCGCGCGGCGACGCCCGCGGGTGGTCATCACCATCGGTCCGGGTACCCCGGTGCTGGAGCGGATCGACATGATCCGCGTGGACGCGGCCCATGGCACCCTGCACGAGCTGGCTGCGCTGCGCGCGAGCTACCCGTGTCCCGCCATCCTGGACATCCCGGGGATGGACACCACCGAACGCACATCGTTGCTCACAGCCACCGAGCTCATGATCTTCGCGTGCACCGAGCGGTTCGAGTGGGTGAGCCTGCGTGGGATCGACCGCGCCGACTTGTTGTACCATGCACGCGAGGTCCTCGACCCGGCGGTCAGGGTGGCGGCCACCCTCTCG
Source organism: Candidatus Krumholzibacteriia bacterium (assembly GCA_041484665.1). GTDB lineage: Bacteria > Krumholzibacteriota > Krumholzibacteriia > JAJRXK01 > JAJRXK01 > JBGPIA01. The sequence continues at coordinate 503,955 of JBGPIA010000001.1, forward strand.
ACCTCTGGCGTCACAGAACAGTCCCTGCGCGAGATCTGTGTTGCGGCCGACTGCCTGATCCTGAGCCGTGAAGACCTCGTTTCGACCGTGGGCACGCGCGGCCTGCGCCGCTGCGTTCAGCTCGGTGTCCTCGAGGCGGCTCACTTTGGCAAGCCGTGCCTCCTCGCAACGGGACTCCCTTCGACCGCCCCCCTGCCCGACGTGGAGTTGAGCGGGCTGGTGGCGTTGGCCCGCGACGGGTGCGCGGGCTTCATCCTCAGCGGCCCGATCACCGCGGCCGCAGAGCCGCAGATCAGCATCGACCGTCTGCAGATGGTGCTCGCGCCCGCCGAGGGCGGCCCCGGGCTGCGCCCGGCTGCCCAGCTCGCGGGGCCAGCCAGCCTCGTGCTCTAGCCGGAAGCTCGAACAGCGCCGGTGCGCACGGCCTGCAGCGCGCTGGCGACGCGCGCCGCGGCCTGCCCGTCCACGGTTCCGCAGAGATGGCTGGCGGCGTCCATCCCACGCTCCAGCGTGGGCCGGGGGTTGCGCAGGATCCTCAAGGCGGCCGCGGCCAGATCCAACGGCTCGTCGACCCACTCCACCGCATCGGCTGCAGCGGCGACCGGATCGCAGAGGCACGTCGGCTCGCCGCCCGCGGCCGAGCCGGCGCGCGCGGGCGCCAGCGGCGCCGCCGTCGTGATTCCCAGCGCAGGGACGCCCAGCGCGAGCGCATCGAAGAGAGCCATCCCGCTCTCCGCGATCACCAGGTCCGCCGCCGCCAGCAGCTCCGCGCGCGTCGGGCGTCCGACAACCACCGAGACACCGGGGCCGTACAGCGCGTCGGGCACCGGACGGCGCCCGGACAGCCAGCGCAGCGAGGGGGGCGCCACGACGACGTCGGCGTCGGCACGCAGGGTGACGATCGCCCGGCCCATTTTCTCGAAGGCCACGCCGTCGGCAGACGGTAGCACCAAGACCAATGCGCGCTCGCCCGGCGCGCCGAGCCCCAGGTAGCCGCGCGCCCGCGCCGCCGCCCCCGGCTCGAGCGCGGCATCCAGGCGCGGATCTCCGGTGACCGCCAGGCGGGTTCCAAGAGCCCAGGCCTCGCCGGGTGCCAGCACCAGCGCGGCCAGCGGCAGCAGGGCGGCCAGCAGGTGCTCGGGAGTCTGCTCGTCGCGCCACAGCACGATGTCGCCGTCGGGCCGCAGCCACGCGCGCAGCCGCGCAGCGGGGACCTCCCCACAGGTGACGATGGCGCCCAGGTTTGCCGCCGGCCGTATCTGCGGTTGCCAGCCCCGCTCCCGCACGACGCGCGCGGTCCACTTGCGGGAGTCCATCCAGGCGGATGGCCACCGGCCACCGGTGAGCAGAAACCGGGCGCCGGCTAGACGCCGAGCGACCGGGTCGAAACGCTCGACGTGCTCGGGAAGTGAAACAAGGAAGCCGATGGACATGGGATTGCGTGCGACGGGCCTCCCTGGCCCGTACCGCACAGCAGCCGGCACCTCTCAAGAAGCGGGCCAAGCCCCGTACTCGACGGCGCACCCACCTGGACGGGCGCCCCGGCGCGGGCTAGGCTCTGCCCGCATGGATGCGGTCACACCCTGCGACCCTTGGCGGCAGCGCACCCGATGGGTCGCGGCGGCGATCTTCTTGATGACTGCCTCCTTCATCCTCACCAAGACGGGGCGGGACGCGCTCTACTTCCAGGGCCGCGGCCTCTACGGACTCCCCACCGCCTACATTGCCATGGCCATGCTGGCTTTGCCGATGGCCGCCGCCGCGCTGAGCCTGATGCGCGTGGTCGGGGCACGCCGCGCGCGCGTGCTGGCGACCTCGGCCGTCGCCCTGGTGATCGGCGCGTTCGAGGGCCTGGCACGTCCGGGCAGCGGGCCGGTGATGACGGCGTTCTTCACGCTCGTCCTGCTGGCGTTCGGGATCCTGTTCTCGATGGGATGGCTGCTGGGCGCGGACCTGCTGGACCAGGCTCCACGCGCCAAGCTGGCGCACGCCTACAGCGTGATCGGGGCGGCTTCGATCGCCGGGGGAGTCGCGGCCGCGCTGCTGGCAAAGCTGCTGGCGCGCCACCTGGAGCCCCAACGGTTCTTGCTGCTGGGGGCCGTGGCGCTGGCGGGGTCCGCGTCGGTGATGGCCGCCACCCAAGGGCGTTTCCCGACCCGCATGAGCGCGGCCAGAGCGGATGCGGCGGCCCCCGGCTGCTCGGATCTGCGGCCGCTGCTGCGAACGCGTTATGTTGGATTGCTGCTGCTCACCGGGATGACGGCCGCGCTGGGTGGCTTGCTCATCGAGTTCCAGTTCTACGTCGCCGCGGCCACGTCGCGCAACGCGGTGCGCGCGAACACGAACCTCTTCGCCAACTTCTACCTGTTGCTCAATCTGCTCGCGCTTTCCGCGCAGCTGTGGCTGATGCCCCGCTTCCAGCGCGCGCTGGGGGTGTACGGGAGCCTGTTCGTGCTCCCTGGCGCGTTGTTGGGCGGCTCGCTGGCGCTGTTGGCGGACGCATCCCTGCTCACACGCTCGCTACTGCGCGTGACCGAGGGCGGCCTCAAGGCGTCCATCCACCGCTCGAACTGGGAGCAGGCCTACGTGCCGCTGACGCGCGCGCAACGCTCACTGGCCAAGCTGCTGGTAGACGGCGCCGGCGCGCGCATTACCGAGGGGCTGGCAGCGGTAATGCTCTACGCGTGGCTGCGCTGGATCGTGGCCGGCCGCGCGCTGGTGGGCCAGAGCACGGCATGGGTCACCTGGTCGTTGCTGGCCAGCGCCCTGCTCTGGATCGCGCTCACGCGTGCGCTGCGGCGCAGCCTCGTCCCCGCCACCGTTGCCCATGGCGCGGACGCGGAGCTGCACCTGGACATCCCGCTGCCGGATACTTGAGTGACGACGGCGACCCTCGGAGAGGGCTTGCAACGGCAGGAGTGCGCGAAACGGGCGTGGTAGCGGTCGGGGCAGGATCAGCCGCGCTGCAGCAGCCGCGCCGGCACGCCGGCCACCGTCGCGCCCGGCGCCACGTCGCGCGTGACGACGGCGCCGGCGCCAACCATGGCCCCGTCGCCGACGGAAATCCCGCCCAACATCACCACTCCCGACCCGATGGAGACGCGCTGGCCGATGCGCGTGCGTACGAAGCGCGGCTGCCAGTCCGCCTCACTCTCCGGCTCGCCCTGCGCATTGACCGCGCGGGGGTGCTTGTCGTTGATGAACATGACGCCGTGGCCGATGAAGCAGCCATCGCCGATCTCCACACCCTCGCAGATGAACGTATGGCTGCTGATCTTGCAGTTGCGCCCGATGACGGCGCCTTTCTGGATCTCCACGAAGGCGCCGATGCGCGTGTCATCGCCGATGCTACAGCCGTACAGATTCACGAACTGGTAGAGCTTCACCCTCTCGCCGAGCTTCACGTCGGGGGCGATGCAGACGTACTCCACGGCGGACCGGCTCCTTCCTGGTTGCGGCTGCAGTAAAGGGGGCGCACGTGCCGCGCCTGCGTCACGGGAGCTTCTTGACGGTCTCGAGCACTTCCTCGACGTGTCCGTCGGGCTTCACCCGGACGAAGCTGCGGACCACGCGGCCGTCCTCGTCGATCACGTAGGTGATCCGTTTGGTGTAGGCGTCGTCCGGCGAGGTGACCGCGCCGTATTCGGTGGTCATCACCCGGTCTAGATCCGACAGGAGGGGAAACGGCAGGGCATGCCTGCGGGCGAAGGCGGCGTTCTCGGCGAGCGGGTCGAGGCTGACGCCGAGGATGGCCACGTTGCTCCGCTGGAACTCGTCGTAATGCTGGGCAAAGGCGAGCCCCTCCGCCGCGCACGTCTGTGTGTCGGCCTTCGGGTAGAACCAGAGGACGACCTTTCTTCCCTCGTACTCGCTCAACCGCACATCGCGTCCCGCGTGATCGGGCAGGACGAAGTCGGGGGCGAGATCCCCGGGCTTCAGCACCATGGCTCCTTTCGCATCTCTAAGAATACCCAAGCTCCCCCCGCTGGCGTCAACGTCCGAAGGCGCGTCCCCCGGGCCGGCCGCCCCCGACCTCCCGGTCCACGCCCGCGCCCGCGGATGCGGGGCGGACCCGCGGAGACCTCCCAGACCCGGGCCCTGTGGGTGGGCTCACGCCTCCCGAGCAGCCGGGCCGTCATCCTACAGGGCATCTGGGCGGCAGAAACGACCGGACTGGCCGGCGCGGAGGGGGCTGGGTAGCATAGGGAGACCATGGATGAGAGAGCGCGCCAGGAGCTGTTCCGCGGCAAGGTGATCCTCGCCCCCATGACCAAGGGCGGCAACCTGCCATTTCGGCAGCTCGCCGTCGAGCTGGGTGCCGAGGTCACCATGGGCGAGATGGCGATGGCCGACAAGGTCGTTCGCCGAGCGCGCGGCGAGCTCGCCCTTTTGCGGCGCGCCCCCCAGGAGGGCTGCTTCGGGGCCCAACTGGCAGGCCGGCGGCCAGAGGAGCTCGCGCAGGCAGCCCACATCGCCCAGGAGCGCGGCGCCTCCTTCGTCGACCTCAACCTGGGCTGCCCCATCGACCTGTTCTGCAGGCGCGGCATCGGGGCCGCGCTCCTGGAGAGGCCGGCCAAGGTGGGGACGCTGGTGGCCGCCATCCGCCGGGCAGTCGACATCCCCGTCACGGTGAAGCTACGCACGGGATACGACGAGGAGCGGCCGCGCTATCTGGAGGTGGCCCGTGCCGCCCAGGAGGCCGGCGCCGACGCGGTCACGCTGCACGGGCGCAGCCGCACGCAGCGGTACCGGCGAGCGGCCGACTGGAATCTCGTGGGCGAGCTGACGGCGGCCCTCTCGATCCCGGTGATCGGCAACGGTGACCTGCTGACCTGGCGTGAGGTGGAGCAGCGGTGGCGGTCCACGGGTTGCGCGAGCGTCATGATCGCCCGCGGCGCACTGATCAAACCGTGGATCTTCCGCGAGATCCGCGAGCGGCGCGACCTCCTCCTCTCACCGGCGGAGCGGGCCGATCTACTGCGCCGCTGGGTCGCCCTGGCCCTTTTGCACTTTGGCGCCGACGAGCACGGCCGCACCCGTGTGCGGGACTTCCTCTGCTTCCATCTGGATTTCTTCAATCGCTACCGGCCGGTCGAGAGCGAGGCGGTCACGCCGGACGACCACCCGCTGATCCAGACGCGCGCCGACTCACGGCCGCCCGCCGATGGCTGGCACGCCTTGCTCTACCGGACCGACCCCGAGGCGATCGCAGAGCTCGCCGACCGACTCATGGGCGAGACGCCCCGCGCCGACTGCGCGCAAGAGTCACCGGCGGCGAGAGCCCCTACCGACGAGGCGATCCTGGCGGTGACGGCCCGCGCGGCGACAGCCGCGGCGCCGGACCACCCAACCGCTCCAGCGCCGCCTGCAGCCGCGCCAACTTCGTGATGGTCGAGGGACGCCAGGGGACGCGCGCGAGGCCGAACACCTCGCGCAGCCGCTGCTGCGCGTCCTGCTGCGCCTTGGGCCCGGCGACGGGGTCCACCTCGAGCTCCAGCTCCCGACCCACCGTTCCGTCCGGATAGTGCGTCTCGTCGAGCTCCGCCCACAGCGGCGCTCCCGGACCGGGAAGCCGCGCGGTCACGCGCACGTTCGTCAGCGCGCCCAGCGGCTGCAGGGACGCCGGATCCAGCTGCGGCGGCAACGGGGTTGCCCCGGCGGATTCCAGCAGCTGCGCAACTGCGGACCCCAGCGACGCACCGCCAGTGCCGAGCCGCTCCCACTCGCCCGCGGCGAGGGGGCGCTCCCACTCCCCACGCGTGACGAAGGCGGTGCCGGACGTCTGGGGCGCCGGCCCCTTGATCGTGAGCAGCCCATCGTTGCGTGTGCGTCGCAGACGCACGGCCCAACCCTCGGCCGCGAAGCGGTGCTGCGGGTCCTCGAAGTACAGGTTCTCCTGGCGGGTGGGCGGTCCTACGTCCTGCAGCACGGCGGCGAGCGCGCGCGCCTCGGTCTCGTTCTCCAGGATCAGCTTGATCTCGACTTCCACAGCGTGAAGGGGATGGACCGCACCCCGAGCGTGAAAGGCCATGAGCGAGAGATCGGATGCCGACAGGGATGACCGGCGGCGGAAACAAGAACGGGCTGAGAGGGAGCGCGGCCGATCACCAGCGGTTGGTTGAGGTCGGTCAGGTTGGTCCCATCACCCGACCGACGACCGTTGGGTCGCGAACTCGCTGCGGAATCCCCGCCACGCCCAGCGGAAGATCCCATGAGGGGTGCTAGCGGCGCCCGTGTGCTAGTCACTCCCCCGTAAGAATGCGAGCTCAGCGTATCGTGCCCGCGCTCCCTCCCAGCCCGTGCCCGCCTGTGGCAACAAGCAAGGAGAAGGCCTTGCTACCGTCAAGGCGTCGCATACATAACGTCACGGCCACCTGTCGCGCAAGCACCAATTCTGTGACTTAGGCGGCGGCGGCGCGAGCCTTTGCAACTCGTTGACATCTAAGGGACACCCACGCGGTCCAGGCATTGACTTGTTCCGCCCGCAGCGCGCACACTGGGTGTACTCGCCCACTGCATGCAGCGCCCTGCATCCAAAAGCACCCGCCCTGCCCGGACCCGTGCGCGCCGACCTTTCGCGCCAACCCGGCTACTGGCTGGACCGCGCACATCGGCGCTCCGTGAAGCGACTGTCCCGGTGTCTCCACGATGCTGGGCTTCCGCAGCTCTCGCCCGGGTTTATCGGCGCGTTGCTGGCGCTGGCTGAGGCGCAAACTTGCGGCTCGCGTGGACTGAGCATGACGGAGTTGGCGCAGCGTCTGGGGCTGGAACGTGGCAGCGTGACCGGGTTGGTGGACCGGATGTCCCGCGACGCGCTGGTGGAGCGCGGGCCAGATCCGCAGAACCGCCGCTTCCAGCGCGTGCGCCTCACCGCACACGCGTCGCGCCTGTTGCAGCACGTCAGGGAGGCGGTGCGCTCCCACGGAGCCCGTACGCTGCAAGGCATGCGTGACGGCGAGCAGCGGACGTTGCTGACGAGCCTGCGGCGGCTGGTGACGCGGTTCGAAGGCGAGATCGCCCGGCCAGGCGCACCGCGCGCCCAGGCCACGGTCAGCGGCGCAGGATCGGCCCGAGCAAGAACGCGTTGAGCAACAACCGGCTCGGTCCTTCCCACGCGCCGCGGAACGCCAGGTCCTCTGCGAACAGGATCACGTGGCCCTTACCGCGTGGCTCGTCGACCACGTAGGCCATCCCGCGCAATGCCTCCTCCATCGCCGGCCAGATGAAGCCGGCCGCGCGCAGCCCCTCGCGCGCGTAGAGTCCGACGTTCCAGCCCGCCACCGACGGCCGCAGGATGCGGTCGCTCAGCATGGACGCGTAGAGCACCGTGTCGGACTGCCCGAACGTGAGGAAATGGGTCGGGTCGAAGTGGACGCGGACGATTGCGCCCGGTACGCGGCCGGGCCGGTCGCGCAGCGGGATGGGGGGATCCTTCCCACGCTCGGATAAGCCGCCTGCCGCGGGCGTCGCCGGCCGCAGCGCCGGCGCGCCGAGCGCTGCGCCAACCGCAGCGGAGGTGGCGCGCGGCGCGCGCTCCGCGCGCGGCACGGGCTTGGCTGCGACGTGTGCTGACGTCCGGGTGGGCGGCTCCGTGGACGGCTGCGCAGGAAGGCCGCCCCTTTCGCCCGCGTCTCGGCGTGCGTCAACTACATCCAGCTGTTCCCGGTTCAGATCGAACCGGTAGTGGTTGCGCCGCCCACCGGGCCACAGCTGCGTATGCTCCAGGGCCTCGGGCGTGTCATCCGCGCCCGGCTCCTGGCGTCCGAAGGCGCGCACATGGGCCAGGAAACGGCGCCGCCCGTCGGGATTCTGGCAGGGGTCGATCAGCTCGATGGTGTGCTGCAGCACCTGCAGCGTCGCGGGGTCGGTGCCGGCAGCGAGCTGGTAGGTCAGCGCGAGGCCTGCGTCGGAGCCGCTGGCCTCGTCGCCGTGCACGCTGCACGCGATCGAGGTGGCCGGCAGGCAGCGCTGGCGCGCCTGTTGCCGCAGCGCCTCGTCCCCGCGGCGCGCGCGTACGCAAGAACGCAGGTGACCGGACAGGGGAACGCGCCCATGAGTACGACGCGGTCCAGTGCGCCACGTTTCATCGCGCGGCCTCCTGCTCGACGTGCGCGGGCGCCAGCACCAGCCGGCGGCTGCCGGCGGTTGCATCCGCCAGCAGGGGGCGGTACTCCCCGCGCGCCCACAGCGTGAATTGGTCCCCGAACCAGCGGCTCAGCGGATGCTCCGACTGTCCGGTGCTGAGGATGAAGCGGCTGCGGCGCACGTCCCCCAGATCGACGATCACGCGCATCACGGGGATCGTATCCACCTCCAGGTCGCCCTCGTCCTGGGCAGCGTTCGCGCACGGGGCGTCCCGGTCGCCCGGCACGGCGAGTGGCCCCAGCTGCAGCCAGCGCCCCAGCCCCGGAATCCGCGCTAGGGGGTGCGCGATGGTAACCGTGTGCACGCGGTCCCAGCGCCAGCGCTCCGCGCGCTCGCCGTAGCGCGCCCGCACGGCGCGCAACGCCCACTCCATCGCGCGCGCGAGGATATCGGCCAACGACTCCACCTGTGGCGTGCGCCGGTCGTCGATCCAGGCCCTCGCGTCGAGGCTGTCGTCGGGCGCGGCCAGGGGATGCTCCCCGAGGAGCCCCAGCACGCGCAGCACGGCCCGCTCCAACGGGAGCGGATCGGCATCGAGGGCCCAACGCTCTGGCGGCCGCGCGGGCAGGGCATCGGGCCAGTCATCGCCGAAGATCTCCTCTTGCAGCCGATCGATCAGGGCGCGGTAGAGGGTGGGCCGCGCGTCGCCCGCCATCGCGCCGTCCCAGCGCGCAAGCTGCTCCCACCACGAGCGGACCTCGGGCGAGGCCGTTGCCGGCGCCGCCGTGCGCGCGAGCAGCTGGGCGAGCCGGCGCGCCGGCACGACGACCGGATCCAGCTGCACGGCAGCCATGCTCGGGACCTCCAACGGGCGCTGGGCGCGCAAGCGCTCTTCGATGCGCTCCGCGCGCCAAGGCAGCGGCCAGAAGGGCGCGATCCGGCGGCCGTCCTCCCCAAAGGCGACGCGGTGGTTCGCCGACACGACCGCTCCATCGGGAGACGGCAGTAAAAGCGGCCGCTCGGAGAACGGGGCCAACTCGGGCACCCCCCCCGGTCGGACGGCTCCGGCTACGGGCCAGGCGCCGCCTTCAGAGCGGGCGCGGCGCGGCCAGCGTCCCGCTGGCACGTAGCCCACGCGCCCGTCTGTGCCGAGCGTGTCGGCCAGGACGAAGCTCTGCCCAGGTCCGGCATAGCCGGAGAGCGCCGCGCGGGCCTGCTCCAGGGAGGTGGCTTCCTGCAGCCGCAGCATCGCCGCCAGCGTTCCGCCCCCGGCCTCCCGTACCCACCGCCGCGCGCAGGGCCTTTCGTAGCCGGGCAGTCGCAGCAGCGGCCCATTGGCGGTGCGGCGGACGCGCAGGGTGTCGGGGCGTTCGCGCCCACGCGCCGCGATGAGCTCCACGCGCTCCTGCACCGGCTCGAAGCCGTCGGGTCGCACGACGCGCGTCGAGTCGCCCGGGACGAACTCCTCCTCCACATAGTCGATGGCATCGTCGTAGAGCGTGGTCAGGCCCCAGGCGAGCGCTCCGTTGGTGCCCACCACCATCAGCGGAGTACCGGGGATGGCGAGGCCCGCGAGCGTGCGGTCCGGCAGTCGAAGCTCGAAGGCGTGGAACAGCACCGGCAGGGCGTGCGCCAGGTGCGTGTCGTTGCACAGCAGCGGGCGTCCGCTGCGGGTCCAGCGGCCGTCGACCGCCCAGGAGTTGCTGCCCACGGAGTGCTCGCGCGCCTCGCCTTCGAGGGCACCGATGCCGAGGGGACCCACGCCGACCCGGGCCGTGCCGAGCCCGTCCACGCCGAGTCCGCCCGGGCCGACTCCGTGCACGCCGAGTCCTTCCGGGCCGACCCGGGCCGCGCCGACCCGCCCCACGCCCGGTCCAGCGGGCCGTGGGGCGGCGCGGGCCCCTGGCACCGCGCCGGCAGCGGATGAGGGTGCGGCGGGGTGCTCCTCGCGCACCACGATCGCGGGCGAGTCCTGCGGCTCGACATCCCGCATCCAGTCCGCGGCGCGGCGCCCCACCCGCGCGGCGGTGGCCACGCGCAGCCGCTCGTCGCCGTCGAGGCTGAGGCGATCGTCCATATAGATCACCAGCGCCGCCGAGTCGATCGGCCGCCAGGGCTGTGGCGCGCCCGCGCGCAGCAGCCGCAGCGCCCAGGGGGCGCCGCCCGCGCGCAGCTGCGCGTTGACGCCCTCGGCGTAGGCCGAGAGCAGAGACCGCTCATGGTCGTTGAGGGCCTCGATCTCGGACTGGCGGAAGCCGGCGAAGCCGAGCGTGCGCGAACGCCGGTCCAACGGCAGCAGCGCTGGGCCCAGCAGCTCCGCCAGGCGGCCCTCCACCAGGCGGCGCGCGAGGTCCATCTGGAAGAAGCGATCTTGGGCGTGGATGTAACCCATGGCGAAGGCTCCATCCTCCAGCGTCTCCGCCTGGATGCGCGGAACCCCGCCGGCATCGGTGACGATCGTCACGGGATGCTGCAGGCCGGCGACGGTGATGGTGCCCTGCTTGCGAGGGAGCGTCGAGCGCAGCCACAAGAGCGCTGCCGCCGCCGCGCCCGCGATGAGAAGCACGAGGACCAGCAGGGCGCGCAGCACCCGACGCCGGGTCACGCTCCTGCGGCCGCCCGCGCCAGCTCGGCCCACGAGAGCACGCTGGCGATGACCCGCTCCTGATCGTGCTGTGCCATGTAGGCGGAGAACGGCAGGGACACCACCGTCTGGCACAGCTCCTCCACGACTGGCGTCGGGGGGATGCGGCGCAGCACGCCCACGAGCGAGGGCTGCGTGTGGAGGGGACGGGGGTAGTGGATGGCTGTGGGCACGCCACTGGCTGTCAGGTGCTCCACCAGCCGGTCGCGCCGGCCCTTCGGCACGCGCACCGTGTACTGCGCGTACGTGCAGAAGCGTCCCGGGCGGATGCGCGGGGTGCTCACCGCACAGGCGAGCGCCGCGTCGTAGCGCTGCGCCGCCTCGCGGCGCAACTCGACCTCCTGCTCGAAGGACTCCAGCTTGACGAGCAGCGCCGCGGCCTGCAGGGCGTCGAGCCGGCTGTTGACCCCCAGGTGCAGATGGTAGTGGTGACCCGCCTGTCCGTGCTCGCGGTAGGAGCGCAGGCGTGCTGCCAGCTCGCCATCGCGCGTGAAGATCATGCCACCGTCGCCCAGCCCGCCCAGCGGCTTGCTGGGATAGAACGATGTGAATCCAGCCAGGCCGAAGGAGCAGCTCGGGCGGCCGTCCAGCTGGGCTCCGAAGGACTGGCAGGCATCCTCCAGCAACGCGACGCCGTAGTCGGAGGCGATGGCCTCGAGCGCGTGGAGGTCGGCGGGTTGGCCGAACAGGCTCACCGGGATGATCGCGCGCACGCGCGGTCCCATGGCGGCGCGCACGGCCTCCGGGCTCAGCGTGAAGGTCTCCGGATCGACGTCGACGCAGACCGGCGTGGCCCCGACCATGGTGACAGCCTCGGCGGTCGCCATGAAGGTGAAGTCGGGCAGCAGGACCTCGTCACCGGGCCCGATGCCCAGGGCCATCAGTAGGAGCTCTTCGGCGTCCGTCCCCGAGCCGCATGCCACCGCGTGCTCGACCCCCACCAGGGCGGCCAGGCGGGACTGGAGCTCCTCCACCTTGGGACCGCCGATGAAGCGGCCGGACCGCACGACCTCGGCCAGGGCCGCCTCCAGCGCGGGCCCGTGCACGCGCATCTGCGCCTCGACGTCGACGAAGGGTACGGTTCGGCTCAACGCTGGCTCCTGGGGAATGCGCCCGGCCCGCTGGCAGGTCTCTAGGTGCGCGGGGCTGGCTGTGGTAGTGTTGAGGTGCGCCTTCCGGCCCCCTCGCCGGCAGACACGGCCGCCAGGGTAGCACGACCGAATCCTTTGAGCCAGCCATGCCCTCCCGGGAGAGGGGGCAGTGTGCTGGAACGCTCCACCGTCTCCCACACAGCATCGGGGTTCGGCAGCGATGGATCCGCATCCGGCAGGATACTGGACGACGAATCTCTACCGGGAAAAAGAGCACGCACCAAGGCCCGACGCGCCCTATTACGACCTCCGGCCGGACGATGCGCGGCGTTTCCGGGTCCTACGCGAGGCGCTCCTCGCGCTGGACGGGCTGCAGGAGAAAGTGCTCTACCTGGGAGCGGCGTGGAAGTGGGTGTGGGAGTATTCGGCGGACGGCCAGCCGCTGGTCTACCTCCATCCAATGCGTGGCAGTGTGAGCGCGACCCTGACCATCGGCCCCGAGGAGGAGTCCCAGCTGACAGGCAACGGGCACGTGAGCTCGTACGTGCTGGCGGCGATCCGCCGCGGCGTCGTGGCGGGCCCGATGCGCTGGTGCTGGCTGGACCTCCCCGCCGACGGCGAGATCGACGAGGTCATCACCGCGCTGCACTATCGCCGCGGATTCGCTCGCCGGGCGCGATAGGTTCCGCGCTGCGCGCAGGCCTCACGCGCGATAACGCCCGGGCTCCCACAGGACGTCCCGACGCCCCTGTTCGTTGGCCGCGCGCGCCATCACGAACAGCAGATCGCTCAGGCGGTTCAGGTAGCGCAGGACGTCATCACTCACGACCTGGCCGCCGGAGAGCGCCACCGCGCGCCGCTCGGCACGGCGGCAGACAGCGCGCGCCAGGTGCAGCCAGCAGGCGAGCAAACTGCCGCCGGGCAACACGAAGCTGGAGAGCGACTGCAGCGGCGCGTTGATCTCCTCGATTGCCGCGTCCAGCGCAGCCACCTGCGCGGCCACGATGCGCAGCCCGCCGTCGGCGCCGGGCGTGGCAAGGTCGGCGCCGACATCGAAGAGATCGTTCTGGACGCGTCGCAGCAGCGCTTGCAGCGCAGCTGGCGGTCCCGCCTGCACCACCATCCCCAGCACGCAATTGAGCTCGTCCACCGCGCCGCAGACCTCGATGCGCGGGTCGTCCTTGCGCACGCGCGTGCCGTCTGCCAGCCCCGTGGTCCCGTCGTCGCCGGTGCGCGTCGTGATGCGGTTGAGCTTGACCATGGGTCCAGGGTAGCGCGGGGGCGGCCCGGTGGCTACCGCGCTGGCTTGCACCGTTGATCGGGGTCGCGGCGGCGCCCGGCGCGGTTCACGGCGCGCGGCGCGCGCGCAGCAGCAGCCCCAGGAACAGCGGCGCTCCGACCATCGCGGTGAGGATTCCCACGGGCAACTCTGCACCGCGGCCAGCGATGGTCAGCTCGCGGGCCACGGCATCCATCAACACGAGAAATGCGCCGCCGGCCAGGAACGCGCACGGCAGCAGCCAGCGGTGGTCGGGGCCGGTGAAGCGGCGCACCGCGTGCGGTGCGATCAAGCCGACGAATCCGATCGGCCCAGTCACTCCCACGACGGCCGCTGTGACCATCGAGCCTGCGAAGAGCGCGATCTGCTGCGTGCGCGCGACCTCCACGCCGCGCGCGGCGGCGAGCTCCTCGCCAAAGGCGAGCTGGTTGAGCGCGCGTGCCTGCAGCAACAGCAGCGCCGCTCCGGGCAAGAGCAGCGCGGGCACCGGCACGAGCTCCCCCCACCCGCTCACCTGCAGCCCGCCCATCATCCAATGGTCCATCGCCCGCAGCCGCTGCGGGTCGGTGAGGAAGCGCGTCAGCAGGATGCAGGCGCCGAAAAAGAAATTTAGGGTCACCCCTGCCAGCAGCAGCTCGTGGGTGTCCAGGTGGTCTGGACGGCGCGCCAGCGCGTACAGGGCGGCGACGTCCAACGCACTGAAGACCCAGGCGAACAGCGCCACCGATCCGACGGGTCCCAGCGAGAACGAGAGCGCAGGCACGCTCAACGCCAGGAACGCCCCGAATGCGCCGGCGAATGAGACACCCAGTGTATAGGGAGTCGCGAGCGCGTTGCGCAGCAGGGTCTGGAAGGTCGCTCCGGCCAGCGCCAAGCCGCCGCCCGCGAGCATTCCCAGAACGATGCGCGGCAGCCGCAGGGCGAGGATGCGCTCGGAAGTGCTCGTCTCCCCGCGCAGCAGCGCCGCCGCGGCGGCCGGCACGTCGATCCGCTCGCTGCCACACCACGGCGCCGCGGCCAGCGCAAGCACCGCCAGCAGCAAGCAACCGGCCAACGCCAGGGGTCCGGAGGTCTTGCGCTGCGAGCGGCCCGCCGTCGTCTGCGCCGCTGTACCGGTCGAGCGCGTCGCGGCGGTCACGGATGGGCGCTCCTCGCTGCAGCCGCGGGTGACGGCAGGACGGCCATCCCGCCGCCCTGCGGATGCTCGCCCACCCAGATGCCCGCGCCGTAGACGCGAGCCACGCGCGCGGCGCTGAGCACCTCCGCGGCCGATCCCGTGCACTCGACGCGGCCACGGTCCAACATCACGAGCCGCTGCGCGTAGGCCGCCGCGAGGTTGAGATCGTGGGTCGCGCACAGCACCGCGCGCCCGGCAAGGGCCAGCTCGCGCAACAGGCGCATCACAGCGACCTGGTGGTGCAGGTCGAGGGAGATGGTGGGCTCGTCCAGCAGGAACAGCCGGCCGCCCTGCGCCAGCGCTGCCGCGATCAGCACCCGCTGGCGCTCGCCTCCGCTGAGTTCGTCGAAGGAGCGCGTGGCCAGCGCGTCGACCTCGGTGCGCTCCATGGCAAGGGCGATGGCGGCGCGGTCGGCGGCAGAGAACGGGCTGAACGGACCGCGCAGGTGGGGATGGCGGCCCAGGGCGATCACGTCGCGCACGCTGTGCCGGTAGAGCACCGGAACGCTCTGGGGCAGGAAGGCGACTGCGCGAGCCCGCTGCAGCCGCGGAAGCGCCTGCAAGCTGCGCCCGTCCCAGGTGGCCTGACCCGCCGTGGGATCGAGCAGCCCCGCCGCGATCCGCAGCAGCGTGCTCTTCCCCGAGCCGTTGGGGCCCAGCACGGCCACAAGCTCGCCTTGCTCCACGCGCAGCTCGACCTGATCCAGCACCGGATCGCCCGCGCGGTAGGCGAAGGAGACCGCGGAGAGCGCCAGACCGCTCACGGCGTCCTCCCGCGGGCTGGCGTGGTGGCAGCCGCGCCGGCAGCCGCGCCAGCCGCTTCGCTCTCGGCCGTGTCGGGGACCGCGCTCGCCCCCCCGCTCGCAGGCCCACTTGGTGCGCCACCCGCGCAGTCACCCCCCACCTCAGACGAGAGGGGCGGCAGCACGGCCTGCGGGTGCAGCAGCTGGAAAAGGCGTGCCGCCGCGCAAGCCACGCGCGGTCCCGGGATCTCCGCGCCATCGAACGTGCAGATCTCGACACGTGCCGCGGGCAGCCCGCCGGCGCGCCAGATGCGCCGTGCGCGGGCGAGCGCCTGCTCATCCACGCGCTCGCCGGGCCGCAGCTCGATCACGACCTCCGGCGGGTCGGCAATCAGCCGCTCGAGCCCCAGCTCCAGGTAGCCGTGCGTCTGCTCCGCGCTGACGCTCGCACCGCCAGCGATGGCGACCAGATCGGTCAGGAACGCTCCCTTGCCCGCCGTCCAGATCGACGCCAGCCGTTGCGGATCGCGCCCGAGCACCAGGAGCGTGCGCGGGTGCGGCAGACCCATGGCAGCCCGGCCGATGGCGTCGAGATCGCCGCGGATGCGAGCGACCACCGCCGGAGCGTGCGGCGCCGCGCCGCCGCTCAGCAGCGAGTCGAGCGCTGCGAAGCCCGCGAGCACCGTCGCCAGGTCGGTGTCCATGGTGACCACGCCCAGACGAATCCCGTTGGCGCGCGCCAGGTCGCGCAGCTGGGGGCTCTCACCCTGCACCACCAGCAGGCCGGGCCGCAGCGCCAGGATCCGCTCGAGGTTGGGATCGACCATCCCTCCCACGCGCGGGCGGCTCAGCAGGGAAGGCGGCCACACGGTGTAGTCGTCGATGGCGACGATGTTCGCTTCGAAGCCCAACGCCCAGGCCGCCTCGTTCAGATTGGGAGCGAAGAGGATGACGCGGGACGGCGCGCCCGCGGGTGCGCTGCGCTGTCCGCGTGCCGCGAGCCGGTGCATCCCCAGCGACGCGAGCACGCCGGCCAACGCGATGGCCAGCACGGCCAGCGGGCCCGTCAGGCGGGTGATGGAGGCGCGTGGATGCATCACCGTGCGGGTGCGGGCGGGCGGCGGGCGGCGGGGCGTCGTCCGCAACCCGTGCCTACGCTACCATGGATGTGGCGGCCTGCCCATCGGGGGCCGCCGGTGGGCGCGCGCCCGGGGGCGGGCCGCCCACGATCGCGCTACCATGCTGGAGTCGCGTCCGTCCGCCCGTGCAGTCGCGCCGAGCGGACGCACTGCGCTCCACGCCAGGAGGTCGGCACGCTATGCGTTGGGTCTCGGTGGTCAGTGATCGCCCGGAGCTCGCGGATTCGTTGGCGGAGGCCACCGCCGCCATTGCGAGGCAGCTGGGACCCGGCTCCCCCGACCTGCTGGTGGTGTTCGTGAGCCAGGAGCACCTGTTCCACTACGGCCAGGTGGTCCCGACCCTGCAGAAGAGCCTCGCGCCGGGCACGCTGATCGGCTGCTCGGCAGGCGGCGTGATCGGCGGCGGGCGGGAACTGGAGCGGACCCCGGGGATCACGCTGACGGCTGCAATGCTTCCCGGCGTGCAGCGGCGCCTGGTCCACCTCACGAATGAGGACCTGCCTCCCCTCGACGGCAGCCCGCGCGCCTGGGTCGATACGCTGGGGGTCGAACCCGGGGACAACCCCAGCTTCATCGTGCTGGCGGACCCGTTCTCGTGCGACGCGCGCACGTTGCTGTCGGGGCTCGACTTCGCCTACGGCCAGGCGGTGAAGGTCGGCGGGTTGGCCAGTGGAGCGCAATCTCCGGGTGGCAACGCGTTGTTCGCCGACCAGCGCACGCTACGCCAGGGGGCGCTGGTACTGGTGCTGACGGGCGACGTCGTCGTGGACGCCATCGTGGCGCAGGGGTGCAAGGCCATCGGCAGGTTGGGCCGCGTGACGCGCTGCGAGGGCCATGTGCTCCACGAGCTCGACGGTCGCCCGCCGCTCCTGGTGCTCCAGGAGACCTACGAGCAGCTCGACGGACGTGACCAGGAGCTGGCGCGCACTGCTCTGTTCCTGGGGCTCTCGATGGACGAGTTGCGCGAGCACCCCGGGCCGGGCGACTTCCTGATCCGCAACGTCCTTGGCCTCGACCCGCAGACCGGCACGATCGCCGTCGCCGCCGAGTTGCGCCAGGGGCAGACCGTCCAGTTCCACGTGCGTGACGGCGTGGCGGCGGCGCAAGACCTCAACGCCGTTCTCGGCCGCTATCGCGAGCGGCTACCCGATGTCAGTCCCCACGGTGCGCTGCTCTTCTCGTGCCTGGGGCGTGGCGAGCATCTTTACGGGGAGCCCGACCACGACAGCCGCGCGTTCGCACGTCGCATCGGCGACGTCGCCCTGGGCGGATTCTTCTGCAACGGCGAGATCGGACCCGTGGGAGAGACGACCTACCTGCACGGCTACACGAGCGCATTCGGTCTCTTCCGGCCGCGTTCGGGATCGCGCGCCTAGCAGCGCGTGGTCCGCAGCGCGTGGTCCGCAGCGCGTGGTCCGCAGCGCGTGGTCCGCAGCGCGCGTGGCAGCCCCCGACCGTCGAAGCGACGGGCAGCCCGCCGCTAGGGGTTCGCGGCCAGGACCAGCTTGCGCGTCAGCTCACGGCCGCTGAAGCGCAGCCGAGCCAGGTACACACCCTGCGCCGCAGGCGCGCCCGCCCTATCGCGGCCGTCCCAGATCACTGCATGCGCCCCGGCCGACAGCGCCCCGTCGACGAGCGTGGCGACCGTGCGCCCGCGCGTGTCGTGCACGGTGAGCAGCACGTCGCCTCCCCGGGGCAACCCGAAGCGGATCGACGTCTGGGCGTCGAATGGGTTCGGCGTGCCCGGCAGCAGCGCCAACTCCCCCGCGTCCCACGCACCAGCCAGGTCGGACTCCAGAACCGCAGGGCCGTGCCAGCGCGAGGCGCCGCCGTCGACCTGCTCGAGGAAGTACTCGGTGCGCGACAACGGCGCTGAAGGGTCCGTGAACTCCATGTGCGCGGCGCCGAGCAGCGGCCGCGGTGTGATGCGCTCCAGCGTGGCGCCGGACGTCGCGGCGTCGCGCCGGTGAACGTGGAAGATCGCGTGCGGCCCGTCGCCCGCGAGCTCCCAGCGCAAGAGCGCGCGGCCTTCCTCCCGCCTCGCCGAGAACGCGCTCAGCAGTACGGGCACCGCTCTCCCGTCCCAGCGGGCGATTCCCGGTGATGGCAGCCCACCGGCCACGCTGAAATCGCCGCCGACGTACAGATGGCGATCGAGGACGACCAGCGTGCGCGCCCAGTCGTCGGCGCCCTCACCCAGCGGCGTCCAGCCCGTTCCGTCCCAGCTGGCGAGGTAGTTGACGAATTGCCCGTCCGCGCGAACGAAGTTGCCCGCGGCGATCAGCTCCCCTCCGTATTCGGCGAGCCCGAAGACCCATGTGGAGTCCTGGCCCCGGATTCCCACTCCCATCCGCTGCCAGGCCGTGCCGTCCCAGCGCGCGATCCCCAGCACCGAATTCCCGTCGGCCTGCGTGAACGCCCCGCCAGCGATGAGGTCGCCGCGGTAGACGGCCAGCGCGAACACCCAGGAGATGGGATGGCCGCCGGACAGCCCGCTCCCGATTGTCTCCCACCATGCGCCGTTCCACAGTCCCACGCCCCCGGCGAGCTGGCGTTCGACGCGAGTGAAATACCCGCCCACCGCGAGTGCCTCCCCGTAGACCGCCAGCGCGCTGGCGCCGCCGTTGATTCCGCCACCCAGCGTGTGGAAGTCAACGCCCGTCCAGCGCGCGATGAACGGCAGGCTCTGCTCGTTCACCTGGGTGAAGCGGCCGGCGACGATGAGCTCCCCCTGGAAGGAGATCGCGGCGAGCAGGATGCCATTGAAGACCGCGTCAAAGGTCGTCCACGAGTCGCCGTTCCAACGCGCGACGCTGCTCGCCGCCGCGCCCCCCGCGCGGGTGAACTGTCCCACGGCGATGAGGTCGTCGTTGTGGACGGTCAGCCCGGCCACGTAGGGGGTGAATCCCGGGGCATCGGCCCCGTTGGAAATCCCCTCGCCCAGCGGCGCCCAGGCCGCGCCGTCCCAGCGGGCGATGTTGTTCGCCTCGACCGGACCGGCGTGGCTGAACGCCCCGCCGGCGATGAGCTGCCCGTGGTAGACGGTCAGCGCGAAGACCGTGCCGTCGAATCCTTGCGCCTGGAACCCATCCCACCACTGGCCCGGGGTGGCAGGCGCGGGCGCGGGCGCCAGCAGCACGACCGCCGTCGTCCAGACGCACAACGAACGGGCCAGCGCGGATTGCAGCCGACCTGGCCACCAGCGGATCGGGGTCGGAATCATGGGCATCACCCTCGGGGCAGCGGGTTCTGCGATCGAGCGCGCGTCTCGGCCGGTGAGGGAGCGGCCGACCGGACGGCGAGCAAAGGGCCCCACGGACATGTCGCGGCGGATCGTGGCGCAGGGTGCCGCGGCGTGTCGCGTTCTGCACGGACCGCGCCGACGCTATCCCGCACGTCCCGCCAGGAGTGTGGCGTTGCACCGCCCCCGCCGCCCGCGGGACAGCGGAGTGGGCGGAAGCATACTCCCCGAATGGGAATCGGGGGGAGTTTCCTTACGCTGGGCGAGCGCTTGCCGCAAGCGACCCCGGGCCGTGCCCGCCCGCGCAAACGCGGGGCGTGAAGGCATCCCCCGGCCGGTCCCGGGGCATCCCTCTTGCCCTGGTGGAGCCCGGGAGGGGTCGCGGGGCGCGCCCCGCCGCCGCTGCCTGCCACCGCGCACCACCGCAGCCCGAAAGCACGGCACCATGAGCGCCGAGGCACCCAGCGTGTTGATCGTGGAGGACGACCCGGGAATCCGCACCCTGCTGTCGCGCCTGGTCGCACGCCTGGGACTGACCTGCCGCGTCGCGCAAGACGGCGAGGAGGCGCTGCTCGCCGTCGCCGAAGGCACGCCCGATCTGATCATCCTCGATCTCATGATGCCCGGGATGAACGGGTTCCAGTTCCTGCGCGCCTACCGGGAGGGCGGCGCGCTGGAGACGCCGGTCATCGTGGTGACGGCCAAGGACGACGCGTTCGACCAGTTCTGGGCCCACAAGCTCGGTGTACGCCACTTCCTGGTGAAGCCCTTCGCACCGCAGGCCATCCTCGGGGCGATCGAGGAGGCGCTGAGCAGCACCCCCCACGACGCCAACAGCCCGCCCTCCTCCCCACCGTGATCCCCACGGTCTGGTTGCTGGCGGCGGCGGGCGTGCTGCTGCTGGGCCAGATCCTCCTGATCGCCGTTCTAATCGCGCGCAACGGGCTCGTAGAGTGGAGGCTGCGCCGCCGCTGCGGACACTCGACGCTGCTGGCCTCCCTCTGCGAAAGCCTCGACGCGGGTGGAAGCGCCCACGTACGCGCCGAGCTCTCGCGCCGCGAGCTACTCGTCGACGTCTCGGCGTTGGAGGCCTGGCTCGACCTGGTGGCGTCGCGGGGCGAGGATCCGGCGCTGCTCCCCCCGGAGGAGTACGAGCGCGTCGGGCTCGTGGATCGCTATCTCCGCCAGCTCCAGCGAGCGCGCGGGTGGTCGGCACGCGCCGCCGCCGCCGAGGTCCTGGGATGGACGCACAGCCCCCGCGCCGTGCCCGCGTTGCTGGAGGCGGCGCTCGACGAGCGCGGCGAGGAGCCGGCCGTGCGCGCGGTGGCGCTGCGCGCGCTGGGCCGCATCCGGCACCCACGCGCGGTCGAGCCGTTGATCAGCGCGCTCGCCAGCAGCGATACCTGGTTCCCGCCGCGCGCGGCCGAGATGCTCGCCCGCATCGGGGCGCCGGCGGTGGAGCCCCTCGCGCGTCTGGTGGGGGACGCTTGCGCCCCCCTCACCACGCGCCGCTGGGCGGCCCAGGTGTTGGGTGAGGTGCGCGACCGCCGCGCGCTGCACGCGTTGCACGCAGCGCTCGGCGACCTGGACGCCGAGCTGCGGGCCAAGGCGGCGCGGGCCCTGGGCAACCTGGGACAGGAGCGCTCGATCGGGCCCCTGCTGGACCGCTTGCTGGCCGACCCGATCCCGTTCGTGCGCTCCTGCGTCGCGCGCGCGCTGGGGCAGCTCTCCACCGGACGCACGGTGGGGTTCCTGGTGGAGGCCCTGGCCGATCCCGAGTGGTGGGTGCGCCTGCGCGCGGTCGAGGCGCTGGCGCAACTGGGAGAGCCAGCGCGGCAGGTGCTGCACGGAGCGCTGCACGACAGCGACCCGCAAGTAGCCCGCGAGGCGGGGCGCGCGCTGGAGGGGCTGGGCGTCGTCGCCGAGCTGCTGGACAGCCTGCGGCGCGAGGGCTACTCGCCGGAGCTCACCGAGCTGTTGGTGGACATCGGCAGGGCGGGCAACATCGACGCGCTGCTGGACGCCCTCGACTCCGACGACGTGGAGTTCCTCACCTCGGTCACGCGCATCATCGCCCGCGTGGGCGACGCGCGCGCCGCCCCGGGCCTGGTGCGGCTCCTTCGCACGCGCTCGGAGCCGGGCTTGCAGGCTCGCGTGATCGACGCGCTGCGGCGGGCCGGGGCCGCGGACCTGGTCGGGGAGATCCTCCCGCTGCTTGCCTCGCCCAACGAGTGGGTCCGCAAGACCAGCCTCGACTACCTCGAGCGGTTCGCGGACACCGACGTGCTGCCGCGGGTGGCTCCGCTCCTGCAGGATCCCAACCCATGGGCGCGCGAGGCAGCGCTCAAGCTCATGGAGCGCCTGCCACCGCCGCCCGCGCTGGCGTGGCAGATCGAGTCCGCGCTCGGGGACCCTTACGTCTTCGTGCGCGCGCAGGCCGTGCGCACCCTCTGCGCGTGCGACCGTCTCGAGCTGCTGTTCCAAGATGGCACCCCGGTGATCGAGGAGGCCCCCGAGGTGCGCGAAGCGGCGCTGCAGGGCCTCGCCCGCTCGGCCAGCCCAAAGGTGCTGCCCGTCGCGCTGGCGCTGTTTCCCAAGGCCGACACGGACGCCCTCGACCAGCTGACGCAGCTCGTGCGCGAGGCGGCGCGGCGCGACCCGGTGGTGAGCCTCGTGCAGGTGCGCGAGGGCGGCGACGTCGCCCATCGCTGGGCGCTGGCGACCATCGCCCCCGAGCTCGGCGACGCCCCCCTGCCCGTGGCGCTGCTCGCGTTGGCGGGCGACGAGGATCCGCGCGTGCGCGCCGCGGCCGTCGCATCGCTGCTGCGGCGGCCTGGGGCGGGCGAGACGGAGCGTGCCTGTGTCGTGGACGCCCTGGCCGATCCGCACCCGCTGGTGGCGCGCGGGGCCCTGCGTGCGCTGGCTCTGCTGCCTCGAGGCGAGCTTGACCGTCATCTGCGCCGTGGCCTCAGCCACGCCGAGGCCTCGGTGGCGGTCGATGCCGCGCTCGCCATTGCGCTGCGCCTCGGGCGGCAGAGCGTGCGGGCGCTGATGGCCGCCGTCAGCGACCG
This sequence comes from Candidatus Krumholzibacteriia bacterium, assembly GCA_041484665.1. Taxonomy (GTDB): domain Bacteria; phylum Krumholzibacteriota; class Krumholzibacteriia; order JAJRXK01; family JAJRXK01; genus JBGPIA01. The sequence goes on from JBGPIA010000001.1 coordinate 526,425, forward strand.
GCGCCCGTCGGTGCGGCTGGCGGCGCTGATCGGGCTGGTCTACCAGGGCGAGCGTACCGCGCTACCGAGCTGGCTGGCGGAGCTGCGCGCGCCGGCCAGCCTGCAGTTGCTGCACCGCTGGCGCGAGACGCAGCATCCGCTGCTGTCGCGCATCCTGGGCACCAGCCGCGAGGCCCGCGCGACCCTCGAGCAGCGCCTGCTCACGGCACGCTCGCCGCAGGAGGCCGAGGACCAGCTGCTGCGGGAGCTGGAGAGCAACCCCGACGCTGAGATCCGCAAGCTGGCAGCCGAGGGTCTCTCCACGCTGCAATCGCGCCGGGCCGTCAGCCTGATGCTGCCCACCAGCCAGCGCGATCCCGCCCCGGAGGTGCGCATCGCTGCGCTGCGGTTCCTCGTGCGCGAGAACGCCTTCGGTCACCGCCGCCGCTATCTCGAGACGGGGCTGCGCGACCCTGTGGCGGCCGTGCAAGTGGCCGCGGCGCACCTCAGCGTGGTGCTGCCCGACCACGAGGCGATTCCGCTGTTGGTGGAGCATCTGGAGACGCGGCTGCCGGCGCTGCGCGCCGCGCTCACCGACATGCTCGCCGGCCGCGCCGAGGAGGGCGTCGAGGCGATCCTCGACGCGGTGATGGGCCGGCCCATGACCGTCGAGTTGATGCTCGGCCTGGTGGCGGTGCTGCGCCAGGTACCGTTGCCGCTGTCCGACGAGGTGCTGGAGGTCCTGCTGCGACATCGCTGGGCTGAGGTGCGCGCCGAGGCGCTCGCCGCGCTCATCCCGCGCCAGGGCGGCGCGGGCGCCGACTGGGTGATCGAGGCCCTGGGCGACCCGGCGGTGCGCGTGCGCAAGGAAGCCGTGCGCCTGTCCACCGCCGCGGGCGTCGATTTCGGCGGCCACGAGCGCGCGCGAGAGGAGACGTTGCTGCAGGCACTGGACGATCCCGCCCCCGCGGTACGCGCCCGGACGGCGCTGGCGGTGGCACGCCTGGGCCTTGCGCGCGCGCGACGAGCGCTGACCGCCATGGAGCGGGACCCCGACGCGCGCGTCGCGCGGGCGGCCCGCCGGGCACTCGCGGCGCTGGCGGCCGCGGTGGCCGGGACAGCGCCGGCGGCGGCGCCCCGGTCGTCGGTGTCTGCGGCGGCGCCGCCCGCGGTGACCGCGCCGGAGCAGGAGGTGACGGCGCCATGACCTGGCAGCTGTGGCTGGTCCGTAGCATCGAGCTGTTAGTCGTCACCTACACGGTCACCTACGCGCTGGCGAACATCGTCCTGATGGTCGTGGGCTTCAATCCGGTGCGCGAACAGGTGCGCGGCATCGCCTTCGAAGACCTGGACATGCTGGACGGCAACGGCAACGTGCCGTCGGTCGCCGTGCTCGTGCCCGCCTACAACGAATCGCTGATGATCGTCGAGGCCGTGCGGGCTCTGACCGAGCTCGACTATCCCCAGATCGAAATCATCATCGCCAACGACGGCTCGACCGACGACACGCTGCAGCGCCTGCGCGAGGCCTTCGCGATGCGGCGGCGCGACGTGTCGATGCGCAGCGAGCTCCAGACAGCACAGGTGCGGGGCGTGTACGAGGCCACCTACCCGTTCCCGAAGACCGTGCTGCGCCTGCTGGTCGTGGACAAGGAGAACGGCGGCCGCGCGGATGCGCTGAACGCCGCGCTCGACGCCGCCGTATCGCCCTACTTCATCACCGTGGACGCCGATTCGATCCTCGACGCGCAGGCCCTCAAGCAGGTGATGCGCATCTTCCAGGACCGGCCCGACGTCCTGGCCGCGGGCGGGCAGGTCGGCATCGTCAACGACTGCACCGTGGAGCGGGGCCGGATCGTGCGCAAGGCGCTGACGCACCGCTACGTGCCCCTTTGCCAGACGCTGGAATACCTGCGCTCGTTCACCACCATGCGCACCGGATGGACCCGGCTGGACAGCCTGGTGATCCTCAGCGGCGCGTTCCTGGTCATGTCGCGGGCTGCGGCGATCCGCGTCGGCGGATTCCTCACCGGCCGCGTGCGCTACCGTCTGCTTGACGAGTACGTCGGCCCCGAGGGGGCCACCATTTGCGAGGACATGGAGATGATCGTGCGACTGCACCGCTACGAGCGGGAGCACGGCCGCAAAGCCCGCATCGTCCACACGCCCGTGCCCGTATGCTGGACGGAGGTGCCCGCCACCCTGTCCAGCCTGGCCAAGCAGCGGCGCCGTTGGCATCGCGGCCTCATCGAGATCCTGCTGCACCACCGCCGCATGGTGCTCAACCCCTGTTACGGCTCCGTCGGGCTGTTCGCGCTGCCCTACTTCGTCCTCTTCGAGCTGGCCGGCCCTTACGTCGAGGCGGCCGGCTACGTGCTACTGCCCCTGTTTGCGCTGTGGGGCATCCTCGACCCGCTGCGCTGCATCCTGATCACCGCCGTCGCGCTGGCGTTCGGCGTGCTGCAATCGATGGTGGCGGTGTTGTGCGCCACGTGGCTCGAGCCGGTCAGCCCGGCCGGCACCCAGGTGCGGTCGCTCACCGGGATGGACCGCTGGCGCGACCGGCTGCTGTTGTTGGCAGCGTGCTTCCTGGGCGAGCTGGGCTTCCGCCAGCTCACTGTCTGGTGGCGGCTGCGCGGCACGTGGGACTTCCTGCGCGGCCGCACCGACTGGGACAAGTTCGAGCGGGCCGGCTTCCGCCAGGCGGCAGGAGCGGCGGGGGCAGCGTTGTTGGCCGCGTGGGTGCTGGCAGCGCCGCACCCAACGCGTGCGCAGCAGGCAAGCCCGGTGGTGCTGGTCGGGGCGAACGTCGCGACACCCGCAAAGGCCGGCGCGCCGATACCCGCAAAGGCCGGCGCGGCAATAACTGCGCAAGCCAGCGCAGCGGCGCGTACGGAGACCACCCCCGCGGCAGCCGGCGCCGAGCAGCCGCGCCGCCCGGACCACGCGCTCCAGGAGCGCGAGGTCACCGTCAACGGCGGCAGTGAGCATCGGATCAGTCTGGGCACCGGATGGTGGATGGAGGCCACCTCACGTTGGAAGTGGGACGACGGGCAGGTGCGTTGGGTGGGCCTCTCACGAATCGAGCGCCGAGGCCTCGCCGATGAGGGCCTGCTGGCCGGGATCGCGCTGAAGCCGTGGAAGCGCGCCGGATTCGCCGTCGAGCTGCGCGCCGCGCCGGGCGCAGAGGTCTCGCCGCGCTGGTTCCTGTCGGCGGAGGCGGAGGCCGCCTTCCACGAGCGCATCAGCAGCACGACGATCGCGCGCCTCTCCGCCTACCGCGACGTGACGGTGCTCGATCTGGCCACCGGTACGGTGCTCTACCTGCGCAAGGAGCGATGGCTCGCAACGCGTGCGCACCTGTTCAGTACATGGTTCGACAGCGGCGCACGCGCTGCGCTCTTGGGCGTGTCGGGCGTCTTCTCCACGCCGCTGGGCGCGAGCGAGCTGCGCCTGCAGGCGAGCTACGGCGGGGAAAGCTACCTCGCGGGCTACCAGGCGGAGGTGCGGGAGCTGCGCGCCTGGTCGCTGGGCGGGTCGCTGCGACGGCCGGTCGGCGACCGCTGGACGCTGGAGCTCGGAGCGGCCTACCGCCGGCCCGAGCTGGGCGCGCGGGAGATCGACGTGAGCGGTGGCGTGCGATGCCGCTGGTAATCGCGCACCCCAAGCGACGCGGCGCGCCGGACTAGGCCTTGGCCTGTCCCACGAAGCTGCGCAGCGCCGCGTCCACGTCGTCGTACTCCTCGAACAGGTCGAGGATCCGGGTGACGTAGGCCACCTTGCGATTGCGCTCGCTGAGGCCGGCCAGCTTGAGCAGGGCCCCTTCGCGGCTGCAGGTGCTGTAGGCGCTCACCAGCGTGCCGAGGCCGATGCTGGCGATCAGCGGTACGCCACTCAGGTCGAAGACGAAGTGCCGCTCCCCCGTGCCGAGCCACTGGCGGAGGTCCGTGCGCAAGCGCTCGTTGGAAGGATCGCCCGTCCAGTTGCCCGTGACGCGCACGATCCGCACCCCGCCCGATTGGTCGCTCGTATAGATCATGGCCGTCCTTTCGGGGATGGGCCCTCGGGTCTTTGGACTGGATTCTAGGGGAAAGCGGGGGGGGGGCGCCAGCGGGGCGGTGGGTCGGGGCGGCGGGTCCCGCCGGCCAAAGCGGTTCCGGCCAACCGGGGGTGCCGCGGTCGCCGGGCGGGAACCGGTTGCGCCGCGGAGGCTGCCCAACCCGGTCCGATCGAGGGCGCACACCGGGCACGGGGCGGATACGCCCCGGCGCCCGCAACCGGCTGCCGCTTTGAGGCGGCGGTGGCCGCGCGGTGACGCACCGGGTTATTCGTACCTTATGGCGTCGATCACGTCGATGTGAGCTGCCTTCAGCGCCGGGTACAGCCCCGCCACGATCCCCACGCCGGCGCAGATCAGGAAGCTGTATCCCACCCATTGGTAGGGGAAGGCCGCGAGCTGGGGAAGCGTGAAGCGCCCGGCCAGCGCCCCGCCGGCGACGCCGATCACCCCACCCAGGATCCCCAGCACCGCCGACTCGATGAGGAACTGCCGCAGGATGTCGCCGCGCTTGGCGCCGATGGCGCGGCGCACGCCGATCTCCCGGGTGCGCTCCACGATCGTCACCAGCATGACGTTGGCGATGCCAATGCCCCCTACCACCAGCGACACGAATGCGATGAACAGGATCAGGCGGGCGACCTCCTGGTTGGTGTCGCGCATCGCAGCCAGGAACGTGTCTTGCTTGCGGATCCCGAAATCGTTGGGCTGATCGTCGCGCAGGCGGTGATTGGAGCGCAGCGTGCTCTCGATGTCGAAGAAGGCCTCCTGGATCGCGCCTGGGTTCTTCACCTGCGCCCAGAGCATCGACACGTAGTCGGCGCCGAACAGGCGCTGCTGCGCCGTGGCCAGCGGCACGAACACCTGCTCGTCGGGATTGCGGAAACCGCTGCCCTTCGGCGGCAACGTGCCGACCACCGTGAAGCGCAGGTCCTTGATCGTGATCGTGCTGCCCACGGCGCCGCCGTTGGGGAACAGCTCCTTCACGACGTCGGAGCCGAGCACGGCAAGGCGCTGGCCACGCATCGCCTCCTCCTCGGTGAACCAGCGTCCCTCGGCCGTGATGTACTTGTTGACCTGCTCGTAATCGGGCAGCGTGCCGGTGATGCGCGTATTCTGGTTGAGATCCTGGAACTGGACCTGCGCGTTGCCGGAGTACTCGGGTACGACCGCCGCGATGACCTTGCTGCGCGCCAGGATGTCGCGCCCATCTTTTTCGGTGAGGTTCTGCCAGCTCACCCCCGCGCTGACTCCGCCGTGCATGTGCGCGCCGCCGGGGAAGACCAGCAGGACGTTGGCGCCCAGCGACTCCAGCTGTGCACGGATGCGGGCCTGGGCCACATCGCCGAGCATGACCACGTAGAGCACCGCGGTGATGCCCACGGCGATGCCCAGCAGCGTCAGCACGCTGCGCAGGACGTTGTGTCGCAGACTGTCGACGGCGACGGGTAGGTCGCGCCAGAACGTCCTCATCGCGGTCCGCCCCCGGGCGGGCGCGCGCCCCCGCTGCTGCCGCTTCCGGTGACGTTGAACGGGCGGTTCTGCCGCATGCGGTCTTGCATCTGTTGCTGATCCGCGAACGCGCGGCTGGCCAGCGCCACCTTGAGCTGGTCGCCCTCCTTGATCCCGTCCAGCACCTCGACGTCGGAGCCACTGTGGATGCCGACTTTGATCGCGCGCTCCTCGAAGCCCGCGGGGGTCTTCACCAGCACCGTGCGCTCTTCGGTTGGGCCGCGCGTGCCGGGCGGCAGCGCCTGCAGCGCCTCGGCGGGCGCCAGTAGCGCCTCGTCCTTGCGCAGGAGTTGGACCGTGACATTGCAGTTCATCCCGCTGCTCAGGATCCCCTCGGGGTTCTCCACCTCGATCAGGGCGTCGAACTGCGTCACGTTCTGCACGACCTTCGCCTCGGGCGCGATACGCACCACCATGCCGGTGAACTGGCGCTGTGGATAGGCGTCGGCCAGGATATCGGCCTTCATGCCCACGCGGATGCGGCCGATGTCGATCTCGTTCACGGCCGCGGTCACCTGCACGCGGGACATGTCGGCGATGGCCGCGATGAGGGTGCCCCCGCTGACCGAGCTGGTGGCGGAGCTGATGATCTGCCCCTTCTCCACCGCCTTCTGCAGCACGATCCCGCCCTGGGGAGCGCGCACGGTGGTGTCATCGAAGCGCTCTTGCGTGCGCTCGGCCTCGGTCTGCGCCCGCAGCAGGCTGGCGCGGGCGCGGGCCGTGGCCAACGCCGAGTTGTCCAGGTCCACCTCGCTCACGATCTTCTTGTCGAACAGCTCGCGCTGGCGCTGCTCCTCGCGTTCGGTCTGGCGCAGCTCGATCTGGGCGATCTCGAGGTCGGCCTTGGCCCGCGCCAGGTCGGCGCGGGCATCGGTGGCGTCCAGCCGCGCGATCAGCTCACCGCGACTGATGTGCTGTCCCTCGACGATGGGCAGCTCCAGCACCTCGCCGGAGGCCTTGCTCTTGATCTCGACGCGGTTGACGGGCTCCACCACACCGGTCGCGTTGACGGACAGCTCGAGCGGGCCGCGCCGCACCGTTACCAGCCGGTACGAGTCGTCACCACCGGAGTTGTCATCCCCCTTGGCTCCCGTATCCTGCGCCCGCCAGACGCCGATGCCTCCGCCCACCACCACCAGCGCTCCGGCCAGGATCCACCATCGTTTCATGTCGTCGTCCCCCGTGGCTCGAAGGTTCGGCGCCTGGACCCGAGCCGGCGCGCAGCCAAATCAGGAGGGTGCAGGCTTTGGGTCAGGCCAGCGCGCGGCTGCGTCGTGCCTCCGCGCGCCCCGTATCAGCTTGCGCACGGCCCGTGTCAAACCGGCGCGCCGGGCTCCCAGCGCAGATCCAGCGGCCCGAACACCTTCGCCGGAAAGACGCACGGAACCACTCCCAGCAGGAACTGCCGGCGCTTGTATTCATGATGGTTGCGGTAGTCGCGGCTGTGCACCGTGGCCAGGAAGCTCTCCATGGTGAAGATTTGCAGCTCGACCCCGAACAGATATGGCTGCGCTCCCTCCCCGTTGTCACCCGGATAAAGGATGTCCACGTCCTCCTTGAAGACGTGGAAACCTTCGGCGCTGAACCGGTTGAGCTGGGAGCGGTCCTGGGGATGGCGGAACGTGTCCACCTGGTTGCGGAAGGAAAATGGTCCGCCCAGGACCTGGTGGAGGAGGTCGGCCAGCCGGTAGACCTCCGGCTCGCTGCGCACGATGAACTTCGCGCCAAGGATGTCGGTGATATCCACGGGATTGTTGATCCCCTTGCGCAGCATCTTGGACAGGATCGAAGCGGAGCGGTGGCGCTCCATCCCCGGGTAGCGCTGCCGCTCGTCCACTTCGTAGTCGTGGCGCCCGGTGTCGTAGTCGTACCCGGCGCTCTCCTTCTTGAAACGCGTATCGAAGTGGTAGATCTCCAGATCGTAGGTGCCGCCGGGCAGATCGCGCACGATGCGCTGCACGTGGAAGTGCCAGCACTCGACGCCGTTGCGCAGCGCGCGGACGTCTTCCACCAGGCGCAGATCTCCGCCGGAGAGGTCGTAGCAGAGCTCGTTGTCGTGCTGCTCGACGACGTGGCGCCATAGCTCGCGGTCCAGCAGCTCCAGCAGGTAGCGCCGGTGCCGCGGGCCGTCCTGGATGACGCGCGTGTGGTCGATCTGGATGAGCAGCTTGGCCAGGTAGAGCTTGCGCTGCACCTCGAAAACGCGGCGGTGGTCGCGGGTGGCGAACAGCATCTCCACCAGGCGGCGCAGGTCGTTGGACGCCTCGACCTCCGGATCGGGCCGGCAGTGGTCGCGGTATTCGGGCGGCAAGAGCGTCACCAGATCGCGCACGTAAGCGCTGGCGTCGTGGAGGTAGCTGGCCAGGATGCGCTCGTTGACCTCCGGCGGATGCTCCCGTCCCAGCGGATGGAGCAGGCGGTTGAGCATCTGCTGGTAACGCCAGCCGTGTCGGATGTACTCGCGGAATAGCCGGGCGTACGAGCGCAGGGCCGCGCGGTCGTTGCGTGGCAGGTCGGGGTCCAGGAATGGGTGCGCGGAGTAGTCGGGTGCGGTTGCAGCGACCGGCTGCGGCGGCCGCACGGGTGCGGAAGCCGTCGTGATGCGGTCGGCCATGCGCGTGCAGCCCTCCCGGGCGGGAACCGTCGGGACCTCTAGCGGATCAACACCCGTCTAGCGGGTCAACACCAGACGGCGGGAGCTGGTTCCGTCGGGGGTCACCAGTGCATAGAAATAGGCACCGCTGCCGACCGCAAGTCCATTCTGGTCGCGGCCGTCCCAGTGGGCCTGATGCTCGCCAGCCGGGAGCTCTCCGTCCACGAGCACCCGCACCAGTCGGCCCTGCGGGTCGTAGAGCGAAAGCCGCACCCGGGCTGGGTGGGGGAGGTCGAAGAGAATGGTGGTGCTGGGGTTGAACGGATTGGGGAAGTTCTGGCCCAGCGCCGGCCGCTGCCGGGGAGCCGGCCCGCCGCCCGCGACGGCATAGACCGTGGCGCTGGCCAGGGCGTCGCCGCCCTGGACTGGCACGAGCAGCTGGTAGGCGTAGGTGCGACCGGGCTGGACGGCGCGGTCGAGCGCGCTGCCACTGCCGCCGCGATCGTCGATGGGCAGCGCCAGCGGCACCAGGCGCGCAACATCGCCCACGGCCTGCACCACGGCGCGCTGGACCCGGACCGCCGAGGCAGCGAGGTCGCCGGACACGCGCCACTCCAGCCGGATGCCGTCCGATTGCGGCTGTGCCGTGAAGCTCTCCAGGGCAACCGGAAGGGGCAGTGCGCTGCCCCGGCCCTCGATCAGCCGGTAGAAGTGATCCGCCGACACGCCCGAGAACACCTCTTCCGCCCCGCACGGCCAGCGCACTCGCACCTCCGTGATCGCGGTCACCTGACCCAGCCCGAACTCCACATCCAGGCTGTTCTGGCTGAGGTAGCTGCTGCCGGCCTCGATCTCGCGCATCTGCGTCGTGCCGCCGGCCGTGAGGTAGACGCGCGCACCGATCGCGCAGCGGTTGCAGCCCAGGCCCGGCTGGTGCTCGCCGCCGCCGATGAGCTTGAATTCAGCCCAGTGGTTGCCGCTGTCTTGATCGTTGCGGTAGAGCTGGCAATGCCCTTCGTAGAGCGCGGCCCACGGAGCGACGAGCGGATCGAAGAAGCTGTTGTTCGTGACAGCCACGTCGAGATCGCCGTCGCGGTCGAAGTCGGCGGTGGCGAGTCCTCGCCCCATGTTGGTGTCGGCAAACGCGGCCGCGAGGCTCACGTCGGTGAAGGTCCAGTCGGGCGCCCCGCTGTTCAGGTAGACCTTGTTGGGGATGCCGGTCGGCTGGTTGTTTGTATAACCGTTGACGAAGCCGCTGGCGAAGATCAGGTCGAGGTCACCGTCGTTGTCGAGGTCGCAGAAGTCCGCCCCCCAGCAGTTGAGCCCCCACTTGACGCCCTTCTCCACGGCGCGATTGGTGAACCGCCACCCGCCGCCGACCTGGGGGCCCTGGTTCTCGTAGAAAGCGTTGCCGTTGTAGATCGTGGTGTAGATGTCGAGGTAACCGTCGTTGTTGTAATCGCCGACCGCCACGCCCATGTCCATGCTGTACGGGTCGGCGCTGGAGGCACCGCCGGCGACCTTGTACGTTCTGGCCACCTCCACGAACGTGAACCCCGCAGCCCGCCCCTGGTTCTCGAAGAGATAGTTGGGCCCGAAGTCGTTGGTGACGTAGATGTCCAAGTCGCCGTCGTTGTCGAAGTCGAGGAATACGGGCTGGAACCCGAATTCCTGGTGGCCGACGGGCAGGTCGCCCGTGCGCTCGAAGAAGTCGCCCGAGAGGTTATGGAACAGCTGGTCGGGTTGGTCGAGGTAGTTCGCGACGTAGAGGTCGACGTAGCCGTCCTGGTCGTAGTCGCCGAACGCCACGCCCATCGACTCCGGCTGGATCGGCTGGCCGGCCGGCAGCAGCGGGTCCAGCCCGAAGTGCACCGATTGCTCCGACAAGACGTTGCCTCCGCCAACGAAGAACTGGGGTTCGGCGAAGAAGTTCGCGATGGCGAGGTCGAGCGTCCCGTCGTTGTTCACGTCAGCCAGCGCCAGCCCGTCGGCGACGCGACTGGTGGCCACGCCCCAGGCCTGCGAGACGTCGGTGAACGTCCCATCGCCGTTGTTGAGCATCAGGTAGTTGTGCGCCGGCGTGCCCGCCCGATTCTTGATGCTCCCGTTGACGACGATCATGTCCGGCCAGCCATCGTCGTTGACATCGGCCCAGGCCACGCCGGGCCCGAAGGCGTCCGGCCATTCCTGCGGGTCGCAGGGGTCGGGGGAGCAGGGCAGGAGGAATCCGCGGGAGTCATGGGTCAGCGTCATGGGCTGGCCCTGGCCGTCCTTCAAGGCGCTAGCGGAGATCTCACTGAAATGGAGCGATGCCGCAGCCGGTGGCGACGCCAGAAGAAAGCAGACCACCACGCTGAGCACGGGCGCCACTCGAGCGGCGCGCGGGGCGAGCAACTTCAGCATGTGCACCCTTCCGTCGCGGCGAGGTCAGACGGGGAACCGAGGGCGCCTCGTCCGGGGGTGCGGGGCCCGGAAACCAACCGTCGAGACTGAGGGAGGATACCACGTTCGTGCAGCCGCCCACAAGGCGGGTGGGAAGTCGGTGTGCGACGGCGCGCGGCAGCGGCAGGCAGTCGGGGAGAATGGTGGGGGCGGCCCGCCTCGGCATGCGACCACCCGGTCTCGCCTTCTGTGGTTGCGGTGGTGCTGCTCGTCGCGGCCGGGCCCTGCCCCCTCTGCTGCAGGTATCGGCTGCGGATGATCGGAACTTGACCGGTGGACGACGGTAGCGTGCTGGGTCCCGGTTCGGGCGCGGCCGCACCATCGTGGAGCGGCGTGCCGAGCGCCCCGGCCACGCTCAGGGCAGCGTCTCGCGCTGGAAGCGCGCGCAACCCTCCCCCCGCAGCTCGACGGTCCACAGCCCGTCGAAGCCTTGGATGCCGTCGCCCCATGATTCCTTGACGATGCCAAGCTGCTCGTCGCACGCGTGCGTCGCCCCCAGGGCGCGCAGCATCATCGGGATCGTGTTCGCGTGGCCAACGACGAGCACCGCGCGCGCGGGGCCCGCATGCTGAGCCAGCAGCCCGCTCAGGAAGCTGCTCACCGCGGCGGTGTCGGTGGTGGCTGCCGAAGCACTCAGCGGACAGCCCACCTGGAGCGAAAGCGGCAGCCCAGTGGCGAGCGCCCGCGTCGTGGGGCTGGCGTACACGGCGACGATGCCCTTGTCGGCAAGCCGTTGCGCCAGCCGCTGCGCGCGCTCCGTTCCCGCCACACTGAGCGGCCAGTACGCGTCGAGCTCCTGCTGCTGCGGCCAACCGTCGAGTTTCTCGGCGTGGCGAACCAGGTAGATGCGCTCGAGGGCCAGGGCGGGCAGGGGGATCGCAACGGCCGTGAGCGCCAGCACAGTCAGCGAGGTCAGGATGGCCCGGTCCGGCTGGACCGCTGCGAGCGGCCCTGCGACGCAACGACTGCGCGCGATCACGGCGCGCCAGACGTCCCGCAGACGCGTCCCGGGGCTCGCGCATCTTCGCGCCTTCATGGCTTGCCCTCCGTTCCTGCAGCCTGCGCGCCCGCGGGTGCGAGCACCCGATTGAAGAAGTCGCGCAGCAACGTGTAGACGTGCTCCTGGGCGTCCTTGCCCTCGATTCCGTGGGTCTTGTCGGGATACATCATTAGCTCGAATTGCTTGCCCGCCTGCTGCAGTGCACCGGCCATGCGCAGGGTGTTCTGCACGTGCACATTGTCGTCGCCCGTACCGTGGACCAGCAACAGCTTGCCGTACAGGTCCTTGGCGTAGGTCAGCAGCGCTCCGGCGTCGTAGCCGGCGGCGTTGTCCTGCGGCTGGCCCATGTAGCGCTCGGTGTACACCGTGTCGTAGAAGCGCCAGTCCACAACCGGCGCCACGCTCGCCGCCGCCGCGATCGCCCCCTTCGACCGCAACAGCGTCAGCGCGCTCAGATAGCCGCCGTAGCTCCAGCCCCAGATCGCGATGCGCTGCGGGTCGACGTACGGCAGGCTGGCAAGGTAGTGCGCGCCGGCGAGCTGGTCCTCCACCTCGAGCTGGCCCAGCCGTTTGTAGACCTGCTGCATGAACTCGCGCCCGCGGCCGCCCGTGCCCCGGTTGTCCAGCAGGAAGACGATGATCCCGTCTGTGGCGAGCGCTCGGTGGAACAGGTAGCGCTTGCCGCCCCACCTGTCGCCGACGATCTGCGAACCGGGACCGCCGTAGCAGTAGATCAGCGCGGGGTAACGCTTCGTCGCATCAAAAGCCGGCGGAAGGATGATCTGCGCGTTCAGTTCCGAGCTTCCTCCCGCACTTCCGACGCCGTCGTCCCCGACGGTGGCAGCGCCCCCTGCGGGCACGGTGAGAAAGCGCGTCTCGCCCACGGCAATGCTGTCCAGATCGGCCATCGAGTTGGGCTCGATCACGCGCACCAGCGAGCCGTCGATCCGGCGCAGCAGCATGCGGGGGCGTTGCGCGACGCTGCTGACGGTCTCGATGAAGTATCGGCCATCGGGCGCGACATCGGCCTCGTGCCAGCCGCCCGGATCACAGATGCGCTTGGGCTCACCCCCCTCCAGTGGAACCAGATCGAGCTCGCGCGTCAGCGGCCCGCCGCGGGTGGATTGGATCAGGACGGCGCCGGCCTTTTCGTCGACCTGGTAGATCGCGGTGACCTCCCAGGAGCCTGAGCTGCGGTGTGGAGGACCCAACGTCCCACAGTGGACGTAGAGTCGCCGCAAGCCGTCGCCGTCGCTCGTCCCTACCCAGCATCTCCCGCCGTGGAGGAACTTGAGGTTCTCCGCGATATCGATCCAGGCGACCGAAGAGTCGGCCCGCACAGTGACCCGGAATGTGGCTGGGGCGGCTTCGCGCGGCGCCGGGTTGGCCAGCTCGACCAATTCCAGCCGGGCTTGCCGCCGATCAAGCCGCTGCCAGATGAGTGATCGGCCCTCGCCGGTGAACTGCACGCGCGGAATGTAGCCATCCGCACTCGAGACATGATCGACGCGGTGCAGCTGCGTGCCCGATTCCGTGTCGACGACCAACAAATCGACCGATGCGTTTGCGGTCCCAGGCTTCGGATAGGGCAGATCCTCGCGCTCAGGGTATGGCCCGTCCCGCACGCGGACCAGGGGGTAGGTCTGCTCGGCCGACGTATCGAAGCGCAGGTACGCGATCGAGCTGCCGTCTGGCGACCACCACCATGCCTCCTCCATCTCGAACTCTTCCTCGTAGACCCAGTCCGGGTCGCCGTTGCGCACGTGCTCGGCGCCGTCGGTCGTCAACGCCCGCGCCTCGCCCCCGCAAGACGGTGCGACGTAGAGGTTGTTTGCGACGACGAACCCAACTTGCGATCCATCGAGCGAGAATTTTGCGTGGAGCGCAGGCGAGCGCTTCGGCTGCGCGAGGGGGTGGAGCGTATGGTTCTTGAGGTCGTACACGTAATACACCGCCGTGTGCGAGCGGCGCCAGCGCTTCCTGCGCAGGGTCTCCAACAGCACGAAGCGGGCGTCCGAAGACACTTCGTACCCGTCGACGTTCAGCGATCCGTCCACATCGAGCGCCGTGCTGTCGGTGCGCGCGGGGCCCGTGACTGCCGGCGCCGCCGTACAGGCCGTGGCGGCCGTGGAGCTCGTCGCAGCGGTCGATTGCGTGGCGGTCCCGGCCCACGCGAGCGCGAGGTCCGCCGCACGCAGCCACGTTGCCGTCTTGCCGGTCCGGACGTCGGTGCGGATCCAGTTGCCCTCTCGTCCGGCCACCTTCTCGCGAGTGAGATAGGCCTTGCCCCCCTCGATCCAGGTGATCTTGGGCAGCGACGCTCCGTCGTGGCGCTCAGTGCCGAAGAGGTCGTGCAGGGTCAGCTGGCCCGACGGCGACTCCGTCGACGTCGTCCCTGCGGATGCCGCAGCGTCAATGCTGCGGGCGCCCGCCAGGACGGCCGTCCGATCTGGGGCGGCAAGCAGCGCCACGGGCGGGACCAGTGCGAGCACGAGGATCGAGCGTAGGATGTTCACAGCGAGCTCTCCCGCCCAGTGGCCGCGCCAGCTCGGACGGCCGGCCACGCGGCCCGGCGTGGCATCCCGGGCGTGCCCTCCCGGGGGCAAGCCACGCGGCGGCCGAGCGGTTGACCCGGGTAAACCGTCAGCATCTTGACGCGCGTACCCGGGTGCACATTGCTTCATAAATATTTTCTGGACAATCGGTTATCGGTCCCGAATCCACGGGACGCTTCCGGCGCGCGCCCGCCGGCCGACGCGCTGGCGGCTGCGAGTCTGCTGCTGCGCGGGCGCCACTGGCAAGCGCCGGCATCGTCGACAGCGCCGGCAATCGCCGGCGTCACCCGGTCGCGGGTTGCTGCTCCCACGCGGCCAGCTCGTGACGCACCAGTCCGGCCAGCGCCTCGATCCACGCTGGATGGTCGTTGAGGCATGGCACGAGCCGGAGCCTTCCGCCGCCGGCCTCCTGGAAGCGGCGCGCGGAGATTTCGCCGATCTCGTCGATCGTCTCGAGACAGTCAGCGACGAAGCCGGGACACACGGCGTACACGGTGCCGACGCCCATCCGACCCAGCTCCATCAAGACCTCGTCGGTGTACGGCCGCAGCCAGGGCTCGGGGCCGAAGCGGCTCTGGTAGCAGAGGTGCCAGCGGTCCGCGCGCAGCCCGAGCGCCGCCGCCAGGGCGCGCGCCGTCGCGGCGCATTGCAACGGGTACATGTCGCCCTTGCGCGCGTAGCGCTGGGGAATGCCGTGAAAGCTGAACACCCAGCGGTCGGGCCGGCCGTGCGTGGCTACGACTTCGCGTGCGCGGGCCGCCAGCGCCCCGATGTAGAGCGGGTCGGCGCAGAACGCCGGCAACGCGCGCAGCTCGGGCACGCGTCGCGCCGACGACGCGCGCACGGCGCGCTCGGTGGCGCTGCCAGTCCGCCGCAGCCGCCCCAGCGCCACCTCCACCCCGTCGATCACGCTGGCCACGGTCGTCGCCGAGGACTGCGGGAACATCGGCGCTACGAGCACCCGTTGCGCCCCGCGCTCGATCAGTCGCTCGAGCGCCAACGCCAGGGACGGCTCGCCGTAGCGCATCCCCATCTCGACCTGAAGCTGCGGACCAAGGCGCTCCTGCAGCAGATCAGCCTGCCGGCGCGTGTTCAGCAGGAGCGGTGAACCCTGCGGCGTCCAGACACGCCGGTACAGCGCAGCGGAACGTCTTGGGCGAAACGCGAGAATCGGTCCGTACAGGATCGGCAGCCACAGCCAGCGCGGCAGGTCGATCACGCGCCGGTCGGACAGGAACTCACGCAGGTAGCGCCGAAGCGCCGCCGCTGTGGGCGCGTCGGGCGTGCCGAGCTGGGCGAGCAGGATGCCGGTTGTGCTTCCGCTGTTGCTCATGGAGGCCATCGCGCCCGCAGGCTAACGGAGCGCTCGTTGACGGGCTAGTCACTTTCGTCCCAAGGCCGCGGCGCTAGTCGCCCTCGTCCCCCGGCCGCCGCCGCACCTTCTTCAACGCTGCGCGCCGGCGCTTCTGGTTGCGCCTGCGGGCGCGGCTGGCCGTCGACGGCGCGGTGGCCACGCGCGTCTTGCGTGGCCGCATCGCCATGGCCAGCAGGGCACGAAAGCGGCGCACGGCCTCCTCGCGGTTGGCCGCCTGGCTGCGCTGTGTCTGGCTGACCAGCCGCAGGACGCCTTCCGAATCGATCCGCGTTCGCAGCGCCTCCATCACGCGCTGCCGCTGCGAATCGGTCAGAGACGGCGAGCGCGCGACGTCGAACAGCAGCTCGACGCGGGTGCTGGAGGTATTGACATGCTGGCCGCCGGGGCCGCCGCTGCGAGAGGTGCGGAAGCGCAGCTCGGCGGGGTGGATGCTGACGCGTGCGCTGATGACGATGGGATCGTCCACGTGATGGCCTCCGCGGCCGGTGCCGGTGCGTGTGGGGTGTGCGGTCTCTGCCGCGCGCCCGACTCCGGCCGCGAAGGTTGCAGGTTGGGAGCGCCCGCTGCAAGAGGGCTCCCCCGGGTGATCTCAGCGCTCAGCGCCTCCCACCAAGGGGGTTCTGCTCCAGACTAGGGCTGGCTCCAGTGACCGGGGACCCATTGATAGCGGCCGCGGTGGTAGACGTAGTGCCCCTGCAACCACACGGCATAGGGATGCGGCTTGGGCGGTCGCACGACGACCACGGTCGTCTCGGTGGGTGGCGGAGGAGGCGTCGCGCTCGAGCAACCGGCCGCGGCCAACGCCGTGGCGGCGGCAGCCGCCAGGACGAAGACGCGGGCGGCGCGGACACAGGACGGCGTTGGCGGGTTCTTCACGGATGTCCCTCCTCGAAGATGCCTGCGCCTTTCTGAGGCAAGATGCCGGCCAGGCCCGCTCCACCCAGGCGGGGAAGGGCGCGCGCTGCCCCCAGGGGAGCCGTGCGGGAGGGTCGCGGTGCGTTGCGGCCCGGCGGAAGCCGGCGGGTCGGTGCGGCGTCCGGCCTGGCCCCACGCGGAATGCGTTCGGCGGTAGCTTCTGTGTGTACCAATGGGTACACTCGCCCGCGGCTGAAGCGCCAGACCCGCAGCGCCCCCAGCGTTGCAGGGTTCTACCCCATGCCGTAGCCTACGGCCGCCCTCTGACAGGGCGCCCCCGGCCGACAACCTTTAGAACCTGTTGAACACCGAGGATGGCAATCGATGCAGCGGAACCGCTTCCTGATCGCGTTTGCGTGGATTCCGGGCGCAGCCCTAGCAGCAGTCGCAGTGGCGCAGGCCCAGACCCAGGCCTCGACTGTGACCCGCTCCTCCGGCCCGACCCGCACGGCCATGGACGAAGTGCGGCCCTTCTACTCGTGGGTGGAGGACGCCACGCTGGCCGACGGGCTGCGCATGGAGCCCGTGATGACGTGGGGCGACTTCGGCCACGGCAATGAGTTCACCCTCGGCCTGCAGGCCGGCGGCGAGGTCGTCACGGGTCTGGAGGTCGGCGGCGATCTCCATTTCATCTCCCTGGACCCTGACGTGGGCGACGGCGAGACGGGCGTGAGCGACCTGGGTCTGTACGGTCGCTATTCGGTCTACGACCAGGAATTTCGCATCTTCCTGGGCGGTGGGCTGGACCTGCCGATCGGTAGCGAGAAGGTCGGAGCGAGCACTTTCGACTTCAAAATCTTCGGCGCCGGCCGCTACACCCTGCAGAACGACATGGTGATCTTCACCAACATCGGCATCGAGAGCCTGGAGATCCCAAGCGCACCTGCCAACACCGATAGCCGCGAGAATGGTCTGCTGCTGGGCGGTGGCGTGCTGTGGCCCGCGACGACGGAGCTGGGCATCATCGGCGAGCTCGATATTCGGGCCAACAACTACGCCATCTTCGGCGGCGGGGTGGACTACACGCTGCTGGGTGGCGGGCATCTGCGCGCCGGCATCGGCCTGGGCCTGGACGACCGTGCCCCGGACCTGCAGCTCAACCTGAGCTTCGCCACGTTACTGGGCGGCAGCGGGCGCTAGCCGGGTACCGCAACAGACGCGCGGCGTGGGGCGCGCGGCGTGGGACGCCCGCCGAGCGCGCTCGGCGGGCGGAACTGAGCGCGGGCGGCCAGCAAAGGCGGACGGCCCCAGCGACGGCGACACCGGAGACACCGGCGCTGTGCCGCGCAGCTTTGGAGGAAAGGACATGAGCAACGGCACCTTCCACGCGCCCACTCCGCGCAACGAGCCGGTGCGCTCCTACGCCCCCGGTAGCCTTGAGCGCATTGGCCTCAAGCGGCAGCTCGCATCGATGCTGGGGGAACAGATCGAGATCCCGCTGCGCATCGGTGGCAAGGACGTACGCACCGGAGACCTGGGCGACTGCCGCTGTCCCCACGACCACGCCGAGCTGCTGGGCCGATTCCACAAGGCCGGCGCCGCGCAGGTGCAACAGGCCGTCGACGCCGCCCGCGCGGCGCATGGCAGCTGGAGCGAGCTGCCGTGGGAGGCCCGGGCGTCGATCTTCCTGAGGGCCGCCGACCTGTTGGCGGGCCCCCACCGCGACGTATTGAACGCGGCCACCATGCTCGGGCAGAGCAAGAACGTGCTACAAGCCGAGATCGACAGCGCCTGCGAGCTGATCGACTTCTGGCGCTTCAACGTCGGCTACATGGAGCAGCTCTACGGGCAGCAGCCGCAGTCATCGCCGGGCGTGTGGAACTACCTGGATCACCGCCCGCTGGAGGGCTTCGTCTTTGCGGTGACGCCGTTCAATTTCACCTCCATCGCGGGCAACCTCCCCACCGCGCCCGCGCTGCTGGGCAACACCGTGCTGTGGAAGCCAGCCAGCAGCGCCGTGTACAGCGCCCACTACATCCTGCGCGTGCTCGAGGAGGCCGGCCTGCCGCCCGGCGTGATCAACCTGATCCCGGGCAGCGGCGCTGCGGTCGGCGATCCCGTGCTGGACAGCCCGGAGCTCGCCGGCATCCACTTCACGGGAAGCACCGCGACCTTCCAGGCCATGTGGCGGCGCGTCGGCGGCAACATCGAGCGCTACCGGTCCTACCCGCGCATCGTGGGTGAGACGGGCGGCAAGGATTTCGTCTTCGCCCACCGCAGCGCCCACGTGCCGTCGTTGGTGACCGCGCTGGTGCGGGGGGCCTTCGAGTACCAGGGGCAGAAGTGCTCGGCGGCCAGCCGCGCCTACATTCCGGCCAGCCTGTGGGACGAAACCAACGAAGCGCTGATGCAGGCGGTGGCCCAGATCCGCATGGGGCCGCCCACCGACTTCCGCAACTTCATGTGCGCGGTGATCGACAAGTCCGCCTACGAGTCCATCATGGGCTATGTGCAGCACGCCAAGCACAGCAAGGATGCCAAGATCCTGTGCGGTGGCGAAGGCGACCCATCGCGCGGCTGGTTCATCCAACCTACGGTCGTGCAGGCCCACAAGCCCGATTTCAAGCTGCTGTGCGAGGAGATCTTCGGGCCCGTGCTGACCCTGTACCGCTACGACGACAGCAAGCTGGAGGAAACGCTGGGCCAGTGCGATACCGCCTCCCCCTACGCCCTCACCGGCGCCGTCTTCGCGCAGGATCGTGAGGCGATCGTGCGGATGGGCGCTCGGCTGCGCTACGCGGCGGGCAATTTCTACATCAATGACAAGCCCACCGGCGCGCTGGTGGGCCAGCAACCGTTCGGAGGGGCCAGGGCGAGCGGCACCAACGACAAGGCTGGGAGCATCCTCAACCTGCTGCGCTGGACGAGCCCGCGGGCGATCAAGGAGACGTTCGTCCCGCCCGCGGACTTCCGGTATCCGCACATGGCGGAGGAGTAGATCTCAGTCGAACGCTCCGTGAAGTGAGACGGCGGCCGCGACCAGCAGCAGGGCGCCGGCCGTCAGGAGCCCGAAGGTGAGCGGCAGGGCCGCCCGCAGCAACGACGCGGTCTTGGTCTCGTAGGGCACGTAGCACACCGCCACGATCTCGTTGCGGGCGATCTCCATCCGGCGCGGCTCCGATCGCTTCACCTCGCCGCCGACACCCTGCAGCTCCCATCCGGTCCCGCAGAGCGACAGGGGACTGGCGTCGCGCACCTTCAGCTGCACGTACCGCCCACCGGCCAACGTGACGACGATCGTGTCGTCCTCGCCCACCCAGCGCAGTCTCTCCTGCGCCTGTGTTGCGGAGCAGGCCGAGAGCACCTCCACCGCTGGCGGCCGCGTGGCGCAGCCGCTTGTCATGAGCGCAAGCAGCACCCAGGTTGAGGGGGTCAACCGGACCAGCTGGCCTCGCCCGCCTCTGGGGATTCCGCCGCACCACTGCGCAGCTCTGGTGATTCAGGACACCACCTTCACCCTGCGCACCACATGGTTCCCCGTGTCAGCGATGTAGAGCACGTTGTTCGCGTCCACGTAGATCCCGGCCGGCGCGTTGAGCTGCGCGGCCGTTGCGAGGCCACCGTCACCGGCGAAGCCAGCGGAGCCAGTGCCGGCCACGGTGTCGATCGTCCCCAGCGGACTGACCCGGCGCACCACGTTGTTGGCCGTGTCCGCGATGTAGATCGAGTCGTCGGGCCCGATGACGGCGTCGCTGGGCAGGTTCAGGCTCGCGCTGATCGCGGCTCCGCCGTCGCCCGCGTAGGCCGCCGTGCCGTTGCCGGCGATCGGGCTGATCTCCCCCGTGCTGAGGTTGATCAGACGCACGCGATGGTTGCCGGCGTCGGCGATGACCAGGCGAGCGTAGGCATGCGCTGGTGCGGCGCGCGGCGGGGCGCTCGGCTTGCCCCCTGCCGCGTTCGTGGGCGCCGCCGCTTCGGTCTCTGGAAACGTAATGGAGATCTTCGGAGTGCGTCCGGCAGGGAAGTTGAGCTGCGCCGACTGCGCCGACCCCCCATCGCCGCCGTAACCCTCCCCTCCGATGCCCGCATAGGTCGTGATGATCCCTAAGGGATCCACGCAGCGGATGCGATCATTGCCGGTGTCCACGATGTACAGGATGCCCAGGTTGTCGTACGCCGCGGAGGTGGGATGGTCGAGCTGCGCCTGCGGCTGACCGCCCACGGCCGGCCCGCCGTCTCCGGCGAATCCGGCGGTTCCGGACCCGGCGATGGTCTCCACGTTGCCGTCGGTATTCAGCCGGAGGACGCGGTGGTTGTTCTGCGCCGCGATCACCAGCCGACCCGACAGATCCCAGCCGACGCCCGTCGGATCGTTGATGTCGCACTGCAGCGCCGGGCCCGCCGTCGCGTTGCCCGCCGTTCCGCTGCCGACGCTCGTCTGGATGGAATTGGAGGTCAGGTTGCAGCTGCGCACGCGGTGGTTCAGGGCATCGATGACCACTAGCTCTCCCGCGGGCCCGAGCTCCGCGTCCTGGGGAGCGTTCAGGTGCGCCGCGGTCAGCGCGAGCGCGTCGCCGTTGAAGCCGGAAGTGCCGGGGACGCCGACGATCGTCGTGATGATCCCGTTGTCGTTCGGCGGAGGGGTCGTAGACGGACCGCTGCTGTCGCTGCAACCGGCGCTGGCGATGCAGAGGACGGCCAGCAACGCTGGGGCGATCTGCGTGGCGGTCGAGAGCTTCATCTGTGCGGCGTCCGCTCGCAGCATGGGCTGGACCTCGCGATCGTGGGGGTTGGTGGCCTGTGGATCCTCGACGTCGTGGTGCGCGCGGTGACGCGGGAGGGCATCGGCCTCCTCAGTGGGCGATCCTGCGCACGCGGGAGCTCTGCATGTCCGCGACCCACAGGTCACCCGCCGCATCGAAACCGAGAGCCGCGGGCTGGTTGAAGCCGGCGCTCAGAGCGTCGACTTGTTCGCCTGCGTAACCGCGGACCCCTGTGCCGGCGAAGGTCGTGATCACCCCACCCGCGGATACCCTGCGGATCCGCTGATTGCCGGTGTCGGCGATATACAGCGCTCCGTCGGGCCCGATCACTGCGTCGTAGGGCAGGGTCAGCCGCGCCTGAGCGGCCGGGCCCCCATCGCCCGAGAATCCCTGCTCGCCCGTCCCGGCGACGGTCGTAATGATGCCGTTGGCGTCGATGCGCCGCACCGCGTGATTCTCGGTGTCGCAGACGTAGAGGCTGCCGGTGGGCGCATGGTAGCGCACGCGGTAGGGGTGACGCAGCTGCGCCTGGGCGGCCGGTCCGCCATCGCCGGCATAGCCGGGCGCACCGTTGCCGCAGAGCGTGGTGATGATCCCCGCGGCGTCGATCGCGCGCACGCAGCTGCGCGCGTTGTCGACGACGAAGACGTTTGTCCCGCCCGGGTCGACGGCCACGCCGGTGGGTGCATCGAGCTCGGCCTGGGTCGCCGGGCCTCCGTCCCCGCTGTATCCGACGGTCGCGCTGCCTGCGAAGATGTGTACCAGCTGCCCGCTGTCCACCTTCAGCACCTGCGGCTGGTGATTGCCTGCGATGTAGAGGTTCCCTGCAGCGTCGTATGCGAAGGAGAACGCGTGGTGCAAGGTCGTTTGCAGCGCAGGAGCGCCCTCCACCACCGGTCCCTCGTTCCCATTGCCCATGATCGTGCGCAGGCGGCCATCGACGTCGAGGCGGCGGATCCGCTGGTTGTTCCAGTCCAGCACCAGCAGCCTTTGCTGCGCGTCGAAGGTCAGGTCGATGGGATAGTAGAGCGCCTCCTGCAGCGCCGGCGCGCCCTCACCGTTGAACGCCCGCTCACCCGTGCCGACCACCGTGCAGATCGTGCCCGAATCGCTGCAGGCTCGCTGCGGCTGGCTCTCGACGAGCGCTCCGAGGTCCGAGCATGCGCCAAGCAGGATTGCGATCGAGAAGGCGGCCGCCGCGGGGGCGGCCGCCCAGAATCCGGCGATCCAGGGCGTCCCGCGCACTGCCCCCCGCGGGGCGACGCAGCAGCTCCCTGAAGCACCTTGGATCATCGATGCACGACCCGGATGCGGTGGTTCTGGGTGTCGGCGATGTACAGATTGCCGTGCGCATCGAAGGTGATGCCGGCCGGCCGGTTCAGCATGGCGGCCGTCGGGGGGCCGCCATCGCCGCCGTAGCCGCGCCCCTTGCCCTGTCCAGCGACCGTCGTGATGATGCCGCTCTGGTCGACCTTGCGGATGCAGTCGTTCCAGGTGTCGGCGATGTAGAGCTCACCTTCGGGGCTGAACGCGATGTCTGCCGGCCAGAACAGGTGAGCGGCGGTGGCAGGGCCGCCGTCCCCGTCGAATTCCCCGGCGCCCCCACGCCCGGCGACCGTGGTGATGATCCCATTCTGGTCGACCATGCGCACCCGCTGGTTCGCGCTGTCGGCGATGTACAGGTTGTTGTCCGGCCCGATCGCCAGGCGCGACTGGGGCTCGGCGGCCTGGCCGCCCTGCGCGTAGATCTGGGCCTGCGTGGCGGGTCCGCCGTCACCCGCGAAGCCGGCAATCCCGGTCCCGACGACCGTGGTGATGGTGCCATCCAGCTCGATGCGGCGGACGCGCTGGTTCTCCTGATCGGAGATGTACATGCGCCCCTGGTTGTCCCAGGCCGTCGAGCTGGGCAGGTTCACCGAGGCCCCCGCGGCGAGCCCGCCGTCTCCGGCGTAGGTGCGGCGTCCATCGCCACAGAAGTTGTCGATCTTCCCGGTGGCGAGATCCATGCGCATGATCTTCGAGTTGTGCCAGGCGGACAGGATCAGGCGGCCCTGCGGATCGAACGAGATGTGCGTGGGGTGGTTGAGCTTGATCTCCTTGGCATTCCAGGGCGGGGACGGGATCGGGTCGCCGCCGGGCGAGCCATCGCCGAGCTCGCCTGTGCCGATGATCGTGCGCAGCCCGCCCTTGTCCAGCACGCGCACACGGTGGTTGTTCCAGTCCAGGATGTAGGGGATGCCGTCGTCCGGTCCGAAGGTCAGGTCCTTCGGCCAGTAGAACTTGGCCTCGAACGGGCCGACTCCGTCCTCGCCCATCGCGGCCTCGCCCGCGCCGGCGTAGGTCGCGATGAAGCTCGGCAGCGTGCTCCCCGCCATCCCCGCGTACAGGCGCGACTCGCCGCCGGCGTTGAACGCCCTCACGTGGTAGGTGTACGTGGTGGCGGCTGCGGCGCTCGCGTCGGTGTAGGTCGTGACGTTGGCAGCGACCTCCCCCAGCTTGGTTGCCGCCTGCGGCTGCCCATAAGGCTCGCGCCAGATCCGGAAGCCGTCCTCGTCGGACGCGTTGTCGGTCCAGCTGATCTGGATGCTGGCGTCCGACAGCCGGCTGGTTTGCATGAGGCTGGGCGACTCGGGCACTGCCGGCAGCTGGGGAGCCTCGGAGTCGTTGCTGCACGCGGCGATGCCCAGGAGCAGGAACATGGCCAGCGCTGGTCCCAGTGACAGGCGCGTCATCGTGTTCATCTCTCTCCCTGATTCACGGAGCCGGTCGAACTCCTGTTAGAGGTTCACCCGCCGGAAGCGGTGGTTGTAGGTGTCGGCGATGTAGAGATGGCCCTGGCCGTCGATTTCCAGGCCGGCCGGCTGGTCCAGCGACGCCTGCGTCGCGGGGCCTCCATCGCCTTCCCCGCCGGGCTGCCCGTTGCCTGCCACCGTATTGATGATCCCGGTCGCGATGTCCACGACGCGCACGCGATGATTGAGCTCGTCGGCGATGTAGAGCTTGTCCTGGTAGACGACCAGATCGCGCGGGTGGTGGAGCGTCGCCGAAGTCGCCGCGATCGCGTCACCGGTGTAGAGCGAGTCACCGGTGCCGGCAAACGTCTCGATGCGATTCAGCGCGAAGTCCACGCGGCGGATCCGGTTGTTGAGCGTGTCCGAGATGTACAGGCGCCCTTGCGCGTCGAACGCGAGGGCCCCGCCCGGCGGCGGGTTGGTCCCGTAGGGCATATTGAGCTCCGCCTGCGCGGGCGGCCCACCGTCGCCCTGGAACCCGCGTGTGCCGTTTCCGACCACGGTCGAGATCGTGTTGTCGGTGGCGATCTTGCGCACGCGCTGATTACGCATGTCCAAAACGTAGAGCGCGTTGCCCGGGCCCACGATGGTCTGGGTCGGCTGGTTGAGCAACGCAGAGCTGGCGGGCCCGCCGTCTCCCCTGAATCCGACCCCATCCCCGCACGCGATCGACACGAGCCCCGTGGCCGGATCGTAATGGCGCAGCTTGTGGTTGTGCCACGCCGTCAGCATCAGCGTGCCATCGGGCAGCGGGCAGAGGTGGGTCGGATGATTGAGATTCACCTGCGTCCCCGGCCAGCCCGGCAAGGTGAACTCTGCTCGGTCGTTGGGCGGCTCCGGCCCGTCGCCGAGGATGTCCGTGCCGATCACCGTCTGCAACGTGCCCTGCGGCGTGAGATGCCGCACGCGGTGGTTGTTCCAGTCGAGGAAGTACCACTCACCGGACGGCGTGTACGTCAGGTCGATCGGCCAGTAGAACTTCGACTGCAAGAGCGTGTGGCCGTCGCCGTCGTACGCAGCTTCTCCGGTGCCCGCGAACGTGCAGATCGTAGCGGGCGTGTCGCTGCAGGTCACGGCCGGAGGGTTGGGCGTGCCGGTCGTGCTGTCCGAGCAGCCCGCCAGGACGCCCCCCAACAACCCCGCGCCCACCAGCAGAGCTGCGGCTTGCAGAGTGTGGGGAGCTGCGGGGTGCAACCCATAAAGGCGCGGCCGCAGCCGCGAGGATCCGCGATGCATGGGACCTCCCGGAAAAACAGGGGGACGCCGACGTGCCCTGGGCTCCCAGGCGCGGGGGCGCGCGAGATCCAGGCCCCGAGACCTCCGGCCCGCGGAGTCTATCACGCTCGCGTTCGTGAGTCAAACTCCTTGACCGTCCTTGCGTTACGCCTGCTCCGGCGGGGTCTTGGACGGCTCCGCCGGCGCGGGGGCAGCGGCGATCGGCCGTTTTGGCCGCAGCAGCGAGGCGGCAACGCCCCCGCCCAGCAGCGTCGCCACGACCGCCAGCGAGGCGCCAATCGGGATGTGGACGAAGTTGCTGGCGAGCATCTTGCCGCCGATGAACGTCAGCACCAGGGCCAGCGCGACGTTCAGGTAGTGGAAGCGTCCCATCATGCCCGCCAGCAGGAAGAACAGCGACCGCAGCCCCAGGATGGCGAAGATGTTCGATGTATAGACGATGAATGGATCGCGCGTGATGGCGAAGATCGCTGGGATCGAGTCGACGGCAAAGACGATGTCGGTGGCCTCCAGCGCCACCAGCACGCACAAGAGCAGCGTGGCGTGGCGCCGGCCCGAGTCCTGCACCACGAAGCGGGCTCCCTCGTACCGGGGCACGATGGGCACGATCCGCCGGAACGCTCGCAGCAC
The DNA here is from genome assembly GCA_041484665.1 of Candidatus Krumholzibacteriia bacterium. Classification (GTDB taxonomy): domain Bacteria; phylum Krumholzibacteriota; class Krumholzibacteriia; order JAJRXK01; family JAJRXK01; genus JBGPIA01. The sequence goes on from JBGPIA010000001.1 coordinate 552,214, forward strand.
CGGATTGCGCTCGGGGTGGACCTCCTCGTCGCTGCCTCGCAGCAGGCGAATTCCCGTGTAGATCAGGAAGCCACCGAAGACGTAGATGATCCAGTCGAACGCGCTCAGCAGCGCCGCGCCGGCCCCGATGAAGATGCCGCGCGCCACCACCGCCCCCAGGATGCCCCAGAACAACACGCGGTGCTGGTACGACTTCGGCACTCCGAAGTAGGCGAAGACAACCAGGAAGACGAAGAGATTGTCGACCGAGAGCGCGTACTCGATGAGGTAACCGGTGAAGAACTCGAGCGCGCGGTCGCTGCCGGCCTTTGCGTAGAGGATGCTGCCGAAGACCACCGCCAGCGAGATCCATGCGAGAGTCCAGCGCAGCGCCTCGCGGGTGCGGACCTCGTGGGCCCGGCGATGGAAGATCCCCAGGTCCAGCGCCAGCGTGATGACGACGAACGCGCTGAAGCCTGCCCAGAGCGCCGGGGTGCCGATGGTGGCCACGGAAGCCGTTCCTCCTGGGAGCGAGGCCGTGCGTGGGGCCGGGTGGCCTTCGCCTTGCGGCAGCGCGCCGTCGCGGCGCGGCGCGGCCCCCGCTCCCGGCCGCAGCCGAGCTCGGACGGCTGCCCCGATGGAGCCTGACGGCGCGGTATCGCCGCGCCAGGTCGCGCATTCTGGCGCTGTTACGTCCTTCACGCAAGCGCGGGCCCGCCCCCGACCGGAGCCGCTCGCCGTGCGCGATCGGCCGCGGAGCATGCGGGCCAGTTGACAGCCCTCGCGATCGAAGGTAGGTTGCCGCGGCTCGCGGAGCCCCCTCCATGACAAACGGTTCTGCGCTCTTCTCCATCAAGCGGCTGCTGCTCGGCAGGCCGATCCCTTCCTACGCCGCCCTGCACGAGCGGCTCTCCAAGAAGACGGGGCTGGCCGTCCTTTCCTCGGACGCGCTCTCGTCGGTTGCGTACGCCACCGAGGAGATCCTGCGCACGCTGGTGCTCGCGGGCGCCTCAGCCATCTGGCTGGCGACGCCGATCGGCGCCGTCATCGCGGGCCTGCTGCTGGTGGTTGCCTTCTCGTACCGGCAGACGATCTTCGCCTACCCTAGCGGCGGTGGCGCGTTCATCGTGGCGAAGGAGAACCTGGGTGCCCCGGCGGGGTTGGTGGCCGCGGCCGCGCTGCTCATCGACTACACGCTGACCGTCGCGGTGAGCGTCGCGGCCGGGACGGCGGCCGTCACATCGGCGGTGCCGGCACTGCAGGCGTGGCGGCTGCCCCTCACGCTCCTGTTCGTCGCCCTGCTGGCGATGGGCAATCTCCGCGGCATCCGCGAGTCGGGCCGCATCTTCGCCGTCCCCACCTACTTCTTCCTCGTATCCCTGATGTTGATGATCGCCCGCGGGGCGTGGCTAGCGGTGCGAGGCGAGATCCCGCCCCCGGAGGTGAGCGACGCCGCCGTAGCCACGGGCGTGACGACCTTGACTCCGTTCCTGGTGCTGCGCGCGTTCGCCAACGGCTGCACCGCCATGACCGGCGTCGAGGCGGTCTCCAACGGCGTCCCCGCCTTCGAGCCTCCGGAGTCGCGCAACGCCGCGGCCACGCTGCTGATCATGGCCGGGCTGTGCGTGACGCTGTTCCTGGGGATCACGCTCCTGGCGCGCACCTTCGGGATCATCCCCGCTCACGACGAGACGGTAATCTCGCAACTGGGACGGGCCGTGCTCGGCGGCCGCGGCCTGGCCTACTACCTGGTGCAGGCGGCGACGATGCTGATCCTGGTCCTGGCCGCCAACACTGCCTACAGCGATTTCCCGCGCCTTTCCTCGGTGGTGGCGCGGGAGCGCTTCCTGCCGCGCCAGTTCATGAACCAGGGCGACCGGCTGGCGTTCACCAACGGGATCCTGGTGCTGAGCGGCTTGGCCGCCCTGTTGCTGGCGATCTTCCGGGGAGATACCCACAAGCTGATCCCGCTCTACATGGTGGGGGTCTTCGTCTCCTTCACGCTGTCTCAGGCGGGAATGGTCGTGCACTGGCGCAAGGAGCGCGGGCGGCAGTGGCGCCTCCATGCGGCGGTCAATGGCGTGGGCGCAGTGCTGACGGCCGTGGTCATGGTGGTGGTCGCCGCCACGAAGTTCCACGAGGGCGCGTGGATCGTGGTCGTCCTGATCCCGATCCTTGTGCTGCACTTCCTGGCGATCCGCCGGCACTATGCCAAGGTGGCGCAGCAGCTCACGCTGGAGGGGTACGTCCCCCCCCCGCGCCGCCACCACATCGTGATCGTGCCCGTCGGCGATCTGCAGCGGGCGGTGGTCGAGGCCCTGCGTTACGCCAAGACCCTCAGCACCGACGTGCGCGCCATCTACGTCGACGTGGATCCCTGGGCCACCCTCGACTTTCACAAGAAGTGGGAGGAGTGGGGGCAGGAGATCCCGTTATTCGTGCTCTCGTCACCGTATCGGTCGCTGATGGAGCCGCTGATGGGCTACATCGATGAAGTCACCGGGGGCAACGAGGACACGTTCCTCACCGTGGTCCTCCCGGAGTTCGTCCCGGCGAAATGGTGGCACCACCTGCTGCACAACCAGCGGGCGCTGCTGATCAAGGGCGCGCTGCTCTTCCGGGCAAATACCGTCGTGACGAGCGTGCCGTTCCACCTGCGCGGCTAGCCGACCGCCCCGCAGGCCGGGCGCGCCACGCGCACCATGCGCACGCCGCGCTCGCTTGCAAGCCCCCCCCCCCACCATCCGTCTCCGCCCTCGGTCTACACCGTTGGTCTGCACCGTCCGTATCCACCATCCATCTCCACCATGCGTCTCCACCCTCCCTCTCCATTGTCAGTCCAGGCGCTTGCGGAAGCGCAGCGAGGCCAGCGCGAGCGTCGTACCCCCGAAGCATGCCAGTACCACCGCGTCCACCCAGAGCACGTCGAGCCCGGCACCCTTCAGGAATACCCCGCGGATGATGTGGTTGTAGTAGCGCAACGGGATCACCCTTGTTGCGACCTGCATCACGTGGGGCATGTTCTCGATGGGGAAGATCAGTCCCGACAGATAGATCATCGGCACCATGAACAGGAAGATCGAGCTCATCATCGCCTGTTGCTGCGTCGTCACCACCGTGGATACGAACAGGCCCAGCCCCAGAGTCGTCAGCAGGAACAGCGTGGTGAGGGCGACCAACAGCACGAGCGACCCGCGAAGCGGAACGCCGAAGACGCCGATGGCCACGGCCGTCACCAGCAGCATCTCGACAATCCCCAGCAGACCGAACGGCAAGAGCTTGCCGACGATCAGCTGCCAGGGGCGCACCGGGGTGACCAGCAGCTGCTCGAGGGTGCCGATCTCCTTCTCGCGCACAACGCCCATCGAGGACATGATCATCGTCACCAGCATGAGCACCATGGCCAGCACCGCCGGCACGTAGAACCAGCGACTGCGCAGGTCGGGGTTGTACCAAACGCGCGGCACGAGCTGGATCCTGCCAGGGCCCGCCCGGACGGCGGCCGCGGTCCCGCTCCCGCTTCCTGCGGCGCTCGCCACCAGGCCCTGCAGCTGCTGCAGGAGCAGCCGGCGCCTCTCCTGCGCCACGATGCTCCCGGCGTAGCCCAGGCCGACCATGGCCGAGTTGGCGTCGCTGCCGTCGGCGATCACCTGCACCTGCGGCGCGCGCCCGGCGATCACGGCCTTGCCGTACCCTGCGCCGATCACCAGCGCGAGCTGGGCGCGGTTGGTGAGCAGCCAGCCGTCGATGGCGCGTACGCTCTCCTCCTGCCCGACCAGATCGAAATAGCCCGACGACAGGAAGCGGTCGACCAGCTCGCGGCTCTGGCGCGAACGGTCGTAGTCCACCAGCAAGGTGGGCGTATGGTTGACGTCGGTGTTGGCCGCGTAGCCGAACGCCAGGATCTGCGCGATGGGACCCACCACCAGCATGGGGATCATGCGCCGGTCGCGACGCAGCTGCAGCAGCTCCTTCACCAGCAGATTCAGCAGGACGTTCATGTCGCACTCTCGCGCCGGGCCATCCGCAGATACGCCAGCGTGAACACCACCGCGCCGTAGGCCGCCAGGAACGCCATGCTCTTCCAGTACGGTGCAAGCCCCGATCCCTTGAGGATGACTCCGCGCAGCGCCACCAGGTAGTAGCGGGCAGGCACCGCGTAGGTGATGGCCTGCAGGACCGTCGGCATGGAGCGTATCGGGAAGATGAAGCCCGACAGCAGGATCGCGGGCAACAGCGACGTCACGGTCCCGACCTGGTAGGCCATGGCCTGCGTGCGCGCGAAGCTGCTCACCAACAGTCCAAAGCCCAGCGCGCCCATCAAATAAAGCAACGTTGCCACGAACAGGTCGAGGTAAGGCCCCTTGACCGCCACGCCGAACAGCACGCGCGCCACGATCAGTATGATCACCGTCGCGAGCAGCGAGATCGCCAGGTAGGGGAGCGCCTTCCCCAGGATGAGATGGTGCGGCCGCACCGGCGAGACGTGGAGCTGCTCCATCGTGCCCCGCTCCTTCTCGCGCACCACCGACATGGCCGTGGAGAGCACCGCCGTGAGCATGAGGATGAAGCCGATCAGTCCCGGCACCAGGAAGTGGGTCGAGCGCAACTGCGGGTTGTACCAGACGCGGGGCCGGTAGGCGATCGCCGCAGGTAAAGAGCGGCCGGCCAGAAGCGCCCGCGCCTCCAGGCGGGCGCCGTCGACCTGCGCGACCAAGGCGTCGGCGTAGCCCAAGAGCGTGGTCGCACTGTTGGCGTCGGTTCCGTCGACGATCAGCTGCACCGGCGACGTACTCCGGTCCGACAGGAGCGCTCCATAGCCCTGCGGGATGACCAGGATCGCCCGGGCTCGCCGCCGCTGCAGCAGCGCGTGTAGATCGGCGTCGGGCGAAAGACTGGCCGCCAGGTCGAACCAGGGCCCGCTGGTGAACGCCGTCACCAGCTCGCGACTCTGGGCGGTGTGGTCGCGGTCCTGTACGGCGAGCTGGACGTGCTTGACGTCGAAGTTCAAGGCGTAGCCGTAGAGCAGCAGCATCATCGCGGGCACGCCCAGCAGCATCATCAAGCTGAACGGATCGCGCACCGACTGGCGCAGCTCCTTGAGCGCGATGGCCCGGATCTTCCTCATGGCGCGGGCTGCCCTCCCACGCGGTCGGCGCCCCGCGTCTCGGCGCTCGCGCTGGCGGATGGTCCGCCGCGAGTGCCGGCCTGCGCCACGCCCGCGCCGGACAGCCGGGCTGCCTCCTGCTCCTCGATCAGGTGCAGGAACACGTCCTCCAGCGCCGGGATGATGACCTGCACGCCGGCGGGAGCGCTGCCGAGCTGCTGCAGCAGGTCCTGGGCGAGGCGGCTGCCCTCCTGCGCGTCGCCGACCAGCAGGTGGATGCGGTTGCCAAAGACAGTGGCCTCGATCACCCAGCTCTGCTCTTCCAGGGCGTCGAGGGCAGCCAGCGGATCGGGGCAGCGAACCTCCAGCAGCGCGCGACCCTGGAAGATGCGCCGCAGCTCGCTGACGCTGCCCAGTGCGATGAGCCGCCCGGCGTGCATGAGCGCGATGCGGTCGCAGTGCTCGGCCTCGTCCAGAGCGTGCGTCGTCACGAAGACCGTGACGCCCGTTCCGGCCAGGACATCGATCTGTTCCCAGAAGCGCCGCCGCGAGATAGGATCCACGCCGCTGGTGGGCTCGTCGAGGAACAGTACCTGCGGGCGATGCAGCACCGCGCAGGCCAGCGCCAGCCGCTGCTTCCAGCCCCCCGGCAGCGCGCCCGCCAGACGGTCCTCCATCCCGGCGAGCTGCCCCATCTCGATCGCCCAGGCCGCGCGCTCCCTCCATGGCTGGCCGCGCAGGCCGTAGATCCCGCCGAAGAAGCGCAGGTTCTCGCGCACCGTGAGATCCTCGTAGAGGCTGAAGCGCTGGCTCATGTAGCCGAGCTGCCACTTCACGCGCTCGGGGTGCGCCGCCACGTCGACGCCCAGTACGTGCGCCGAGCCGCCCGTCGGCGCCAACAGCCCGCACAGCATGCGGATCACCGTGGACTTGCCAGCGCCGTTGCTGCCCAGGAAGCCGAAGATCTCGCCCGCGCGGACTTCCAGCGTCAGGTCGTCGACCGCTGTGAACGTGCCAAACCGCTTGGTGAGTCCCCGGGTCCGCACCGCGACCGCGCCGCCGGGGTTGGCCGCAGGCGCGGCGCGTCCTTCCGGCGACGACCCGGGCGCCCGGCCGGGCTCGCGCTGCCCGTTCACCGGCCGCCTCCCACGGCGCGCTCCAGTTGCGCCGCGGCCAGTTGCAGGCGCGCGCGGGCCTCGGTGTAGTCCAGCCCGGCGCGCAGGAGCGCCGTCTCGGCATCGAGCAGCTCTGAGGATGGCATCATCCCCTCGCGGTAGCGATCGGTGGCCACGCGCCGGCTCTCCTGAGCGCTAGCAAGGGCGCGCGACGCGACCGCAACGGACTGCCGCGCGCTCGCCAGCTCGAGGGCCCGCTCGGTCACGTCGAGGCGGATCCGCTCGTCGAGATCGCGCAACGCGAAGCGGACCGCCTCGCCCTGCGCCGCGGCGCGCGCGACCGAAGATGAGATCCGCCCGCCGTCGAACACGTTCAGCGAGAGGCTCACCGCAACGTCCCAGGAGTCCTCCCACTTCGCCTGCTGCGGCAGGATCCTGCGATTCGGGTTGGCGTAGTCGTAGCCGCCCGAAGCCAGCAGCTGGGGCCAGCGCGCCCCGCGCGTGGCGCGCACCCGCGCCTGTGCCGCCTCCGCCCGCGCCGCAAGCGCGGTGCGCTCAGACCGGCTCGAAAGCGCGGCCACCACCAACGAGTCGACGCTCGGCGCCACGGGCACGAGGCGATCCAGTGGCTCGCGCGCGGCCAGTCCCGTTGTGCCCGACACTCCCAGCAGGCGTTGCAGGTTTGCTTGCGCCACACGCGCGCGCTGCGACGCCTCCAGCCGTGCGAGCTCGGCGCGGTCGCGCACCACTTCCACCGCGAGCACCTCGTTACGCGCGGCCAGGCCGAGCGTCTCGCGATTGCGGGCGTCGCGGGCGTGCGCTTCGTAGGTGTCCACGGCCGTGGACATCACCCGCTCCGCCTCCCGCGCCGACACCAGCGTCCAATAGGCCGTGGCGCTCTCCAGAGCGATGTCGGCGCCGGCCGTGCCAACGTCCGAGCCGGCGGCATCCCAGTCGCCCGCAGCCGCGTCCACCTGCCCAGCGATCCGTCCGCCGGTGAACAGCGGCAACCAGAACCCCACGCGCGTGCGGGAATTCTCGGGAATGTTCGGGAAGAGCGTCTGAGTGCCGAGGCCCGGCAGCGTCACGGTGAGCTCCGGCACGTCGGACTGGCGCGTGTAGACCGCCGATAGATCCAACTGCGGTAAGCGCTCCGCGCGAGCTCCGCGCAGCGTCGCGGCCGCCGCCTCCTGCAGCGCCGTGGCGCGCCCCAGCGCCGGCGAAGCTTGCCGGGCGCGGGTCAGCGCCTCCTCCAGCGTGAGCGCGAGGGTGTCGGGCGCGGCGGCACTCGGCTGGGCCGGCACCCGCGTCGGCGCTTGCGCCGGCGCCTGCGCCTGCGCCCGTGCTGGCGCGGGGGCCATCGCGCATGCCAGCAGCAGCGCGGCCGCGGACGCCGCGAATTCCGCCGCAGGCACTGCACGCGCACGCCTCATGGCCGCACCTCCCCATCCGTCCCTTGGCCCTCTGCTGCCGCGCGCACCCGCGACAGGAAGATGTCCTCCAGCGTGGGCGTGGTCGGGCGCACCAGCTCGACGGTCAGGCCTGCGGCGCGCAGCGACTGCTCGAGCTCGCGCGCGGTCTGCTCTGCGGCCGCGGCGCGCGCGGGCGAGAGAGTCACGTGGAAGCGTTCGCCGAAGGTCTGCAGATCCAGCACCGCGGCGTGGCCGCGTAGCACCTGGGCGGCCTGCCGCTTGGGGCTTGCCATCACCTCAAGCATCGCCCCGCGCCACTGCGCCCGCAGCGCCTCGGGCGTGTCCAGCACCAGGAGGCGGCCCTGGTGCATGAGCCCGACGCGCTGGCAGCGCTCGGCCTCGTCGAGGTAGGGGGTGGTCATCAGGATGGTGAGCCCCTCGCGCTGCAACGCGACGAGCAGCTTCCAGAAGTCGCGGCGCGAGACCGGATCCACGCCCGTGGTGGGCTCGTCGAGCACCAGCAAGCGCGGGGTGTGGATCAACGTGCACGCCAGCGCGAGCTTCTGCTTCATCCCTCCCGAGAGCTGCGCGGCGAGGCGGCGGCGGAACGGGGAGAGGCGCATCCGCTCCAGCAGCTCGTCGCGCCGGGGCTTCCAGCCGCGCACACCGTGGATCTCGGCGAAGAACGCCACGTTCTCCTCCACCGAGAGGTCCCCGTACAGCGAGAAGCGTTGCGACAGGTAGCCCACCGCACCGGAGAGGGCCATGCGCTGGCGCTGCGGGTCGAGGCCGCAGGCGCGCAGCGTGCCGTGCGCGGGCGGCACGAGGCCGAGGATCGAGCGCAACGTCGAGGTCTTCCCAGCCCCGTCGGGACCGATCAGACCGAACATCTCGCCCGCGCGCACCTCCAGGTCGAGGCGATCGACCGCGGTCAGCGCGCCGTAGCGCACGGTCAGCTCGCGCACCGTCACGATGGCGGCGCCGGGGGCGGCGCCGGCGCGATCCGCGGCGGCGCCGGGCCCGCGGGTGGCCGCGCCCGGTCCGGCCGCGCCGCCAAGAGCCCCGGTCGAGGATCGGGCGCGATCCTCGCGCGCGCTCATGGCTTCGCACCCGTGCCAGTCGCCGCGTGCAGCACCGCCTCGGCAGGCATTCCGGGCTTGAACAGGCCGTCCTCGTTGTGCAGCGCGATCTTGACGCGGTAGACGAGCTTCACGCGCTCCTCGCGTGTCTGGACGTTCTTGGGCGTGAACTCGGCCTGGGATGCGATGGCGGTCACCGTCCCCTGCCGCGTCTGACCATCGTCGGTGCGCACCTGCGCCGGTTGGCCGACGCGCAGGCGCGCGAGGTCCAGCTCGCCGACGTACGCGGTCAGCCAGGCGTCGTGCAGGTCGGTGATCACCGCAAGCGTCGCCCCGGGCGCCACGAGCTCTCCCTGTTCCACGGTCTTCGCGGTGACGATGCCCGCCCGCGGACTGTGGACGACAGCGTCGGTGAGCTGCTGTCGCAGCTGATCGACACGGGCGTGCGTGGCGGCCAGGCGAGCGCGCGCACCGTCGATCTCCTGAGGCCGGCTGAGCGACCGTAGCTTGCGCAGGCGCTCCTGCGCGCCGGCCAGCGAGGCCGCGGCCACGTCGCGGCGCGTCCTGGCGTCATCGCGAGCCTTCACCGCGCCCGAGCCCAGGTCGAGCAGCCCTTGCATGCGCGAGAGATCGCTCTGCGCGCCGGTCAGGTCCGCCTGCGCGCGGTCGACCTGGGTCTGCGCCTCGGCGATGTCCTCGGTCCGTGCGCCGGCCAGGCGCAGGCGCAGGTCGGCGTCGACCTGGTCGCGGTCGGCGCGTGCCCCAGCCAGCGCCAGACCGACATCGACCGTGTCCATGCGCGCCACGACCTGCCCCGCAATGACCGTATCTCCCTCCTGCAGTGTGAACCACTGCAGCGTCCCGCCCAGCTTGGTGGCAACGTGGATCTCGGTGGCCTCGACGTGGCCCGTGGCCAGGATGGCGCTGGGATCTCCGCTGTGGCCGCACGCCGCCAGCAGCAGAAGCGCCGCCCAGCCGGGGAGCGTCCGGTCTGGTGCCATGCGATGCATCTCATCCCCCCTGCCCGGCCCCCACCGGCGTCGCGCCGGCGAGACCGCGCCTGAACAACTCGGTGATGTGCTCGATGTACTCATCCTCGGTCGGCATGTACAACTGCACGCGCCTCCCCTTGACCAGACGCTGACGCACCGGTGCGGTGGCGAAGAAGAAGATCACGCTTCCGATCATGCTGACGTGCGTGGCCACCGGATCGACGTTGCGGAAGACTCCTTCACGCATGCCTTGCTCCAGGATGCCGCGTACGAGCGCCAGGATCTCAAGGGGATAGGTGAGCGGAACTGCTGGAGCGCGCCTCCCCCCGGCCATGGCCTCGCGCAGCATCATCGCCGGGAATTCCGGGTGGGAGCCCGCGAACTCGCGTAGGACCAGGACGAACGCGCGCAGTGCCTGATCGGGCTGAGGCGTCGACGCGCGCATCGCCTGCAGGCGCGCGAGCAGCGGCTCGAAGGTCGCGCGCAGGATCGCGTCGTACAGCCCGGCCTTGCCGCGGAAGTGGTAGCTGATGAGGGCCCGGTTCACCCCTGCCGCGCGGGCGATCTGCTCCACGGTCGTGCCGTCGAAGCCGTTGCGGGCAAAGAGCTTGGCGCCGGCCGCCCGCAGCGCGACGCGCGTCGCCTGGGAGCCGCGCTGACGGTTCGAACGTGGCACGCCCCACCTGCTGCCGGACGTCTGGTATTCAACCGTTCGTTTGAATCAAACGTTTAGTTGAATCTAGGCCCAGGCGTGCCGCGTGTCAAGCGTTCGGGGGGGCGATCGGAGCTGGGCGGTGGCCGGCGCCGACGCCCCCGCTCCGCCGGTCGGCATCGCTCGCCGCAGGTTGGATTCCCGCGGGCCGACTACCAGCGGTGGTAGGCGGGGTGACCCGGTTTCACGGCGACGAACGTCCCTTCGCAGGTCGCACAGACCTGCCCGCTGGACTCCAGCGTCGCCTTCACCTTCGCGCGCTCGTCGGTGGAGCTCACGACGGTGGCGCGCAACATGACCGGACCGTCGCTGGGCGTCGGCCGCCATAGCCGGACGTGGTAGTCGGCGGTGACGGTGCAGGGTGGCTGGTCCTCGCCGGCCTTCTGCATGAGATGCCAGGCCGCCGTCCAATTGCTGTGACAGTCCAGCAGAGTGCCGACGATGCCTCCACTGACCATCCCGGGGTAGGCCTCGTGGTGCGGCTCCGGCGTCCAGGTCGCCACGACGGCGTCGCCGTCGGGGTGGCTCTGGATGCGCAGGCCCTTGGGATTGGCCGGGCCGCACCCGAAGCAGGCGTGTTGCGGCGCGAAGCGCTGTTGCAGGCTGAGGTTCTCCATGGGCCCCAGTCTACGCGCTTTGGGGCTGCGCTGCCTACTCGCTCCTGGGCTTGTCTGCCGCCGCTCTCCTGAGCTCGACGCCGCTGGCGACTACGGCCACCACGCTCTGTGGTCCCTTGATCGCGTCCGGGTTGCCGCCCTCGGACTCCGCGGCGAAATGGCGGGCGACCTCCTCCGGCATCGTCTCGCGGCTGACTTGCGCGACGATGACCGCCTTGGCGCCTTTGGCATCGCGTGGCACGAAGAAGCCGTAGTCCTTGAACGTAACCCGCACCGTGGCGTCGCCGTCCCGCAGCATCATCCAACACCCCCGCTTGGAGCAGACGTCCAGCACCTCCCCCTCCAGCCGGATCGTCCGCCCGGCGTAGCGCTCAGCATCCGCCAGCGCGGAGGTAAGCTCGACTCTGTCGAAGGCGTCGATCGGCGTGCCCGCCTTGTAGAGACCCGCCGGGTCGAACCCCAGCGCAGCGGGTTCCGCCGGCGCAGCGGGCTCGGCCGCCGTGGCGGCGTTCTGGGTGGCGACGGACGAGCCCTGCTGGGCGGTGTCAGCCGCGCGGAGCTGTCCCTGCTCGCTGCATACGCACAGCATCAGGGCCAGCGCGCAGCACAGCATCGCAAGCTGCGGCGGACGAAGGTCGGATGCGCACATGGTTTCTCCTCGAGGGTTGGAGCGAAAGCGCCAAGTGAAAGAAAGGCCGCGTGTCCCGCCCGGTCCAGCGCGGGCGTGGCATCCCTAGTGGCCCGCCGCGTGCGGTCGCGGCGCCGTGTGCAGGAGGTTGCGCTCCCAGAACAACGCCACCGCCAGCCGGTAGTAATCGGCGTTCTGCTGCTTGCCGAAGCCGTGCCCCTCGTCACCGGCGAACAGACTCCACACCTCTTGGCCGTTGGCGCGCACGGCGGCGACGATAGCCTGTGCCTGCGCCAACGGCACGCGCGGGTCGTTGGCCCCGTGGGCCACCAGCAGGGGCGTGTGGATCTGCGATGCCTTGCGCAGCGGCGAGATCGAATCCAGGAACTCGCGCATCTGCGGGTTCCGCTCGTCGCCGTACTCCGCCCGGCGCGCGTCGCGCCGGCTCTCGTGGGTGCCCTGCAGGAAGGTGACGAAATCGCTGAGCCCGACGTAGTCCACGGCCGCTGCGATCCGGCCGCCGTAATGGACCAGCGCCGCCAACACGAGGTACCCGCCGTAGCTGCCGCCGTAGACTCCTACCCGTGATGCGTCCAGCTCGGGCTGGCGCGCGATCCAGTCCAGCAACGCCCCCACGTCGCGCACGGCATCCTCGCGGCGGCGCCCGTCGTCGAGCATCTGGAACGTCCGGCCGTAACCCGTCGACCCGCGGACGTTGGGCGCCAGCACGGCGATCCCCTGCTCCTTCACCCAGTACTGGATGTGGCTCGCGAATTCCGGACGGGTCTGGTCCTCCGGGCCGCCGTGCAGGTAGACGATCACCGGGTGTGGCCCGCGGCCCGCGGGGTGGAAGTAGAACGCGGCGAGCTTGCGCGGCGCCCCGTCCACGACGTCGAACGTGGGAAACTCAACGCGCTCCGGCTCGACGAACCCGTTGGGATCGAGGCCACCCACTTCGCTGAGCGTCCAGCGCACCAAGGCTGCAGCGGGCTTGCCCCCCTGCAGGTCGAGGGAGAAGACGTCGCCAGGAGTGGACGGCGTGTTGAGCACGAGGCCCAGCCGCGTCCCGGCCGGCTCGAACTGCAGGCCGCTGACGACCCCCGTGGGCAGGTCGATGTGGTGACGGCGTCCCGACCGGGTGTCCATCAGATAAAGGTCGCTCGCGCCGTTCACATTGGCCGTGAAGGCCAACCACCGCCCGTCTACCGAGAGGGCGACCTCCTCCACGTCCCAGGGCAGGTCCGCGGTCAGCACCCGCGGCGCCGCGCCGCCCACGCGCAGGTGCGCCAGCCGCCGGAGTTCCCCTCCCGAGTCGCAGACGAAATAGACGCCCTTGCCGCTGGCATCGAACACCGCGTCGCCGTACGCCACCGGCTGCGCGAGCTGCTGCAGTGGCTGTTTGTCGCCCGTCGCCACGTCCACGATCCACAGCTGCGAGCTCGATTCGGAGATCAGGTGCTTCACCAGCAGCTGACGGTCATCCGGCGACCACTCGACCGGGGTCCACCGCCCTTCCCCCTGCAGCAGGACGCGCGAAGCGGCCCCTGTGCGCGGCTCCACGATCCGGATATCGAAGTCGTGACCGTTGCGGAGTGTGCTCTGGAAGGCCAGGGCGTTGCCCGCCCGGCTCCACAGCAGCCCGCCGCTGCGCCCGGGCCGTTGGGTGAGTTGCCGCGTGCGGCGCGCGCGCAGATCGAAGAGGTAGAGCTGGTATTCCTCGTCACCGCCCTTGTCCATCGTGAACGCGAAGGCCGCGCTCTCGACCGCGGGCGACACCGCCGCGCCGGCCACGGGCTCGCCGAAAAAGGTGACCTGCTGCCGCGCGCCGCCCGGCATCTGGACGATGTGGAGCTGGCGCGTCTCGGCGAAGCGCGTGCCGATCAGGATACCGGCTCCGTCGGGGAGCCACCCCTCGAGGGTGGCGGAGCGCGTGTTGTTGTACTGCTCCATGCGCGCCGCCACGGAGTCGGGGATCTCGGGGATGCCCTCCGCGGCGATGCTCGCAGCAGCCGCGATGGCGGCCCTGCACTGCGCAGGCTGCGCCCAGGGCAACGCCGCGAGCCAGGCGGCGGCCACTACGGCGACGCCCAACGACGCCGCGCGCCCCGCCGGAACGCGCGCTTCTCCGGCGGGCAGGGGCGCTACGCCGGTCCGTACGGGCGCTACGCCGGCGCGCGTGGGCAGCGCGCCGCCGCCGCTGCGCGTCCGACTCGGGGCCGTGACGATCGCCCCTCGTCTCATCGGCCCTCCGTCGCGGTTCCCGATGCGCGCAGCAACGCATTGAACAGCAGCTTGAACTTTGCTTCGGACTGCGCGCGATGCTGCGGGCGGAACCCGAACGATACGACGTGGCCCTTGCCCAGCGGGATGTCCAGCAAGGCCGGCAGCCCGGCCACCTTGTCCTCCCCCAGCAGGAAGCCCGCGACACGCACGTGGCGATCGGCGTAGCGCACCGGGACCGACGTGGGACGCGAGCACGCGATCGGCGCGAACGCGCGGCCCTGGTCGAACCAGACCGCCAGCTCGGCCGGCATGCCCCAGCCCAACGGCTCCTCGGGGTCGACCTGCGCGCGCAGCAGCGTGCCCGGCGCGCTGAACTCCGCCTCGGGCAGGCCCTCCAGGCGCACGCGTGCCGGCACGCCCAGGTACTGGATCGCCCATGGGGTCGCCTGGTCGACGGCGATGAGCGTCCCACCCTGCTCCACGAACAGGCGCAGCCGGTCGCCGGTCTGCTTGCCGCCAATGCCGCCACGGTACTCCGATGGCCACACCGGCGCGTACGCGTTGGGCGCCTGCTCCGGCTGCTCGCCCTGCTCGAGGGCGGCCTGTCGGATGGAGGGCAGCACGATCACGTCGAAGCCGCGCAGAGCACCGAGGGGATCGCCCCGCCGGGCCGAGTCCGGGGGCGGCCGCAGGTCCGCCGCTCGAAGCCTCTGGTGGGGGAAACCGTAGCGGTCGAGCACCAACCGCGTCCACGCCTCTTCCATGGAGCCGCCCCAGGGGTCGAACAGACCGATGCGAGGCGCGCGGATCGCGATGGCAAAAGCCGTCGCCCCGATGTCCTTCAGCCCGCCAGGCACCCGTGCCTGCACGCGCGCGCCCAGCTCGCGCGCGGCATCGCGCACCGCATCGGGCGCTCCTTCGATCAGGAAGTCACCCGTCGCCGCGCCTGCCGGCAGCGCGGCCGCGCGCGCACCGTGCCCCGTCGCCGCCGGAGCACCCAGCCGCCGCACGCGGGCGCCGGCCTTGAGTGCCGCCAGCACGACCCCGTAGGACGCGTTGTCGCTGGCGGGCAGCCACAGGCCGCCAGCCGCGGGCCCGGACTTGAGTTCCGGCTCCCCAGGCCGGGGCCACCGCGGCGGCAGCTCGGCCGCCGGCGCCGAACCGCTCCACGGCTGCAGCAGGGCCTGGACCTCGACGCCCAGCAGCGCGGGCAGGTTCCAGGCCATCGCGTCGTAGGGACGGATGACCTGGCCCGCAGCGGACTCGTGCACCCTCGGATACTCATCGGCCTGCAACATCTCGATCAGGAAGGGCCGCTCGGGCTGCGCGGCGAGCGCCACATATGCGCCGCGCTCGTGCACGCGCCCTTCGATCTCCAGGCGGCCCGGCAGCCAGCCCACCTCGACGCCGCCCGTGCGCAGCAGCTCCACCAGCCGGGGTGCCGCGCCGGAGTCGTGCTGCTGCGCGGGGATCACGAAGCCGTACGGCGGCTGACTACGTCCGGCCGCCACCGCGTCGCGGTTCATCGCGTGGAAATTGCGCAGGACGCTCTGCTTCTCGCGCGCGGCCCAGCGCATCATCGACCACGTGAGGTCGCAATCGAGCCCCACGATGTCGCCCAGACGCCACCAGCCGCCCGGCCACGGCTGCAGGAAGTTGGCGCGGCGCTCGTACTGCGGCAGACCGCGCCCCTTGCCGGCGAGGCTACCGGGCGGGAAGTACAAAGGCGTCGCCAGCTGCACGCTCGCCGCCTCGCTCAGCACGCCGAGCATGTTGTGCCAGAAGGCTGTCGAGCGCACCGACCCCGGCCACTCCGCCGTGAAGATCGTGCTGGTGGCGATGCCGGTCCAGCCGCGGGCGGTGAGATCGCTCACCATCTGCTCGCCGGCGGCCGCGAGCTGGCTGTACACCAGCGGGTGCACGGTTGCCGAGAGGGGGTCGTCGAAGGGAGGCAGGAACAGGCGTGGGCCCTCGCTCTCCATCTGGTGCTCGTCGAGCACGATCTGCGGCAGCCAGTCCGCATGGAGCAACTTCGACCACATGGCCGTCTCGACCAGATTGTTGAAGACGCCATCGCGGTTGTTATCGTGGCCAGCGTACTGGTGGTAGAGCCACGGCGGCGAGCTCCCCTCGGCGGGGGTGCCGACGGTCTTGCGGTACCAATCGACGACGATCTCGTGCCCGTCGGGATTCATCGATGGCACCAGCAGCAGGAGCACGTTGGCCCGCAGCTCGCGCATCCAGGGCTCCTCGCTGGTCGCCAGCGCGTGCAGCAGCTCCAGGGAGGCCTGCGTCGCGCCCACCTCGTTGCTGTGCAGACCGAGGGAGAGCGCGATGATCACGCGGCCCTCGCGCGCCAGCTCCGCCGCGCGTGCGTCATCGGTGCTCGAGACGTCGTGGAGCTGGTGGGAGATCGCGCGCAGCCGCGCGCGAGAACGGATCCCGTCCTCGTCGCCGGCGATCACCACGATGAAGGGGCGTCCCTGGGTCGTGGTCCCCATGTGTTCCACCACGATACGCTGGGTGTCCTGGGCGAGCTGGTCGCAGTAGGCGACGACCGTTCGCCAGTCGACGCGCTCGCGGTCCGCGCCGATGGCGTGCCCGACGAACTCCTGGGCAGCGGGCACGGCCGGGGCGGCGGGAGCGAGAGCCGGGGCGGCGGGAGCGAGAGCCGCAGCGCCGAAAGCGATCGCCACGACGGCAGCATCGGCGGCCGCCCGCGTGCGGGCGGCCGTCGCAACGAGAGCGCGGGAGGATGCGGGCACGGTCCTCAGCGGACGAGGGTCATGCGCAATGACTGGCTCACGCCATCGGCCTGCAGCCGGCAGATGTACACGCCGCTGGCCAGTGGACGACCATCGGAGCCCCGCCCGTCCCACACGTGGGTGTGCCTCCCGGCCGGCAGCGCCCCCGCCAGCAGCGTGGCCGCTAGACGACCGCGCGTATCGTAGATGCGCAGCGTCGCGTCGCCCGCATGGGCCAAATCGAAACTCAGCGTGGTGGCCGGGTTGAACGGGTTGGGCACGTTGGGATGCAGGACCGTGCGCGCCGCCACGATCGCGGGTGCCGACACCCCGCCGGTCTCGACGGCCGCCTGCAGCTCGTACGTGAGCGCGGGCAGCAGCGCCGCCCCGGCCAGGTCCTGCTGGTCGCGCGTGGAGAATGTAAGCGTGGCAGTATAGGTGGTTCCGCCTGCGGCTCCCGTATCGTCGAAGTGCACCGCGAAGCTCGCGGGCGTGGCGCCCACCTGGATCGCGGCGAACGCCACCAGGCTGAAGCGGGCGGCGTCCGGCCCGCCAACCTGGGCGGCGTAGACGTCCAGCAGCGCCTGCAAGGAGCTGTAGCCCGCGTTGTCGACCTCCGCGGTCTGGTCGGTGAAAGCAGCGACGGCGTGACTGCCGAAATCGACGGCCCCGCCGAGCACTTGTGCAGCGGCGACGGTCGAGGGCACGGCGTGGTTGTAGACCGTGCCGGTGGCATTGAAGGAGTCGCTGGGGTTGTCCGGCGCATCGCCCGCCACGCTGATCGTGGCCAAGCGCGCGCCGGCCGTGGCGGTATTCATCGCGATCAGGCGCAGATCGTTGCCGCCGGCTGCCAGCACGAAGGGCCCCGGCGCCGCGGAGAAGCCCGCTCCAGCCGCAATCGTGTAATCCAGGGCGTCGGCCGGTCCGGTCGCCGTATTCTGCACCGAAAGCGCGCGGACAGCGCTCGCTCCCACCAGCGCCCCGCCGAAGGAGAGGTCCGCGCTGGTGACCATGATCGCCGGCAGCTGCAGGTCGAGGAAGATCGGCAGGTGGTCCGAGGACGTGTAGAGCGCGGTGGCGATCGCCGCCGATACCACGCTGTCGGCCGGCGCATCGATGAGCGCGAGATTGAAGTGCGCTCCGTCGTTGCCATAGTTCCGGTAGCTCCCCGGCAGGTACGAGAGACCCTGCCCGCCCAACACGTCGTCGTTGGCCAGCAGGAAATCGAAGCGGTCGTCCATGCCGCCGTTGGCGCCGCCGTCGGGCAGCTGGGCCGTGCGGGTGGACTGCGTGAAGACGTCCGCAAAGGCTCCATTGTTGTGCCAGGGGCCCACGCGGCTGATGGGATCGAAGAGCTGCCCTGCACTGTTGGTCAGAGCGCCGGTCAGCTCGCCCCAGGCGGGCTCCGTGTCGGTATAGATGTTGTAGTCGCCGCCCAGGAGGAAGCGCGTCCCCACCGACAATCCGTTGAGGTGGTTGCGCAACAGCGTCGCCTCAGCGA
This sequence comes from Candidatus Krumholzibacteriia bacterium, assembly GCA_041484665.1. Lineage (GTDB taxonomy): Bacteria > Krumholzibacteriota > Krumholzibacteriia > JAJRXK01 > JAJRXK01 > JBGPIA01. The sequence goes on from JBGPIA010000001.1 coordinate 570,323, forward strand.
GGCGTAGCTGCTCTTCAGTCGAGCCCTGACTGGCCTTGAGATGCGCCATGTAGACATGGAGCTCGGCCGCCGGCGCCGTATAGCCCGCAGGACGCAGGGTCCAGCCGTCGATCTGCCGCAGCGCCGTGATGACGTCGACGTGGCCCGTCTCGGTGAAGTGGCCGGTCCGGAAGAAGCACGCGTTCTGCGTGTCGGGGCCACTGGTGAAGGTGCCCATCGTCCACGCGCCGGGCTGCCCGAAGTTGAGCACGTTGTTCAGGAACTGCGTGGGGCTCGCGGAGCTCGTGCCCGCCATCTCGCAGACGACCAGCACGTCGGGGCTGGCCGAGTTGATCGCCAGCCGCAGACTCGGCTCCCGCGTGCTCCCGGTGGTCCCCGGGTAGTTCAAGACGTTCCACGACATGAGGCGGATCGCCCAGGCTGGTGTTGCAATCGCCAGGGTGAGCAGCGCGAGCAGAGTCGATGCGGCGAGTCTGTGCGAGGCAGACCGACGCGCACGGCTGGCCGCGCCGCGCGGCGGGAGCTGGACGGGAGGCATACGTTGTCCTTTCGGCGCCGGTGGAACTGGGCCGAGCTGATTCTACCACGATCCGGCGGGCCTGGCACGACCCGGCCCGGGGCTGCTCGCCGTTTAGCCCGGAATCCTCCGCTCCGTCATCGCGCGCGGGTCGAGGATGCGCACCAACTCCTCCTCGCTCAGCCCGCTCTCCTCGCGTGCGACCTCGCGCACGGTCCGGCTCTCCGCCCACGCGCGCTGCGCGATGGCGGCGGCCCGGTCGTAGCCGATGCGGGGCGCCAGCGCCGTGGCCAGCGCGAGGCAGCCTTCCAACTGCGCGGCGCAACGTTCGCGGTCCGCCTCCAAGCCGTTCACGCACTTCTCGCTCAGCACGTGGCACGCGTTGGCCAGCAGCTCGATGGACTGCAGCAGGTCGTAGGCGATCAAAGGCATCATCGTGTTCAGCTCGAGCGTCCCGGCGGCGCCGGCGAACGCGATGGCAGCGTCGTGGCCCATCACCTGGGCGCAGACCATGGCCACCGCCTCGGGGATGACGGGATTGACCTTGCCGGGCATGATGCTGCTGCCGGGCTGCAGCTCGGGCAGCTTCAGCTCGCCCAGCCCCGCACGGGGACCGCTGCCCAGCCAGCGCAGATCGGTCGTGATCTTGTACAGACTGACGGACAGCCCGCGCAGCTGTCCCGACAACTCGACTGCCGCGCCTCGCGCTCCCAGCGCCTCGAAACAGTCGCCCGCGGGCAACAGCTGCAGCCCCGTGGCCGCGCTCAGAGCCGCCGCCGCCCGTCGCGGGAACTCCGCGTGCGTGTTGATCCCGGTGCCCACGGCCGTGCCCCCCAGCGGCAGCTCGCACAAGGACGTCGCGCTGCGCTCGATGCGCGCCGCGCCCAGCTCCAGCATCGCGGCGTAGCCACCCAGCTCCTGGCCCAGGCGCACCGGCGTGGCATCTTGCATGTGCGTGCGGCCCACCTTGATCACGTCGCCGTACTCGGTGGCCTTGCGCGCGAAGGCGGCCTCTAGCGCACGCAGCGCCGGCAGCAGTCGGAAGGTCGTGGTCTCCAGCGCGGCAACGTGGATCGCGGTGGGGATGACGTCGTTGCTGCTCTGGCCGAGGTTCACGTGGTCGTTGGGGTGCACGGGCGAGCCCAGGATCTGGCTCGCGCGGCGCGCCAGCACCTCGTTGGCATTCATGTTCGTGCTGGTGCCGCTGCCGGTCTGGAACACGTCGACGGGGAAATGCCCGTCGAGCGCCCCGTCGACCAGCTCGTCGGCCGCCCGCGCGATCGCCTCGGCGCGCTCGCGCTGCAGCAGGCCCAGATCCGCGTTGACCCGGGCCGCTGCGCGCTTGATCAAGCCCAGCGCGCGCAGCATCGGGCGCGGCATGCGCAGCCCGCTGATCGGGAAGTTCTCGACGGCGCGCTGCGTCTGGGCTCCGTAGAGCGCCTCGTCCGGGACCCGGATCTCGCCCAGGGAATCGCGCTCCACCCGTGTCTTTGCCATCATCACACCTCCGCGCGGCGCGCTGTCGGAGTTTCCCCGCGCGGCACGCTTCCGCATTCTCGTGCCCTACACCTGCACGTCGCCGCGAGCGTAGTCCTTCAGCCGCACCACTTGCTCGCGGCGACCGAGCACGATCATCACGTCACCGGACTGCAGGCGTACGTCGGGACCCGGGTTGTAGGCGTACGCGCCCGGCTGGTCGCCGGGCCGGATCGCCAGCACGGTGAGCCCAGTGCGCCGGGGGATCTGCGCCTCGGCGAGTGTCTTGCCCACCAACGACGAGGTCGGCGGCACCTGGGCCTCCTCCAGGCGCAGATCGATGTCGTGGCCGGTCATCGTCACGTCCAGGAAGCTCACCACCGAGGGGCGCAAAAGCGCCGACGCCATGCGGATGCCGCCGGTGGTCACCGGCGAGATCACATGGTTGGCGCCGGCACGCTCGATCTTGTTCACCGACTCCTCGTCGTTGGCGCGCGCCACCACCGTGAGGTCGGGCTTCATCCCCCGCGCGGTCATGCACACCAGCAGGTTGTCCGCATCCTGGCGCAGGCAGGCCGCCAGCCCCCGCGCCGACTCGATGCGCGCGCTGCCCAGGGTGTGCTCTTTCAACGCGTCGCCCTCCAGCACCAAAGCGTCGGGGATCAGCTCGCTGAACGCCGCGATGCGCCCCGGGTCGTTCTCGATCACGACCAGCGGGTGATCGGAACGACGGATCTCCGCCGCCACCATGCGGCCGATGCGGCCCGCACCGCAAACGATGTAATGTTCGCGGAGCCCTTCGATCCTCTTGCTCATCTGGCGCCTCCGCAGCAAGCCCCCCAGGTCAATCTCGATGATCAGCGCGGTGGTCAGAGCCCACCAGATCCCCAGCCCGGTGATCCCCAACGCGATGACCGCCAGTGTGAACATGCGGCCGGCGTCGGAGAGGGGCCGCACCTCCATGAAACCCACCGAGGTCAGCGTGGTGACGGCCATGTAGAGGCACTCGAGCCAGCTCCAGCGCTCGAGGAGGTGATACCCCACAGTGGAGATGAGCGCGACCACAGTCAAGTAGAGCGCAGCGAACAGGAAACGTTGCACGAACGGCTGCAGAGCTCCGCGAAGCGTGTCGGCGCGCTGCCGCATCTCGTCCTCTCCGGACCGCGCTGCCGCGCGGGCTCAGCTCTTGTCGCGCTCGAGGAGCCAGGCGCAGTCCATCAGTCGGCTGCCCTCGCCGTCGGTCACGGCGTACTTGCCGCCGCTCCACATCGATACACCGGCGTGTTCGCCCTTCTTGTTCACGATGTAGTACTTGATATCGAACTGCGGCCGCCCCTTGGCGTCGCGCAGGCGGCGCTCGCACGCCGCTGCGACGCGCCGCAGCACCTCCATGCCGGCCTCCAGCGGGCTCTTGCCCTGGCGCATCTGCTCGACGGCCACGAAGCTGCCCAGACGCTGGAGGTTCTCCTCGCCGCGGCCGGTGCTGCCGGCCGCACCCACAGCGTTGTCGACATAGAGGCCGGCGCCCAGAATCGGCGAGTCGCCCACACGCCCGGGAATCTTGTAGGCCAGCCCGCTGGTGGACGTGCAGCCGGCGAGATTCCCAAGTGCGTCAAGCACGTTGCAGTTGACGGTGCCAAAGACGTGCTCGTCCATGAAATCGACATGGCCGCGCCGCGGACGCCACGGCGCCGGAGCGTCCGCCGCGCGGGGCGCGCCTGGACGGCCCGCTGAGCCCGGCGTCCCTACCCCACCGGCTGCCCCCACCGCCCCCGGCCGCGCCGGCACGAGCTCCCCGGTGCGCTTGTCCTGTGTCTCGGGTGGCGGCAGCCAATCGTCCTGGTCGCTGAGCGTCTCCTTCCAGTGCAGCCACTTCATCCGCGAGGACTCGGTCAACAGGTTCTCCTCCTTGAAGCCATGAGCCCGGGCGAAGCGCAACGCCCCCTCCCCCACCAGCAGTACGTGATCGGTGCGGAAGGCCACGAGCTTGGCCACCTGGCTGGGGTTGCGGATGTTCTGCAGCGCTGCCACCGCCCCGCCGCGTGCCGTCGGCCCGTGCATGCAACTCGAGTCGAGCTCGACGACGCCCTCCTCGTTGGGCAAGCCGCCGAGGCCAACCGATTCGTCCAACGGATCGTCCTCGATGATATTGACGCCGGCGATCGCCGCGTCGAGCGGGTCGGCCCCGCCCTGGAGCAGCTCGTAGGCGCGGGCGGTGGCGCGCAGGCCGTTGGCGCTGGAGATGACGACGGGCGGCCTGCCCACTGTCGTCTTGCCCAGAGCGGGTTTGCTCTGGGCCAGCAGCGCGGTAGGCCAGAGAGCGGTGGTCGATACGGACGCTGCGGCGGCGGCGAGGCCTCCGACGAGAAAGCGGCGGCGGGTGGTCGTGGGCATACTTGCGCTCCTTCGTTCGCGGGGCCGCTGCTGCGGCGCGATCGGGGCGATCCACAGGGGGCCCCGCAGCAGAGCCGAGCGACAGACTACAGGAGACCCGCGAAAGATTCCCTGGGGAAACTGCCCGTGCCAGCGGGGCGACTCCCCCCGCAGGGGCCGCGTCGCGCGGCAGTCCCGCCACGCCCGCGCGGTGGCATCCTTTCCGGGACGGCGGCCCGGTGCTAGGATGCGCGCACGCAACCGTCGGCGCCCGACGCTCGGCGCGGCACCGCCATCGCCGGTGTTGCGGCCGCCCCGAGGACCCGCTGCGCAACCCGGCCGCCGGGCGTCCGTACCACGAACGTCGGACCGTCCCTTCCCAGGAGCCTCACTCATGCGGAAAGCCGGCAAGATCGCTCTGGGATGCCTGGGCATCCCTGTGGTGTTGGTCCTGTTCATGATCATGCTCGCCCTCGGTTTCAAGGCCGCGGGCGTGCCGGCGCCCAAGATCGTAACTAAGGAGCTCGGCCAGCCGCTGGCCAGCGGGGCGGGCGCAGCGGGGTCATCGGCAGCGCCGGCGTCTGCGGGCGCAGCGGGCGCCTCAGCCAGCGCAGGCGAGCCCGCCCACGCCGGTGCGCCGGCCGCCAGCTCGGGTGGCGGCGTCCCAGCGACGGTGCTGGAGACCCGCGCTGCATCGCCAACGCCGGCCGGCGAGCCGGGCGCAAGCCTGCTGCTGTCGGCCGCCAAGCCGGTGCGCGTGCTGCTGGAGATGGAAGAAGGCATGTTCGAGATCCTGCCCGGTCCGCCGGAGCAGGGCATCCAGGTGAAGGCGGACTACGACGAGTCGACCTACGAGCTGACGCAGGAGTACGACGTCGACAAGGATGGCACGCCCGTCTACCACCTGCGCTTCTGCTCCAAGATCGCGTTCCTGCGCCGCCTCATGAAGAACGGCCATTTCAGCGACGAGGATATGGCCGCCAACCGCATTCGCGTCCAACTGCCGCGCGACACGCCGATGGAGCTGGTCATGGCATTGGATCGGTCTCAGACCGAGATCGATCTCTCCGGCGTGGCGCTGCGCCAGGCGGTGTGCAAGCTGCGCATGGGCGAATATCGGCTCGATGTGAACGAGCCCAATCCGGTGGCGATGGAGACGTTTCTGGTCGACTCCAGCATGGGGCAGGTGCGCATGGGAGGGCTGTCGCGGCTGCGCGCCCACCGACTGATCACGCAGGGAATGATGGGGGAGATGCGCATGGACCTGGGCGGCGCACTGCGCAATGAGACGCTGCTGGAGGCGCGCATGCGCATGGGCCAGCTGCGCATGAACCTCCCCGAGAACGCCCACTGGGACTTCGCCCACGGCGGCGTGCGCGCCAGCATGGGGAACGTGACCGGCACGACGCAGAATCCCGGCACCCCCGATCCCGAAGGGCCAAAGCTGCACATCGACGCGGGCGTGCTCATGGGGGAGCTGCAGCTCGGCTCCTACCCGGCCGACGCTGCCTCCGAATTGCTCGGCGGCCCGCGCGGTCACTGAGCCAACGCGCGGCAGTCGCGTCCCCCTTGACGCGGTTCGCGGGCGTCGCGATGCTGGAGAGCACCCCCTGCGGGCCGCCCCGGTCCCGCGCTCGTGCGGTCGATTCGCCCCCGGCCCGCAGTCCAGCCATGCGAGCCGAATCCTCCAAGGAGCCGCCGTGTCCGAGACGTACTACGACCCCCGCGACCTCGCGAAGTTCAGCAGCATCGGGGAGGACGCTCCCGAGCTCTGGAAGAAGTTCCTCGCCTGGTACAGCGCGGTCTTCACGGAAGGCGCGCTCACCGAGCGCGAGAAGGCGCTCATCGCGCTGGGCGTGGCCCACGCGGTGCAGTGCCCCTACTGCATCGACGCCTACACCCAGGCCTGCCTGGAGAAGGGCTCCAATGCGGAGCAGATGACCGAGGCCGTGCACGTTGCCGCCGCGATCCGCGGGGGCGCCTCCCTGGTGCACGGCGTGCAGATGCGCAACTGCGCCCACAGGCTTTCCATGTAGGAGCTGCGGCGCCCCGTGGTGCGTGGCGCCGCGCCGCCAGGCCCCCCCGATCGGAGCCATCCATGACGCTCTCGCTGCGCAAACGGGAGCATGCGCTGTCGTCGAGCCTGGCGCAGCGGGAGCATCTGGCGGGGTTGCCGCTTGCTTCCTCGTTCGAGGACAAGCTGCAGCAGTCGGGGCTGTTCCCCTTGCGCCCGCTGCGGATCGACACGCTACAGATCAACGTCGGCAAGCAGTGCAACCAGGTCTGCCGGCACTGCCATGTGGACGCCGGTCCCGACCGCCGGGAGCTGATGGGCGACGAGGTCCTGGAGGCGTGCCTGCGCCTGTTCTGCGACTCGGACATCCCCACGCTGGACGTCACGGGCGGGGCGCCGGAGCTGCACCCGCGTTTCCGCGAGCTCCTCGAGCGAGCCACCGGCGCCGGACGTCACGTGATGCATCGCTGCAACCTGACGGCGATCCTGCTGCCCGGCTACGACGACCTGCCGGAGCTGCTCGCGCGCCGGCGCGTGGAGGTCGTGGCCTCGCTGCCCTACTATCTCCCCAAGCAGACCGACGCGCAGCGCGGCGATGGGGTGTTCGAGAAGTCGCTCCAGGGGCTGCGCCGCCTCAACGCTTTGGGTTACGGCCGCAGAGACAGCGGGCTCGTACTGAACCTCGTCACCAACCCCGTGGGAGCCTACCTGCCGGGCAAGCAGCAGGCGGTGGAGCAGGATTGGAGGCGCGAGCTGGAGCGCCGCTATGGGATCATCTTCAACCACCTCTACACGATCACCAACATGCCCATCAGCCGGTTCCTGGAGTTCCTCGAGGACACGGGCAATCTGGAGGGCTACATGGAGAGGCTGGTGGCGGCCTTCAACCCGACGGCGGCGGCGGGCGTGATGTGCCGCACCCTGGTGTCCATCGGGTGGGACGGCACGATCTACGATTGCGACTTCAATCAGATGCTCGAGCTGCCGGTGGCCTCCAATGGCACACGCCCATCGGTGCTGGGAACCGCGCCTGCCCGCTTGTTGGAGGCCCTGCGAGCGCGGCCCATCCAGGTCGCCCCCCACTGCTTCGGCTGCACCGCGGGCGCGGGGAGCAGCTGCGGGGGAGCGACGGCCTGAAGCCACCCGCGTGCGGTTACTGGCCGCGCCGGCATTCTCACCAGTGGAATGGGACGCGCGCGTGCGGCGGGCGGGTGTCGCCCTCCGCGGCGGGCGAGACCGCGAGAGCCATGGTATGGACGCGTCGGCGAGATGGCCTGCTGGCGCGCAGGGGGCCTTTGCTGCTCCACGGCGCGGTGCTGGCGTGCGCCGGGGCGCTGGCGTTGGCCGCCGCCGCGGAGCCGTCACCCGCCGCCAGATCGGGGCCGGCGCCAGCCACCGAACCCGCGCCGTCGGTCGCGGCCATCGACTCTGTGCGCGCGTTGCTCGCGCGGGGCCAGGTCGAGCCGGCGCGCGCCGCTTCCGATGCAGCCGTGCGCGCATGGCAGGCCGAGCTGGCCGGCGACCCGCTTGCACTGGCCGCGCGCCTGACGGCGCTGGCCGATGTGACCTCGGGTCGGGGGCAGTACGCGGCCGCGATTGAGCTCGACCGCCACGCGCTGGAGCTGCAAACCGCAGCGCTGGGTGCGCAGCACCTGGAGGTGGCCGCCACCCACGTGGCGCTGGCAAGCTGCTACTTTGGCCTCGAGGATCTCGCCTCGGCGTTGCAACACCAGCAGCAGGCCGTGGCGATCCAGCGCGCCCTGCTGGCCCAAGACGACGCGCGACTGGGGGAATCGCTGGTATCCCTGGGCTACCTGCACTACGGGCTGCGGCGCTTCCGTGAGGCGGCCGTGGCGTGGGAGCAGGCGCTCGCGGTCCTGCAGGCGGCCCCGGAGTCCGACCACAAGCGCATCGTATGGTGCCAATCCGACCTAGCCGAGATGAAGCGCGTGCTGGGCCACTACGATACGGCGGAGAGCCTGCAGATCGCGGCCATCGACCGGTCGCGCGCGCACCTACCGCAGGACGCCTTCCACGCCACGCTGCTCAACAACCTCGGCGCCCTCTACTGGGACCAGGACCGCTTCGACGACACCGAGCGGCTGTGGGCCGCGGCCTTGCGTCTGAGCGAGGCCGACCCCCTGGCCGAGCCCTCGCGCATCGCGACCGCGCACCTCAACCTGGGCACGCTCTTCCGCGACCAGGGCAAGCTCACCGAGGCGCAGGTGCACATGACCCAGGCGTTGGAGCTGGCGCGCGCGGCGATCGGCGCGAAGGACGCCCGCTTCGTGATCTTCCTGCTGGAAAAGGGCAAACTCGACGCAGAACAGGACCGCTGGGACCCGGCGATCGCGGCATGGGAGGAGGGCCTGCAGGTCCTGGGCTCGCTGGGGGTCCCGCAGGAGATCTACGAGACCTACGTGTTGCAGCAGCTGGCCCGCGGCTACGCCCATCGCGGCGACCTGCCGCGCGCCGAGCAGAGCCTCCAGCGCGCCGTCGACACGCTGCAACGCACGCTGGGACCGCGGCATCCCGATGTCGGCGTGGCGCTGGCGATCTGGGCGCAGCTTCGCTCGCAGTTCGCAGCCAGTGACGATCCCATCACGCTGAACATTGCGTCCCGCGCGGTCGACATCCTCGCCGGCCTCAGCACCGCTCCCGAGTCGCTGGCCGAAGCCTACGCCGTCATGGCGCGCTGCGAGTGGGCGCAGGCCGGCCGCGCCGCGGCGTGCTCCGACATGGAGCGTGCGCTCGCGCTGGTGGAGCGCCTGCGGCCGCACCGCGGCGGCAACGACCTCTCGCGGGCGCGATTCCTGGAGCGGTTCCACGCCTATGCCAACGATTTGATCGCGTGGCGGGTCGAGACGGGCGATCTGCAGCAGGCGCTGGCCACCAGCGAGCGGGCGCGGGCGCGCGTGCTGCGCGACCAGCTGCTGGCCGGCGGCGTCGACCTGCGCGGCGAGATCTCGCCCGAGGTACTGGCGCCACTGGAGAGGCGTGAGCGCGATGCGCGCGGGCGGCTGCGCCGCGCACAGCAGTCGCTCACCTGGCAGAAAACGAGCTGGGCGCGCGGCGACGGGCAGGGCCTCGCCTCGCTCGCCGAGCTCGAACAGGAGGTCGCGGCGGCCGCCGCGACGCTGGACGCCGTCGGGCAGGAGATCAAGTTGCACAGCCCCGCATGGAGCCGCCTGCTGCAGGAGCAGTCCGAGCCGTTCGCGCTGGCCCAGGCGCAGGCGGAGCTGCTGCGCCCAAACGAGCAGCTGATCGTCTACCAGATCGGCCCGCGGGCGAGCTTCGTGTTCTTGGTCGCGCCGCAGCCGGGAGCCCTCCAGTGCTTCCCCCTCACCGTGGACGCGGAGGCCGCCGCAGCGCTGGGTGTCCCGGCCGGGCCACTCACCGACGCCGGGCTGCGCGGGCTGCTGTCCGCCAGCGCCGCGCCAGGTGACGCCAGCAGCGTGGCAGGCCTGCTGCTGGCGTTTCGCGGCGTGGGCACGCTCGCGCCTTCTTCCTCCGCGGGCTCTGCCCCTGCGCCGCCGTCCCCCGCGGGCGGCGCGCTGGACCTCGAGGTTCGGCTCTACCAGCTGTGGCGCACGCTGCTACCTGCTTCGGCGTGGACGGCGATGCGCCGCTGCCACTCTGTTCTGGTCGTCCCCGACGGCGCGCTGCACCTGCTGCCGTTCGAGTCGCTGGTGGTGGCCGCGCCGGGGCATGGGTCGCCGCCTCGGTACTGGATCGACGTGGGCCCGGTCGTGCGCTACGCGCACTCGATCGCCACCGCGGTGGAGTTCGAGCGGCGGGCGCTGGCAGCGGCTGGGCGCCGGGAGCGTACTTCCCGGGCGGAGGGAATCGTCAGCGTGAGTGACCCTGCGTTCGCCCCAGAACAGACCGTCGGAGGCGCCCCGATCCGGCGGCTGCCCGGCACGCGCGCGGAGAGCGCGGCACTGGCGCAGGCTTTCCACGGCGCGACGGTACAGCTGCTGCAGGGTGAGTTCGCCACCGAGCGTGCCCTGAGGGCCGCCGCCCCCGGCGCGCGGATCCTCCACCTTGCTACGCACGGCATCGTGGACGAGGAGCAGAACCCGCCCTTCGCCGCGCTGCTGCTTACGCCTCCGCCACCGGGCTCGCTGCCGGCCTCTTCCGGGAGCACGGAGGGCCAGAGCCGTTCCGGTCGCGCCACTGGCCCGGGCCGTGCCGGTCACGCCCGCGGCCCGGACCGCGGCGGTGACGACGCCTCCAACGACGGCGTCCTGCGCCTGAGCGAGGTGTACGACCTCAATCTGGACTGCGATCTCGCTGTATTATCTGCGTGCGACACGAAGCTCGGCAAGCAGGTGCAAGGAGAGGGCGTGTTCGCTCTGTCGCGTGCGTTCCAGGCGGCCGGCGCCCGGCGGACGGTCGCGAGCCTCTGGGCCGTGGCCGACGAATCGACTGCCCTGCTCATGAGAGAGTATTTCCAGCGTATCGCTCGGGCACAGGCCCGCGGCGGGGAGCTGGACTACGCGCGCCTGCTGCGAGATGCTAAGCGCAGACTGCGCGACGACCCGCGCTGGTCCCAACCCATCTTCTGGGCGCCGTTCGTCCTGAGCGGAGCCAGATGAGCCGGAGGCAGACATGACGCCGACGAGCCAACTCCTGCTTCGGACGCGGGGCGCGACAGCGCCACGAGGCCAGGCAGCGCCGCAGGATTCGCCCTTGCTGCGTGTCGCGCTGCTACTGTCAGTGCTCGCATCCGCGCGACCGGCGCTGGCGTCGGGACCGGCCATCGGCGGCGGCGGCCCCATCGACCGCCCGGCGCAGCACACCCTCTTCTGGTGCTCGTCGCGTCCTCTCTTCACGGGGGAGTTCACGGCCAACGGGCCGCAGGCGACCATCGCCTTCACGGGCAAGATCCACAAGACCATGAATCCCAGCCAGTGGATGCGGATCCGCATCGACGACGTCGCAGTGGTGCAAAAGAGCGTGTACTTGGCGCACAGCGGAGCTGTGGACGATCCGGTACACATCTTCTGCACGCAAAATGGCCCGCAGGAAGCGTTCTTGTTCGATACCACCCCGCCGCAGGAGATCCTGTTCCTCGATCTGTTTGCGAGCGGGGTCTCGCCTGCGTGGAACCTGGGTCCCTCCGGCTACTACATCGCCAACGACTCGGCGCAGAACAGCCTGAGCAATCCCGTGTCGTCGCCCACGGGCGGATCCCTTGGGCTAGGCCAGACGAACGATCCCGCGCAGTTCGCCACCGTCAGCGCCACGATCAACGGCCTGCAGGACGGAGTCGAGTACGTGCTCACCTTCTGGTGGAGCGCTTCCAACGACGACGTCAACGACGCAGGCGATCTCTGGATCGACATCTACGGCACCGAGCCGCCGACGACCGTGGCCTGCCAGCTGGACAAGGTCACCGCGCTCGACGCTGCCGCTTCCGATGAGTTCGGGGAGTCGGTCGCGATCAGCGGCACGCAGTTCGTGGTGGGCGCGCACCTCGAAGAGGACGCGGTCGGCGGCGCGGGCTCGGCGTACCTCTACCAGATCAGCGGCAGCGGCTACTATCTGCTCAAGAAGCTCAAGTCCGCGGATCCCAACCGCGGCGACGAGTTCGGGCGGGCCGTGGCGCTCACGCCCGGCATTGCCCTGGTCGGTGCGTGGCTCGATGACGACAAGGGAGTCGACGCCGGCACGGCGTTCGTGTTCAGCGAGAATGGCGGCCTTTGGACCCTGGAGCAGAAGCTCGTAGCGTCCGACGGTGCGGCCGGCGACTGGTTCGGATCCGCCGTGGCGATCAGCGGGAACCGGGCGCTGGTAGGGGCGCACGGCGCAGACCCGGCGGGCGCGCAGTCCGGCGAAGCCTACGTCTTCCAGCGGTCCGGCGCGACGTGGAGCCTGCAGCAGAAGCTGACGGCCTTCGACGGCGCCGCTGGAGACAACTTCGGCACCGCCGTAGCCTTGGACGGCAACGTCGCCGTCATCGGAGCGCCGGGCGATGACCATGATGGGCTCGACGCGGGCTCGGCGTACGTATTCCGTCTCAGCGGTGTGACGTGGGCCCTAGAGCAAAAGCTCTCAGCACCTGCGCCTGGGCCGGGCGACGATTTCGGCCATGCAGTCGCGGTGAGCGGCGGCCGGATCGTCGTGGGCGCACCGCTGGACGATGGATTGGGCGCCGATGCCGGCTCGGCCGCCGTCTTCGAGTCCACCGGAAGCACCTGGACCGCGGCCCCGCCGCTCTTGGCCGGCGACGGCGTCGCCCTCGACCGCTTCGGCGAGTCGGTCTCCATCAGCGGCGACGTCGTCGTCGTGGGAGCGGACAAGGACGATCCGGCCGGGAGCAGCTCGGGATCCGCGTACGTGTTTCGGCGCAGCGGCACTGGCTGGGAGGAGAGCTACAAGTTCATCGCGCCCGACGGTGCCGCTGGGGACCAAGCGGGCGTCGCTGTGGCCGCCAGCGGCGACCGCGCGATCGCGGGCGCCGATCTCGACGACACGTCCACCACGGACACGGGCTCGGCATATCTGTTCGCGGTGGGTCCGGACTGTAATCGCAACGGGCTGCCCGACACCTGCGACATCGCCACCGCCTTCAGCCGCGACGTCAACGAGAATGGAGTGCCCGATGAGTGCGAGGGCACGGCCATCGGGGATCCACCGCCGCCCGCTGACCTTCGCGCACGGCTGCTCGGCAACGCGCCCAACCCGTTCAATCCGCGTACGACCATCGTCTTCGAGCTGCCGCAGGCGGAGGAGCGCGTCACGCTGCGCGTGTACGATGCCGCGGGTGCGCTGGTGAAGACGCTCATCGCCGGTCCGCAGCCGGCCGGGCGCGGCAGCGTGGTGTGGGAGGGGGACGATCGAGCGGGTCACCGGGCGCCCAACGGTGTGTATCGCTACGTGCTGCGGACCCGGACGCAGCAGTTACAGGGAAAGATGGCTGTCGTGCGTTAGGCGCGCGTCCGTGGCCTTGAGCTTGCGCGCCGCTCTGGGCTCGCCCACCACCCGTCAGGCATCCGCTGTCCGCGGGCGGTGGCGCGTGTCCCCGCGCCTACTGTGGCCTCAACGACACCTGCACGTAGTTATCCGCGTGCAGGTAGCGCCGCGCGGCGTCCTGCAGGGTTGCCGCGTCGAGACCCTTCACCAGGTCCGCATAGGTGAGGATCTCGCCGGGGTCGAGCCCGTAGCGGTCCCGGTACATGAGCTGTGCGAGCCAGTAGCCGTTGCTGCGCAGCGACGTCTCGTAGTCGCGCCGCTGCTCCTCGCGCACCTTCGTCACGTCGCCCGCTGCCACGCCCTCCTGCTGCAGGCGCTCGATCACGCGGAAGACCTCTTGGCTGAGCTCGTCCAGTCGATGCGGATCGCAGCCGAAGGAGACCGCGACGCGGTAGCGGGGGAAGGGGTCGCGGTCCGTGCCCGCCGAGGCCGAGACGCTGTAAGTCCCGCTGAGGTCCTCGCGTAGGACCTCGCGCAGCCGCAGCTGCAGCACGTCGGCCAGGGACTGCAGCGCGTAGCGGTTCTCCCGCTTCCATTCCAGGGGTCCGGTGAAGACGATCTGCGTCTGGCTCTTGGGCTCCTTGCCGCGCAGGACGGTCTTGCGGACGACGCCCGTGGGCGGACGGATCCCCGTATCGCGCCAGGTCTCGGCCCGCTGCAGGGCGGGCAGCCCGCCCAGCCATTGGAGGACCAGCGGCCGCACCTGATCGAGCTGGAAGCTGCCGACCAGCGCGAACGAGAACCCGCTCGCATCGGCGAAGCGGTCCTTGTAGAAGGCCAGCGCCGCGTCGAGGTCGAGGGTGGCCACCGTCTCGCTGCTCAACGGCCGCACGCGGGGGTGGTGCTGCGCCATGGTAACCGCCAGCGTGTCGGAAAAGGCCTGGTTGGGGTCGAGCGCCCTGTTGGCCACGATCGCGCCCAGGCGCTCCTTGAGCGACGCAAAGGCCTCCGGGTCGCGGCGCGGCGCGGTGAAACAGAGGTAGAGCAGCTCGAAGCACGTCTGTGCATCCGCCAGCGAGCAGCCGCCTTGCACGCCCTCGGTCAATTCGGTCACGAACGGCGAAACACGCAGGCTCCGGCCCGCCAGTCGCTTCTGCAGCTCGACCGCGCTGAATTCGCCCACCCCGCCCGCACCCACGATGGTCGTGGCAAGCTCCACGGACGGCAGCCCGTCGTCGGCTGCTAGCGATGTCCCGCCGGGGTGCAAGCCGCTGAATAACAGCTCGTCCTGCTGGAAATCGGTCGGCTTGAGCCACACGCGCACACCGTTGCTGAGCTGCCAGCGTGTCACCCCCAGCGCGTCGTAGGCGACCTCCTCCACGATGGTGGCCGGCGGGGGCGGTTGCGCCACCAACGCCGCCTCGTTCACCACGTCGTGATAGGGCTCGACCTCAGCGGCCGCCGCAGCGGTGAAGATGCCGCGCAGCTCGTCCTCGACGGGGACGGTCACGCCCTCCTTCTGCGGCCCGCTCTCCATCACGACGCGGCTGCTCTCGCCCAGCCAATCCCGCGACAGCGCGTTGACCTCCTCCAACGCGATGCCGGGCACGATCTGCTGGGCGAGCGCGTAGCGGTACTCGATCCCTGGTGCTGGGTCCTGCTCGAGGAAATGGTCGACGTAGGCGTCGGCGAAGACGCCGGAGTCGGTTTTCTCGCGCTCCTGCCAGCGCTGCTCCAGTCCGCGCAGCAGGCTCTTCTTGCGCCGTTCCAGCTCGGAGGCGGTGAAACCGTGCCGCTGCACGCGCGCAGCCTCCGTCAGCAGGGCCGTGAGTGCCCGCGGCAGGCCGTTGTTCTCGGCGGATGCGCTCAGGCTGAGCGACTCGGTTCCGCGCACCAGCGACCCGCTACCGGTGAACGCGCCCAGGAACGGCGGGTCGGGCTTCTGGAGGATCTCGCCCAGGCGCGCGTTGAACATCCCGCTGTAGAGATTGTCGATCAGGTCGCGCCGGTAGTCGCCGACGGTGGCGTGGCTCTCAGCGGGGCGTTTGAGGGTGACCGTGATGCGCGAGCTGGTCGCCTCGGGATCCGTGGCGATGGCGAACAGGGTCTGGTCGTGGCCCGGGACTGGATGGTCCGGACGCTGCACGGGCGGGCGCGAGGCGGGGATGCGCCCGAAGTGTTCGCGGATCCAGCGTTCGACCTTGGCGTCGTCGAAGTCGCCCACGGCGATGACCGCCATCAGCTCGGGGCGATACCACTGGCGATAGAAGCG
This sequence comes from Candidatus Krumholzibacteriia bacterium, assembly GCA_041484665.1. GTDB lineage: Bacteria > Krumholzibacteriota > Krumholzibacteriia > JAJRXK01 > JAJRXK01 > JBGPIA01. The sequence continues at coordinate 585,893 of JBGPIA010000001.1, forward strand.
CACGAGCGCCTCGCGCGGGAAGGTCTCCAGGAGGTCCTTCTGACCGATGGGCAGGCGCTTGGCGTAGAGCGACCCGTGCAGCAAAACGGGGTATTGCTGGTCGAGGATGCGCTGCCCCGCACCGCGGCGCAGCCGCCACTCCTCGATCACAACCCCGCGCTCCTTGTGCACCTCCTTGGGATCGAATCGAAGCCAGCGTGCCCAGTCTTCCAAGACCTGGAACGCCTTGGCCAGCACCGCCTGGTCGTCGGTGGGGATGGTGAGCATGTACACGGTCTCGTCGAAGCTTGTGTAGGCGTTGATGTCGGGCCCAAAACGCATGCCAGCGCGCTCCAGGTAGTCCACCAGCTGCTGTGCCTTGAAGTGCTTCGTGCCGTTGAAGGCCATGTGCTCGACGAAGTGCGCCAGCCCCTGCTGGTCGTCCTGCTCGAGGATGCTCCCGGCGTTGATCACCAGCCGCAGCTCTGCGCGTTGGCGTGGCTCGTGGTTGACGTGGATGTAGTAGCGCAGCCCGTTGGGCAGCGTCTTGAGCGTCGCCTTCGGGTCCAGGGGAAGTCGGGCCTGCAGATCGACCGCCGGAGCGCCCGCCGCGGCGTCGGATCCCGGTGCGCTCGTGGTGGTCGGCTGCGCGGTCGCGCGTGCAGCGAGCGCTCCCAGCATGGTGAACAGCGCGAGCGGCGCGAGGAACAGAGCGCGCCCACGCGGCGGCGGAATCGGGATCGGCAACATCGGTGAGCGGCTCTCCGGGCCGGGCAGGGGGAGGCTGGCGGCGGCGGCAGGGAGTATAGGGGCGCCCCGCGAGCCGGTCGAACGGTTTACCCGGGGAAACGGTTGCGGTTCCGGGCTGCTGAGCGCCGCCCGGTTCGGTCACCCACGGGCACGCCCGCCGTCAGGGCAATCCCTCCGCGCCGTAGAACAGATGGAAGTGATGGAGCGGTCCGTGGCCGTGACCGAGCGGGAGCGCGTTGCGGATGGCTTCCGTGACGAACTCTTTGGCCTGCGCCACCGCCTCGGGGAGGGAGCGCCCTCGCGCGAGCAGCGCCGCGATCGCCGCGCTGAACGTGCACCCGGTGCCGTGCGTGCTGGAGGTCACGATGCGCTCGCAGGGCAGGACGCGCGCGCTACGGGCGTCGCAGTAGACGTCGTCGGCGTCGCCGGCACGGTGACCGCCCTTGATCACGACCGCGCGCGGGCCCAGCGCGAGCAGCTCGCGCGCGGCCGCCAGCACATCCTCGTCGCGCGGTCCGATGGGATGATCCAGCAGCACCTCCGCCTCGGGCAGGTTGGGCGTGACGATCAGCGCCAGGGGCAACAGGCGCGACCGCAACGCTCCGATGGCATCCTCGTCCAGCAGCCGCGCGCCACTCTTGGCGATCATCACCGGATCGACCACCAGCTGGTCGAGGTGGTGGCGGGCGACGGCTTGGGCCACCGCCTCGACGATGACGGCGGAGACGAGCATCCCGGTCTTCGCAGCGGCGACCTGGAAGTCCTGCGCCACCGCGTCGATCTGCGCGGTGACCATGTCGGGCGGGATCGGGTAGATCCCGGTGACGCCTTGGGTGTTCTGCGCGGTCAGGGCCGTGATCGCGCTCGTCGCGAAGACGCCCAGCGCCGAGAAGGTCTTCAGATCGGCCTGGATCCCCGCGCCGCCACCGCTGTCGCTGCCGGCAATGCTGAGGGCTACGCTCATCGGTCGCATGCCGCGCCTCCATCGTATGCAAGCCAGGACCAGGCGCGTGCCGCGGGCGCGCCCCCGGCCGCGTCCCGACAGGTTGGAGGGTAGACCCGCCGCGCGCAAGGCCGCTGCGATCCCCGCGGCCGGCGCGGGCCCGCGCCGCAACCTGCGGGTCGGCGCAGCCTTGACGCGGCGCTTCCGGCGGGCGTATCGTCGACTCAGTCGATCGTCTTACTAGGGTGATAGACGATGCTCTCTAACAAGGCCAAGTACGCCCTGAAAGCGCTGCTGGCGCTGGCGGGACGGTACGGCGAGGGCCCGGTGCTCATCGCGCAGTTGGCCGACAGCGAGGCCATCCCGCGCAGATTCCTGGAGCAGATCCTCCTGCAGCTCAAGCAGCAGGGGATCCTCCACAGCAAGAAGGGCCGCGGCGGTGGGTACGTGCTTGCCAGGGACCCGGCGCGGATCGCCGTGGGACAGGTCGTCCGGCTGATCGACGGCCCGCTGGCTCCGGTGCCCTGCGCGAGCCAGACCGCCTACCGCAAGTGCGCCGAGTGCGTGGACGAGGAGACCTGCGGCGTCCGGATGGTGATGCGGAATGTGCGCGACGCCACGGCCGAGATCCTGGACGGGACGTCGCTGGCGGACGTACGGCGCCAGATGGACGCTGCGCTGCGGCCGGCCAGGCGCAAGTCCCGACGCCGCGGCCCCTGACGCGCACGCAGTCTGGAGGCCGCAACCACTGGCCCGGCCGAACGGCCAGCCGCACCGTTGTAGAGGTCCACACCGCCGGACGGCCGGCGCCGGGGCCGCCGACCCAAGGAGGGAGACATGCGAAGCCGACCCATCGCAGGACGCACGCGCGTGAGGCGGCGGGCGCCAGGGTTGCCCGGCACGCTCGTCGCATCGGCACTCGTGCAACCCGCGTTCGTGCTCCCTGCACTGGCGCTCACGGTCGCCTTCACGCTGGCGCTCGGCCTGGCGCTCGCGCTGGCCGGGTGCCAGACGAAGCGCGCGGCAGCGCCGGACGTCACGCTGCTGAATGTCTCCTACGACCCCACGCGCGAGCTGTACCAGGAGTACAACGCAGCGTTCGCGGCCTACTGGAAAGAGCAGACCGGCCAGATCGTGACGATGCGCCAGTCGCACGGCGGCTCGGGCAAGCAGGCGCGGGCCGTGATCGACGGGCTGGAGGCCGACGTGGTGACGCTGGCTCTGGCGTACGACGTCGACGCCATCGCCAACGCGGGGTGGATCCAGCAGGATTGGCAGCGGCGGCTGCCCAACAACAGCTCCCCGTACACCTCGACCATCGTGTTCGTCGTCCGCAAGGGCAACCCCAAGGGAATCAAGGACTGGGGCGATCTGGTCCAGCCCGGCGTGGCGGTCATCACCCCCAACCCCAAGACCTCCGGCGGAGCGCGCTGGAACTACCTGGCGGCCTGGGGCTACGCTCTGCGGGCCAGCGGCGACGACGAGAGCAGAGCGCGCGCCTTCGTGCAGAAGCTGTTCCACAATGTTCCCGTGCTGGACTCGGGGGCGCGCGGATCGACCACGACCTTCATCGAGCGCGGGATCGGCGACGTGCTGCTGGCGTGGGAGAGCGAGGCGCTGTTGGTCGTCACCGAGCTGGGAGCGGACAAGTTCGAACTCGTGATCCCCTCGGTGAGCATCCTCGCCGAGCCGCCCGTCAGCGTCGTGGACAAGGTGGTCGACCGGCGGGGCACGCGCGCCGCCGCGCAGGCCTACCTGGAGTACCTCTACTCCCCACAGGGGCAGCAGATCGTGGCCCGCCACCATTACCGGCCGCGCAGAGCGGTCCAGGCGGATCAGCAGTCGACGCAGCGAGCGGACCAGTTCGCCCAGCTGCAGCTGTTCACCATCGACGAGGTCTTTGGAGGATGGGCCAGGGCCCAGAGACAGCACTTCGATGACGGCGGAACCTTCGACCAAATCTTCGAGCCGGGCCACTAGGCCCGCGGCCACGCGCCGCGAGTCGCTTCCTGGCTTTGGGCTGACGCTGGGCTGCGTCGTGCTGCAGCTCAGCCTCGTCGTGCTGATCCCGCTGTCGATGATCGTGCTGGAAGCGTCGACCCAGAGCTGGGCGCAGCTGTGGAGCACCGTGACCACCGCCCGGGCGCTCGCCGCCTTCCGCCTCAGCCTGGGGGCGGCGCTGGCGGCGGCGGTCGTGAACTCCGTGTTCGGCCTGCTGGTCGCCTGGGTGCTGGTGCGCTATCGCTTCCCCGGACGGCAGCTGCTCGACGCGCTGGTGGACCTGCCGTTCGCGCTGCCCACGGCGGTGGCTGGCATCGCCCTGACTGCAGTCTTCTCGGCCCACGGCTGGGTCGGGCATCCGCTGAAAGCGCTGGGGATCGACGTCGCGTACACCCCGCTGGGCGTCGCCGTCGCGCTGACGTTCATCGGGCTGCCGTTCGTGGTGCGAACCGTCCAGCCCGTGCTGGAGGACCTCCCAGCGGAGCTGGAGGAGGCCGCGATCAGCCTGGGCGCCACCCCCTGGCAGACCTTCCGGCGCGTGATCCTGCCCGAGCTCACACCAGCGCTGCGCACCGGTTTCGCGCTGGCCTTCGCCCGTGCCGTGGGCGAGTACGGATCGGTGGTGTTCATCTCGGGCAACATGCCCGGGCGCACCGAGATCACGCCGCTGCTGATCATGATCAAGCTCGAGCAGTACGATTATGCGGGCGCGGCCGCGCTGGCGTCCGTGTCGCTGCTCGCCTCGATGTCGCTGCTGCTGCTGGCGGGTTGGCTGCAGTCGCGGACGCGCATCCTTCCCATCGAGAGCTGAGGAAGGGAGAGGCCCATGCGCGACCTTCCTCCGCCGGCGCGGCGCGCGCCCGGCGCCGCACCGCGGCGGTGGCTGGCGCTGCGGAGAACGCGGGCAGCGCACCAGCCGCCCGCGCCGAAGCCGCCCCCCGCGCCGCGCAACGCCTCCCGCGGCCGCGGGCTGCTGATCGCAGGCGCGTGCGCATACCTCATCCTGCTGCTGGTCGTGCCGCTGGTGGTGGTCTTCTCCGAGGCGCTGCGCGACGGCTTGCGTACCTACCTGGCAGCGATCACCGAGCCCGACGCGCGCGCCGCGATCCGGCTCACGCTGCTCACGGCGGCGATCGTCGTTCCACTCAACGTCGCCTTCGGTCTGGCGGCGGCCTGGGCGATCGGCAAGCACGAATTCCCGGGCAAGCGGCTGCTGATCACGCTCATCGACCTGCCCCTGTCCGTCTCGCCGGTGGTCGCCGGGATGATCTTCCTGCTCTTGTTCGGCGCGCGCAGCGTGCTGGGCCCGTGGCTGACGGCGCACCACCTGCACATCGTCTTCGCCGTCCCCGGGATCGTGCTGGCCACGTTGTTCGTGACGCTGCCACTGGTGGCCCGCGAGCTGATCCCACTGCTCGAAGCGCAGGGCCGTGAAGAGGAGGAGGCCGCCCTCACCCTGGGCGCCAGCGGCTGGCAGACGTTCTGGCGCGTGACGCTCCCCAACGCCCGCTGGGGCCTGCTCTACGGCGTGATCCTCTGCAACGCGCGCGCCATGGGCGAGTTCGGGGCCGTGTCGGTGGTCTCGGGGCACGTGCGGGGCGTGACGAACACCATGCCCCTGCACGTGGAGATCCTGTACAACGAGTACCATTTCTCGGCGGCCTTCGCGGTGGCCTCGCTGCTGGCCCTGCTGGCGCTGGTGACGCTGGCCGCGAAACACCTGCTGCGGCGGAAGGTGATCCGGGGATGAGCGACGCAAAAGCGGCGGCAGGCATCCGCGGCAGCGGACTGCGCATCGAGCTGCGCGACCTGAGCAAGGCGTTCGGGCCGTTCCGCGCGCTCGACCGGGTCAGCCTCTCGGTGGCGCCCGGCGAGCTCGTGGCGCTCTTGGGGCCGTCGGGCTCGGGCAAGACGACGCTGCTGCGCATCCTGGCCGGCCTGGAGCGACCCGATGCCGGCACGATCCTGTTCGACGGCCGCGACGCCATGGCGCGCAGCGCCCGCGAGCGCCGCGTGGGCTTCGTCTTCCAGCACTACGCGTTGTTCCGCCACATGACCGTGCGCGAAAACGTGGGCTTCGGCCTGCGCGTACGGCCGCGCGGCGCCCGGCCGGCCGACTCCGAGATCCGTGCTCGCGTGGACGCGCTGCTGCAGCTGGTGCAGCTCGAGTGGCTGGCCGATCGCTATCCCTCGCAGCTGAGCGGTGGCCAGCGCCAGCGCGTGGCACTGGCGCGGGCGCTGGCGGTCGAGCCCAAGGTCCTGCTGCTGGACGAGCCGTTCGGGTCGCTGGATGCGCGCGTGCGGCAGGAGCTGCGGCGCTGGCTGCGGCGCCTGCACGACGAGATCCACATCACCAGCGTGTTCGTCACCCACGACCAGGAGGAGGCGCTCGAGGTGGCCGACCGCGTGGTGGTAATGAACGATGGGCGCATCGAGCAGATCGGCACGCCGGAGGAGGTCTACGACCACCCGATCAACCCCTTCGTCTACAACTTCCTGGGCAACGTGAACCTGTTCCGTGGCCGGATCGAAGGCGGCAAGGCCTACATCGGCGACGTGGTGGTCGACCTGCCCGATCTGGCGCTGCCCGAGTCCGCCAACGCGCTGGTCTATCTGCGGCCGCACGAGCTGGACGTCGAGCGCCAGCCCACGGCGGGAGCCCGCTTCCACGCCCGCGTACAGCAGATCCACCGGGCCGGCCCGATGGTGAGGGTGCATCTGCTCACCGACTGGGGCGACCTGATGCAGGTGGCGATGACCCAGGAGCGCTTCCAGGCATTGCAGCTGGAGACGGGCGCCGAGGTGTTCGTGAGCGCGCGGGGGATGAAGGTGTTTCCCGACGAGCCCCCGGCGAGCGGAGCCTCGAGCTGAGCAGCGAGCGGTCCCGGCCGGGCGCCCAGTTCTCCTGCGCGTGCCTGTCCCGCCCCGAGCCCCCCGCGGCGGGCTCGGCTGTGGAGGGCAAGCCTGCGCAGGCCTCGCCTGCGCTGCGGGTTGCGCGTCAGCTGCCAGCGACCTTGCAAAACGTCATCCGCTCGTGGTCCTTCACCACGCCCGGGAAGCGCAGCACCTGGTTGTGCATCGCGACGTACACTCCCGGGGGGACGACCTGCACGGCCAAGAGCGCCTCGGTGAGGTTTTGCAGCGCGTCGGTATTGCGCAGCTCCCACGGCTTCATGGCGCCGGTGAGCACGATCGGCACCGTCGGCTTCTCCCCCAGCCGCCGCACCAGCAGCTCGCCGGTCAAGTGCAGGCGGTCGGTGCCATGGGTGATGATCAGCCCGTCGTGGGACTCGCAATAGGCTCCGGCGACCTTCACGATGCGCTCGTGGTCGGACTCGGCCAGCTCGAGCGAATCCACGTTCATCACGGGGATCCGGTCGATGACCACGCCGTTGAGCACGAGCTGGCCCAGCATGATCTCCAGCACGCTGCGCTGGTTGGAGAGTGTGCCGCTGGAATCGCAGTAGGTCTTCTCGATGGTGCCGCCGGTGGACAGGATGGCGATGCGTTTGGGCTGGGCCATGGCCGGCGGAGGATAGCATCCCGCGCGCCAGGTCTCCAGCCTGGGCGCGCTGCCGCTCGGCCGGCCCCCTATCCCTTCACCACCACCAGCGGCCGCAGGCGCGCCACCTTGCGACTGATCCCGGCCGCCACCACCGCGTCCACCACGTCGGCCACGTCCTTGTAGGCGGCCGCCGTCTCCTCCTGTTGGGTGCGCAGGTTTGCGGAGCGCACGTGGATTCCGCGGTCCTCGAGCTCGCGGGCGATGGCGCGGTGGCGCTCCTGCTTGCGCGCGGCCGTGCGGCTGAGGCGGCGGCCCGCCCCATGGCACGTGCTGCCGAACGTCAGCCGCATCGCCTCCGCCGTGCCCACCAATACGTAGCTGTAGCGCTCCATGTCACCGGGGATCAGCACCGGCTGGCCGACGTCGCGGTAGTCCGCGGGCACGTCGGCATGCCCGGCCGGGAATGCCCGCGTGGCTCCCTTGCGGTGCACGCAGACGCGGCGCGGCTTGCCGGCAATCACGTGGGTCTCGAGCTTCGCGATGTTGTGGGCGATCTCGTACACCGTGCGCGCACCAAGCTCACGCGGCGTGATCTCCAACGCGGCGCAGAGCGCCTTGACGGCACGGCCGGCCAGGATCTGGCGGTTCGCGAACGCGAAGTTCACGGCGGCATTCATCGCGCCCAGATAAGCGCGGCCCTCGGGCGATTCGAGCGGCACGCAGCACAGCTGGCGGTCAGGCACCTGGATGCGATGACGCACCATGGCCGGCTCCATGGTCTTGAGGAAATCCGTGCACACCTGATGCCCGAGCCCGCGGCTGCCGCTGTGCAACAGCAGCGTCACCTGCCCCACGCGCAGCCCGAAGGCGCGCGCTGCCTCCTGGTCGTAGAGCTCGTCGACCACCCCCACCTCCATGAAATGATTGCCCGAGCCCAGCGTACCGAGCTGGTCCTTGCCACGCTCCAGCGCCCGCGCGCTGACCTGTGCGGGGTCGGCGCCGCCCATGCAGCCCTGCTCCTCGACGTGCTCGATGTCCGCGCGATCGCCGAAGCCGCGCTCCACGGCCCAGGCAGCGCCGCGCGCGAGCACGGCCTGTAGCTCGTGGGGAGCGGCACGCACGTCCCCGCCGCGCCCGACGCCGCAGGGGACGTGGGCGTAGAGCAGGTCGGCAATGTGGGGCAGGCGCGCGCGGATGTCGCTCTCCTGCAGGGCGAACGCGAGCAGTCGCACGCCGCAGTTGATGTCGTAGCCGACCCCGCCGGGGCTGATCACACCGCGCTCGGCGTCGGTGGCGGCGACCCCGCCGATGGGAAAACCGTAGCCCATGTGCACGTCGGGCATGGCCCACACGCTGCCCAGAGCGCCGGGCAGCGTGGCGACGTTGCGCAGCTGCTCGAGCGACTCGCGGTCCTCGCGGATCGCGTCGAGCATGCCGTGGGTGGCGATGAAGCGCGCGGGGACGCGCCCGTCCGCGCGGCTCTCCAGCTCCCAGATCGCCTCTCCGGCCGGCCGGATCTTGAGGAACTGCGTCGCCATGAACGCCTCGCGCGCGTGCGCCCGTGCTCGCGATGAAGGGGGTCAGATGTCCAGCAGCACGAACGCCACGAAGCCCTCGTCGGTGGCCCGCACGGAGAGCTCGTGCCACGTGACTGCCTTGACCTCCAGGTGGGCGGCGTGGCGCTGCGGGTCGAAGCGCTCGCCTGCCACCTGCGCGCGCAACGCCGTGCCGGCGTGGGTCACCTCGACCTCGAAGTGGCCGTACATCTCGCCGTGGATCTGATGGAGGCTGTTGAGCTCCTCGAGCCACTCGTGGAGCAGCTCGGCGGCTCCGGCGGCCCGCAGACGCAGGTCGCGCGTCAGCGCCGGCTGCACGGAGCCCGGCTCGCCGATCACCGAGAAGAGACCGAGCGCCATCTGCACGAAGAGCTGCCCCAGATCGGGTGCGCGGCCGCGGATCCCGAGGTCGGCAGTGTGGTCGACCAGCTCGAAGCTGGGCTGCATGAGCTGAGCTTCCCCAGGCGCATCGAGGAGTGTGCGGACACCGGTCGCGGCCCTGCGGGCGCCGCGCCCCCACGCTCAAGAGTAGTCCGCGGCGGGGTCGCTGACCAAGGTCAACCGCCCGGCCCCGCGACCCACGAGCGAGGGACCCCACACAACGAGCGAGGGGCCCGCAGAGGCCCCTCGCTGCCAGCGTCGGTCGGTCTGCGCGCCAATCGTGCGCCACGGGGGGCGCACGCCGCGCAGGCAAGGGTGCGGCCTAGGGCTGGTAGTCGCCCTTGACGCGGCCCCAGCTCTTGAGCTCGTTGGGAATGATCGGCGACTGGGGCTCCACCTTGCCATCCCAGTTCTCGTCGTAGCCGGCCACGACGAACTCGGGACGGCGGCTGATCCCCGTGACGAACGCCCAGCCGAGACGGTCGGAGGGCGAGATCAGGGCGATCTGCGTCCCGCCGGTCCAGTCTGTCAGCCCGTTGGCCGTGCCCAGGGTGGGCAGGACCAGCGTACGGTTCAGCGTCCGCAGGACGCCGATCAGGATCTGGGTGCCGTCGGTGAAGGTCGCCGGATTGGAATAGTCGGCCGGCGTCGCGTTGTCCTCGTACAGGACGATCGCCCCGTTCAAGTACTGCTGCGTGGGGGACCCGGCCACCCAGGTCAGGTTCGTCACCACCAGCGTGTACTGGAAATTGGCGAAGTCCAGCGGGATCGGCGTCGGCACCTGGTTGTTGTTGGTGACGATGCTGTACATGGTGAGCGTCCCGCCCACCTGGGCCGGCACGCGGGCCTGCCCGTTGAAGTCAAAGAACTGCTGAGCCTGGGCCGCAACCGGCACGACCGCCAGAACGACCGCGGCGAGAAGCAGCGACTGCATTCTCTTCATCTGCTAGTCCTCCGGTCGTCAACACCTTCCGGTGTGACGGAAGTGGTTTCGGTCAGTTCCGGTAGAGCGCCTTGAGAGCGCCCCAGCCCGTGGTCTCACGCGGAACGGCCCGGTTGACCTCCAAGGTCCCATCGATCTGGAGGTCGTAGCCTTCGAGCACCTGCGCTCCGGTGCCGCGCGTGAACGCGCCGCCGAAGGTGTAGGCACAGCCACTGCACAGCTGCACGGCAGAGCCGCCGACGCCGTCGAGGTTGCCCTCGTACGTGCCGGCCCCGGGGCCGGTGAAGATCAGCGTGAAGCTGGTGAAGGCACCGCGGAACAGGAGCGTCCCGTCGGTGAATGTTGAGGGAACCGAGCCGTTAGGAGGAAACGTTCCCCAATCACGGTTGCGGGCGGGATCGGAGTAGAGCTCGAGGGTGCCGCCGTTGTAGCTGATGATCGTCCAGCCGGTGTTCACATCGGTGAACTCGCCGGCGCTCGTCAGCCCGTAGATGAAGATCGTGGCTTCCTCGCTCGCGAGATTGACCCCGAACATGGGATCGATCACGTCGGCGACCGCCGCGATCTGGAGCGCGTCACCGACGTTGCTGGGCGGAACGCCCCCGCTCTCCCACCCGTACCCGACGTAGTCGACGATGGCCGTCTGGGCCAGCGCAGGGCTTGCTGCGAGAGCGCCGGCGACGAGCGCCGCCAGCACTTTCAATAGCGTTTTGGTCATGCGTCCCATACCTCCCGTGCGACCTGGACATCCCCGCTGCGAGAGAACGGACGGGTCCCCTCCAGCGATCGGGATGAGCTGTAGTGTCGATCGGCGTCTCCGGCCGGCGGATGCCGTGCGCAGCCAGAGGTTGAGAGCAAGGTTGTCGTTCCCGCGGACGAGTCTCGAGGAGGGAGCGGCGATGCCGCGCCCGAGGGAGCAAGACGACGGAGCGCCCGGTGTCGTCTACGAAGGAGTTTAGCACGGGACGGAATCCCGCGGAAGTTCCGGATTTGTGAACGGTCGCGCATTCCTTTCACCCTCGACGGGCGACGCGCTTCGCGGCATCCCGCGTCGGCCACGAGGCGAGCGGATGGCGCTACCGCAGGCGGCCGGCGCTCAGAGGCCCCGCGTCTGAGCATCCGGGCGCCTAGATCCGGCCGATGAAGTGGGTCCCCCCCCGCCCCTCGATCGCATCGCCGAGGCTGTCGGGATTCGTGATCAGCGCGCGCACTCCGCCGCGGCGGAGGAACTCGATCACCGCGTCGATCTTCGGTCCCATGCTGCCCGGGGGGAAATGACCCTGGTCTCGCAACTCCTCGATCTCGCGCAGGGTGACCGCCCCCAGCGCACGCTGCTGCGGTGTGTTGAATCCGGCGTAGACCTGGGCGACGGCGGTGAGGACGATGAAGAGGTCGGCGCCGATCTCGGTGGCCAGGATGCTGCTCGTGAGGTCCTTGTCGATCACGGCCTCGATGCCCTTGTAGTCGCCGGAAGCGTCGTCCTCGACGATGGGGATTCCGCCGCCGCCGCCAGCCAGGACGATGTGCCCCTGCCGCGCCGCATCCTGGATCGTGTGGCGCTGGATGACCTTGATCGGAGCCGGGGACGGCACCAACCGCCGCCAGCCGCGGCCAGCGTCCTCCTTGACCATCCAACCGAGCGTGGCAGCGCGCTTGCGCGCCTCGGCCTCGCTCAGGAAGGGCCCGATGGGCTTGCTGGGCCGCTGAAACGCCGGGTCCTTGCCGTCCACGAGCACCTGGGTGACGACGGTGAGCACGTAGCGGCGAATCCCCCTGCGCCGCAGCTGATTCAGCAGCGCCTGCTGCAGGATGTAGCCGAGGCTGCCCTCCGTCTGCGCCACGAGGACATCCAGCGGCATGGCGGGGATCTCCTTCTGCGTCAGCTCCTGCTGCAGCAGAAGATTGCCGACCTGCGGGCCGTTGCCGTGCGTGAGGACCAGGTTGTAGCCGCGGTCCACCAGCGTCATGAGCAGCTCGCACAGGTGGTGCGCGTTGCGCTCGTGCTCTTCGATCGTGCCGCTCTCGCCCGCCTCCATGAAGGCGTGCCCACCCACGGCGACCAGCGCGATCGGATTCTCCTTCTGGGACGCTGTCGCGGTGCTCGCCATGACCCCTCCCGGCCCTGCGCCCGTCGTGTGCGGTTTTGCGGTCGGGACATGGTACGGGAAAGCGCCGGGCGTTGCACCGCTGGAGTCGCGCAGGCTGCGCGCGGTGCCCACCGGCGGCTTGCTGGGCCATCTTCATGGTCGGCCAGAGCCCCGCTGGGCCCGCCCTCTGCTGGGGCGGCGACTCGTGGCGGCCGCGCCGGGCGAGACCGGCAGGTCTGCGGCGCGGCCCTGCGCGCTCGCGCGCCGGCCCCCCGGCGCGGCCCGACCTCGCCCCGCGTCGGGCGGCCGCCTCCAGCGCGCTTGCCAGCGAGCCCGCGGCAGAGCTTGATTGTGGCCGGGGGCGAACGCCAGTGTGGTTGGACGAGCTCGAATGTGGCCGCGCGAGCTCGAGCGTGGCCTGGGAGGTGCACCCATGAGTCGAACGACAGACGCCGCCAGCCTGCGCGCGGTGCTGGCGCAGCGCACCGCCGACGCCGACCCCGCGCTGATCGAAGACCTGGGCGAGGGCGCGCTGCGCTGCCTCGCCTGCGGCCACCGCTGCAAGGTCGGCGACGGGAAGCGAGGCATTTGCCAGGTGCGTTTCAACGAGGGCGGCCGGCTGCGGGTGCCGTGGGGCTACGTGGCCGGGCTGCAGCTGGATCCCATCGAGAAGAAACCGTTCTTCCACGCCTTCCCGGGCGAGGGCGCCCTCTCCTTCGGGATGATGGGCTGCGACCTCCACTGCGCCTACTGCCAGAACTGGGTCACCAGCCAGGCGCTGCGTGACGATGAGGCCGTTTCGTCCGTGCGCGCCGTGACCCCCCGGCAGGTCGTGGATCTGGCGCAGCACCATGGCAGCCGCGTGCTGGTCAGCACGTACAACGAGCCGCTCATCACCAGTGAGTGGGCCGCCGCCGTCTTTCGCGAGGGCAAGGCGCGCGGCATGACCTGCGCCTACGTGAGCAATGGCAACGGCACGCCGGAGGTGCTCGACTACCTGCGACCGCTGGTGGACTTGTACAAAGTCGACCTCAAGGGTTTCGACGACCGCCGCTATCGCCAGCTGGGCGGCGTGCTCGCCAACGTCCTGCGCACGATCGAGCAGCTCAAGGCGCGCGGATTCTGGATCGAGGTCGTGACGCTGGTGATCCCGGGCTTCAATGACGGCGAAACGGAGCTGCGCGGCATCGCGGAGTTCCTCGCCGGGATCGGGCGCGAGATCCCCTGGCACGTGACGGCGTTCCATCCCGACTACAAGATGGGTGACACGCAGGCCACCAGCGCGCAGACGCTGCTGCGCGCCTACGAGCTGGGCAAGGCCGCCGGCCTGTGGTTCGTCTATCCGGGGAACCTGCCCGGCCGCGTCGGTGACGGTGAATCCACCTTCTGCCCGCGCTGCAACGCGCTCCTGATCGCCCGCCTGGGCTTCCGCGTGATGAGTAATCGCGTGCAGGGCGGACGCTGTCCCGACTGCGCGTTCGAAGTGCCCGGGGTGTGGAGCCGGCGCCCGGAGGCCTGAGCGCACCCAACCCCGTCAATCCAGCGCGCCGCCGCCTGCCTCGCCCGAGCGCGCCGCACCGGCACCCGCCAGCCGCTCCGCCAGCCAGGTCATCCGCCGCTGCCGCGAGGCGTTGCGCACCGCGATGGCCAGCGCTTTGCGGCTGCCGACCAGCGTCACCAGCTGCTTACCGCGCGTCACCGCCGTATACAGCAGGTTGCGCTGCAGGAGCGCGTAGTGCTGGGTGTGCAGCGGCATGACCACGGCGGGGTACTCGCTGCCCTGCGCCTTGTGCACCGAGCAAGCGTAGGCCAGCACCAGCTCGTCGAGGTCTGCGCTCTCGTAGTCGACGCGCCGTCCCTCGAAATCGACGGTGACGCGGTCCGCGTCGATATCGAGATCGGAGATGCGGCCAATGTCGCCGTTGAAGACCTCGAGCCTGTAGTTGTTGCGGGTCTGCATCACCTTGTCGCCCACACGGTAGGTGAGGCCGCGGCGCGCGATCCCCGGCCGGTCGGGGTTGAGCAGTTGCTGCAGACGCTCGTTGAGCTGGCGCGCCCCCAGCTCCCCTTTGTGCATGGGCGTGAGCACCTGGATGTCGTTGAGGGGGTCGAGGCCGAAGCGCCGGGGGATCCGCCGGGCCACCAGCTCCTCCAGCGCCGCGAGAATCTGGTCCGGCTCGTCGCGCTCGATGAAGAAGAAGTCGCCGGCTTCGTCCCCGGCCTGCTCGCAGGGCATCTGACCGTGGTTGATGCGGTGGGCATTGACCACGATGCTGCTGCGCTGGGCCTGGCGGAAGATGTGGTCCAGCCGCACCACGTCCACGGCGCGCGAGCGGATCAGATCCGCGAGCACGGCGCCGGGACCGACCGAGGGGAGCTGGTCCACGTCGCCGACCAGCACCAGCTGGCAGGACGGTGGCAGCGCCTTGAGCAGGTCGTAGAACAACACAACGTCCACCATGGAGACCTCGTCGGCGACGACCAAGTCGGCCTCCAGCGGGTGGTCCTGGCGCCGGGCGAACTCCATGGTGCGCGGGCTGAACTCCAGCAGGCGATGGATCGTGAGCGCGGGCCGGCCGGTCGCCTCGAACAGGCGCCGCGCGGCGCGCCCGGTCGGCGCGCACAGCAGGATGCGCCACCCCTTCCGCTCCAGGATCCGCAGGATGGCCGTTACCAGGGTCGTCTTGCCGGTGCCAGGGCCGCCCGTGATTACCACGACCTTGCGCTGCACCGCCAGAGCCACCGCATCCTTCTGACGGTCGGCGAGCTGCAGGCCAGCCTTGGATTGGAACCACGCGATGGCTCGCGGCAGGTCGATGGCAACCGCCCGGGTCGGCGCGGCCAGCAGCTGGCGCAGCAAACGCGCGGCGCCGCTCTCGGCCACGTGCAGCGACTTCAAGAACACCCGGGGCACGGGCACGCTACCGGTGTGGGTGCGGGCGACGGCGATCGCGCGGTGGGGCCCGCTGGGGTCGCCTTCGCGTTGGTCGCGCAGCTCGTCGCCGGCGTGGCCGGCTGGGTCGTCGACAACGTCGGCCTCGCGCACGATCTTGCCCTCGTGCGCCAGCGTCTCGATCGCCTGCTCGATACGGTGCGCGTCGACCGCGAGCGCCTGCGCCGTGCTCTCCACCAGTCGGTCCTGCGGGCAGAGCACGTGCCCCGCGTCGGCGTGCTCGGAGAGCATGTGCAGCACGCCGGCGCGAGCCCGGTAGGGCGAGGTAGGAGCGACGCCCAGGCTGGCGGCAATGCGATCGGCCGTCTTGAACCCGATGCCGAAGATGTCCTCGGCGAGCTGGTAGGGGTTCTCGCGGACCACGGCGATCGAGCGCGGCCCGTAGCGCTTGTAGATCTTCACCGCGTAGGTGGCCGACACGCCGTGGGCCTGCAGGAAGATCATGACCTCGCGGATCTCCTTCTGCTGGGCCCACGCCTCCTGGATGGCACGCGAGCGCATCGGGCCGATCCCGTCGACCTCGGTGAGGCGCTCGCCGTGGCGCTCGATGACGTCGAGAGTCTTCAGGCCGAAGCGGACGACCAGCCGCTCGGCCATGGCCTTGCCGATGCCCTTCACCAGCCCCGAGCCAAGGTAGCGCTGGATCCCCACCAGCGTCGCGGGGTGCATGGTCACCCAGGACTCCACCCGGAACTGCTGGCCATAGGTGCGGTCGTTCTGCCAGGTCCCGGTCAGGCGCACGCTCTCCCCAGGGCGCACCCCCAGGAGGTTTCCCACCGCGGTCAACGGCTCGCGCTCGCCCTCGATCAGCAGGCGGACGACGCTCCAGCCGTCGTCCTCGTTCGCGAAGACGACGCGGTCGAGGATGCCCTCCAGGACGCTCATCGTGATGTGCTCCGTGGGAGGCGTGGCAAACCGGCCGGCTCTGACGCCGGGGCACCGGCCCACGCCACGCCCGGCCAAGGCGGTCGCGCGGCCGGCACTACCCTAGCACCATGGAACGGCAAGCGGCAGGCGCTGCCGCGCTCTACGTCCTATACTATGTGGCGGACACGGCGTCCGCTCCACGCACCCCGGCGTGTGCGGCACGCCGTCGCAAACGAGGAATTCCCGGGGCCGTGCCACACATGGGCCCGGCGTGACGTGCGCAGGAGGGTCATGAGCCAGGATCCAGCCAAGATCCCCATTCAGGCGCAGGGAACCCCCAACCCGCGCAGTGTAAAGTTCATCACCGATCGCACCCTGTTGCCCAAGGGCAGCGCCGACTTCCGCGATCCCGAGAGCGCCAAGCGGTCGCCGCTGGCGCGACGGCTGCTCGACATCGACGGGGTGACCGGAATCTTCCTCTGCCAGAACTTCGTCACGGTGACGGCGGGCGACCAGGACGACTGGCAGGAGCTGGCGCCGCGGGTCGCCACTGCGCTGCGGGAGTTCCTCGCGGCCGGCGAGCCGGCGCTCGAGGGCGAGCTCGACGCGCATGGCGCCGGCGAAACCGAAGCCGAGAAGCGCATCAAGGACATCCTGGACCAGCAGATCCGTCCGGCCGTGGCGATGGACGGTGGCGATGTGATCTTCGTGGACTACCGAGGCGGTGTGGTTTACCTGCGCATGCAGGGCGCCTGCGGCGGTTGTCCTAGCTCCAGCGCGACGCTCAAGGCAGGGATCGAGGCGCGCCTGCGCCACTACCTCCCCGAGATCATGGCCGTCGAGGCGGTCTAGGCGCTCACGGGCGATCGACGCGGCCGCGCGGCCGCCGGGCCCCCCGAGGCTCGCCCGTGCATTCAGGAAGGCCGCCCGCACCCTTTTGCCTTCCCCCCCCGATTGCGTCATCGCCGCGGACCACCGCGGGCGGTGGTCAGGGCGTTGCAGGTCCTTTCCCGTGCTGCCGTCAGGGGCTGCGTTGCACCCCCGCCCGGTGACGGGACCCCGCCAAGGCCGCGCGGCACCGGGCATGCATGATGCGCCAGGCGTGGGGGTTGGTTCGGCCTCGGGAGGTCCGACCATGTCTGCCGCTTCGCGCGGTGAGCGTGGATTCACGCTCATCGAGTTGATGATCGTCACGGTGATCCTCGGGCTTCTGCTCACGATCGCGATTCCCAATTTCAACCGCATTCGCCAGCGGGCCTACGAAGCTACGATGAAGAGCGACCTGCACGCAGCCTTCATCTGCATCGAGGATTACCGTGTGCAGAACGCCCTGAACCTCCCGCCGACCTCGGCGGCGCTGGAGGCGACCACCGACATGCAGCTCTCCCCGCACGTACTGTGGGATCGATTCGCGCCGGGTCAGCGCAACGGCATTCCGTCGGTGGACATCACGCTGGCCCACGAACGCACGACGTCCAAGTGGGGCAGCTGGTATCCGTCCGACCCCACCTTCATCGAAGCCCGCTAGGGCGTTCGCCCGCGCTGGGCGCCGGGATCCGCAGCTTGGCCCGCCGCGCCGGATGGAGCGGCGGGCTTTGCGTTCGCCCGCGGGCCACGCCAGAACCACGACCGCCGCCATCGCCCTGGCCCGCGCGGGCCGTCTCGGCTATCGTCTGCCCTCGCCCCATGGGGCCACCGCTGTAAGTCGGCCACCCTTCCGCGGACCATGCCCAGACTCCCCACCCGCACCGAGATGGTCACCGAGACGCTCCACGGCGTCGAGATCGTGGATCCGTACCGCTGGCTGGAGGACGGAGATTCCCCGGAGGTACATGCGTGGGTCGCCACGCAGAACTCGGCCACGGTCGCGGCGCTGGAGTCCTTGCCGGCACGGCCAGCGATCCATGCCCGCCTCAGCGAGCTGCTGCGCATCGGGATGCTCTCCACCCCGGTGCCCCGCGGCCAATGGCTCTTCTACGAGCGTCGCGACGGCGAGCAGGACCAGCCCGTGCTGTACGTGCGTCGGGTGGACGACGCGCGGGGCGCGGCGAGGGGGCCCGGCGCGGTAGGTGGCCCGGGTGCGGCCGAGCGCGTGCTCATCGACACCAATGCGTTGGACCCCTCGGGTACCACTGCGCTGGATTGGTGGATCCCGTCCTTGGACGGCAACCTGCTGGCCTACGGCCTGAGCGAAGGTGGAAGCGAGCGCTCTGTCCTGCGCGTCCGCGACGTGGAGAGCGGCCGGGATCATTCCGATGTCATCCCACACTGCCGCGCCGCCTCGATCGCCTGGGAGCCGGGCGGCGCTGGCTTCTACTACACGCGCTATCCGGCGCCTGGCGAGGTGCCCGCCGGCGAGGAGAACTATCGGCGGCGCGTGTTCCACCACCGCCTCGGCCGGCCCTGGCCACAGGACCCGCTGGTGTTCGGGGCGGAGCTCGACCCCCACCACTGGCCCATGGTCCAACTTTCCTCCGATGGCCGGTGGCTGCTCTGCACGGTGCAGAAGGGCTGGACGTCGACCGAGCTGTATCTGCGGGATCTGCGCGATCCGCGCGGAGCGTTCGAGCAGCTGGCGGCAGGCGTGGAGGCGATCTTCGCGGGCGATCTCTACCGCGACTGCCTCTATGTCACGACCAACTGGGACGCGCCCCGCTTCCGGGCGCTGCGCGCCGACCTGGACGCCCCCCAGCGTGCCGCGCTGGCGAGCTGGACGGAGCTGCTCCCCGAGGGCGACGGGGTGCTGCAGGGCGCGCTGGTGATCGGCGGTCGGCTGTTCGCCGTCTACCTGGAGCACGCCCACTCCCGGGTGCGCGCCTTCGAGCTCGACGGGCGTCCGCTGCCGGCGGTCGACCTGCCGGCGCTGGGCACGATCGAAGGCCCCGCTGGAGAGGAGGACGGCGACGCGGCCTGGTTCCTCTATTCGAGCTTCTTCGTTCCCCCCACCGTGTATCGCCTCGATCTGGAGACCTGGCGCAGCGCGGAGCGCGAACGCATCCGCGCAGATGTGGATCCGGCCCGCTACGAAAGCCGCCAGGTGTGGTACGAGAGCAAGGACGGCACGCGCGTGTCGATGTTCCTCACCCACCGGCGTGGGCTGCGGACCGACGGCGACAACCCCACGTTGCTGTACGGTTACGGGGGATTCAGCGTGCCGCTGACGCCGGCCTTCCAGCGCAACACGTTCCTGTGGCTGGAGAGCGGCGGCGTGCTGGCGGTGCCCAATCTGCGCGGCGGCGGCGAATACGGCGAGGGCTGGCACGAGGCCGGCATGCTCGAGCACAAGCAGAACAGCTTCGACGATTTCCTGGCGGCGGCCCGCTGGCTCATCGACCAACGGATCACACGCCCGCAGCGCCTGGGGATCATGGGCGGAAGCAACGGAGGATTGCTGGTGGGCGCGGCGCTCACGCAGGCGCCCGAGCTGTTCGCCGCCGCCGTATGCCAGGTTCCGTTGCTGGACATGCTGCGCTACCCCCGCTTCCTGCTCGGGCGGCTGTGGATCCCCGAATACGGCGATCCCGACGATCCCGAGCAGTTCCGGTGGCTGCTGGCGTACTCCCCCTACCACCGCGTGCGCGAAGGAGCGACGTACCCGGCGACGCTCATCATGACCAGCGAGGAGGACACGCGCGTGGACCCCATGCACGCGCGGAAGATGGCCGCGCGGCTCCAGGCGTCCACGCCCGGGGAGGAGCCGATCCTGCTGCGCATCGAGAGCCGCGCCGGGCACGGGGCGGGCAAGCCCATCTCCAAGACGCTCGCTGAATACACCGACATCTGGAGCTTCCTGTTCTGGCGCCTGCGGCTCTCACCGCCGGCGGCACCGGGGCGCGAAGCGGGAACGGAAGTGTGATGCGCCAGACCAGCGGAGCGATCGTCTGCTCGAGCTGCGGCCGGCTGGTCGACGTCAACGAGTCCCGCTGCCCCTACTGCGGGCAATGGCGTCCGGGGATGTTCGGCTTCTCCACTTTCCTGCAGCAGAGACTCGGGGACATCGACGTCACCACCGCGATCTCCGGCTTCTGCATCGTGCTGTACGTCCTGGGGCTGCTGCTGGACCCGCGTGGGCTCCTGCACATCCGCGGGCTGTTCTCGCTGCTGTCGCCCACGGTCCGGTCGCTGGTGCTGCTGGGCATGACGGGCGACGTGGTCGGCCGCGGCGGCGCGCAGGGCGACTTCTGGCTGCAGCTGCGGGCGTGGACCTCGGTCGTGTCGGCGATCTTCCTGCACGGCGGCCTGCTCCACATCTTCTTCAACCTGATGTGGATCCGACAGCTCGGCCCGTTCGTCGAAGAGTCATACGGAAGCGCGCGGGCGTTCCTGATCTTCGTGGTATCGGGAGCCGGTGGATTCGTCTTGTCCAACCTGGTGAGCGGTACGCCGACCGTGGGCGCGTCGGGATCGATCTTCGGACTGCTCGCCGCCACTGTGGCCTACGGGCGGCGGCGCGGCGGCTCCATCGGCGCGGCGGTGAGCCAGCAGGCCTTGATGTGGGCTGTGATGGTGTTCGCAATGGGTTTCCTCATGCCGGCGGTGAACAACTGGGCGCACGGGGGCGGGTTCGCCGGTGGCTACCTCGTCTCGTTGGCCCTACTCCCCCATGTCCACCGCGCCGAGAGCCCGCGTATGCGCCTGACGGCGCTGCTCTTGGCGCTCTTGTGCGTCGCCTCGATCCTGGTGTCGGTGGTGACGATCTTCACGCGCATGATCTAGCTTCACATCAGGAGAGCGCGCAGCGCGACCGCGGGCGGGCGCATGACGCAGTGCACCCAAGACGAAGCGGGCCCGACTTTGGCCGGACCCGCTGCGACCCACCGCAATGGCCACCGGGCGGGCGCGCCGTGCGCGCCGTCACTCAGCTCGCCTTCTTCTGGACGGCTTCGACCTCGATGTCGATGGTCACGTCGTCGCCCAGCAGCATCCCGCCGTTGTCGAGCGCCTTGTTCCAGAGCAGGCCGAAGTCCTTGCGGTTGATCTTCAGGCTCCCTGCGAAGCCGGCGCGGGTGTTTCCCCAGGGGTCCTTCCCCGAGCCGCGATACTCGAAGGGGATCGTCACGGACTTGGTGACCCCGTGGATGCTGAGGTCTCCGGTGAGCTCCATGCCGTCCTTGGTCTTCTTGACAGCAGTGGTCTTGAACGTGAGCGTCGGGAATTTCTCCACGTCGAAGAAGTCGGGGCTGCGCAGGTGCTTGTCGCGATCGTCGTTGGCCGTGCTGATGCTCGCGGCCTGGATCGTGATGTCGGCCGCGCCCTTCTCGAGATCCGCGGGATCAAATTCCATCGTGCCGGACCACTGGTTGAACTTGCCCGTGCTATTGGAGAAGAGGTGCCGGACCTTGAAGGTCAGCACGGAGTGCACCGTGTCGATGTTCCAGGTGGCGGCAGCCGGGGTGGAAGCCATCGCAAGAGCGACGGCGATCCCCAGTGCGATGGGTGTGACGAACTTTCGCATCATTACTCCGTCCTTGGGTCGAGGTCATGGTCGGGAACAGCAGTCTGCTCACGACGCGCACCCGACAGTCGACGAGCAGGTGCGCCTGGTTGACGCGATAGCATAGGCTGGGATGCCCGATTTCGCATCCCCCGCCGCTCGAGCGTGCCGGCGATGCTCGTCGCGTTGGCGCTGGACCGGGCTGCGGGGCGCCAGCCAGGACGACACTCTGGAAGGTGGCCGGGACAACACCCCGGACAGCGCCGAGGCGACCTGCCGGATGACCACGCGGACGACAGCCCGGACAGCGCCGGAGCGGTTGCCACCCCCGCAGCGGCTGCAGCACGCGAACCGCGCTGGATGCGCCGCGCGCGAAGCGTTAGACTGGCCCGCCGTCCCCCCACCAGCGACCGACGCAGCCCGTCGCAGGCCCGACAAGAGGATCCACCATGTTTTGCAAGTCTGTGAAAAGTGCCCCGTGCTCACCCCGCTCTCCTATTCGCAGCGCCGGCCCTGCGACGGCGGCGATCGCCGTCGCGGCGCTTTGGAGCGTAGTCGGCAGCGGAATCGGCGATGTGGTCTTCGCCGCGCACGCGACCGCCGCGCCCGCAACGGAGGGCGATACCACGCGAGCCGCCGGGGCTTCCACCCCGCAGCAGGAGGCGGACGCCTTCCTGCACCTCTACTCCTCGGTATTCCAGCGGCTGTTCACGGTGGACGAGGGCTCCAACTGGCTCGCCACCACCGACGTCACCCCGGAACACGACGGGATGCGGGTGGCGGCCGGCAAGGCGTCCGCGGCATTCTCGGGCGACCCGGTGGTCATCGACACGCTGCGCCGCCTGCGCGCCCAGAGCGCGCAGCTCGACGCCCTCACCGTGCGCCAGCTCGAGAAGGCCTGGCTGGACGCCGCGGAGGCGCCCGGGACCATCCCCGACGTCGTCAACGCCCGCATCGAGGCCGAGTCGCGCCAGAGCAGCACGCTCGACAGCTTCGAGTTCTGCCTGGAGCGCAACGCCGAAGGCAGCTGCGTCAAGGTGCTCACCGCCAACCAGATCGACGATCTGCTGCTGAAGAGCCGCGACCTGGCCGAGCGCCAGCGGGTCTGGGAAGCGAGCAAGGAGAGCGGCAAGGCCCTCAAGCCCGGACTGATCCAGCTGCAGAAGCTGCGCAACGCGGTCGCCAAGGAGATGGGATACGACTCCTTCTTCGCGCTGCAGGTGGCCGACTACGGCATGACCGTGCCCGAGATGATGGCGATGCTCGACCAGTGGCTGCAGGATCTGCAACCTCTCTACGTGGAGCTGCACACGTGGGCCAAGTACAGCCTCGCCAAGCGCTACAACCAGCCCGTGCCCAAGAGCATTCCCGCCCACTGGCTGGGCAACCGCTGGTCGCAGAGCTGGCCGGGGCTGGTGGACGCGGTCGACCTCGACGCGCTGTTCAAGGACAAGAGCCCCGAGCAGATCGTGAAGATGGGAGAGAGCTTCTACGTGTCGATGGGCTTTCCCAGCCTGCCGCCGACCTTCTGGGAGCGCAGCGATCTCTATCCCGTCGACCCCAAGAGCGGCCGCAAGAAGAACACGCACGCCAGCGCATGGCACATCGACCTCGATCACGACGTGCGTTCGCTGATGAGCGTGGAGAGCAATGCCGAGTGGTTCGGCACGGTCCACCACGAGCTGGGGCACATCTACTATTACCTGTCCTACACCCGGCCCGAGGTGCCCGTGCTGCTGCGCGCTGGCGCCAACCGTGGCTTCCACGAGGGGATCGGCGAGCAGATCACCATCGCCGCGTTCCAGGCGCCGTATCTCCGGCAGGTCGGCATCCTGCCCGAGGGCTACAAGGTCGATCCCATCCTGTGGCTCTTGAACGAGGCGCTGACCGAGACCGTGACGTTCCTGCCATGGGCCGCCGGCACCATGAGCCACTGGGAGCATGACCTCTACGAGGAGAATCTCTCCCCCGAGCAGTGGAACAAGCGCTGGTGGGAGTACGTGGCGAAGTACCAGGGCGTCGAGCCGCCAGCGCAGCGCGCTGGCGAGGAGCTCTGCGACCCCGCGACTAAGACCCACGTCAACGACGACCCGGCGCAGTATTACGACTACGCCCTGGCGACCGTGCTGAAGTACCAGCTCCACAACCAAATCGCCAAACAGATCCTCAAGCAGCCGGCGACCAGTTGCAGCTACTACGGCAGCAAGGAAACGGGGACCTTCTTGCGGTCGATCCTGGAGAAGGGCGCCACGCAGGACTGGCGCAAGGTGCTGGTTGAGGCCACCGGTGAGCCGCTCTCGACGCGGGCGATGATGGAGTACTTCCAGCCCCTGTACGAATGGCTGCAGAAGGAGAACAAGGGCAGGCAGAAGGGGTGGTAGCGGGCGGCCCTCCTGGACCGGCGTTCCGGACGCTCGCGAGGGAGGCGAGCGCTGGCAGAACGGCGTGCCCCCAGCGATCCACGCAGGCTGCGTCCACGATGTGCACCAGACGCTGATCGCTCGTCAGTTGAGGCGTTGAGCCGGGTAGACTCCCGCGTCCCGGGTGCAAAGCCCAGCCAGCCTGCTCGCCGGGCGGCCGCTCGAGGGCCAAGCTCGCCCCCCGCGTCCGATCCGCGCCGTCGACGATCTCGGCCCGCCCCCCCTTGCATTTGTGTCTCATCTACACTATCGTTTGTGTCGTGCCTACACCGACTGACAGCCACAGGACCGAGGGTCCGACGACCCTCGTGGACTCCCACCACCTCCCGGACCTGCCGGTCACGGTGGATACCGTGATCCTCACGGTGCTGGAGGGGGCGCTGCAGGTCCTGTTGGTGCGCCGCCTGGATGACCCGTTCGCGGGCCTCTGGGCGCTGCCGGGGGGGTTCGTGAGGCGAGAGGAGCCACTGGAGGAGGCGGCGCTGCGCGAGTTGCGGGAGGCCACCGGCACGACCGATGTCTATCTGGAGCAGCTCTACACCTTCGGTGCGCCGGGCCGCGACACGCGCGGGCGCGTAGTCAGCGTGGCCTACGTGGCGCTGGTGGCGGCCGACAGGGTGCCCCTGGCTCCCCACCGCTTGGAAGCCGAGGCGCGCTGGTGGCCGGTGTATGCGCTGCCGCCCATGGCCTTCGACCACGGCCCGATGATCGATGTCGCTCTGCGCCGGGTGCGAACGAAGCTGGAGTACACGACGATCGGCTTCCAGCTCGTGCCATCGACCTTCAGTCTGGTCGAGCTGCAGTCGATCTACGAGGTGGTGCTCGGGCGCGGCCTCGACAAGCGCAACTTCCGGCGCAAGCTGCGCCTGCTGGGGCTGGTCGAGCCCACGCAGCAGCGCCGCGCCGAGGGCCCGGGCCGCCCGGCGATGCTGTACCGCTTCCCGAGGGTGGACTTCGTCAACCTGCGGGACCGCGGGATCCACGTCCCGTTCTAGCCCCTCCCTGCGAGGCCCCTGTGAGCGAGGAACTTGAAGTGAGCACGACCTACACCCCCCTGCCCGACTCGATCACGTCCCTGCCGGCGGAGGACCTCCAGGCCCGGATCGTCGCGGCCCGACGCCTGCTGGGCAAGGAGCTCGTGATCCTGGGCCACCACTACCAGGCCGACGATGTGATCCGCCACGCTGACTGCACCGGGGACAGCTTCAAGCTGGCGCAGCACGCGGCGGCGCAGAAGCACTCGCCGTACGTGATCATGTGCGGCGTGCATTTCATGGCCGAGAGCGCCGACATCCTCACCAGCGACCGGCAGACGGTGATCTTGCCGGACCTGGCGGCTGGCTGCTCCATGGCCGACATGGCTGACATCGACGACGTCGAGGAGGCGTGGGACCTGCTGAACGCGCTGGGCGCGGGCGGGATCGTGCCCATCACCTACATCAATTCCAGCGCGGCCATCAAGGACTTCTGCGGCCGCCACGGCGGCGTGGTGTGCACCAGCAGCAATGCGGCGAAGGTGCTCACCTGGGCCTTCGAGCGCGGTGAGCGGGCGATGTTCATCCCCGACCAGCACCTGGGTCGCAATACGGCTTACGCCATGGGCATTCCGCTGGAGCAGATGCCGCTGTGGGATCCCAAGGCCAGCAAGGGGGGCGCGAGCCCTGACGTCTACCGCCAAAGTAAGGTGATCCTCTGGCGCGGTCACTGCAGCGTGCACGCCAAGTTCACCCTCGACGGCGTCGAGCGCATCCGCGCCGCCGATCCGGCCTTCAAGATTCTCGTGCACCCCGAGTGCAACTTCCAGGTCGTGCAGGCCGCCGATCTGGTCGGTTCCACGGAGTTCATCATCCGCGCTGTCGAGGGCGCTGCCGCAGGAGCGAAGTGGGCGATCGGGACCGAGTTCCACCTGGTAAATCGCCTGGCGGACCAGCACCCCGAGCAGACGATCGTGAGCTTGGCGGGGATCCAGTGCGCCTGCGCCACGATGTACCGCATCGACCCGCCCCACCTGCTATGGGCGCTGGAGAACCTGGCGCGGGGCCAGGTCGTGAACCCCATCCACGTCCGCAAGGATGTGGCCGAGGGCGCGCGCCTGGCGCTCGACCGCATGCTCGCCTTGCGCGGCGACGGGGCGGTTGGCAAGGCGAAGCTGGCAATGGCGCCGGCCTAGTTGCACCACCGGCCGCAGCGGGCCGCCTTGCCATCCGCATCCTGACCGGCCCCTGTGGCGCCCGGGGCGGATCGCCGGTACGTCGCTGACGGCGGCCTCCCGCAACCCGGGCGGCGCTGCGCACGTATCGCTTGCCGACCGCGAGCCGGTGGACTTCCTTTGCGATCGCCTGACCTGGGGCGACCAGCGGCGCCGGTCACAACCACAGACTGCATCCAGCGGCCCCCGCGCTTCCACCCGCCCCGCCCCGGATGGTAAGCTGCCAGTTCCCCGCACTGGCACTCGCGACCGCTGCCAGCCGCCCCTTATTCCCGCCGGAGGATCCATGATCCGCAGATTCCCGAGAGCGATGGCCGCCCTGGCCATCGCCTGCCTGGGGCTCTGGCCCGCCGTCTCGGTCCACGCCGACGACGCCACCGCCAAGTCCAAGCTCCCCGAATTCAAGACCGAGACCTTCACGCTCTCCAACGGACTACAGGTGATCCTGCACGAGGACCACAGCACGCCCATCGCCGCGGTCGACATCTGGTACCACGTGGGCAGCAAGAACGAGCGCAGAGGTCGCACCGGCTTCGCCCACCTCTTCGAGCACATGATGTTCCAGGGGAGCCAGCACAACGAGGACGAGTACTTCGGCCCCATCCAGGAGGCGGGCGGCACCCTCAACGGCTCCACGAACGAGGACCGGACCAATTACTGGGAGGTCGTGCCAAGCAACTACCTCGAGCGCGCGCTGATGGTGGAGGCCGACCGCATGGGCTGGCTGTTGCCGGCCATGACCAAGGAAAAGCTCAGCAATCAGCAGGAGGTCGTGCGCAACGAGCGCCGGCAGAGCGGGGAGAACCAGCCCTACGGCGTCTTCTTCCTGCAGCTCAATGAGCTCATCTACCCCCCCGAGCATCCCTACGGCCACAGCGTCATCGGAAGCCACGAGGACCTCGAGGCGGCGAGCCTGGAGGACGTGAAGGACTTCTTCCGCACCTATTACACGCCGTGCAACGCAACGCTGTGCATCGGCGGCGACATCGATCCCAAGCAGGCCCGCGCGTGGGCGGAGAGGTACTTCGGGCCGATCGCCCCGGGCAAGCCCGTCCAGCAGCTCGACCGCTGGGTCCCCGATTGGACGGCCGACCGCCGCGTGACCATGGAGGACCGCGTGCAGCTGCCGCGGGTGTACTGCGTGTGGCACTCCCCGGCCTCGTACGACGACGGGGACGCCGCCCTCAGCCTGCTCGCCCGCATCCTGAGCGATGGGAAGGGCAGCCGCTTGTACAACCGGCTGGTCTACACCGAGCAGATCGCCCAGG
This sequence comes from Candidatus Krumholzibacteriia bacterium, assembly GCA_041484665.1. Taxonomy (GTDB): domain Bacteria; phylum Krumholzibacteriota; class Krumholzibacteriia; order JAJRXK01; family JAJRXK01; genus JBGPIA01. The sequence continues at coordinate 613,189 of JBGPIA010000001.1, forward strand.
ACGTGCGCGCGAGTCAAAACTCGTCACAGCTGGCCAGCACGTTCATCGTGTCGGCCACCGCCAAGCCGCAGCAGACCCCGCAGGCGATCGAAGCGGCGCTGCAGGAGGAGATCGCGCGCCTGCTGGACAAGGGCGTGACCGGCGATGAGCTGCAGCGCGCCAAGTCCTCTTTCGAGCGCGAGTTCATCGACGGCTGGGCGCGGGTCGGCAGCTTCGGCGGCCGCGTCGATCGCTTCAACGAGTACAACCACTACGTCGGACGGCCCGACTACATGCGGCAGGATTTCGACCGCCACATGCGCCTGAGCGTGGCCGACGTCAACGCCGCGGCAAGGCGCTGGCTGGCCAAGGGTCACCTGATTGCCCAGGTCGTCCCCTTCGGCAAGCCCGCCGAGTCCAAGGACACGGCCGACCGCACCCGCATCCCGGGGGCGAACGGCCCCGACCCGGTGCTGGCGCTGCCGAAGATGCAGCGCGAGACCCTGTCCAACGGGCTCACGCTGCTGCTGATGGAGCAGCACGAGATCCCCGTCGTGCAGTTCAACATGGTATTCCGCGCAGGCAGCGCGGCCGATCCGGTTGGCCTCGCGGGTCTGGCCGCCTTCACGGCCGACATGCTCGATGAGGGTACCAAGACGCGCAGCGCAGTTGCGATCAGCGAGGCCGCGCGCGAGCTGGGCGCCGATCTCACGATCGCGTCGAGCTGGGATGGGATCACGGCGTCCATCGGCTCGCTGCGCAAGAACATGGATGGCGCGCTGGCGCTCCTCTCCGACGTCGTGCGCAACCCGGCCTTCGACCCCAAAGAGGCTCAGCGCGTGCGCACGACGCGCCAGACGCAGTACCTCCAGAGCAAGGACAATCCCAATGCGCTGGCGAACCGCATCGGGGCCAGGGCCGTCTTCCCCGCGAGCCACCCCTACTCCTTCACGGAGATGGGCACCGACAAGACGCTCGCGGCGATCGCGCCCGCGGCGATGCGCGACTTCTACGCGAAGGACCTGGTGCCCGCCAATGCCACGCTGATCGCCGTCGGCGACCTGACGATGGCCGACCTGAAGAAGAGCGCCGTGGAGGCCATGGGCGCGTGGACGGGCGGGCCCGCGCCCAGCGTGAATGTCCCGGATGCCCCTGCACTTTCCGGCATCAAGCTGGTGCTGGTGGACAAGCCCGGCGCGACGCAGAGCATCGTCATCTTGGGTCAGCTCGGAGTGGCGCGCGGCAACCCGGACGAATACGCGATCCGGGTCATGAATCAGTCCCTGGGCGGGCAGTTCATGAGCCGCATCAACCTCAACCTGCGCGAGGACAAGGGTTACACCTACGGAGCGCGCTCGTTCTTCGACATGCGACGCACGCCGGGCCCGTTCATCGCGACCGCCGCGGTCCAAACCGAGGTGACCGCCCTGGCGGTCACGGAGTTCATGAAGGAGCTGCGCGACGTCCACGGAGCGCGGCCGCTGAGCGACAAGGAGCTGCAGGACGCCCGCGCCTCGCTCACGTTGGGCTTCGCACGGCAGTTCGAGACGGCGTCCGACCTGGCGAATCGCCTGACCGATCTGGTGCTCTACAACCTGCCAGCGGACCACTTCGAGACGTTCGTGCCGAAGGTCCAGGCCGTCTCCCTGGAGCAGGCGAACCATGCCGGCCGCGACTACGTCCACCCGGACAAGCTGGCCGTGGTCGTGGTGGGCGACCTGTCGAGGATCGAGAAGGACCTGCTGGCGCTGCAACTGGGGCCGGTGGAGTACCGCGATCTGGACGGCAACCTGATGGAGCGGCCGCAGCTCAGCAGCCTGGGGCAGTAGGCTCGATCGGCACGGCGCGCCTCGCGCGCCCGGCGTCGACGAGAGCGGCCCGGATCGCAACGCGAGCCGGGCCGCTCGTCATCATATCCCACGCCATCGTACCTCCGCCGCCTGGCCCGGGTTGCGCAATGCCACCCGCTGGGGCCTGCAGCTACTGGCCATCTTTACCGTGGTGTGCCAGCACGCGGGCGAAGCACCAGATCGTCAGGCCCCACACGAAGCCGACCGACAGCACCATGAAGATCCACCCTCCTGCCTGCACGGCGGCGTCCTCCTAGTCGTTGGGGGGGTACTTGCCGTCGAGATCCAGATCCAGCTCGCGCCAGCGCAGCTCGCCGCGCCGCGTCATCACCAGGAACACGAGCCAGGTGACCGCGATCACGGCCACCGACCCGACGGCCACCCGGTTGCTGGAGAGGTTCCGGACGTAGCCCGGGAGGCTCTGGATGCAGAAACCCACCAGCACCACCAGCAGGTACAGGGGCGAGACGTACTTCATGATGAACATGAAGATGCGGGGGATGCGGATGAGCGCCCCGGTGTGCGCCTCCTCCCATCCCCGCTTGATGCCGAACACCCACGCGAACGTGATGATCTGCACGGCCGCCATCGCGAACACGAGGAACGTCCCGACCCAGAAATCGATGGTGTCGAGTGCCGTCAGCCCCTGGCTGAAGAAGATCACGAACAGCGAGCCGAGCAACGCCATCACGCCAAGGACGGCCGCAGCCTTCTTGCGATCCCATCCCATCGCTTCGCCCAGGAAGGCCAGGACCGGCTGGAGCATCGACAGCGAGCTGGTGATTGCCGCCAGGAACAACATGAGAAACCAGACAGCGCCGATGAAGCGCCCAAACGAGCCCATGTACTGGAACACAACCGGCAGCGTGTTGAAGCCTAGCCCGAACGTGCCACCCACCGCGGCGGTGGCCCCCAGGAACACGAACGCCGCCGGGATCGTGATCAGGCCGCCGAACCCCACCTCGAACAGCTCGTTGGTCGCCGACGCCGTCAGGCCCGAGAGCACGACATCGTCCTTCTTCCCGAGGTAGGCCGCGTAGTTGATGATCACGCCGAAACCCACCGAGAGCGTGAAGAAGATCTGCCCGCCCGCGGCGAGCCAGGTGGCGAAGTGGGTGAGCTCGTGGAAGTTGGGATTCCACATGAAACCGAGCCCATTCAGGACGCTGCGCCCGGACCCGGCCAGGGGCGTCCCCAGCGTGAGCACTCGCCCGAGCACGATCAAGGCGCATACCGCCATGGTAGGCATCGCGGCCGAGCAGAACGCCTCGATCCCCTTGGAGAGGCCGCGATAGATCAGCCAGAAGTTCAAAGCCCCGGTGATGATCCAGAACACGAAGGTGGGATGGATGCCGTGCAACAGGAGCCCATTGGCGTCCGTCGCGGCGACCCTTGTGAACAACGCCTGGGACGCCTGGACGTAGCCCGACGGATCGCTGCCGAGATGCACGCCGCCCACCAGGTACTCGAAGAAGTATCGCAGGCACCAGGCCTCGACCAGCGCGTAGTAGTAGAACACGGCGAGCGGAATCAGCAGCCCGAGCGTTCCGATGTAGCGGGTCACGCGGCCGCGGCCGATCACCCCCAGGATCGCGGGCGCGGACCGGAATCCCTTGCGTCCTCCGTAGCGCCCCATGGTCCACTCGGCCCAGCAGATGGGGATACCGAGCAGGAACAGCGCACAGAAGTACGGGATCATGAACGCCCCGCCGCCGTGCTGGGCCGCCTGCCCGGGAAAGCGCAGGAAATTGCCCAAACCGACGGCCGAGCCTGCCACCGCCAGGATCACGCCCAGGCGGCTGCCCCACTGCTCCTTCTGCTGCGCCATGCCGAAGGCTTCCTGCGCGACGGGGAGGTCAGACGTTAACACACGCGTTGCGGGCCGCAGAAGGGGTGAAGTTCGCGGGCGCTCAACGTGCCGCGCCGCTGAGACGCTGCGCCTTCTCCTGCAGGCTGGCCAGCAGGTCGTCGAAGCTCTTCGCGAACTTGTCGACACCGTCGCGCAGGAGCAGCTCGGTGATCTCGTCCATGTCGAGCCCTAAGGCCGCGAGTTTGCGGAAGAGGGTGATTGCCCAGTCGGCGTCCTGCAGCACGCGGTCGGGCGCGGGTTGGCCGTGATCGCGGTAAGCAGCGATGGTGGCGGTAGGCATGGTGTTGACCGTGTCGCGGCCGATGAGGGTCTCCACGTACATCACGTCGGAGTATGCTTTGTCCTTCGTGCTAGTGCTGGCCCACAGCGGGCGCTGGACGCGGGCGCCTTTGGCGACCAGGGTCTTCCAGCGCTTGCCGGAGAAGATCCGCAGGAAATTCTGGTAGGCCTGGCGGGCGTTGGCGATGGCAGCCTTGCCGCGCAGCGCTTGGGCCAAGTCGGTCCCGGTGGCATCCAGCCGAGCGTCCACCAGCGAGTCGACGCGGCTGACGAAGAAGCTCGCCACCGAAGCGATGCGATCCACCGGCTGGTCGCGTCGCACGCGCTCCTCCAGCGCGTCCAGGTAGGCCAGCATGACGTCCTCGTGCGCGCGCTGGGCGAAGAGCAGCGTGACGTTCACGTTCAGGCCCGCTGTCAGGCACTCACGGATGGCCGGCAGCCCTTGCGCTGTCCCGGGAATCTTGATCATCAGATTCGGACAGCCGACACGCTGCCAGAGCGCCTTCGCCTGCGCCACCGTCGCTGCGGCGTCGTAGGCCAGGTGCGGATCGACCTCCAGGCTGACGAAGCCGTCGCCGCCTTCCGACTCGTCGTAGACGGGTCGCAGGACCGCGCAGGCGTCCTTGATGTCGAGGACGGCGAGCTCCCAGAAAATCTCCGCGGGCCGCTTTCCCTCGCCTGCGAGTCGGACGATGGCCGCATCGTAGTCGTCGCTGCGGGCAATCGCCTCGTGGAAGATCGTAGGGTTGCTCGTGATGCCCCGCACGCCGTCCTCGTCGCGCATCCGCTTCAGCTCGCCCTTGTCCAGGGCGTGACGGGAGAGCGAGTCCCACCAGAAGGACTGGCCGTGATCGTGCAGTCGGCGCAGGGGGTTGTCGGCGACGGATCGACGGCTCTGGTCTGCGCTCATGGTTTGCTCTCCGGGAATGGTTGCTGGGTCTGCTCCAGACGGGCGATCTTGGCCATCCGGCGGGCGTGGCGCTCCTCGCCGGTGAAGCGCGCGCCAAGGAAGGCGTGCACCAGCTCCAAGACGACGGCGCTGCCGACGATGCGCCCGCCCAGGCAGAGCACGTTCAGGTCGTCGTGCTCCACGCCCTGGTGCGCGCTGTAGGTATCGTGACAGACGCAGGCTCGGATACCGCGGATCTTGTTGGCTGCCACCGCCGCGCCCACACCGCTGCCACAGAGGATCACGCCTCGCTCCGCGCGGCGGTCCAGCATCGCTTGCGCCACGGCGGAGACGTAGTCGGGATAGTCGACGGGATCGATTGAATGGGTGCCGCAATCGACAGGCTCGTGTCCGCCAGCGCGGAGTGCGTCCAGCACCGCAGCCTTGAGCGGGTACCCGGCGTGATCGCAGCCGATGGCCACGCGCATGGAAGCTGGCCCCCTGCGCGGCCGGCGGCCGCGATCCAGAAGTGGGCGCGGCCGGTCCGCGGCGAGACAGTAGGCCTCAGTCTACGGGCTCGCCCCGCGGGCGGCAACCCAAGCAGTGCGGCCTCGCCGCCGGGCGGCGAGCGGGGTAGACTGATCGCCGCCGCGCCCGGCGCCGGGGCGGCTCCACACGGGAGGTATCGATGTCCGCGTGGCCGCGCATGCTTCCGTTCCCCGCTCCCCGCCGCTCATGCGCTGCGCTCGTGGCGGCGCTGTTTCTGGCGGCGGCAAGCGTTTCCTGCGCGCCCCGACGCTCCGTGGGCACCTCCGCACGCGTGGGCACGACTCAAGGCGCCGGCGCCACCTCGGGCATGGGCAGCGCGCCGGATGCCGGCGGGGCGACGACTTCAGGCACGGCCGCGAGCCCGGGCTCCGCCGCGAAGTCCGGCAGCGGATCGGCCGGGGACCGCACGGGACCGGCGGCGCTGGCCGTGGAGCTCGTGGAGACCTTCCCAGTGGAAACGAGCCTCGATCACCCCGACGTCCGCGAGGCGTACCAGGTCTGGCTGGAGATGATCCGCAGCGCGACGCGCACGCTCGACATCGCCGAGTTCTATGTGAACACGGAGCCGGGCAGCCGCCTGGAGCCAATCGTGCAGGCTGTCGAGGATGCCGCCGCGCGCGCCGTACGCGTGCGAGTGCTCGCGGACGCGAAGTTCTACAAGACGTACCCGCAGACCCTGGAACGCCTGGCATCCCGCGCGGGCATCACCGTCCGGCGGTTCGACGTCGGGGCGCTCACGGGTGGCGTGCTCCACGCCAAGTACTTCCTGGTGGATGGGCGCGAGGTCTACCTGGGCAGCCAGAATTTCGACTGGCGCTCGCTGGAGCATATCGAGGAGGTGGGGGTGCGCGTGCGGGTCCCCGAGGTGGCGCGCACGCTGCAGGAAGTGTTCGACATGGACTGGGTGCTGGCCGGAGGGAGTCGGGACCGTCCCCACCGGCTGCAGCCTCGCGGCGCAAGCGGCGGGACGATGGTGCTGGAAGGGCAGGATACTCTCCGCGTGCGCGCGGTGGGCAGCCCGCACGGCTGGCTGCCCGATGAGGCGCTCTGGGACCTGCCCCAGCTGGTGGCGCTCATCGACAGCGCGAGAAGCTCCGTGCGCGCGCAGCTGTACTCGTACAAGACTGTGGGCCACGACCACGACTACTTCGATGCCCTCGAGGCGGCGCTGCGGCGAGCGGCTGCGCGTGGCGTCGCGGTGCAGCTGCTGATGGCGGACTGGTGCAAGCGCAAGGGCACGATCGAGGGATTGCAGAGTCTGCAGTCGGTCCCGGGAATCGACGTGCGGCTGGTGACGATCCCGCAGCACAGCGGCGGCTTCATCCCATTCGCGCGAGTGACACACGCCAAGTACCTGACGGTCGATGCGCGGCGCTGCTGGGTCGGGACAGACAACTGGGAGAAGGAGTACTTCTATCAGAGCCGCAACGTGGGCGTGATCGTCGAGGGCGCCTCGTTCGCCGGGCAGCTGGACCGCTTCTTCGACGACAACTGGCGCTCCTCCTACGCCTACGAGGTCGATCCCTGCAAGGTCTATGAGGTCCCGCGGATCGGGGAGTGAATGCGATGGCGCGTGGACGCGCGCCGCTCGCGATAGAGGAGACCGAGCATGAAGAAGTTCCTGATCGGCTGCGGCATCGTCGCGCTGGTCCTCGTGGGCCTGGGCATTGGGGCGACGATGCTGACCGTGCACTACGTCAAACGCAGTGTCGGCGACACCAAGCGGCTGAAGTCGGTGCAGACGCAGCTCACGGCGCAGTACGGCCGGCGGGAGGACTACGCTCCCGCCGCCGACTGGCGTCTGGATCCGCAGCGACTGGAGCGCTTCCTGGGTGTGCGGGAGGATTTCGCGCGCAGCGCGGCGCCGTTCTCGGAGCGGCTGGGGGAACTGCTGGAGAAAGCCAATGCCGCCAAGGACGAGGCCAAGCCGCGCGGCGTGCTGGAGAAGCTCCGCTTCGGCTTTGCGATGGCCCGCGGAGGGCTGGGGCTGGCCAACGCCGGGCTGGCCGCCGCCACCCAGCGCGACTCCCTGCTGCTCGCCGCCGAGATGGGCGAGGGCGAGGACCTGTACCTGTTCTGCCTGACCGCCTTCGCCTGGCTGGACTGGAACCCGATGCAGGATCCCGGCGCGCGCGACTTCCAACAGTTCACCCGTCTCAAGCGCCGTGACTTCGACCAGATTGTCGAGGAGTACCAGGACGCGTGTCGCAGCTTCTTCCTCAAGAGCCTGCAGGGGCAGTGCTCGGCGTTGCAGGCCAAGGCCGGGCGCACCCCTGAGGACGAAGCACTGCTCAAGCAGTTGCTCGACGCAGTTGAGAGATCGCGCCAGGAGCGCTCCCACTTCCCGCTGCAGGGAGCCCTGACGCCGCAGCAATTAGCGGTGCTCGCGCCCTACGAGCAGCGCGTGCGGGCGATCCTGCCGTCGACCTCACAGCAGGTATTGCTGGAGGCGCTCGCCGTCACGAAGCGGTTCGAGACCGAGCATGGACACCTGCGCGTCGATGACCGCGATCCCTGAGCGGCGACCAGCTAGGGGCGCAAGCGTGCACCGGCGGTGCGGACCCGCCTGCGGGGCGCTGTTGGCCCTGGGCCTGCGTGCCGGCCTGACGCTCTGCGCATGCTTGGCGCTCTGCGCGTGCCAGAGCGACGGCGGCCGCGCGCGCGCCCCGTCCAGTGCCGCCCATCGCCGCGGCGCGACCGGCAATGCAGTGATCGCTGGGGTCGTCTCGTTCCACGGCACGCTGCCGCCACCACCGCAGCACGCGCGTCCGACCGAGTGCCCGTCCCCCGCGCAGCAACCCCCGGACCCGGGGCTGCTCCTCTCGCCGGACGGCGGAGTCGGCGGCGCCTTCGTCTGGATCAAGGCTGGCCTGCCGCCCGGGGAGTACGCCGTGCCGCAGGAGCCCGTGGTGCTCGGTCAGGCGGCCTGCGAGTTCTCCCCGCGCGTTTTCGGGCTGCGCGTGGGGCAGACACTGCGCCTGGCCGCCGGGGATGGTGGCGCGCACCACGTGCACGCCTGGCGCGAGGCGAGCCCGCTGTTCGACGTGCAACTCCGCGGTGGCGATGGGTCGGCGCAACGCACGATCGGTGAGGGCGCGGTGATGGCGCGCCTCACCTGCGATCAGCACCCCTGGGCGCGCGCCTACGCCGGCATCGTGAATCACCCGTACTTCGCCGTGACGGCGAAGAACGGCAGCTATACGATCCCGAGCCTGCCGGGCGGCACGTTTACGGTGGAGGTCTGGCAGGAGCGGATCGGGCAGGTCAACCGCCAGGTGACCCTCGACGACGGCGTGCTGGCCGTGGTGGACTTCGAGCTGCAGACGATCGGCGCGCCGGACGCGCGGCGCTGAGCCGGCGGAGCGGGTGGCCGCCGCGGGGAGCGAGCGCGCCGCGCAGGCGCCGCAAAGGGCCGCCACCCAGGCGCCACGGCAAGCGGCCGCGCGAAGCCGCGGCGCAAGCGTGGCACATCGCCACGGCGCGACGCGACGCTGCTGCGCTGTGCTGCAACGCTCTGGTGCAGCGCGGCACGGGTCCCGGCCGGTAGTGCGCACGCGATCCATGGTTGACGAAGCGACTCTTTGGAGCTACGGCTTTCTGCAGCCCCGCTGCGGCGGGGCATCAACGAGACCCAAGCGGAGGAGTGTGTCGATGGAGATCCTTCAGTCTCTGTTCCGGTGGATCCACGTGGTTGCTGGCACCCTGTGGATCGGCCACCTCTACTTCTTCAACTGGGTGAACGCCAACTTCGCCGCCACCATGGACGGCGAGACGAAGAAAAAGGTCGTACCCGAGCTGATGCCCCGTGCGCTCTACTTCTTCCGCTGGGGAGCCGCGTGGACGTGGATCACCGGCCTGCTGTTGCTGCTGCTCGTGTACTACCACGGCGGGATCATGTTCAACCCGATCGGCGCATGGGGGCCGCGCGCGATCGTGGCGCTCGTGCTTGTTTTCCCAGGGGTGTACATCTACGAGATCCTGGTGAAGACCATCCTGAAGAACCCGAAGGTCACCTTCTGGGGTGGCTGGATCCTCGCGTCGTTGGTGGTGTACTTCTTCGCCGACATCGCCCACCTCAGCTACCGCTCCTACGCCATCCACCTGGGCGCTATGTTCGGATCGTTCATGGCGTTCAACGTCTGGTACCGCATCTGGCCGGCGCAGCGCAAGATCATCGCGGCGGTCAAGGCGGGCCAGGCGCCCGACGCAGCGGTCGTGGCGCTGGCCGGAACGCGCTCGAAGCACAACACCTACATGAGCGTGCCGCTGGTCTTTGCCATGGTGAGCCAGCACGCCACCTGGGCCGCCAAGCCGGGCTATGTCTCGGCGGTGATCCTGGTGGGCTGGGCCGTGACGTTCTGGATCTACGGCAAGGCGAAGACGGTGAAGGGCTTCTGAACCAGGCCGCTCTGCTGCGCGCGGTGCACCGCGCGGGCGATCGACGAAGGCCCCTCCGCAGAGAGGGGCCTTCTGCTTGCGGCCACGGCATGCGAGCTGCGGGAGGAGTGCCAAGGTGACGGTGGCCCCGCCGGCGGACACGCCACGGCGAGCGAGGCGCGGGCGGGCGCAGCAGCGCAGCGCGCTGGGACTCAGGGGCCTCCGTAGACGATCGGCGGAAGCTGCAGCTGCTGCTGCGGCGTCAGGGTGACCTGCAGCTCCTTGGCACCCAGCACTTCGTGCCAGACGGCCAGCGTGTAGTCGCCCGGCGGCAGTCCGGTGAGGTGGAAGCTGCCGTCCTCGCCGGTCACGGTGAAGAATGGGTGCGCGATCACGCCGATCCAGGCCTTCATCCACGGGTGTACGTCGCAGACGACTGGAATCATCACCTCGGGGCGGTCGAAAGTGATGTCGCGGTTGCTGCCCTTGCTGGGAAGGGCCAGGTTGCGGTCCCGGTTGAGCGCGGGTTTGGCGTGGACGTTGTGCAGGATCTCATCACTGTTGAGGATCTTCAGCGGCTGCCCCACCTGCACCGCGACGATGCGCGGCGTGAACAAGCAGCCGGCCTGATCCAGCACCACCGGGTCCTTGCGCGGCTCGAACCGGAAACCCGCCAGCCCGTCCTTGATCCAGACCAGCGCTGAGGCGAGCTTCCCGTTCTTCACGCGGACCTTCTCCTCCACGGGCGGTTGCCCGTGCTGGTGGCCGCACCAGGCTTCGCTGCGCATGTTCACCGGCTGCTCCGCAGGCGGGGTGCCCGCCAACTCAACGACCCCCATGAGCGTCGCGACGGTCGCGGGATCCACGGTCTTGGCCTGCGTCGCGGGCTGGGTGGCGGCCGACGCGGCGGGCTGGCCGCCGGGTTGAGCGGCCGGCGTGCCGCCCGCCGGTCGCTGCTGCGTCGTACCGGACTGCTCGCCGGAGCAGCCCGCCGCCAGTGGCAGCGTGAGAAGCAGCACCAGCAGGAGCGCGAGCCGACCCAGCCGATGCTGCGTCACGAGTCGAAGCGTCATGTCCCGGAAGCCTCCGGTTGTGCGGGTGTGGCGTATGCGGGGCAGCGATTCGCGGACGTACGCGCGCGGAGGTGCGCACGCGGGTACGTGGGTACGTAGACACGCAGGCGGCCCGGCGCAGACGATACACGGGCCGGCCGAGCTCCGCTACCGGGCACGGCCGCGGCGACTCGCCGTCCTGGCGCAGGGCCGGTGTGATCGGCTACAGTGCCCTGCAACCGATCGTTCCCCCCCGGCGGGGGTGCGCGTTCGGAAACCCCGGGGAGCGTTGCGCCCTGGGCAGCGACCGAGGGCCGACCTTGCCAGCGGGGATCATGCAGACCGCTCATCAGATCACACGCGACGAGCTCGTGGCGAAGCTGCGCGACCCCTCGCATCTCTTGCTGGACGTGCTCCCCCGTGAGTCCTTCGAGAGCAGCCACATCTTTGGCGCGGTGAGCCTGCCCCTGGCGGAGATCCCGTCGCGCGCACGTGCCGTCGCGCCCGATCTCGCGCGGCGGATCTCCGTCTACTGTGGCGGGCCGACCTGACCGCTGGGCGAGCGGGCCGTGGGCCTGCTGGGTGAGCTGGGATACCACGACGTGCGGCACTACGTGGGCGGCCTGGAGGATTGGACGAAGAGCAATCTTCCGCTGGAAGGGTCCCATACCGTGGGGGCGCGCGCGGCCGGCGCCGGCGCGACACGACGAGCCGCGCCGGGAGTCCCCATGGCCAAGCTCCGGCGAGGGCTGCGCGGCGGCCGCTTCCTGGCCGTACTCACCGAGAGCTCGTTCGGCGGACTGTTCGGCCTGTGGATCCTCGTCGTCGCCGCCTTCGGGCTGCTGTACTGGCTGCTCGGGCTGTGGGGCGCCCCAGCGATGGCGCAGGCCGGTGCTCCGGTCCGATCGGATCTGCGCGGACTCGGCACCGCGATCTACTTCAGCTTCGTCACCGCCACCTCGGTCGGCTTCGGGGACGTGGTGCCGCTGGGACTGGGGCGTCTGGTCGCCGTCGTGGAGGCCGGTCTGGAGCTGCTGGTGTTCGGCTGCGTGGTCTCCAAGCTGGTGAGCAGCCGTCAAGAGCTGCTGACCGAGGAGATCCACCGCATTTCCTTCGAGGACCGCCTGGGTCGCGTGCGCACCAACCTCCACCTCGTCCTCTCGGAGCTGCAGGCCATCGCGCTGGCACGTGCGGCGGCCGCCAATGCGCCCGCCACCACGGGCGTCGCGCGCGCCGTGACCGCCGCCGCCACCAGCACCGCCCCCTCCGATCGCCTGTTGCCGCGCGTAGAAAGCCTGGCGATGGTCTTCCTCGGTGAGCTGCGCACCGTCCACGATCTGCTCTACCGCCCGCAGCAGCGTCCGGACGATCAAGTTCTCGAGGGGTTGCTGGCAAGCGTCGCAGCGAACCTCCGCGAGCTGCGCGACCTCTCCGCATGGCTGCGCGAGTCCACCCAGGCTACGGCAACCCTCAACGGGACCGCTGCGTCCATCGCGCGCCTCGCCGCGGAGATCTGCGGCGAGTGCACGCCGCGCCAGCACGTGCCCGAGGTGAAGTTGTGGATGGACCGGATCCAGGAGATCGCCCAGCGGATCTCGTAAAAGGGCGATCGCCGGAACGCTGGCGTTGCGCCCGCGGTCGGGCGGAGCGCCGGGCGCCTACGCCTGTCGCAAGAGCTGCGCGATCGGCTCGCGCGAGGCCGACCAGGCTGGTGCGAAGCCGCCGATCACACCGGTGAGCACGGCGAGCAGGATCCCGCCCACCAGCACGCCGGGCGTGGTGCGCAGCGAGAAACTGATCTCGCTGAAGGTCAGGAAGTTGGTGGTGCCGGTGGTATAGGCGTTCAGCGGCAGCGAGAGCACCGCTCCGACCGCACCGGCCAAGAGCCCGATCAGGGCCGCCTCCGTCACGAAGGCCCCCAGGATGCTGCGGCGACGGAAGCCCAGCGCGCGTAGCGTCCCGATCTCCGTGGCCCGGGCCGAGACCGACGCGTACATCGTGTTGGCCGCGGCGAAACAGGCGCCAAATCCCATCATGATGCCCAGCAGGTTCCCCATGACTACGAATTGCCTACCGGTGGCGCGCGTCTGGCTGGCGTAGTACTCCGGCTCCAACAGCGGCTGCAGATGCAGGCGCTGATCGCCCGCGATGCTCGCGGCCAGTGCCTGGGCGCCCTGCGCCGATGCCGCCCGCAGCAGGCTCGAAGAGCAGACGGTCTCTCGCCGGAAGGCGTTGCCGAAATCCTCCCGCGCCCCCCAGACTTCCGAGGCAAAGCTCCCGCCCCCGGCGTCGAACAGCCCGACCACCTTGAAACCCAGGCGGCCGAAGGTCACCTCACGCCCGAGCTGCAGTTCGGGGAAGCGCGAGGCGAGCGACTTACCCACGATCACTTCTCCGGCGCCAGGTCGGAAGTTGTGCCCCTCCACGATCCGCAGCCGCGGCCGCACGAGAAACGCCTCGGGACCGACCCCGCGCAGCGCCACGTTGCTCTCGCTGCCGTTGGCCCGCTTGAGGATCTGCAGGATCACGAGCTCGCCCGAAGCCAGCACGTTGCCGTCCGCCGCGTGGGCGATGCCCGGCATCGCCGCCATCTCGCGGTGGCGCTCCAGGGGAAAGTAGCTCTCGGACTCGCTGCGTGCGCCGTCACGGAGCACGATCACGTTGCGCGGGTCCCCGCTGCTGCCAAACGCCAGCCTCAGCCCGGCCGCCAGCGACAACACGCCGATATAGACCAGCACGACCATCGCGATCGAGGCGATGGTCATGAGCGTGGTCCCGCGGCGCACGAACAGGCTGCGGAAGTTGTACTTCATGGGGATGTTCATGCCACCCTCCGCAGGCCGTCGACGATGCGCAGGCGCGCTGCCTGGAACGCGGGGAACCAACCGGCGGTGGCGCCGATCAGAAGCGAGAGGCCCACGCCCGACCACAGGGCTCCAGGGGTCAGCCGCAGCGTGCCGAACAGCGGGAACACATCCCGCATTGCCTTGGCGATGCCGGGCATGATGCTGGCGGCGATCGCCATGCCGATCAGGCCTCCCATCAGGCCGACCACCACGGCCTCGGCGAGCACCATCCACACGACCTGCCCGCGCCCGAAGCCCAGCGTTTTGAGCACTGCCACCTCCGTGGTCCGCTCGCGCGCGGCCATCGCCATGGTGTTCGCCGTGATGAAGAGGATCGAGATCACGATGGCCAAGCCGATCGCCCCGAACATCAGCTTGATGTTGCCCAGCATCTCCACGAACGAGAGCCGAAACGCCGCCTCGGTCTCGGCGCGGACCTGCGCCTGCGAGTTCTCGAACATCTTCTCGGCGGCGGCCACCACGGTGGGGAGGTTCAGCGCCGAGTCCAGCAGCAGCCAGAACGCCCCCACCTCGCCGGGGTTGCCCAGCGCTTCCTCGAGATACTTCCGGTGGAAGAGGATCTTCTGCTCCTGCGAAGGCGCGCCGGGGTCGGAGAAGATCCCGCGCAGCGTGAGGTTGAGATTCACGGGGTAGATGTCCCCCTTGATGAAGATCTGGTCGCCGATCTTCCAGCGATACTTGTCGGCCAGGGCCTGGCCAGCCAGGAAGCCTCCGCGATCCGCCTGCCACGCCTCCCTCTGCGGGTCGGCGATCTGATACTCCGGAAAGACGCCCAGCACCGTTTCGGGGTCGCTGGCAAAGCGGGCGAAGAAGTTCTCGGGCCGGTCGTTCTTGTAGACCCCCTGGAACCAGGTCAAAGGAGTGATGGCCTGCACGTGGGGCAGCGTCTGCAAGCGCTGCAGGTAGGACTCGGGCAGCGAGAATGTGAGCGAGATCGCGTTGCGTACCACCACGCGGTTCTCCTGGGAACCCTCGGCGCGCTCCATGGCCGCCAGCATCGAGAGCAGCATCGACAGCAGCAACAGCGCGAGGCTCACGCTGCCCATGGTCAGGAAGGTGCGCCGCTTGTTGCGCAGCAGGTTGCGCCAGGCCAGTTTGCCCATCACGGTCTCCTCGGGGCTACCGGTGGCTCTACCCGCGGTGCGGCCGCGTTCCACCGTAGGTCGAACAGCCGTTCGCCGCCGCTCGCGCGTCGAGATCGCGGCGGTCCAAGCGCGGATCCACCCCTGGCTCTACCCGACCCGCTCCAGCGTTCCTTTGTCCAGGTGCAGGGCATGGCTGGCGCGCTCGGCCGCGCGCGGATCGTGGGTCACCATCAAGATCGTCTTGCCGAACTCCTGGTTGAGCTGGACGAGCAGGTCGAGCACCTCGTGTGCGCTGTGGGCGTCCAGGTCGCCAGTCGGCTCGTCGGCCAACAGCAGCGTCGGGTCGGTCACGATGGCGCGGGCGATGGCCACGCGTTGCTCCTGCCCGCCGGAGAGCTGGCGCGGATAGTGATCCATGCGGTCGGCCAGCCCCACCACCCGCAGCGCTGTCTCGACCTTGAGCTTGCGCTCGCCCTTGCTCAGTCGCGCGAGCTTGAGCGGCAGCTCCACGTTCTCGCGCGCGGTGAGCACCGGGATCAGGTTGTAGAACTGGAAGATGAAGCCCACGTTGCGATGGCGCCAGGGCGCCAGCTCGCTCTCGCTCAGCTGCGTGATGTCCTGGCCACCGATCTCGATGGACCCTTCGCTCGGCTTGTCGATGCCTGCGATGAGGTTCAGCAGTGTGGTCTTCCCAGAGCCCGACGGGCCCATCAGCGCGATGAAATCGCCGCTGGCCACCTCCAGCTCGAGACCCTTGAGCACCTCGATCTCGAAGTTGTCGCGCCGGTAGGCCTTGCCCAGCCCGCGGATCTTCACCACGGTCGCGCCCCGGGCAATCGCTTCGCTCTGGCTGGTCATCGACTGCGGCATGTCCGTCCGTTGCGCCATGGCCGTCCTTTCCACCGTGTCCGTTCGCCGGGTTCCTGCGTGCTATCCTGCCGCCGTGCTCACGTCCGCACGCGACGGCCATCGCGCAGGGACTCCAGGTTGACCTGCACGATCGTCTCGCCGCCGCGCAGCCCCGACAAGACCTCCACCTGATCCCCTGCGGCAGCGCCGACGGTGACCGCCAGCTTGCGCAGCCGGCCCCCCTGCACCACGAACACGAAGGCGTCCTGCCCCTCCATGCGCACGGCGCTGCGCGTAACTACGATTTTTGCCTGCGCCGCAAGCTGCTCGGTGCGCGTGCCCTCCTCCAGGAAGGTCACCGTCGAGCTCATGTCGGGCACCAGGCGCGCGTCACGGTCGTCGATGGTGACCTTGACCTGCACGACAGCGCGCTGGCGGTCGGCCGTCGGCACGATCTGGCGCAGCCGGCCATGATAGCTGACGCCGGGAACGGCATCGACGCCGATCGTCGCCGGTTGGCCCAGCTTCAGCCGCGCGATGTAGCTCTCGTTGATGTCAGCCTCGACCTCCAGGCTTCCGAGATCGGCGATGCGCACGATCGATCCGCTGGACTGCTGCGACGTGAAGCCCCCGGGTGCGACCATCTCCCCCACCTCGATGTTCTTGTCGACGATCACGCCGGAGATGGGGGCCGTTACGACCGTATAGGTCAGGCGGGCCCTTGCTGCCGCCAGCGCAGCCTCAGCGGTACCGAGCTGGGCGCGGGTGACGTCGAGCCGGGTGCTCGCCGCGTCGTAGTTCGCCTGTGCTCCCACGCCGCTGTCCAGCAGCCCCTGCTGGCGGCCGGCTTCCCGCTGGGCGTCGGCGACCTGGGCCTGCGCCTCGGCCACCCGCGCCTCCGCCTCCCGCACGGCGGCCTTGAGGTCGTCGCTGTCGAGGACGGCGATCACGTCGCCCGCCTTGACCGCATCGCCCTCGTCGACCCGTAGCTCCACCACGCGGCCGATGATCTTGGCGCCCACGGCGGCGCGGGTGCGGGCGTAGGTGTAGCCGGTGGCGGTCAAGACCGTGGAGGCCTGGGTCGGCGTGATCACCTGGGCGGAGGTGGTCTCCACGCGTGGCAAAAGCCACGGCAAAGGCAACAGCCACGCCCCCGCCAGCAGCACGGCTAGCATAACCAGGGCGATCATCCACGGGCGCACGGCCCGCCGCGGGCGGCGCACCACACCTGGGGTCTGCGCCGTGTGGCGGTTCATCCGCAGCGCCGAGAGATCGGGCCGCGTCGTCTGGCCGGACGCGGGCTCTGGCTGGGCAGTCGGCGGGCCGTCCAACGCTTGGCTCCGGGGCAGGGGGCAACTCGGCCGTGCGCGCGAGCGGGCGCAGGGCCACGGCTGCGATCGGGGACCCACAGGATAGCGCGGCGGGCGCGGGGCACCAACCCGGAATGCCCCTGGACCTGCTGGAGCAAGATGCTACCCTGATGTGCTGGTCCCGGGCGTACTTAGTTTGAGGCCGTTGTGCCGGAACGGCCCCGCACTGCGTGTGGGCGCTGCGCCCAAACCGTCCCGCACCGGCGCCTCGGGCTCCAAGGAAGCCCCTCATCCCATCCATGAGCGCAACCGTCGAACCGCTGCGTCCGCTCCCGACGACATCCCGATCTGCTGGAGGGCCCATGAGCAGGGTGACCGCCCTGTCCCGCTCGTCCATCGGCCTGAAGGTCACGATGGCCATGACCGGCATCGTGCTCGTGCTGTTCGTGATCGTGCACATGCTGGGCAACCTGAAGATCTTCTTGCCCGCGCACCGCGATGCGGCCGGCGCACTGGTGCCGGCCCTGGACGTATACGGGGAGTTCCTGCGCAACGCCGGCGCGCCGGTCTTCCCCCACGGCGCGGCCTTGTGGATCTTCCGGCTGGTGTTGTTGACCTGTGTGGTACTCCACGTCTCTGCCGCGGTCGTCCTGACGCGCATGGACTGGACAGCGCGTCCGGTGCGGTACAAGCAACAGACCCACCAGGGCTCCACCTACGCGTCGCGCACGCAGCGCTGGGGCGGCCTGATCGTCGGCCTGTTCGTGGTCTACCACATCCTCCATTTCACCACGGGTACGGTCCACCCGCACTTCGAGCCCGGCCACGTGCGCGCCAACGTGATCGCGGGCTTCAACGTCTGGCCCGTCTCCATCGCCTATATCGTGGCGATGGTAGCGCTGGGGCTGCATCTCTACCACGGCGTCTGGAGCATCTTCCAGACCCTGGGCGTAAGCCACCCGCGCTGGAACGTCTGGCGGCGGAGGCTGGCAGCAGCGATTGCGCTGATCGTCGCGCTGGGCAACATCTCCATCCCGGTGGCCGTGCTCACCGGCATCGTCCACTAGGGCGCCAAGAGGCAGGGCACCATGGAGCTCAATGCCAGGATCCCGTCGGGCCCCATCGAGCAGAAGTGGGACAAGCACCGCTTCGACCTCAAGCTGGTGAATCCTGCGAACAAGCGGAAGTACGAGATCATCGTGGTGGGCAGCGGACTGGCTGGAGCCTCGGCCGCCGCGTCGCTGGCGGAGCTGGGTTACAAGGTCGCGTGCTTTTGCTTCCAGGACAGCCCGCGGCGCGCCCACAGCATCTCCGCGCAAGGCGGGATCAACGCCGCGAAGAACTACCAGAACGACGGCGACAGCGTCTACCGCCTGTTCTACGATACGGTGAAGGGTGGAGACTTCCGCGCCCGCGAGGCGAACGTCTATCGTCTGGCGCAGCTGTCGGTGAACATCATCGACCAGTGCGTGGCGCAAGGCGTGCCCTTCGCCCGGGAGTACGGGGGGCTCTTGGCCAACCGCTCCTTCGGCGGCGCGCAGGTGTCCAGGACGTTCTACGCGCGCGGGCAGACCGGACAGCAGCTGCTGTTGGGAGCGTACTCGGCGCTGTGCCGTCAGATCGGCGCGGGGACGGTGCAGATGCACCCACGCAGCGAGCTGCTCGATGTGGTGGTGATCGACGGCAAGGCTCGCGGCATCGTGACCCGCGATCTCTACACGGGCAAAATCGAGTCGCACGCGGCCAACGCAGTGGTGCTCGCCACCGGCGGCTACGCCAACGTGTTCTACCTGTCCACCAACGCCAAGGGCTGTAATGTCACCGCCATCTGGCGCGCCTACAAGCGCGGGGCGGCCATGGCCAATCCCTGCTTCACGCAGATCCACCCCACTTGCATCCCGGTGGCCGGCGAGCACCAGTCCAAGCTCACCCTCATGAGCGAATCACTGCGCAACGACGGGCGCATCTGGGTCCCCAAGCGCAAGGGCGACACGCGGCCGCCCGACCAGATTCCTGAGGGCGACCGCGATTACTACCTCGAGCGCCTCTATCCGAGCTACGGCAATCTGTCGCCGCGCGACGTCAGCTCGCGCCGCGCCAAGGAGGCCTGCGACGACGGCCGCGGCGTGGGGCCTGGTGGCCAGGGCGTGTATCTGGACTTCCGCGACGCCATCGCGCGGCTGGGCGAGAACGTCATCCGCGAGCGCTACGGCAACCTCTTCGACATGTACGAGAACATCACCGGCGAGCACCCGTACAAAGCGCCCATGCGCATCTATCCGGCGGCGCACTACACCATGGGCGGTCTATGGGTGGATTACAACCTGATGAGCACCGTCGACGGCCTCTATGTGCTGGGCGAGGCCAACTTCTCCGACCACGGCGCCAATCGCCTGGGCGCGAGCGCCCTGATGCAGGGGCTGGCCGATGGCTACTTCGTCATCCCGTACACCATCGGCGATTACCTGACGCGCACCGCGTTCGACAAGGTCGAGACCTCCCACGCGGAGTTCCGCAAGGTCGAGCAGGAAGTCGCCGCGCGCACGAAGAAGCTCCTGTCGGCCAAGGGCCGGCGCAGCGTGGACAGCTTCCACAAGGAGCTGGGCAAGCTCATGTGGGACAAGTGCGGCATGGGGCGCAACGAGCAGGGCCTCAAGCAGGCCCTGGCCCGCATCCCCCAGCTGCGCGAGGAGTATTGGCGCGACGTGCGCGTGCTGGGCGAGGGTGAGACCCTCAATCAATCCCTGGAGAAGGCCGGGCGCGTGGCCGACTTCATGGAATTCGCCGAGCTCATGTGCCTGGACGCCCTGCAGCGCGACGAATCGTGCGGGGGCCATTTCCGCGAGGAGCATCAGACGGCCGACGGTGAGGCCCAGCGCAACGATGAGAAGTTCTGCTATGCCGCCGCGTGGGAGCACCGGGGCGACGGGAAGGCGCCGGCGCTGCACAAGGAGCCCCTGGAGTTCGAGTACGTGCACCTGGCAACGCGCAGCTACAAGTAGACCGCGGCGCGCGGCAGCCACCGGGGCGAAACGGGCTTTGGGCACGCAAGGAAGCCGCACGCAGGCCGAGAACAACACGAGCCACGGGCAGACAAGAGATACGGCTGGAGCGACCCATGGATCTGACCCTGCACATCTGGCGGCAGACGGGCCCCGACGCCAAGGGGCTATTCGTGGAGTACCACGCGGGGGACGTCTCCCCGGACATGTCGTTCCTGGAGATGCTCGACGCCCTCAACGAGCAGCTGATCGACAAGGGTGAGGAGCCTGTCGCGTTCGATCACGACTGCCGCGAGGGGATCTGCGGCATGTGCAGCCTGGTCATCAACGGCCGGCCGCATGGTCCCAAGCAGGAGACCACGACCTGCCAGCTGCACATGCGCAACTACAAGCAGGGCGACGTGATCTGGGTGGAGCCCTGGCGCGCGAAGCCGTTTCCGGTCATCCGGGACCTGGTGGTGGACCGTACCGCGCTGGACCGGATCATGCACGTGGGCGGGTTCATCTCGGTGGGCACGGGCTGTGCGCCCGACGCCAACGCCATCCCCATCCGCAAGGAGCACGCCGACAGAGCGATGGACGCCGCGGCCTGCATTGGCTGCGGCGCGTGCGTGGCGGCCTGCCCCAACGCCTCGGCGATGCTGTTCACCGCCGCCAAGGTCTCGCACCTGGGGTTGCTGCCGCAGGGCCAGCCCGAGCGCCACGAACGCGTCGCGAAGATGGTGGCGCAGATGGATGCGGAAGGATTCGGCGGCTGCACAAACCACGCCGAGTGCGAAGCGGCCTGCCCCAAGGCCATCAGCATCGAGTTCATCGCGCGCATGAACCGCGACCTGATGAAGGCGACGCTGGTGCTGCGCTAACATCAGCGCCCAGGCGCTCCACGTGCGCCCGGCTCGGACGGACAGATCGTCCTGGTTGGTCTCAGTCGGTGGAACTCCGCCCCCGTTGATCTCAGCCGGATTGCGCGGCGTCTGGGCCGGTCTCACTGGGACCACGGCCGGTCTCGATCTGCCCCGGACCCTGCGGAGCGGTCCCCTCTGCTGCAGACACCCGTGCGGGCATCACCGGGTCGCCCCCCAGCCGCCGGTTGACCTTCTCCACGATCCGCTCCACCTGGCGCTGATGGCCAAACCAGAAGCCGAAGAACAGCATCATCAGCAGCGGGTACTCCACGGCGTAGGGCGCGCGCAGCAGGATTGCCCACAAGAGCCCGATCCAGCACAACGACCCCATCCAGATGTGGATCATCGCCAGCCAATCCGTGCGGTCCCACGGGTTGCTCGTGCTCGGCCAGAAGGTGAAGTGCTGGCGGTTCGGCAGTGCGTGCTCGGTCCTCATCTCGTGCCAGGTCCCGTAGACGCCGCCGCCGACGCCGAGCAGCGTCCCGGCGATGCCGCCGATCAGTCCGAGTGTGCCACCGTCCATGGATCCTCCTTCGGTCCGCAGGCCCAGGGGCTTGCGGCGCGGCCAGGGCCACGAGGGGCGCATGCGGGCCCGGCGAGTTGACACGGACCTAGGCCGGGCCTGTAGGATGTCCGCACCCCGGCACTGGCAAGGAGCGTTCCCGTGCTCGTTTTTCTGGCGGCCTGCGACCGATGGCGGCGAATCGTTCCCGATCGTGGCTTGTCGCGCGCTCTGCGGCGGCTTTCCTGGATGCTGCTCGCGCTTTTGCTGGCGCCAGGCGCCTCGCCCGCGCGCGCCGACCGAAACCACGACCACGGCGGGCCCAGCCCCCAGGCTGGCGCCCTTCGCCACCCACAGCTCGCCGTGCAGAGCGACGGCACGGTCGTGGCGATGTGGGGAGTGCCGTCCGCCAGTCACGGCGACGGCGGGGACCTGTACATCGCCCGTTGGCTGCGCGGTGACCGGTTGGGACCCGCGACCCGGATCAATGACGCACCAGGCTCGGTCGTGCTCATGGCCTTCGACGAGATCCGCCCATCGATCGCCACGGGGTTCGCGGGACAGATCGCCGTCGCCTGGACCGATACGGCAGGCGATGTGCGCGTTGCCATCGGCCGCGACAGCGCGATCTGCTACGCGCCTTCGATCCGTCTGAACCAGGACGCCGGCAAGGCGCGGCAGGCCTTCGCTGTCGTGACCTTCGACCGGGCCGGCGGGCTCCATGCCGCCTGGCTCGACGGGCGGCGAGCCAAGCCCGGCGAGGAGGAGCCCTGTGACCTGTTCTACGCGCGCGTTGCGGACGGCCGCGCCAGCGAGCAGGATGTGAGTGCTGCCCACTCGGCGTCCGTCTGCAGCTGTTGCCGCCCGTGGATCGGGCTCGACGCGCAGGGCCAGGTCGAGATCCTCTTCCGCAACACGACGCCCGAGGGTTACCGCGACATCTTCCGTACGCACCTGGGGGCCAGCGGGACCTTCTCCAGGCCCGAGCCGGTGGGCCCACCCCTGTGGAAGATCCGTGGTTGTCCCGCGGCCGGAGCGGTCGAGGCAGGCGGCAGCGTCGTCTGGCGCGACGGGTCCAGCGGGCGCATGCGATTGCTGCAGGACCGGGGCGGACAAGCCCCCATCGAGATTGCGGTCGCCGCCGCGGACAGCGCCGTGGAGAGCCGCGCGGACAGCGACGTGGGCGGCGACACCGGCAACACTCGGCACAGCGCCCCGCGCTGGGCTCCAACCCGCTCGGCGCGCGGCGTCGCATCGCGCGGCGGCGTGCTGGCCGCACTGCTCGCCCAAGGCGAGCCGGCGCCACGCCTGCTGGTGCGCACCCAGGGCGAGTGGCGCGCGGCCGCCGTGGAACTGCCAACGTGGTGCGTCAGCGCTGCGTCGTTGGACAGCCTGGTCCTGTGCGCCGGGGTCGGTGCGGGCGGGCTGAAGCTCCAAGCCCTGCCCTGGGCTGAGCGCCGCTAACGCGCCAGCACGATCTTGCCGCTGATGACGTCGCCGGCGCTCTCCACCCTCACCGTGTAGACGCCGCTGGCGACGGTCCGGCCGCTCTGGTCGGCTCCGTCCCAGACCACCTGGTGCAGACCCGCTTGGAGCGCGCCGTCGAGCAGCCGGCGCACATGGCGCCCCGCTACATCGAACACCTCGGCACGCACAGAGCCTGGCCGCGCCAGCGCGAAGCGGATCGCCGTGCGCGGATTGGAGGGGTTCGGCACGATGTCCACCAGGCCGATCGCGCGTCCGCCCGCGGGCTGCGGCGGCGGCGGCGTGGGCCCGGGCTCCACGCCCGTCCTCGCCACTACTGCCTGCACCGCCTTGAACGCGTTCACCTTCTTGCCGATCGGTTGGTCATAGGGAACGACGTCGCCGTTGTCGATGATGACCTGCGCAAGCTGCTGCGGGCTCAGGGACGGCACCTGCGATTTGACCAGCGCGCAGACCCCGGCAGCCAGTGGGCAGGCCATCGAGGTTCCGTCGGCCAGCATGTACGGGCTCACCCCGTCCCAGCCGAAGAACAGGATGTAGAAGAGCTGCGACAGGAAATCGATCTCATAGTTCTGGCAGATCGAGGACAGGATCTGCGAGCCCGGCGCTCCCGCGTCGACCCACGGGCCGAAGTTGGAGAAGTCGGCGCGCGCGTTGGTTTCGTCGGTGGCCCCCACGGCCAGCACGCCATTGCTCGCCGCTGGATAGCTCAGTGTGCTCGTGACGTCATTGCCCGCGGCGGCGACGCACAGCACCCCGGACGCCGTCGCGTCATCGACCAGCGTTTGGAAGAACTCGGGCACACCCGGATCGCCGGGCGCCCCGAAGCTCATCGACAGCACGTCGGCATGCATGTCCGAGGCGTACACGAATGCCGCGGCGACCGCCGCGTCCGGAATCTCGCCGGTGACCGGGTCGCTGACCTTCAGCGCCATGATCGAGCAACCCCAGCTCGCGCCGGCGCCGCCCTCGCCGTTGTTCGTGACGGCGGAGGCGATCCCGGCCACGTGCGTCCCGTGGAAGCCGATGTCCAGCCCCAGTGTGGGATCGATGGTGGGCTCCGGCAGCGGCACGCTGTCGTTGCCGCCGAAGTCCCAGCCGAACACGTCGTCGATAAACCCGTTGCCGTCGTCGTCGACGCCGTTGTCGGGGATCTCGCCGGGGTTCGTCCAGATCGTCGCCGCCAGATCCGGATGCGTGTAGTCCACGCCCGTGTCCATGATGGCGATGGTCGTCGTCCTCGCCCCCCGCGCCAGGTCCCAGGCCTCCGGGAGATGGATGTCAGCGCCGCCGGGTGAGTGGATGTGCCACTGCTGGGGCACCAGCGGGTCGTTGGGGATGGTGCTCAGCACGCGCACGTAGTAGTTGGGAATGACGGCGCGGAAGAGTCCGGTGGCGCGCAGCTCGGACGCGGCCGCCTCCGGGTCGAAGTCCGGTCTGCTGCTGAGCAGCTCGAGGTAGCGCCGGTGCAGGGCCTTGGCCGGCTCGGCCTGGTACAGATAGGCGAAGCGATCGAGACCGTGCTTCTGGAGGATGGCTGCGACCGGGCCGCTGTCCGCTTTCAGCGTCCCGCCGGACAGCGGGGTGAGCGGCGTGTCCTCACGCAGGATCGCCAGCACCTCTCCCGGCGCGTAGCGCGGCGGCACGGCCGTCGTGCGCGCTCGCGCAGCGGCAGCCAGCTGAGGAGGCAGGGCGGCGAGCATCCGCTCGCGCAGCGAACGCGAGCCAACGCTGCCGGCGGTCGCGGCGGCTGCGCTGTCGCGCGGGGACGCGCCACCCCGCAGCGAGGCATTGGCCCGCGGGGGCGCGCAGACGACGGCACAGACCGCGGCACACACGAGCAGGAGCGATGGGCGCTTCATCGGGGACCTTCCCTGGGGGTTGCAGCCTCTGCGTTGGGGGCCTGGCGGTGCGGCCGTCTCGGTGCCAGCGACATCCGTCCCGGGCTTCGCCTTGCCGGGCCTTTCTGTGCTGGGCGTCTCCTGCGCGGCCTCTCCTATTGTAGCGCGTGGCGGCCCGTCCTGTCCGGACGAGCGGACGCCCGGGCGGCGCCGGCAGCCTTGGGTGGGGCCGGACGGGCGCGGTACTTCTCCCAGAGTCGGGTGTGGCGGCTCTCGAGTGAGACCTCCTTGCCGCCGATCCACATGCGCAGCACGCGGGTGCGGATGTCGAGTAGGTCGCCGTCGGTGGCGATCAGGTGCGCCTGCTTGCCCGGCTCGATGCTTCCCATGCGCTCTGCGACTCCGAGGATCTCGGCGGGCGTGAGTGTGACCGCCCGCAACGCAGCGTCCGCGGGCAGGCCGAAGGCGACCGACATTCCGGCCAGGTCGGGGAGGTTTCGTACGCCTGCCGCCGCGAAGGCGCCCGCGCCGCTGGCGATCGCGACCTTCACGCCGGCTGCCTGCAGGCGCCCCGCCAGGCCGTAGTTGGCATCGTAGGGGTCGGTGTCGCGTCCGGGCAGTCCGGTGACGCCGTCGATGATCACCGGGACGCCGGCGTGCGCCAGACGCGGGGCGACGTGGTCCGCCTCGCGGCCGCCCGCCAGCACCATGCGCAGGTCGTGTCGGGCGCACCAGTCGAGAGCCGCGCCGATCTCGCGCTCGCCGTCGGCGTGGATCATCACCGGGATCTCTTTGCGCAGCACCGGCCCCCAGGCGTCGTAGCGGAGGTCCTCGTCATGACGCTCGGTGTCCTTCTGCCCCATCGTCGCGCGCGCCTGGGCGTAGGCCCGCGCCTCGTCCACCAGCTGGTCGAGGTGCCGCAGGCGCTCGGCGCGTTGCTCGAGCTGCTTCTTGATTGGAATCTGCGCCTGCGGCGAGCGATCGAGCTGCATGGACGGCCAGCCGACGTGGAGCGCCACGGGGCCTTTGACCAGCATGGTCTCCCAGGTCCAACCGTCGAGGGCGATCAGGCCGCTGGTGCCGCGCAGGAGCGCCCCGCCCGGCGCAACCAGCGCGTGCGTGATGCCGCCCGCGCGCGCAACGGGAATCAGCTCGGAGTCGGGGTTGACGGCAGCATAGGCCCGCAGGTGCGGGTTGAGGTCGCCGATATCGCCCACGTCGTTGGTCGCCGCGACCGCCGCGACCTCCGTGAGGCCCAGCGACGTCATGGCGTCGATCATGCCCGGGTAGAGCCGCAGGCCGTGCAGGTCGATACGCACAGCCCCCGGCGGGACCGTCGTGGAGGCGGCTGGCCCGACGGCGGCGATGGCGCCGTCGTCGCCGATCACCACCACCCCCGGATCGTGCACGGCGCCGCTGACCGTGATGACCGTCGCGCCCACCAGCGCTTGGGCCGCCTGCGCATCGCCCGGGCTCGCGCCGCCGATGGCGAGCGCCGCCAGGGCCAGCGCGGCGAGCCCGAGCGCCGCGAGGTGGCGAGCCCTGGTCCGCTGCAAGCAGCGAGGAGCGCCCCAGCTGCCCGATTCGAACGCTTGCATCACTTTCCCTCCTCGCGGGAGCCGCCACTCAGGTCGCCACGAGCGTCTCCGCGAGCTTCGGCGCGCATGTCATCGCGCAGGTCGCCGTGCAGGTCCGCGGCGTCTAGGCAGCCACGGCCGTGGCCGTCCCAGCGCAGCTCCTCCGGTGGATGGTACGGATCGCGGGATGCCGACCGGTCGCCCGGTCGAGTGCCGGCCGCGCCGCTGGCAGCCCCCGCGGCTCCGCCTGAGCGATCCGCGGCCGCCTTCGCGGCCTCTTTCGCCTTGGCGAGCAATGCGTCGTACTCGGCGCCCAGGCGAGCACGGATTTGCGCGTCGGCCGCGCGATCGAAGTACTGCTTGCCCTCGATCCAGGTCTGCTCGCAGACCGTGCTGGCGGCCAACGGACTCCCCGACCAGATGACGAAGTCCGCGTCCTTGCCCGGCTCCAGCGAGCCCATGCGCGCGTCGATGGCCAGCTGCTTCGCCGGGTTGAGCGTCACGAAGCGCAGAGCGTCCTCTTCGCTCGTGCCGCCGTACTTCACGGCCTTGGCAGCCTCCCAGTTGAGGCGTCGTGCCAGGTCGGGGCTGTCGCTGTTGAACGACACCACCACGCCGCGTTGGTTCATGATCGTCCCGTTGTAGGGAATGGCATCGTACACCTCGAATTTGTAGGCCCACCAATCGGAGAACGATGAAGCCCCGGCGCCGTGGGCGGCGATCTCGTCGGCGACCTTGTACCCCTCCAGCACGTGCTGGAACGTTCCGATCTTCACGCCGAACTGCTCCATCAGGCGGATCAGCATCAGGATCTCGTCCTGCCGGTAGCTGTGACAGTGGATCTTGCGCGTGCCGGCCAGGACCTCGGCCAGAGCCTCGAGCTGCAGATCGCGTCGTGGCGGCACGCCCTTGCCCTTGCGGACCGTGCGCAACTCGTCCCAGGCGCGTTGGTAGTCGGCGGCGGCCGCGAAACGCTCGCGGATCACTTGCTCTACGCCCATGCGCGTGCCCGGGAAGCGCCCCTGCGCACCAGGGGGGGCGTTGGAGCGTTTGGGATTCTCCCCCAGCGCGAGCTTGATGCCCGCCGGCGCGCCGTCGAGCTTCAGCTCCTCGGGCCCCGCACCCCAGCGCAGCTTGATCACCTGGTTCTGCCCGCCGATGGCGTTGGCCGAACCGTGCAGGAGGTTGGCGCACGTCAAGCCGCCAGCCAGCTCCAAGTAGATGTTGCGCGTCTCGCTGTTGACCACGTCGGCGATGCGCACCTCGGCGGTGCACGAGTGGGTAGCCTCGTTGACGTCGCCCACGATTGCGGCGTGGCTGTGGCAGTCGATCAGCCCGGGCGTCAGCTGCTTGCCCGACGCGTCGATCACGAGTGCGTCGGCGGGCGCGGCGATCCCGCTGCCCACCTGCACGATCTTGCCCCCGCGCGCCAGCAGGTCGGCCTGCGTGAGCGTCCCCTGCGGGCCGCAGGTCCACACGCGGGCGTTGCGCACCAGCACCGCGGGCGGTGCCTGCAGCGGCCCGCGGTCGGCGAACGGCTCGCGCGCCACGCGGGCAGCGGGCGGCTTCTTGTCGGCCTGCGCTCCGCCGGCGGGCTGATCGCCGGGCTTCTGCGCATCCTGCTTCTGCTCGTCCTGCTCGCTGCGCGGCGGGCTGGGGTAGCAAGCGCCATCGATCCACACCGAATCCACGCGCACGTCGTCGTCCAGCAGCGCGCCGGCGAGCACGGTGAGGTTGGCGATCCGGCCGGCCTCGCTCGTGCCCAGGCGGTCTTGCACCCGGTAGATCTGGGCGGGCACGGTGGTCAGCGCTGCCAGCGCCAGATCGTGGGTCAGCCCGCGATCGCGCGCGGCGCGCAGCTTCTTCCAGAAATCGCCGCGGTCCTTGAGACCCTGCGTGGTGAGGGCGAACGGCAAGCCCAGTCTGGCCACCAGCGCCGGGTTCTCCGCGGACCAGTCCCAGGCGCGCAGCTCGTCGAGGGAGATCTGCACCCAGTCGGCGTCCTGATCGACGCGCGGCACATCGGGAAACGTAAGCGGCAGGATCAACGGAACCCGGACCGCGCGGATGAGATCGGGGCGCCGCCACTCCTCGCCCGTGGAGACCAGCACCGGATCCACCCCCAGCTCGCGGCAAACGCGCGCCGCGCGGTCCTCCATCAGCACGCCTGAGGCTGCCAGCAGCACCGGCAGAGCGCGCGACACGACCGGCTGCAGCGCCTCCAGCGCGGGATCGTACTGCGGCCGCTCGCGGGTGCCGGGATGCTGCGCGTAGTCGGCCTGGTCGTCGTGGTAGTGGCGCGCGTCGAGCATCATCTGCCGGAAGCACGCGATCGCGCCCATCGTCGATCCCGGATAGCTGCGGGAGTCCTCTCCGGCGGGCTCGAACGCGGCCGCCATGGCGATGTCGGCGGCAATCACTGCCTCATTCGGCGGGACGTCTGCCAGCCCGGCCAGGGCCGCCGTCCCGCGCACCGCCCCCGGCGCCGGCACGAAGCACGCCGCGGTGTACCCGAGCCCGCGCAGCTCGCGCCGCAGTTCGATTGCGGGAGCGAGTCCCACCACCGCGCGGCGCTCGGGGCGGACGCGCGAATACGCGGCGCTGGGGCCCGCGACGCCGGGATCGGAGTCGCTGCCGTCGGGGCGGGCGGCCTCCTTGTCCTCGTCGTAGGCGCGCTCCAGGTAGGGCTCGATGAAGCCCGCGTACACGGTGAGCCCCTTGCCGTCCCACAGGCGCGCATCGGGGGGGATCGCCACGCGGTCCGCCGGCCCCACCGCGCTGATGCGGCCATCGCGCATGACGATCGTGCCGGGATCGACCGTCCGGCCCGGCGCGACCACCACCTTCGCGCCGCGCAGCGCGTGGACGCGCGGAGGCCCGGCATGGGCGTGCGCGGCCGTCCCGATGGAAATGCCCACGAGAAGTGCCGCCGCGGCCGGCGCGCCGGCCCGGTGCATCAGAAGTAGCCCGCAGGAGAGTCTGGTGGAGGACACGGAACACCACCCCGATGTGCTCTGGAGGGTTGTGTGAAGGAGCCCGGGCGCGGGGGATGAGGGTGGCCCAGGCGACGGCGACGAGCATACCGGCGGAGGTGGCAGCGCGGCAACGCCTGGGATCGTCACTGCGCCCTTGCCGGAAAGGCCCGCGCGCGGTTCCCTGGCAGGGAGGTCATGGGGATTGAACCAGTCATCATCGCCCATCGCGGCGCTTGTGCACGCGCGCCCGAGAACACCCTCGAGGCGTTCCGGCTCGCGGTCGAGCAGGACGGAGCGCAGGGGCTGGAGCTCGACGTGCAGCGCACGCGCGATGGCATGGTGGTGGTCCTGCACGACGAGACGCTCGAGCGCACGACCGACGGCGCTGGGCCGGTTGCCCAACTCGACTGGTCCGCGGCGCGCGCGCTCGATGCTGGCTATCGTTTCCAACTGCAGCCCCAGGCCAGCAGTGGGGAGTTCCCCTGGCGCAGGCGCGGTGTGCGCATCCCGGCGCTGCGCGAGGTGCTCGAGCAGTTCCCGGCGATCTGGATTTCGATCGACCTCAAGCGCGGCGACCCGCGAACGGAGCGGGCGGTGGTGGCACTCGTGCGCGAGCTGAGCGCCCACGACCGCGTGGTGGTTGGAGCCGAGGCGCACGCGGCCGCGCTGCGCCTGCGCGCGCTCGCCCCCGAGCTCGCAAGCTTCTTTAGCCGCCACGAGGCGCAGCGCTTCTACCTCCGGCATCGGCTGCGCTGGTGGCGTGGGTACCGGGCGCCCGCGCGCTCGCTGCAGATTCCGGCGCGTTTCCGCGGGCTCGATCTGGGGGCGATCCGGTTGATCGCGGACGCCCACCGCCTCGCGGTGGCCGTACGCTACTGGACGGTGAACGACGAAGGCGAGATGGCGCGGTTGCTGGCCCTGGGGGCCGACGGGATCATCACCGACGACCCCGCCCGGCTGCGGGCGGTGATCGGCCGCATGCAGCGCAGAGCGCCGCCCAAAGTGGCAGGCGGGACGCCGCCCGCGGCATCCGGGCGGGATTCGATGGCGGGGCTGGGTCCGGTGACGCAGCAGAGCCCGCCGGCGGATGCTTAGCGCACCACGACGAAACGGCCGATCACGCGGTCGAAGGCCGTGTCGTTCGACTCCACGGCGAAGAGATAGATGCCGCTGGTGATCTCCCGCCCACCGCCCGAGATCAGGTTCCAGGAGAGCGAGCCGTTGCCGGCCGTTCCGTCGTGCCACAGCTCGGCCACGAGGTCGCCGGACAGGGTGAAGATGCGCACGCGGTTGCGCGCGAGCGGGAGGTTGCGGAACTCGATGCGCACGCCCGTGGGATCGCCCGGCGCTGGGTGGACCTGGTAGAACTCGGCGAGCGCCTCGCGCGTGGCGGGGTTGGGAACGACGTAGACGTTGGAACCGTGGCGGGCGCGGTCCTGCGCCGACTGCGCTTGCGAGCGGGGAATCGCGAAGTGGAAGTTCCCCTGGGGATCGCCGGCGAGACCCGGACCGAGCGGCTGCGCGCCGGACTGCGGGTCCAGCTCGAAGTCCGTGCCCGTGACCGAGTAGAAGTACCAGCGTCCGTCGTGCACCTCGCGGTCCACGTACTCGAGGAACCCGCCCCCCTTCTTGTGGACGAACAACGTGTCGAGCTGGTCGTAACAGCACTCCCAATCCTGCAGGGCGGCGTAGCGCTCGCCCAGCGGCGTCAGCGTGCCCAGCTCGTCGCGGTAGCGGATGTGGTGCCCGGCCGGCAGGGCCGGGTTCTCCGCGACGATGCGGTCCAGCAGGACGTTGAGATCGGCGAAGCGCGCCGCCTCCGGCGACCCTTCGCGCAGAACGCGCGGCGTGTAGCGGATGGCCTCCAGCCCGGTATTGGGTCCCAGCGGCAGCTTGTAGACCTGCGTTTCTCCGCTGGAAAGCTGCCGCCGGAAGAGGAAGGAGTCCACCACATCGAACCCCGCGATCAGCCGCCACTGACGCGACGCCGGGCCGTTGGCGATCGACGACCCCACGGGCCGCGTCCAGTTGTCCGCGCGCCAGACCTGATATCCCTCGAAGTCCACCAGGCCCCGGCGCGGGTCCTTGCGCGACTCGTCAGCATCGTCCCAGTACACGTGCACCCGGTCGTGGGTCTCCCACAGCCGCAGCCCCGGCGCGAGAGGCGCGACGTTGGTGAGCCACGGCACGTGGAACTCGCGGCCCCCGACGCCCGTGCAGCCGGCGAGCGAGTCCTCGGGGGCCCCCATGCCGTCCTGCCAACACTCCTGCGCCCCCCGCAACTGCTGCAACGCACAGTCGTTGTCGATGTAGACGCAGCCGCGCGCGTCAAGATCCTCCGCGGTCACCAACTGGGGCAAGATGGGCGGGCTCACGAGGCTGTCGCCGCAGTCCCGGTCCAAACTGAAGATCGGGTTGAGCGGGCCAGGCGGGCCCAGGTCGGACATGCAGACCTTTGTCTCACGCCCCATGAGGCCCGTCGACGGGTCGTTGTCGCGGTCAAACCAGGCACCGTAGAACGTGAGGGCGGCCTCGGCCGCGTTGCGTTGGAGTCCGTCCAGCCCCGCGCCCACCACGATGGCAGCCTGCACGTGGATCTCGGTGCCCGGCCGCAGCGGCGTGAATGGGCCGGTCGAGATCAGGAAGGCGTAATCGGCAGCCTGGCTGGGATCGGTCGGGTACCGGTCGATCTGGTCGTTGGACAGGAAATAGTAGCGTTCATAGTCGCCGTAGTCCGCGCTCCAGTCGAACGGAGACCTTATTGGGAAGAGCTGAAAGCTGCGCACCCGCGCCGTGCGCGGCGCGCGCTCGCCCGAGGGGTCGGTGTTGTGCCCCAGGAACATGACGCCGATGTATCCCCCGGCGCGTCCGCTGTCGCCGTCGGCGTCGTACATATAGCCCATCGAGAGCGGCACCCAGCTTCCGTCCGGCGCGCGCACGCGCCCCTGCCAGAAGCCCGGCAGATCGTCGTCGCTGATGTTCGCGCGGGAGCGTGGGCCGATGTCGCAGTCGGAGAAAAGGCCAACGTAGACGCCCTGCAGGATCTCGGTACCGACGTTGCGGATCGTGAACTCGAAGCCGACGAAATCGTCGGCGTCGTCGTTCTCCCACTGGTAGCTGTCCTGGACGACCTGCAGGCCGAGCGGCTCGTGGTCGGGACGGAGCTGGCGGAGCGCTGGCCAGTCGTCGCGCATCTCGCAGCGGAAGTGCTGGTGGCTGATGGCGGCGTAGTCCTCATCGATACGGCCATCGAGATCGTCATCGAGCCCGTTCCTGGGATCCTCGTTCACGCGGCCGTCGCCGTCGTCGTCCTCGCCGGGCTCCGGGTAGCGCAGCCCGTTGGGCTCGCCCTCACGCATGCGGTAGATCGTGTCCAGGGGATCGTCGGGGTTGGAGATCAGCTCCGTGGCGTACTGGCCGGTCGTGACGTACGGAAGGCCGTTCTTCAGCGCCCCAACCCACAGCCCGGCCGCCCACAGGTAGTCCACGCCGCTGCCCGCCGGCCACATGGCCGAGGGCGCGTTCGAATAGGAAGCGTGTAACGTGGGTCGGGAGCCGATCAGCCCCCAGTTCGTGATGTTGAGCTGCAGCTCGCCGACGTTGTGCACGAAGGAGCCGTCGATGATTTGGATGCCGCGTTCGTCGGCGGGTTGGACATCCGCTTTCCCGCGAAGATCCCAGGCCGCGTGGACCGCCGCGGCCGGAGCCAGGCCGATCAGGGCGCTCAGGGCCCAAAGAGCCCAGCCGGCCCAGGCTGAGATGACGGGAAAGCGCGCGGGAACGCGGGGGCGTTGATGGAGCGAGGCGCGACTGGCATAGAGCTGCGCATCACACGGCGCTGGACGCAGCGGACCCGTCTCCACCGACCGCAGCGGGTCACCGGGGGAACGCGGCAGCACCGCCTCACCCCGCTTCGACGTGGGAGCCTTGGACCGTGCTCAATATGGGGCCCGGGCGGGCGCCGGGCAAGAGCAGTTGGGGTCGAGCGGCCAGCCTGCGCACGTGCGCCCCAGGCGTTGCCACGCCCGTAGAATGCTGTGGAGGGAACGCCGTCGGGACAGGTACGCTGCGACGTGACGGCAGGTGCGTGCCGTCGCACACGGCCGCCGTTGGGCGGCCGTCGCGCATCGCGCAGGCACAGGGGACTGCGGCGTGGACGGAATCCTCCAGCCACGATCGCACGCGACCCCACGTGCGGCACTCGGTGGGTGACGGACTGCAGCGACCAGGTGGGCGGCCGAGTGGAAACGCAGGCGACCCCGCGCGGGATGCGCGCGCCGTTTCGGCATCGCGACTTCCGCTTCCTCGTGGCGGGCCAGGCCATCTCGCAGACGGGCGACTGGCTCTACAACGTCGCGCTGCTGGTGCTGGTGTTGCGGATGACGCACTCCCCCACGTGGGTCGCCGCCGCCGGCATCGTGCGATTGCTACCGTACGTGGTGTTCGGGACGTTGGGCGGTCTGATCGCAGACCGCTACCCACGCAAGCGCGTGATGGTCGTGGCGGATCTGGCGCGGGCCGGGCTGATGGGGCTGCTCGTCGTCGTGGCCCTCACGTCGGGGTCGGCAGCGCTGGCGATCCTGCTGGCCGGCGCCTCGACCATGTTCTCGGTGGCCTACCACCCGGCCGAGGATGCCGCGCTCCCGCTGCTCGTGGAGGAGGACGAGCTCTCGGCGGCGAACTCGATCACGTCCACCATCCAGAACCTGTGTGTCGCTCTGGGTCCGGCAGTTGGCGGCGTGCTGCTGATGCTGGGGTCGCCTGCCATGGCGTTCGCGGTGAACGCCGTGACGTTTCTCGGGTCCGCCGTGGCGATCTCGCAAATCAAGACGGAGCTGGGGCCCTCCGCTGGCGCTTCCGACGCGCCCGACAGGAAGTCGCCCACCACGTGGATGCGCATCCGCGAGGGAATCGAGCCGGTCCGATCCTCGGCGGGCGTCCTGGTGCTGGTCGTGGCGTGGGGTGCCAACGGGTTCCTGGACGGCGCGCAGATCGTGCTGTTCGCCCTGCTGGCAACCGGCCGGCTGGGGATCGGCGAGGGGGGAATGTCGTTCCTCTATGCCGCGCTGGGCGTAGGCGGGGTCCTCGCGGCGGGCCTCGCGCACCGGGCCGCCAGCCGCCCGCGGCAGGGACTCGCGCTCGCGATGGCGACGTTTGCCACGGCGTTCGCGTTCGCCGGGCTCGCGTTCACGCGCACACCGGCTCTGGCCTACGTGCTGGCCGCCATCGACGGCGCGGCCACGATCGTGCTGGACGTGCTCGTCGTCACGTCGATCCAGCGGATGCTGGGCAACGAGGTCATGGGGCGGGCGCTCGGGGCGGTGGACTCCCTGGTGGTAGGCCTGGTCCTCGCTGGATCGGTGGTGACGCCTCCGATCGTGGCAGTGGCCGGTGTGCGGGCGGCGGTGTTGGTGTCCAGCACGCTCGTGGCGTCGGTCGGCATGCTGCTGCTCGTGCGGGCTCGGGCGATCGACCAGCGCGCCGCCGCGCGTGTCGAGCGGCTGGCGCCGCGGGTCAAGCTCCTGGACTCACTCGATATCTTCATCGGCGCGTCGCGCGCGACGTTGGAGGCCTTGGCCGAGGAATTGACGAGGGTATCTGCGCCCGCCGGCACGGTGGTGATCCGCGAGGGCGACGAGCCCGACGACCTGTTCGTGGTGGGCTCCGGGCAGCTGTTGGTGACGACCGTGGGCCGCGGCCGCGTGGGTGAGCTGAAGGCGGGCGAGTACTTCGGCGAAATCGGCCTGCTGCACAGGATCCCTCGGACCGCGACCGTCACGGCTTCGACTGACTGCGAGCTGTACCGGATGCGCGGCGAGAGCTTCCTGCGCTTGGTGAACGAAGGCGGGTCGCAGTCCTCGAGCCTCTTGAGCAACCTGCAGTCTCGGCTCGCGAGCACGCGCGCAGCGCGCCGTGCGGAGCCGGCCGCGCCGTGAGCCCGCTCAGCCACCCAGCCGGTAGCTCGCGAACATGGCCAGCGCGCGGCTGGCGCGGTCGATCTTGCGGTAGACCGGGATGCCGGCGCGCTGCAGCAGCAGCACACTGGGGTCGTACAGGCGCCCGCTGTCGATGGCGAACACCAGGGGTTTGCGCGTCAGCCGTGAGACCCGGATCAGCTCGCCGGGCAGCGAGTGCATGGCGAACACGTTTTCCTCGTGGATGCCGACGGGATCGGGCGCGAGGATATCCAGTCCCGGCGTCGCCGGGATCGCGGACACGATCAGCAGGTCCACCTCGGGAGCCGCGGCCACGATCTGGACCGCCTCGATCAGGTGCGCGGTATCGGCCATGGGGGTGGCGTCCACCGGGTTGCCCGCGTGGGCGATCTCCGGCAGCACCTCGCGCAGGGCCTTGCGCGTGGCAGCGCTGAATTGCGCCAGCTCCAGCGTGTACAGATGGTCGCTGACCGCACCCGCCTCGAAGCCGGCGTTGGTCACCACGCCCACCCGGCGCCCGGTCACCTCGCGATCCTCGAGCATGGAGAGGGCCTTGGTGGCGTCCTCGAACATATTGAGCGTCTCACACACCAGCGCGCCCGCCTCGGTCAGCAACGCGCGCGCGATGTCGTAGTCACCCGCCATCGACGCCGTGTGGCTGGCCGCCGCCTGCGCGCCGCCGGCCGTCTTGCCCGCCTTGTAGACGACCACGCCATGCCCCGCCGTGCGCGCCCGTCGCACCAGCGACAGGAACCGTTGTCCCTCGCCGGGCTGGAACCCCTCCACGTAGAAGGCAAGCACGCGCGCTTGCGGCTCGTGCTGGAGGTAGTACTCGAAGAAGTCGCAGGCCGTGACATCCATCTCGTTGCCGTAACTGATGGAAGCGCGCGGGAAGATCACGCCATCGAGGTTGCTGGTGAAGCTGACCAGATAGGCGCCCGACTGGCTGACCGCCGCGAGATTGCTGCCAGGCGCCGCGTGGAACGGCAGCTTGTAGGAGGGCAGGAAGAAGGTGTTGTACTCGTCCTTGCTGACAATCCCAAGGCAATTGCCTCCCACCAGGATCACGCCGCCGTCCGCCCGTTCGCGCGAGGCCTGCACGGTGGCCTGGATCCGCTCGGCAAGCTGCTTGCGGCCGGTCTCGGCGAAGCCGCCCGGGATCAGGATGATCGAGCGCGCCTTGCCGTGGTCCACCAGCCCCTGGATCGCGGCTCCCGCCTGCTCGGCGGGAATCGAGACCACCGCCAGATCGACGGTCTCGGGGAGGTCGGCGATGGTGCGCACACACGGGATGTTTTCGATGCGCTCGGCGCTGGGATGCACGGCGTACAGGTGGCCGTAGGCGATCCCCTCCGACTGCTTGAGATTGCGCAGGATGATCCGACCGGCGTTGAGCGACTTGTTCGACGCCCCGCACACCGCGGCGCTGCGCGGGTGCAATAGGCGTGCGATGGTGGCGATCGGCCGCGGTGGGCGCGGCGCGGACGGTGGCGGCGCGAGCTTCGCCAGCGCGTCGAGGGCCACCAGCTTGCCGCCGGACGGCACGATCGGGTTGATTTCCAGCTCTTCCAGCCATGGCTCGTCGCCTTCGGGCGCGAGCGCGCCCAGCGCCGCCAGCGCTGACAGCGCCGATGCCAGGGCCGAGCGCTCGACGGGCGCCTTGCGGTACACGCGGCTGGGTTTCAGCGCCAGCTGGCCGAACGGCGTCGCCTCCAGCGCTTCCATCGCGTGCTGCGCGTCGAAGTCGTGGGCGCTGAATAACAGCCGCGAGGCCCCGCCCGAGAGGCCCGCATACCATTCCGTGAGAAGCCCCCCCATCCCGAACACGAGCACCGGGCCAAAGGCAGAGTCACGGCGAAAGCTGAGCAGGAATTCGCTGCCGGGCACCTGCGGCTGCAGATCGACCTTGGCCACCACCAGCACGCCGTGGATCTCGGCGTCGGGCCGCTTGTCGGCCACCACGCGCAGCATGTCGGCCATCTGCGACTGGATGGCCGCCACGTCGTTCGCCGCCACGCGCACGCCGCCCGCCTCCGTCTTGTGCGGGATCTGCGGCGAAACCACCTTCAGCACCACTTCCTTGCCAGCCAGGGCTGCAGGCAGGTCGTCAGGCACCTTCGCGCCGCGGGCCACGAAACGGTGCGGCGACGTGGCAATCCCCGCGGCCTGCAGCACTGCGTAGGCCTCGTGCTCCAGCAGGATCGTGCGCCCCTCTTGGATCGCGGGGCGCAGCAGCCTGCGGATCGTGTCGACGGAAGGGGTGGGCATCGGGGTGGCTCCTGAGGACTTCTGGTTGGGCTGGGGCTGGGGTGCGCGGGTGGACTGGCGGGTACGTTTGTGCTTGGACTGGTGGTTGGAGCGGCGGGTGGAGTCCGTCACGCCCGCCGAACTCCTGGCACTCACGCCGCTTCTGCCGATCACGGACGCAAACATGGCAGTTGAGCCACACCGATACAAGGGGTCTCGGGCCGTATCCCCGGGGCGCCCGCGCGCAGGACGGGCTAGCTGCAACCGCATGTGATAGAGTCGATTGCATGGCACAGCGCTCTGCGGCCTGCCTGGTCGCCCTCTCCTCCCTGCTGAGGGCAGCCGCCGCACCCCATGACACGCGCACTCGCTTCGAGGCCGCAATCTCCGCGGCCGACCAGACCTATGCCACCACCACCGGAGACACGAAGCGCTCGATCACCCTGCTGGACTCGCTGGTCGCCGACGCGCGCAGCGGGGGCGACTCCGCCCTCGTACTGCTGGCCGTCTCGGCACGCGGCCGGCAACTGGCCGGCGTCGGCGAGGCGGCGCGCGCCGAAACCGACCTGCGCGCCGCGCTGCGATTGTCCAGCGCGGCGCGCGATACCCTGCTGCAGTGCAAGGCGCTGCGCTGGCTGGGGTTGGCCATCGCCACGCAGTCGCGCATCGCCGAGTCCGCCTCCTATTACACCGAGCTGTTGCGCCTGTCGCTCGCGCGCAAGGACCGACTCTACGAAGGCTACGGCTATTTCGGCCTCGCATACGTCGATCTGTGCGGCGGCAACACCGAGGCGGCGCGCCGCGGCTACGAGCGTGCGATCGCCATTTTCCGCGAGCTGGGCCGCACCCGCGACGAGCTCTACGTGCTGGTGGGGATGGGCAGGCTGCTCGGGGAGGTCGGAGACCTGGAGGCCGCCCGGCGGTGTTTTCTCACCATCGTCGAGCGTGGCCGGCAGGTGGGGGCGCTCCAACCGCAGGTCGAGGCCCTGAACAATCTGGCCCTGCTCGAGCAGACCATCGGCGACCCCGGCCTCGCCCTGCAGCATTTTCGCGAAGCCTACGGGCTGTCCCGCGCGACGTCGAACACCGATGACATGATCATGGCCCGGATCAATATCACAAGTGCCCTGACCCAGCTCGGCCACTTCGACGCCGCCGTTGCGGTGCTGGACTCCGCACTGCAGGTCTGCCGCGACCAGCACTACGTGGAGAAGGAGGCGTGGGTCCTCGACTACTTTGCAGACTTGAGGCGGCAACAAGGCCGGCCGAGGGAAGCGGAAGGGCTCTACCGCGCCGCGCTGGCGCTGGGCGGCGCGGTCCCGCCGCCTGTACAAGAGACAACTGTGCTGGGACTGGTGGAGAGCATGGGCGACTCCGTGGCTGCGCTGGCGACGCTGCGGCAGCACGCGGCCCGGCTGCGCCCGTTTCTCGCTTCGGGCAGAGCCGACCTCTTCGAATGCGAAGAGGGCATCCTGCTCCAGCGTCTGCGGCGGCACGCGCAAGCCCTGCGTCTGCTGCTGGCGGCGGATCGCGTGGCGCGGCGCACTGGCGCCATCACTGACCGTCTGCGGCCGCTCGTGCACGCGGCAGAGTGCTGGCGCGCTCTGGGACGACCCGACAGCGCGCTGATCGCGCTGCGGGGCGCCGAGCAGGTGTGGGAGACGCAGCGCGGGCTGCCCCGCGATCCACAATGGCGCGAGCTGCGCGGAACGCTGGCGCGGCAGTTCTACGGAAGCATGGCCGAGCTGCTGCTGGCCTACCCCCCTGAGCTGCCGCCCCAGGCGCGCACGCGGCGGGCGTTCGACGCGCTGCAGAAGTTCAAGGCACGCTCCCTGCTCGAGCGCATGACCGGCCCTGGCCTGGCCGCGGGCCACGTTCCGTTACCCGAGCAGCTGTCGATCCGCACCCTGGCACAAGTCCAGGACGCGGTGCTCGGCGACGGCGAGCTTCTCCTCGATTTCTTCGTCTCCACGGACGCCTCGTTCCTGTTTGCCGTGACGCGCAGCGAGTGCCGCGCGATCCGGCTGGTCGATGGGCCCGCGCTGGAGACCGCCGTCGCGCTCGCGCGCGACCTGTGGGCGACCGCGCCGCCGGAGCGCGCGCCCGCCGAGCAGGAGCCGCTCCGGCAAGCCGGGGTCGCGCTCGCGCGCATGCTGCTGGGCGAGGTGAGCGATCTCGTGCGCGCCAGCCGGCGCGTGATCGTCGCGCCCGATGGTCCGCTCAACCTCGTCGCCTTCGGCGCGCTGCCGGCGCCACGGATGGGGTCCAGCGGATCCGCGTCCGCCACCAGATCCGCGGCCCTGGAGGTGGCCAGCCCGGTTTCCCTGCTGCGTGACCGCGAGCTCTGGAGCGTTCCCTCGGCGACCGTGCTCGCGCAGCTGCGGGCCCGACCAATGGGCGCGGCCGGTGACGTGCACGGACACAACGCGCCCGCCGTGCCGCCGGCGCCGGATCGCATCTTTGCCTGCGCACTCGGCGCGACCGCCGCCGGCCGCGCGCTACCCGGCGCGGTCGGAGAGGTCCGCTGGCTCGCGCGCCGCTATCGCGGAGTGGATCTCGCCCTGGACGATTTTAGCCGAGGCGGGCAGGCGCTCGTCGAGGCGCTGCCGGGGCACCGGGTCGTGCATCTGGCGACGCACACCGTGGTCGATGATCAGCGCCCCTGGAACTCCGGGCTGTTCCTCGGTTCGACCCGTGGCGGCGCCGTGGACGCCTACCTGCGCGCCAGCGAGATCGCCGAGCTGAGGCTTTCGGCCGATCTCTGCGTGCTGTCCGGCTGCGAGTCGGCGGGCGGCCGCGTACTGTCGGGCGAGGGTGTGCAGGGGCTCTGCGGCGCCTTCCTCAGCGCTGGGGTCCCGGCCGTGCTCGCGACGCTGTGGCCGGTCGATGACCGCTCGACGGCGCGCATCGTGCGCGAGTTCTATTGCGCACTTGGCCGCGGCGGCAGCGCCGCCGAGGCGCTGCGCCGCGCGCAGCTCACCGTGGCCACGGACCCGCGCACGAGCCATCCGTTCTTCTGGGCGGGGTTCGTCCTGACCGGCGACGGCATGGCGCACGTGCGGCTGGCGCGCCGAGTCCCGCCCGCGGCCCCGGCTTGCGTGGCCGGCGCAGCCCTGGTGGCGATCGTGGCGCTGGCCCGTGCCCGACGTCGACGTCGTGCCCGGCGCAACGCGCGCGACCGGGTGTTGGCGTCCGCGCCGCTTCGTCGCGCCACCCTGTCCGACGCCGGCGCCACCGAGATCCGTCCGTGACGAATCCGGCGATGAGGTCTCTCTGACCATGGACGCGGACGACCGTGCCGGGGCCGTGTCGGGGCTGACCGACGACGAGCTGGTCCAGCTCGCCGTACGCGAGACCCAAGCCGGTGGTGGCGGACCGGCCGCCGGCGAGCTCTTGAGCCGCTACCAGCTGCGAGTCTATCGGTGGTGCCGCCGCTATGCGCGCGACCACGAGCGGGCGCTCGACCTCAGCCAGGACGTCCTGCTGCTCGCGTACCGCGCGCTGGGCTCCTTCGAAGGGAGGGCGCCGTTTTCGGCCTGGCTGTTCACCATTACGCGACGTCGCTGCATCCGGGCCATGCGGCCCGTGAGCATGCTGCGTTACGACGACGCCGAGCTGGAGCTGATCCCCGACGACCGCCCTGGAGCCGACCGTGCCCTGGAGGACGAGGATGAGCTGCAGCGCATGATGGAGCTCGTGCGCAGTTGCCTCGACCCGGTAGAGCAGAAGGCGCTGATGATGCGCTGCATGGAGCGCATCCCGGTGGATGAGATCACGCAGCTTCTGGGAATCGCAGCGGCATCGGGCGCGCGCGGCGTCCTGCAGCAGGCACGTCGCAAGCTGCGCGCGGCATCGCACGAGGATGACGCTGGAGACGGGAGAACCCCATGAGCGAACGATGCCTGACCGTCGAGGAATTGGCGGTGGCCCTGCAGCAGTCGGAGACGAGCCCAGGGCGCCGCCATCTCGCCGGGTGTCCGCGCTGCCAATCGGTCCTGATGTCCTACCGGGAGTTCCTCGAGCCCACCGCGACGCTCCCCGAGGGGGAGCTGCGGGAGGCCAACGCCAGGTTGCAGGAGCAGCTGGAGAAGCAGCTCGCTCTGGCCGGGCAGCCGGCGGGGCCGGCGGGGCGCTCGACAGCGGCACGACGCCCGCGTACGCACCGCGCGTGGCGCGACCGCCTCCCTGGCTGGCGCACGCTGCGCCCCGCGTGGACCGTGGCGCTCGGTGCGCTGGCCGTCGTGGCCGTGATCGCTGCGATCGAGCTCGCGCCCGACCGTTCGCGCCCGATCGTGTTGCGCGAGCAGGGAGAGCAGCGCGGAGTTCCCACGGGACTTCCGGCGCTGCTCCCAGTCGAGCCCGCGCCGGACGGAGGCTTGACGATTCGCTGGCAGCCGGTGTCCGGGGCAGATTCCTACGAGGTGCGGGTCTACTCCACGCAGCTGCAGGAGGTCGCACGCCTGGGCCCCGTGAGCGGGACCTCGTTCCTCTTGCGCCGCGCCGCGCTTCCCGCCGCGGCGGCGCCGGCCGGCGCGCCCGCGGGCACGTCGGCGGGCACGTCCGCCGCGGCGGCGCAGGACACCTTCCTGGTGCGCGTGGCCGCGCAGCGCGGCGGGGCGCAAATCGGCCTCTCCCACGTGACGAGTGTTCGACTGACGCGCTGAGCGGAACCCACCGTACGCTTCCCTCCACGCGCGGTCGCCTGTACGTGAGCCGCGATCGACGTGAACTCCCGTGCGCGTCGGCGTGCGCCGGGGTGCGCCCCATCGGCATGGTGTGATCCAGCGCCGACCGCTGTCTCTCTTCGAGCAGAGCCGCCGATCCGCATGCTCCTCATCCCCACGCACGGTCCAGGAACGGCGTCACTCCCGGGCCTGCGACCGACCCCACAGGAGGGTCAATCATGACTTGGCATTTCTCATCGTCTCCGGCCGCGCTGCGAGCTGTGCTCTCGGCGGTGGCCAGCTTGCTCCTCGCGCTCGATCCCGCCGGCATCGTTGCGGCCGGATCGCCGCCCAGCGCGGGGCCCGGCGCGCCGGCCCCCGGCAGTGCACGCATTGCCAGCAGCCCGCTCCCCAGGCTCGGGGTCGCGCCCAAGTCGGCCCCGCCCTCCGGCTTCACCTACCAGGGCCAGCTGCGCAACGGGCTCGGCGTGGTCAGTGGGCCGTGCGATCTCCAATTCTCGCTGTTCGATGCGCCGGCTGCGGGCGCTCAAGTTGGCACCACCCAGACCAGGCTCGGCGTCACCGTGGACAACGGGGTCTTGACCGTCCAGCTCGACTTCGGGGCCGGCGCGTTCCAAGGCGACGCGCGGTGGCTGGAAATCGCGGTGCGGTCTCCGTCGGGAGGCGGAAGCTACACCACGCTCACGCCGCGGCAGGCGGTGACGGCTGCTCCACAGGCCCTGACGCTGCGCCCCGGCGCGCAGATTCGCACCGCCAGCGAGCCAATCGGGCTCACGGTGAGCGCGTCGGACGTCGCGTGGGTCGCCCCGGTCGGCGTGATGGCGACCGGCGGCACCAGCACGAATACGTTCCCGGGACAGCCTACCGGTGTGTTCGGTGAATCCGCCAACGGCACCGGGCTCCTGGGGTACAGCCAGAACGGGATCGCCATCGTGGGTCAATCCGATCTGAACGACGGCGTGCAGGGCATCAGCCAGGGCTCCAACGGGGTGTCCGGCTTCTCGGCAAAGGTCGGGGCGAGCGGCGTGTACGGCGAGAACAGCGCCGGTGGATACGGAGTCGCTGGACGCGCGTCCGGGAGCGGCATCGGCGTGTTCGGCGAAAACTTCGACTCCAACGGCTGGGCAGGGCGTTTCAACGGCAGGACGCTGATGAGTGGCGACCAGACTGTGCTCGGAAACCAGATCATCACATTCGACCAATCAATTGCCGGTAGCCAGGACGTTGCCGGCGGCCAAACCGTAAGTGGCCCGCTGTCCGCGATGAGCGATGTCAGCGTAGGGGGCAACCAGTCGTTCGGCTCCGTGACGCGGCAGATGCTGAATCTGTGGGGGACCCAATACGGCGTCGGTGTCCAGAACGCCACCTTCTATTCCCGCAGCGGGGGCGCGTACGCCTGGTACCAAGGGGGTACGCACAGCAACAGCCCCAATGACCCCGGACTGGGCGGGATCCCGCTCATGAACCTCAGTGCCAGCGGCAGGCTCAGCACGCTCAGCGGAATGACCGGTGGCACGCCGACCCCCGGCCAGAGCGGCGTGAGCGGCTCCAACACGGCGGCCTTCGACGCGTCCTTCGGTTCGGCGGGCGTGCTCGGCACGAGCACCCAAAATGTCGGCGTGATCGCCCAGAGCTCGAACTTCCGCCCCTTCATGGCGTTCGGCAGCAATCTGCTGGATCCAAAGTTCTACATCGAGAACAACGGAAACGTGCGCGCCGACGGGACCTTCTCCTCACCGGCGGCCGACTTCGCCGAGATGATGCCGGCCGGTGAAGTCCTCGAGCCCGGCGACGTGCTGGCGATCGGAGCCGACGGCGCGCTCGTCCGCTCCCGCGCGCCATACCAGCGCAGCGTGGTCGGCGTGTACTCGACCAAGCCGGCGTTCCTCGGCGGATCGCAGGAAGGTGGCAGGACCGCGGGGCAGGTGCCCCTCGCGGTCGTCGGCATTGTGCCGGTGAAGGTCACGGCTTCCAATGGCCCGATCCGGCCGGGGGACCTGCTCGTGGCCTCCTCCAGCCCGGGGCGCGCCATGCGCGCCGATGACGCTCCATCCATCGGATCGGTGATCGGCAAGGCGCTACAGCGTCTGGACGACGGCGCCGGGACAATCCAGGTCGTCATCATGCTCCAGTAGGCGCTCCCGGCCGCCCGCCAGCGCGTGGCCGGCTTGGCGCGACGGGTCGTTCGGATTTGTGACGTGGCGTCGCTGGGCGTCTCCCTTCCGTCAGCCGGGCAATCCGCTCGATCGGC
The DNA here is from genome assembly GCA_041484665.1 of Candidatus Krumholzibacteriia bacterium. Classification (GTDB taxonomy): domain Bacteria; phylum Krumholzibacteriota; class Krumholzibacteriia; order JAJRXK01; family JAJRXK01; genus JBGPIA01. Next base: position 657,551 of record JBGPIA010000001.1, read on the forward strand.
GGCTCGATCCCCGCGGGCCGGGGGTCTCCCGCCTCTGGCCCGTCACCCTGGCGCCATCGTTGCGGCGCCTCGCGCCAACCAGGAGGGCTCAGCATGATCCGTCCCACCCGACTCCATCCGGCCGCGCGCCTGCGGCCGAGTCCTTTCAGTCTCCGCTCGCTCGAGCGCGCGGCGGGCGTCGCGCTCGTCGCCCGTATCGCGCTCGTCGCGTCCGTCACGTTCGTCGCGGCTCTCGCGCTGGTTGCGAACATCGCCTCCGCGGCGGGCCCCGCGCACAACGGCGGGCCACAGGGAAGCTCCGCGGGCGGCAGCCCGCGCATGGTCAGCGGCCCCATCCCCGCGGGCGCCGCGACGATCCAGAGCGCCCTGGGCACGGGCTTCACCTATCAGGGCCAGCTGCGCAATGGTCAGGGTGCCGTGAGCGGTCCGTGCGACTTCCAGTTCTCGCTGTTCGACGCGCTGACGGCCGGCACGCAGATCGGCTCGACGCAGACGAAAAGCGCTGTGACCGTGGAAAACGGTGTCTTCACCGTGCAGCTCGACTTCGGGAACACTGCCTTCACCGGCGATGCGCGCTGGCTGCAGATCGCGCTCCGTTCGCCGGCGGGAGGCGGCGCCTACACCGCGCTCGCCCCTCGCCAGCCCGTCACGTCCGCCCCCGAGGCGCTCACGCTGCGGCCCGGCGCGACGATCCAGACCGTTACCGAGCCCGTCGGCGCGACCGTCAGCGCCTCGAACATCGCATGGGCGAATCCAGTGGCTCTCCGCGCCATCGGCGGCACCGCGACGAACCAGCTGCCGGCCATGCCAACCGGTGTCTATGGCGAGTCCGCCACGGGCGTGGGCGTATTCGGCAACAGCACGCAGAGCTACGGGGTGCTCGGCAACTCGGACGCGCAGACCGCCGTCCAGGGGAACAGCATCAACAGCAACGGCGTCGCCGGGATGAGCTCCAACCCCATTGCCAGCGGCGTGTATGGTGAAAACCTGGCGGGTGGGTTCGGCGTGGCCGGGCGTGCGTCGCAGTTCGGAACGGCCGTGCTGGGCGATAACACCGGCGGCGGGCGAGCCGGCCAGTTCAATGGCACCGTCGACGTCAGCGGCGACCAGAGCATCGGCGGCAATCTCAGTTTCGGAGCCGCCAGGCGCCAGATGCTCAACCTCTGGGGAACGCAGTACGGCATCGGCGTGCAGGACCTCACGCAGTACTACCGGACCGACGGCGGGGCCGGCTTCGCCTGGCACCAGGGTGGCTCGCACAGCAACACGCAGAACGATCCCGGATCCGGCGGAAGGACGGTCATGACGCTCGACGCGAACGGGCAGCTCAACGTTCCGCTGGGCGGGCTGAACGCAACCGATGCCAGCGACTATGGCGTGCGCGGAGCTGGTGGCGTCGGCGGGGTATTCGGCTCCACGGCCAATCTCTCCGGAGCGGGAGTCTTCGGCATCAACACCTCTGGGGGCGGGAGCTCGTCGGCGGGCGTCTTCGGGCAGGGCAACAACGCGCCCGGGGTGGTCGGCCAGAGCTTCACCTCGCGCCCGTTCGTCGGGTACGGATCGAATCTGAACGACCCGGTCTTCTACGTCGACAATGCGGGATCCGTACACGCCGACGGGACCTACACGTCGCCGGCCGCGGACTTCGCCGAGCTGCTCCCCGCCGACGATGGGTTGGAGCCAGGTGACGTGCTCGCGATCGGGGACGACGGCAGACTGCTCCAAAGTGTGCAGCCGTACCAGACCAGCGTCGTTGGTGTATACTCGGCCAAGCCCGCCTTCCTCGGCGGGAAGCGCGATGTTGCCCAGGGCGTGGGCGGTCCGCAGGCGGACCAAGTTCCGCTGGCGGTGATCGGAATCGTCCCGGTCAAGGTCACCTCCGCCAACGGACCCATCAAGCCTGGAGACCTGCTGGTGGCGTCGTCGACGCCCGGCCGCGCGATGCGCGCCGACGTCAACCCGCCCAATGGAACGGTCATCGGAAAGGCGCTCGGACGGCTGGACGACGGAGCCGGCACGATCCAGGTCGTCATCATGCTGCAATAGGAGGACCGCAATGCGAACCACGAGACTCCAACGCAGGAGCCCCCGCCCGCCGCTCCTCGCGCTGGCGGGGGCGGCCACGGCGATCGCCCTCGCCACGGCCGCGCCGGCCTTCGCGCAAACCGGCGGCGGGTACGATCTCACCTGGAACACCATCGACGGCGGCGGAGCGACCTTCAGCACCGGCGGCGGCTTCACCTTGGGCGGCACGATCGGCCAGCCCGATGCGGGGCTGTTGACCGGCGGGTCGTTCACGCTGCGCGGCGGCTTCTGGGGCGGCGGTCCGGTCGCCACGGGCGTGCCCGAGCCGGGCGACCGGCCCGGGAACGACCAGCCCGCGCTCCCGCTGGTCCAGCGCCTCTACCCCAATGTCCCCAATCCATTCAACCCGCGGACGGCCATCGCGTTTGACCTCCCTCATCCCAGCTCGGTTCGGCTGGAGATCTTCAATCTGCGCGGCGAGCTGGTGCGCACGCTGGTGCGCGAGGACCGCGCCCCCGGTCATCACACGGTGATCTGGGAGGGAAACGACGACGGCGGACGAGCGGTGGCCAGCGGCTCGTACATCCTTCGCCTATCCACCCAGGAGGGGGTCCACCGGGAGAAGGTCATCCTGGTCCGTTGACCTGACCTTTGTAGGCGTACGCGGGCGGGCGGCGCGTCTGCCGCCGCCCTCCACGTCCCCTCCCCGTACGGGGTGGCCCGCCCTCCAGCCGGCAAGAAGTTCCCACCCGCCCCGTGCAGCGCTGCCGCGGATGCCCGCGGTGCCCCTCGACCCATCCCGAACTGGCGGTCCGGTACGGGCAGCCCTGACCGTGTCTTGACATCCCGCTCGGGCTGCGGCCTATTGAAATCCCCCTCGACGGCCGCTGTGGTTGAGCGGCACGTCGTTTGCCCATGCCCGCTGCGATGCCCGTCACACTGCCGGCCCCTCGGCGCGCGGCGCGCGCTGGCGCCATCGCCCTGCTGCTGGCGACGGGGGTAGGCTGTGGCCGGCCGCCGGACCTGCCTCTGCGCATCGGAATCAATCCGTGGCCCGGGTACGAGCTGCTCTACCTCGCCGCGGAGAAGGGCTTTTTCGAGCAAGAAGGCGTCAAGGTCCGCCTCGTGGAATACACGTCGCTGGGCGACACGCGCCGCGCCTTCGAGCTCGGCCGGCTGGATGGCATGACCTGCACCCTCATCGAGCTCAGCGAGGTGCGCCGGCGAACGCCGCTCTCTCCCAGCGCGGTGCTCGTGCTGGATAACTCCATGGGTGCCGATGTCCTGCTGGCCGGGCCGGGTACGGCATCGGTGGAGCAGCTGCGCGGGCGTCGCGTCGGGGTGGAGACGGGATCGCTGGGGGTCTACCTCCTGGTGCGGGCGCTGGAGATGTACGGCCTGCGCATGGAGGACGTGGTGCTCGTCGCCAGCGACCCCCCCAGCATGGGTGCTGACTTCGCCGGCGGAACGCTGGACGCCATCGTGTCCTACCCACCGTACGCCACCGAGATCCTGCGCGACGGCCGGGCGCATGTGCTGTTCAGCAGCGCCCAGATCCCGGGCGAGGTCGTCGACGTCCTCGCGGTTGACGCCGCTGCGGCTGCGCACCGCGCCCGCGAGCTTACCGGCGTGATTCGCGCCTGGGAGCGGGCGCGGGTCTACGCCACCGAGCACGCCGACGAGACGCAGCGCCGCATGGCCGAGCGCGAGCGCGTCTCACCCGAGGAATTGCGCGCATCGCTGGCCGCGATCCGCATCCTCCCGCTGGCGGAGCAGCCCCCGCTCTTCGCGCCGGGCGCTGCGCTGCAACAGATCTTCGCGCGCCTGCAGGCGGTCATGCGCGCGACGGGCCAGGACAGCCTGCCTGCCGCTTCCCGCGACGGCGGACCCGCCGTTTTCATCTCCGAACCGCTCGACTCGGCCCTGCAGCGATGATCGTGCTGCCCCGCATCCGGAGATTCTGCGGATCGTTGGGCTGCCGACTGCTGTTTCCACTAATCGTGCTGGGGTCGGCCGTGGCCGTGCTGGCCGGCCTGACGGGGCACCGCATGCTGGTGCGGCAGGCGGATCTCCAGCTCGAGCGCCGCGCGAGCGCCGTGGCCGACGCGGTGGTCTATAGCCTGAACACCGTGGACAAGTACTCGGAGTTCACCCGCTTCGTCAGCTTCTTGGCCGGCGAGCGCGACATCGAGGCGGTGGTCGTGACCGGCGGCAGCCCGCCGCGGGTGATCGCCTCGAACAAGGCGGAGTGGAACGGCCGGCTGCTCTCCGACCCGCCGCGCGAGCAGGTGGGGGCCCACCTGTTCGGCGATCTCGCCACCCGTCCGACCGCGGCGCATCGCCACGACGAGACGGGCATGTACCTGTACAGCAGGGCCTTCGCGCTCCACGATCCTGGGCCGCGCGGCATCGAGCTGACGTCGGGCATCGTTGCGGTCGAGCTGGCCGCCGACGCGACGGTCGGCCCGGTCACGCGCACCTTTGGCGGGTTGACGGCCCTGCTGCTGGTGGGGATCCTGGTGTTGTCGCTGATCGTCTACGCCTCCCTGCACCGGCAGGTCCTGAAGCCTACGACTGCCATCCGGCGCGCCATGGAGCGCCGCGCCGCGGGCGATGCGTCCGTCTACGCGCCGGTGACCGGCGCGCCGGAGATCGGGGACGTTGCCCGTTCGCTGAATTCCATGCTCGATGCGCTGCGCCAGAGCAGCGAGCGCCTCGAGCTGATCGTGCGGGCCACGCGCGACGGGATCTACGACTGGGACATTCCCAGCGGCCGCATCATGCGCAACGAAGTCTACGGCGATGCCTTCGGCGGCGGGAATCCCGTCCCTACGGACCTGGATTGGTGGCGCGAGCGCGTCCACCCGGAGGACCGGCCGGGCATCGAGGCGAGCCTGCAGGCGGCTCTGTCAGGCCAGGCGCGCGTGTGGTCCAACGATTACCGCTTCCGCCGCGAGTCGGGCGAGTATGCCTTCGTCCTGGACCGGGGCTTCATCGCGCGCGGACCGGCCGGCGAACCCCAGCGCATGATCGGCGCGATGACCGACATCACAGCCTGGCGGCAGGCAGAGCAGGAGCGCGACCGTTTCTTCACGCTCTCCCTGGACATCCTCTGCCTCGTCGGGCTCGACGGCTACTTCAAGCGCGTGAACCCCGCCTTCGAGCGGATGCTCGGCTACACCGGCGACGAGCTCTTGTCCAGACCGTTCGTCGAGTTCGTGCACCCCGAGGACCTCGAGTTGACACGGCGCGAGTTCGCGAAGCTGGCCGGCGGTACCGAGGTCCGCGCCTTCGAGAACCGTTACGTCTGCAAGGATGGTTCCTACCGCTGGCTCAGCTGGTCCTGCCCACCGCCCCCGCCTGGCGAGACGGTCGTGTACGCGGTCGCGCGCGACGTCACCGATCGCAAGCTCGTGGAGAACTTCCTGCTGCGCACGCGGACCCTGCTGCAGTCATTCGTGGAGCAGACGCCTGCTGCGGTCGCGATGCTCGACAAGGACCTGCGCTATCTGGCGGTGAGCAAGCGCTGGATGGAGGACTACAAGCTCCCCTATGCCAACCTGCTCGGACGCCATCACTACGAGGTCTTTCCCGAGATCGGCGCGAACGTAGATTGGCAGGAGGTCTACCAGCGCTGCCTTAAGGGGGAGGTGCAGCGGCGCGAGGAGGATCGTTTCGTGCGGGCGGACGGCACCGAGACCTGGCTGCGCTGGGAGGTCCGCCCTTGGCTCGAGGAGGACGGCGCAATCGGCGGTCTGATCATGTTCACCGAGGACATCACCGCCCGCAAGCACGCCGAGCAGGCCCTGCAGCTGAGCGAGCAGCGCTGGCAGTTCGCGCTGGAGGGCTCCGGCGACGGTGTCTGGGACTGGGACGTTGCGGCCAGTCGGGTGTTCTACTCCAGGCGCTGGAAGGAGATGCTCGGATACGACGAGCATGACGTCGGGGACGGGCTAACGGAGTGGGAGTCGCGCGTCCATCCGGACGACAAGGCGCGCGTGATGGGCGAGATCGAGCGCCACTTCCGCGGCGAGACGGCGCAGTACGTGGCCGAGCACCGCGTGCTGTGCAAGGACGGCAGCTTCAAATGGGTGCTGGATCGTGGCAAGGTCATGGGGCGCGGGCCGGACGGACGTCCGCTGCGCGTGGTCGGTACGCACACCGACATTACCCTACGGCGCCTGGCCGAGCAGGCCCTGCGCGACGCCAAGGAGGCCGCCGAAGCGGCGAACCTGGCCAAGAGCGAGTTCCTGGCCAGCATGAGCCACGAGATCCGCACGCCGATGAATGGCGTGATGGGAACCCTTGCGCTGCTGCTGGACTCGCCGCTCAGCGCGGAGCAGCACGAGCTGGCGGAGATGGGGCTGCGCTCGGGCCAGTCGCTCATGACCACGATCAACGAGATCCTCGACTTCTCCAAGATCGAAGCCGGGCGACTCACGCTGGAAGCGATCCCCTTCGATCTCGGCCAGCTCGTGGAGGAGACGGTACAGCTGCTGGCCCGCCCCGCGGAGCAGAAGCGGCTCGAGCTCGTCCTGCAGATGGCCCAAGACGTGCCCCGGCGTCTGGTGGGTGACCCGGCACGGATCCGTCAGGTGCTCAACAACCTCATCGGCAATGCCGTCAAGTTCACCGAGCGCGGACACGTCTGCGTGCAGGTCAGCTGCGAGTCGCCGCGGGCGGGGCGGCCGATCGTGCGCTTTGCGGTGCAGGACACGGGGATCGGAGTCCCGCAGGACAAGCTCTCGATCATCTTCGACAAGTTCACGCAGGCCGATTCCTCAACGACGCGCCGCTATGGCGGCACCGGCCTGGGTCTGGCGATCTGCAAGCTGCTCGTCGAGCTGATGGACGGCCAGATCGGGGTGGTGAGTGATCCGGGCAAGGGCTCGACCTTCTGGTTCGGCCTGCCGGTGACTCCCTCGGCCGACGCCGTGCCATGGCGTCCGCCCGATCTGGAGGGCAAGCGGGTGTTGATCGCGGCGCCCCAGCCCGTCGTGCGCCGCGCCCTGTGCGACACCCTCGAAGGGCTGGGGGCGCAGGCGCAGGAGGCGCAGAGCGCGGAGGCGGCTCTGGAGCTGCTCCGCGCCGCGCACGCAGCGGGCCGCGCGATCGAGCTATTGCTGCTCGATGAGGACCTTCCCGATGGCTCGGCGCGCGAGATCCTCGCCGCGGTGCAGGGCGGCGCCCGGGTCGGGCAGCCGGCGGTGTTGGCGCTCTACCGGCTTTCGTCGGGCGGCGACGCGCCCGCGCCGCCGCAGCGCGGCGTCTACGGCCGCCTCTCCAAGCCGGTGCTGCCCGCCCGCCTGGCGGAAGCGCTCGAGCAGTTCCGACCGGACCCGATCGGGCAGCGCCAGGCGACCCTGACCCAGACGGCGGACTCCGCCGCCGGCCGCGTGCGCGCGAGCGCGCAGCCGCACCGATCACTGCCACAGGCGCGGATCCTGGTCGCCGAAGACAATGCGGTGAACCAGAAGGTGGCGGCGAAGATGCTCGAACGTCTCGGTTGCCACGCGGACGTCGCCGCTGACGGGCGGGAGGCCCTGCGCCGTGCGGCCGAGACGCGCTACGACCTGCTGCTCATGGACTGCCAGATGCCCGACGTCGATGGTTACGAGGCGACCCGGCAGATCCGCAGCCGCGAGGCGCTCGCGCTGCGCGCCACGCCGCTTGCGCCCAACGGCCGGCACGCCGCGGGTGACCGGGCACCTGGTTCCTGCGTGATCGTAGCCATGACGGCACATGCCATGCCCGGCGACCGCGAGCGCGCGCTCGCCGCCGGCATGGACGACTATCTGCCCAAGCCGGTCACGCTGGACAAGCTGCGCGAGATCCTCACGCGCTGGCTGCCCGGACGGATGCCGGATCCGATCGAAGCGGCGCACCTCGACCCGGTCCAAGTCGGCGGCCCCACGCGCACGGGGGACCCGACTGGTTACGTCGGAAAGTAATCGGGGGCGCTGCCCGGCTTCCACTTGATGTTGCAGCCGATGGAGGGGACCTGCTCTGCGGGCGGCCGCCGGCCAGCCAGCAACGCATCGGCGACGGCGCGCAGGTCCCGCCCGTGGGGCTTCTGCGGTGGCGTCTGCTGCGGGCGGGTCTCGTCGAAACGCCCGCGGTAGACCAGGCGATGTGCCGCGTCGAACAGGTAGAAGTCGGGCGTACACGCTGCACGATAGGCCTTGGCGACCTCCTGGCTGTCGTCGAACAGGTACGCGAAGACGTACCCGCGCCCGGCCTTCTCCTCCTTCATCTTCGCAGGGCCGTCCTGCGGGAAGGCGGCGATGTCATTGCTGCTGATGCCGACGATGGAGAGGCCCTTTTTCTGGTACTCACGCGCGAAAGCGGCCAGCTCGCCGGCGAGGTGCTGGACGAATGGGCAGTGATTGCACAGGAAGATCACCAGCAGCGGCTGCCCATTGAAGTCGGACAACCGGACGCTCTTTCCGTCGGTGTCCGGCAGTTGGAAATCGGGAGCCGCGGTGCCCAGCGGCAACATCGTAGAGTTGACAGCAACCATGGAGCCTCCTCGTTGCGGTGCGGTCCACGGCAGAATGCTAGCGCAGTCAAGCTCGACAAGCCATCGCCTGCGGGCCGATCATGGCAGCGCGGGCGCGAGGGCCGGGCGGGTTCGAACGGGGGGCGGGAGCATGACCGTCGATGGATTGCCCAAGGGCACCGAACCGGCTGCGCGCGTGGTGCGCGCGGCAGGAGTGGGCCCGGCACGGCGGCGCGGCAGCCGGTTCGCCGTCGCATCGGTGTGTGCGGTGCTGGCCTGCGCTGCGCCGGGTGCCTTGGCCGCGAAACCCACGGTGGCTGGCTCGGCTGGGCATGCGGCGCCCGGGGACGCGCCGACCACCGAGGAGACCGCCGCCAAGGGAGAGGTGATTTCGGCGATGCTGATCACCGGCGCGCGCGTCCTGGCCGAGGACGCCGCTGGGTGGCGCGAAGGCGTGGCGGTGCTCGTGCGGGGCGCCACCATCGAGCAGGTTGCACCGCAGAGCCAGCTGCAGGCGCAGGTTCCTGCGGAGGTGCCGCGCGTGGCGGCCGATGGCCTCTACCTGCTGCCGGGGCTGATGGATCTCCACACCCATCTGCTGCTGCACCCCTACGACGAGACGCCCTGGAACGACCAGGTGCTCAAGGAGCCGCTCGAGCTGCGCACCATCCGCGCGGTCAACGCCGCGCGCGCGACGCTCGAGGCGGGCTTCACGACCATCCGTGACCTGGGAACCGAGGGCGCGGGCTTCGCCGATGTGGCGCTGCGCAGCGCCGTAGCGTCGGGGATGATCGCGGGCCCGCGGATCCTTGCCGCGACCCGAGCCATCGTCGCAACCGGTTGCTACGGCCCGTCCGGCTTCGATCCGCGCTGGCCGGTCCCCAAAGGCGCCCAGGAGGCCGACGGCGTAGACGGTGTGCGCAAGGCCGTGCGCGAGCAGATCGCCGCCGGAGCCGACTGGGTGAAGTTCTACGCCGACTACCGGCGGACCCCGTCGGGCGACGCCACACCCAGCTTCTCGCTCCCGGAAATGCAGGCCATGGTGGACGAGGCGCGCTCCGCCGGCCTGCCCGTGGCCGCGCACGCGACGACGGACGAGGGGATCCGCCGCGCCGTGCTGGCCGGCGTCGCCACCATCGAGCACGGCAACGGCGCCTCAACGGCAGTGTTGCAGCTGATGCGAGAGCACGGCGTCGTCCTGTGCCCGACGCTGGCCGCCTCCGAGGCGTTGGCGCGCTACGCCGGGTGGAAACCCGGCGACGCGGAGCCTGCGCGCCTGCGCCAATCACGGGAGATGTTCGCGCGGGCGCTGCAGGCAGGCGTGAAGCTTGCCTGTGGCAGCGATGCGGGTGTCTTCGCCCACGGCGCCAACGCGCGCGAGCTGGAGCTCATGGTGGAAGGCGGCCTGCCGCGCGCCGAAGCGCTGCGCGCGGCGACCGTCGATGCCGCTGCGGTGATCGGACGCGCGAAGGACCTGGGGCGCGTGGCGCCGGGCTTCGTGGCGGACCTGATCGCCACCCGCAACGATCCGCTGCAGGACATCGCGGCGCTGCGCGGGCCCGTGCTGGTCATCAAGGATGGGCATAGCGTCGTAGACCGGCGCTGAGTCCGGTCCCGCCCAGGCAGCTACAGAGCGCATCTCCCCTCACATCGTCGCCGCGCCGTCGGCCGCCCGCAGCCACGTCGGCGTCACAGAATCGGACTGCCACCGCGCCGGCCAGCCTCCCGCTACAGCCGCTTCCGCTGCTGCATATCCAACACGGAAACCGACGCTACTGCTTGGCTTCACGCACGCTGCCGCAGCAGCGATTCCGCAACCGCGGTGTTGGCAACGCGATGCCGCCTGGCACGACGGCTGCGAGTGCGGCTGCGCGTTCGCGGTCAACGCGCGACGCGCAGAGGTGAGGACAGCGGCGCATGGCCAGCGGCGCAGCCGCGTGTCGGCCCACCTACGATGTGCTGCCCGCCGACGTGGATGACGACGGCTCCCTTCACATCTCCGCTGCCCAAGGAGGGATCGTGACCGATCCGACAGTGACCGTTCTCACGCAGTCAATGTTCGTCAACGCTAGTTCCGAGCGATTCTCCGATGTCACCTCCACGTGTCCCGGCGCCAGCGCGTTCCACGCGCCGATCAGCGCGAGCCACTGGTTCCAAGGCGGAGGCCAGCGTCCCAACCGGGATGCGGCGGCGTCCCACAACCACGCATTCGCGGGCACGGACAAGCGGGAAATGCTCAACGCCCTGACGTCGCTCGCCACTGCGGCGCGAGCGCCCGCGGTGCGGCCGTGAAGCTGCCGCGCTTTGCACGCTGGGTCGGGCGCCCCGAGATCGGAGCCTTGGTGGCTAGCCTAGCGGCCACCGCCGTGATCCTCGCGCTTCACTATCGCACGCCACCCGGCGCTTTCGACGTGCACAACCTCCTGCGCAGGCTTTTCTATGTGCCGGTCGTCACGGCTGGAATCGTCGCAGGAGTGCGAGGAGGCTTGCTCACCGCTGTCGTCGCGAGCGTTGCCTACCTGCCGCACCTGCTGCAACTCGCGCGCGCCGGCCAGCCGCCGCTGGATCACGCCCTCGAGCTGATCCTGCTGCTGGTGATCGGCGGCCTGGTGGGAGGATTCGCCGACGCCAGCAGACGTGCCCGCGCAGCGGCCGCGGAGCGCGGGCGCCTGGCCGCGCTGGGGGAGGTCGGTGTGGGCTTCATCGCCCAGGTGGAAGGGCCGCTCGCGGCGGTCGAGGGGCAGGTCGAGACGCTGAGCTTCTTGGCCGACCGCGACGCGAATCTCGCCATGCGGACGTCTGTGGAGATGATCCGAGGCGAGGTCCGTCGGGCTCGGCGTTTCCTGCTTGATTTGCGCGACCTGGCGCGGAGAACAGAGGGGCGGGTGGGGACGGTGAATCTCTCCGCCCTCCTGGGGGGGATCGTCGAGGACCTGGCTGCCGATCCACACTCCCCGTTGGACGCCGGCCTGCCGGTCCGACTGGCCACCCTGCCGAGCCAAGCCCTGATCCGGGGCAGTCGGGCCACGCTAGCCTATTCGCTCCGGGCCCTGCTGCAGGGCCTGCTCTCCTTCCTTCCCCGGTCCGGCCATCTCGCCATCGCCCTGGTCGCGGACGCTCACACGGTCATCATGACGCTCACCGCCGACGGGGGACGAAGTTCGCTGCCGGACCTCCGCGACGCGCTCGGCACCGCCTTCGGGCCCGCACCGAGCGATTACAAGTTCAAACAAGCATTGTGCTTGCACCTGCTCGCGGCCGAGGGCGTGCAGATTGGCGTCCTCCGCCCGTCCAGCACGGTCGCGGTCGTCACACTTCGGTTCCACTCAGAGCTACGCCTCGCAACGACGCTCGTCCATCGGCAGGAGCCAGGTCGGCGGCGACTTGAGCGGACGTAACTCGGCAGGACCAGCCAGCTCGCTGGCATCCCGGGGTCGGTCCGCTTCTCCAGTGGGGCGTCGAGCCATCCGAGATAGGCCATCAGCCGGTCGAGCCACCGGTCGCACGGATCGGTGTCCATCGAGGGCACGAGCGGCTCGTCGCGCGATGAAATAGCGGACACCTTTGGGTCCGCAGACGACGTTCCCGCCATGGGCTGCGCCTCAGAACGCCCTGAGGAGAAAGCGGACAGGTTTGGGTCCGCACCCGCGAACTGCAGCGGCGGTAGGGTGGGCGGCGGCGTCCAACCCAGCCGCCGGAGGGTCTTGCGAACGGCCTTCTCGCTGACGCCCGGTTGGACGGCGATCTGGCGGTTGGACAGTCCGCGTGCCTCGCAACGGCTCACCTGGTGCCGGCGAGCTCAGCAGCGCCAACGGCACGTACGGCGCGCTCCTGTAGATGACGACTTCCATCCAGTGGAAGCGCAGGTTGCCCGCCCAGTCGAGCACCTCGATGCTGTGGTGCACCTGGTGGAAGCGCCACAGCCAGGGCACGCGGTGCAGCAGGTTATGCACGCTCCACTGGATGAGATCGAGCACGATCAGCGCGACCAGGAACTGCATCAGCGGCGGCCAGCCCGACACCAGGCCGCGCTGCAGCGCCTGCTGGGCCTGGCTCAGCCCCGAGACGCTGGGCGGACCCAGCGGGGACCCGGGAACGCTGCAGCGCCCCAGCAGCACGCCCAGAGAAGTACCCGTTGAGCGCAACGTAGGCCAGGTCCAGCAGCCAGGCGCGGCGCAGCACGGGCTGCGGGTTCCAGGGGCGCAGGCGCTCCAGCGCCACGAACAGGGCGCAGAGGATCAGCAGCCAGTGGACGTATTGCATGGCATCCGTCGGCGCAGGGTACCACGGCGTGCACGGCAGGGCACACGTCGGGCGCCGGCGGCGGGACGGGAGCCGCGTGCGCCCACGCCGGCGCGGTGTCGGCCTGGCCGCCGCGCCCACCGCGGCGCATGGCATACATCACAGAATCAGAGGCGCGTCGCACATGTTCGCCGATCTACCGTGAACGGCGAGCTGCTGCACATGCAGCACCCCGACGGCCGTGGGTGCTCGACTTCACACAGCCGTCGGCGGCGTCGATCCTACAAGTGCAGTGCTGGCAAGATGATGTTGCCTGGCACGAGCGCTGCAGCCGAGATCCGCGTCCGCGGCGACTGTTGCTACGGAAGCGCGCCGGAAAACATCACACGGGAAAAGTAGGGAGGGGAGCCCATGCGTCGAGTCGAACTGTGGGCCGCGATCGTCCTTCTCCAAGCCGCTGCCCTCGCGGCCGGGTGCGGAGGCGATGATGGAGTGAACGCGGGACAAACCGCTGCTTCACCGGGCCAGGTGCTGCATCAGTCACTCGAGAGTCGCGAGGTGGCCCACCACCAGGCAGCGGTCCAGGCCACGGACCCGCTCGTTCTCCGCACCGAGACCGCGCGCTACGCCGCGGACATGGACTCCGTCATAAACGGCGTCATGATGGCGACGTGTGGGCAGACGGGCAGCTCCGGGATGATGGGGATGATGGTCGGCGAAATGGATTCGATGCACGTCGTGATGGGCGAGATAAGAGATTCCGTCCACACGCACCGCGCTCGCATGGACACTCTCTCTACGCTCGTCGGGATGCGCGAGGAATGTGAGCAGCACTACGGGGCGATGATGCAGATGATGGATCGGATCGACGGCCATATGCCAGGCGGTGGAGACCAAGAACCCCCGCCGGATGACGGGCACGGACGCCACCATCCGTAGGCGATCGGGCTCATCGCCGCGGAGGAATCGACAGGGCGGTGCGCGCCCCGGTGCACTGCCACCGGCTGTCAGGAGAATGCCATGAAGTGCCCAACCTGTGGCCGCGAGATTGGCCGGACCAACCGCTTCTGCGCCGGGTGCGGCGCGCCCGTCTCGTCGCGCACGCTCACCGCCCGTCCAAACCACCGCATGTTGGCCGGCATTGGCGCGTTCCTGTTCCTTGCGGTCGGATTCGGGCTCGCGCAGCTCCGCGGGAGCTCTGCGGCACACCCGCCGTGGAACGGCGCGGCACCCGCGCGCTTGCCGGCCCAGGCGCGGCCGGTCGATTCGACGGTCTTGGCGATCGCCGAACAATTCGACTGTCCTTGCGGCACTTGCCGCGACCCCCTGGCGACGTGCGCATGTGAGCAGCAGAACGGCGCGGTCGAGGTCAAGCAGTTCATCGCCCACAAGCTCGCCGAGGGCCACCCGAAATCCCACATCGTTGAGCTGGTTAACCAGAAGTACGGCGGTCTGAAGGAGGCGGGGAGTCGCGCCGCGATTCCTGAGCGGATTCTTTGCATTGGGGGTAAGACATGAAGAATGCGGTTGTTGGTGCCACTCTCGCGGCCGCCGTCGGTCGCCGCCCTCTCCGCCAAGTCGAGGGCCGGCCGTACCACGGTGTCCCTCGGGGAGCCCTCGTGCTTTCGCTGATGCTCTGGATGGCACTGCATGATACGCCGCGCGTGCTGGCTGCCAGCGCGTACACCTTCCACGAGGACAGCGCTGCGCTCCACCTCGACGTCAAGTCCTTGGGCAGGTCGAATGCCTGGGCGGACCTGAACGGTGACCGCCGCGTGGACGTCGTCGCGGTGAGCCACGACCAGGGGGTCGCGGTGTTCTTCCAAACCGCAGATGGCTTGTTCCAGGACGTGACAAAGACGTGCGGTGCGCGCAGGCGGCTGCCCACCTACGGCGTCCTACTGGTCGATGCGGACAACGATGGCGACCGCGACATCTTCCTCGTCCACGGAGGCTTCGTTATTGATCCAGTCGTGAACGCATCCGCACGCTCCCTCTTCCTCAACGACGGAACAGGTCGATTCTCGGACGCCACGCTCGCGTCGGGCCTGGCAGGACCCGGGCGGGGCTTCGGGGCCGTCGCCGTGGACTACGACCGGGACGGCTGGCTCGACCTGTACTTTACCGGATATGACGCACCGAACGTACTCTTCCACAACAAAGGCGGCGGCGTCTTCCGCGACGTAACCGAGGACGCGGGCGCCGGCGCACAGGAGGGGCGCGAGGGGTACAGCACTTCCGTGGTGGTGCTGGATTACGACCGGGACGGCTGGGACGACCTGTTCGTCGCCCAGCGGGACTGGCCTGACGCGGAGCATCCACTCGGCAACAGCGTTCTCCTTCACAATCAAGGTGACGGCACGTTTGTCAACCGAGCGCCTGCTGCAGGTGTACAGGGATATGGCGGCGATTTCGTGGCCACCTGCGGCGACTACGACGGGGACGGCTGGCCGGACTTGTACGTGGCGACCTTTAACTGGGCGCCCAACGGCGTACCCGAGACCTCCGACAGCAACCGTCTCTATCTGAATCGACGCGACGGCACATTTCGCGACGCCACCGCCGAAGCTGGTGTGGCGTACATCGGGGGAACGATGGGCCTGGCGTCTGGAGACTTCGACAATGACGGTTGGGTCGATCTCTATCTCGGCACTGGAGGCCCCTTTGCGCTGCAGCAGGAGGAGCAGATCCTGTTCCACAACGAGGGGAACGTCCACTTCGTGCCGGTGCAGGAGGAAGCCGGTGTGTCGCATCTGGGAAGGGGCCACGGGGCGGTTTTCGTGGACTTCGACGAAGATGGGGACCTGGATCTCTTCCATTCCCTCGGCGGCTTCTATACAGCAGACCTCGAACGCAGCGCGCTCTACCGGAACAGTGGCGGGCCCGCCCATTGGATCGCCGTGGAACTGGAAAGCACGCACTGTAACCGAGACGGGGTGGGTGCAGTCGTGGAGGTCACCGCCCAGGACCGGGGCTGGCAGCAGGAGCTGAGGGCAGGCGATGGTTTTGGATCGATGCCGCCGCTGAGAGCATGGTTCGGACTGGGCGCGACGGCCGCGATCGAGCGGGTCACCGTTACGTGGCCGTGTGGGGAGAGGCAGAGCCAAGAGCGTCCCGGGGTGGACGGGGTGCTGCACATCCAGGAGCAGTCAGCGCGTCACTCGGGCACGGCTGCAACCGTGCTGGCCGTCGCAGCCGGCCGGCTGGAGGACGGCGCCGTCTGGCTGGCGTGGCACGACCCGTTCGGCGACGAGCGCGCTGGCGCGTACGCCTTCACCGTGGAGCGACTCGATGGAGCCGCGTTTCAGGTGCTCAGGGGCTCTCGTCACCCAGACGACGGCGGAAGCGATCACCGGCTCGTGGACGCGGACGCTCCCCGCGACCGCGGCGTATGCTACAGGGTTTTCACGGAGCCCGGCCTCGGCGTCGCTC
Source organism: Candidatus Krumholzibacteriia bacterium (assembly GCA_041484665.1). Classification (GTDB taxonomy): domain Bacteria; phylum Krumholzibacteriota; class Krumholzibacteriia; order JAJRXK01; family JAJRXK01; genus JBGPIA01. Next base: position 673,749 of record JBGPIA010000001.1, read on the forward strand.
TTATCGGCGAAGTCGCGGTTGCCGCATGGGACGCGCCCAGCGAGGCGCTGTCGTTGCGCGTGTATCCAAACCCCTTCCGGGAACATCTGCAGGTGCAGTACACGCTCCGTGCGCCCGCGTCGGTGACACTTGCAGTCTACTCCGTCGACGGACGCCTGGTCCGCCATCTCGAGTGGGGCGAGGGCTCTGCGGGGCGTCACGTCGCGGCCTGGGATGGCACGGACATGGCTGGCGCTCGCGTGGCCGCCGGGGTGTATCGACTCTCGCTCTCCACCGGCCGGCGCGTAGTCACACGCCCGATCGTCAGGCATCGTTGACAGACGGCCACATGCTCGGCGTTGAGATGAGCGGGTGAACGCACGACATCAGGGAGACGGAAAGGGTTCGGCAACAGCGTGAACCGCCGCGCCCCGCCACACTGACCCAAGAGGATGGACATGCACTCCCTGAGCCGGTTCTCGCTCTACGAGCGCGTGGGGGGGTTCCCCGGCCTCGCCGCGATCGTCGACGACCTCGTGGAACGACTCTGCGCCGAGCTCTCGCTCGATGCCCATGGCGCTCGTTCGTCCGACGATCTGAAGAGATCGCTTCGGGCGCAGAGCATGCACCTGTTGTGCACGGCGGCAGGCGATCCCGGGTTGCTGCTCCGCCGGCCATGGTTGGACGGAGGAGCGGGCTGGGGGCTGGTCGGCTTCGAGTGGAACACCTTCCTGGCGCAGCTCGAGCGGTCGCTCAGCCGCTTTGCAGTCCCCGAGGACGACAAACGCGAAATGCTGAGCGTCCTGGCGTCGATCCCCCATCGGCACGTGCATCCACGGTGCAGCCATGAAGCCGCGGCGGGTCATGCGCCGGCTTGAAGGGCCCGAGTTGGGGGTCGCCACGGCCAGTCTGGCGGCAATTGTCGCGTTACTCCTGCTGCACCATCTCAGCGCTCCCAGCGCCTCCAATCTCCACGATCTCTTCCGGAGGCTCATCTACATCCCCGTGATCGTCGCCTTCATCGCGCAGATCCACGGTGACCTCACCACCGTCGAGGGGCGGGCCGAGACGCTGAGCTTTCTATCCGATCGCAGCGGAGACCTTGCCCCGCGGACTTCTGTGGCGATCATCCGGGGTGAAGTCGGCCGCGCCCGGCGCTTCCTGCTCGACTTGCGAGACCTCGACCAGAGAACGGAGGGCCGCGTCGGAACGGTCAAGCTCTCGGCGCTCCTGGTCGGCATCGTTGCCGACATGGCTGCCGATCCGCAGGTGCGTTCGGGGGGTGACCTCCCGGTGCGACTGCTCGCGATTCCAGAGCAGGCTGCGATCCGCGGCAACCGGGCGACCCTGGCCAATTCGCTGCGCGCCCTCCTGCAGGGGCTTCTCTCCGCGCTTCCACCCTCCGGCCAGCTTGCGGTTGGGCTGTCGCTGGACGATCAGGCAGTCGTCATGACGTTCACCGCCGACGGGGAACGAAGCCCGCTGCCGGACCTCCGCGATCCGCTCGGCGCCGCCTTCGGGCCCGCGCCGAGCGATTACAAGTTCCAACAAGCATTGTGCTTGCACCTGCTCGCGGCCGAGGGCGCGTAGATCGGCGTCCTCCGCCCGTCCAGCACGGTCGCGGTCGTCACACTTCGGTTCCACCCAGAGCCACGCCTCGCGGCGACGCTCGTCCATCGGCAAGAGCCGGGTGTGCGGCGACCCGGGCGCACGTAACTCGGTAGCACTGGCCCGCTCGCTGGCATCCCAGAGTCGTTCCGCTTCTCCAGCGCGGCGTCAAGCCGCGCCCGGGGGATGCTGCCCCGCAATCGCGGGCTGCTTCATATGCAGCAGCAGATTCTGGATCTGCTGCCTGCCAAGCAGTCGGGCAAGCGCCCCCGACCGTGCGCTCCGACCTATCTCGCTCCCCTATAACGAGTTCCACGCATTTCCCGGAGTCGGCCCTCAGGTTGCCTAGAGCACTCGTACCGCGCGAGGCGCCCCCGGTCCGGGCGCGAACCAAGAGACGGAGGTCGGCAGCCATGGTGAAGACGGGGCTAGTTTCGGCGGCGTTGCTGCTGCTGCTGGGAGTGGTGGTTCCTGACGCCCACGCGCAGGAGCCTGCAGCGGAGCCGACCGCGAGCCTGCAGGCATTGCTGCAGGAGGCGCTGGCTGCCAACCCCGAGATCGCGCGCGCACGGGAGCTTTGGCGCGCCGAGCAGAGCCGTGTGCCCTATGTGGGAGCGCTGGAGGATCCGGTCCTGGGAGTTGGATTCGACGACCAGCCTTTCGACCGGGGCCTTCTGGGCAAGCGGGAGGTCTCCCTCAGGCAGGCGTTCCCGTTCCCCGGCAAGCGGTCCGTGATGACCGAGATGGCCACCTGGGACGCGAAGGCCGCCCGCGAGATGGCCCTGGAAACGATCCGGGAGGTCCTGACTGAGGTCAAGCTGGCGTACTTCGGTCTCTTCATGCTGGAGAGCCAGTTGTCCACGCTTCGAGAGAGCAACGACGCGCTGCGTGATGTCGTCCAGGTGACCCAGACGCGCTACGAGACGGGCGTCGCTGGCCAGCAGGATCTGCTCCTGGCACAGGTCGAACGCACTGCGCTCGGCGGTGACGTCCGTCGCCTCGAAGCGCAGGTTCGCGCCGCCCGGGCCAAACTGAACCTCCTGCTCGCCCGCGCGCCGGGCACGCCGCTGGGCCGCGTCAGTGTCACGGACCTGTCGCCGTTCGTCGCGACGCGCGAAGAGTTGTTGGCCGGAGCTCACGGGAACCGTCCACTGCTGCGTGCCACTGAGCATGAGGTCGAGGCGGCCAGGGCCGCTGAGCGGCTCGCCCGCATCGCCTACCGTCCGGACTTCATGGTTTCCGCTGGGTACATGACGACGCCGGGCATGGACGACGAGTGGCGGGCCGAGATCGGGCTCACCCTTCCGGTCTGGAAGGGGCGCAAGCAGGACGCCGCCGCAGGCGAAGCCGCCCGGCGTCGCGCAGCCAGCGAGCAAATGCTCGAAAACGAGCGCAACCGCGTGAGCATGACGGTCGAGGAGCAGTTTGCGGAACTGACCTCCGACCGACAGATCGTCGGGCTGTACCGCGACGAGATCCTGCCCCTGGCCGAGCTCGCTTACTCCAGCGCGCGCGCGAGCTATCGGACGGGCCAGGTGACGTTCATCCTGCTGCTCGAGAGCCTGCGCAAGTGGATCGAGCTCAAGCGCATGTATTACGAGGTCCTCGCCGATGCAGAGATGCGGTTGGCCTCGCTGGAGGCCGCCGTGGGATCCGATCTGGGTGGAATCCACCTGGACCTGGAGGCCGCTTTGTCAACAAGCCCGCAAGCCGCGGGCGGCAGCCGCTCCGACTCGCACGCCATGGAGGAGAAGAAGCAATGAAGGGCACAGCTATGCCCGACGGAGCGAAGCGCCGAGCCCGCAGGGTGGCGCAACTGCTCCTCAGCATCGCCGTGGCGGTCTCGCTGGCGGCTGTCGGCACCGGGTGCGGGCGGAAGCAGCAACCGACGAACGGTCAGGCCTCTACGACCAAGCCGAAGCAGATCTACTACTGCCCCATGCACCCGACCTACACGAGCGACAAGCCGGGCGATTGCCCCATCTGCAACATGCACCTCGTCCTCATGGAGCAGACAACCCCCGCGGAGGCGGCGCCTTCCAGCAGCGGAGAGATGCCGGCTAAGGGAATGGCGTCCATGGAACACGAGGAACACACGCAGGCGCAGCCAGCGCAGCACGAGGGCCACGTCGACGCCCTGACGCCTGGCGGGGGGGCCTTGACCCCCGCATCGCCCGTGAAGGGGTACACGCCGGTGAGGATCTCATCCGAGAAGCAGCAGCTCATCGGCGTGAGGCTCGCCCCGGCCGAGGTCGGGCCGATGACCAAGACGATCCGCGCCGTCGGCCGCGTCGACTACGACGAATCGCGCCTCCACCACATCCACACCAAGGTGGACGGCTGGATCGGCAAGCTCTACGTCTCGTACACGGGGCAGCGCGTCGACGAGGGCAACCCTCTCTTCAGCTTCTACAGCCCCGAAATCGTCGCCACCCAGGAGGAATATCTCCTGGCCCTGCAGGCCGCCGCCAAGGCCCCCGCCAGCGATCCGGCGCGTGACCTGGTCTCCTCCGTGGAGAGGCGGCTGCTGCTCTGGGATCTCCATGGCTCCCAGTTGCACGAGATCGCGGACTCGGGCAAGGCCAAGACCTACGTCGACATCGCAGCCCACGCCACGGGCGTCGTGGTGGAGAAGCAGGCGCTCGAAGGCATGCGCGTGATGCCCGGGGAAGAGCTGTACACAATTGCGGACCTGTCGCGCATTTGGGTGAATGCCGCCGTCTACGAGTACGAGCTTCCGTATGTGAAGCTCGGCCAGCAAGCCGTCATCACGCTGCCCTATGACGCGAAGCAGAACTTCACGGGCCGCATCTCCTACGTGTACCCGTACCTCGACGAGAAGACGCGCACTGCGCAGGTGCGTCTCGAGTTCGACAACCCGCATCAACTGTTGAAGCCCGGCATGTTCGCGAATGTCGAGATCGAGATCGCCATGGGGCAGCAGGTAACCATTCCGTCGGACGCGATCCTCGACTCGGGCGACCGGCAGCTGGTGTTCGTCGCCAAGGGTGACGGCCTGTTCGAGCCGCGCGAAGTGCACCTTGGCCAACGCTTCGCGGAGCGCGTGGCCGTCACGGACGGCGTCTCTCCAGGGGAAAGCGTCGTAGTCGGCGCTCAATTCCTCATCGATTCCGAGAGCCAGCTTCGCGCTGCATTAGCCGGGATGGGGGCCGCCGGGGAGCACCGGCACTAGTCATGGGCCGAGACAGCGGTCCGGATCGACGCAGCGCCCCGCGCCCGGTGGAGATCCGCGAACCCGATTGGCACCGAACGAACCTGGCGGGAGCCGAGCCTCGCAGTGACGATGGGAGGAGACGGACATGATCGAGCGGATCATCGATTACTGTGCGAGGAACAAGTTCATCGTCTTCCTCTTCCTGTCCGTCGGCCTCGCCGTTGGATTCTGGTCGATGCAGAACATCGGGCTCGACGCCATTCCCGACCTGTCCGACACGCAAGTGATCGTCTACTCCAGGTGGGATCGCAGCCCGGACATCATCGAAGACCAGGTCACCTACCCCATCGTCACGTCGATGCTGGGAGCCCCGAGAGTGAAGGCGATCCGCGGGTTCTCGGACTTCGGCTTCTCGTACGTCTACATCATCTTCGAGGAAGGCACCGACATCTACTGGGCCCGCTCCCGAACGCTGGAGTATCTGTCCAAGATCATCCCCCGTCTGCCCGAAGGTGTCCGCACCGAGTTGGGCCCCGACGCCACGGGCGTTGGATGGGTGTTCCAGTATGCGCTCATGGATACGACCGGCCAAAACTCACTAGCGGACCTCCGTTCCTATCAGGATTGGTATCTCCGCTACTACCTCCAGAGCGTGCCGGGCGTCGCCGAAGTCGCCGCTCTTGGGGGCTTCGTCCGGCAGTACCAGGTCAACGTTAATCCCAATGCCCTGCTGGCCTATGGCGTTTCCACCGGACAGGTGGTGGACGCCGTGCGAAAGGGCAACAACGATGTCGGCGGCCGTCTGATCGAGTTCTCCGGCCGCGAGTACATGGTGCGCGGCCGCGGCTATATCAGGTCCAAGGAAGACATCGCCCAGATTGTGGTCGGGGTCAACGAGAAGACCGGTACGCCGGTACTGGTCAAGAATGTCGCCACGGTCGCGCTGGGCCCCGATCTGCGGCGGGGCGTTGGCGAGCACAACGGCAAGGGTGAAGCCGTGGGTGGGATCGTCGTCATGCGTCAGGGCGAGAACGCCCTCAAGGTGATCGACCGCGTGAAGGCCAAGCTCGAGGAGATCAAGCCATCGTTGCCGCCCGGCGTCACGGTCGTCACCACTTACGATCGTGCCATGCTCATCGAGCACTCGATCGACACTTTGAAGGAAACGCTGAAGGAAGAGCTGATCGTCGTCAGCCTGGTAATCCTTCTGTTTCTGTCACACATCCCCAGCGCCATCATCCCCATCTTCACCCTACCGGCGGCGGTGGTGCTGTCCTTCATCCCCATGAAGATCATGGGCGTATCCGCCAACATCATGTCGCTCGCCGGCATTGCAGTGGCGATCGGAGCCATGATCGACGCCGCAGTGGTGGTCGTTGAGCAGACCCACAAGAAGCTGGAGCACTGGGAAGCGGGCGGGCGCAAGGAGGACTATCGGGAGGTGATCATCACTGCCGTCAAGGAGGTCGGACGGCCCTCGTTCTTCTCGCTCATGGTCATCGCTGTCTCCTTCCTGCCCATCTTCACCCTCGAGGCGCAGGAGGGGCGCCTCTTCAAGCCGCTGGCCTTCACCAAGAACTTCTCCATGGCCATCGCCGCCGTGCTGGCGATCACGCTCGATCCGGCCATGCGCTTGCTCTTCACCCATATGCGGGAGTTCTCCTTCCGTCCGCGGTGGCTCGCCAGGAGCGTGAATGCCATCCTGGTGGGCAAGATCCGAAGCGAGGACAAGCATCCCATCAGCCGACGGCTGTTCAAGGTCTACATGCCGGTTTGCCGGTTCGTGCTGCGCCACCCTTGGCAGGTGATTGGATCGTCGGTCCTGCTCTTCTCCACGACGTTCTTCGCCTACCATCGGCTCGGCTCGGAGTTCATGCCGCCGCTGAACGAGGGCGTCATCCTGTACATGCCCACCACCCTTCCCGGGATCTCGGTGACCGAGGCGACACGTCTACTCCAGACGCAAGACAAGATCCTCATGTCCTTCCCCGAGGTGGAGAGCGTCCACGGCAAGTCCGGCCGCGCCGAGACCTCGACGGACCCAGCCCCATTCTCCATGATGGAGACCGTCGTTACCCTCAAGCCCCAAGCCCAGTGGCGTCCGAAGCACCGCTGGTACTCGTCCTGGGCGCCCCAGTGGCTCGCTTCCGGGCTGCGCCGGGCTTGGCCCGACCGCATCTCGTGGGACGAGCTGATCTACGGCGAGCACGGGCTCGATCAAGCGCTGCGTTTTCCGGGAGTCACCAACGCCTGGACGATGCCGGTCAAGAACCGCATCGACATGTTGACCACCGGCGTTCGCACTCCGGTCGGGATCAAGGTCTTCGGACAGGACCTGGGTGAAATCGAGAAGATCGGGCAGCACATCGAGGCCGTCCTGAAGGACATCCGAGGCACGCGGAGCGTATACGCCGAACGCGTAACGGGCGGGTACTTCATCGACTTCGACCTCAAGCGTGAAGAGCTTGCTCGCTACGGTCTGACCATCGACGACGCCCAGATGACGATCATGTCCGCCGTCGGAGGGGAGAATGTCACGACCACCGTGGAAGGCAAGGAGCGCTACCCGGTCAACGTCCGCTACCTCGCCGACTTCCGGACCGACCCCGACCGGCTCTCGCGCGTGCTGATTTCGACCCCCACGGGCGCCCAGATCCCCATCGCACAGGTGGCCGATATCCGCTTGACCACTGGCCCCGCCATGATCCGCAACGAGAACGGATTGTTGGCCGGCTATATTTACGTGGACGTTGCCGGTCGCGATCTCGGTGGGTGGGTCAATGAGGCGAAGTCGATCGTTCGGGACAAGATCAAGCTCCCCACCGGATACACCATCGGCTGGAGCGGTCAATACGAGTTCCTCGAGCGCGTGTTTCGGCGGCTCTCCCTGGTCGTGCCTCTGACCATCATCCTGGTCTTCGTCCTTATCTACTTCAACACGCGATCCCTGGCGAAGACGGCGATCGTCTTCCTGGCCGTGCCGTTCTCCGCGATCGGGGCGATCTGGCTGCTCTATGCCCTGGGCTACCACATGTCCATCGGCGTTTGGGTGGGGCTGATCGCGCTGCTGGGCGTCGATGCCGAGACCGGCATCTTCATGCTGCTCTATCTCGACCTGGCCTACGAGGATGCGCGCAAGAAGGGGCTCATGCGCGACGTGGCCGATCTCAACGAGGCGATCCTCCACGGGGCAGTCTTGCGGGTGCGGCCGAAGTTGATGACGGTGGCGTGCGCCTTTGTGGGACTGATGCCAATCATGTGGTCTACCGGGACCGGCGCCGACGTCATGAAGCGCATCGCCGCGCCGATGGTTGGCGGTCTCTTCACGTCGTTCCTGATGGAGTTGCTGGTCTATCCTGCCATCTACTTGCTGTGGAGGTGGCACTTCCACGTAAAGAAGGTGGCCCGCGGGCCGGCGCTCGTGCTGGAAGGGCTGAATCCGTGACACAGCCTGATCTTTCGATGTGCGGGTCTAACCTAGATACGGAGGCGATGCCATGATCTCGAAGCTCATCAGATCCACCAGCGTGGTGCCAGCCATGCTGCTGGCCGTTGCGGTCGTCCAGCGGGGCGCGAATGCTGCGCCCCTTGCCTCCAACGAGGCGAGCGAGCACCACAGCCAAGCGGCGCAGACGGCAAGCCGCGACTGGCGTGTCGCGGTCGATCAGTTTGCGGTGATCGCAACAATCTTGGCTGCGGACCACATGGACGGCGTCGACGCACGCGCGAAGGGCATGGCGGAGGCTCTCCAGCCGGTTCCAGATCCGCAGGCGAAGGATGACGGCGCCGCTCAGCTCCGGGCGATCCACGCCGCGATCGGCTCGCTGGCCACGCCAGGCCTGACGATCGAGGCCGCTCGCGAACGGTTCAAGAAGCTCAGCGGCCTCTTCGTGTCCGTGGCGGAGAGCAAGTACGTCAAGACGGACAACAGGCCCGAGTACGCGGTGTTCTATTGCCCCATGGCCGAGGCCTCGTGGATCCAGGTCGGCGATACCGCGGTGAATCCGTACCTGGGGGCGAAGATGCTGAAGTGCGGTACCAAGGAATCGGTCCTCGGCGGCTCGGGCGCGACGCCAGTCAGGAAAGCGCTCCACCGGCACGACCCCGGCCATACATGGCACTAGCGCGATGTCGACGCCGCTGACGGCTCCGTCGTAGTGAGCAGCACGGTGATCACGTTTCGAGACTCGACCCACGAGGCGGGACAAACTCCGCCTCGCGGGGCGTGCTCGGGGTGGGCGCAGCGCGTGGACGCGGCTAGCACCAGCCCTCGGGTTCGCGTAGGGTGTCGTCGCCGCGCTGAGATCGAGACCTGGAGCACAGGCATCCCAGTTCGTGCCCCACTTTGCGCCGGGGCGTTGTGGCCACCCACAGAGCGAATGCGCACGCCATTTCGGCCGGAGGGTCAGTGAACGTTTTGCCGAGGAGCCTGGTCGCAGCGTGTGTGCTGTTGGCGGTCGCCGCGCTCATGACGCCGGTCTTGGCCGCCAGTGCCGCGATGCTCGCTGCGCGTCCACCGGCATTCCCGGAGGCGATGTCCTCGGGATGGACGGATTCCCTCGCGCCGACCGTTCCGAACCCGTTGACGTTGGATGCCGCGCTGCAATTCGCCCGCACGCAGCACCCTGATCTCGCCGTGCTCGCGGCAGCAGCCTCCGCGGTTCGCGCCGATTCGATCGCCGCCGGGATCAAGCCGTTCAACCCCGAGCTGGAACTGGGATTCGCGCGCGGGGGGGACTCCTTCACCAGCGGAACCGACGGCACTCTCGACTTCGCGTTACGCCAGGAAATCGAGCTATGGGGTAAGCGGGCCCAGCGGCGTGCCGCGGCGGCCGCTCGGTTGCACACGACGCTGGCGGCGCTGGAGGCACGCCGTCAGCAGATCGAGTCGCATGCGCGGGCCAGCTTTCGGCGGGGACTCTTCCTGCAGGGACGCCTGGCCACCCTACGCGATCTCGCCGCTCTGGACCGCGAGGTCGTCACCTCGACGCGCGCGCGCGTGCGCGATGAGTCCGTGACACCCCTCACCGGTCGGCTGACCGAGCTCGACTGGCTGCGTGTCGAAGGCGAGCTCGTAAAGGCGGAAAGCACTTACCGCCAGGCGCTGGTCGAGCTGGCGCTGGCGCTGGGCGGACATCTACCCGATGCGCTGGTGCTGCAGGGGGACTCCGCGATCGATACGCTGCGGGTGTCCGAGGATGCGTTGGTCAATGCCGCGCTCGCCCGCCGTCGCGAGACGGCAGCTCTGCGGCTGCGAGTCGCCGAGCGCCAGAGCGAGCTGCGCGTCACCCAGTTGGAATGGAAGCCCAACCTCACTGTGGGGGCCGGCCTCGCGTGGGAGCGCCAGTCCTTCGGCCGGTCGGACTTCAGCAGCGATCCAGCGATCGTAGGCGGTATTGCCCAGCTGAGCGCCCACGACCACCTGTGGCAAGCCCGAGTGATCATGCCGCTTCCGCTGTGGCAGAAGAACCAGGGCGCCCAGGCCCGCGCTGCCGCAGAGGTGCTGCAGGCGCGACGCGAGCTCGATCGCTTCGTCTTCCAAACTGGGATGGACGCGCGAGCAGCAGTGCGTCGATTCAACGATGCGGCGCATCTCTGCCGGCTGTACGAGACGTGGTCGGCCCCGCTGTGGCGCGACCTTGCCCTGGTGCGCGGTGCGTACGTCGACGGCCGCATCCCGCTCGAGTCCTATCTCACGCAGCGGGGGCGACTGGTCGACACGCTCCTGGCACAGCTCGAGGCGCAAGAGGGCTACTGGGACGCTCGCGGCGAGCTGGAGGCGGTCGTGGGCGCGGATGTCACCCAATTGGCGGCGGGAGAGCGGTGATGAGCCATCGATTCGAGGGCCTGTGGGTCGCGCTTGGAGTGTTGCTGGCGGCCGGTGTGTGCTTTGCGCACGAAGGCGAGGGGCACGCGATACCAGCGCCCTCAGCACCGAGCGTCGCTACTCTGCACACCATGACCGCTGCCTCGGAGCAGTTCGAGCTGGTCGTCAAGCATCTCCCGCTGGCGCCCCGCAAACCCGCCACGCTCGACGTCTATCTGAGCGACTTCGACTCCAACGCTCCCGTGACTGGCGCCACGCTTCAGCTGAGTCTGCGCGCGCGCCGCGGCGGAAGCGAGCTGTGGAGCGGTGTCGCGGTGCCCAGCGACGCCGCAGGCATCTACCATGCCTCACTCGCTCCTGCAGACACGGGGACGTTCAACCTGCTCGTCTCAGTGGCGGCAGGCGAGCGGCAGGACCAGTTCGCGCTCGCTGGCGTCGAGGTGAGGCTGGCGGGTGCGGCGCAACCCGCGGGCTCGGCCGCCCCTGTGCGAAGGCCCTGGCAGATCGGCCTGTGGGCGCTGGCAGCGTTGGGTGCTCTCGCGCTGCTCCGGCTCCTACGCCGGCTCTTGCGCCGGCGCCGTCCGGCCGCGCCAACCGCGAGCGCTCTGCTGATTGCCGCGCTTATCGTAGCAGGCGGCACGCTGGGCTCTGCGCACGAGGGACACGACGAGGGTCCCGCGACGTCCGGCCAAAACCTTGCGCCGGGCGATGCGGTCTACCTGGCGAAGGAGTCGCAGTTCCTGCTGGGCATGCGGACCGTGCCCGCGGAGCTGCAGAGCGTGCAGAAGCACCTCCACGTGCTCGGGCGTGTCGAGCCGCGCAACGGCGGTCAGCTGGAGATCCTCGCCCCCCAGTCGGGGAGGCTCTACTTCCCTGCCGGCCGGACTCCCGTGCTCGGCGTGAGGGTGGCGCGCGATCAGATCGTGGCGGCGCTGGTCGTCGTGGACTCGCTGCGCCTGCGCTCCGCGCTGGACGGCGTCGTCATCGACGTGACCGCCGTCAACGGGCAACTCGTCGCCGCGGGGCAGCGCATCATGACGATCCTCGACCCCGCAGTCGTGTGGGTGCATGCGGACGTCTACGAGCGGGATCTCGCCAGCGTCGAACATTCCAGCGGCGCTCGCATCGCCTCGCCCGCCTACCCGGACCAGGTGCTCACGGGCCGCCGCGTTGCCTTGGGAGCCACACTGGGCGAGGTGCAAGGCACGGTTGAGGCTTACTTCGAAGTCGGCAATCCCGGCGGCCGGTTGCGCGTCGGAATGCTCGTAGACGTGGAGATCGAGCAGGGGGGCGTGGAGGCCGCGCTGATCGTCCCTCGATCCGCCCTGGTGGAGAAGGACGGGCGCAGCCTCGTCTTCGTCCACACCGCCCCCGAGCGATTCGCTGCGCGCGAGGTATCGGAGGTGGCCAACCTCGGCGAGCGGATCGCGGTGAGGGGAAACCTGAGGGAGCGCGACCGCGTCGTGATCGCCGGCAGCTACCAGCTCCTCACCGCGCCGGTCGTTGCGGCGGCGCACCCCTGAGGCGCTCCCGTGTTCGATCGCATCATCCGCTTCTCGCTCCACAATCGACTCTTCGTGGTCGCCGCCGCGCTGTTGCTACTGATCTATGGCGTGCGCGTGATCCTGATGCTTCCCGTAGACGTGTTCCCCGATCTCAACCGCCCGACGGTCAACATCCTCGTGGAAGCGCCCGGGCTCGCGCCCGAGGAGGTCGAGACGCTGGTCACCCTGCCCATCGAGACAACGCTCAACGGCGCTCCGGGCGTGCAGCGCGTGCGGTCCAGCTCCGGCATCGGCCTCTCGATCCTGTTCGTGGAGTTCGCCTGGGGCACCGACATCTATCGCGACCGTCAGCTTGTCAGCGAGCGGCTGCAGCTGGCGGCGGGGCGGCTGCCGGCGGGCGTCGTGCCGTCGATGGGCCCGGTGTCGTCCATCATGGGCGAGATCATGTTGCTGGCCATGGAGAGTGCGGACGGCACGACACCCCCCATGGAGATGCGCACGCTCGCGGACTGGGTCGTGCGCCAACGCCTGCTCACGATCCCGGGCGTCTCGCAGGTCATCCCCATCGGCGGCGGGGTCAAGCAGTATCAGGTCCTGACCGAGCCGCAGAAGCTGGCCGCCATGGGCCTGTCGCTCAAAGAGGTGGAGGACGCGGTCGCCGCGAGCAACCGCAACACCACCGGCGGATATCTGGAGGCCCAGTCGCAGGAGTACCTGGTGCGCAACGTAGGACGCGTGCGCGACTCCGAAGACCTACTGAACAGTGTCGTCGCCACCCGCAACGGGATCCCGATTCCCCTGCGCGAGGTCGCGAACGTGCAAACCGGCATCATGGTGAAGCGCGGCGACGGCAGCGTGGACGGCAAGCCGGCGGTGATCCTCTCGATCCAGAAGCAGCCCGGGGCCAGCACGATCGCGCTGACCCGCGAGATCGAGCAGGCGCTGCAAGAGCTGCGGCCCTCGCTGCCCGCGGACGTGAAACTGCGTCCCATCTTCAAACAGGCTAATTTCATCGAAGCCGCCATCGGCAATGTGGAGCAGGCACTGCGCGACGGCGCAATCCTGGTCGTGATCGTGCTCGTGCTTTTCCTGCTGAACTTCCGCACCACTGCCATCACGCTCACGGCCATTCCGCTGTCCTTCGTCAGCACGGCCGTGATCATGCGGTTGTTCGGTATCTCGATCAATACGATGACGTTGGGCGGGCTGGCCGTGGCGATCGGCGAGCTGGTGGACGACGCCATTGTCGACGTGGAGAACGTCTTCCGTCGGCTCAAACAGAATCGGCACTCGCCGCACCCGCGCCCCGCCTTGCAAGTGGTCTACCTCGCGTCGAAGGAGGTGCGTAACTCGATCGTCTACGCCACCACGCTGGTCGTGCTGGTCTTCCTGCCGCTGTTTGCCCTCGGCGGAATCGAGGGCAGGCTCTTCGCGCCGCTGGGCGTCGCGTACGTGGTCTCGATCCTCTCGTCCTTCGTCGTCTCCTTGACGGTCACCCCTGCGCTCTGCATGTACCTGCTGCCCCGGGCGAAGGTGATGGCGCGTGAAGCGGACTCCTTCGTCGTCCGGCACCTCAAGCGTTGGGACCAGCGTCTGCTGCACTGGACCCTGCCGCACCCCCAGTGGGTGATCGGCGCCGCGGCGCTGCTCGTGGCGGGTGCGATCACGCTGGTGCCGCTGATGGGCCGGGAGTTCTTGCCGCCCTTCAATGAGGGAACCGCCACCATCAACGTAATCGCCACGCCCGGCACGTCGCTGAGCGAGTCGAACCGACTGGGCACCATCGCCGAGCGGCTGCTGCTGAGCGTACCGGAGGTGATCTCGACCGGGCGCCGGACGGGGCGCGCCGAGCTGGATGAGCACGCAGAGGGGGTGCACTACACCGAGATCGACGTGGACTTCCGGAAGTCGGACCGCAGGCACGAGGACGTCCTGGCGGACGTCCGGGCCCGCCTGTCGCAGATCCCGGGCGTGGTGCTCAACATCGGGCAGCCCATCTCCCATCGCCTCGACCACCTGCTCTCGGGGGTCCGGGCGCAGATCGCGGTCAAGCTGTTCGGGCAGGACCTCAACGTGCTGCGGGCGAAGGCGTCCGAGATCCAGGACGTGATGCGCCAGGTTCCGGGCATCGTCGATCTGCAGATCGAGAAGCAGGTGCTGGTGCCCCAGGTGCGCATCCAGGCCGACCGGGTCGCGTGCGCCCGCTACGGCCTCACCGTGGGGAGCCTCACCGAAACGCTTGAAACTGCCTTGAACGGCCACGTGGTGTCGCAGGTGCTCGAGGGTCAGCGCGCGTTCGACCTGCTGGTGCGCTACGACGAGGCGTCGCGCTCGAACCTGGACGCGATCCGCGCCGCCTTGATCGACACCCCGTCCGGCGCGAAGATCCCACTGTCAGCTGTGGCCCAGGTGGAGAGTGCCCGCGGACCCAACGTCATCCAGCACGAGAACGTGCAGCGCCGCATCGTCGTCTCGGCCAACGTGAGCGGGCGTGATCTTGGGCGCGTGGTCCAGGAGATCCAGACTGGCGTCCGCGATCGGGTGAAGCTGCCGACCGGTTACTTCATCACCTACGGAGGCCAGTTCGAGAGCCAGCAGTCGGCCACCAGGCTCATCGCGATCCTGAGCCTCTTCTCTCTGGCGTCCATGTTCCTCGTGTTGTACTCCCACTTCCGGTCGGTGCCGATCACGCTGCAGGTGCTGCTGAACATCCCCCTGGCGTTGATCGGCAGCGTCGTCGCCGTGTTCCTCACCGGCGGGACCTTCTCCGTCGCTTCGCTGGTCGGGTTCATCACCCTCACGGGGATCGCCTCGCGGAACACCATCATGATGGTCTCGCACTACTTGCACTTGATGCAGGAGGAGGGTGAGGCGTTCGACATGCACATGGTGATCCGCGGCTCGCTTGAACGGCTCGTGCCGGTCCTGATGACGGCGCTCACGGCTGGGTTGGCGCTGATCCCGCTCGTGCTCGCCAAGGGGGAGCCGGGCAAGGAGATCCTCTACCCCGTGGCGACAGTGATTCTTGGCGGCCTGATCAGTTCTACGCTGCTCGATATCATCGTCACACCCGCCGTTTTCTATCGTCTGGGCCGCCGCTCGGCGGAACGCTACGTCCAGCGCGCGACCCAGGTGGAGTTCGACGCACCCAGTGGCGAAGGTTTTCCACCCCCTGCCGGTTCCCTCTCGAAAGGAGATCCGCAATGAAATTGAAGCTGAATCCGCTGATCATCGTGCTAGCGTTCGTTGAC
Source organism: Candidatus Krumholzibacteriia bacterium (assembly GCA_041484665.1). Classification (GTDB taxonomy): domain Bacteria; phylum Krumholzibacteriota; class Krumholzibacteriia; order JAJRXK01; family JAJRXK01; genus JBGPIA01. The sequence continues at coordinate 689,094 of JBGPIA010000001.1, forward strand.
CTCATGCTGGTTGGCGCCTGCGGCAAATCCGAACCAGCCCAGAAAGCTCCGGGTACCGGACAGCGGCCGCCAGCCGCGGCCGCGTCGACCCCACAGCAGCAGGCCGCCACGGTCGACCACAATGGCACGGCCGACGAACTCGGCGGCAAGCACGCGGAGGCGTCGGAAAGCGCAGAGGCCGCTGAGCATGGCGGCGGTGAAGCAGTGGTGCCCGCGGGCACAGCCGCGGGGATCTGGACACAGATCGCCCAAGAGCAGACCAAGCTGCAAACGGTGATGGAATCCGGGCAACTCTCCGACGTTCATCATCTGGCCTTCGGAATCCGCGACTTGGTTGTCGCGCTCGCCGGCAAAGCGGGCACACTCCCGCCCACGAAGGCAGCCAGTCTGCAGTCGCTGGTGGAACGGGTGAAGACTCGCGCTGCAAACCTCGACGAGTTCGGTGATAGCGGCAACCTGGGAGGGGTCAAGCGCGAGTACGCGGCGTTGCAGCAGGATCTCGCGTCGCTGAAGCAGCTGGTCGGAGGCGTCTGAGCCCGGGAGGTGAAGCGCTGCGGGCGGGAGCGGGCGCCGGGCTCTCCCCGCCCGGCCATTTCGCTGATCCGGCCCGGCTTCCCAAGGAACCGGATCTCGTGCAGGAGCGAGATCTCGCGTTGCCCCTTGAGCCATTCCGCCCCTGTGTGCGCGGCCCCAACGCGAGCGCTTCCGCGCTCCGCTCCAGCGCTACCTCACCAGGGCCAGCTCGCGGCTGCGCACGATGGACCCCGCCTCGACGCGACAGAGGTAGGTTCCCGAGGCCACGTCTCGCCCCCGGTCGTCCCGCCCGTCCCAGCGAATGCCGTGCTCACCTGGCGGCTGCGCGAGGCCGGCCAGGAGCGTGCGCACGAGGCGCCCCGCCGGGTTGTACACCCGGACGCTGACGACTGCCGCCTCGGGCAGCTCGTAGCGGATCAGCGTGGCCGGATTGAACGGATTGGGCACGTTGGGGTGCACGACCAGTCCGCGCGCTGGAAGCCCCCGCAACGGCGCGCCCGTGGCCCCGCCGGCCGTGACTTGGACGATCACCGCCTCCGAGGGGATGTCGTCCACCATCGCGAAGACCATGTAGTAGCCCAGGGGCAGCACATTCTCGTCGGAGGGCAGGCTGGCCGTGATGACCGACCCGACCTGCGCCGGCTCCAACACCAGCAGCCGCGGAATTCCGCTGAACACCCAGTGCGTCGTGACGCCGGTTCCCATCAGGACGACGCTGGTGATCCGCGTGTCCGGCTCGATGGTCAGCTTAATCATCCCGCCGCGCTGCAGATCGGTCGCCGCAATGGCTGCAATGCGCGGCCGGACGCCGCGCAGCAGGTACGGCGGCACGTAGGCCTCGATGTCCGACGTCGTCGGCCCGTACTGGAACTTGATCCGCGTGCCCCCGGTGGTGGCCACACGCCCGTCGCGCAACAGCAGCGTGACGGCGTGATACTCGCGGAACCAGTTCATGTCTGCCACCCGACGCCAGCGATCGGCGACGGAGTCATAGAGATCGGTCCACTTCACGATCCCCAACGCCGACGAAACCCCGGGCGGCAGCGGGCTCGTTTCGGTCTCGCCGCCCGCCACGAGCACGCGCCCGTCGGGCAGCGGCACGACCTCGGTCTGCAAGCGCACCAGTCCGGGGTTCGAGGTGAGGCTCCAGGCCCCCGTCGCCGGATCATAGACCTCGCCCATGCTGGCGTTGCCGTCGGGCCCGCGGATGACACCGAGCGCCAGCGCCCGGCCGTCCGCCAGCACCACCAGCGAGTGGTCGCAGTGCCCGGGCCACGAGCGGTTGGGCTGGTTGAAGTCACCCGTAGGCCGCCACTGACCGGTCGCCGGGTTGTAGAGCTGCGGCGGGGACCATGTGGCCAATACCTCCCCTGTGTAAAGCAGTGCGCTGGGCGGGAACTCCACGGCGTGCAGCATCGATCCGGTCAGGCTCCAGGTCTGCGTCTGCAGGTCGAAGCGCTCACACGTGGCGGTGCGCACCGCATCGGGAGCCGTGCCGCCCCCCATGATCAGGAACGAGCCGTCCGCAAGGCGCGCAAGCCCCGGATACCAGCGTCCGGTAGGGGCCTGTAATTGCGGCAGCAGCTGCCACGCGTTGGCCTGCGGTGAGTATCGCTTCACCCAGCGGACGGCGTTGCGGAACGAGCCGGGGTCCGCGCCGTCCTGCCCCCCCGCCATCAGGATGCTCCCGTCCTGCAGCAGGCTGCCATTCATGCACCCCTGCGCCGACGGCGAGCCGGCGGGAAACGACTTGGCGCCGGTGGCGGGATCGAAGCGGATCGGATCGGTGGTGTCGTGGCAGAAGAACAGCGTGCCATCCGGAAGCAGAATGCCGATGTCGGTCGCGTCGAAGAACTCGGGCGCCGTGGAGCCGATGATGTCCCAGCGGCCGGGCTCGGTCTCCGGCTGAAGCGAGAAATCTTGCTGCAGCGGGCCCGCGCCGACCAACGCTCCGGCCTCTAGGTACTGATGCCTCAGCGCCGCGCAGCCTACTCGGTACGTCCCGGCCAGCGGTACGTCCACGGAGTACGAACCGTCCAGCCCCGAGCGCGTCTCGGTGAACAACGAGAGATCGGGCAGGAAGACGGTCATGCGCGCGCCGGCGACCGGGAGCTGCGGAGGTGCAGCCTCCCGCACCACCCCACTGACCGTGGCAGCCTCTGCGGGAGCGACTACGAGCACGCAGACGAGCAGGCAAGCAAGCCGGTTCATGTGCCAAGCCTTGGGGGACCTGGAGTCTAGCACAATACGGCCTATTTTGGGGGGTGTGCTGGACGGCCTGCCCATGTCCACCCTCGCCTGCCACACCGCGGGATCGCTGACGATCGTCGCCGGCGAACCGCTGCACCGCCTACGCGACCGGCTGGGACACTCCAGCGTGCTCGTGACGTCGCGCTAACCCGGAGAAAGTACCGCCCGAGGTCGCAATGCGAATTCCGCCAGAAGTGATCCCGCGGCAACCGGTCTTGTGCGCCCGGCAGACCCGGCCTATCTTGCCGCTCGACCAACTATCGGCGCACGTCACCTGGAACCCCGCGAGGAGGTAGACCGGTGAAAATGCAGCCCGCGTTTCGCTGCCTGCTGCTCCTCGTTCCAATTCTGTCCCTTCTTCCAGTCCGAACTTCCCAAGCGGTGCCCGCATTTGCCCGGCGCGAGGGGGCTAAGTGCCAGATGTGCCACTTCCGTCTGCCTGAGCTCAATGAGGACGGGCACTCCTACATCCGGCGCGGCCTTAGAGAGGAACGCCGAGGGATGGCGCCGCAGACGGGGATGGTCATGGGGACCGGAGAGGTGGCGAAGACTCCGCTCGCCTCCACCGCTCGTCCTCTGGGAGAGGCCCTGCCGCTGAGCTGGCAAGATTATCTAACGGTCATGGGGCACCATACCTTCGAAGCGCACCGTCATGCACAGGCCGGGTTTCACTCGGGCATGATCGATGGCTGGATCGGCGGGCCGCTCGATCAGCGCTGGTCCGGCGTCGCGAACTTCGCGTTCGACATCGAGGCCGGCGGCGTCGAGGTGGAACAGGCGTATGCCCAGTTCAACACCTCTTGGAGTCCACGTTTCGCTTCCCTTCGCTTCGGCCAACTTCTTCCTTTCGCGGTGCTCTTCAACGGGGGTGGCGCTGGCATGTCGCTGTCTGCGCCCGTCGTCCTGGAGACGCCGTCGAGACCGCGGAATCCTTGGGCACCTGCGACGCTCCTGCGTGGAGTTGAAATTGGCGTGGTAGACCTGCCCAGTTGGAACGCGTACGTGGGCGCGGGCCAGCCCCAGATCGACGATCTCGTGGGTGCCAGCCACACGGATGTCTATGCCAGCGCGGAATACCTCATCGGCAAGAAAGGCAACGCCGTCAGCGGCTTCGGCTACAAGGGCGAGATCGCAGCCTCTCCCGGACAACCCTCGATCGACTACGAGAGAGTCGCGCTGTTCGCCAATGGCTATGGGCCCAGGACGAAGGGAGTGCTGGGGCTTCTCTGGGGGAGGGACAGGCCGGCCGGGGGCAAATCCCTGGGCACCGCGGGCGGGTTCCTGCTCGGGGAGGTTCTACTTGCGGAGCGATGGGCCGGGTACGTGCGCTACGATTACGTAAACCGGGAGGCCCTTGTTGGAGATGCAGAGACCACTGACGGGCCGACCATTGGTGTGTCCTTCTGGGCACAGACCCAGGTGCGACTCACGCTCGAATCCCAGTTCCTGAAGTCGACCAGTACGTCCCGAGACCGGAGCGCGATCGCCGAGTTAATGTGGGCCTTTTGAGCCTGCGGGAGGATGACTCCTTGGCAACGGCCATATGGATAGCTACGGGCAAGGCGGCTGGATGGTTCTGTGGTGGATCGGCGGGCTTGCGATCCTGATCGTGCTGGTCTGGTTTCACGCGAAGAGGCGAGGCGGTAAATAAGAGGACCCGACACATGTTGGGCATCGAATACGGGTTCGCGCGCAGTTTGAAGGGTATCTCCTACGGAGCAGCAAGACAGCGCTTCGAAGTGGCGCTCAAAGAAGCAGGCTTTGGCGTACTCACGGAGATCGATGTCAAGGCCACGCTCAAGGCGCAGTTGGACGCGGACTTTACCAACTACTTGATCCTGGGAGCATGCAACCCGACTCTTGCCCACTCGGCGTTGAGCACGGAGCCGGGCATGGGCCTCCTGCTTCCCTGCAATGTCGTGGTCACGCAGAACTATGACGGTAACGCGGTCGTCTCGAGACGCTGCAGATGAGGCTGATCAAGTTCGGCGGAAAGGTCGGGGCGGCGACCCGGCGAAATGTGCTCCAACTTTCGGCGAGCCATCGGTGGGGTGCCGATTGGACGCGCACGGCGAAGCTCCTGAGCGGGCGCGCGCGCCCGCAGCTTCTCCAGCCCCGGCTCCCAGCCCCCGGGATCGCAGAGGGATTCGCGGGAGGAGATCCTCAGCCAGCGCACGTACGTGGCTAGATCGATCAAACTGAGTGCCTTGAGAGTCTCGCCGGCCTGAGTCGCTGCCGCAGTGCGGGCAAGCCGATGGCAGCCAGCCCAGGGAAAAGCGATGAGAGCAGCACGCTTCGCAGAGGAAGCGGCCCGATCGGCAGTGGATCCCGTGTGCGGGATGAAGGTCGATCCATCCAGGGCGACGCATCGATTCGAGCACGCGGGAGCCGCGTACGTGTTCTGCTCCAGCCAATGCCGCGAGAAGTTCGCAGCGACCCCGGATGCATGGCTCAGGCCGAAGCCGCCGCGCGGCGGGGATTTCATCCCCGCGGAGCGGCGGGCGGCCGGTCCCTCCAGCGGACCGCCCGCCCCCGCTGTTTCAGAAACGACGCCACCAGGGCAGCGGCGCGCGGAACGTGACCTGGTCTACTCGTGCCCCATGCACCCGGAGGTCGTGCGTTCCGAACCCGGGAGCTGCCCGATCTGCGGCATGGCGCTCGAGCCACGCACGATCGCGGTCGGCCACGAGAAGAACCCCGAACTCGACAGCATGCGTCGCCGGTTGTGGGCCAGCATCGCTCTGACGCTCCCGCTACTCCTGATCGCAATGGCCGAGGTCGTGCGCCTCCACGCGCTGCTGCCGGCCGCCTCGCCTCGGGTGATCACGCTCGTGCAGCTCCTTCTTGCCTCCCCGGTCGTCGTCTGGGGAGCGTGGCCGTTCTTCGTCCGTGGCTGGAAGTCGGTCGCGACGCGCAAGCTCAACATGTTCACCCTGATCGGACTCGGCATCTTCGTCGCCTACGGCTACAGCCTGGTCGCCGCGCTTCTCCCTCGGTTCTTCCCGCCTTCATTCCGGAACGCGCACGGCGAAATTCCGGTCTACTTCGAGGCCGCGGCCGTGATCACCACGCTCGTGCTCCTGGGGCAGGTGCTCGAGCTGAGGGCCCGCAGTCAGACCGGTGCGGCCATCAAGGCGCTGCTGGGCCTTGCCCCCAAGACCGCCCGCCTGATCCGCAGCGACGGAGGCGAGGAGGACATCCCCCTCGATCAGGTCCGTCCCAAAGACAAGCTCCGCGTACGTCCCGGCGAGAAGGTACCGGTGGACGGTGCCGTGCTCGAAGGCTCCAGCGCGATCGACGAATCCATGGTCACCGGCGAGTCGATCCCCGTGGAGAAGGTCCCTGGAGACCACGTGATCGGCGCGACCGTGAACGGCACCGGCTCGCTGGTGGTGGAGGCGCGCAAGGTAGGTGCTGACACGCTACTCTCCCAGATCGTCCAGTTGGTGGCCGACGCGCAGCGCAGCCGCGCCCCGATCCAGAAGCTGGCCGATCGAGTGTCGGGCTACTTCGTCCCGGCCGTGATCGGCATTGCTGCCGTTACGTTCGTGGTGTGGGCGCTGGTCGGCCCGCATCCGCGCATGGCGTACGCGCTGATCAATGCCGTGGCCGTTCTGATCATCGCCTGCCCGTGCGCGCTCGGACTGGCGACGCCGATGTCGATCATGGTGGCTGTAGGCAAGGGCGCCACCGTCGGGGTTCTGTTCAAGGACGCCGAGGCCATCGAGATGCTACGCAAGGTGGACACACTTGTGGTGGACAAGACCGGTACCCTGACGCAGGGAAAGCCCAAGCTCGTGTCAGTGGTGCCCGGCGATGGATGGGATGAACGTACGGTGCTCCGGTTCGCCGCCAGCCTCGAGCGCGGGAGCGAGCATCCGCTCGCCGCCGCGATCGTCGCCGGCGCCAGCGAGCGCGGGAACGAGCTCACGACCGCCGGCGAGTTCCAATCGGCCACCGGCAAGGGGGTAAAGGGCAGCGTCGACGGCCATGCCGTCGCGCTCGGCAATGCGAAGCTCCTCCAGGATCTCGGCGTCGCTGCGGGCGAACTCGCGCGCCGCGCCGACGCGCTTCGGGCCGACGGCCAGACCGTCATGTTCGTTGCGGTCGACGGCAAGATTGCCGGTCTCATCGGGGTCGCCGACCCGATCAAGGAAACCACGCCCGACGCAATCCGAAACCTGCACGACGGGGGAATACGCGTCGTGATGCTCACGGGCGACAGCCGCACGACAGCCGAAGCGGTCGCGCGGAAACTCGGGATCGACGAGGTCGTGGCCGAGGTCCTCCCCGACCGAAAGGCAGAGGTCATCCGTCGCTTGCAGCAAGAGCACCGCTTCGTCGCCATGGCGGGCGACGGAATCAATGACGCCCCGGCGCTGGCCCAAGCCCAGGTGGGAATCGCAATGGGCACGGGAACGGACGTGGCCATGGAGAGCGCGGGCGTGACCCTGGTCAAGGGTGATCTGCGGGGGATCGTGCGCGCACGGGTCCTCAGTCGCGCCACCATGCGCAACATCCGGCAGAATCTGATCTTGGCCTTCGTCTACAACTCGCTGGGAGTGCCCATCGCGGCCGGCGTGCTCTATCCGGTCTTCGGGCTGCTCCTCAGCCCCATGATCGCCGCGGCCGCGATGAGCTTCAGTTCGGTCTCGGTGATTGGGAATGCGCTGCGCCTGCGGCGCCTGACGCTCTAGAGAAGCCCGCCCCCTTCGCAGGAAGCGAAGGGGCAGGCCGGCGAGCGGGTTTCCGACAGCCTCGCAGGTGAGGCCAGCGGGCAGCCGAAGCACCGCTGTGGGGCGCTCCCCTGCGAAAGGTCGCCAGCCCTCGACAAGACGGCCGCCATCCAGGACTCTCCCCCCATGGGAGCCTCTTCCCGCGCCATTACCGCCTGGTGCTTGTACGACGTCGGCAACTCCGCGTTCGCCACGACAGTGATTGCCGCGCTGCTCCCCGTCTATTTCAGCGAGGTGGCCGGCGCATCGCTCCACGCCGATCCCGCGCGCGCCCGGGTGCTGGCCACCACCACCTGGGCGTGGGCCAACACGCTGTCGCTGGCGGTGGTCGCGGTCGGGTCGCCGCTCCTGGGGGCGGTGGCCGACCTGCGTGGCGGTCGCAAGCGGCTGCTTGCCGGCTTCGCCGTGATCGGGGCGCTGCTGACCGCGCTGCTGGTGACCGTGGAGCGCGGCGATTGGCTGCGCGCGGCCACGCTGTTCGCCTTCGCCCAGGTCGCCTACTCGTGGTCCATCGTGATGTACGACTCGCTCCTGCCCCACGTCGCCGATCCCGGCCAGCTCGACCGGGTATCCTCCCGCGGGTTCGCTTGGGGGTACCTCGGCGGGGGCGTGCTGCTGGCGGCGCAGGTCGCTGCGATCCTCAAACCTCGGTGGTTTGGCCTGCACGACGCTGGCATGGCGACGCGGCTGTCGTTCCTGACGGTCGGGGTCTGGTGGCTCCTCTTCACGCTGCCGCTGTTGAGGCACGTCCACGAGCGACGTGGACGCACGGTGGTGGCCGGCTCGGTCCGCGCGCTGGAGCTTCCGCGGCGCACGCTCGCGCTACTGTGGAAGACGCTGCACGAGCTGCGCGGGCACCGCGACGCATTCCGCTTCCTGATCGCGTTCTGGCTCTACAACGACGGCATCGGGACCATCGTGCGCATGGCCACCATCTTCGGCGCCGAGATCGGCGTGGGGCGCACGACGCTCATCGGCGCCATCCTGCTGGTCCAGTTTCTGGGCTTCCCGTTCTCGCTCTTGTTCGGCCGGCTGGCGGCCCGCTTCGGGCCCAAGCGTGCCGTGCTGGCGGCTCTCGTGGGCTACGTGGGAATCTGCGTGTTCGCCACGTTCATGACCTCCGCCCTGCACTTCTGGCTGCTGGCCGTGCTGGTGAGCGTAGTGCAGGGCGGGGCGCAAGCGCTCAGCCGCTCGCTGTTCGCCGCCATGATCCCCGTAGAGCGCAGCGCCGAGTTCTTCGGTTTCTACGACCTCAGCTCCAAGTTCGCCGGGATCCTGGGGCCGCTGGTGTTCGCGGCCGCCGGGACGCTGCTGGGCAGCAGTCGGTTCGGCGTGTTGGCCGTGCTCGTGTTCTTCGTGGCTGGCATCGCCGTGCTGAGCACGGTGCATCCCGAGCGGTCCGCCGCGCCAGGCGGCCGGCGCGCGGAGGCGCCGTCGTGAGCGCGGCCGGCTCCGACGACCTCTCCAGGTTCAACCTCGCGCGCGGCTTCGGCCTCGCCCCGCCGGCGGGCGGCGACCGGCTCCCGAGCGACGTGCGCGCGTGGGGGCTGGTCTCGTTCTGCTCCGATCTCGGACACGAGACGGTGACGTCGCTCTTGCCGGCCTTCCTCGCGGGGCTGGGCGCGCCGCCGGCGTCGCTGGGCCTGATCGAGGGCGTCTCGGATGGCGCTGCGACCTTCACGAAGCTGCTGGGCGGACGGCTGGCCGACCGCTTGCGCCGCCTCAAGCCGCCGGCGATCGCGGGGTACGTTCTGACCGGGCTGGCCATGCCGGCGATCTCCATTGCCGGCGGCTGGGGCTCCGTGCTGGTGCTGCGCACGCTCGCCTGGCTGGGACGCGGGGTGCGCGCCCCGCTGCGGGACACGCTCCTGGACCGTGCCGTCGCCCCCCACCAGCGCGGGCGCGCCTTCGGGCTGGAGCGGGCGATGGATCAAGTGGGAGCGGTGGTCGCTCCCTTGACCGCCAGCCTGCTGCTCCACTTCGCTTTCGGCATACGCACGATCATGGCGTTGGCCGTGGTGCCCGGGGTCACTGCAGCGCTGATCGTGGCACTCGCCGTGCGCGAGCGGGCGCGCCCGGGCCAGCATGGAGCGGCGCAGGCCGACGCGCCCAGCGGCGCCGGCCACCGGCCCCTGCCGGGTTCCTTCAAGCGCATGCTGGTGGCGCTGGGCGTCTTCGGCAGTGGCGACTTCGCCAAGACGCTGCTGGTGCTGTGGGCGCTCGGGCCGGCGGCGGGCCGGCTGAACCCCGGCGCGATCAGCGTGGCGGTGCTTCTCTACGCTGGCTTCAATCTGATGACGGTGCTGGCGGCGTGGCTGGGCGGCCGCGCCTCCGACACCGTGGGGCGCAAACCCGTGCTGGTGACCGCGTATGCCGTCGGATGCCTAAGCAGCATGGTGCCCGTGCTCGCGCGGCCTTCGCTGGCGAGCGCGGCGCTCGCGCTGGGCCTGGCCGGCCTGCTGGTCGGCACGGAGGAAGCCGTGGAGCGCGCTTGGGCCGCCGATCTGACACCGCAGGGTCGGCGTGGCTGGGCGTTCGGTCTTGTGCACATGACCAACGGGATCGGTGACTTCGTCGCCTCGGTCGCGGTGGGAGCGCTGTGGACCGCCTTCGGCGCCCGGATCGCGTTCGCCACCGCCGCCGCGCTCATGGTGCTGGGCACCTTGATGACGGCGGCGGTGCCCGTCCCCCGGCGCACGGACTGATCGGCGTCGGCCGAATGGCTCAGTGCAACAACAGCAGCTTCTGCGAGCGATTGCCCTGCGCGGTGCGTAGCCGGCAGACGTAGACGCCCGCCGGGAGCCGTCGCCCCGCGTCGTCCCGGCCGTCCCACAGCAGCTGGCTTTGCCCCGCTGCGAACGGGCCGTCCCCTAGCATCCGCACGCGGCGTCCCGCTGCGTCGTACACGGCCACCTGCGCAGTCTGGTCGCGCGGCAGTACGAAGCGCACCAGGCCCCATCCGTTCGTGGGGTTGGGCTGCAGTGGCTCCAGCACCGGCGAAGTCGAGGGCGCCAGGGTTCCTCCGACGGCCACGGGGCTGCCCGCCACCCGGAACGCATCGATCGCGGGCACGCTCAACCAGTTCCCTGCCGACGTGAGCGCGCGCGCCTCCAGCGTGTAGACCCCATCGGGCAAGGGCGGCGCGGTCCACGTGAACGCCTCGTCGTAGCCGCCGAAGGCCCCGTCGTCGGGCGTCGCGCTGAGCCATGGCCAGTTCACAATCCGGCACTGCACGTCGGCAATCGTGACCAGCGTCATTCCGTGAGGCGCGGGCGCGTAGTGCGAATTGGGATTGGCGTTGGGAAGGGTGGCGACATGGGCCTGGCCGGTCCAGGTCGGCGTGGCATCGGAGGTCGGGTCGGGCACGAGCGGGTTCAGCGTCACCAGCGGCTCGGTGTCGAGGATGTCGAGGATGCCGTCGCCATCGGTGTCCCGCCAGCCGATCTGCCTGCGGGACGACGTGCACACGGCGGTGGAGTCGTTCTGGTTCATCAGGCACACGACGCTCGAGCTGGCGTTGTCCGGGGCGCTCAGGTAGCCCGACCACTGCTGAATGCCTTCGTACTCATCGGTGGCGAAGAAGATGTGCCCTATCTCGTGCATGGGCACCACACCGTAGTAGCGCTGCCAGTTGTAGGCCCACGTGGAGTAGCGCGCCATGTAGACCCACGGGCCGCCGTAGTAGGCCCAGGCGTAGCCGCCACCCGAGAACAGCCCCTGGTTGACCGCGGGATCGCTGTCGACGATCACGATGGAGAAGCACCAGTTCGTGTTGAAGGCGTCGCGGATCGAGTTGTTGTAGGCAAACCCTTTCTCGAAGCCATTGGCGCCGCTGAATCCCGCGGCGGTCAGCACCTCGTCCATCCAGGTCTTGTCCCACGACTGCGGGTGCTGGATCGGGACTCCGCTCACGGGCACGTCGGTGTGGACATCCACCACGAACGTCAGGGCGGCTGCGGGACCGCCCTTGCGCACCCAGTTGTCCAGGCTCGCCATCACGCCGGCCAGCGTCTGGTCCTTCTCCTGCTGCGTCCAATCGTACTGCGAGCCGGCGGCCTCCAGCAGCCAGACGCCCACGGCGCTCGTGCCCATGAAGAACTCGCTCGTGTCGTAGTACTGGGCGCCATAGGGCAGACGGGCGGAAGTCTTGCCCTGCGCGCGAGGTGGCGATGGCCCCAACGCCACGGGAAGGGGTCCGGCGTCGGGGAAGGGTGGGCGGCCGCCGTCGTCCGGAACCGGGGGGTGCGGCGCCGCGCTCGCTGTCGCGTCTGCTTGCGTCGTCGAGGGAGCCGCCGGAAAGACTCCCGACGCGCGCCACTGCACCGCGAGGCTCCACGCCCGGGTGGCGAGCGCGGTCTGCGGTTCCATCGCCACGGCGATCGCCCCGTTCGCAAGCGCCGCGCTCGCCATCGCCACGTTCGCCGGCGCAGCACCGGCAGAGCCGGATGCGCCGGCTGGGGCTCGCTGGACGCGTGCGATCCAGCGGCGCAACGGCGGCGCCGCGAGCACTGCGTCGGTGGCGTAGACGACCGCCACCCGGGGGGGCCAGACGACCGACGCGTGGCCGCCCACGGACTCCAACGCGTCGGCGAACGCCCGCGCGTCGCCGGGAGCGTCCTCGCGCAGCACGACGAAGGCGCAGGAAGCGTCATCCCACGGGGCATCCGCCGCGCCGCAGCGCAAAGCAAAGGCCGCGCCGACCGCGGTGAGCAAGGCAACCCCGCCGTAGACGGCCAAGGCCAGCCTCAGCCTGGCGAGCGTGGCACATTGCGTGTGCCTCATGCGGTAGACCTCCCGTCCGCGAGCCCCAGGCAACGCAGCGCCAGATCCTTCACACCGGTCATGCGCAGGCCGGGCTGGGCCAAGGCGTGCTGCGGCGCGATCAGCACCGGCCCATCCATCGCATCGGCCGGGTCCGTACCGTGGCTGCCGCGGACGGGCGAGGGATCCAGTCCGATCACGTCCATGCGGTAGCGCAGGCCGAGCGTTTTCTGCACCAGGCGCAGCCCTGCGCGCGCCCTCACGCCCGAGGCGTGCGGATCCAGGAACAGCTCCATCGGATCGTAGCCCGGCTTGCGGTGGATCTCCACGGTGCGGGCGAAGTCGGGCGCCCGGCGGTCATCGAGCCAGTAGGGGTACGCGAACCAGGCGTCGCGGGCGCTGAAGGCCACGATCTCCCCGGCGCGCTCGTGGTCGAGTCCGGCCGCGGCGCGCTGCGCGCCGACCAGCACGCGCTCCACGCCGTCGAGGGCCGCGATCGTCTCGGCGACGCGAGGGACCAGTCCGGGTTCGCTCACGTAGACGTGGGCGGCTTGGTGATCGCAGACGGCGAAGGCCTGGCTGTTGAATGTGTCGAGCACCTCCCCGAACGGGCCGTCGCGCACGGCCAGCCAGCCGCTCTGGCGCAGCGCGCGGTTCAGCAGGACGGTCCTGCGCACCGGCATGAGGCCGTACTCGCTCACGACGATGGGAGTGGCGCCGGTCTGCTTCGCCGCATCGAGGATCAACCCGACACAGTCGTCCACCTCACGCAGGCACCGCGCGACGCCGGGCACGTCGGGGCCGAAGCGCTGCAGGTCGTAGTCGAGGTGCGGGAGGTAGACCAAGGTCAGCGTCGGCCGCTTCGTGAGCATCGTCTGCGTCGCCGCGAGCGTGATCCACTCGGTGCTGGGCAGCCCCGCCTTCGGTCCCCAGAACGAGAAGAACGGAAACGCCCCCAGCTCCTGCTCCATCTCCTCGCTGAAGCCCTCCGGCGTGCCGTGGATGCCAAACGCCTTCGAGCCATCGCTGCCGTAATGGGGTTTGGGCGTGAGCGACCAGTCGACCGGCGCACCTTGATTGAACCACCAGAAGAGCTTGGCGCAGGTGAAGTGCTCGCCGCGCGCCGCGGCCAGGCGGCGCGCCGCGGCGTACAGCGTCTCGGCCTGGATCAGTCGGTTGCTCTGCTGCCAGAAGCGGACCTCCATGGTGTCGCGGTAGAGCCAGCCGTTGGCGACGATCCCATGGCGCGACGGCAGCTCGCCGGTGAGCAGACTGGCCTGCGCCGTGCACGTGACCGCGGGTAGCACGCCCGCCAGCGGGAGCGCGGCCCCGGTGGCGGCAAGTTTGCACAGGTGCGGGGTGTCGGGGCCGAGATGGCGGGGCGTCAGGCCCACAATGTCGATGAGGCAGACCGGGTGCAGCGGCATGGTGCGACCGTACACCACCGCTCGCACGCGGGCAAAGGCCGCGACGTCGGCGCCCGGCAAGCGGCTGGGCAGTGTCGCACGCGGCCTGCCGCACGGCAGGGGCGCGTCCCCGCGCGACTATCCGCTGCCAACTCATTGCGGGGCTTCATCTTAAGACTGTTCCGCCAAACCGCTTCCGGGTCGGGGCGCACGCACGTGCCGTTCACCTGTCGCGCGGCGGCCCCCGGGCGTGGACCGCGCGCGCGCGTTGCCTATACTGATGCAGATGTCCCCAACCAGAGCCTGGCGACTGCATCCGGCAAGCTGGGCGCAACGGGCCGATCTCGGCGAAGAAAGCGAGCCCCAGTCTCATGGACCGCGAGCAGATCCAGGCCATCCGCACCCTTTACGAGAGCCTGCCCCGGCTGCACGAGGAGGGTCGCAAGGTCTTCGGACGGCCGCTGACGTTGGCCGAGAAGATCCTCTACAGCCATCTCTACGACCGCTCGTCGGCGCCGCAGCGCGGCAAGACGGTGGCCGACCTGCGTCCCGATCGGGTCACGATGCAGGACGCCACCGCCCAGATGGCCCTCTTGCAGTTTGCCAGTGCGGGCAAGAACCGCGTCGCGCTGGCGACGACCGTGCACTGCGACCACCTGATCCGCGCACGGGTAGGTGCCGGCGCCGACCTCGACGTCGCCAATAATGAGAACCGCGAGGTCTACGAGTTCCTGCGCACGGTTTCGGCCAAGTACGGCATCGGCTTCTGGCAGCCCGGCGCCGGGATCATCCATCAGGTCGTGCTGGAGAACTATGCGGCGCCGGGCCTGCTCGTGATCGGCACCGACAGCCACACGCCCAACGGCGGCGGATTGGGCATGCTGGCGATCGGCGTGGGCGGGGCCGACGCGGTCGACGCGATGGTCGGCTTCCCGTGGCAGGTGGTGTGGCCGAAGCTGGTCGGTGTGCGGCTGACGGGCGCGCTGAGCGGCTGGACCTCCCCCAAGGACGTCATCCTCAAGCTCGCCGGGCTGCTCACCGTCAAGGGCGGCACCGGGAGGATCATCGAGTACTTCGGGCCGGGTTGTGCCAACATCTCCTGCACGGGCAAGGCCACCATCTGCAACATGGGCGCCGAGCTGGGCGCCACCACCAGCGTGTTCCCCTTCGACGAGCGGATGGCCACCTATCTGCGCGCCACCGAGCGCGGTGAGATCGCGGGGCTGGCCGAGCAGCACGCCGCAGAGTTGCAGGCCGATCCGGTCGCCGTGGACAACGCCGAGCACTTCTACGACGAGATCGTCGACATCGACCTCAGCGCGCTGGAGCCGCACGTCGTGGGGCCACACACGCCCGACCTGGCGCGCCCGATCGGCGAGCTGGCCAAGGCCGTGCGCGAGCACGGTTACCCCGACCAGCTCTCGGCGGCGCTGGTGGGCAGCTGCACCAACAGCAGCTACGAGGACATCGGCCGTTCGGCGCACGTGGCGCGGCAGGCGGCCAAGCAAGGGTTGCGCGCAGCCACGAGCTTCCTGGTGACGCCGGGCAGCGAGCAGATCCGCGCGACGATCGAGCGCGACGGGCAGCTCGCGGCGCTGACGGCGATCGGGGGGCTGGTGCTGGCCAACGCTTGCGGCCCGTGCATCGGGCAATGGCAGCGCGACGACATGCCCAAGGGCACGAAGAACTCCATCCTCACCAGCTACAACCGCAACTTCCCGCGGCGCAACGACGGCAACGCCGAGACGCTGGCTTTCATCGGCAGCCCGGAGATTGTTACCGCGCTGGCGCTGGCCGGCCGCCTGAGCTTCAACCCGCTCACCGATACGCTCACCACACCCGACGGACGCAAGGTCAAGCTCGAGCCGCCCAGCGGTGAGGAGCTTCCCGCGCAGGGCTTCGTCCGCGGCGACAGCGGCTACATCCCGCCGGTGGCCGACGGTGGCAGGATCCCGGTCGCGGTCGACCCCAAGAGCGAGCGGCTGCAGTTGCTGCGGCCGTTTGCGCCGTGGGACGGCAAGGATTTCGTCGACTGCGCCGTCTTGCTGAAGGCCAAGGGCAAGTGCACGACCGACCACATCAGCCCGGCCGGGCCATGGCTGCGCTTCCGCGGGCACCTGGACAACATCAGCGACAACCTGTTCAGCGGCGCGGTGAACGCGTTCCGTGCCGAGACCGGCAATGGCAAGAACCAGCTCGACGGCACCATCGCCGAGTTCAGCAAGATCGCCCGCGCGTACAAGAAGGCCGGACGGGGCTGGGTGGCGATCGGCGATGAGAACTACGGCGAGGGCAGTAGCCGCGAGCACGCCGCCATGGAGCCGCGCCACCTGGGCGGCAAGGCGATTATCGTACGCAGCTTTGCGCGCATCCACGAGACCAACCTCAAGAAGCAGGGCATGCTGCCCCTGTGGTTCGTCAACGCGGTCGACTACGACAACATCTGCGAGGACGATCGCGTGAGTATCCTGGAGCTGGCCAAGCTCGCCCCCGGCCGCAACGTGCCCATGGTCATCCAGCACAGCGACGGGAAAGACGAGCGCCTCGAGCTCCGCCACTCCATGACCGCTGAGGAGATCGAGTGGTTCAAGGCCGGGTCAGCGCTCAATGTGATCCGGCGCAAGGAGGGCGCAGGGGCCTAGCCGCTGTGCCGTTCTCGCGCGGTCTCCCCCCAAGGCGTTGGCCTGGGCGGGCCCCACGAGAGTGAGCGAGGATGTGCCCCCGGGAGTGTTGAGGCGGGACGCGGAAGCCGGCCTGCACGGCCGGCTTCCCGTACGGAGTTCGTTCCGCACACTGTCGGCACGAGCCGGCGCGGTGCCGGCGTGGTGCCAGCGCTCGCGGGTGCCGTAGCCCGCGGGTGCCGCGTGCGCGCCAGCCGGGCGGCCCGGTCGTCCGATGGCGGGATCGCCGTCTCAGTCGCGATACAGCGCCTTCACGGCGCCCCAGTTCTGATGCCCCAACGGCACGGTCCCCTCACACTGCGTGAACTGGACGTTGTCGTACCCCGCGAACCAGCCGTTGTTTCCGGCGTCCACCTGCAGACATAGCGCGATGGTATAGGTGCCGGGTGTTACGAGATTGAAGCACAGGGTCGTCCAGGGCTGGACATCCGCGGGTGGGGAGACGAAGGCCAGCTCGCCGTTGAAGTAGATCTTCGCGCGGCCGGTGAGCTGGCTGGCGTCGATCGTGGCGTGCTCGTAATCCAGGCTGAGTGCGCAGCCGAGAGGGTCGGCACAGACGAAGGTCTGGCTGATGCAGCCTTCGCCCTCCGAGTTACCGAAGGGCGATTGGATGCGACCGTAGTAAGCGGGATTGCCACCCGCCTGGGGAAATTGCGCTGACCAGCCCAACGGCACGGAGGCGCTCCAGCCGGTCGGGCCGGCCGAGAAGTCGCCGTTGACGATCTGGGCGCTGCAGGGCACGGCCGCCAGCGCCGCCAGCAGCAATGCCGAAAACGCAATCGCAACAGTCACCTTGGGACGCATGGATTCCTCCTGCGATGTGGGGACATTAGTGCTCCGGCAGTCGAGCTTCGTGCAACCTCGGCCCATGGCAAGCGTGCGCCGGATCGGGCGTCGGCACCCCCGTCGGGCAGAGAAAAGGGCATCCGAATCGAGCGCAGGACCCAAGGGTACCACATCTGGCGGGTGGCGTGGCGCCAGCGGCGGGGCGGAGGCCGGCGGGATTCTGCCGCCCGGCCCGGCCGATCCCGGGCGGGCCGACAACGGAGCGCCCGAGGCCCGCGCCCGCGCCCGCGCGCTCCAGCAGCCGCTCCGCCTCACGCAGAAGCGCCCGCTCAGTCGCGATAGAGCGACTTGACGGTGCCCCAGTCCGTCCGGCTCGCGGGTGTCGTCCCCTGGCACTGGGTGAACCCGACGTTGTCGAAGCACGCCTCCCAGGCATTGTTGCCGGCATCGATCCCCAGGCAGAGGCCGATGGTGTACGTGCCGGGACGCGTGAGGTTGAAGCACTCCGTCGCCCAATCCAAGACATCGGTCGCGGGCGAGATCAACGCAAGCTCGCCGTTGAAATAGACCTTCACCCGGCCGGAGAACGGGCTGGCGTCGAGGCTCTGGAGCTTGTAGTCCACGCTCAGCGAGCAGCCGTTGGGATCGGTACACGCAAACGTCTGGCTGATGCAGCCTTCGCCCTGCGAGTCCCCAAATGGCGAGAAAACGCGCGCGTACCGGCCGGGGTTGCCTCCCGAAGCAGGAAAGCTCGCCGGCGACCAGGTGGGAGGTGAGCTGAGGGTCCAGCCGGTCCCGCCGCTCGCGAAGCCGCCGTTGACGATTTGGGCGCCGCTGGAAGTGGCCGCGACCGCCACGAGCAGCGGCGCGAGGACCATGATGATGGGCATTGCTGTGGGCCGCATGGACTCCTCCTGCATCGAGCGCGGGCTTCGAATCTACCACATCCAGCGCAACGCGTGACACCGCACGCGGCCCAGCGCACGCGGCCCACGACGGCAACGCGTTAGCCAGCGCCCGGCCCGTCCGGCAGGGATGGCCGCTGCACGCCCGCAGGCTCGCGGCGCGCCAGCCCGCCCAGATTGCGCGCGGTCCGCACGATCAGCAGGGTGAGCATGGCCATCGCGGCGAGCAGCCCGCCCAGATCGAAGACCGTCGCCCCCACGCCGAGCACCCGGAACGGCAGCGGGCCCACCACAAGCGCGAGCGTGTTGAGCGCGATCAGGATCAGGCGCACCTCGGTCGGCCCGATGCGACCGTAGGTGTACTTGAACCTCCCGAACACGATCGTCTCCAGGTACACGTTGATCGAAACCAGCAGGTACGCGATCACAACCACCAGGCCGACCGACAGCAGCATGTACGGAGACCAGCCCAGACCCAGCCCGATCATCATCGTCGCATACGCGTCCACGACGTGGTCGAGGTAGAAGCCGTAGTTGGGCCGCTCGATCCGCCGCACGCGCGCCAGCGTCCCGTCGAGGCTGTCCCCGCACCAATGGACCACCAAGAGCGTGCTGGCCAGCCACAGCCAGGCTGGATGTCGATTGGAGAGGACATACGACAGCGCGATCCCCGTCGCCGCCAGCATGCCCAGCGCGGTGAGGTGGTCGGGCATGACCCAGGCCGGGAGCCCTGCCGCCAGACGCGGCAGGGCCCAGCGCTCGAAGCGCGCCAACGGCGAGCGTGCTTGCCGCTGGGCCTCTGCGGGTTGCTCGCGCACGCTAGGGTCCCGGAGTTGGTCCTGCGATCCGAGGACGCCCCTGCACGGGTACCTACGGCTTCGCTGGTGGTATCGGATCCGGGACAGCGTTGTGGATCGCCGGGATCGACTGCAGGTACGCGAAGATCGCTCCGAGATCCTCATCCTTCGCAAGGCCGAAGTCCTGCCACGGCATGGGCGGAAGGATGGGCCTGCCCTCTCCCATGTGCTTCCCCGTCCGCATGGCCTTCAGGAACATGTCCAGCTTCCAGCTTCCGATCCCGGTATCCAGATCGGGCGTGAGGTTGATCGCAAAGCTCACACCCCATGGCCCGGCCCACATGGAAAGATCGCCGTTGGTGAGAGCAATCCATCCCTGCGGGCTCAGCACGCCCGCGGGCACGGCGGGGACGGGGTTACCCTGCGGCTGCCCGGAGAGCTGGCGCGTCATGTCGGGCTCGGGTCCATTGGGTCCGAGCTTCTTGGGCGTGTGGCAATCGTGGCACCCTATGATGTTCGTCAGGTAGCGCCCCCGCTCGATCCTCGCGTGGTCGGACGCGCTGGTGGCCCCGCCCTTCTTGGTCAGAGCAGCGCCCTTCGTTGTCGTCGCGGCACCCTTCTCTGCCGCGGCGGCGCCCTTCCCCGCGGCAGCGGGGCTCGCCGGGCGGGGCCCCTGGGCGGCTTTCTTGGGACTCGCGGGCGCTTGTGCGAAGGTGGTGCTGGCCAGCGCGAGCGCGGCAACGCAGGCGGTCAACCACACGGCCAGCGGCCGTGCGTTGCGTCCCAGTGGGTTGCGTCGTGATGGCTGCGCGACGAAACGTCGCGGTGGGCGGACGGAAAACGGCCTCTGGATGGACTTGCTGCTGGACATGAGGACCTCCTTGGAACGCAGCATGCGATAGGGCACACTAGCATGCCGAGGCCCGTGCGTCCGTGCAAGAGCACAGGTGTGATCGCTCCACTGCCGTGCAGCGGGCAACTGCGGATCCCAGGAGTCGCTGCAAGGGCCCGCTGCGCGCCCGCTACGGCTGGAGGCCGTCAGCGTTCTGGAGCTGCACGTCGAATGCGGTCTCATGCACCGCCGTGCCGGCGGCCGACGCGGAGCCGCTCCACAGCAGCACACGGTAGGAGCCCGGGGCGAACGGTGCGGACGCCTGCAGGAGCACCAGGAGCGTGCTGCGTTGGAGCTCGGGCGGCGAGATCACGATCCGGGCCACCACCCCGTCGTCCGGGCCGCGCACCTCCACTGCGGCCGGGCGCCCGCGGTCGAGCTCCGGGGGTACCGCGAGCGTGAGGGTCAGCGCGCGTGCCTCCGCCGCCAGAATCGCGCGGGTGCCGGCCCCACGCACGCTGGAAGGCGCAACCCAGGG
Source organism: Candidatus Krumholzibacteriia bacterium (assembly GCA_041484665.1). Taxonomy (GTDB): domain Bacteria; phylum Krumholzibacteriota; class Krumholzibacteriia; order JAJRXK01; family JAJRXK01; genus JBGPIA01. The sequence continues at coordinate 709,320 of JBGPIA010000001.1, forward strand.
GACCACGAGCCCCTGCACCTCCGAGCTGGCGGCCCCTGCTGCGCCCGCCGCCCGGGACGCGCCGCCGGAAGTGCCGGGGCTGCCGGAAGTGACCGTCCCGGCACCCGTGGCCGCGGGAGGCACGCCGTGGCCGACGATCCCGGTCCCGGTCGACGTCGACATCAGAGTGGGCCACAGCACCAGCAACGCGACGGTCGCCGTGGTGCACGCGCCAATCAATCCGCCCATCACCCACGGGATCCAGCCGCGCCGGGGGGCCGGCCCGCGCGGGAAGCCGAGCGGCGCTCGCCCGGGCACGCCTGCCTGCGCCGTCGCGCCCGCGGGTGCGAAGCCCGCCAGGGCCAGGTCGTCGCGGCAGTCCACGCAGCGCGCCACGTGCTGGAGCACGAGTTCGCGCTCCAATCCGCGCAGCGCCGGCTCGATGCGGTCCCAGCGCGCGATCAGCCCGGCCGGGACGTGGCCGGGCCGCTCGCGTGCCGCTCCCTCGGCCGCCCACAGCCCATCCCATTCCGACCGGCAGGGGTCGCACGATGACAGGTGTGTCGCGAGCCGCTGTCCGTCGGTTTCATCCAGCAGACCGAGTGCGCGGGCCAGCAGTCGGGACAGTGCCCAGGTGTGCTCTCCACCCGCTACACCACCTGCGCCGCCCTGCGCGCCGCTGCTCGCGCCACCGCTCGATTGCCCCCAGACGTGCTGATCCATAGGTCCTCACCACCCTGCAAAGCGCGCTGGCGGCCGCGGCACGGCCGCGGCGCGCGCTAGGACTCGTTCCACTGCAGCACGCGGCGTAGCTGTGGGTCCGCGGCCAGCTCCCGGCGCGGGACCTCCAGGCAACGCGACCAACGCTTGCGTACGGCCTCGTGGCTCATTCCCAACTCTCGTGCAACCTGGGCCCAATCATGCTCGGCGAAGTAGGCGCGGGCGAGCGCTTGGCAATCGCCCGCGCCGTGCCGCTGGAATAGCTCGAGCACGATCAGCTCCAGCCTGCGGTGCAGCTCGCCCACCAGATCGTCGTGAGGCGACCGCGGATCGGCGGCGTCGATTCCGTCTAGTCCCGCCGGCGCGAGCGTGCGGCGGGCGCGGATGCGGCGGCGGACGAAGTCGGTGTGCGTGCGCCGCGCGATCACCGTCATTAACCCTTCCAGATCGCGCGCGCTTTCACGCCGCACCGCGCGCAGGAGGTTTACGCAGGCTTCCTGCACCAGGTCGTCGAGCTCCTGGCGCTCCGTCCCGCTCACCTCCAGCTCGAGGCGTCGCCGCAGGAAGCGCCGCGCCGCGTTCCAGTCGATCTCGCGTTCGCCAGTATGGGCAGAGTCCGCAGGCATAGCACGGCGCGACGCGCGGGGTTTCGCCCGACCGGGGCTCGGCCGGGGCAAGAGCACGTCGAGCGCGCTGGGGAGTCTAGGGTTGGACACCAGGGCGAGCAACATCGGCGACGACGCAGCCTTCCATACGGGAGCGCGTTGCGGGATGCGAGAGTCCCGCGAATTCGCTGTCTAGGTCGCCCGCCACGCCGTCCTGTGACAGGTCGGAAGGCGTCGGCAGAGGGCGTCTCCCACGCGCGCGGCGGCTGCGGGATTATCGCCAGTCCCCGGCGGCGATGAACGACGCCCAGTAGAACGGGTGCGTGCTGAGCCCGGCGCGACGACGCTCCTCCAGCAGCTGGCGGCTCGCCTCGCGCACGGCGGCGGCCGTGTCCAGGCCGCGGTCGAAGCGCTGCTCGTAGAGGTGGTTCATCCAGCTGCGCGCAGCGGCGTCCTCCACGGGCCAGAGGCTCAGCACCAGTGAGCGTGCGCCGGCGATGCGGAAGGCGCGCTGCAGCCCCAGCACGCCTTCTCCAGCGCGCACGTCGCCCACGCCGGTGTCACATGCCGAGAGCACCACCCACTGCGCCGCCCCCAGGTCGAGGGAAGCGATCTCCTCCGCGGTGAGGATCCCATCCTCGCCCGCGGGGTCGGCCGCAGCGCGGTGGTTCGCGCCCGCGAGCGCCAACCCGCTGGAGAGCAGCGGATTCTCGGGCGTGGGGGCGCCGGGCTCCCCAGTACTGTGCGACAACTCCCACGCGCCGGCGGCCGGGCGCAGGGCGGCCCCGGCGGCACACGCCCCCTGCAGGATGAACCCATGGGTCGCGATGTGCAGCACGCTCTGCCCGCCGGCGCTCCGCTTCAGCTTGCCCTCCGTGGCGTCGCGCCCCGTGACGATCTCGGCAGCCGCGCGGGGGAAGCGGCGGCGATAGATCCCGGCCACCTCGCGTGCCTCGTCCTTGGCCCGCGGAAGGGCGAGGAAGCGCAGCCGGGCCAGCTCCTCGCACGACGAGCGCTGGCCGCGGAATGCGACCACCGCAGGTTGCTCGGCGACGGACGCAGGCGGCGCGGCACGCGGGTCCATGTCGAAATCGGGACCTCCAACGGCGAGCATGCGCGGGGGCGAGGCCATGGAGGGCAGCAAGGGTGGCCCCGCGATCAGATCGCGCTCTGCCGTGAGCACGTGGAGCGTCGGGCCGTCCTCGAGCAGATAGCGGCCGTCCGGCGCAGGAAGCGCCGCGAAGGCGACCAGGTGCAGCGATCCCTCGGCGACGACGAACACGCGCTGCGCGTCCCCCAGCTGCGCCGCGAGCGGATCCCACACGGCCGCGCGCAGTCGCTCGCCGGCTGCACGGCAGGCCGCCTCGGCCTGCTCCGCAAATGGGCCTGCCGGAGCCACGCCCTCGGCGATGGTCTGGCGCCAGCGCAGCACGAGCGAGTCCACCGCGCCCACGGATGCGAGCGCGACGATGGCTGGCTCGGGCGACCCCGCGCGAGCGACCAGGGCGCAGTACCCCGGCTGCTTGCTCCCGTCGTGCACGGACGCGTAGGCCACGAGCGCCGAGCGCTCCGGCAGCGCCCGCACGGCCGCGTCGTAGCCGACGCTGTCCTGGGCCGCCTGGCGGCCCAGTGACGAGGCGCGCGACGCGACCGCCCGCTCGAGCTCCTCCCGCTTGGCGCGCGCCTGCGCCACGCGCTGCGCGTAACGCTCGCCGTCATCGCCGGGCCCGCGCACGACGAGGTTGGCCAGCCGCGCCCGAGCGGACTGCAGCCTGGACAGCAACGATGTCGTCTCGCTGTCGGCCGCCGCCGAAGCGAGGCTTCGCCGCGCTGCCAACTCATCTTGCACGAGCGCCCGCGAGCGCAGCGCCGCGTCCCAGGCCGCGCGCACGTGCGACGGCGCCGGATCGCGCAGCGCCGCTGCCAGCGCCACGTCGACCCCGGTGGCACGCACTGCCGCGTAGCGCAGCGCCTGTCGCTCGGAGAGCCCGCGCGCGAGCAGCCGCAGGTGGTCGCGCCCGATTTGCTCGGCGCGGACTGCCGCCTTCAGCGACGCCTCCAGGTCGCCGCGCTCCAGCTGCACGAGGGCGAGATCGCGCAGCAAGGCGCCGACGTCGGGATGATCGGGTCCCAGCGCAGCCTCGTCGATGGCCTCGGCCTGCTGCAGTTTGGCCAACGCCTCCTCGCGCTGCCCCTGCGCCGCGAGCAGATTGCCGAGGTTGTGCAGGCCGCGCGCGTACTCAGGGTGCCGAGGGCCGAGCGTCTGCTCGTCGATGGCGAGTGCGCGCTCCAGCGCGGTCCGCGCCGGCTGCAGCTCTCCCAGCCCGAAGAGCAGCTTGGCGTAGTCGTTGAGCCCCTGGGCCAGGTCGGGGTGCTGGGGACCCTTGCCCTTCTCCACGAGGGCCAGGCCGCGCTCGAACTGCTCCCGGGCTCGCGCATGCTCGCCCATAGCCTGCAGCGTGCTGCCCATGTTGACCAGCGTCACCCCGACATCGGGGTCATCAGGACCCCGCAGCTTGGTGCGGATCTCCACCGCCCGCTCGAACTGCGCGAGCGCTTCCTGGAACTCACCGGTGAGGTACATCACGCCGGCGATATTGTTGTGGTCGTCGGCGACGTAGAAATGCTGCGCGCCGTAGGTCTTCTCGTCGATGGCCAACACGCGCTCGAGCAGGTGGCGCGCCTCTGCGTACTCGCCCGCCGAACGCTCGACATTGGCGAGATTGAACAACGTGGCTCCGACGTTGGGGTGATCGGGGCCGAGGATCTTCTCGTCGATGGCCAGCGAGCGCTTCAGCATCGCCCGTGCCCGCTCGTAGTCGCCCAGGCGCGTCAGTACGTCGCCCAGGCTGTTGAGCGCAGCCGACGTGATGGTGCTCTGTGGCCCGTATGCCGTCTCGCAGAGAGCCAGCGCGCGCCCGTAGTCCCCCTGACTGGCCTCCAGCTCGCCGCGAGCGAGGTGGACGTGGCCGAGCACCATCACGGTTGCCTCGACCAGGGGAGATTGCGGCCCGAGCGCCGCCTCGCGGGTCCGCAGCGCCTTCGTGGCGAGATCGAGCGCGACATCCAGATCGCGGCCCATCAGGCGCAGCAGGTCGGCCAGGTCGGTCTGGGCGGCTGCGACCGCAGGATGGTCCTCTCCGTGGGCCTTCGTGCGGATCTGCAGCTCGCGCTCGAGCAGAGGGCGCGCTTCGTCCAGCGCTCCCATGTCCCGGCGCAGCGTCCCCAGCGCTTCGAGGCTCAATGCGATCCGCTCATCGTCCGGTGCGAGGGACTGCTGGCGCAGGGCCAGCGCCTGTTCGTGCAGCGGCAGCGCCTTCTGATACTCACCGGTACGCCGATAGGAGCGCGCCAGATCGTCGAGCAGCAGGGCCAGGTCGACGTGGTCCTTGCCCTGCGCACGCTCGCGAAGAGTGAGCGCTCGCTCCAACGCCCGACGGGAGGCCGCGAGCTCGTCGAGGCCATCGAGAACCTTGGCCAGATGGTGCAGGGTGGTGGCAACCTCGAGGCTGTCCGGTCCCGCCGTGCGCTCCTTGATCGTCAGGGCGCGCTCGACCAGCGCTCGGGCGTCGGAGCCGCGCTCCTTGCGCTGCTTCCACAGGGTTTCCACGAGACGGTCGATGACCCTGGCCACCTCGATGGAATCGCGGCCGTACTGGGCCTCGGTCTCGGCCAAACGCTGCCGCGCCAGCTGCTCGGCCTCGGGCAGCCGGCCGGCATCGCGCAGGGCGCGGATGTCGTCGACCTGTTGCGCGCGGACGCCGCCGCATGGGAGCGCGCAGACGCCGGTGGCGATCGCAGCCATCAGCCACCGCAGGTGCAACAGGCGAAGCCTACGAGATCGCAGCACCATCGGCGGCCTCCGTCAGGAAGCTTGCAGGGAACCGGGATCGACCGTGCGCTCGTTGCGCGCCACGACCACGGCAGCAGCCAGGTCGCCCGTGACGTTGAGCGTGGTGCGGCACATGTCCAGGAAGCGGTCGACACCCAGGATCATCCCGATGCCTTCGGCGGGCACGCCCACGAGGCCCAGGATCATCACCACCACGGGAATCGAACCCGCCGGGACGCCCGCCGTGCCGATCCCGCCCAGGATGCAGATGAACACCACCGTGAGCTGCTGTCCCAGCGCGAGGTGCACTCCGTAGAACTGCGCCAGGAACAGCACCGTCACTCCCTCGAACAGCGCTGTGCCGTTCTGGTTGGCGGTCGAGCCGATCGTGAGCACGAACCGTGAGATGTGGGGCGGCAGCCGCAGGTTCTCCTCAGCCACCAGCAGGGCGGTCGGCAGCGTCGCGTTGCTGCTCGCGGTCGAGAACGCCGTGAGCATGGCCGGACGGATCCCCGCGAAGAATCGCCGCGGGCTCATCCCCCCCAGCCACGACACGCTGATCGAGTAGACGACGAACTGTTGGATGGCCAGGCCTAGCACGACCACGAACACGTAGGCGCCCAGCTGCTTGAGGACGTCGTAGCCCAGCCGCGCGGTGAGGGTGAAGATCAGGCAGGCCACGCCCAGGGGCGCCATGCGAATCACCAGATCCAGCAACTGCATGACCACATCGTACAGACCCTGCAGCGCCTCCTCGAAGCGCCGCGCGGCGTCGGTGCGCGTGGACGCCAGCCCAGCTCCCAACAACAGCGCGAAGACCATCACCGCCAGCATGTCGCCGTCGCCCATGGCCTTCACGATGTTGCCCGGCACCAGGTTGACGAGGAAGTCGACGCCGGTGCTCCCAGGCGCGGGGGCGGCCACCGGGGCGGCGCTGGCCCGCGCGGCCAGGCGCGCCTTCAGCTCCGGCGAGAACCCCTCGCCCGGACGCAACAGATTCACCAAACCCACACCCAGCAGCACGGCGATCGAGGAGACCACGACGGTGTAGGCCAGCGTCTTGAGCCCGACGCGCCCCAGATGGCGCAGATCGCCTAGACCGGCGACGCCCAGCGACAGTGAGGCGAGGATCAGGGGAACGACCAGCATGAACAAGAGCCGCAGGAAAATCTTCCCGATCGGCTCGGTCACGTTGCGTACGGCCCACTGCAGGCCCGCCGCGTCACCCATCGTGACGTGGGCGAGCACCCCGAGCAGCAGGCCCGCGAGCAGGCCCGCGAGCATTCGGATGGAGAGGCCGCGGTGCATGGTCCAATCGAGTATGGTGGCGGCCGGCGCGGGCGCGCAACGGGGAAAGGCCTGGCTGGATCCGAGGCGACCGCTCCTGCAACCGCTCGATCGGGCGGGCGGAGGCGGTGCCGGCCACAGTCGCTAGGAGCGACAGTGCTCGCAGCAGCGCGGGCGCGGATGGTAATCGATCACCTTGCCGCGCAGGTCGAACTCGAAGTGGCAGCACTCCAGCAGTTGCGCGCGCAGCAGCCGCCGCCCTCGCTGCACGCGTGACTTGGCACCGCTCACCGAGAGCCCCAAGCGCCGCGCCACCTCGGCCTGGGTCAGGCCCTCCAGCTCCGCCAGGCGGACCGCCTCTTGATACGTGTCCGGCAGCGCCTGCACGAGCCCTGCGAGGTAGCTGGCGATGCGCTGCTGCGGATCGAGCTCGACCTCCGCGCCGCCCGTGGTCTCGGCCGCCTGCCGCTGCGCCAGCTCCTCCGTCAGCTCCCCGGTCGGCCGGCGACTCCTGTAGTGGTCGGTGAGCACATTGCGAGCGATCTGGTAGACCCAGGGCGCCAGCCGGCCGCCCTCGCGCAACGTGTCGATGCGGGTGTGCACGCGCAGGAAAACCTCCTGCAGCAGATCGTCGGCATCGTGGGGATCGGCGAGGCGCCGCGCGAGGAAGCCGTGCAGCTGCGCGCTGAAGCGCTCCCAAATCTCCTGCGTGGGGGCGCTCACGCTTTGCGCGCTGCGAGCGTCACGCTGAGTACGGTGAAACCCTCGCTGCGGTACGCGTCGTACGTGGCCTCGTCGAGCACCTCCACCTCGGTGAACCCGGCCGCGCGCACGAGCTGCAGGTACGCCTCGCGGTCCAGGGCCCCGGCGATGCATCCCGTCCATTGCTCGACGCTGGCGCGGATCGCGGCGGGCATCTCCCCGCGCGTCACGATGTCGGCGATCACGAAGCGCCCGGTGCGTGGGCGCAGCACGCGATGGATCTCGGCGAAGGCCTTGCGCTTGTCGGGGACCAGATTGATCACGCAGTTGGACAGCACCACGTCGACGCTCCTAGTGGCGACGGGCAGGGCCTCGATCTCGCCGAGCCGGAACTCGACCTCGCGGTAGCCCCCGGCGCGGGCGTTCTCCCGCGCGCGGGTGATCATCTCTGGGGTCATATCCACGCCGATCGCGCGTCCGCCCGGGCCCACCGCGGCGGCGGCCAGGAAGACATCCACACCCGCGCCGCAACCCAGGTCCAGCACGGTCTGTCCCGGCTGCAGAGCGGCGAAGCGGGTCGGGATCCCGCACCCCAGCTGCAGGTTGGACCCCGCTGGGAGGGAGGCATCCAGGGCGCCGTACTCCACCAGAGCGGAGACGTCCTGCGGCGCGCAGCAGCCGGCGCCGACGTCCGCGCTCGCGCGGGCTCCTTGCGCGAAGCCTTGCGCCGCCGGGCTGCCGCAGCATCCGCCGCCCTGTCGAGCGAGGGCGGCGTAGCGCCGCCGCACGTCTTCCTTGATCGAGTCCACGCCGTTGCTCGGATCCACGTAGTTGATCGAGTCCATCGCCGACCTCCGTTGGTTCATGGGCACGCACCCAATAGACGGACGAGGAGCAGAAAGGACGCAAGCGGCGCCGCGGGTGCGCGGAGGGAACGCTCAGACGAATCGGCCGGGGTCGGATCCTCCGTAGATCGCGATCAGCAGTCCGTCCGGAGCGCGCGGCTGCAGACAACGCTGCCCCACGGCAGGGTGGCAAACCCGCAGAGCGGCCGTGGGGGCCATGCTGTCCAAGTCCAAGTGATTGCAGCATCTACAGCGATCAGCGCGACCTGCTCCCCACGCCTGCACTCCGGGGAGCGCTCTGCCCTCCCCGGCGCCGTACCCGCTGGGTGGGCGGGCGGATGGAATTTCGCGATCGGCGTTTTGCCCGATAGAGGATCTTTATTCCTAGGATGGACTGAACTAAGTTAGGACACGTGCAATTTGAATCAGTCCAACTTGAATTTAGCATAGATCCTGCTAGAATTGTTGAAATGGACGACATTCGATCGATCCCCCCGGCGCTCGCCGGCGCAACCCCAGTTCCAGGGAGGCCAGATGGACTCGACCCCGCTGCGCACGTTCCTTGAGATCCCCTACGAGAAACTCGAGGAGATGAACCTCGAGGTGAAGGAGGCCCGGCTCAACCGGGTGTCGCCCGACCGGCTGCGCGAGCAGCGCATGGCCTACCTTGCCGACGAGAAGCGCATCAAGGCGGTGACCGTCTGCTTCACCGACCTCGAGGGCCGCTTCCACATGCTCGACTACGACAAGAAGTTCCTGCTGAAGTCGGCCGACAACCTGACCTTCGACGGCTCCTCGATCAGGGGGTTCTCCCAGCAGGCCGAGTCGGACCTGCGCCTGGCGATCGACTGGCCGGCATTCTACTGGCTGCCGGCCGACGTGTTCGGCCCGGGCAAGGTCTTGGCGTTCGGTGAGGTGCGCGAACGTGATGGGTCACCCTATGCCGCCGACCTGCGCGGCAGGCTCAAGCAGTACGCCGAGACGCTGATCAAGAAGGACGGCACGGTCTGCTACGCGGCCAACGAGATCGAGGGGTTCCTCTTCAAGGGGCGCGACGCCGAGCGCCGCTATCACGACACCGGCACGTTCGAGTTCATCTCCACCGGTGGGTACTATCACTCGCTGCCGGGCGATGCGCTCCGCCTCTTCATCGATGCCGCCGCCGAGGTCCAGCGCGCCATGGGCTTCGCCAACGAGAAGGACCATCCGGAGGTGGCCCCCTCGCAGTTCGAGATGAACTACGGCTACACCGAGGCTCTCATCGCCGCCGATCAGGTCCAGCTCTACAAGCTGCTGTGCCGGCAGGTGGCGGCGAAGTTCGACATGACCGCCTGCTTCCTGCCCAAGCCCATGACCGGGGTCAACGGCAACGGCATGCACACCAACATGTCGCTGGCGCATGGCGGCAAGAACCTCTTCTACGACAAGAACGGCGAGGACGGGCTGTCGCACCTGGGCTGGGACTTCCTCGAGCGCATCTTGAACAACGCGACGGACACCTGCCTCATCCTCAACTCCAGCGTGAACGCCTACCGCCGCCTGGATCCTCACTTCGAGGCGCCCAACCAGATCAAGGCCAGCGCGATCAATCGCGGCGCGATGATCCGCATCCCGTTGGGCAACGAGCGCTCCGCCCGCATCGAGGTGCGCTCGGTGGCGCCCGACGCCAATCCCTACCTGGCGATCTACACGCTGCTGCGCACCGGGATCGAGGGGCCGCAGTCGACCGAGGACAACGACACCAAGCGCAGCCGCACGCGCTTCCTGCCCGACAACATCCAGGACGCGATCCGCATGTTCAAGGCCAGCCACTTCGCCGCCACGCTGCTGGGCGAGGAGGTCCACGGCAAGTTCGGCGAGGTCAAGATGGCGTCGGCGGAGCGCTGCCCGAAGGCTCTGGGCGCACTGGTGAAGGCCGCGGAGATCCAGTTCCACCACGAGGTCACCAACCAGTACCTCTGGAACCAGTTCTAGACGCCCTCTGAATGCGCGGCGCGCCCGGTACGGGTCCGGGCGCCGCCGCTCAGTCGTGCGGCCGGCTCGACGTCGCGTCCGGGGGAGCGCGCTCGGGCTGCAGCTCCCCCGGCCGGAAGCTTGGAGTGCGGGCAAAGGCCGAGCGCTCGCCCAGCCCCACGATGCCCTTGAGGACGCCCACCGCCTGCCGCGGGACGCCGGAGAAGAGCCCGCCCCCGTCCCGAGCGCGGATGCCGCCGCGCAGCCACTGCTCCAGATCGCGGACCGCGCCGATCTCCAGCGGCTCGAGCCGAGCCTCCACCATCACGTAGTAGCGGCCCGATGGATCGAGGGCGGAGCGCTCGGCCACCTTCGCTCCGTGCTCGCTGCAGACGGCCTGCTCGAGCGCCCCGATGCTGCGTACGACCGTCATGCGCGCGTGCACGGAGTCGAAGACGCCGTAGCTCTCGTCGACCACATCGAACAGGATCTTGTAGGCGGACCCGCCGCCGCCGATCTCGGTGTCCCACCACGAAGCACGGTCGCGCCACAGCTCCCACCGTATGACCAGACTCGCGGGGAGCCCCGAGCGTAAGGCTTCGACGACGCTCGCATCGAAGAGACCGTCGACCTGGAAGTCGACCGCTACGTGCGCGCCAGCGATGTAGGGCGAGGCGAGATCGATGGCGGCGGCCGGCGCGCCCGCGGCGGCTGCAGGCCGCAGCAAACAGAACGCGACCAGCTCAAGCATGCTACGGGCAACGCCACGGCGCCGATCAAGGGCCGACGCCGGGCGGGCGGACAGCCGGCGCATCGGACGCAGGGCGTGGCCCTCGGCCGCAGCGCGCATCAGAACGCGCGATTGAGACGTAGCTGCACGAGCACGTCGCGCTCCCCCCGGTCCAGCCGCTTGAGCACCTCCACGCGCAGATCGTCGTCGCCCAGCTGCAGCCCCATCCCGATGCTGCTCTTCCACTGACCGGGATCGATCCGCGCCGCCCGGTCCGCCCAGGCCATCCCCGTGTCGAACAGTAGCACCGCCTGCACGTCCTCGATCACCGGAAACACGTACTCGGCGTTCGCGAGGAAGACTCGCTCCCCACCCAGCGGCGGGGCTGTGCCCGGCGCGGGCGCAGCGGCTGGATCGGGCACGAGCAGCGTCTGGTAGGGATACCCGCGCACGGTTCCCAGCCCCCCTACGACGTAGCGCTTCTGCTGCGGCAGGACCCCGTGGAGGTTCGTGCCCGACCGCACGCGCAGATCCAGGATCTGGTCGCGGCCCATGCGCAGGCGGGTGCGCAGCTGACCGGTCAGCTGGCGGAACTCGAAGTCGCCGCCGAACAGGTCCCGCCCGCTGTGCTCGTAGCTGAGCTGGGCGGAACGGAGCCGGCTCCCCAGACGCGCCTGCACGAACAGGCTGCGCATGCTGCCGGCGTCGATGGGCGGATTCGGGATGAACTCGCCGCGCCCGAACGACCAGTCGGCGGTGTTGGGGAGCGACGTGTAATCGACGGCGCGGAACTCGCCGCGCACCTGCAGCGCCTCCGACGGCTCCAGTACGACCCCTATGCTGCCGCCCTCGCTGCGATAATAGTCGCGAAAGTCCTCCTTGAAGAAAATCGCTGCCGCGCTGTTCTCGCCGCTGCCGATGCCAGTCTGGTCGGTGTAGTCGGTGTGCGCGAAGCCCGAAGCCTCCACGCAGAGCGAGCGGCTGCGGGTGACCGGCTGGCTGACCGTGACGAGCGTGCTCCAGCGTTTGCTGCGGAATCCGTAACCGATGTTTCCAGAGAGCGCCGGCTGGAACGGCTCGGGCGTGCGCATCCGGCCGCGCAGCGACAGCACCAGGCCGTCGGCGCGCTGATAGGCTACGAGGTCGTCGTCGAGATCGCACTCAACATCGAAGCGATAACGGCGCTCGGGCGACAGCACCTCGCCATCCCGTCCGATGGATACGACGGACACCCACCCGTGCCCGCGGTGGCGCGCCACCTGCGGGTTCCCAGCGTCCAGATGATGCGACCAGCCAGTCGAGTCCTCCACGACGAATTCGTAGACGTGACGGCCGGGGGTCAGATCCACGCGCACCTCCCAGAGGCTGTCGGCAACGTCGTGCTCCATCGGGAGCTCCTCCCACTGGAGGAAGTCGCCGGTCAAGGAGACGCTCAGGTAGCCCTCGTCCTCGTAGCGGAAGCGGATCTGCCCGTCGTCGCTGCAGGGCGCCAGTCGATCGACGCGGCCATAGCTGCGCCAGTGCGCCGGCACGCGATCCGCGTGGTCGAGCTGGGAGTCGCTCATCGACTCTGCCGGCGGCGCGGGCATGGCGCAGCGGCACGGAAAGGTCAGCAGTGCGATCGCCACGAGCGCCAGCGCCAGCGCAACGAAGAGCATGTTGACCGAGCGCTCCATCATCTACCGCCTCGTGCTGCACGGGCTGCCCCGCGCACGAACTGCATCATGGGGGGTGCTTGCGATCCAGAGCGAACGGCAACGCACGTGCCACGGCCCCGGCGCGGCTCTGGTCGCACAGTGGAAACTGGGATCCCCTTGGAGCGTCGCGGGTTCGGGCCGGCGAGCCAGCGTTTCCGACGCCGTCTGCCCGGTCCGCACCCGGGATCGCCGTGTGCCGGTGACAGCAGGAGCGTGTCCTCGCGACACGGCGGCGCGACACCGCGGCGCGACCGCGCGCCCGCGCGAAGCGGTCGCGGCGCAACCGCGCACTAACGGCGGATTCCCAGCCGCTGCAGCTTGCGGTGGAGATTTCCCCGGTCGAGTCCCAACCTTCGCGCGGCCTCGGCGATGTTGCCGCCGGAGGCCTGCAAGGCCTGCTGGATGCGCTCGCGCTCGAAGCGAAGGAGGCCAGCCGCAAGATCTTCGTCCTGTGGCACGGGCTCCTCCGCACGCGCCGGGTGCGCAGGCCCACCGACGAGCTCGCGCATCGCCTCCGCCTCCACCGTCGTTGCGGGGATCATGATCACCACGCGCTCCATCAGGTTCTTCAGCTCACGCACGTTGCCTGGCCAGTCATGGGCGCGCAGCAGCGCGATGGCGCCTTGCGTGAGGCGTTTGGCGGGCCGGCCATTCGCGCGGCAGAAGTGCGCCAGGTAGAACCCCGCCAGTTCATCTGTATCCTCGATATGCTCGCGCAGTGGCGGCACGTGGATCGGAACGACCTTGATCCGGTGGTAGAGATCTTCGCGGAAACGCCCGTCGGCCAGCAGCCGCTGCAGATCCTGGTTTGTGCTGGCAAGCACGCGCACGTCGAGCTGCACCGTCCGGCTTCCGCCCAGCCGCTCCATGCAGCGCTCCTCGAGCACGCGCAGGAGCTTGGCCTGGGTGGCGGCGTTCATGTCGCCGATTTCGTCGAGCAGGAGCGCCCCGCCCTGCGCCAACTCGAACTTGCCGCGCCGCAGCGCCACGGCACCGGTGAACGCGCCCTTCTCGTGGCCGAACAGCTCGCTCTCCAGCAGCTCGAGCGGGATGGCGGCGCAATTCACTTTGAGCAGGGGGCCTTCCCGGCGCCGCGAGCCCGCGTGCAGCGCGCGGGCCACCAGCTCCTTGCCCGTGCCGCTCTCGCCGCTGATCAGCACGCGCGCCTCGCTGGGCGCGGCGCGGGCGATCTCCTCGCGCAGCCGTGCCATGGCAGCGCTACGCCCCAGGATCTCCCCGCCTTCCCCGGCCATCTGCTGCAGCGCGGCGTTCTGGGCGCTGAGGCGCTCCATGTGCAAGCAGTTGCGGATGGAGAGCAGCAGCCGTTCCACGGCGATCGGCTTCTCGACAAAGTCGTACGCCCCCAGCCGCGTCGCCTCCACGGCCAGCGCGATCGTGCCGTGTCCGCTCATCACGATCACCGGCGGCAGCAGCGCGCGTTCGCCAGGATCGCGCAGCACCGTGAGCCCATCCTCGCCGGGCAGGCAGACATCCATCAGGACGAGATCGAACGCCGCGCGGGCCAGCAGTTCGCGTGCGCTGCTTAGATCGCCCGCGCTGGACACGTCGAATCCCTCGTCGGCCAACAATCCGCCGAGCATCCGGCGGATGTTGGGCTCGTCGTCCACCACCAGGACCCGCCGGCGTATGACATCGCTCACGGGGCAGCCTCCTGGCCGTGCGGCGCGCCGCGGCGATCGTCGGGTGGACCGGGCGCCGCGGCAGTGTCGACCGGCAGCTCCACCCGCAGCTCGGCCCCCCGCGGGGTAAGCGCGTGGGCGGACACGCGCCCGCCATGGTCGGCCACGATCTTCTGGACGATGGCCAACCCCAGCCCCGTCCCGCCGGGCTTGGTGGTGAAGCCCGCCTCGAAGATGCGCCCGGCGTCCTGCGGGAGACCGGCGCCGCCGTCCTGCACGCTGACGCGCAGCCGGCCATCCTCCCGCTCGGCGCGCAGCACGAGCTCACCGCGTCCGTCCATGGCCTCCACAGCGTTCTTGACCAGATTGGCGAAGACCTGGCGCAGCAGGCCGGCATCCCCCTGGACGGGCGGGGCGCCCTCCCATCCGATCCAGCGGACCTGCAGCGCGTCGCGGTCGGCGTAGAGCTCCACCACGGCGCGCAGGATCGCCTCGAGATCGACCGGCGCGCGCTGTGGCTCGGGCAGGCGCGCGAATTCGGAGAACTCGTCGGCCAGCCGCCTCAGGTTTCCGGTTTCCTCCAGCAGCGTGTCCAGGCACTCCAGCACCGTGGCGTCGCTCGTGCGCTGGCGGATTCGGTGCGCAGCCAGGCCGATGGGCGTCAGCGGATTCTTGATCTCGTGCGCGAGCCGGCGCGCCACCCCTTGCCACGCGGCGATCCGGGCCGTGCGCACCACCGTCTGCTTGCTCTCCTGCAGCTCGGCTGTCATGCGATTGAACGCCTCCACGAGGTCGCCGACCTCGTCGACGGCGCGTACGCGCACGCGGTGGTCGAGGTTGCCAGCCGCCACGACCTCCATGCCCGCCGCGAGCGCGCTGATCGGCCCGGCGATCCGCCGCGTCAGCAGCCGCGACAGCAACAGCGACACCGTCAGCAGCACCGCGCCCGTGCCCAGCAGGGTGAGCACGACGTCACCGCGCAGCAGCTTGCCGTAGAACAGCCGCAGCTGGCGGGCGCTGCGGCTGCCTCCGGCGATGGCGTCGAGGTCCGCCGCCAGCGCCGGGTCCAGGGGGCGCTCCACCACCAGCGCGCGCCTCTGGCCCGCGACCTCCACCGGGACAACCGCGCATAGATACGTGCGTCCGCCGTGCTCGCTACGCTCGCCACTGGACCGGTCCGTGGTTTCCGGCTGCTCCAGACGCGCGAGGATCCCGCCCTCCAAAGGCGGCAGACCCGAGGTCACCGCTGCTTGGGCCGCCAGGCTCTCGGCCAACGCCTGTGTGCGGAGCCGTTGCGCGTCGAGCACCCGACGCGCCAGATCGAGCGAGCTCTCCATAGAGGCGCGAAAGCCCGCGCTGTCCAGCACCTCGAGCTGGCGGCCGCTCATGCGCCAGTCGAGCCAGAGCACCAGGACCGTTGGAATGGATGCCAACGAGAGGAACGTCCAGAACAGCCGCCGCTGCAGTCGCGAGGCTCCCCGCAGCGTCCCGATGGCGGACGCGGCGCCAACGGCCAGGGCCACAGCGAGGGCGGCTGCGATCCAGAGGGGCATGGGGTCGCGCGCGGAATGCCCTCGACGGTGGGGCTCCGCGCTGCTGGGCCCGGCAACCGTCCCGGCACAGGCCGGTCCTGGAGGTGTGCGCGCCTCCTGCGCGGAGTATAGCCCAGCGCGGCGCGACTGCAGCAGCGCGAACCCGTACCGAAGCGGGCGCGGGCAGGCGTCCGGGCGCGGCGGCGCGTGCGTGCGGCGGCACGGCTGCGCTACACTGATCTCCCCGGGTCCGGGAGCTGTCCATGCGCCACCCCCACGCCTCGCTCGAGCAGCTGCCGCCTTCCGCCACGCTGCGACCTGCAGACGCCGGGGCCGGCCTGGAGCTCGCGCCGGAGGCGATGCGGCGCCTCGGCTATCGCGCGGTGGACGCGGTGATCGACCACATCGCGAACCTGCGCGAGCGCCCCGCCGTGCGCGGGGCGACGCGCGCGCAGATGGAGGCGCTGTTACGCGAGGAGCTGCCGCGCACGGGCGGCGATCCCGAGCGGCTGCTGCAGCAGCTCCTGGAGGACGTGACGGCGTTCGGCGTCCGCACCGAGCATCCCGCCTTCTTCGGCTACATCCCGCTCTCGCCGACCTTCCCCGGCATCGTGGGCGATCTGTTGGCCACCGGCACCTCGCTGTTCGCTGGATCGTGGCTGGGCTCGCCCGGCGCTGCCACCCTGGAGGTGGTCGTGACCGATTGGTTCGCGCGCCTGGTGGGCATGCCCGAAAGCGCGGCCGGTCTGCTCACCTCGGGCGGCTCGATGGCGAACCTCATCGGCCTGGCGTGCGCGCGCCGCGCCAAGCTGGGCGAGCAGCTCGCCGGTGCGCGCGTCTACACCAGCGACCAAGCGCACGCCGCCGTGGCGCGCGCGGTGGTGCTGCTGGGCCTGGCGGCGGAAAGCGTCGTCGTACTGGCATCCAACGACCGCTTCGAGCTCGACGTCCCGGCGCTCGAGGAGGCGATCGCGCGCGACCGCCGCGCCGGCCTGCGCCCCTTCTGCGTCGCGGCCACGGCGGGAACGACGAACACCGGGGCGATCGACGCGCTGGTCCCGCTCGCGGATCTGTGCGCAGCCCACGAGCTGTGGCTGCACGTCGACGGGGCGTACGGCGGCTTCGCCGTTCTCACCGGCCGGGGCAGGCGCCTGCTCGCGGGGATCGAGCGCGCCGACAGCGTAGTGCTCGACCCGCACAAGTGGCTCCATCAGCCGCTGGAATGCGGCTGCGTCCTGCTGCGCGATGAGGCGGAGCTGCTGCGCACATTTGCGTCCAACGCGGACTACCTGCAGGACATCCCTCGACTCAACCGCGAGATCAACTTCTTCGAGCGCGGCATCGAGCTGTCGCGCAGCGCGCGAGCCGTGAAGATCTGGCTGAGCCTGAAGACGTTCGGAGCGGACCGCTTCGGCCAGGCGGTCGATCAGGCGCTGGACCTGGCCCTGTACGCCGCGGCGCGCGTGGACGAGGCCGCGGATCTGCAGCGCATGGCGCCCGTGCCGCTGTCCACGGTGGCGATGCGCTGTGTGCCGCCCGGCTGGGCCGACGACGATCCGCACCTGGACACGCTGCAGTTGTCCATCGTGGACGCGCTGATCCGGCGGCAGGCGCCGGTGTTCCTTACCTCAACGCGCCTACGGGGCCGCGTCGCCCTGCGCCTCTGCGTGCTCTCGCACCGCACGACGGCCGCCGACGTGGACCTGGCCCTCTCGACGGTGCAGCAGCTCGGCCGCGAGCTGGCGCAGATCCGGCTCTAGGCCAGCATGCGTCCGCGCACGAGCTCCAGCAGCTGTTGGTAGCCGCCCAGGAACTGGTGCAGCGTGTGGATCGAGGCACCGAAGCCCGCGAACTCCTCTGGCCGCATCCCTTCCTCGCCGTAGGCGCGGCGGAAGTCGGGGAACGCAGCCTGCAGCGCCGCCACCACGCGCGGCTCCACCGGACGATCCAGCGTCGGCTGCGGCTCGATGCCGGAGGCGTCGAACTGCTTCCACCAGCGGTAGGGCATCGATTGGATCACGCCGTCACCGATCAACTCGCTCCAATGCAGCCCGTGCCGGTAGGCAGCGGCCAGCAGTCGTGCCTGGTAGCCGCGGGCGCGGAAGAGGGCGACCGCTCGCTTGAAGACGGCCACTCCTGCCCAGTGCACGAAGCCGGGCTCGATCGTCACGCGATCGCGCTCCATGACGCGCTGCAGATGGTCTTCGATGCGCCCCACCATGATCGTGACCACGGATGCCGCAGCGGCGCTGGCAGCCGCGCCTATGGCCGCACCGGGCGCCGAGGTCGCGCGCTTTGGCTCGTCGCCAGCGACAGCGCCAGCACCCGTCCGCGCCAGACCGCGCTCGATCGCCGCCGCGCACGCCAGGGCTTGCGCCACGCTGAAGCTGACGGTGGCGTTGATGCAGATGCCGGCGGCCGTCAGCTCCTCGATGGCCGCCAGCCCGGCGGCGGTCGCCGGGATCTTCACGGCGATGTTGGGAGCGATGAACGCCAGGTGCCGGGCGTGGGCGACCATGCGCTCCGCGTCGCGGTAGAGCTGTGGATTCACCTGCACGCAAAGGCGTCCCTTGCGGCCGGCCGTGGCCGCGTGGACCGGAGCCAACAGCGCCGCCGCCCGCCGCGCCACGCTCTCCACCAGAAGCCACGCCAGTTCGTCCTCGCCGGCATGCGCGTTCGCCGCGACCAGCTGGTCGAGCACGGGCAACCAGGTCTGTGGCGCGCTCTGGACGGCCTGGTGCACGATCACTGGGTTGGACGTGGCGCCCACGGCTCCCTTCTGCACGGCCTCTTGCAGCTCCCGCAGGTCACAGGAGTCGTTCCAGAAGTCCACACCCAGGCGGATGGTCCGTCGGATCGGCGAGTCTTCACCGGGGCGTGCCGCGTCGCCAGCCCGGGCGCTCGGAGTGCCCGGAGCGCGCAGATGTGCTCCAGAAGCGCCGGCAGCGGTGCCCAAGAACCCCGGAGTGCGTGCGGGGCGAGCAGTGCCAGGCTTGCCAGGCTTGCCAGAACGGGTGCTCATGCGCGCGGGCGACGCTGCGCCCGGACTCCCTCCTTCCCGCTGACAGGTCAATGTCGGCCGCCGATCGGTCAGCCGACCGACCGCTCAAACGCCGATCGACCGGCGCAGGTACTCCCGCCCCATGCGCGCGTAGTGCAACGGAGGCTGCCGCGCCGGATCCTGGTCGGCCTCCACCACGACCCAGCCGCGATAGCCGACGCGGGCGAGCTGCTCGAAGATGCCCCGGAAATCGACGCTCCCGTCGCCCGGCACCGTGAACACCCCCGCGCGCACGGCCTGCGCGAAGCTCATGCGCTCTGCGCGCGCCCGCTGTGCGAGCTGCAAGCGCACGTCCTTGAGGTGGACGTGCACCACGCGCGCGGCGTGATCGCGCAGCGTCGCCACGGGATCCACTCCGGCCAACGCCAAGTGGCCGGTGTCCAGGAGCAGCCCGACGTCGGGAGCCCGCGCCAGCAGCTCGTCGATCTCCGCGCGCGTCTGCACCACCGTGCCCATGTGATGGTGGTAGGCCAGGCGCAGTCCGCGTGCGCGTGCCAGCGCCGCCATCTCCTGCAGCGCGCGGCCCAGGCGCTCCCAGCCGGCACCGTCCAGGGCGCGGGCGCCGCGATCGAAGCGCAGCGGCACAAGCGGATCGCCGTAGGTCTGCCCGCTGCACTCGGCCACGATCGCCACGGGCGCGCTCAGCGCCTCCAGCAGATCGACTTGCCCGGTGAACCGGCGCAGCTCCTCTTCCGGGTCGCCGTCGAGCAGAAAGAGGCTGTGCCAGCCCGAGACCACTCGCAGCTCGTGTTGGCGCAGCAATGCCAGGAGTGCTCGCGCGTCGCGCGGGTACTTGTGCCCCAGCTCGGTGCCGGCGTAACCGGCCGCGTGCATCTCCGCCAGGCAGCGCTCCAGCGGGATGTCGCCGCCGAGGTCGTGGAAGTCGTCGTTGCTCCACAGGATGGGGTTGACGCCCACCTGCACGTCGAGGCGCCGCACGGGTTGGATCATCGTTCCCCCGTGCGGCGCAGCCCGCGCCGCTGGGTCGCCGTCGTTGCGCGAGTCGCGGGAGCGCCGCGCCGCGTGGCAGCGCGGCGGCTCGCGGCAGCGCAGCGGCTCATGGGAGCACTTTTTGCGCGCCGCGCGCCGCCTCGTAGGCCTGGCGCGCCCGCTGCACGGCCGGGTCCGCGGAAACCTCGGCCACGGGGACGTCCCACCACGCGGTGGCGGGCAATGGCTCCGCGGAGCGGACGGTCACGTGGATCAGCGCGCTGCGGCGCTCCCGCCGCGCGGCCCGCAGCGCATCGCGCAGCTGCCCTTCGGTCCCGGCGGTGAACGCCGCCGCGCCCAGGCTGCGCGCGTTCTGCGCGTAGTCGATGGACAACAGCGGTCCGTCCAAGCGTCCGGACGTGGCATCGCGGCGCCGGAACTCGTTGCCGAACCCAGCGCTGCCGCTGGAGCGCTGCAGGTTGTGGATACTTTGGTAGCCGCCGTTGTCGATCAGCAGCACGACGATCGGCCGGTCCTCCTGCAGCGAGGTCACCAGCTCCGTGTGCAGCATCAAGTAGCTCCCGTCGCCCACCATGGCGATCACAGTGCGCTCTGGCCGTGCGAGCTTCACGCCCAGAGCGCCGGCGATCTCGTAGCCCATGCAGGAGTAGCCATACTCGGCGTGGTAATCGTCGGGATCGCGGCAGCGCCATAGCTTGTGCAGATCGCCGGGCAGGCCGCCCGCGGCATGGACGATGGTTGCCTGCGGGCCGGCCTCCTCGTTGACGATGCGGATCACCTGCGCCTGGGCCAGGCTGCCGGCCGCAGGGTCCGCGGCGGCATCGCCCGCCCTGACGTTGCGGGCCACGTCGCCGGTGAGCGCACGCCACGCCGTGTCCCAGGCGACCTGCGCGCGCGTGATCTCTGCCGCGTACGCCGCGTCCACCCGGAACCCCGCCAGCGCGGCGCACAGCTCCTCGAGCACGGTGCGCGCATCGCCCACAAGCTCCACGGCACCCCGCTTGCTGGCGTCGAACGGATCGATCTGCACGCTGATCCAGCGCACGTCGGGATGCTGGAAGAGACTGCGCGAAGCCGTCGTGAAGTCCGACAGGCGCGTGCCGACGGCGAGCACCAGGTCAGCCTGCTGGGCGATGGCGTTGGCGGCCGCGGTACCCGTGACCCCGATTCCGCCCAGACACAGCGGGTGATCGTCGAGCAGCGCACCCTTGCCGGCCTGCGTGAAACCCACCGGGATGCCGGTGGATTCCACGAAGCGCTGCAGGCTGGTGGCGGCCTGCGAGTAGTGCACGCCGCCGCCGGCGACGATCAGCGGGCGCCGCGCGCTGCGCAGCAGCTGCGCCGCCGCGGCGATCTGGGCCGGGTCGCATCCCGGGCGCGGCACAACGAGGACGCGACGCGCGAAAAAGATCTCAGGGTAGTCCCAGGCCTCTGTCTGCACATCCTCCGGCAGGCAGAGGGTCACCGCACCCGTCTCCACGGGTGAGGCCAGCACGCGCATGGCCTCGGGCAGGGCCGCCAGCAGCTGCTCGGGCCGCTGGATACGGTCCCAGTAGCGCGATACCGGCCGCAGGCAGTCGTTGACGCTCACGTCCATGCTGCCGCGATGCTCGAGCTGCTGCAGCACCGGCGCCGGGCGGCGGCTGGCAAACACGTCACCGGGCAGCAGCAGCACCGGTAGGCGGTTGATCGTCGCCACGGCCGCGCCGGTGACCAGGTTGGTCGCCCCCGGTCCCACCGACGTCGTGCAGGCGAACGCAGACAGGCGCCGCCGCGCCTTGGCAAACGCGACCGCCATGTGCACCATCGCCTGTTCGTTCTTGGGCTGCAGGAACGGGAGCTGCGCCCCGCCGTGCTCGGCGAGCGCCTGCCCGAGCCCGGTCACGTTGCCGTGTCCGAAGATGCCCGCAACGGCATGGATCAGCCGGTGCTCGGCCCCATCGCGGGTCACGTGCTGCTCCTTGAGGAAGCGCACGAGGGCGGCCGCCATGGTCAGCCGCACGGTCTTCACGACGTTCCCCCGGCCGGCGACCGACCATCGGGCGGCCCAACCGTCGGCGTCAAAGCGGTCGTCGGCTCCCCGCTCGCGGGCGCGGCGGGCGGCGGGCTGACGTCCGGCAGCCAGCCTTGCTGCGCGGGGTCCAGCAGCCAGCGATGCTCGGGCTCGTACGTGAAGCCGGTATAGGGTCGGCCTTCGAGGTGGCGCACCACCCACAAGTACCACATGCCGTAGCCCGGCGCAGCCGCCTGCGCGTGGGTGCGACCGGGAGGGATCTTGAGCGTGTCGTAGTGACGGACCTTGAACACGCTCTCGCCGAGCTCGGCGTGGCCAAAGCCCTGCGGCAGCGTGAACCGATAATGGTAGATCTCCGGCTGCGCGTGATGGTGCGGAGGGTAGCTCGACCAGCGCCCGGCGAGCGTCGCGACCTCCCCCACCACGAGGTTGGACTGCGGCCGGGAGGCGCGGTCGAAGACCAGCCGCACCTCGCGCCGGCAGGCTCCCTGCGCCAGGCCGGCGCCGCGATCCTCGCGCGTGATTTCGTCCGGCCGGAACAGGCGCGGCGCGAAGCGCTGGCCGTTGCTCGCCCGCGCCACGGCCAGCTCAGCCCGCCCGCCCGCGGCCGCCAGTCGCACCGAGGCGCCAGCAGCGACGTGCAGTGCGGTGGGCGCCTCGCCAAACAGCGACGCGCGCCGCGCCTCGTGCTGGTGGCCGTCGATCGTGACGATGATCTGCCCGTCGAGGAGAACCCAGCAGGTCTCCTTGGATGTCTGCTCGCCGTGGGCCGTCCAGGCGCCGCCCGGCTCCAGCACGAGCACGCTGAAGTCGACGCCCATGTCGAGGACGTCCTCGCCCTCGCGCGTGATGGGGGTCGGCCCGGGAGGGAATCCCTGGCGGAAGCAGTTGATCAGGGCGGCGTCATCCATCGGCCATCCCAGCGAGCGCAGCGACGTCGCGCGCGCCGCTAGACATCCTCCACGGCAATTGGGCGCCGCTGCGTCAGGGAGCGCTTCGCCGCCAGGGCCAGGTTGACGGCCAGCAGGCCGTCGCGTCCGGTGACCGGCGGCGGCGTGTCGTCCACGATGCACTGGGCGAAGGCCCGCAGCTCGGCGACGTAGGAGTCGCGATAGCGCTCCAGGAAGAAAAACAGCGGCCGATCGTGCTGCTGGCCGCTCTCGTTCCACAGGCTCACCTGGGTGGGGGTGCTGTTGCCGGCGGTCAGGCAGCCGCGGCTGCCGAAGACCTCCACGCGTTGGTCGTAGCCGTAGACCGCCTGGCGCGAGTTGTCGATGGTGGCGATGGCTCCGCTGCGGTAGCGCAGCAGTGTCACCGCCGTGTCTACGTCACCGGCCGCGCCGATGTCCGGGTCGATCAGGGCGCTCCCCGTGGCGAACACCTCCACCACCTCCTCCTGCGCCAGGTAGCGCGCCATGTCGAAGTCGTGGATCGCCATGTCCAGGAACAGCCCCCCCGAAATCTTGACGTAGTCCAGGGGCGGCGGCTGGGCGTCACGGCTGGTGATGCGCACCAGCTGGGGCGCGCCGACCTCGCCTCTGCGCACGCCATCGGCCACGCGCTTGAAGCTGGGATCGAAGCGCCGGTTGAACCCCACCTGCAGCTTGACGCCGGCGCGCTCGCACGCGGCGATGGCGCCGCGGACGCGTCCAGCGTCGAGGTCGATGGGCTTCTCGCAGAAGATGTGCTTGCCGGCAGCGGCGGCCTGCTCGATGAGGGCGGCGTGGGTGTCCGTGGAGGAGCTGATGACGACCGCGTCGATCCGGGGGTCGTCGAGCACGGCGCGCGGGTCGGCGACGGCGCGGGCGCCAGGACACGCGCTGGCGGCTTCCTCTGCCGCGGCCAGACGTACGTCGGCGACGGCGGCCACGCTCACGCCCGGCAGCTGGAATGCGAGATTCTCCGCATGGAGCCGGCCGATCCGCCCCGCCCCGATCACCCCGACGCTCAACGTCCTGGAAGACATGGCCATCCGTCCCACACTCGGCACCCCATCCCGCGCCGGCGGCCGGAAACGCATCGCCCCCGCGGCAAAACGCCCTGCTGGGCGGGCGATCCAGCTTGCCGGAGCCTCCGGAAAAGGCTTAGCAGGCGCCCCGCGCGCCGGCAAGGACAGGAGCAAGCCGGGTGCCTGCGCCCGGCGTGCGCCTGCCCGGCCGCCGCGAGACCGGCACGAGATGCCGGCTGGCCGGCGACCCGCCTGCGCAGGCCGCAAGCTGGTCTTTCCTTTGCTTCATGAAGGGACTTGAGCCAGTATGTCAAGGCTGCGAACGCAACACCCTGGATCCGACACCCCCTCCGCCCGTCCATCTACCATGCCCCGCGCAGTGCAGACCTCCCTCGACGAGCTGGCCGACCGGTACCTGGAGCTCCACCAGCACAAGGAGCAGCTCTTCTGGCGGGTGATGATGGGCCTCTCCCAGGAGCACGCGCAGCTCCAGGAGGCCGAGGTGGCCCTGCGCAGCTTCGTCAGTGACCCGGCGCGGCTGGCCGACCTGCGGCGCCAGCGCAGCGAGCTCGGACTCTCCCCTGCGGACGCTTCCGTGGTGGATGGCTGGATCCAGCTCTTCGCGCGCAATGTGGTCGAGCAGCCCCGTGCCCGGGCCATGCAGCGCGAGCTCATCGCCCTGGAGAGCGAGCTGGAGCGCCAGCGCGGGCAGATGGACCTGGGCTACGTCGACCCGGCCACCGGCGAACCGGTCGCCGCCACTTCGATCGTGCTGGGCAACATGGTGCGCACCGAGCGCGATGAGCCCCGGCGCAAGTCCGCCTGGGAGGGGTTGCGCACGATCGAGGAGTTCGTCGTGCGCCACGGATTCCCCGAAGTGGTCGTGGCGCGCAATCGCTTCGCCCGCGCGCTGGGCTACGAGGACTATTACGACTACAAGGTCCAGTGGGCCGAGGGCTTCGACAAGAGGACCTTGTTCGTGCTGCTGGACGATCTCGAAGCGCGCACGGCGTCGCGCGCCCGCGAAGATCTGCGCACACTGCGCGGCCCCTCGGGTGTCGATCCGGCTGTGCCCTGGAACCACGCGTACATCACGTCCGGCTCCCTGGCCCAGGAGAAGGACCCTTACTTCAGGTTCGAGGACGCCCTGGAGCGTTGGGGACGCAGCTTTGCGGCGCTGGGGATCCGCTACCGCAAGGCCAGCGTGACGGTCGATCTCATCGACCGCAAAGGCAAGTACGAGAACGGCTTCATGCACGGGCCCACCCCGGCGTTCCTGCGGCGCGGGGAGTGGCTGCCCGCTGCGATCAACTTCACCGCCAACGCGGTGCCCGACCAGCCCGGCAGCGGGCTGCAGGCGATGGTCACCCTGTTCCACGAGGGCGGCCACGCGGCCCACTTCGCCAACATCGTGACGGCTGCGCCGTGCTTCAGCCAGGAGTTCGCCCCCACTTCGGTGGCGTTCAGCGAGACGCAGTCGATGTTCTGCGACAATCTGCTGGGCGACGCCGACTGGCAGACGCGCTACGCGCGCGACGCGCAGGGCAAGCCCATCCCCTTCGAGCTCATCGCGCGCGCCCACACCCTGCGCCAGCCGGCAGCGACCTTCGACATCCGCAGGCTGCTGACCGTCTGCTACTTCGAGCGAATGCTCTACGAGCTGCCCGAGGCCGAGGTGACGCCGGACCGCATCCTCGCTCTCTGCCGCGCCGTCGAGCAGCGGCTGCTGTTCTTCGACCAGGGTTCGCCGCGTCCGACGCTGTCGATCCCCCACCCCCTCAGTGGTGACGCATCGTGTTACTATCACGGCTACGTGCTGGCCGACATGGCGGTGGCCCAGACGCGCGCGCACTTCCAGCGCCGCTACGGTCACATTCTGGACAATCCGCGCGTGGGCGCCGACCTCACCGAAACGTACTGGAAGCCCGGCAACGCGGTGACATTCCTGGAGTACGTCCGGCGCCTGACGGGGCGGCCGGTGTCGGCCGACGACCTCGTTGCCCGCGCTAACCGCAGCGTGGAGGAAGTCGTGCAGGAGGCGGCGGAAGCGGTGGCGCGGCTGCCGCGCATCCCCGAGCACCGCGGACCGGTCGACCTGGATCTGGAGCTGGCGGTGGCGCACGGCGCCGAGCTGGTGGTGCGGCCGGGCGTGCCCTTCGCGCAAGCGGCCGAGACCTTCCGGCAGTGGGTGCGCGCGCGCTGGCCGCAGGGCGGCTGACCTCTCCCCACCCAGCCCGCGCCCCTGCGGGGCGTTTGGAACGCCGCGGCCTTCGCGCGCGAGGTCGCCAAGCTGTAGAATCGAGAGCGATGAGCCAGGTGACGCGCATTCCGGACTCCGAGGCCTTCGCCCGCATCAGCGCGCGCCTGCGCGCGGTTGTCACGTCCGACGCCTTCGCATGGTGGGAGGCGGGCCGGCAGAGGGTCACTGGCGGCGACCCCGCACCGCTAGCCGCCCTCTTCCCCGCGCTCGTGCGCAAGCTGGGGCGCGATCCGCTTCTCGAGCCGACCGACGCCGGGCGCTTCCTGGCTGGCGAGCGCTTCCTGGTGGATCTGGCCGCCTACCGGCGCGCCGACGCCGCAGGTGCGCTGCTCGCGCTGGCCGCCGTCGCCGGCGGCGCCGACCCGTCGTTCCTGCGCACGCGTTTCAATGAGGGCGACCTCGACGAGCGGACGACCGTCCTGCGCACGCTGCCGTTCTTGGGCGGCGCGCCGGTGGTGCTCGACCTCATGGGGGAAGCCCAGCGCTCCAACACGCAGGACCACTTCGAGGCGGCCGCCTGCGACAGCGACGTGGCGATGCGGCGCCTGCCGCAGGCCGATCTCAATCGCATGGTGCTCAAGATGGCGTTCCTGGACGTGCCCGTCTGGCGGATGCTGGGCGGTCTGCAACGGGCCGACGGGGAGCTCAGCCGCAAGCTGCAGGACTTCGCCACCGAGCGCGAGGCCGCCGGACGCCCGGTGTGGGTGGGGACGCTCGCCTTCATTGCCCGCGCGCCGGTGGACGGGACGCGCGCACGACTGGTCGGCCACCTGGAGCACGGCGACGATCGCCAGCGCCTGGCGGCCGCACAGAACATCGCCGTGCTGCGCGACCGGTCGCTGGCGCGCTACGTGCGCGAGCGGCTGGGACGCGAGCTGAGCCCCGCAATCCGGGCCGCAATGCACGAGGCCCTTGCGAAGCTCGAGTAGCACGCCACGCAGCCTGGAGTCGAACACCCCCGCACGCCGACAACGGAGTCTACGTCATGCGCATCTTCGACCCGCATATCCACATGACCAGCCGCATCACCGACGACTACCAGAGCATGGCCCTGGCCGGCGTGCGCGTGGTGCTGGAGCCAGCCTTCTGGATCGGGCAGCCGCGCACCCAGGTCGGGACGTTCATCGACTACTTCGACATGTTGCTGGGGTGGGAGCGTCACCGGGCGGCCGGCTTCGGGATCCACCACGTGTGCACCATGGCGCTCAATCCCCGCGAAGCCAATGAAGACCGCGTCAATGCTGGGGTGATGGAGGTCCTGCCGCGCTATTTGGAGAAGAACGGCGTGGTGGGCGTGGGTGAGATCGGTCTCGACGACCAGACTCCGCGCGAGGAGAAGTTCTTCCAGGCCCAGATCCAGCTGGCCGTCGAGCACGACCTGCCCATCCTGGTGCACACGCCCCACCGCGACAAGAAGAGGGGCTTCGAGCGCTCGATTGCTATCATCAAGGAGTCCGGCATCCCGATGGAACGCGTGCTGCTCGACCACGGAAACGAGGAGACGATCAAGCTTACCTGCGACCTGGGTTGCATGTCTGGCTTCTCGCTGTATCCGAACACGAAGATGAGCCCCCAGCGCATGGTGGCGATCCTCAAGGAATACGGCGTCGAGCGCATGATCGTGAACAGCGCCGCCGATTGGGGGGTGAGCGACCCCCTCATGGTGCCGCGCTGCGCGACGCTCATGCAGCAGGCCGGCTTCACCGCCGAGCAGGTCGATCAGGTCGTCTGGCGCAACCCCGTGGGCTTTTTCGCCCAGTCCGGGCGGCTCGATGTCGCGCAGCTCGAGCAACCCACCAGCGTGCACAAGCGCGACCTGTTCCTGGGAAACAGCTTCTTGCGCGGACAAGACCCCGAAGCACTCTGAGCCGCGGGCGGGCCCCGCTGCGCTTGGACCCCCGGGAACCTTCGCACCGCCCGCACCGTTGTTTCCAGCCACTGGCGCTGCGTTGCAAGCGGCGCAGGCGACGGCGCGGCGGACACGCACTCGGGACACCGTGGGTGACTTGCGCGGCAGCGGAGTCTTGACGTGATTGCCGACTCCGCGCGCGCGGAGCACGGCGGTGTGCCAGCGTTACGGGATAGCGCAACTCGTGCGTCCACGCGTCGGACGTGGCCCGAAGGTTGCTGCACCGGAAGATCGGTCCAAGGCAAGGGGCGCCGGAGCCGCCTTCGCACCAGCCACGCCAACGACCAGAGTGAGGTCGGCGTCTTGATCCCCCGCAATCCAGTCACGACCGCACAGAGAGCCCGTAGCGGGCGCCGCGACCTCTGGCTCTCGGTGGTGAGGGTCCAGGCCATGGTCGCGTTGATCGTCGGTGGCGTCGCGGCCTTGATGCTCTCGTTCACCCACACATTCAAATGGGTGCCATCGTCGGTGCTGCTGCTGACGTACGGGCTGCTGACGCTAGCCTGGAGCACGCGCGGACGGAAGTCGGACAGGCATGCAGTGGTCGAACCGGCGCGCTCGGAACGCTCGAACGCATCGACCGTGGGAGACCTGTCCCCCAAGGGCGGCGGTATGGGAAACCGGCACGCCGACCACGACCGCGGTCTCGATCCCATCTCCAGCCGGTAGGAATCGCGCTCGGCGCTGGTGCATGCCACGCGAGCGCAGCGGCCGCGCGCGCCGACCGCGGTGCCGGGGATGCGCTCGCGCGTGGTCGCCACCGGCGCCGGCTGCGCGCTGGTCCGACGGACAGCCCGTCCCCTATTTCACGAGCAACGCCTTCTTGACGTCGCGGAAATTGCTGGCCGCCAGCTCGTAGAGGTAGACTCCGCTGGCGACGAATCCTCCGCGATCGTCATGCCCATCCCACTCCACTGCGTGGTAACCCGCCGGCAGGTCCTGGGCGAGCAGGTTGCGCACGAGGCGCCCCGCCACATCGAACACGCGCAGCCGCACGAAGCCCTGCACCGGGGTCTCGAAGCGCAGCGTCGTGCGTGGGTTGAAGGGATTGGGGATGGCCGCGAGCAGGCGGAAGGCGCTGGGCGGCGTTACCACCGACGCGCGCGCCAGCTGCGCGATCTCAATTGCCAGCGTCTGACCGTCGACGCCGAGCGCTTGCACCTCGCGCGGCTGCAGGGCCCCGCCCAACTCGCCGAGCACCTCCAGCTGCAGGGTGAGCAGCGTGCCGTCGCCGCGCAGCGTGGCGCCCTGCCCGAGCACCGCCAGGTCGAGCACGACCGTCCCCGCTGCGGCGGACTGCCCGGCCGCGTCGGAGACGAACACGGGAGCACCGGCAACGTCGAGCACGTCCGCGCGGCGGAAGCCCAGGTAACGCAGGCGCTGCCGGTCGTACTCCAGGGCGACGTGCAGCGCCTTGAGGGCGCCACCGTTGCCGCGGATCTGCAGTGGAAGGTCCACCTGCGCTGGCGCCCCAGACGCAGGCGTGCCGCCCAACGATCCGTTCGCGGGCTGCGCCCCGCCCGCAGGGGCGGTGAACGCCGGCTCGCCCAGGGCGATCCGCAACGGGCCGGAGTCGGGTTCCTGCGGCAGCACCGCCAGCGGCATCGCACCCAGCTTTGCCGGCGCCAAACCGAAATTCAGGGCGAAGACGACCAGGTCGCTGAAGTCGACCTTGCCGTCGGTCAACGGCAGTCCCGTGCCAGTGGCGTCGGAGGTGGGACCGATGTCGGCGCCGCCGAGGTAGGCGGCGTTCCCCCGCTGCAGTCCGTAGGTGAGGGACAGGACCGGGAGATCGTGGGCTCCGTCCACGCGTCCGTCGAAGGCGGGCACCGGCTGCCCGCCCGCGCCGAGGTCGCCCAAATCGCCCAGACGATAGTTGGTCGCACGCTTGCGTGGCGCGCTGGCCAGATCGGACAGATTCCCGGCCGCGTCGCGGCTGAGCGCGATCAGCGAGACGATCGTCCGCTGCGGCAGCGGCACCGTGTACGGCAAGGTGAGCGGCGCGTCGAGCTGCAGCTCGGTCCAGCCGTTGGCCGGAGCGCGCGCTTCGGTCAGGGTCGCAGGCCAGGCCGGGGCGGGCACCGCATCGTCGAAGTCCGGATATCCCGCATCGGCCGTGAGGCTCCAGGGACGGTAGAACAGTGTGAGCCCGGCAAAGTCGGCGGCGGGGGGCGTGATCCCCAGACGCACGCCCTGGTGAAGCGGCAGAAGCGTCAGCGCCGTCGGCGCGCCCGGCGGGGTCAGGTCGATGGCGCGCGCTGCGCCCACGGCCTGCGCAGAAAGCGACTGCGGCGGGTCGGCGACGTCCACCAGCCCCATCACGGTCAGCGGCAGCGCCGAGGCGCCCTCCGGCGCGCCCGGCTGGACCCGGAGCGTCACCGTCGCCAGCACTCCAAAGCCGTGCGCGCCCGGGGTGGCGCCGAGCAGGCTCTGGTCGATGCGGATGGTCCCAGGCGCGGACGTGTTGGCGGCGAAGAAGCTGGTCGCGCCGCCCGTCGTCTCCAGGAACGGCCCCTTGACCGCAGAGACCACGCTGAAGACCGCTGGGTCGTAGCCGATCTCGGCGCTCACCCCGCGCAGTGGATTGCCGCCGCCGAGATCGTCGTAGCGCAGGTCCAGGCTGGACTGCGCGGCGGCGGCGAGGGCGCCTGCGGCCGGGCTGAGGCTGAGCACGGGAGTGGGCGGCGGTGGCCCGAAGGTCGAGAAGCCCGTCGCGTAGCTCGCGGCCACCGCTAGGCCGTCGAGGGCGACGCGATAGATGCGCACCTGCCCTAGATCGCCGTCGAAGAAGTTGCCGTAGATGCCCGCGCCGCCCGAGGTGCCGCCGCCCAGCACGAGCTCGGAGACCTGGCTGCCCAAGCCCGTGGTGGCGCTACTGTAGCGCAGCGCGCCGTCCACGTAGGCACGTACGCCCGCTGCGTCGTAGGAGAGTGCGACGTGGTGGAACGTTCCCGCGGTCACCGGCGCGAGGGCGACCCAGCGAACTAGGCGCGCGCGCAGGGAGTCGTTCTGGACGGCGATCGCGCACCCCGGCCACGGACTCGCGTAGGACTGCACCCACTCCAACGCAATCTGGCGCGCGGCGAGATTGCTGCCAGCGGCGAGCCACAGCTCGACGGTCGCCGTAGTGGGTGACTGGAGCGCGGCCAACCCCCCGGCCGAAAGCGTCGCGCGGTCGTCGATGCCGTCGAAGCGCAGCCGGTACGGATCGCCGCGCACGCCTTGGCCTCGCCAGCCGCTCGCGGCTCCCGGGGACGTAAACCCGGAGAGCCCCACCGCGCGGCCGGCGACAAGATCGACCCACGGCCCGGCGGCGCCGGGCACCGCGGGCGGCGTGGAGCCGTTGGCGCGATCGGCGCGCAGCTCGAACGCGAGGAGCGGCGGCGGCGAGAGCGTGAACCCGCCGGCCAGCACGCCGCTCTGGCCATTGGGGTTGGTAACCACCACGTCCCACGCACCCGGAGCTGCGCCCGTGAGGGGCAGATTGCAGGTAAGCTGCGTGGCACCGGCCACCGCCACGCTGGTCGCGACGATGTCGGGCTGGCCGGCGCGTCGCAGCCTCACGGTCGCGCCGGCCACGAACGCGTCGCCGGTGAGCTGGACGCCGGTGAGATTGCTCTCGTTGGTGGCCGCCGCGGGCAGGATCGTGGTGAGCAGCGGAGCGTTCGCGTAGAGCGCGGCGCTCTGGGCGAGGCGCACGGCGACCTGGCCCGCCGTCAGCGCGAAACCGTAGGCGCGCACCTCGCCGAGGGCCCCGTTGAACTCGTCGCTGTAGTGCCCAGCGCCGCCATAGGTGCCGCTGCCCAGCAGCAGCTCGCTGGCCTGACCGCCCAGATTCGCGGGCGTCGCGGTCAGCGTGCGCGCGCCATTGACGTAGGCGCACACCTGGCTGGCCGACTTCGTCACGGCCAGGTGCACCCAGCGCTGGGGCGCCACGTTGGCGATCGATTGCCAGCTACCGTTGTAAACCTGCAGTTGCCCGTTCTGCAGCGCCACGCTCATGCCTGCAAACGGCGCGCCGTAGCTCGACAGCCACTCCAGCACGTACGAGCGCGTGAGCACGTCGGTGGGCGTCTTCAGCCACAGCTCCACGGTGGCTGCCGCGGGGTTCTGCAGTTGCGGGATGCTCCCGGCGGCGACGCGCGCCAGGTCGTCGACCCCGTCGAAGGCCAGCCGGTAGGGATCGCCCACCACTCCGCCGCCGTTCCAACCGCTGGCGGCGCCCGGGGTCGTGAAGCCCGAAAGCGCGGCGTTGTGCCCAGCAGCGAGGTCAACCCACGGCGATGCCGCGCCTGGCACCGCCGGCGCCGAGCTCCCGTTGGCCTGGGCCGCGCGCAGCTCCAGGGCCGCTGCGGGCGGCAGCGAGTGGTCGTAGACGAGCGCGGTGTCGCGCGCGCTCGCTCCCTGGCTGTCGGTGACGGTCAGGATGATCTCGAGATAGAGGTTTGCGCCCCCCGCAGTCCCCGGCACGATCGACGTCGTGGCGACGCCCGGCGGGTGGAGGTAGTTGGGGGTGGTACTGGCGCCGTTGTGCAGGTTGACCGTCCACATGTAGTGCAGCGCGCTCGGGGGATCCTCCACGTCGGTGGCGCTGGCGACGAGCGGCAGCGATGCCTGCGGATTGGTGTACTCACCGCCGTCGGCTGGCGCTGTGATGCTCGCTTGTGGGGGAAAGTTGCCCACCACCTGGATCGGGAAGGGCGCCGTGCCGAGCAAACCGCTGCCGTCGGTCACCGTGAGAGTGGCGGTATAGCTGCCCGGATTCTGGTACACGTGCGCCGGGCTCGCCGTGGTCGAGGTTGCGCCGTCCCCGAACGCCCACGCGTCGGTCAGGACGTCGCCGTCTGGATCGTAGGAGCTGTCGGTGAACTGCACCGTCAGCGGCGCGGACCCCGCGGCCGGCACTGCGGTGGCCGCAGCCACGGGAGGTACCTCGTTGAACGCCAGCCGTTGCAGGCGGGCGGTCACCGGCACGTCAAAATCCCAGGTCTTGGTGATGTACCCGACGCGCTGCACGGGCGCGCCCACGGTCTGGGTTCCGGCGACGGTCCAGGGACTGGCATCGGCGGCGCGGTATTCGAACGAGTACGTGGAGCCCGTCTTCACCACGCGCAGGCTCAGCGTCGTCGCCGCACTCATAACGTTGAGCAGATTACTGGCGCCCGTGCGCTCCAGGCGCAGGTTGGTGCCGCGGTAGAAACCCCAGTAGAAAAGATCGTAGGGGCCGAAGCCCACCATCAGACCGGAGTGGAACAGCTGCGCCGAGACGAAGCTGCTGAGCGTGACCCGCGTCTCCAGCGTCCAGTTCCCCGCGCCCATGTCGGTGCGGCGCAGCTGGGGCGCGCGGTCGATGGTGGGCGAGTGGTTGTAGGGGACCGACAGCGCGTTGGGAACCGCGAGGTCGAGGGGGAAGTGGGCCGGCGCGAAGGGCAGCGCCAGGCTCGGCCCCGGCAGCGGCGCGTACCATTCCCAAGCCTTGCTGGAGGGAATCACTGGCGCCGGCGCCGAGCGGGGGCTCACCTTCGGGGGCGCCTCGTTGTCCACCGCCTCGATCGTGTACGTGTAGGTGAGGCCATTGGCGATCGCCGAGACCGATCCGTCGTCGACGAACGAGTTCGCGACGACCGGAACCGGTGTGAGCTTCACCTCGGGCCCACCGAGCGCGCTCGTGCGGTAGACGTTGTAGCCGACCAGGTCGGACTCGGGGTTGTAGCCCCAGTTCAGCAGCACCTTGGCCTGCTGCGGAATCGCCCGCAGGCCGGTGGGCTGCACAGGCGCCACGCCGGCGCCGGTGGGTCCAGTGTAGTGGATGCGCAGGATCCGCTTGCTCGCCCACGAGCAATACATGAAGTCGCCACTCACCGGGTCGAGGCGGATCTCCACCGGATTGCCCAGATTGCTCCCGAAGTCCTGCACGTCGACGACGTGGTCGCTGGCGTCGAGCACGGCCATGTTCAGCCAGCTCGATGGGTAGTCGCAGAAGAACAGCCGCTTGCGGTACTGGATGGGGTAGCCCGTTCCCTGGTAATAGGCGCCGCCGGCAGCGGCGTTGCCATAGATTCCGCCGATCGGCGCCGAGTCGGCGGTGAGGCCGTTGTGGGGCCATTCGATGCTTGGCGCGGTCAGCCCGGCGCCGCCGGGCGGGCACGCACCGCGGGGGGGAACGCCGGCGTACGGGTAGTCCGTCTGCTCGCCTGAGCCCTCGTTGCAGGGCCAGCCGAAGTTCTCGCCGCCCCTGCAGACGTTGATCTCCTCCCAGCGGTTCCAGCCCACGTCGCCGACGAACAGCGTGCCGGGGCGCGCGTCGGCGGGGTTGGTCGAGCCGCTGCCACGCCGGATGGTCATGCGGTATGGATTGCGCAGGCCACGGGCCCAGATGCGCGAGATGCTGCTGCGCGGATGGGCGGCGTCGTAGAAGGGATTGCTCGGGATGCCGTCGCCATTGGCGGGGTTCAGGCGCAGGATCTTGCCCGACAGGCTCCCCGTCCACTGCGAGCGATAGGCGCCGATGTCCTCGAGGGGATCGCTGCGCCCGGGCAGGAACTGATTGGGCTCGAGCCCGCCGGCGTCGGCGCGGTCGTAGTGAGCACCATCCCCGCAGGAGAACAGCAGCGTGCCGTCGTCGCCGAACAGCAGCGTTCCGGTGCTGTGCGAGTAGTATGCGGATGTGACGCCCAGCGGCCAGGTCTCTCCCACCAGCACGAGCCGGCTCGCCGGGTCGGCGATGTAGGGATTCGCGGTGCTCCGGGTATAGCGAACGATGCGCAAGAAGCCGAGCTGGTCCAGGTCCGGGGTGCCGGGATCGGTTTCGACGCTGTAGGCGAGGTAGAGGTAGCCGTTCGTGGCGTAATACGGGTCGAGCGCGATGCCCAGCATCCCGCGGTCCGCGTTGTCGAGCACCTCGGCCCCGAGGTCCAGGAATGGCATCGCGCGCCGGGTGTAGGTCGGGGGGCTGCCCCCAGCGGACTCGAGGATCTGCACCTGCCCGCGCTTCTCCGCCACGAAGATGCGTCCGTCGGGGGCGAAGGCGAGGCCCACGGGATCGACGAACGTGGCCGTTGGCGCGATGTCCATGGCCTGGAAGTTGTTTGGGAAGAGCTGGGCGCGCGCCGGCGCCGCGGGACCGAGGGCCAGCGCGGCGGTCGCGAGCAACCCCGCCATCGTCCGCCCGAGGGCGGCCCGGCCGGCCTTGCCGCACGGCCGGCGAGCATCACGATGCGTGCGATCCACGTTTCCTCCTGCGCCCAGCCGCGTCAGTCTACCCGGACGAGCTTGGCGGATGCGCGCCGTCCATCGGGCAGGGCCGCCACGGCGTAGTAGACGCCGCGTCCGACGAGCTGGCCCGCGGCATCGCGGCCATCCCACTGCACGACCCCCGGCTCCGCGCGCGCCGTGAAGGCGCGCACCCGGCGGCCAGCCACGTCGTGGATCACGATCAGCACCAAGTCTTGCTGGCCGCCTGCGGTGGCCAGGGGAGGACCTCCGCCCGGGGCGGCGCCGTTGACCGTGGCCGGTGCACCGGCCAAGGCGACCCCACCGAGGATCAGGAGCACGGGACCGCGCGACGGATTCGGCTCCGCGCGCAGGCGCAGCGCTGCCGGGCGCAGCGCCACAGGCGCATCGACCGTTCCGATGACGACCGTGGCCGTCCGCAGCGTGACGCCCGCGATGACGGCGCGGTCCACGTCGCGCAGAACGGCGTCGGTTAGCTGCACCGTGATCACTCCGTCGGCCAGGCCACGGAACGTCACCATGGCGAGCGTACCCGTAGCCGCGACGCTCGATCCGAAGCCGAGCACGCAGTCCGTGAGCACGTCGCGCCCCTGGGCGTCGCTCTCGAGGCTGAAGAACGTCGGCTGAGCAGCGCCGGAGAAGAGCGAGCCTTCCGCCGCAGAGACCAGTTCCAGCAGGTTGCGGTCGTACTGCAGGGTGAGGGCGTAGCACGATAGCCGCGACAGTCTGAGATCCGCCTCGATCGATAGGGTGAATTGCGTAGCGGGCGTCTGCCACATGTTGAACGGCTCGAAGTGGACGTCCTTGTTCTGGGCGTGCGATGCGGCTGCCGGCAGCGCAAGCGCCCCGGCCAGCAGTCCGATCCGCAGCGCATGCCGAACGCGCCCGCCGCCGCGTGCGAGCGCCGTTGGCTGATGGAGTGGACGCATCGAGCAACTGCTCCTTCCCATTGGGGACCGCGCCGGCTAGCGCACCAGGGCCATGCGCCGCAGGGCCGTCCGCCCTGCCGCCTCGGCGCGGGCCACGTACACGCCGCTGGCGACCGCTCTGCCGAGCTCGTCGGTGCCGTCCCAGACCAGCGCGTGTACGCCGGCCTCGTGGTGACCGCGCAGCAGCGTCTTGATCCGGCGGCCCGCCAGGTCGTACACGGCCACGTCGACGTCCGAGGGCGCCGCCAGCGTCAGCTCGAGCGTAGTGCGGGGATTGAACGGGTTGGGGATGTTGGGCGACACGGTGATCGCCGCGCGCGACGGCGGCGGCCGATCGCCACCGCGCAGCGTGAGCTGCGCGGGCAGCGGCGCGCCGGCGGCGTCGCGCACGTCGATCGCCGCGGTCGCAGCTGCCAGGTCGAACCCAGCTGAGGAACTCAGGATCAGCGTCGCCGCCAGGCCGTCGCGGCCCAGCCGCGTCCCCGGGCCCAGCAGGGCGATGTCCGCCGCGAGCTCGCCGTCGCGCGCGTACGCCTGCGCGAACGGCCGGCCCGGACCCTCCGTCAGGGCCGGGCCCGGCACCAGCCCCGGCGTGGGGACGGCGCGCGGTCCCGCGGTCAGGCCCACGTGCAGCGCCTTCACCCGGCCGGCGGCACCCTCGACCTCGATCGGGATGCGCAGCTCGCCGTCGGCACCGAGCTGCGGCGGGCCGAGCGTGACGTACACGGGGCTCTCCGCCGCGGCCGAGGCGCCCGCCGCGAGCTTCTCGACCGTGGTGGGCACCGTCTCCAACAGCGGTCCGCCTGGATCGCTCGTCCCGAACGCCAGCGCGAAGGTCACCAGATCGCCGAAGTCGATCGCGTCGTCGGTGAGCGGGACCCCGCGGCTGGTGCCGTTGTCGGTGGGACCGATGTCGCACTCGGGGTTGAAGCCCGGCTGTCCGTCGTGGGTCCCGTAGGCGAGGGAAAAGACCGGTAGGTCGTGCACCCCGTTGACCACTCCGTCGTAGGTCTGTGGCACGCCGACTTCGCCCAAGTCGCCCAGCAGGTATGTGGTTGCCCGCGCGCGGGCAGCGGCGGTGCCGAAGGCGGGGATGCCGGCCGCGCTGTAGGTGTACGCCGCGTAGTAGGCCACGGCACGCGTGGCATTGGTGAAGCTCGCGTCGACGAAGCTGGTCCCCGTGCCGTCGTAGACCTGGACCCAGCCGTTCGCCAGCGCGTGATCCAACTGGACCTGGTCGGCGGGCGGCGGCACCGCGGCCGGGGGATCGCCGAATTCGGGATAGTCGTTGTAGAGCTTGCGCAGCACCTTCACGCCCGCGACCGGCGGTCCGGGAATCCACGAGAGCACGACCCGATTGTGGCCGGGGACGGCCTGCAGCGCCGCCACGTTGGCCGGCGCCTGGGCCACCGGGATGCTGGCGCTGCCGCTGGTCATGTCCACCGGCGCGCTCTGCCCGTAACTCGACCAGTAGCTGTAGATCTTGTCGCCGCGGCTTTGGGCGTTGGGGTAACCACGGTCCTTGGGGTCGGGGCCGCTGTGGTTCTCGTCGCGCAGGAACTCCACGTACTCCCGCGAGGTGGTCTGGTAGCGCAGCATGGCGGTGACCCGCATCGGCCCCGCGATGCCCGCGGGCACCGGGATCGCGTACGTCACGTCATCCCAGTGCGGGAGCTGGCCACCCGGCAACGGTACATAGTCGGCGCCGACGGGGGCGGTCTGCGCGTCGGGGACCATGCCGCGCGGCGGGATGCGGTTGTCCTTGACGATGCGGTTGTTCAGCACGAGGTGGAAGGTCGGCCCCTGCCCCTGCACGCCATGGCGCACTTCGTAGACCCGCAGCTGCGCATCGGCCACCAGCGTCGCGGTCGCACCGTCGTAGGCGCCCGACTCGAAGAACGGGACGCCGAAGACGTCCTTGGCCACGACGCTGAGCCACATGCGCCGCCCCTCGGGATAGCCGGTCGGGAGCTTGTGGCCCGTGTTGTTGGTCACGCGCACGGTGACTGCCACGCTGTCGCCAGCCACGGCCTGCGGCGGGACCGTGATCCCCAACGTCGCGGCTTGCGTCTGCAGCATGGAGAGCGCCTGGTTGATCGTGTAGGTGTACGCGGCGGTGCGGTTGAGCAGCTGCCCATAGAGTCCGCGGAGGATCGCCGGCACGAAGGTGTTCGCCCCGGTGAAGTCATGGCGCGAGATGTCGGACCGGAACGGATTGAAGGAGTTGCAGGCGTAGCCAGCCACCTCCGGCATGTGGCAGGTTTGGCACTGCTCCCCCTCGGCGGGAAACGCGCTCTGGAGCCACTCGCTGTAGGTCAGCTGCTCGGGGAACTGGAGCCCCGTGGGCTGGCCGTTGGCATCGAGCAGCTCCACCAGCGGGTTGCGCAGGTCGTGGCAGGCGGCGCAGAACTCGCTGCTCATGTGGTACGGCGAGGACGCGAAGGCGTGGGGGGCGAACGCGTCGGCGTACGGTCCACGGCGCGGCGGCTGCGCCGCCGGCGTGCCGTCGTCGACGTAGTACTGGCCGTTCTGCTT
This sequence comes from Candidatus Krumholzibacteriia bacterium, assembly GCA_041484665.1. Classification (GTDB taxonomy): domain Bacteria; phylum Krumholzibacteriota; class Krumholzibacteriia; order JAJRXK01; family JAJRXK01; genus JBGPIA01. The sequence goes on from JBGPIA010000001.1 coordinate 747,682, forward strand.
GAAGGGCGTGCCGCCAGGCCCCTCGTACGCCCGGTGGCAGAAGGCGCACGAGATCCCTTCGAAGTCGTTGTCCGGCTCGTCGGGATATCCGGTGAGCGCGCTGCCGTTGGGGACGCTGCTGCGCCCGCCCAGCCAGCCGGCCGGCGAATGGCAGCGGATGCAGAACTCGCCCACGCCGGCGTGGTCCTGGTTGGCCACGTCCAGCGCCGCCCAGAACAGCGGGTCGCGGGCTGAGTTGGCCATCATCGTGCCGGCCCACGTGTCGAACGGCTCGTAGTCGAGCCCCGCGATGTAGCCGCCGTGGCACGTCTTGCAGTCGCGCGGGAGCATGCCCCGCACGGCATTGCTGGGATCGGTGAACTCCAGCGGCCAGTTGACCAGCGTCCCCGGTTGGGTGCCCGGCAGCACGATCTGTGCGTGAGCTGGCGCACCACCCATCGCCAGCCGGGCGGTCAGCGCGAGCGCAAACGCGAGCCTAACCTGCAGGTGTTGCATGCAGTTGGGGTACGACAGGGGCGCCGGGGAAACTGGGGTCGGATCCGGATGATGCAACCTCGAGCAATCCCGGGGCCTGTCTGCCCGCAACGCCCGGAAGCCGGCAGACGTGACCCGGACGATGCAGGAGCTTGAGGAAGCCCGGGGCCCCGAGCGCGGCCGACCAGCAGCGTCAGTCTAGCCGCGCTTCAAGGATACCACAGCGCGGCCGGTCGCGGGCGCGCCAGCCAGTGGTTTCGCAGGCGCGCCGCCAGACGCCGAGACCGCGCGCTGCGCCTCACCGCGGTGGGGGCCCAGGTTGGCCAGCAGTCCCAGGTTGTTCAGCAACTCCTGGATGCCGTCGTCGGTAGCGGCGTAGTAGCCCCGGATGCGTCCTTCCTGGTCCACGAGCACGAAGCGCTCCCCGTGGACGATGTCGAAGAATCCGGTGTCCTCCACCGCGGTCCGCTGCATCGCGATCTTGAAGCCGTCGACAATCGTCGACTGCAGGACGTCCAGCGGCCCGGTCAGGAAGGTCCACATGTCGTGCCGTGCGTGGTAGCGGTCGGCGTAGGCGCGCAGCACCAGCGGCGTGTCGCGCTGTGGATCCACGCTGAACGAGACCAGGTGGGCGGCGTTGCCGACGTTGCGCAGGTGGTACTGGAGGTCCGACATGCGCTGGCTGAGCCGCGGGCAGGCTTCCGCGCAGCTCGTGAAGATGAAATCGGCCACCCACACGTGGCCCCGCAGGTCAGCCAACCCGAACGGCTTGCCGTCCTGGTCTTGGAGCTGGAAGGCGGGCAGCTGTCCGTAGACGGGCGGCGGAGGCGGCAACTGGCGGCCCACCGAGCGGGCGATGGGCAGGGCGAACGCCAGCCCTATGAGCCCCACCCAGAAGAAGCGGTTGCCCGTGAGCCGGAAGGCGAGGCGTTGCACCGTGGTCTTGAGCATGGGCGTCATCCTCCTCGCGCCGATCCCGGGGGCGCCCGCCACGGGCGACCGCGGTCGGGCCGCTATCCCTTTGACTGGCCCTGCGCCGGGGGCGCCGTCCAGGGCGGCTGGTTGCGCAGCATCGCCTTCAGCTGGAGAGCCTCGGACGTCCCGCGCAGGCGCGCGAGCGAGCGCACGTAGTACGCCAGCGCCCACAGCTGCTCGTCAGGAAGCGAGCCCTCCCAGGTCGGCATGGCCGTGCCGCCGATTCCCGCCGCGATCGTCCGGTACAGGTCGGCCAGGTCCGTGCCCGAGCGGATGCGGTGGAAGGTGAAGTCGGGCGGATAGATCTTTACGCCGTAGTCGCTGTCCTTCAGCTCGGGGGTGTAGATCTTCGCGTCGAGATCGGTGCGCCCGACTCCGGTGAGCTCCACGCCCGCCGTGTAGATCTCCGGATAGGTGGCGTAGGCCGGGTGGCAGGACAGGCACTGTGCCAGGCCGTGGTAGAGCTTCTTGCCCAGCGCCACGGCTGCTGCTTCGCGCGCGGGCCCGAAGGGATCCTCCGGAGCCACGATCGGCTTGCCCTTCTCCTCCTGCGGATCGGTCCAGCGCGGTGAGAACGTCTTGATGTACTGGACCACCGCCTCCAGCCGCCGGTCGGAGATGTCCCACGGCAGCATGGCCGTGCCGTCGAGACCGCGGCGGACGATGCGTTTGAAATCGTCGTCATTGGGCAGGGAGCCCGACTCCACGGCCACGAACTTGTAGGTGCCCTGCCGGAAGTCCCGCGGCGGAGGCCGCAGCCCTTTGGACGCCGGGCCCTTGCCGTCGCCATTCACGCCGTGGCAGGCGCGGCAGTACTGCAGGTAGGTGTCGCGGCCGAGGTTCAGCGTCGCCGCCTCGACCTTCACGCCGCCCAGGGTCACGGGCTCCTTGAAGTGCCGCTGGACGCAGCCGCCCAGCAGCGACGCGGCGGTGAGGGCCAGTGCCGCGCCGGCGGCCCCGAGCAGTGGCGTGCGCGAGGAGTGCATCACGGAGACTGTCCTCTCCCCCCATGGCGGCGCAGTGCTCGGCCGCGACCTGCGGCCGGCCAGCGTGCCACGCGCCTAGAGCACGAAGATCGCCACGAACATGATGATCCACACCAGGTCCACGAAGTGCCAGTACATCGAAACGGGCTGCACGGGAAGGCGCCCTGTGCCCGCACCGCCGGCCGCACCGGCGCGCGCCGCCAGCCAGGCCAGCGCCGCGAGCCCGCCCAGCACGTGCAGCGCGTGCAGAACCGTCAGCGCGTAGAAGACCGAGCCGAACACGCCCTGCGGCACGATCCCGCTGCGCAGCGTGCGCATCCACAGCAGCACCTGCAGCGCTACGAAGCAGGCACCCAGGCCGATCGCCGCCCATGCGCCGCGCGCCAGAGCGCCGCGCTTTCCGGCGCTCTGCTGCCGCGCGCCGTGCGCCAGCGCGAAGCTGCTCGCGCCCAGCACGAAGGTGTTGGCCAATGCCTGCGCGAGCGGCAGTGGCCCCGTCCCGGGCGGCGGCCAGACCGGCTGCTGGACGCGCAGCACGACGTAGGCCAAGAACAGGGTGGCAAAGAGCATCAGCCACGACGCCAGGGCGATCGTCATCCCCACGTAGGAGGTCGCCCGGTCGTCGTCCCGCGCTGGCGCAGGCATGATCGCCGTCATGTGCATGGGCAGGCCGCTCCAGGATCAGCTGTGGGCAGGCTGGCTCACCAGCTCCGTGCGCGCGATACGTTCGGCCGCCGGCGGATCGTCCGGCAGGCGTTCGGCCTGGCCGATCCAGTCCTTCGCCGTTTGCCGCGGATTGTTGAACTCGTGGGGGCCATGGTAGATGACGGGGATCTCCTTGAAGTTGTAATGGGGCACGGGCGTGGGCGTGGACCACTCCAGCGTCCCGACCTCCCACGGGTTGTCCGTGGCCTTCGCCCCCGCGAAGAAGCTCTTGAAGAAGTTGATGACGAAGAGCAGCTGCACCGCCCCCAGGATCAGAGCCGCGACGGTGATGAACTTGTTGAGCGGCTCGAGGTGTTGCAGATACGTGTAGACGGAGTGGTTGTAGATGCGCCGGTGCATCCCGGCCCACCCCCCGAACAGCATCCCGCAGAACACGAAGTTGATGGGGAAGAAGGATAGCCAGAAGTGCAGCTTGCCGAGCCGCTCGTCCATCATCCGGCCGAACATCTTGGGGAACCAGTAGTAGATCGCCGCGAAGGAGCCCAGCAGCACCGCGGCTGCCATCGTCAGGTGGAAGTGCCCCACCACGAAGTAGGTATCGTGCAGGTAGAGATCGGTGCTGATGGAGGCGAGGTAGAGCCCCGTCAGGCCGCCCAGCCCGAACACGAACACCACACCGAGCGAGAACAGCATGGGCACGGTCAGGCGCAGCTTCCCCTTCCAGATGGTGTGGCACCAGTTGAGGAAGAGCAGCTCGGCGGGCACGCTGATGATCATGGTCAGCAGCATGAAGCTCTGCCCGAGCAATGGGCTCAGGCCCGTCGAGAACATGTGGTGCCCGTACACGACGGCCGACATGACCGTGATGGCGCCCATGGCGAACACGCTGAGCTTGTAGCCGTAGGCTGGCTTGCGCGCGAAGAACGCCAGCAGGTCGCCGATCACTCCCCAGGCCGGCAGGATGAGGATGTAGACCTCGGGGTGGCCGAAGATCCAGAACAGGTGCTGGAACAGGACGGGATCGCCGCCACCGTTGGTCACTGCGGCGCCGGCCGTGAAGAACTGCGTCCCGAACACGCGATCGAAGAACAGCAGCATCATCGCAGCGCCCAGCACGGGCACGAACAGCGCGTTCAGCACGGCCGTGTACCACATGCCCCACACGGTGAGCGGCATGTCCATGTAGCCCATGCCCGGCGCCCGCAGCCGGATCACGGTGGTAACGTAGTTCACGGCCCCCATGATCGTGCCCGTTCCGGTGAGGAACACCCCCACCACCCAGAACGTCTGCCCCAGCCCAGGCTGGCCGATCTTGGTACTCAACGTGGGATAAGCGGTCCAGCCGCCGGCCGCGGCTCCCTGCGGCACGAACAGCGACACGAACATGACAACGCCCGCCGACAGCGCAAACCAGAACGAGAGCATGTTCAGCGTCGGGAAGGCCATGTCGCGGGCGCCGATCATGAGTGGGATGCAGAAGTTCCCGAAGCAGCCGATCAGGATCGGCGTGATAGCGAAGAAGATCATGATCGTGCCGTGCATGGTGAACAGGCTGGCGTAGGCGTCGGGAGGCACCGCTCCGTCGGTGTCCGGGTAGAAGATCTTCCCCACCAGCGGGATGGCGTGGCCGGGGTGCGCCACGTTCCAGCGGATGAACATCGCCATCGTCCCGCCCACCAGCAGCCAGAAGAGGCCGAAGAAGAGGAACTGCTTGGCGATGACTTTATGGTCCCGGGAGAAGACGTACTTTGCGACGAACGTCGTCGGAGCTGGATGGATGTGATCGTCGCTCATCGCGTCTTCTCCCATTCCCAGCCCCAGAGGGCCTCGGCGTCCGTCGGATCGAAGCTCGCGACGGCGAAGCGGGCCGCCTCGGCGTACCAGCGCTCGAAGTCCTCCTGGGCCTCGATGGTCATCGTCCCCCTCATCTTGTAGTGCTCCAGCCCGCACATCTCGGCGCACACGATCTCGTAGCTGCCGGTCTTCACCGGCGTGAAGGTGTAGCGCGTCACGCGGCCGGGGTTGGCGTCTTGCTTGGTGCGGACGTTGGGCAAGAAGAAGCTGTGGATCACGTCCTTCGCCTTGAGCTGGACCAATACGCGGCGCCCCACCGGTAGGTGGAGGTCATTGAGCGTGATGATGTCGTCGCCCGTGTTGAACTGCCCGTCGGCGCCGGCGTAACGGATGTTCCATGCCCACTGCTGCGGCATGATCTCCACGCGGAAGACTTCACTGCCATCCGTGAAATTCCAGAAGGCCTGCTTGAGGTCGTAGTAGCTGTGCACCAGCAGCGTCCCGTCCACCACAAAGAAGATCGCCGCCGAGATGGCGGCCGCGATGAGCAGGTCGCGGACGTGGCCGCCTTGGTGGTGGTAGTTCACCTGGTGCCTGCTCCCGGTGCGATGGGCGAGCATGGGCCAGAAGAGCAGGAAGCACAGGATCAGGAACAGCACAGCCAACATGATCGTGACCGTGTAGAAGAGCGAGTCGACGCGGTGCCCGTCCAGGGAGATGTCCGGCGCCGGCTTCATCCAATGGAACGGATCGCGCGCCCCGGTGCCATCGGCGAGCGCCAGCGCGGGCAGGGCGATGATGGGCAGCAGGACCAGGACACCGGCAAGGTACGCGCGCGCGCGGCCTGTCCTCATGGGTGCCTTTCGTCGCGAGCAGCGGCGGAGAGCCCGGTGGGATAGACGAGACGGCCCGCAGCCACCGCCACGGGGAGCCCGTCCTCGCTGCGCCTGGTCCGAGCGCGGGTGCGCCGGCGGATCATCAGCACGGCGCCGCCGAACACCCCGAACGGCACGCCGAGGAAGCTCATGACCACGGGCAGAGTGGTGCGCGCCTTCTGGTCCGACTGGATACACGCCGGACAGGCCAGCGCCAGGCCGGGGCAAAGCAGCAGGGTCAGCAGGCAGACGAATAGGGCCGCGCGGCTGCGCGTCGCCACAGAGCATCTCGATGCCGGCAAGCCTGGGTTCCTTTTTCGACAGCAGGGGGGTAGCTGAGGATGGGCGAATCTAACCGGCGTCGCGCAGAACTGTCAACTCCCGCAGGCCGGCGCGATCAAACCCGGCGAGTGCGGCCCGGGCGGGGCGGCCGGGCGCGGACGCGGCGCCGCGGGCGCACGGGAATCGTGCCGCTCTCGTGCCGCTGGCGTTGACACCGGCACGCTCCTCGCGTAACGATTGCCCGCTGTTGTGGGTGCGCGCCCGCCGCCCCCGGCGGCTCCCCTAGGCGGAACACGCGCAGAAAGGTAGACGCGGTGAGTCAGGCAGAGGCGGCCGCCCCGGTGCGCCATGGTGCGCTCCATCGGCAGTCGTTCTCCATCGACCGCTACTTCGGGACCGCGACGCCGGGGAAGATCGGGATGTGGATCTTCCTCGTGGCGGACGCCATGGGTTTTGGGGGGCTGCTGATCGCCTACGCCAATCTGCGGCGCTCCACGACGTGGCCGAACCCGGCCCACGTCCTGGGCATCCAGATCTCGGGTGTCGCCACCTTCATCCTGATCTGCAGCAGCGTCTCGATGGTCCTGGCGGTGGCCGCCGCGCAGGCCGCCAACCGCAAGGCGCTGATCCGTTATCTGGCGCTGACCATCCTGGGTGGCCTGGTCTTCCTGAGCATCCAGGCGACCGAGTACACCAAGCTCGTGCGCGAGGGCATGGGCTTCGCCCACTTCAGCCACGGCACGGGCCTTTTCGGCTCGACGTTCTACTCGATCACGGGATTCCACGGGTGCCACGTGTTCTCCGGCGTGATCTACCTGACGGTGATCCTGCTCAAGTCGCTGCGCGGCCGGTACGACGGCGACGCCAGCCACGTAGAGCTCGTCGGGCTGTTCTGGCACTTCGTGGACCTGATCTGGATCCTCGTCTTCACCTTCGTCTACCTGCTCTAGCGGGGGGCTCCATGTCGTCGTCGCACAACAAGACGAAACAGTACATCCTGATCTGGGCCGTGCTGGCCGTGCTCACCGTCCTGGAGATCTTGGTGGCGACCCAGCTCCCCCACACCACCTCGCGTTGGATGTGCCTGGTGCTGCTGGCGGTCTCGAAGGCCGCGTGCGTGGCCCTCTGGTACATGCACCTCAAGCTGGAGCGCGGCTGGCTGAAGTTCATCGCGGTGCTGCCCGCCACCGCGGCCGTCTACGCCCTCGTGCTGATGCGCGAGGTCGTGGCGCGCTGAGCGCCAGGGCCTGCGCGCGGCCCCACGGCGCTCGTGCGGGGCGGCCGGGCGGGCCGATGCCTACGCCATGATCCTGTCCCTGCTGCCCACGCTGAATGCCTGCCTCAACGCGGCGGCGGCCGTGCTGTTGCTGCTGGGCTATCGCGCCATCAAGGCCGGCCGCACGCAGCAACACCACAAGATCATGATCGCGGCGTGCCTCACCGCCGCCGCCTTCCTCACCAGCTACGTGATCTACCACTCGCAGCATGGGTTGTCTCGCTTCCAGGGCAGAGGCCCCGTCCGCCCCATCTACTTCACCATCCTGACGACGCACACCACGCTGGCAGTTGTGCAGGTCCCCCTGATCATCACGACGCTCGTACTGGCCATGCGCGGTCGCATCGAGCGCCATCGCCGCTGGGCGAAGGTGACGTTCCCGATCTGGCTCTACGTGTCGGTGACGGGCGTGATCATCTACCTGATGCTGTACCACCTGTACCCGCAAGCGCCGGTGGCCGCGCGCTGAGCCGTGCACACGAGGGAGTAGGGTCGTGGAGGTCGGGCGCTGGGATAAGCAGGCGGACGGGCCGCTCAGCGAGAGCGCGCTGCGCCAGCGCCTCGAGGCGCTGGGCTACGAGGTCTCCTTCTACGTCTACCCGCCCGGCACTGCGTTTCCGTCCCATACGCACGGCGTGGACAAGATCGACGCCGTGCTCTCCGGGCACTTCCGCCTGTCGATGAACGGTGAGAGCGTGGTCTTGGGGCCAGGTGAGTGGCTGGCCGTGCCGTCCGGCGTGGTGCACAGCGCTGAGGTCGTGGGGGATCGGACGGTGGTCTCGCTCGACGCGGTGCGCCCGCGGTCGCGGTAGAGCGCCGAGGCGGCCGGCGGCGGGAGGCCCTGCGGCAGGGACGCCGGCAGCGGGAGCGTAACCGGCCACGTAGAAAGCAGGCGGTCGCTGGATGCGCGCCAGCACGGGCGCCGGCCTTGACCCTTCCCCGGTGGCGCTGGTAGATTCCCCGCCACTTCCCAGCGGGCGTCCTCTCGGTCCCCTCGTTTCCAACGCATGGTCTCTGCTCGTCTCAGCCGCCTCTTGGTTGTCCTGACGCTCGGGCTCATCACGCTCGGCGGCGTCGTGCACAACACCGAGAGCAGCCTCGCCTGCCCGGACTGGCCACTCTGCTTCGGCCAGGTCTTCCCGAAGATGCAGGGCGGCGTGGCGATCGAGCACAGCCACCGCCTAGTGGCGGCGCTCGTGGGGTTGCTGAGCATCGTGCTGGCCGTCGCGCTGCACCGACGCCGCCGCGACGACCCCGCAGCAGCGCACCTGGGCTGGACTGCGCTGGCCCTGGTCGTCGCCCAAGGGTTGTTGGGCGGGATCACGGTGCTGCTGCGGCTGCCGACCTTGGTCTCGACGGCCCACCTGGGGACGGCTCTGTTGTACTTCTGTACGATGGTTCGCCTCGCGCTGCATCTGGCCGGCAGCGCCGCCCGCGAGCCGGCGGCGACCGTCGGCGCGGACGGGCTCGAGTCGGTGGGTCCGCGCGAGCCGGCGGCGGTCACCGCCGCGGGGACGGCTGGCGTGCCCGCGGCGCTCGGCGAGGCTCGCCGCTGGATCACCGCAGCGCTGGTCTGCGTCTACGCCCAGACGCTCCTGGGGGCCTTCGTGCGGCACACGGGCAGCGGTGCGGCGGCGGGCCTGGGGCCGGGCGCCGCGTGGCTGGCGCGCGACCTGGAGCGCGGCGTCTCGACCCTCTGGCCGGCGGACGGACCTGGCCGCCTGAATATGCTGCACCGCCTCGCCGCGCTGCTGGTCTTGGCGGTGGTCCTGACGGGGGCTGGCCGCGTGGTGCGCGCGGCGCGCCCCGGCCGGCGCGAGCGCAGCCTCGCCATCGCGGCGGTCTTGCTGGTGGCGCTTCAGGCGTCGTTGGGCGTGGCGAGCATCTGGACCTACCTGAGCGTGACCGCGGTCACGCTGCACCTGTCGGTGGCGACGTTGCTGCTGGGCGTGCTGCTCGCCCTGCGCCTCGAGCTGCCGGGAGTCGCGCACGCTACGGTCGTGGCCGGCGGCGTACGAGCCCTGCGCCGCGCGGGGCCTGCGGCGACGGGTGCCACGACGGCAGGCGCCACGACCGCAGGTGCCGCCGCCGTGGGCGCGGGGGCTGCGGTCGCCGCCGCACGCCCGCTGCCGGCAACCGGGGCACTGCGCGTGCTGGCCGACCTGGTGGCCCTGACCAAGCCGAGGCTGCTGATGCTGGTGGTGTTCACCAGCGGGGCGGGGCTGGTGCTCGCGCCCGGCACGGTGACCCTGCGCAGCGGCGCGACGGCTATCGCGCTCACCGCCTTGATCGTGGCCGCTGGAACGACGCTCAACATGCACCTCGAGCGCGATCTCGATGCACTCATGGAGCGGACGCGCGAGCGACCGCTGCCTGCGGGCCGGCTGCGCCCGGCCGTGGCCCTGGCCATGGGGATCCTGCTGGCGTGCGTCTCGGTGCCCCTGCTCTTCCTGTTCGTGAACCCGCTGACCGCCGTGCTGGGGACGCTGGCGTTCGCGCTCTACGTCGGCGCCTACACGCCCATGAAGCGGCGCAGCGCGGCCTCGGTCTACATCGGCGCCATCCCCGGTGCGACCCCGATCGTGATGGGTTGGACTGCGGCGACCGGCCACCTCGACCCGGGCGCCCTGTCGCTGTTCGCCATCCTGTTCCTGTGGCAGCTGCCGCATTTCATGGCGATCTCGCTCTACCGCAAGAGCGAGTACGCCGCGGCGGGCATCCGGATCCTGCCGCTGGTCGTCGGCGAGCGAGCGACCCGCTGGCACGCCGTGGCGGCGGCCCTGCTGCTGACCGTGGCCACGCTGGTCCCCGCGGCGCTGGGCCTGGCCAGCCGGCCGTACCTCGCCGTCGCGGCCCTGCTGGCCCTGGCCACGCTGATCGGCAGCGTGCACGTCCTGCGCGAGCGCGCGGAGCTCTCGTGGGCGCGCCGCTACTTCCTCGGCAGCCTCGTCTACCTGCCCGTGCTGCTGGGAACGCTGGTCATCGGGGCCCTCTGACGCCATGGCCCGCCCCCGCGTCGATGCCGGCGGCGGATTCCCCGCCATGCTCTACGTGCTGCGCAAAGGGCGCCAGGCTGGGGGTCTGCGCAAGCTGTACTCTCGCCTGCGCAGCCGCAACGTCTGCAAGACCTGCGCGCTGGGCATGGGCGGCCAGCGCGGTGGCATGGTGGACGAGAGCGGCCGCTTTCCGTCGGTGTGCAAGAAGTCGGTGCAGGCGCAGGCCAGTGACATGGCCGGAACGCTGCCGGAGGAGTTCTTCGGCGCCCACAGCCTCGCCGAGCTGGCCACCTTCACCTCGGCGCAGTGGGAGCGCCAAGGGCGCCTGGCCTTCCCGGTGATCGCCGAGCCCGCGGCCACGCACTTCCGCCGCGTCGGCTGGCACGAGGCCCTCGACCGCGCCGGCTACGCGCTGCGCGCGGCACCTCCCCGCGAGGTCTTCTTCTACACGTCGGGACGCAGCAGCAACGAGGCCGCCTTCCTGCTGCAGCTCGTCGCGCGCGCCTTCGGCACGCCCAACATCCACAACTGCTCGTTCTACTGCCACGCTGCCTCCGGTGTGGCGCTGGCTCGCGTCTACGGGTCGGGCACGGCCTCCGTGACGCTGGAGGACGTCCGAGCGGCCGACCTGGCGGTGGTCGCCGGAGCCAACCCCGCCAGCAATCACCCCCGCCTGATGACCCAGCTGGTGGAGCTGCGCCGCCGCGGCGGGAAGGTGCTGGTCATCAACCCAATGAAGGAGCTGGGTCTCACGCGCTTCCGGCTGCCGTCGGACTGGCGGAGCTTGCTGGGCGGCTCGCAGGTGAGCGATCTGTACCTGCAGCCCAACGTGGGCAGCGACGTCGCGCTGTTCAAGGCGTTGCTCAAGGGACTGCTCGAGGCGGGCGGCGCCGACAGCGGGTTCATCGCGCAGCACACGGCCGGGTTCGACCTGGTGGAGGCCGACCTGCGCGGTAGCTCCTGGGACGAGCTGCTGGACGCCTGCGGCGTGCCCCGCGCCCAGGTCGACCAGGCGGTGGGGATGCTGCTGCAGGCGCGCCGGGGGATCTTTATGTGGGCGATGGGGCTCACGCACCACGTCCACGGCGTAGACAACATCCTCGCCTTGTCCAACCTGGCGCTGGCGCGCGGGTGGCTGGGGCGGCCGGGCTGCGGGCTGCTGCCCATCCGCGGCCACTCCAACGTGCAGGGCGTGGGCTCGGTCGGCGTGACACCGGGCCTGAAGCGGGCCTTCGCCGCCAAGCTGGAGGAGCTTTACGGCATCAGCATCCCGGCCACGCCCGGGCAGGACACCTACGCCTCGATGGTGGCCGCAGCCGCGGGGCGCGTGCGGGCGGCAGTGCTGCTGGGCGGCAATCTCTACGCCAGCAATCCCGACCTGCGATGGGCGGCCGCGGCGCTTTCGCGCATCGGCACGACGGTCTCCATCACCACCAAGCTCAACGAGGGGCACGTGCACGGCCGGGGGCAGACGGCGATCCTGTTACCCGTCCTCGCCCGCGACGAGGAGGCCCAGGCCACCACCCAGGAGTCGATGTTCAATTTCGTCCGCCTGTCCGATGGCGGCGAGCCCGCGGTCCAAGGTGAGATGCGCTCGGAGGTCGACGTCATCGCATCGCTCGCCGAGCGCGTGCTGCCGCCTTCGCGCTTCGACTGGACGGCCCTGCGCGACCACCACCACTTGCGCCAGCAGATCAGCAAGGTCGTGCCGGGCTATCAGGAGATCGCTGCCATCGACGAGAGCCAGCACGAGTTCCAGATCGCCGGGCGCACGTTCCACGCGCCGCGGTTCGCGACGGCGGACGGCCGCGCGCGCTTCCACGTGACACCCATCCCCGAATTCGCCACGCGGGCGCAGGACGGCGAGTTCCGCCTGATGACCCTGCGCAGCGAGGGGCAGTTCAACACGGTCGTCTACGAGGAGGAGGACGTCTACCGCGGCAACGCGCGGCGCGACGTGGTGATGATGAGCGAGCAGGACGCGCTGCGCCTGGGGCTGGCCGAGGGCAGCCGCGTGACCGTCGAGACCGAGGCGGGCTGGATGGCCGCGTCGGTGGCGGTCGTCGACCTGCCACCCGGCAACATCGCCATGTACTACCCCGAGGCCAACGTGCTCGTGCCGCGGCGCATCGACCCGCAGAGCAAGACGCCCGCGTTCAAGAGCGTGAAGGCGAAGGTCAAGACGCTTGCCGCTTCCGCCAGCGCCGAAGCTGCAGTGCCGGCGACGCCACGCTGACCCAGGCGCTCAGGGGAGGATGGCGACAAACAGCTGGGCTGGGCCGTGCGCAGGCACGACCAGCGTCTTCTCGACGTCGGCCGTACGGCTGGGCCCCGTGATCATCGTGAAGTCGCCGGCGGGAAGTCGGCTCAGCGCGTCCGCCAGCCGCGGCACGATGCGGCCCGCCTCGGTCACGACGAGATGCACGCGGGGCAGCAACGACAAGGCCCACGGCTCGTGCAAAGAGCGGGTCAGGATCAAGCTTGCGCTCTCGGCGACCAACAGGTCGGCGCCGCCCAGACCGGCATCGAGCTCCGCCATCTGCTGGAGAGACGGCGGGGCGGACGGATCGATGACGGTCAGTGAATCCAGCTCGCGCCGCAGCAGTGCGACGACGGCCGCAAGCTCCGGCCGCGACGCGGCCAGCACCCGCTGCGCCTGCTGCTCGCGCAGGACCAGGGCGAGCCAGCCAGCGGCTTCCGCCGGCGTCGCGCACGCGCGCACGGCTCCATGCGTCACGCCACCACACTCCACCAGCGGCGCGAACGCCTCGGCGAACCGCCGCAGCTCCCCCGGCGCGACGACGCTCATGCTGCGGGCCTGCGGGTGCCCGCGGCGCGCTCGCGCCTCTCCCATTCCTTCAGGAAGCTGCGGCGCGCAGGCGTGGGCAGGCTGCGGCCTAACGTCCAGCCACCGACCAGCGCGGCCGCCAGGCGGGATCTAGGGCGAGCGTTGCCGGAGCCGCCCGCGGCGCGCGTGCCCCCGCCGGAGCCTGTGGCACGGCGCAGGATCGCGCGGCCAGCACCCGCCACGAAGTGGAACAGACGCGGGCGGCTCAGCACGAACGCCCACGCACTCCAGCCGAGCACCTCGAGACGTCCGGCGCCGGCCGCCGGCGCCTGCGCGCCGCTCGTGTCGCGGCCGCCGACGCCGTCGCCGTCGGTGTGACCGCGAGCGACGCCACCCGAGCCACGCACGTAGCGCTCCCGTCCCTCCCGCAGCAACTCTGGCAGGTCGATGCCCACCGGGCAGACGTCGCGACAGGCACCGCACAGAGACGACGCGAACGGCAGCGCGGCGCCGGCCGCCGCGTCGATACCGATCCCATGCGGCCCGAGCAACGACCCGATCGGCCCGGGGTACACCGAACCGTACGCATATCCGCCGATCCGCTCGTAGACGGGACAGGCGTTGAGACACGCGCCGCAGCGGATGCAGGCCAGGATCTCGCGGCGCACCGGATCGGCGTGGATGCGCCGGCGCCCGCCGTCGAGCAGCACGACGTGACGCTCGGGCGGGCCCGCCCCACCCACGACGGAGACGTAGGTCCCCATCTCCTGCCCCGTCGCGCTGCGCGGCAGCACGGCCAGCAGGGGGCCCAGGTCGGCCCGGCGCGCGATCACCTTCTCGATGCCTGCCACGGCCACGTGCAGCCGGGGCAGCGTGAGACACATGCGGATGTTGGCCTCGTTCTCCAGCAGTACGAGCTCTCCGGTCTCGGCGATGAGTAGGTTCGCGCCCGAGATACCGGCATCCGCGCCCAGGAACCGCTGGCGCAACGCGCGCCGGGCGATCGCCGTCAGCTCGACCGGATCGTCGGTGTAGGCGACGCCCAGCTTATCGGCGAACAGACGGCCGATCTGCTGGCGCGTGAGATGGATCGCCGGCGCCGTGATGTGGCTGGGAGTCTGCCCCGCCAGCTGGACGATGAACTCGCCCAGGTCGGTCTCGATCGCATCGATACCGCAGCGCTGCAGCGCAGCATTGAGATGGACCTCCTCGGTAGCCATGGACTTGGCCTTGATCGCGCTGCGGGCGCCATGCTCCTGGAGAATCGTGACCACAATGCGGCAGGCCTCCGTGGCGTCGGCCGCGTGCCAGGTGCACCCGCCGGCGGCGGCGAAGTTGCGCTCGAACGCCGCTCCCAGCTCGTCGAGGCGCTCGACCGCCTCGTGGCGGATCGCCGTGGCGCTCGCGCGCTGTTCTGCCCAGTCGGGCATACGCGCGATGGACTGCTCGCGGCGGGCGCGACCGCGCGCAGTGGCGTTCTCATAGGGGCGCGCGAGCGCCGGGTCGGCCACGGCGGCGCGGATGCGGGCGCGCAGCGCTGCGAGGCTCATGCCGGCCGCTCCCCGCCGTCGCCGGCCAGCACCTGGGCCAGGTGCAGTACGCGCAGATGGCCGCGATCCAGCCCGTCGCCACGCCAGCGAACGCGCGCGTCGAGGTGCGTCAGGCACATCACCTCGCCGCTGATGAGCAGATCGGCCTGGGCGCCGCGGATTGTCTCGAGCTTCGCGTCGGCCATGGCCACGCTCAACTCCGGCAGCTTGACCGCGAACGTCCCGCCGAAACCGCAGCAGAGGTCGGCGCGCGGTAGCTCCACCAGTTGCAGGCCGCTCACGTTGGCGAGCAGCCGCCGCGGCTGATCGTGGATCCCCAGCTCGCGCAGCCCGTGGCAGCCGTCATGGAGACAGGCCACCGCCTCGCAGCGCGCGCCCACGTCCTCGACCCTCAGCACGTCCACGAGCAGTTCGCTCAGCTCGAAGGTACGCGCCGCGAGGTCCGCCGCCGAAGCGGCCTGCGGCTGGTCGGCGAAGAAGGCCGGATAGTGCCGGCGCACCAGCCCGGCGCACGACCCGGACGGGACCACGACCGTCTCGGCGTCGGCGAAGGCGCGCAGCCACGCCCGCCCCACGGCGCGTCCTTGATCACAGAAGCCGCTGTTGAACGCGGGCTGGCCACAGCAGGTCTGGCCCCGCGGGACGACGACCGCATGGCCCAGGCGCTCCAGCACGCGCACGGTGGACCAAGCCACCTCGGGGGCGAGCTGGTCGACGAAGCAGGGAACGAACAGATGGATGCGCACGACATCCTGGCGGCTGCAATGGAGGCGCGAAGCCGCAGAGCCGGCGCAAATCTAGCAGCCGTCCGGCCCGATCCCAAGGCGTGAGCCCCCACCGCGGAATCCTAAGTATGGCGAACGGCGCGCCGGGGTGCGCGCCGGGACAGACTCCAGTCCCGGTCGCCACATGGTGCGACCAGCCGCATCACATTTCCAGACTTTTTCGGACACCGTGCATGCCGTATCGGTTGGTCGGCCCCAGCCAGAATGAACTCGCCCTCTGCCGGGAGCGTGAACGCGTGAACTCCTATCCCGACCATCGCGCCCTGTACCGCCTGCCGTGGAGCCTGCCCGACAACCCCATCGCCTGGCTCGAGTCGACCTCCTGCTGCAACATGTACTGCGAGGGTTGCTACCGGGCCAACGAGCGGGACAGCCACAAGTCGCTCGACTCGATCCGCGCCGAGCTGGAGGTCTTCGCGAAGTTCCGCAAGTTCGACGGGGTGTCGATTGCGGGTGGAGATCCCCTCACCCACCCCGAGATCGTGGGGATCGTGGAGCTGGCGACCAGGATGGGCTACAAGCCCATCGTCAACACCAACGGCCAGGCCCTCAGCGACGACCTGCTGCGCGACCTGCACGCCGCGGGCGCGCGAGGCTTCACTTTCCACATCGACAGCAAGCAGGCGCGGCCCGGCTGGCGCGGCAAGAACGAAGCGGAGCTCAACACCTTGCGCCAGGACTTCGCCGACCGTCTCGCGGAGTACGGCGACATCTCGTGCGCCTTCAATTCCACCGTCTACGAGGAGACTCTGCCCTACGCCCCCGAAATGATCGAGTGGGCGGCGCAAAACATCGACAGGGTCCACGTGATGGTCTTCATCGCCTTCCGGCAGGCTTCGGGCGGCCTGGGGGACCGCGTGGACTTCTACGTGGGCGATCGCAAGATCCCCATGGAAGCCCTGGTGTACAGCCGTCCGGCGGGAAGCCAGCGCCTCGACATCTCGTCACGGGACGTGGTGGCGGAGATCCGCAAGCGGTTCCCGGACTTCGCGCCTTGCGCCTACCTCAACGGCAGCGAGAAGGCCGACTCGCTCAAGTGGCTGCTCACGACCCGGATCGGCACGAAGGACCGCATCCTGGGCCACGCGGGACCGCACTTCATGGAGCTGGCGCAGAACGTCCACCATCTCCGCCATGGACGCTTCCAGGCGTACGCCCCGCCGTCGACGTTGCGGCGCGGCCGGACGCTGGCTCTGGTGGGCTCGTTGTTCGACCAGGGGATGCGCGGCGTGCTGAGACGCTACCTGCGCGGCGTGCTGGCACGCCCCTGGACGGTGGCGAATGGGGTGTACATGCAGTCGGTGATGATCATCCAGCCGATCGATATCCTGGAGAACGGGGCGATGAATATGTGCGACGCCTGCCCGGACATCACGGTCCACGGGGACCAGCTGGTGTGGTCGTGCCGCCTGGAGGAGTGCCTCAAGTTCGGAGGCTTCGCCCGGGCGGTGCCGCGGCGTGTGCCCGAGTCTCGTCCGGAGCGTGAAACGATGAAGTCCGTGGCGCGCGGCCTGTAGGGCCGCCCTCTCAGACGCGCGCGGCGCGGGAGCGGTCCCGGAACACGCCGGCCACCGACAGCAGGATCATGGCGCTGCCCAGTAGCGTCCAGCCTGTGACGCGCTCGCGCAACACCAGCCAGCCCAACAGCACCGCTACCACGGGGTTGACGTACGCGTAAGTCATCACCACCTGGGTGGGCAGCATGCGTACCGCGGTCACGAACGAGGTGAACGCCAAGAGCGATCCGAACACGAGTAGGTACGCCCATCCCAGCCAGGCGGCGGGCGTGGGCGTGGGCCGCGGCTCGCGCAACAGCAACGCCGCGAGCACGAAGCCGATCCCGCCGAACAGGGACTGATACCCGGCGCTGACGCGGGGCGCGAGCTCGACGGGGCGGCGGCGCTGCAGGATGGTGCCGCAGCCCCAGGAGAGCCCGCCCAGCAGCAGCGCCAGCGCGGCCAGCGTGTCACCGCGCTCGCCGCGCCGCAGCACGGGCGCGCTGAGCACGGCGATGCCGAGCAGCCCCAGCAACAGCGAGCCCATCAAGAGCAGCGAAGGCTTGCGCCGGTCCAGCCGCGACTCGATCAGCGCCACCCACAATGGTGTCGTGCCGATGAGCAGCGCCGCGTAGCCCGATTCCGCGCGCTGCTCGGCCCACATCACCCCACCGTTGCCGCCCACCCACAAGAGGCAGCCCGCGGCGATCATGAGCGCGGCCTCGCGCCGTGCGATCGCCACGCGGCGCCCCTCGAGCTTGGCCCAGCCCAGAAGCAGCGCGCCGCCGATCAGCACCCGCATCGCGCCCAGCGTGAACGGCGGGAAGCCCGCTCCCGCCCGCACGGCGACGCGGATCGCCAGGTAGGTGCTCCCCCAGACCAGATACACGACGCACAGGTGCAGGAGGCCTTTGACCGGGAGCCCGCCGATCCGGCGCCCGGCAAGGGACCCGCTCAACGCCTCCCCTCCCGCGCCGTGCCGCCCGCGCCGGGGGCCTCGCTGCTGCTGGGCTGCGGCGCGCCGGGGGCCGGCACCGGCGCGGCGGCTAGCGCACGCAGGTCGCTCGGCGAGACGCCCAAGAGCACGAGCAGCACCTGCAGGTTGTTGCGGTGGATGGCACCGTCGGCAACGCGGTGCGCGGCCTCCTTGGCGCGAAACGCCACGCCCAGGCCCGCCGCCTGGAGCATCGGGATGTCGTTGGCGCCGTCGCCCACGCCGACCACCTGCGAGAGGGGCACACCCTCAGCGCGGGCGATCTCGCGCAGCCGCTCCGCCTTGCCTTCCGCGTCCAGCAGCGGAGGCAGCAGGCGGCCCGTCAGTGCGCCATGCTGGATCTCCAGTATGTTGCCGAAGGCGTAGTCCAGCCCCAGGCGTTTGCGCAGCCGCTCGACGAAGAACGTGAAACCCCCGCTGATGACGCCCACCCGCAGCCCCAGCGCCTTGAGCGCGGCGATGGTCTCCTGCGCGCCCGGCGTCAGGGGCATGGCGGCTGCGGCCTCCTCCAGCTGCTCGACCTTGAGCCCGCGCAGCAACGCGACGCGCTGGGTCAGTGCGGTGGCGAAGTCGAGCTCGCCCTCCATGGCGCGCCGCGTGATGGCGGCCACCTGCTCGGCGACGCCCGCACGCCGCGCCAGCTCGTCGATCATCTCGCCCGCCACCAGCGTGGAGTCGGCGTCCATCAGCACGATGCGCTTGCTCTTGCGGTAGGCATTCTCGCGGGCCAGCGCGATGTCGGCGCCGGCCGCTTCCCCCTGGCGCAGCAGCTCGCGACGCATCGCCTCCACGTCGGTCACGGCGCGGGCGTCCACGATCAGCTCGGCGGCGCGGATGTCTTCATCGGCCAGGCGGCGCACGCTCACGATGTTCGCCCCGTGGCGGCCGGTGACGGCCGCCACCGCAGCGACCATGGCCGCCGCGTCGCCCGAGCCCAGCACGGTGAGGGCCCACAGATCATGCTCGTTGAGCGTGAACAGCTCACCTTGGGAGATGGGCTTGGCCTGCACGCTGAGACCCAGGCGCTGCGCTGCGGGAAAGAACCG
The DNA here is from genome assembly GCA_041484665.1 of Candidatus Krumholzibacteriia bacterium. Taxonomy (GTDB): domain Bacteria; phylum Krumholzibacteriota; class Krumholzibacteriia; order JAJRXK01; family JAJRXK01; genus JBGPIA01. Next base: position 766,665 of record JBGPIA010000001.1, read on the forward strand.
CGTCAGCACCGCCTGGGCGCGCTCGGGCTGGCCGCCCAGGTCCACCAGGAAGGAGAGGGCCAGAAAGCTCTGCAGCGTGGCCTGCTCGATGTCCACCAGCTCGATTCCCTCGGCAGCGAGCACCGCGGCCAGCTCGGCAAGGATCCCGGGCCGGTCGGGGCCCGTGACGGCAAGGATGACAGGCTCGCGCACCGGTCGCATCGCTGGACTCTCCGCGGGGCTGCAAGCGGGGTCGCTTCGCAGGGGTCGCGCGCCCGCTTCTTTGGCTTGAACTCCCGCGCGCGCGCGCCTATCCTTCTCACCTTCCTCCGCCCGCACAGCGCAAGTTCCAGGAGAAGCGATGAGAAGGACCGCCGTCGCACGGGCGCTCATGATAGTCGCAGCCCTGCTGCTGCTGCTATCGCCGTTTCCGGCTGCCGCGGTGCCGCGCTACTCCGCGCGCTACCAGCAAGCGTGCCATCTCTGCCACACCAATCCGACCGGCGCCGGACAGCGCACGCTGTATGCGTCGCAGTTCCTCGTGCCCTCCGAGATGGTCCTGCACAAGCTGGGGTTCGACGATCTGGCGAAGATCAAGCCGCTGATCAACGACGACATCCTCGTCGGCGCCGACCTGCGCACCAATTACATGCTGTCCAACCACGGGCGGCCCGACGATGGCTTCTTCCAGATGGAGAGCAACCTGACGCTCAACTTCCAGCTCGACGGCCGCTGGTCGGCGTACATGAGCCGCGGTCAGAGCGGGACCTACGAGGTCTGGGGCAAGGCCCAGGTGCTCCCCGGCAACGGCTACCTCAAGCTGGGCCGCTTCCAGCCCGCGTTCGGATGGCGCTTCTCGGATCACACGATGTTCGTGCGGCAATACCTGGGCTTCATGCCGCCGACGCACACCGACGTGGGGCTGGAGGCCGGACTCTACCCCCATCACGCAGAGCTGCACGCGAGCCTGCTCAACGGCGCGCAGGGCAGCACCATGGACGTCGACAACACGCTGGCGGTCGCTGGACGGGCGCAGCAGTGGTGGAAGCTGGGGCCGATCGCCGTGGCCACCGGCGGCTCCATCTACTGGAACAACCCATCCAAGGCGCGCGTGACCATGGGTGGGCCGCTGGGCTATCTCGCGTGGGGACGCTTGATCTGGGTGGGCGAGGCCGACTGGCGGGCCGTCCGCCAGCCGGGCAGCAGCCGCGTCACGACGTTCGCCACCTCGCACGAGCTCTCCTTCCAGCTCGAGCGCGGGATCGACCTGCTGGCGACCTACGACTTCTACGACCCCGACATCGACCGCAAGGCGGGGGCGGTGGAGCGGTTTGGGATCGGTTTCGACTCCCTGGTGTACCGTTTCGTCCAGCTGCTGACCGCCGTGAATGTCTACGATGTCGTGTCGGGCCCGGACTTTCGCGATGAGGATCGCGTCGAGATCGTGGCGCAGATCCATCTGCTGTATTGATGACCCTCTGATGATCCCCGGTGATCCATCATGCGCGGCCGCAACCCCATGAACGAACGGACGACGAGACGCCGGGCAGCCCCGCGGCGCGATGCCCTCACGTGGCGCGCAGCAGCGAGCCTGCTGCTGTGCCTGGTAACCTCCGGCTGCACCGACCTCGGTCAGTTCATCGAGGAGACGCCGCCCACAGTCTGCGGTGAAGGCGTCACCGGTGCCTCGTTCTGCAGGGACATCCAGCCGATCCTCACGGCCAACTGCGCCAAGTCGGGGTGTCATCTGGGAACGGCCGCGCTGGGCGCAGCCGACCTGGACCTCGAGGCCGGCCACGCCTACGCAAACATCGTGGGCGTGCGATCGGTCAGCGCTCGACCCATCAAGCGCGTGGTGCCGGCCTACCCGGATTCGTCACTCTTGTACCTCAAGCTGCTCCCGGGCACGCCGTACATCCCCAGGATGCCGCAGTCACTCCCTCCCCTGCTCCAGGCGGACATCAATCTGATCCGTCAGTGGATCACCGCGGGCGCGCTGAACAACTGAATCAGTGCGCCAGACCGGCCGCTGGCCGCCGGCTGCAACCCCCTTGACGGCGGCGGTTGCGCGGGCGGATGCTCGAGCGGTCCACACATCGCCCAGCCAAGCTCTTCACCTCCGGTGCCAACCGGTATTCCCAGGAGGTCACGCCATGAAGAGCCATGGCGATTCCGCCCAGATACGCCGTCTCACCCCGCCGCGCGCGCCGTTCGCGCGTGTGTTCGCGGCTGCCTGGGCGGCGATCGCGCTCGCGGCCGGCGCGCTGGCGCCCCACACGGCCCGCGCCATCCAGGTCTACCTGTCCGACGACTCGGGGGTCCCGCGCAACTCGTCGATCTATGCCGCCAACGAGATCGTCTACGTGAGCGGGGAGTGGGATCAGTTCGACTTCCCGTGTCCGATCGGCAATCTCTACATGGTGCCCAACGACGGCCGGAGCTGGAGCGGGGGGCAGATCACCCCCTTCGTCACGGTCAAGCCCATCCAGGGCTGCTATGGCGCCGGATCGTTCCTCGGCGAGATTCTCAAGCTGCCACCGCTGCCGCTGGGAGACTTCGACATCGTCATGGATGAGGCCCAGGATGGCGTCTACAACTCGGCCGACGACTACGTGCTGGGCGATGGCGGTACCTTTGCGTTCCGTGTGATCGACACGACCCTCGACCAGGACGTCAGCGTCGCCGGCATCAAGGCCCAGGCGGCCACGCAGGCGCAGGGCTGGCGCAACTACGCTCTGTACACAAAGGTCTCGTTCGCTGCCGTTGGGCTGCTGGAGACTGGCCTGGAGGCGACCAACTTCGCGCTGTCCGCGGGCAGCACGGCGGCCGGCTTCGCGTACGCCGCGGTGGGCGTCGGGACCCAGGTGCTGGGGATCCCCACCTCGTACAACGGAGCGGTGATGCAGATCGGCGAGCAGCTCATCGACCAGGCCTGCAGCAATACGGCGTCGGTCTACGAGGCCCTCGCAGCCGATCCAGCAGATCCGAACTACATCCCGCTGGCCGAAGTGGGCGCGATCGCCTACCAGGAAGAGGTCTCCTCCCTGTCAGCCCTCAACGCCGGGATGCGGCTGCGCAACAACCTCCTCGAGCAGGCCGCCGTCGGCGCCGCCTTCCGCTCGTCCTACGAGAAGTTCCTCGGCGCCGAGGCCCAGAACGACTATCCGAACAGCCTGCGCCAGACGCGCCAGGCGCGGGAGTACTGCAGCCTGCTCATCGATCTGCTCAACACCTCGGTGACCGACGCGCAGGCGCTGGAGTCGGCGATCGTCGCCGCCGGCTGGGCAGACCATGTCCTGGACGCGACGGCGGCGGCCGCCCTGCGCACCCGCGTGACTACGCTCGGATTCACCGGCGCCGAGCAGAGCCAGATGCTGGCAGCGGGCATGACGCAGGCGGAGATCGACGACGCGCGCGCGACCATCACCGCGTACGACCTGACGGGGCTGACCAGCACCTCCTACCGCTCGCAGCTCGACGGTCTGCAGGCCCAGGCGCAAACCGCGGTCACGCAGCTGCAGTCGGTGGCTGCAAACCTCGACGGCGTGCTGGGCCGGCTGCAGTACGCCTTCACGCCGGCGCCCGTGGCCGTGATCACGGGCGGCGCGACCGTGGCGGAGGGCGCGACCCTGGCCCTCAGCGGCTCGACCTCGACCAACCCGCAAGGCGGCGCCCTGACCATGACCTGGGATCTGAACGCCGACGGCGTCTTCGGCGAGGTCACCGGCGCCAGTGCCGGCTTCTCGCGCGGCTTCGCCGGAAGTTGCATCGTGGGGCTGAAGGTGCAGAACGCTGGCGGCCAAAACGACGTGGCCTACAAGCGGATCACCGTCACGAACGTCAACAGTATCCCGGCGTTCACCGCGATCAGCCCGACGGCGCTCTTCCTGAGCCTGCCGCAGGGCGGAAGCGCCCAGGGCTTCTCGGTAACCGTCACCGACCCCGACAGTGATCCGGTGACGGTGAGCTGGCTGTTGGACGGCGTGCCCGTGGCTCCGGGGACTTCGTACTCGTACACGCCCGCCGTTCTCGGGCTACACCACATCCAGGCGCGTGCCGGGGACACGAGCTCGCTCAGCCCGGACAACAACCAGACCTGGCGCGTGCTGGTGGCCGCGGGCACCGGGACCCAGCCGCAGATCCCGCCGGCGCGGATCGAGCTGGCGCAGAACCGCCCCAACCCATTCAACGGAGCGACCACCGTCGCCTTCGCCCTGCCGCAGGCGGCGCGCGTGCGCCTTGTCCTGCACGACGCGGCTGGCCGCAGGCTGGCGACACTGTTGGACGGCGAGCGCGGACCCGGCCGCCACGAGACCACCTGGAACGGGCGCGCAGCGTCGGGCGGGCTGCTACCTTCGGGGGTGTACTACTGCCGGCTGGAGGTGACGCCACTCGCGGGCGGCCCCCGCGAGCTGCGGACGGTCAAGATGGTCTACGTCCAGTAACGCGCGGGGTGCCCATCTGGTGAGGCGATGCGGTGTACGGGCCCATGAAGTACTGCGTTCTCCGTGACGCGACGCGCCGCCGTCCACGTCCAGCGAGGCGGCGGGACGCAGCGCCCACCCGCCGTCCGCGCGGCTAGCCCTTGCGCTTGCCCTGCTCGGCGACGGCTCTCTCTGCGCGGGCGATCGCCTCGGGATCGCCCAAGTAGAAGCTGCGCAGCGGGCGCAGCTCATCGTCGAGCTCGTACACCAGCGGAACCCCCGTGGGAATGTTCAGGCCCACGATCTTCTCGTCGGACACGTTGTCGAGATACTTCACCAGCGCGCGGAGGCTGTTGCCGTGGGCGGCGATCAGCACGCGCCGGCCGGCCTTCACGTCCGGTGCGATCGCGCTGTGCCAGTAGGGCAGGAATCGCTCCACCGTATCCTTGAGGCACTCCGTCAACGGCAGCTCGCCGGGCGAGAGGCCCTTGTAGCGCGGATCGCGCCCCGGGTGCCGCGGGTCGTCCGGCGCGAGCGCCGGCGGCGGGATGGCGTAGCTGCGGCGCCACAGTTGCACCTGCTGCTCGCCGTGGAGGGCGGCCTGCTCGGCCTTGTTGAATCCCTGCAGCGCGCCGTAGTGGCGCTCGTTGAGTCGCCAGTGGTTGTGGACGGGAATCCACATGAGATCCAGCTCCTCCAGCGCGAGCCACAGCGTCTTGATGGCGCGCTTGAGCACCGAGGTGTAGGCCACATCGAAGACGTACCCGCCAGCCTTGAGCTGGCGGCCGGCCTCCTGGGCCTCGCCGATCCCCTTCTCGGAGAGGTCCACGTCGGTCCACCCCGTGAAGCGGTTCTCGCGGTTCCAGACGCTCTCTCCGTGGCGCAGCAGCACGAGCGTTCGCATCGCAGCAGGACCTCCCCGAAGCAACCAAGTCCCCCCACGCAGTCGTTGTCCCCGATGAGGCGGGCGCCGCAGCCGGTGCGGTCGCCAGCCTCGGCGCGCCCCGCGGGGGGCGTCCGGCACGTGCTGGGGACCATTGTAGGCGCGCGGGCGCCCGCGGGAAACCGCGCGGATCCACGCGCGGATCCGCGCCTTGCCCTGCGGGGCCCCAGATCCTAGGCTAGGCGGTCGCGAGCGGTCCGTGCCAGTTTGGGCCGCCCGCGCCGCGGACCTTCCCGCACCCACCCCCCGGAGCCGCCATGACCGTCCGCATCACAGGATCAGGCCTCACCATCGAAGACGTGGCGGCAGTCGCCCGCGCCGGCGCGCGCGTGGAGCTCGACGCGACCGCCCTGGCCCGTATCGAGCGCTGCCGCGGAATGCTCGAGCGCAAGATCGCCGCCAACGAGGTCATGTACGGGGTCAACACGGGGATCGGGGAGTTCTCCGAGGTGGCGCTCACCCCGGATCAGGTGCAGCAGTTCCAGCGCTACCTGATCTACAACCACTCCGCGGGGATCGGCGAGCCTGCGCCCATCGAGCACGTGCGGGCGGCGATGGTCAGCCGCGTCAATGTCCACGCCAAGGGCCATTCCGGGGGCCGGCCGGTCATCACGCAGACGCTGGTCGAGCTGCTCAACAAGGGCGTCACGCCGGTCGTCTGCGAGAAGGGCAGCGTGGGCGCCTGCGGGGACCTGGCCCCGATGAGCCAGATCGCCCTGGCCATGATGGGTGAGGGGGAGGCCTTCCACCAGGGGCAACGCCTGCCCGCCCGCGAGGCGTTGGGCCGCGCCGGCGTCCCGCTGGTGACCCTGCAGGCCCGCGATGGCCTGGCGACGATCAATGGGAGCAATCTCACGGCCGGAATCGGCGCGCTGATCGTCCACGACGTGGAGGGCTGGATCAAACAGGCCGATATCGCCGCGGCCATGACGCTGGAGGCGCTGCAGGCGAACCTCAAGCCCTACGACGCCCGCCTGCACCGACTGCGCGGATTCGCCGGCGCTGTGACCTCGGCCGCGAATATCCTCAAGTGCATCGAGGGAAGTGACCTGCTTCGCCCGGGGTTCCTCAAGCAGCGCGTGCAGGACGCCTACAGCATGCGCTCCACCCCCCAGGTGATCGGCGCGGCGCGCGACCATCTGCGCTGGGCGCGCCAGCAGGTGGAGATCGAGCTCAACGGCGTGGGCGACAATCCCATCTTCCTGCCTGACGACGACGAGGTGCTGACCGGCGCCAACTTCCAAGGGACGCCGGTGAGCCTGCCGCTGGACATGGTCGGCGCATCGGTGACGATGCTCAGCGTGCTCTCGGAGCGGCGGCTCAACCGGCTGCTCAACCCGGCACTGTCGGTGGGGCTGCCCGCGTTCCTGACCAAGGGCGCCGGCATGTTCTCGGGACTGATGCTGAGCCAGTACACGGCCGACACGCTCATCGTCGAGCAGCGCATCCTGTCGATGCCCGCCTGCACGCAGTCCATCCCCGCGGCGGCCGATCAGGAGGACTTCGTGAGCATGGGGATGAACACGGCGCTCAAGACGCGCCAGATCGTGGACAACGCGTACGGCGTGCTGGGCATCGAGCTGATCGCCGCGGCGCAGGCGCTGGATTTCCGCGAGTTCACGCCCGGCCGCGGCACGCGCGCGGCCCGCACGGCCATCCGCCAGCACGTCGCCCACCTCGAGGAGGACCGCCCGCTGTTCCCGGACCACAACGCTATGCGCAAGGCGGTGCAGGCCGGCTCGGTGCTGGCCGCCGTCGAGGGTGCGGTTGGCGCCTTGGCGACCTACTGAGCGGGCGGTGCGGGCCAGGCGCTGGCGCCCGCCCCGCGAACCGCGGCGCGCAGGGCGTCGCCCCACGGGCATCGATTGCGTTAGGATAGATATGAGCGGGCGCGGGAGGAGCCGAGCGCCCTCCCACCCGCGTACACCCCCTGGACCGCCATAGCTCTACGCCCGGAGGTGGCACCATGGAACGCGCCCGCAGGCCATCTTGGCTGGTGTTTCCCTTGCTCGCGGCCGCCCTGCTGCCTCGGCTCGGCCCGCTGTGGCTGCCCGGGGCGGCCGCCGCCCAAAGCCCCGATCCCCGCCGCGACGTCGCGGCCTACGTCCTCACCCACGTGCTCGATGGCGACTACGGCGGACGCACGCTGTGGATGCACGACGTGGCGCTGGATGGGAGCCATGTCGGACTGGATGTCGACGGGCGCCTGCCGGCAGTGCAGTTCCCCTTCGCCTCGAACTGGCTGGTGATGATCGACGACACCCCGCAGGCCAACTGGGCGCACCCGGTGCGGTGGGTGTTCGTGGACGCCACTCTGCAGCAGCACACCACTCCAATCGTCCGCAGCTGGCCCCCCACGATCCGGTCGGGGTTCGGTCAGGGGCCAAGGGTCCACTTCGGCTGCACGCCGTACGCCCCGGCGGGCTGTCCCAGCGTGGGCCCACCCGCGCAGCTAGCACCTTTCACCGGCCCTCTGAAGGACAGTTGTCTCCACGCCGTGCTGATCTCGGGCGGCTGGGACGATGACCACAACTTCTCGCGCTACGCCGAGAATCTCACGAGCGTGTACCGGAAGCTGCGCGCCCTGGGCTTCCCGCAGTCGAACCTGTGGACGTACTACGCCGACGGGCGGCCGTTGGACCTGGACAACGCCGACGGCGACAACAACAACGCCACCGGCAGCGATGTGACCGACTCGGCGAACGAGGCGGCGATCCGCGCCCGGATCCACGGCTTGTGCACGACCCTGAATGCCACGCGTGACGTGCTCCTGCTCTACACCAGCAACCACGGAGCGAGCAACGGCGATCTCGTGCTGTGGGACTTCAACCAGAATGGTGCGCGGGAGAACGCCGAGGGCTACAGCCCAGCCGAGCTCGACGTCGACACGTCGGCCTGCCAGGTCTGCCGCCTGTTCATGCTGTTCGATCAGTGCTTCTCGGGCGCGTTCGTACCCCTGGTGACCGACGGCTCCCATGGCAACGCGGCGATCTACACCGCGGCCACGGCCAGCGAGTACAGCTACGGCCGCGAGTACATGGACTGGTGGGAGGATCTCAATCCCGCCACCATGACCATGAAGCAGCTCCACGCTTCGGTGGTGGCCTCGGGCACCATGACCTCCACGCCCATGACGGCGGAAGGGACGCCCGGCGACGGCAGCGTCTTCCTGAACTACTGCTGGGGCGACAAACAGTGCGCGGTGCCCGCCATCACCGCGTACTGCTTGGGCATCCAGAACATCACCGTCGACCTGACCATCTGCAATGGATTCCCGACGGCGCGCAGCTTCGCCATCGATTGGCAGGGCGAGGCGGCGGGGGGCAGCTGCGACGTCGCCGGACCGGCCAGCGCGGTGCTGCCCAATCCTCCGATCATCGTGCCCGGCGCGGGCTGCGCAACCTTCCAGCTGCACGTCCCCATCCCCCCCGGCGTGCTCCTCCCGGGCCAGACGGCCTGCTACAGCGTTGGCGTGACGAACCTGCAGGAGAACATCAGCACGGTGTGCACCGGCAAACTGGTGTACACGCCTTTGGCCTGCTTCGACTGGAACCAGCTGGTCGCGCGGGCGGTGCTGCTGAGCCCGGGTGATCCGGTCACGGTCGTGGGCACGCTGAGCAACAACGGTCTGACCGGCAGCGCGATCTCCTACCAGTTCGTCGTGCAGAACGCCGACCCGTTGGGGGCCAACGATGCCATCACGCTCAACGGCCTGCCCCCGGGGATTCCGGTGACCGGCCGCGTTGTCGTGCCGCCGGGGCAGACCGCCACACTGCGCGTGGACGTGCTGTGGGCGGTACCGCCAAGCCCGTGCTTCCACAATCTGCTGTTTGAGGCCGATCTCAATGGCGACGGCCAGATGGTGCCGCTCAATGCCGTGACGCTGCACCTGGCTCCCGATGGCGCAACCACCTCGCCTCCGACCCCGCAGCCCCGGGGGCTGCGTCTGCGCATCGCGCCCAACCCATTCAACCCAACGGCGCGCATCTCGTTCGACCTGACCGGAGCCCGGCAACCGGTCTCAGTCGAGGTGCTGGACGCGCGCGGCCGCACCGTCCGCACCCTGCTGCAGGCCGTGCTTCTGGAGGCGGGACCTCACGAGCTGTCGTGGAACGGCGACGACGCGCTGGGCCGAGCTGTCGCCAGCGGGACCTATCTGGTGCAAGTCACCACTGCGCGCGGGATCGAGACCGCACGCGCAACGCTGCTTAAGTGAGAAGCTCCCGTGACGAGCTCGCGGCCGGCCCAGGCTGCTGCGCACTCTGTGGCCGTCCGGCCAACGCCGGCCGTCAGGTGCTCGCCGCGGCACGCGCCCGCCGAAAGCCCGCGTAGCGCTCCCGGCCCGGATTGAAGTAGCCGTACTCCAGATGGGGGAAGCGCTCCCGCAAGCGGGCCATGAACACCGCCATCCCCATCCCCTCGCGCAGCGTGTCCTTCGGCAGGCAGGCCCGGTAGACGTCCGGATCGATGTTGAGGTTGCGCATCTGGATCAGGTCCAGATCGGTCTCCTCCACGAAGGCGGTCATTGCGTCGAGCTCGTCGTGCGTGTCGGTCACGCCGGGGAAGACGAGATAGTTGATGGAGCGGAAGCGTCCGTGGCGCCGCATCACGCGCAGCGTCTCGGTGACGTCCGCTAGCCCATAGTGGTGCGGGTTGTAGTACGCGGAGTACACTGCAGAGCGCGGGCTGTTGAGGCTGACGCGGATCGCGTCCAGGCCGGCGCCGCACAGCGCGTCGACGACGCCGGGCAGGCTGCCGTTGGTGTTGAGATTGATCGTCCCCAAGTCGGTGCCGGCGCGGATCAGCCGGATACTCTCCGCCAGCAGCTCGCCGTTGAGCAGCGGCTCCCCCTCGCAGCCCTGGCCGAAGCTCACCACGCCATCCGGCACGCGCGCCAGGTGCGAAAGCGCAAGATCGGCGATCTCGCGCGCGGTCGGCGCGCGGCGCAGCCGCTCGTGGCTGGCGGGAAACGTCCCATCGGGCTGCAGCGAGATACAGCCGACGCACTGGGCGTTGCAGGCGATGCTGGTGGGGATGGGCGCCTCGTGGCGCCCGATGAAGAAGTTCTGCGCGGCGCGGCAATGGTACTCGAGCGCGCAGCGGCGCAGCTGCTCCACCACGAGGTTGCCAGCGCTCTGGGCAACGCGCCGGGCGACCTGGCCCTGCAGGCGCGCAAGGTCGAAGCGCCAGGGATCCTGGCGGATGCCCGGATCCACGCGCGCGCCGCACGCCCAGAATCGCCGGTCGGCGTAGCCCACGGCACCGTAGGCGAACAGCGGCAGAGCCGGCGCTCCCGGCTGCGTCTCGTACGCCGCGTGCAGGAAGATCGTGTGCGCGGGCGCCACGAACGCAGCCACAGCGCAAGCGGGCTGCCCATCGCCGTCCCAGGCGGTGGGCGCACCCGAGCCGGGCTCGATCCCCACGGGCAGCCTCTGCTGCAGCAGGAACAGGTCGCTGCCGCGCGGGAGTAGGATCAACTCGTCGTTGCGCGGACGCCGCGGCGGCCCGCCGTCCACGCCGGCCAGCAGCAACTGCGGATGGTCGAGGATCGACCCGTCGCGACGGGCGAACACCATGCGGACGGGCTCGCGGGGCTCCATGGCGACATCCAGGGTAGCACGGACGCCCGGGCACGCCACGGCGGCGTCGCGTCAAGGCCACGCAGAGGTCGGGCGCTGGGAAGAACCCGGGCTCAGTACCCTTCGCCCGTGTCGGACACCTTGCCCGCGAACCGGCGGTAGACGTAGACGAAGTACAGGGTCGCCAGCGCCATGCCCGGGATCCACCACATCAGACCGATGCGCAGGCCGTGCTGCGGCGCGGCAGCGCTGTGCACCGTGAGTCCGAAGGCCGGGTCGATCGCCGACGGGAGCACGTAGGGATAGAGCCCGTGGGCTGCGCTGGTCAGCATGCCCAGCAGGTAGGCGCACGAGCCGAGGAACGCCCCGCGGTCGTCACCGCGGCGCCCGAAGCGCGAAACGGCCACCAGGCCGCCCAGTGCGAGCGCGATGAAGATCGCTCCCCACGGCGCCTGCGCCAGCCGGTGTGGCACCTGGGGCTGGATTTGGAACGTGGCCAGCGTCACCAGGACCGTCAGAGTCAGCACTGCCCACCACGACCGGCGGGCCAGGGCGCGCGCCCGTCGCTGCGTCGGGCCCTCGGTGCGGTAGGCGATCCACAACGCTCCGTGCATGGCCAACGCCGCCAGCGCCGCCAGGCCCACGCTCACCGTGAACCAGTCGAGGATTCCCGGGTCGGGTCCCGGCTGCCAGTTGGTCCACAGCGCCTCGAAGAAGCGGCCGTCCCGTCCCAGCGGCACCCCACGCACGACGTTGCCCAGGGCCGCGCCGAAGAAGATCGCCAAGAGCGCGCTCGCCACCGCGAACACACCGTCGCACAACGGCCGCCAGATCACGCCTTGGAGGTGGGCGCGGAACTCCAGGGCGATCGCCCGCAGCATCAACAGCCACAGCACCATCATCAGCGGCAGGTAGAACCCGCTGAAGGCGGTGGCGTAGAGCGCGGGGAACGCGAAGAACAACGTGCCGGCGGCGGCGAGCAACCACACTTCATTACCGTCCCAGACCGGGCCGATCGAGCGCACCACCGCGCGCCGCTCCTGGTCGCAGCGCGCGACGATCAGGTGTGCGATGCCCGCGCCGAGATCGAAGCCGTCCAGCACGACGTAGACCGCGAGCATCAAGGCGACGAGGCAGAACCACAGGGTCTCCACGCGGGCCTCCCTCTCAGACGTTCGCGGCGCCGGCCGCGCTCCCCGGCGGCGCGCCGTTGGCCTGCGCGTGCCCGGCCGTAGGCCCGCGGTCGATCTCGCGCGTCACCAGGAACAGGAAGAGGATGCTCAGCAAGGTGTACATGCCCATGAACCCCAGCATGGTGAACAGGGTATTGCCCGTGGACACGTTCGCGGAGAACCCGTCGGCCGTGCGCAGCAGCCCGTAGATCAACCACGGCTGGCGCCCCAGCTCCGCGCTCATCCAGCCCGCCGTGTTGGCGATGTACGGGAAGGGGAACATGACCATCAGCAGCCACAACATGGGCCGGCTCTGGAACAGCCGCCGGCGCCATAGCAGCAGCGCCGCCAGCAGCATCACCCCGATGAAGATCGTGCCCAGCCCCACCATGATGTGATACGCGTAGTACAAGAGCGGGATGTTCTGCGGCCAGTCCTGCCGCGGGAACTCGTTGAGGCCGTGGACGGGTGCCTTCCACCGGTTGTAGGTGAGGAAGCTGAGCGCGCGCGGCACGATCAGGGGGTTGTCGAGCTCCTGTTGATCCATGTCGGGCTGCCCCAGGATCGCCAGCGGCGCGCCGTGCTCGGTGTGGAAGAGCCCTTCCATGGCGGCCAGCGTGGCGGGCTGGTGGCGCGCCACGTTCTTGCCCTGCGCGTCGCCGGTGGGGAACGCGGCCAGGAGCGCCGCGGCGAGCCCCGCCGGTACGGCCACCCGCAGGTAGATGCGCCCGTGCTCCGGGTTTCGCCCGCTCAGCAGGTAGAACGCTCCGACCGCGGCCATGGCGAAGCTGCCGGTGAGGACCGCGCCCAGCATGGTGTGCACGTACTGCCACAAGGCCCACGGGTTGGTGAGCAGCGCGGTGAGGCTTTGCAGCTGGATCTGGCCGCCGGGGCCCAGCGTGTAGCCGACCGGATGCTGCATCCAGGCGTCGGTGGCCACGATGAAGAAGCCGGAGATCCACGAGCCCACCCAGACCAGCACCGCGGCAGCCCAGTGGCCACGCGGTCCCAGACGTTTCTCCCCGTGCAGCAGCAGCCCAAGAAAGCTGGACTCCAGGAAGAACGCGAAGGTCCCTTCCATGGCCAGCGTCTGGCCGATGACGCCGCCAGCGGCCTGGGCGAAGCGCGACCAGTTCGTGCCGAACTGGAACTCCATGGGGATGCCCGTGACCACCCCCATCACGAAGTTGATCCCGAAGATGCGCGCCCAGAAACTTACGGCCTGATCGTAGTGCTGCGCCGCCTCGCCGGTGGAGCGCAGGGCCATCGTCTTGAGCACGACAATCAGCAGCGCCAGGCCCATGGTGAGCTGCGGGAAGAGGTAGTGGTAGGTGATGGTGAACGCGAAATGGAGCCGGTGGGCGGCCAGTGCGGTGTCCATGGCGCGCACGCTAGGGCGCCGGCCGGGATCGCGCAAGGCCGGCAATCGCGGCGATGTCCGCCCCACCCTGGCAAGCGCGGCTTTGCCCCGGCGCAGCAAGCGCAAGCGCCACCCGCGCGCCACGTCGGGCAGGGACGCACTCGACTTGCGGCGCTGCGGCCGCGTGGCTACTCTAGCGGGCTAGCGCTCGAGACAGCGGACCCTCGATCCAGCAATCCATCCCACGTGTCACGTGGAGGAGGAAACCCCGATGTCGTTGGTCGGCTCGAAAGCCCCCGAATTCAGCCTGGACGGCTACTACAAGGGCGATTTCAAGACCTTCAAGCTCTCCGACATGAAGGGCAAGTGGGTCTACCTGCTCTTCTATCCCCTCGACTTCACGTTCGTCTGCCCCACCGAAGTGCTCAGCTTCTCCCAGCACGCCGACGAGTTCCGCAAGCGCGGCTGCGAGGTCTTGGGGGTCTCCGTCGACTCTAAGTTCGTGCACAAGGCCTGGGTCGACAGCAAGACCGAGGAGGGCGGCCTGGGCGGAAGCCTGAGCTATCCGCTGCTGGCCGACATCAACAAGACGGTCGCGCGCGACTACGACGTGCTGCTGCCCGACGGCGTCGCGCTACGCGGCCTGTTCCTCATCGACCAGGACGGCCTGATCCGGCACGCGACGATCAACCACCTGCCGGTGGGCCGCTCGGCCACCGAGGCGCTCCGCACGCTCAAGGCCTTCCAGTACGTCACCTCCCACGAGGGCGAGGTCTGCCCCGCCGACTGGGACGAGGGGATGGACACGATGAAGGCCAGTCCCGAGGGGATGCGCAAGTACCTCTCGACGCACAAGTAGGCTTCAAGCCGCCCCCGCCGCGCTCCCACCCTCTGCTCGGGGGCCCCGGCCGCAGCGCCTAGAATCAGGCGGTGGCGTCAGGCCGCACGTGCGATCTGGCTGGGGGCTTTGGATGATGAGGGGTACGCGCGAGCGGCGCACCGGAGCTCCGGTGCGCCGCTTTGCAATTCCGTGCCGACGGTGTTGCCGGCCGCCAGGGCGCCGGGTCGCCGTCCGCGAGTGGTGTCGCGATCGACCCCCTGCGCGCCGCCGGGTGGGGCCGGCTCAGCCGGCCTCGGACAAACGTCGAACCGACGCCACCTCACTCATCGGGACCACCACGCGGTCCAGCTTCTTCCACACGCCGACCATGGCCGCGCGCCGGACGTAGTCCGCCTTGCTGCGCCCCTGCTCTCCGTCCTCGTGGAGGTCGGCGTCCAGCAGGACGATGCGGTCGTCGTCCATGGTGTCGCAGCGGCCGACGTAGACGCGCGGGCCGGCCGTGTCGACCACGACCGTGATTCCGTGCAGATCGCCCTTGTCATGGTGGAAGGTGCCCATCGTGGAGTCTCCCGCGGCGCGCGGCCGTCCAGACGGTCCGTGCGCGCCCGTACGGCCCGGCGGCTAGGCGGCGCGGGCCGGCGCGCAGTGCTTCTGGAACACCGTGGCGAGCTCCTGGGCGATGCCCATGGCGTCACGGGACTCGATGCGGTGGCGCGGCAGGAAATGCACGATCTCACCGTCCTTGAACAGCACCATCGACGGGCTGCTGGGCGGAAAGTCGGAGAAGTAGCCGCGGGCTCGCGCGGTGGCTTCGACATCCTGTCCGGCGAACACGGTCGCGATGCGGTCCGGGGCGTTGGTGGCCTGCTGCAGGGCCAGCGTCACGGCGGGACGGGCGTTGCCGGCGGCGCAGCCGCAGACGGAGTTCACGATGATCATCGCCGTCCCGGACTGCTCGGCCATGAAGCTGTCGACCGCCTGGGGCGTGGTCAGCTCCTTAATCCCCAGCCGGGTGAGCTCTGCGCGCATGGGCTGGACGAGCATGGGATCGTAGGGCATGGCTGTTCCTCCGCGAGCTTGGGCCGGCCGCGCCGGCGCCTCTTTCAGCTGGTTGCAGGGGACATGTGAGGTTAGTCACAGATCCAGACAGGGGCAAGTCGCGACCCGGACGCTCGGACACAGGGGCCCCCTCTGCGGCGGGCGCTCACCCCCCCTTGCGGTCCTTCCCGAACCAGGCGTGCTCCGGCCGGGCGAGGATCCCGCTGATCACCTGCTCGACGGCCGTGGCCGCCTTGGCCTTTCCGTGGGCTCTCGCCTGTGCCGCAATCGAGCGCGCTTGCGGGACGAGCTGGATGTAGAAGCGATCGGCCACCTCGAACATGCCGTGCCAGTGGGCGTAGTCGGGCGCCATCATCGAGGCGCCGTGGCGGGCCCGCCGCCCCTCATGGTGCCACAGGAAGTACCACGTCCACTCGATCTCCTCGTCAAAGTCGGCCTTCGTGCGCAGCCCGTTGGCCAGCAGCGCCTCCATGATCTCCTGGCCGGGCTTGGCGAACTTCTCGTCGTAGTTGATCACGAAGTCATCGTACTGCTTGTAGAACGCGTCGACGTAATTGGGGGTGTGGCAGTGCGAGCACACCTCTTTCATGCGGCCCCGCTTCTGCTCCCACGTGTCGCTGACCAGCGCCTTACGCTTCTGCGGGTCGGTCTCCTTGACGACGTTGTGCTGCGCGTCGGTGTCCATCACCAGGCTCACCGGCGGCCGGTTGGTCCAGGAGATGCGCTCGCCAGGATCGTGGGTGACCTTGCCGCCGTTGCGCGTATTGCCCGACATGTGGCAGGTGGCGCAGGTGGGCGCCGCACTGTAGTCCTTCCCCAGCACCCAGGTCGCGGCATCGAGGTTCATCTCGTCACGCAGGTCACGGTACGCGACTCCGTGCTTGGACTCCTCGTAGATCTCCTTTTGCGGATGGTCGGGGCCGAGGTGGCACTTGCCGCAGTTCTCCGGCTGGCGCGCACGCCGGGCCGAGAAATCGTGGCGGCTGTGGCATGCGGTGCAGGAGCCCAGCGTCCCGTCGAGGTTCATGCGTCCGATCCCGGTGTTGGGCCAGCTGGAGGGCGCCAGCATCGGCTTGCCGCCGGCGTCGCGCGCGATGCGGGCGAGCGCCTGCTGGCTCGTGGGTTTGCCGTCGCCGTCGGGCTTCAGATCGTCGACCGTGACCAGGCCGCCATCCTTGGCGACGAGCGCGACCTTGCCGCCGTGGCACTGACGGCAGCCCGTCTGCACGCTGGCCATGCCGTTGACCTTGTCGCCGGTCTCCGCTGGATCCCGGCCCGGTGTGGGCGAGTGCGGGTCGAACGGCACGCGCGACCCCTCGATGGTCTCCGCCAGCAGGTTGTCCAGGGAGGCCAGAATATTGCCCGCCTTGGCGTGATGGCTGCGCTCGAACTCCTCGAACTCGGCGCTGTGACAGACGGCGCAGTCCGCAGGCGTGACGACCGTGGCGATGTGGGCGCCGTAGTGGTCGAACCCGTCGGCGTCCTGGGCGTCGGCGCCGTGGCACTCGGCGCAACCGACTCCTTCGCGTGCGTGGCGGCTGCCGCGCCAGTGGGCGACGATGCCGGGATTGTCCTTGCTGTGGCAGTCCACGCAGGCCCGCGAGCCGGGCGGCACGGCGGCGTCCGGCGTTGCGCTCGCGTTTTCTGCGGCCACGCCCGCGGTCTCTGCGGCCGAGGCCGGCGCCGGCGCGACGGCCAGCAGAGCCACCGCCAGCGCCGCGCACCGCGTCTTCACGTGCAACGTCATGCACATCCTCCTGGGAGTGGTCGTGGCCGGGAGTCTGTGGGCCAGAGCACCCGGCGGCGATGGCGGCGGCCGCGAGAGACCGCAAGCGGACGGCACGGGGCAACGCAACCTGCGCGCGCGGGCGACTCTACGGCGCAAGGGTGGGGACATCCAACGAGAAGCTGCGGCCGCGCCCCAGGGCCAGCGCAGAGCGGGGAGCCGGCGGTGGCTCAGACCGCTGTGGAGACTGCGGCGGGCGTGCTCGCCATGCGCTGCAGCAGCTCGCGGCGCTTGCGCGCCATGCGCCGCGTCCAGCCCGCCGTGAAGGCCGTACGCATGGCGGCCAGCTTGAGCTCCTGCAGGCGATGGGCGTGGGGCCGGTCGCTGAGCCCCGCGCACTCCTCGGGCAGCATCACCAGGCTGACGTGGATGTTGGGCGCGATGCCGATGGGGAGCCCCTGCTCCATGCACGCGTCGTACAGGCGCGCGAACACCGGAATCATGTCCTCGGTCCGCGGCGGGGGCACGTCCGCGTAATCGGTGCCCTGCAGCGGCCGGAAGACGCACACCGTGGGGATCGCGCCGCGTTGCGTGATCCAGTCGATGGCTTCGATGCTGGATGCGGGTGCCTCCAGCCCCGCGATGATCTCGCCGTTGGTGACCCACGGCGAAAGCCGCAGCGCGCTGCCGCGCCCCAGGCCAGCGCAGTACTCCACCGCCTCGAGATAACGGGGCAGCCCGTACTGCGAGTGCTTGCCCGGACAGACCTCCTCGAAGCGCTGCGCGTCGAAGATCTCGAAACAGAAGCTGACGCGGTTGACGCCCAGACGCTTCAACGCGTCGTAGCGTTCCAGCTCGGCGTGGGGTGGGGTCTGTACGCCGATCAAAAGACCCGTCTCCTCCTTCACGGCGCGGATGTAGGGCTCCAGCAGGTCGAGGTACGTCTCGCCCACGTAGTGGCCGGTGTTGAAGTCCACGTAGGTGATGGCGCTCTCGAGCATCGCCGCGCGCACCACCTCCATGACCTCCGCCACGTTCTTCTCGCTGGCGTCGTCATGGCCGAGGTTGAGGCCGACGCTGCAGAACCGGCAGTTCACCTTCTCGTCGCGCGTCCAGTATTCACAGACCTGCCCGGGGTAGATGCCCAGATACGTCCCCTGCAGGGTGCCGACCTGACGCATCTTCCGCCCGGTGCTGGTGGGCCGCTCGTACCAGCCCGGCTGCGGGGCGAGTTCCACATCGCAGACGAAGGTCCCGTCCAGCTCCAGGGACAGGTGCCCCTGATTCTGCCGCAACCGATACGGGGAGTCCGCCGTGAAGGCCTCGGTGACCGGGATATTCGTCCACATCCGCCCTGGCAGCACCACCTCCAGCCCGCTGCCCAACCCAGCGCGCGTGCGCAGGATCGGCCGGCCGGTCTTCAAAGGCTCGAAGCAGGAATCATCCAGCCGCATCCCCTTGCAGTACAGGTCGAGTTTGAGCAGAGAGGGGTTCTTGCGGACGTCGCGCTCCATGGATGCCTCCAACCCGGGATGCAGAATCTGGTTCAAATATTATGGGTTCCGTTGTCGGGAAACCACTGTGGAATTGCGATCTGCCACCCCACTACCCCCGGCTGGACACGGCGTCCCCCAGCGCCCGGCGCTGCACCCCCCGTCGCCGACCCCCCCGTCCGGTCAGTTGCTACCGGCGTGGTGCTCAAGCACCGCTCCCAGCAACGGGCATTGGAGCATGACGCACCGGGTGTGGACGGGGCGGTCGTCGTCGTGGGCCCGGTGCCAGAACTGGGTCGGTGTCAGTCCCGTCGAGTGCTTGAACACGGCGAAGGCGTGGGTCCGGCTGGAATACCCCATGTTGTCGAGCGCCCTGCCCGCCTCCAGGCGATCCTGGTGGGTCAGACTCACCACCGCCATGGCCACGCGCGCCGCTTGGAGCAATGCGTGCGCATTGACCACCGGCGAGAGGCTGCGCGTGAGGTGCTCGCGGGACACGCCCAGCTTCTCCGCCCACTGCCCCACCGAGAGGATGGTGCCGGGGCTCTCGCGCAGGAGCTCAATGGCCCGGACCAGCAGTGTCGAATGCAGCCTCTGTTCGAGGCTGAGGAAGAACGGAGGTAGACAGGTGCCCCCGCAATCGTTGAGCGGCGGGGGATTCAGTTCCTGCTCCATGAGCCAGCCTCCTGTGCATGGAATTATGGAGGTTGTGGTGCACATATCAGCCAAGCCGCGAGACCGCGCGTGCGGTCGTACGCGATCCAGCGAGTTCCCGAGTCCGTCCCGGCGGCTCACGCGGCCGCCTTCGCCGCGGCCACGTAGAGCTGGCCCAGTGCCAGCCCCCCGTCGCCCGCGGGCACCAGTCGGTTGAGACACAGCGTCAAGCCGCCGCCGCGGGTCTGCCGGCGCAGCTCCGCCCGCAGCCAGGTGTTGACCAGGCAGCCGCCGCTGGCGACCACGGTGTCGAGCCGGTGTGCGCGGGCCACCTGCACCGCTGTGGCCGCAGTCCAGCGCGCCAGCGCCGCTTGCGCCCATGCCGCGCACGCCGCGCGCGACCGGCCCGGATCCAGCGGCTCGCGGCAGCACGCCAGTAGCTGCTCCAGCACGGCGCGCAGGTACTCCAGCCCGGGTAGTTGCGGGTCGGGAAGTCGGGGCTCGTCCAGCGGGCGCGGCGGGCCGGCTTCCCGCTCCAGGCGCATGGCTGCCTGAGCGTCGAAACGCGCCTCCGAGCAGATCCCCAGGATGGCCGCCACCGCGTCGTAGACGCGGCCCAGGCTGGTGGTGGGCACGCATCCGCCGTCGGTGCGCAGCACCGCAAGGGCTGCGTTGGCCTCCTTGAGGTCGCGCACGGACCGCTGCGCCCATTGTTGCGCGGCGTCGTCGCCCAGCAGGTCCCACAACAGCCCCAGCGCGGAGCGCCAGGGGTGCGGCACACGCTCGGTCGCCGGAATGCGGAAGGCTGGAAGACTGGCTGCGCGCGTGAAGGTCGCAGCATCTCCCACGAGGAACTCCCCGCCCCAGACCGAGCCGTCCACGCCGTAGCCGCCCCCGTCCAGGCACACGCCGACGACGGGCCCGCTCAGCCCGTGCTCGGCCATCACGCCGGCCATGTGGGCGTGATGGTGCTGCACGCCGACGGCGTGGCCGCCGAACTGCTCGCGCACCGCGTAGCCGTGGCTGTGCGGGTGGAGATCGTGGGCCACCAGCTCGGGCTCCACCGACCAGCTGCGCAGCATGTGCTCGACCGTGCGATGGAAATTCCCGACCGCGCTTGCGCTCGCCAGGTCACCGAGGTGCTGGCTGAGGTAGACGCCGCGCCCCTTTGCGACGCCGACGGCCGCCTTGAGCGCCCCGCCCAGGGCGAGCGTCGGGGGCAGTGGCCGCCGCAGCACGACCGGGCTCGGAGCGCTGCCGCGGGAGCGCCGCACGGGCACGGGGCCTTCCGACTCCAGGAGCACCACCGAGTCATCGCAGCTCATATGGATGCGGCGGTCATGAAGCACCAAGGTGTCGGCGAGCTGCGCGAGCTGAGCGCGAGCGTCCTCGTTGTCGGTGAGAATGGCCTCGCCGCCGACGTTGGCGCTGGTCACCACCAGCGGCTCGCCGATGGTGGCCATCAACAGATGATAGAACGGCGTGTACGGGAGCATGACCCCGTACTCGGCGCTGTCGGGAGCGACCGAAGGTGCCAGCGACTCGGGCGGGCGCTTGCGGGCGACGACGATGGGGGCGGAGCGGTCCAGCAGCAGTGCCCGCCCCGCCAACGTGAGCTCCACGATCCGCTCGACCGCCGACGGGCTCCCCACCATGACCGCCATGGGCTTGGCCTCACGGTGCTTGCGGCGGCGCAGGCGGGCGACCGCATCTTCGTCCTCCGCCAGGCATACCAGGTGGAAGCCGCCGATCCCCTTGATCGCGAGGATCTGCCCATCGCGCAGCAGCTGCGCGACGTCGTCGATCACGTCGCCGGGCGCCAGCGGCGGCGGCGATGGCTCGATCCAGTACGCCGGACCGCACTCGGGGCAGGCATTGGTCGCACAGCGGTAGCGCCGGCTGGAAGGGTCCTCCGTTTCCGCACGGCAGTGCGCGCACATCTGGAACGGCGCCATGGTGGTGCGCGAGCGGTCGTAGGGCGCATCCAGCGCGATGGTGAAGCGCGGGCCGCAGTGGGCGCAGGTGGTGAACGGGTAGCGGAAGCGGCGATTGCGCGGCTCGAAGATCTCCTGCAGGCACTCCGGGCAGGTCGCGAGGTCGGGGGTGATGGGGACGGAGATCTCGTCTCCGTCGCCGCCGGGCTCGATGCGGAACGGCTCGAGCGTTGGGTGCGGGGTTTGCTCCTGCTCCGTGACGCTCTCCACATGGATCCTGGGCGGCAGCTCGCTGTGCAGCCGCTGCTGGAACGCTTCCACGGCACTCGGTGCCCCTTCGACCTCGATCAGGACGCCGGCGTCCGCGCAGCGCACCCACCCACCCAACCCGAGCTCGGTGGCCAAGCGGTACGTAAACGGACGGAATCCCTCCCCCGGCGCCGTACCACGCACGAGCAGTCTGCGGCAGATCCGGCTGCCCTGCGCAGCGACTGGCTTGACGTCCCCCCTGGGGTTACCGAAGCTGTCAGGCATGGCAGACCTGCAGACCATCCGCCCGGCGCTCCCGCTGCTCGACTCGTTGCAGGCCGGGATCACCATCCTCGACGAGAACCTCGACCTCGTCTGGGCCAACCGCTACTTCAAGGAGCACCTGACCCACGTATCCGGCTTCTGCGACACGCACTGCTTCGCCGGGCTGCAGCCCGGGCAGCAGCGTTGCGAGGACTGTCTGCCGCCGCGCGTGCAGCGCAGCCAGCGGGTGGGCGAGGCGGTCCGCACCACCCGCGACGCGCAGGGCGTCCTCTCTTACTACCGCGTGGTCGTGAGCCCGCTGGCCGCGGATGGCTCGCTGCTTTGGACCATGATCCTGCCCCTGCCCCAGGACGAGATGGAGCGCGAGGACCGTTGGCGCGAGCGATTCCTGCTCAGCGCCATCCGCAGCAGCAACGATGGCATCTGCGCCGTGGACCGCATGGGGTTCGTGCGCTTCTGGAACCACGGCGCCGAGCAGATCTTCGGCTGGCGCGTCCACGAGATGATCGGACAGCCGGTGAGCCGGCTGATCATCAGCCCGCACGACGCCGTGGCGCGCGAGATCTTCGACCCGGGCAGCGGAAGCAGCCTGGTGACCAATCGCGAGCTGCTCGTGCGCTCCCGCGACCGCGGGGAGATCTGGATCGAGGTCACGCGCTCGACGCTGTTGGACGGCAGCGGTGGCTTCAACGGCCACAGCTTCGTGGTGCGTGACGTCACCGAGCGCAAGCGCACCCTGGAGAAGATGGTCTTCACCGAGCGCATGAACGCCGTGGGAAACATGGCGGCCGCCCTGGCCCACGAGATCAACAACCCGCTGGGAGTGATCAGCAGCAACGCCGAGGTGCTCATGCTCGACCTGGACGAGGGAGACCCCCGGCGGGAGGACCTCCAGGGCATCATCCGCGAGACCGACCGCATCAGCGATCTGGTGCGTGGGTTGCTGCGCTTCGCGCGCCCGGAGACGCCCGAGCTCGACGCCATCCACGCCGAGGAAGTGCTGCGCCGGGTGGAGCGCCTGATCCACCATGCCTCCCACAAGCAGCACACGCGCATCGACCTCGAGATCGAGCTGGGCCTGCCCCCCATCCTGGGCGACGCCAACCAGCTCGAGCAAGTGGTGCTCAACCTCGCGATGAACGCGCTGCAAGCGGTCCAGTCCGGGGGAGTGATCCTGTTTTCCGCGCGAGCGCGCAGCCAGGTCGACGCTGGCGGCGGGGAGCGGGCGGGCGTGGAGCTTTCCGTGCTCGACACGGGCCCGGGACTTCCTCCCGGAGCCGGCGACCGGATCTTCGAGCCGTTCTACACAACCAAGGCGAATGGGACGGGCCTGGGCCTGGCCGTGTGCAAGACGCTGGTGGAGGAGCACGGTGGCGCGATCGTCGCCGCGGACCAACCGCAGGGCGGCGCCGCGTTCACCGTCTGGCTGCCTGCGCTCGACGGAGCGCGGCTGGGCGACGCGCCGGGCGTGACGCGCCACTTCGGCTAGGAGGCGGCGCCACATTCCCGCTCCGCGGCCGCGATCCCTTCCTCGATCGCCTTGCGGTTCGCGGCCAGGATCTTCTCGTTCTTGCTGATGCCCGCGACGGCCTCCTCCAGGAGATCGCGGCGCGGGAATCCCAGGACGCGCAACATCGCGCCCATCATCACGACGTTGGCGACCCGCGACGCTCCCATGGCGTCGGCGACTTGCGTCGCCGGCACGGCGTGTCTGTGCACGTCGTTGCGATCGGGGGTCACGTCGATCAGGCTGCTGTCGTAGAACACGTGTCCGCCGGGTGTCACCTCGCACAGGAAGCGGTCGAGGGACGGCCGGTTCATGGCGACCAGCACGTCGGGGCGGTCGACCATCGGGTTGCCGATCTCGCGCACCGAGGCGACCACCGCGCAGTTGGCCGTCCCGCCGCGCATCTCGGGGCCGTAGCTGGGCAGCCAGGTGACTTTGAGACCCTGGCGCATGCCCGCCTCCGCCAGCAGCTCGCCCAGAAGCAGGATCCCCTGTCCCCCGAAGCCGGCGGCCTTCAAGCGCAGGGTGTCGCGCTGCGCGTCGCTCCCAGCACCGCCGCGACTCCACGGCGCCTGGGCCAGCGGCGCCAGCGCAGCGCCCGCGCGATGCTCGATGCCCAGCGTCTGCTCGGCGCGCTGTGGATCGAAGATCGCCGGGTGGGGCGGCGCGAGGCGCTCCCGCGGCTGGTCCTTGAAGACCCCCAGCGGGTAGATCTTCTCCATGTTCTCCTCGATCCACTGGATCGAGTCGGTGGGATCCACCTTCCAGCCTGTGGGACACTGGGCCAAGATCTCCACGAAGCTGAACCCCTTGTTCTCCAGCTGGTATTGCAGCGCCTTCTTGATGGCGACGCGCGTCCGGTTGATCTTCGCGGGATTGGTGAGGGAGTGGCGGCAGCAGAAGCTCGGGCCATCCAGCTGGGACAACAGCTCGGCCATTCGCATGGGGCTGCCGTACTCCTCGAATGCGCGCCCTGACGGTGTGGTGGTGGTCTTCATGCCGATGGGCGACGTCGGCGCCAGCTGGCCGCCCGTCATTCCGTAGATGGCGTTGTTCACGAAGAACACGGTGATGTTCTCGCCACGGTTGGCGGCCTGCAGGATGTTGTTGCCGCCGATGGCCGCGAGGTCGCCGTCCCCCTGGTAGCTGATCACGATGCTATCGGGCCGCGCGCGCTTGATGCCCGTGGCGACGGCGGGGGCGCGGCCGTGGGCGACCTGCACGTTGCCCGTGTCGAAGTAGTAGTACGCAAACACCGAGCAGCCGACCGGACTGATGAAGATGACGCGATCCTGGATCTTTAGCTCGTCGATCGCCTCGGCGATGAGCTTGTGCACGATGCCATGGCCGCATCCGGGGCAATAGTGGGTGGCATCGGGCTCCGGTCCACCCTTGCGCTCGAAGATCTCGTAGAACGACTTGGGCTTCTCCAGGACTTTCATCGGCGCACCTCCGTGGCAGCGCTCGACAGCACCGCGCGCACCTCGGGCAGGATCTCCTGTACCGTGGGCAGGACTCCGCCGGCGCGGCCGTAGAAGTGCACGGGGACGAGGTCGCTCACCGCCAGGCGAACGTCCTCCACCATCTGGCCGGTGGAGAGCTCCACGACCAGCGCGGCGCGCGCTCGGGCACAGGCCGCGCGCAGCGCCTCGCTGGGGAAGGGCCAGAGGGTGATGGGCCGCACCAGTCCCACCCGCAGCCCTTCGCGGCGAGCCTCGTCCACCACGCCCTGCAGGATGCGGCTCACCACCCCGTACCCCACGAGCACCAGGTCCGCATCCGCGACCGCGATCTCCTCCCAGCGCTGCTCGTGCCGCTCGATCTCCTTGTACTTGCCGTGCAGGTGCCGGACGTGATCCTCGAGATCCTTCGGATCGAGATGGATGGAGCAGATGAGGTTCGCGCGCGTCTCGCGCGTGCCTTCCACCGCCCAGTCCTTGCGCGGCAGCTCACGCACCGCCTGCGGCAGGAACACCGGCTCCTTCATCTGCCCCACCAGCCCGTCGGCCAACAGCGCCACCGGGTTGCGGTAGCGGTCGGCGAGCTCGAAGCAGTCCATGGTCAGATCGCACATCTCCTGCACGCTGGAGGGCGCCAGCACGATCAGGTGGTAGCAGCCGTGCCCGCCGCCCTTGACCATCTGGAAGTAGTCCCCCTGCTCCGGCGCGATGTTCCCCAGACCCGGGCCGCCGCGCATGATGTCGACGACCACCAGCGGCAGCTCGCTGCCCGCGGCGTAGCTCAGGCCCTCCTGCTTGAGACTGATGCCGGGGCTGCTGCTGGCGGTCATGCAGCGCGTACCGGCGGACGCAGCGCCGTAGACCATCTGGATCGCGGCGATCTCGCTCTCGGCCTGCAGGAAGACGCCCCCCACCTGCGGAAACAGCTCGGCCGCCGTGTGCGCGATCTCGCTAGCCGGTGTGATCGGGTAGCCGAAGTACAGGCGGCAACCGGCCAGGATGGCTCCATGCACGACCGCCTCGTTGCCCTTCATGAGCATCGGAGCGGCGGTCCGCTGCGGCGGAGCCGGGCGCTTGCGCCCAGCCGTGTCCAGCGCGGACACGTCCGGCCAGCGCGGTACGGCGTCGCGGAACGCCAGATCCCGCGGAGCTTCGACGGGCCGCGCCGTCGCCGCTTCAGGAGGGCTGCTGGTTGCCATGACGTCCCCTCTCCTGCGCTGCGCGCGCGACCTCGGGCCAGGCCGACGATCGCGGCGCGTCCGATGGGTTTCAGAAGCGGATGACGCGGATCGCGCCGGGCTCGGGGCACGTGCGGTAACAGATGCCGCAGCCGGAGCACCCCTTTCCGACGTAGGCGATGGGCCGGAAGCCGCGCCGGTTCAAGCGTGTGGTGCGGACCAGGAGCTGGTCTGGGCACATCAGGACGCAGAGTCCGCAGCCCTTGCACAGGTCGGGTGCGATCTCCACGGTTCCACGATCGACGCGAGTCTGCTCGGCGAGCATGCTGCCACCTCCCAGGGGCCGGCGAACGCCCGATTTGTCTGCGGATCCGTGCACGAACCGCTCCGATTCCGTGAGCTGCGGACGGGGGGCGCAGTGCCGCCAAATCGCGGCTCAACTCTTTCGATTCCAATGAATTACGATCACGGCGACGAGTGGGGCGGCACGCTCCGCAGCGCCAGGCTGGACAATCTGTCAGCTGGGGTCCGATTGAGCGCCGTGAACGGCGACAAGATGTCGGGCGGCCACTCGGCCGCGACCCGCGGTGGCGGGCGGCGAGCGGCGCGGGGTGGTGGCCCGCTCAGCGCGTGCGCGGACCGTCCCCGCGGGATCCGGGTGCCAGCGGGGGATGGCCATCGGGCTGCGCGTTGGGCTCACGCCCATCGTGCGGGCGCCCATCGGAACGCGGCTCACTGGGCGGGGGCCCTGCGCCCTGCGTGGCCCCCCCATCCTGGACCGCCTTGATGTGCCGGTAGATCGTGCGCGCGGCCACGCCGAGCAGGTGCGCGGTCTTCTCCTTGCTGCCGTTGGTGATGCGCAGTGTCTGCTCGATCACCGTGTCCTCGATCTCGCGCAAGGTCGTGCCAAGGGGCACCTGCAGGGTGTTGGAGTGCAGACGGGTGGGGTTGATCTCGTCGGGGAGGTCGCTGGCGCGGATCACCCGGTCCTTGCACAGCACCACTGCGCGCTCGATGACGTTCTCCAGCTCCCGCACGTTGCCCGGCCAGTGGTAGCCCAGCAGGCGCTCCATCACCTCGGGGTGGAGCGATGGGACGGGGCTGTGGTTCTTCTGGCTCAGCTTCTCGGCGAAGGAGGCCGCCAGGAGCGGGATGTCCTCGCGCCGGTCGCGCAGCGGGGCGATCTCCAGCGGAATCACGGCCAGCCGGTAGTACAGGTCCTCGCGGAAGAGCCCCTCGGCCGCGCGTTGGCGCAGATCGCGATGCGTAGCGGCGATCACCCGCACGTCGGCGCGCAGTGTCTCGGTTCCGCCCAGGCGCTCGTACTCGCGCTCCTGGAGCACGCGCAGCAGCTTGACCTGCATCTCGAGGGGAACGTCACCGATCTCGTCAAGGAACAGCGTGCCGCCCTCGGCCAGCTCGAAGCGTCCGGGCTTGCGCCGGACGGCGCCCGTGAATGCCCCCTTCTCGTAGCCGAAGAGCTCGCCCTCCAGCAGCGTCTCGGGGAGCGCGGCGCAGCTCACCTTGACGAACGGCTTGCGGGAGCGGTCGCTGCCGGCGTGGACGGCCCGGGCGATGAGCTCTTTGCCGGTGCCGCTCTCGCCGAGGATCAAGACGGTGGCCTCACTGGGGGCGACCTGGGAGACCATCTCCAGGAGGCGGCGCATCACGGTGCTGTTGCCCACGATGGTCTTGCCCGTGCCCTCGGCCACCTGCGCCCGCAGGCGGCGGTTCTCCAGCAGGAGCTGCCGGCGCTCCATGGCCCGGGACAGCACGCGCAGGATCTGGACGCGTTTGAAGGGTTTGGGGACGAAGTCGTACGCGCCAGCGCGCATAGCGGCGACCGCCGTCTCGATCGTGCCGTAGCCGGTCATGATCACGACCTCGAGGTCGGGATAGAGCGACCGCGCGACCGGCACGAACTCCACACCCGACATCTCCCCCATGCGCAGGTCGCACAAGGCCACGTCCACATCGCCGTGGGTGGCTCGCAGCACCTCCAGCCCCTCGCGACCGCTGCGCCCCGTCAGCACGCGGTAACCCTCGCGCGCGAGCATACGCTCTAGCGAACGCAGCATCTGCTCCTCGTCGTCGAGCACGAGCACCGTCCCGCTCTGGACGCCCTCAGGGGTGTCGAGCGCTTCGGAGTCGGCGGCGTTGAGCTCGCGGTCGATCCCTGGGTCCATGGGGCCGGTATCCAATCGATCGGGGGTCTGGGCGCGCGGACGCCCTCCAGTGAACTGCCGGGCGGGCACCCAGCGCACCGCTCGAGCGTGCCGCACGTGGGTCATGCGGCAAGAGAGTAATGAGGCGAACCCCCGCGGACAAGCGATCGTGGACTGCGCGCGACATTTTGTCGCGCCCCCTGCGCGTCCAAATCGGCGTGCGGGACAGCTTGTCACAGCCGCGCCGGCCCGGCCCGTTGGCCAGTTCCCAGCGCGCCCGGCACGCGCCGCGGGACGGCGGGTGGGCCGCGACCGCGCCGCATCCAACTCACGGCCGTCCATGCAGTTGCACGCAGTCGCGGGCGTGGCTGCTCGCCGCGCCGCAGCCGTGGCGCCGGCCGCCTGTGCCCGGCCACGCCGCGCCTTCGGGGGAACGTCCCATGCACTCCCTACCGCGGGCCGGCTCGCGATCGCGAGCCGGGCAGGTGCACGAAGGGGGGTCGATGCAGAATGCGGGAATGGATGCTTGCGCGGGCGCAGCTGCCGCGGCTGTTGGGCGTGATCGCCCAGGACTACCGGATCGTGGCGCCGCAAAGCCTTGGACCGCTGTTCGAGTTCCGGCCTCTGGTCGACGTCGCAAAGCTGTGCCTCGACTACCCGACGACGATGCTGCCTCCTTCCCGTGCATTCATCCCCGACGGGGAGGTGCTGTACCGCTTCGATCCCGCGGATCCCGCCAGCGGACGGGCCGTGGAGCCGGAGCCGCCGATGGCGCTGTTCGGCGTGCACACCTGTGATCTGGAGGGGATCTCGATCCTCGACGAAATCTACCTCAGCCCGCCCATCGACCGCACGTACGCCAACCGCCGGCGCAACGCGCTGATCGTCGGCATCGAGTGCGAGCGCCCCTGCCAGACCGAGTCCTTCTGCGCCGACAAGCGGACCTACTCCAGCGAGCGCACGTTCGACCTGCTGCTGATCCCGGTCGACCACGAGCGGTTCATGGTCCGCAGCCGTACCGGGCTTGGCATGGCGGTGGCCGAGCGCAGCGCCGTGATGGCCCCCGCCACCTACCGCGACCAGGTCGAGCTGGAGGAGTTCCGCGGGACGCAGCGAGCGCGCTTCCACCGCAAGTTCGCCCTCGACGAGCAAGCGCTCAGCCCGCGCGTGCGGGCGAGTTGGGACGACCTGCTGTGGGGCGCCCGCTCGCGCCTCTGCCTGGACTGCGGGGCGTGCAACGTCGTCTGCCCCACCTGCCACTGCTTCACGATCGGCGACCGCTTGCCGGTAGCGGAAGGCGGGCTCGGCGAGCGCTGCCGCTATTGGACCGGCTGCCAGCTGGAGACCTTCGCGCGGGTGGCCGGCGGCGAGAATTTCCGGAGCAAGAAGGCCAATCGGCTGCGCCACCGCATCTTCAAGAAGGAAGTCTACGGCTTCGACCGTTTCGGGCGCAGCGGCTGCGTCGGTTGCGGCCGCTGCGGGCACTTCTGCCCGGCCGGGATCAAGCTGGTGGACATCTACCGGCAGCTCTCCGAGGAGACCGTCCATGTCTGAGCTGCTCGAATGCACTCCGATGACCGACCTGCCGGTGGCCGCGGTGGTGCGCGGGGCCCGTCTGCTCACGGCGCGGGAGATCCTGCTGGATCTGGAGCTGGAGGGCGGACGGGAGCTGCGCCACCAGCCCGGACAGTTCGTCATGGTGAGCCTGATGGGGACCGGGGAGGCTCCCATCTCCATCAGCTCACCGCCGCGCCCCGGTGGTCGTTTCGAGCTGTGCGTACGCGATGCCGGGACCCTCACCCACTACCTGCACCGCCTGAAGGAGAGCGACCGCGTGGGCATCCGTGGACCGTTCGGCCACGGGTTCCCCCAGGACGAGATCGAGGGCTACGACGTGGTGCTGGTGGCGGGCGGGCTGGGGCTGGCGCCGCTGCGCTCGCTCATCAGCACGGTGGTGCAGCGGCGCGAGCGCTTCGGCAAGGTCACCATCATGTACGGCGCCCGCAGCCCCCGCGAGCGCCTGTTCGTGGACGAGCTGGAACGCTGGGCGCGCTCGCCGGGTGTCCGCGTGGCGCAGACCGTGGACGTCGCCGACGGCACGTGGCGGGGGCGCGTCGGCGTGATCACGACGCTGTTCAGCGGTCTGGAGTTCGATCCCCATACCTCGGTCGCGGCCATCTGCGGTCCGCCGGTCATGTACAAGTTCGTCGTGATGGAGCTGCTCGCCCGGGGCTTCCTCGAGGGGCGGATCTACATGTCGCTGGAGCGGCGGATGTGTTGCGGCATGGGCAAGTGCGGGCAGTGCCAGATCAATGGCGAGTTCGTCTGCCGCAGCGGACCCGTGTACCGCTATCTCGATGCGAAACGGCTGCGCGAGGCGCTCTGAGCCGCAGGACGGGGAGGATTGGGACATGGCAGTGCCGAGGATCGCCGTCTTCAGCTTCACGAGCTGCGAGGGCTGCCAGCTGCAGATCCTCAACCTGGAGGACGAGCTGCTGGCACTGCTGCGTCGCGTGGAGATCGTCAACTTCCGCGAGGCGATGACCGAGCGCAGCGATGACTACCAGATCGCGCTGGTGGAAGGCTCGGTCTCGACGCAGGCCGACGAGGATGAGCTGCGCGAAGTCCGCGCGCGCGCCGCCGTGCTGGTGACCATCGGCGCGTGCGCCGTGACCACCGGCGTCAACGGGATGCGCAATGCCCTGCCGGCGGAGCAGGCCTGGGCCCGCGTCTACCCCGACCGCGGGTTCGACGCGGGCGTCCAGCCCAGGGTGCGCCGCGTGGCCGATGTAGTGAAGGTCGACGTCGAGGTCCCCGGCTGCCCCATCGACCGCGGTGAGCTGCTGCGCACGCTCACCGTACTGTTGCTCGGCCAGGTGCCCCGCCTCCCCTCCACTCCGGTGTGCGACGAATGCCGCCGTGCGGGGAATCCCTGCCTGCTGGACCGCGGTGAGTTCTGCTTCGGGTCGGTCACGCGCAGCGGGTGCGGCGCGATCTGCCCCCGCTTCGGTGAGAGCTGCTGCGCGTGCCGCGGACTGCTCCCCGCGGCCCCGTTGGCGGAGCTGCTGGAGATCCTCGAGCTGCGCGGGATACCGCGGGCGGAGAGCCTGCTGCGCCTGACTCAGTTCGCCAGCCAGGATCCGCAGGTCCTGGCCCTCACTGCAGCGCCGGAGCCGGTGGGGGTGCCCATATGAAGAAGCTGGAAATCGACGTCCACCACATCACGCGTGTGGAGGGTCATGGCAACCTCAAGGTACGGGCGAGCGACGGCCACATCGAGGAGCTGCAGCTGGAGATCGTGGAGTCGCCGCGGTTCTTCGAGTCGATGCTCATGGGGCGCTTCGCCGACGAGGCGCCCTCCATCACCTCCCGTATCTGCGGCATCTGCGCCGTGGGGCACGCATCGGCCGCCTGCCGTGCCGCGGAGAAGGCGCTGGGCTTCGCGCCGCCGCCGGAGGTCAGTGCGCTGCGCAAGGTGCTCCTGGACCTGGAGTTCCTGCAGAGCCACGTCCTGCACCTCTACTTCCTGGTGGCCCCCGATCTGTTCGGCCAGGGCAGCGTGATTCCCCTCGCCGAGTCCCATCCCGATGTGGTGCTGCGGGCCCTGCGCCTAAAGAAGTTGGCCAACCGCGCCAGCGAGATCCTGGTCGGGCGCAAGGTCCACCCGGTCGCCATGGCGGTGGGCGGGTTCACCCGCTGGCCGGCCAAGGCGGAGCTGGCGCAGGTGCAGCAGATGCTCGAGGGGGGACGCGCGGACGTGGAAGCGACGCTCGACCTCTTCGCCGCGCTTCCGAGCCCCGACCTCATCCAGCCCGCCGAGGCCGTCGCGCTTCGCGGCGAGACAGGCTACGCCCTGCTCGAAGGACGCCTGACATCCAGTGCCGGAGTCGCCTACGACGAGGAGCATTACCCCCGTCTGATCCACGAGTACACCGTCGCCCATAGCTCGGCGCGCCACGTGCGCACCGACCGTGGCCCCTTGCGCGTGGGAGCGCTGGCGCGCGCGACGATCAACCGGGACCGGCTGCTGCCCGCCGCGGCGAAGGCGGCCGCGCGCCTTGGACTGCCGCTGCAATCGCAGAATCCCTTCCACAACAACACGGCGCAGGTGGTGGAGTGCGTGCAGTGCCTGGAAGAGGCTATCACGCTGCTGGACGGACTGCTGGACCTGCACAGCCCGCCCGTGTACGTGCGCCCCGCTCCCGCTGCCGGGGTCGGGATCGCCGCGGTGGAAGTGCCGCGCGGCACGCTCTACCACCACTACGAGACCGATGCCGCAGGACGCATCGTCAAGGCCAACTGCATCATCCCCACCGGACAGAACCAGGCGGCCATCGAGCAGGACCTGCGAACCTACGTGGGGACGCTGGTGACAGCGGGCCGGGTCCAGGACGAGATCCGCGCCCAGTGCGAGATGCTGGTGCGGGCCTACGACCCGTGCATCTCGTGCGCCGCGCACTTCCTGGAGGTGGAGCTTGTCTGATCCGCGCGTCCTGGTCATGGGCTTCGGGAGCCCGCTGCGCGGCGACGACGGCGCCGGCGCCGCGGCACTAGAGCGCCTGCGCGCCGCCTTGGCGCAGCAGCCGGGCGTCGACCTGGTGGATGGAGGCGTACGCGGGCTCGACCTGCTGGAGCGCGCGCCCGACTACGACCGGGTGATCCTGATCGACGCGGCGCGGGCCCACGCCACAGCGCCGGCGTGGCGCGCCGGCCAGATCGTGCACCTGCCGTCCACGAGCGTCCGGCCCCGCGCGGGCGCGCTCGTCTCCCTCCATGGGCTGGACCTGGGGGCCACGCTCGAGCTTGCCCGGGCGTTGCATTTGGTCCTTCCGCCCGTGGAGCTGGTGCTCATCTTTGTAGAGGACACGGGGGTCGGCCAGCCGCTCAGCCCGTCGGTGGCGGGGGCGCTCGACGCAGTGGTTTCCCTGGTCAAAGCCAGGATCGAGGAGATCGTGCAGGCGGTGGGCGCGTGAGACGCCTGCTCCGCGCGAGAAAGGTGGGGTCATGGTGACGAAGGAGTTGCTCGCGAGATTCGAGGTGTTCCGGTCGCTGACGACCCGGCAGCTCGAACAGCTCGAAGCGATCGCCCAGGTCCGGGACTACGCCGACGGCGAGGTCCTCTTTCGCGAGGGGGAGGTGGCCGGGTACCTCGATCTGCTCGAGAGCGGTCGGGTCGCCCTGCAGATGACCCTGCCCAACGATCGCCGGGTGCAGGTGTACACCGTGGAGGCCGGCGGTGGGCTGGGCTGGTCCGCGCTCGCGGAGAACACCCAGTACACGGCTTCGGCGCGCGCGGTGGGGCCCGTGCGCACGATTCGGATCCCGCGCGACCGGCTGGCGTCGCTGTTCGACCAGGATCCACACATGGGGATGGTGGTCTACCGCGGCTTGCTCGGCGTCGTGGCCCAGCGCCTCGCGGAGGCGCGCGTGCGGATCGCCAGCATGGCGTGCGACTGAGGCGGCGGCCGAGGGCAGCGGTGGTGGGCGGGGGGACGCGTGGAGGGCTGGATCGATGCACGAGATGTCCGTGGCCAGAAGGGCGCTCGATGTCGCCGAAGCGGTGCTGCGCGCGCATGGCGGCGCGAAGGTGAACGCAGTGCGGTTGTCGGTCGGCGCGATGGCGCACATCGATGACGGTGCCCTGCGCTTCGCCTTCGCGGCGCTGAGCTGCGGCGGCGCCGCGGAGGGCGCTGAGCTGCGCATCGAGCGCGAGGCGTTCAACGGAGCGTGCACCGACTGCGGCCAGACTGTGCAGGCCGAGCAGCTGGTGGAGCGCTGCCCGCGGTGTCGCGGCACCGCGCTGCGCTGGGCCCCCTCGGGCGACGCCGAGGTGGTCTCGGTGGAGATCGCGGTGGAGGCACCGATATGAGGCCCGCGCAGCAACCCGCCGCGGCGACCCCTACGTCCGAAAGCGGCGGCCGATCCGTTGAGTCCGGGAGCAGCGCTCCGAGCTGCCCATCCTGCCCGTCTCGGCGCGCACCGGCGAGGGGCTGGCGGCGTGGCGCGAATGGCTGCTGGCCCGTGGTGGATGCGGCTGATCGTCGAGGAGGATGACGCGATGGATGCCACTCATCTGCAACGCTTCCTGACCCGGCAGACGCTGGCTCTCAAGCGGTCGGAGATCCGCGAGCTGCTGAAGCTCATCGCGCGGCCCGAGGTGATCAGCCTGGCAGGCGGACTGCCCGCACCCGAGACGTTCCCAATCGACGATTTGGCGGAGCTGATCCCGCGCGTGCTGCGCGAGCACGGCGCGGCGGCGCTGCAGTATGGCCCCACGGAAGGGGATCTCGGGCTGCGCCAGGAGTTGATCAAGTTCATGGCGACCGACGGCCAGAGCGGCCTCACCCCGGACCGCATCCTGATCACCAGCGCCAGCCAGCAGGCGCTGGACCTGTGCGCGCGGGCGTTCGTCGCCCCAGACGACGCCGTCGTGGTCGGGTTGCCCAGCTATCTCGGGGCGTTGGGTGCGTTCACCGCCGCGGGCGCGCGCCTGTGCGGCGTGCCGCTGGACCAGGACGGGATGCCGCCCGACCGGGTCGAGGAGCGCCTGGTCGAGCTGCGCAAGGGTGGCGTCCACCCCAAGCTCCTCTACCTGGTGCCCGACTTCCAGAACCCTTCGGGCGACACCCTGCCGCTGGAGCGTCGCCTGGATCTGCTGGCCATCGCGCGGGAGTTCGACCTGCTGGTGATCGAGGACAGTCCCTACCGGCAGCTGCGCTACGCGGGGGACACGCCGCCCAGTCTGGCCAGCCTCGACCGCGACGAGCGCGTGATCTCCATGTTCACCTTCAGCAAGATCCTCACACCGGGGCTGCGCCTGGGCTGGATGGTGGCCAGCGCAGCGGTCATCCACCAACTGGTGACCGTCAAGCAACCCATGGATCTGTGCACGAGTCCGTTCAATCAGTTCGTGGCCCGCGAGTTCCTCAAGACCGGCAAGCTGCCGGCGCTGCTCGAGCGCACGCGGGCGCTCTACGCCCGCAAGCGCCAGGTCTTCCTCGACGCGCTGGGCGAGTTCATCGATCCCGACTGGGGCGTACG
The DNA here is from genome assembly GCA_041484665.1 of Candidatus Krumholzibacteriia bacterium. Lineage (GTDB taxonomy): Bacteria > Krumholzibacteriota > Krumholzibacteriia > JAJRXK01 > JAJRXK01 > JBGPIA01. The sequence goes on from JBGPIA010000001.1 coordinate 801,714, forward strand.
GTGGACGCGGCCCGCAGGCGGACTGTTCCTGTGGATGACGCTGCCGGCGTCCATCAGCGCCACGGATCTGCTCCATCGGGCGCTCCAGGAAAACGTTGCGTTCGTCGTGGGGACGGCCTTCCATTGCGACGGGAGCGGCCAGAACACCCTGCGGCTGAACTTCAGCTACCCCTCTCCAGAGCAACTGCGCGCCGCCGCCCAGCGACTGGCCCGGGCGATCGAGGTCTTGGTACGTGATGCCCGGTCGGCAGGGCAGCTGGAGCAGGACGTGCCTGCTGTGATCTCCGCCCTGGCCGAGGGGGAGCACGCCTTCGCGCATCTACCGTGGAATCTTGCGCTGAGCGAAGTCGTCGCGTAGACGGAAGGAGTGAGCCGTGAAATGTCCCGGATGCAGCCAAGAGGTGCGCGCACAGGCGCGCTTCTGCGAGATGTGCGGGGCGATCCTGCGCCGCGACGATCCCGCGTATCACCTGGCCTACGCCCTGCGCCTGGAGATGGAAGGCGAGCTGCAGGCGGCGGTGGGCGAGTACGAGTCGATGTTGCAGCGCGTGAAGGTGCCCGCCCAGGAGACCATGGTGCGCAAGCACCTGGGCAACCTGCATTTCCGTCTCGGGCACCTGCGCCGCGCGCAGGAGCACCTGCGCCGCGCCCACGAGCTGGAGCGCGGCAACGACGCGATCCTCCACGATCTGGGCGTGATCCGCTTCCACCTCGCCGACTTCGAGGGCGCGGTGACCGCCTTGCGCGGCGCGTTGCGCTACGATCCCGATCTGGTGCTGGCGTACTTCTGGCTGGGGTACACGCTTTATCACCAGGGTAAGCTGGAGGAGGCTGCCGGAGCCTTCCAGGACCTGCTGAGCCGCTATCCGAACTTCACCATCGCACGCTTCCAGCTGGGCGTGATCCGAGCGCGGCAGGGGCGCAAGGAGGAGTCGGAGAAGGAATTCCAGCAGGTGCTGTTGCAGAACCCGTCCGACGCGCCGGCGCGCTTCTACGTGGGTGCGGGCGAGCCGAGCGCGGGCGCGGCACGCTGACGCAACACGCCGACGCGGCATGGGACCCAGGAACCGACCGGGAACGCGCGCCGCGCGCGCAGCCCTTGGGGGAGTCGACTACCATGAGCAGACGCACGATCGTGTTGGACGGCAACGAGGCCGCCGCCACCATCGCCCACCTCACCAACGAGGTGGTCGCGATCTATCCGATCACGCCGGCCTCTCCCATGGGCGAGTACTCCGACGCCTGGTCGGCCGAGGGGCGCAAGAACCTCTGGGGCACCGTCCCCGAGGTGATCGAGATGCAGAGCGAGGCCGGCGCCGCCGGGGCCTGCCATGGCGCGTTGCAGGCCGGGGCGCTGACGACGACCTTCACGGCATCGCAAGGCCTGCTGCTGATGATCCCGAACATGTTCAAGATCGCCGGCGAGCTGACGCCCACCGTCTTCCACATCGCCGCACGCTCGGTGGCCACCCATGCGCTCTCGATCTTCGGCGATCACAGCGACGTGATGGCGACGCGTTCTTGCGGCTGGGCCATGCTGTGCGCGAGCAGCGTGCAGGAGTGCCAGGACATGGCGATGATCGCCCAGGCCGCCACGCTGCGTTCCCGCGTCCCGTTCCTGCACTTCTTCGACGGGTTCCGCACCAGCCACGAGGTCAACAAGATCGTCGAGCTCGATAAGGACGACGTGCGCGCCCTGCTGGATGACCAGCTGATCGAGGCCCACCGCGCCCGCTCGCTCAATCCCGACCGCCCGGTGCTGCGGGGCTCTGCGCAGAATCCCGACGTGTTCTTCCAGGCGCGCGAGGCGTGCAACCCCTACTACCTGGCCGTCGCCGGCATCGTGCAGCAGGAGATGGACCGGTTCGCGCAGCGCACCGGCCGCGCCTACCGGCTGTTCGACTACGTGGGCGCGCCTGACGCGGAGCGCGTGCTCGTACAGATGGGCTCCGGCGTGGGCGCATCCGCAGAGGCGGTGGAGGCGCTGACCGCGCGCGGCGAGAAGGTGGGGCTCTTGATCGTGCGCTTGTTCCGCCCCTTCGACGTACAGGCCCTGATCGGCGCGCTGCCGCGGACCGTCCAGGCCATCGCCGTGCTCGACCGCACCAAGGAGCCGGGCGCCGTGGGCGAGCCCCTGTACCAGGACATCGTCACCGCGCTGGCCGAGGACTGGCCCGAGCTCGGCGGCGCCGCCCGCGGCAACGTCCGTGGCGCCGCCCGCGGCAACGTCCGCGGCGCCCTGCCGAGGGTGTTCGGCGGCCGCTACGGGCTGTCGAGCAAGGAGTTCACGCCGGCCATGGCCAAGGCGGTGCTAGATGAGGCTGCCAAGGCGCAACCCAAGCGCCACTTCACCGTCGGCATCGTCGACGACGTCACTCACACGAGCCTTCCGTGGGACGACGGGTTCGACACGGAGCCCAAGGACGTCACGCGCGCGGTGTTCTACGGCCTGGGCAGCGACGGCACGGTCGGGGCCACCAAGAACTCGGTGAAGATCATCGGCGAGAACACCCCGCTGCACGCGCAGGGCTACTTCGTCTACGACTCCAAGAAGGCCGGCGCCGTCACGGTCTCGCACCTGCGCTTCGGGCCGCGGCCGATCCAGTCCAGCTACCTGATCCGGCAAGCGGACTTCGTCGCCTGCCACCAGTTCGAGTTCATGGGCAAGATGGACGTGCTCTCCATTGCGCGCCCCGGAGCGATCTTCCTGCTAAACAGCCCGTGGAGCCCCGGCGAGGTGTGGGACCAGCTGCCCGCCGAGGCGCAGGAGCAGATTCTGGCGCGCAAGCTCCGCTTCTACGTCGTGGACGCCCTGAAGGTCGCGCGCGAGGCCGGGTTGGGCGGCCGCATCAACACCGTGATGCAGGCCTGCTTCTTCGCCATCTCGGACGTGCTGCCCAAAGTGGACGCCATTGCCCACATCAAGGATTCCATTCGAGAGACCTACGGCAAGCGCGGCGAGACGGTCCTCAATCGCAACTTCGCGGCGGTGGACGCGTCGGTGGCAGCCATGCACGAGGTCGCGGTGCCTGGCCGGGCGACCTCGGCCCTGCGCCGCCGCCCGCCGGTGCCCGTCACCGCGCCCGATTTCGTGCAGCGCGTCACCGCCATGATGGTCGAAGGCAAAGGGGACCTGCTGCCGGTGAGCGCGCTGCCCGTCGACGGCACCTTCCCCACCGGAACCACCCAGTGGGAGAAGCGCAGCATCGCCATCGAGATCCCCATCTGGGACGCCGACCTGTGCACCCAGTGCGCCCTCTGCGCGCTGGTGTGCCCGCACGCGGCGATCCGGATGAGTGCCTTCCCCGCTGGCGCCGTCGCGGGCGCCCCCGCGAGCTTCACGACGCGGCCGTGGCGGGGCAAGGAGTTGCCGGGGCACCGGATGGCGATCCAGGTGGCCCCCGACGACTGCACCGGCTGCGGCGTGTGCGTGGACGTCTGTCCCGCACGCAGCAAGGAGGCCGTCAAGCACAAGGCCATCAACATGGAGCCCAAGCTCCCGCACCTCGACCGCGAGCGCGGCAACTTCGACTTCTTCCTGTCGCTGCCCGAACTGAAGGCCGATTGGGAGCTGTTCGACCCGATCAAGGGCTCGCAGCTGCACGAGCCGCTGTTCGAGTTCTCCGGCGCCTGCGCCGGCTGCGGCGAGACGCCGTATCTGAAGCTCCTGACCCAGCTGTTCGGCGACCGGATGCTGGTGGCCAACGCCACGGGCTGCTCGTCCATCTACGGCGGGAATCTACCCACCACGCCGTGGTCGCAGTCGCGCGAGGGCACCGGTCCGGCCTGGGCGAACTCCCTGTTCGAGGACAACGCCGAGTTCGGGCTCGGGATGCGTCTGGCGCTGGACAAGCAGCAGGACCACGCGCGGCAGCTGATGGCCCAGATCGCGCCACAGCTCAAGGCGCAGGGCGCCGACGTCCTCGCGCGGCAGATCCTCGAGTCTGCGCAGGAGTCCGACGCCGAGATCGGTCAGCAGCGCGAGCGCGTGCACGCGCTGAAGGCCGCGCTGGCCAAGCTCGGCACGCCCGCAGCACGGTGGCTGGCGGCGGTGGCCGACAGCCTGGTGACGCGCAGCGTGTGGATCGTCGGCGGCGACGGCTGGGCCTACGACATCGGCTATGGCGGCCTGGACCACGTGCTGGCGTCGGGGCGCAACGTCAACATCATCGTGCTGGACACCGAGGTCTACTCCAACACCGGCGGGCAGGCCTCCAAGGCAACGCCGCGCGGCGCGGTGGCCAAATTCGCCGCCGCGGGCAAGTCCATCGCCAAGAAAGACCTGGGGATGATCGCCATGGCCTACGGGAATGTCTACGTGGCGCAGGTTGCCCTGGGCGCCAACCCGGCCCAGACCGTGCGCGTGTTCCGCGAGGCCGAGTCGTGGCCGGGCCCGTCGTTGATCATCGCCTACAGCCATTGCATCGCCCACGGGATCGAGATGTCCACGGCCATGACCCACCAGAAGGAGGCCGTCAAGAGCGGCTACCTCACCCTTTATCACTATGACCCGCGGCGCGGAATGGACGGAGAGAGCCACCCGCTCAAGCTGGACTCGCGCGAGCCGACCGTACCCTACGAGCAGTTCGCCATGAAGGAGGGCAGGTTCTCCATGCTGGTCCGGTCGGATCCGGACCGCGCGAAGCAGCTGATGCAGCTCGCCCAGCTGGAGATCCAGGAGCGCTGGCGTCTGTACGAGCAGATGGCCGGCGTGGAGCGCGCGCTGCCGCAGGCCGATCCAAGGCCCGGGGCGCCGCAGCCGGGAACCACGCCGCAGCCGGATGCGCCGCAGCAGGGCGGTGCGAAGGACGCGGGCGGCGTGAGCATGGGCGGGGCGGCGCCGGCCGGGGCGAAGGACGCGGCGACGCCGGGGAAGAACGCGTCGGATCCCACTCCCCCCAAGCAGGAGGTGCGGTCGTGAGCGTCGATCTGCGCACCAGCTACCTGGGTCTGTCCCTGAGGAATCCCATCTGCGCGGCCGCCTCCCCCGTAACTGGGACGCTGGACGGCCTGCGGCGTGTGGAGGACGCGGGCGCCGCCCTGGTGGTGCTTCCGTCGTTGTTCGAGGAGCAGATCGAGATCGAGGAGATGTCCACGCATCAGCTCCTGGAGTACGGCGCGGAGGTCTCTCCCGAGGCGTCGGGCTTCCTGCCCGAGTTGCGTTACTACCTCAATGGCCCCGACGCCTATCTCGATCTGATCCGACAGGCCAAGCGGTCGCTGGACATCCCTCTGATCCCCAGTCTCAACGGGTTTACCGCGGGCGGCTGGGCGCGCATCGCCAAGCAGTTCCAGGAGGCCGGAGCCGACGCGATCGAGCTCAACGTCTATTTCCTTGCGACCGATGTCGACCAGACCTCCGACGAGGTGGAGAAGCGCTATCTCGACCTCGTGACCCTCGTCTCCGGGCTGGTCGACATCCCCGTGGCTGTGAAGGTCGGTCCCTACTTCAGCGCCATGGGCAACATGGCCAAGCGACTGGCGCGCTCGGGAGCGAAGGGGTTGGTACTGTTCAACCGCTTCCTGCAGCCCGACATCCTGTTGGATGAGCTGGAGGTCGCCCCACGGCTGGTGCTGTCCACACCCGACGAGTTGCGGCTGGCCCTGCGCTGGATCGCCATTCTGCGCGGTCGCGTGAATGCCAGTCTGGCGGCCACGGGCGGCGCGCATTCCGCCGACGACGTCTTGAAGCTGCTGCTCGCCGGCGCCGACTGCGTGCAGGTCGCCTCCTGCCTGCTGCGCAACGGGCCCGAGCACGTCCGCACGCTGCTGCGCGGGATGGAGACCTGGATGATCGACCGGGAGTACGCGTCCGTCGAGCAGCTCAAGGGCAGCCTCAGCCAGCGAAATTGCCCCGACCCAGCGGCGTTCGAGCGCGCCAACTACATGAAGACGCTCATGTCGTTCACGGGCGAGCTGGTCTAGCAAGGCCTCTCGAGCGCGGCGCGCCGGGTGTCCGGCGCCAGCGAACGGGCCTTCGCGCGGCAGTCGTGCGTCAGGTCCCGCCTCAGGGCGCGGTGAGATCGGCGGTCGGCAGGAATCGCGGCGGCCGCCGCGGCTTCGCCTCTTGTTCGTACGCATAGGCGAGCTTGAGCAGTGTGCCCTCCGACCAAGCCGGGCCGATGAGCGTCATTCCGACGGGCAAGCCGAAGGAGTAGCCCACCGGCACAGTGATGCTCGGATAGCCGGAGACGGCAGCCGGCGTCGAGGACGCGCCCAGGAAGTGGTCGCCGTTCACGAGGTCGATGAGCCACGGCGGGCTGCCAGTGGGCGCGACCAGCGCGTCCAGCTTCTTCTCCCGGAACACGACATCGAGCCCCTCGTCGCGCGACAGTCGTTGGCAATGGGCCCGCGCCTCGACGTAGGCCGCCTCCGTCAGCGGGCCTTTCTCCTGCGCCTGCTGGAAGAGCTCCTGGCCGAAGTAGGGCAGCTCGCGATCGCGGTGCTGCTCGTTGAACGCGATGAGGTCCTCCAGGGTGCGGGCCGGCGCCTGCGGGCCCAGACCCACCAGGTAGGCGTTGAGGTCCGCTTTGAACTCGTAGAGCAGGACTGCGAGCTCGGCGTCGTCGTACTCACCGAGGTGGGGGATCTCCGCCGGATCGATGATCTCCGCGCCCAGGCGCTTCAGCGTGTCGATCGCCTCCGCCACCAGCTTGTCCGCTTGCCGGCTGTAACCGAAGAGCTTGGCCCGGGCGACGCCGATGCGCGCGCCGCGCAGCCCGCCTCGATCGAGGAACGTGGTGTAGTCGCTCGCCGCCTTGCCGCTGCCAGCCGCCGTAGCCTCGTCGCGCGCGTCGGCGCCGGCGAGGACCCCCAGCAGCACGGCCGCGTCGGCCACGGTGCGCGCCATCGGGCCGGCGGTGTCCTGGCTGTGGGCAATGGGCACGATGCCTGACCGGCTGACCAGCCCGAGGGTGGGCTTGAGGCCGACCAACGAGTTCGTACCGGACGGGCATACGATCGAGCCGTCCGTCTCGGTGCCCACTCCCACGGCGGCGAGGTTGGCCGCGATCGCGGCGCCGGTGCCGCTGCTGGAGCCGCACGGCGTGCGGTCGAGCGCGTACGGGTTGCAGCACTGGCCGCCGCGCCCGCTCCAGCCGCTGCTGGAGCGCGTCGACCGGAAATTGGCCCATTCGCTCAGGTTCGTCTTGCCGAGGATGACTGCGCCGGCTTGCTGCAGGCGCTCGACGATGAAGGCGTTGCGCGGCGGCGTCGAGCCCAGCAGCGCCAGCGAGCCGGCGGTCGTCGCCATCCGGTCGGCAGTGGCCACGTTGTCCTTGATCAGCACCGGGATCCCGTGCAGTGGGCCGCGCAGCCGCCCCGCCTTGCGCTCGGCGTCGAGCTGTGCGGCGATCGCGAGCGCGTCGGGGTTCGTCTCGAGCACGGACCGAAGCGTCGGGCCGTGACGGTCGATCGCCTCGATGCGCGCCAGGTATGCCTGGCACAGCGCGCGCGAGCTGGTGCGGTTGGACTGCAGGGCAGCCTGCAGATCGGCGATCGTCGCCTCCTCGAACTCGAAGGCTGCGACGCGCGCCCCGGCGGACATGCCCGTCGTCTGGCGGCGCGGCTGCACGGCAGCCACGGCCTCGGCGCCGCCCAGCGCCGCCGCGAGCCCCCCCATCGCGCCGGCGTGCAGGAACGTGCGCCGGGTCAGCGTTCGCTCGGTGTGGGACCGTGCCCCGTTCGTCGGCTCGCGACGCATGTGCGCTCCCCCCGTTGAGGCGTGGATGCTGGACCGTTCGTGGAGAGCGATGATGCAGCGGGGCCGCAACCGCTTCAAGCCGGAGCTTGAACCGGGCGGGCCTTGGCGGGCCGGGCGAGCCGTGGTGGGGCGGGCAGCTCGGGAAGGCCGGGCGCCTCGGGAGGACCGAGCGGGCCGTCGGACGGGTCGAGCGGATCGGGCGCCCGTGGCGTGCCAGCTGCCAGCGAGCGCCTACCGAACCCTCTGCTTGGCCGGTGGCTTCGGCGTGGGTGCCGGCGAGGTGGCTGCTGATGCAGCCGGCGCTGCGACAGGCGCCACGACCGGCGCCGCACCCGGTAGTGCACTCGGCGCTGCCCCCGGCGCTGCAGCCGGCGTTGCTGCTGGTACCGGACCCTTGGACGCCGTCTGCGCCAGCTCGGTGAACCGGTAGCGCACCTTGTAGACCTTCGCATCCTGGTCCCACTCGATGGTATGGCCCAGCTTGCGATGGATGTGCAGCATGGCCGCGTTGGTCGGCAGGATCTCGGCCTGGATGCCGGCCACCCCCTTGCTGCGCGCGTACGCCACGAGCTGCTCGACCAGATATGTGCCGATGCCCAGCCCGCGGTAGTCCTGGTGCACGACGAACGCCATGGTGGCCATATTCGTGCGCGGGTTGAGGTCGTAGCGCCCCACGGCGAAGAATCGCTGCGTCTCGCCCTTGCGCTCGAAGACGCCGAGCGCCATGCGCTGCGTATAGTCCACCGCGCAGAGCTGTTGCGCCTCCAGCCGTCCCATCTGGGTCTTCACGTGGAAGTATCGTTGGTAGACCGTCTCGGGATCGTGGCTGTAGAAGAACTCCTGCAGTGCGCGCTCGTCGGTGGCCAGCAGCGGACGCACCAGGAACTCCCGCTCACCGAAGCGCCGCGTGTGACGCCACTGTGCCGGATACGGATTGCTGACCTGCTTCCAGAGCGCGTCGTCGGCGTAGACGTAGTGCTTCTTGCGGACGAACTCCAGCAGATCGGTCCGGAAGTCTGGATGGGCGATGTTGATGAGCGCGAGCGCGCGCTCCCGGATCGTCTTGCCGTGGAGGTAGGCCACACCCCACTCGGTCACGACGTAGTGCACGTCACCGCGGCTCGTCACGACGCCCGATCCCTCGTCGATGTGCGGAGCGATGCGGCTGATGGTCCCGCCCTTGGCGGTGCTGGGCAGGGCGATGATCGGCTTGCCACCATCGCTCATGGCCGCGCCGCGGATGAAATCCACCTGCCCGCCGATACCGCTGTAGAACTCGTAGCCGATGCTGTCGGCAACCACCTGGCCCGTCAGGTCCACCTGCAGCGCGGAGTTGATCGCCACCATCTTGTCGTTTTGGGCAATCACCCGCGGGTTGTTCACGTAGTCGGACGGGTAGAACTCGATGCTGGGGTTGTCGTGGACGAGGTCGTAGAGCTTGCGCGTCCCCATGGTGAAGCTGCAGATGGTCTTGCCGCGGTGGATGGTCTTCTGGCTGTTGTCGACGTTCCCCTGCTCGATCAGCGACACCATTCCGTCGCTGAACATTTCAGTGTGGACGCCCAGATGGCGCTTCTCCACGAGGAACTTGAGCACGGCGTTGGGGATGGTGCCGATGCCCAGCTGCAAGCAGCTGCCGTGATCCACCAGGTCGGCGATGTTGGCACCGATGCGGATGGCCACGTCGTCGGGCTCGGGCGTGTAGGGCAGCTGCAGGATGGGGTCGTTGACCTCGACGCAGTACTGGATGCGCTCCAGCGGCACCAGGGTGTTGCCGAAGGTACGCGGCATGTTGGGGTTGGTCTCGGCGATCACGACCTTGGCGGAGCTGATGGCGGCCAGCTCGATATCGACGTGAATCCCCAGGCTGCAGAAGCCGTGGCGGTCCGGCGGCGTGACCTGCACGAGTGCCACGTCGATGGGTAGCTGACCCGAGGCGATCAACTCGGGGATCTCGCTCAGGAAGATCGGCGTGTAGTCGGCGCGCCCCTCGCGTACGGCGTTGCGCACGTTGGGCCCGATGAAGAAGGCGTTGTGGCGGAAGTCACCCATGAAGTTGCTGTCGGCGTAGTTGGCGATGCCCATGGTCAGCAGGTGCACGACGTCGATGTCGTGGAGGCGGTCCGCCTGCTTGCAGAGAGCGCGCACCAGCGCCTGCGGCTCCGCGCAGCCGGAGCCTACAAAGACCCGCGATCCGGACTTGACGTGGGAGAGCGCCTCATCCGCGGACACGGTCCTGGCGCGCAGCAGTGCTCGATGGTCCCTCATGGCGTCGCTTCCCCTTCCCACGGCTTCTTGCGCATCTCGACCGGAATCCCCACCGGCGTCCCAGCCGGCGTCCCGGCGCGCGGCCGCACGCACGGTCTCGCGCGTACCCCCTGCCGAACTCCACCAGCTCCTGCTTCCGCCCGCCGCCGCCGTGGACTAGATTGGGGCGGTGACGGCTGGACAGGGCCTCGTCCCGGTGCGCGGTTCCTTGCAAGAATCATGGTCAATCCCGGGCGCGAAGGCAACGTCCGCGGCCGTCCGGCGACGCCCAGGCCCAGAAGGGAGGACTGCCCATGCAGGTTCAGCAGTGGATGAGCTCCCCGGTCATCACCGTCGGCCCCGATTGCCCGGCCGTGCTGGCCTTCCAGCGCATGCTGGAGCGCCAGATCCGCCGCCTCGCCGTCGTGGACGAGGAGGATGAGATCATGGGCATGGTCACGGATCGAGACTTGCGGTCAGTCGCGTTTGCCAGCTTGATCGGCAGGGATCTGGGCGCTCTGCGCCCCGCGGCCGACGATTTCCTCGTCGGCGATCTCATGTCGCGCGAGGTCATCTCCGTCACGCCCGAGACCGACGTCCGTGAGGCCGCCCTGCTCATGCACAATCACAAGATCGGGGGCCTCCCGGTCATGGTCGGCCGCAAAGCGGTCGGGATAATCACGGTGCACGACTTGATGGAGATCCTCGTGGCGGCACTCAGCGGTAGCGCTCTGCCCGAGAACCGCCGTGGCGGCCGGGAAAGCCAGGAGGCCACCGGCGCCTCGGGTTGACCGCCCGCTGTGAGCGGTCGCGGCCCGCAGCGGGCGTGGCCTGCCGCCGGCGTGGCCCGTGTCTGGCACGGCGTAGCGGGCAAGCCGCCACGGTCGACACGGCGGCCGGCCGCTGCGGGCCGGGCGTAGCTGCGCGCCATCCACCGCGCGGGGTCACCGTGGTCACGGCGATCGCCAAGCCCCGGGGAGAGCGGCGCGCAGAGCGCCGGAGCCCCAACCCCCGTCAGTTCAGCCTCGCCATCTCCCGGTAGTCCTCGAGGAACTGGAAGCTCGACTTGGTGCGGATGCGGCCGAGCGCCTCTTCCTTGATCTGCCGGATGCGCTCGCGGGTCAGGTGCAAGCGCTCACCGATCTCCTCGAGGGTCATTTTCTCGTCGCCCTCCAGCCCGAAGTAGAGGCGCAGCACCTCTGCCTCGCGCGGGCGCAGGCGGTTGAGCACCTGCGCGACCCCATGCTTGAGCTCCGACTCCAGCAAGTCGTGCTCCGGGGGCATCATATCCTGGTACTCCAGGAACTCCAGGCAGGTGGTCTTTCCTTCGCCGTCCAGTGGCTCATCCAGCGAGACGCTCTCGTTCATGAGCGGTAGCGTGTCGTTGACCTCGCCGAGGCTCACCCGCATCTCCTTGGCGAGCTCCTTGGGAGTGGGCGGCCGGTGCAGCTCCTGCTCGAGCTGCGCGTAGGCCTTGCGGAGCCGATACAGGGCGCGGGCGCGATTGAGCGGCATGCGCACCGACTTCGACTGGTGGGCGAGCGCCGCCATGATCGATTGACGGATCCACCAGACCGCATAGCTGATGAACTTGTAGCCGCGCGTCTCGTCGAACCGCTGCGCCGCGGTGATCAGCCCGAGGTTGCCCTCGTTGATCAGGTCCTCCAGAGGCACGCCGTAGTGCGAATAGTGCTTGGCGATGCTCACCACGAACCGCAGGTTCGCCGTCACCAGCCGCTCCATCGCACGGCGGTCCCCGTTGCGGATGCGGCGGGCAAGCTCCGCCTCCTGCTCGCGCGTGAGGGTGGAGTACCTGCCGACTTCCTTGAAGTAGATGTCCAGATTGCTCGGGATTCCGTTCTCGACCGTCTCGCTCACGGGTCCCAACTCCCAACCGGTTCGCAGGGAGGTCAAACGGCGGCGGGGTGTCTCGAATCTCTGCCGCCGGGCTGCGAGGACTCCCTCCATCAAGACGCGGGCCCGGCACGTTGCCAAGATCACGAGCCCAGACAGCCCCGTAATCGTAGGTTTCACAACTGATTACGCAGGTCGATGCAAGGGGGTTCGCGGCTCCGAACCCGTGGTCTTTGACAATCTGTCAAGGCGCCCCGGGGCTCGTCGGCGAAGATGTCAGCAGAGACGCTGGTGACAGGGGCTCGCGCGCACCGAGCGAAGAGAGCAAGGCACGCCTAGATCGCGCGCGTGGCGGGTCCTTGATTAGGGAGGCAGCGAGCCGTCGGCTCCGCGGCTGTGGATTTCGCGCCCGTCGAATCCGCGCCTGCGGCGTGCGGCGGCGCCCGCATCCCCCGGGGAGATCCACCATACTCACGCTCACCCGCGAGCAGCTCATCGACCGCCTGCGCGCCCACCTCGTGAAGCTCACCGACGAAGACCGCCCGCTCTGCCAGGTTGCCCGCGAGCTGAACATCTACTGCCATGGCTTTGGGCGCTTCACGTCCGAAGAGCTACGGCGCGAGTACGCGTGGCTGGAGAAAAAGGCCCACCACCCGCTGACGCGCCAGGAGCTCGAAGAACGCGCCAATCAGTGGCAGCTGGCGACTGAGGCCGGTGACATTCAACTGGCGAAGCGGCGCGGACGGACACACACACCTGGGCCTGATCGCTGAAGAGGTGGCCGAAGCGATCCCTGAAGTGGTCGTGGCCGAGGGCGACGCGAACGAGCCGCTGGGCATGAATTACTCCGAGTTGGTGCCGGTGCTCATCAATGCAGTGCAGGAACAACAGGGGATGCTGGCCGAAAGAGACGAGCGCATCGCCGCGCTGGAGGCTCGCAATGCCGAGTTCGAGTCTCGGCTGGCGGCCCTGGAAGCGCGAAACGGAGACGAACGGCTCACGTTCAGCTTAGGGAATGCGAGAAAATAGCTGCAGCAAGCGTAAGTACTCGCTTCGCCCCGTCGGTCGCGGACGGGCGGTCGAGGAGCGCGCTGGTTCCCGCGACGGTCAGTTGGGAGTGCGCAGGGCCGTGTGCAGGGTGACGGTACCGGGCTTGCGGAAGGCCGCGATTGCGGCCGCCATCACATAGGCCTTGGGCTCCTCGCCGGAACGCTTATCCTGTGGTTGCGCCGCGCTTGCCGACGCCCGTCCCGCGCGATAGAGTCCAATACGCTGTACCAGCTGGTCCACCGCCCCCAGGCGGCGCTCCGAGCACCCTCCAACTGCGCTTGATTCGCAGCCCACGATTCTTCGCCCCATTCCCGTCACGCCGGAGATGACACCGTGCCCGATGCCAAGTCTCGATTGATCGTCGCGTTTCGGCTGGGATCCGCAGGGTTTGCCAGGGCCACCGGCCGGCCAGATCAGGCCGCGGATTCCACGCGCTGGCGGCCCGCCTCCCAGGCCTGGATGCCCCTCGCGAGATCCGAAACGTCTCGGACACCGTTCCGGCGGAGCAGGCAGGCTGGCCGTGATCGAGGAGCGTCCCCGCCCACCCAACACCTCCCGTATCACCGCGAAGCCTACCTCTGCGGGGCGCAACCTCCCGGCGCGTTCGCCTGAACGAGCTCGGAAGTACGGACGTGTACCACGGCGCTGGAGAAGGCAGGTTCCGTCCCGGTCCGGGCCGTGCACGTTCCCAGCCCGATCGATCGACCCCCACGAACTCGAGGAGATCCCTGATGAAGTCGCGACTGGCTCTGCTCCTGATGCTCCTCTGTATGCTGCACGCCACATCCGAGGCGCTCGCTCAGTGCGCTCTGTGGAGTGCCGGTCCGCTGGATAATGGCACCGCGCCCAACGGCGCCAACGGAAACGTCTACGCAGCCGTCTCCTGGGACCCGGACGACCTCGGTCCGCTGGCTCCAAGGCTGGTGGTGGGCGGCGACTTCACCAGCATCGGGGGGGTGGCAGTCACGAACATTGCCCAGCGCGACCCCGCCACCGGCCAATGGGCGCCGGTGGGGAGCGGGATCAGTGCAACGGTCAATGCCCTGACAGTGTTCTACGGCGAACTGGTCGCCGGCTGCAGCGGCGACAACAACGTGGGCACGTTCGATCAGACCGTCCGGCGGTGGGATGGCTCGGCCTGGCAGAGCCTCTCTGCTACCAACACGGGCTCTGTCCTGGCGATGGAGGAGTACAACGGCGCTCTCTACATCGGGGGCACCTTCATGACCCACTTCGTCCCCGGGGGCAGCAACGACGCCTACTTCCTCGCGCGCTGGGACCCCATCGCCAACCTCTGGCACGACGTGGAGGGTGGGTTCGGCAGCCAGACCAACACCGCTGTGCGCGCCCTTGCGGTCTACAACGGCGACTTGTACGCCGGCGGCAATGTGCTTGGCGGTCCGGGAACCGTGATCAACCTGGCCCGCTGGAATCCCGCCACGCACTGGACGCAGATCACGACGGGGACCGATCTGGGGGGGATCTACGACTTCGCCCTGTACGGGGGAGAGCTCATCGTCGGAGGTGGATTCCTCACCATCAACGGGGCGACGCGCAACTGCATCGCGGGCTGGAACGGCTGGTCGTTCCACAGTTTCTCCACCGGAACGGCCCCGGGTGGCGGCACGATCTTCAACGTGATCGTGCACAATCAAGTGCTCATGATCGGTGGCGCGTTCACGACGGCCAGCGGTTTGAGCGAAAGCCGCGTGGCTTCGTGGTATGCAGCCGGAGGCTACTGGGTACCCCTGGGCTATGGAACCGACGCCACAGTCCAAAGCCTGGTTTCCTACAACGGCGAATTGGTCGCGGTGGGGTACTTCACGGTGGCCGAGCGGCCGGCCAACCACATCGCCCATTGGGACGGCTTCCAATGGGGCCCGTTCGGGGGCGGCTTCGGGAACTACGTCCTGGCCATGACCAACTTCAACGGGCGCATCGTGGCAGGGGGCGATTTCCATCAGCCCACGGGCTCGGTGGCCACCGCCCACAACGTCGCATCGTGGACGGGCGGCGCGCTCCAGTCGTACGGGGTGGGCGTCAACGGCCCGGTCATGGCACTGAAGGGGTTCAGGTACCCCGGCGTGGTCGGGCCCGACGAGCTGGTGGCCGGAGGCGTGTTCACCCAAGCGGGGGGAATCGCGGTCAACAACATCGCCCGGTGGACCGAGCGCTTCACCGTATTCCCCCCGCCTGCCTGGCAGGCGATGGGTGCCGGGTTCAACAACGCGGTCTACGCCATCGAGCGCTCCAACGGCATCACCTACGCTGGAGGGTCGTTCACCGCATCGGGGGCGACGAGCATCCTCCGGATGGCGCGCTGGAACGAGACCACCGACGTCTGGGAACAGGTCGGCTTCGGGATGAATGGCTTCGTCTACGCATTGAAGGATTACAACGGCTACCTCTACGCGGGCGGAAATTTCACCTCGGCTGGCGGGAGCGCGACTGGCGGACTCGCTCGGTGGACCGGCACCTTCTGGGACCTGGTGGGCGGAGGCGCATTCGGGGGTACGGTGCTCTCGCTCGAGGTCTACGATGGAAAGCTGGTGATCGGGGGCCAGTTCTCGGGAATAAGCCACTCTCCGAATCTGATCGTGTATGACGGCGTCAGCTTCTCGGCGCTTGCGACGGGGGGCGCGAACAACAACGTCCGCGCGCTGAAAACCAACGGTAGGCGGCTCTACGTCGCGGGCGACTTCACCTCTGTGGCCGGCGTCCTTGTCAATCGCGTCGCGTACTGGGAAGAGGGTAATTGGCATGATACCCACTACGGTACGGACAACATCGTCTATGCGCTGGGCACCTACAACAACGAGGTCCACGTAGGCGGTTCGTTCCTCAACGTCGACTACGGTGGCCCGTCCCCCGCGCTGACCTCGCCCTTCTGGGGCAGGTACAGCGAGACCGGGCTACCGTGGTTCTATCAGCATCCGGCGTCCAAGACCGTGCAGCTGGGAGACGACGTTTCGTTCACCGCGCAGGCGGCCTCCGGCTTCTCGGGGCTCACCTACCAGTGGTATCACAACGACTTGCCGATCTCGGACGGGCCGACCGGCAACGGCTCTACTATCGGCGGGGCCACCACCACGACGCTGACGATCCTGGACGCCGTCTGGACGGACCACGGCGGCTACCGGCTGGTGGCCACCAATTCCTGCGGCGATGCCACCAGCTTCACGGCCACGCTCGACTTCACGGGGGTCACCGCGGCGCCGTCCCCGGGGTCGGTGCGAACCACGGTGTTCGAGGCGCTGGGGCCCAACCCGGCGGGCGGCGCCAGCCAGCTGTCCTTCTCGCTGGCCCACGACGCCGCGGTCCGGGTGCGGATCTACGACGTGGCAGGCCGCCTGGTGCGCCACATCGATGTCGGACGCCTGCCCGCCGGGCACCACATGACCAGCTGGGATGCGCGCGACGAGGGCGGCCGCAAGGTCTCGGCCGCGCAGTACTTCGTCCGCCTCGACGTCGACGGGCAACCCATCGGGTCCAAGCGGCTGACGATCCTGCACTGATCGAAGCTGCCGGGTGGAGGGAGCTCGAAGGAGCCCCCTCCACCCCATGCGCCCGCCCACCTCGCTACACCCGCCGTCAGCGCCAGCCCCACCCACGCCACCCGCGCGCAGAAGTACACCCCCGCCGGCACCAGAGTGCCCTCATCATCGCGTCCGCCCCACCACAGCTCCAGCGAGGCCAGGACCGACGGCGCGCTGCCTGCGGGCGGCGCGGCGGTGGGCGCCCCGCTTCCCACGAACTTCGCAATCCAGAACGAAGAGGTCGCGCCGGTGTCCAGCGGCCCCCCCGAAGGGACCTCCCTGCGCAGAGGCACGTTCCAGTTGCCGATGGAGATGGCGGCAGAGAGGGCGCGGGTCGGACACGCCTCAGCGCGCCGCGGCCAGCAGCTCCCGGGCGCGGCGCAGCAGGGCCAAGTCGGCGAGCCCGGGCTGTTCTGCCGCCGACAGCGCTCGCTCCAGCGCCTGGGCCTGTTGCTCCAAGCGGCTGCGACCACCATGGATTTCGGCCAACGTGCCCTACAGCTTCGCCTGGATCCGGGGATGATCGCGCGTCTGCTCGATCTTCGTCTCGGCCATGCGCACCAGGACGTCGACGCGCAGGGTATCGCCACCGGGCGTGGCGCGTACGGGTAGCCCGGCCAGCCAATGATCGACGTCCTCGGCCAGATCCTCGGCCGACCGGTAGCGACGTTCGGGCTCTTTGCGCAGCGCCCTCATCACGATGCGGTCCAGGTCGCCGCGCAGCTGCTCGGGGACAACGTGCTCGGGGGTGAGGGCGCGCTCCTCCTCGAGGGTCGCTGCGGCCTCGCCCTCCTCGGGGTCCAGCAGCTTGGCGATGCCGAAGTCCAGCAGGATGGGTCGACCGTCGCCGGCCACCAGGATGTTCTGCGGCTTCCGGTCGCGGTGGACCACCAGGTTGGCATGGGCGAAGCGGACTGCATCGCAGATGGTGCGGAACAGCGCCAGGCGCTCCCGGATCGGGAGATCGCGCGCCGCGCACCACGCGGTGACGGGCTGGTCGTCGACGTAGTCCATGGCCAGGTACGGGAGGCCATCGTCGGTCACCCCTCCGTCCAGCAACGTCGCGATGTGCGGGTGACGCAGATGGGCCGGGAGCTGCCGCTCGTGCCGGAATCGCGGGATCAGCTACGCGGCGCGCCACCCGGGGCGCACCAGCTTCAGCGCCGCTGTGGTTTCGTATGCCCCGTCGGCCCGGCTGGCCAACCAGACCTCGCCCATGCCGCCGCGGCCCAGCGAGCGCTCCACGCGCCTTGGCGCGCCGCCACTCACCTCGCCGTAGCCCGCCGCCGCTACGCCTGACGCCGTGGGCGTGTGCGCGGGGCCGCCGGCCCCGCCGCAGCGCCGCCAGCACCAGCCGGCGGTACAGCTCGGTCAATGCCGCGAAGTCCCAGTATCCCATCCGCTCGATGCGGCCGTCCTCGCCGAAACCGCCGTCGGTGACGATGGCGTGGACGTGGGGGTGGGAGTTGGCGGCGTAGCTGCCGAAGGTCTGCAGGGCGGCCACCATCCCCACCGACAGCGATGGATCGTCGCAGCAGGCGCGGACCGCTCGCTGGGTGCATTCATGCACGCAGCGGCTGAGCAGTCCCAGCAGCCGCCGCTCGCGCTCGAACAGCCCCCGCAGCGGCTCCGATCCCGTGATCTTTGACAATCTGTCAAGGCGCCCCGGGGCTTTGCGGCGAAGAGGTCAGCAGAAACGCTGGTGCGAGCGGCTCGCGCGTTTCAGCCGAAGAGACCGATCCACGCCTTGATCGCGCGCGTGGCGAGTCCTTGATTTGGGGGGCAGAAAGCCGTCGCCTCCGCGGCCGTCGTGGATTCCGCGCCTGTCGAATCCGCGGCTGCGGCGTGCGGCGGCGCCCACATCCCCCGCGGAGATCCAGCATGCTCACGCTCACACGCGAGCAGGTCATCGACCGCCTGCGCGCCCACCTCGTGAAGCTCACCGACGAAGACCGTTCCCTCTGCCAGGTCGCCAAGGAGCTCAATATCTTCTGCCATGGCTTCGCACGACTGGACTCCGGTGAGCTGCGCCGCGAGTTCGAATGGCTAGAGAAGAAGGCCCACCGGCCCCTGACCCGCCCCGAGCTGGAGCAGCGCGCCGGGCAATGGCAGCTCGCCCGACAGATCCTGCACGGTGTCACGGTCGCGTGCGACGCCCAGATGCGCGACCACGATCACTGCCGGGGCTGGGACACCTTTACCGACCTGGAGCTGGCGCGCTTCCACCAGGAGCTCCTGGGCGAGATGGTCGAGGTGGTGGTGCCTCCAGCGCAGTGACGCGCCGGATGGCCGCCGCACATCGCCGCCGCACTTGACTCCCCCTGCCCCGCACAGCACCGTAGAGCCAGGCCCATCGCGCTTCTGGACATTCCCCCGCTCGTGACGGGCCAGGGGGGCCGCCGCTTGACCTTGCGCTGGAGCCGGATCGTGCTCTCCACATCGCTGCTGACCTGGAGCGGCCTTCTCGCCGGCGTGGGCATTGCCCTTGGCACCGCGACTGCAGCTACGGCAGCGCCCTCGGGCGCAGCGGGCGGCTCCGGGACACGCGTGCTGGAGTTCGGCCCCTACCTGGGGGCCTACGATTTCGACGCCTCCACCTGGTTTGAGGACAGCGCCCTGTTCGGGCTGCGGGCCACGGCGCGCCTGAGCCGCGTCTTCCTGCTCGACGCGGAGTTCGACGAGGTCTACACGCGCCGCGAACGCAGCAACAACACGGCGCGGCAGATCAGCGTGGCCGTGCATGGGCGCGTGGAGCCGCTGCGCTCACGGCTCTCCCCCACGCTGCTCGCCGGCGTGGCGTTCGTGGGCCTGGACGACAGCGAAGATCCCGATGCGTTCAGCGAGGCTTACGACATCGGGACGGGCCTGCGCGCCCGCATCACGTCGTGCTGGAGCGCGCGCGCCGAATGGCTGCTACGCCGCCAGGAGTTCAGGGTGCTCACGCTGGCGACGGCCAGCGATGGCACTGGCACGGGGGCCCAGAGCTCGCAGACGTCCGCGGTGAACGCGCAGCCCACGCAGATGTGGGGCCGGGCGATGCGAGTGGGGCTGGCATATGCGTTCTGAGGTTCGCTACGATCGACGATGCGTGGGAGCGCGGCTCTTGGCTTGGGCGCTCGCGGCGGGCGGCGCGGTGGGCGCCGTAGGTGGCGTCGATGTCGTAAGCGTCGTGAGCCTGGCGGGCGCGGTCGGCGCGGTGAGCGTTGCGAGTCCGCAACCGGCACGCGCTGCAGAGGGCGGCGCTTGGCCGGTCGCACATCCGCTGGAGCTCTCCATCTACGCCGGCTCGTGGAACTTCAACCAGACGATCCACTTCCGCGACGACGCCCTGCTGGGGCTGCGCGGTGGGATGGGGTTCGTTCCCTGGCTGCAGCTCGAGCTGGAGCTCGATGAGATCACCACCAGCAGCCGCCGCGACGGAGCTGCGGCCCGGGCCACCAGCGTCGCCATGCACGGGCGCATCGAGCCGTGGGGTCACTGGCGCGTGTCGCCTGGATTGGTGGCGGGCGTCTCGTTCATGGCGCTGGAGGACGACACCGATCCCGATGCCATCGCCGAAGGACTCGACGTCGGCGTGCACGCGCGCATCAACGTCACGCCGCACGTGGCAGTGCGGCCCGAAATCGTCGGGCGGTACCAGTCGGTCCGGCTGGTGGACGACAGCCAGCTCAGGGCCGCTGGAGCCACCGACGCTGAGACCCGCTACCTGTGGAGCGTGGGCTACCGCGTGGGGGTGGGGTTTGCGTTCTGAACAGACGAATGGGGCGAGCGCGATCCTCCCGGCCACGGCGGGGGCGCCGCGTGCCCGGCAGCCGGGCAGCGGACTCGGCAGGCTGCGCCTGGTGGTCTGCCTCGGGCTGGTCGCCGCGTCGGCCGCAGGCTGCAGGGACCTGGTGCAGCCCCAGCTGGCGCCGGTGGCGCCGGTGATGGCCTCGGGCGTTGTCCTCTCGCCGCTGGGGGTGCCAGTCAGCGGCGTCTCCGTCTCTTTGAATAATTACGGCTACCCTGGACCCGTCAATGGCAGCTGGAACGGCAAGACCGACGAAGAAGGCCGGTTCACTTCCGACCTACCTGCACCTGGGTACTTTGACGGGTCGGTAGACTTCCCCAGTTCGTCGCAGCTGCCCGGTTGGCGATTCTACGCAGTCTGGTTCGACGAAACGCCGAAGCAGCTCCAGCCGCAGTATGTGTCGCAAAGGGGTCGAGTCGTATACGCGGTCGCTCTCCCGTTCGTGCCCACGAACCACGGGGTGGAGTTCGACTATGGGTACCGCATCCCCACGGGGGAGACGCGCCACGCAAGCGTCAGCTTCTACGTTTCCGACAACGGTGAGTTCACGGCCTGGTTGCCCTGGGCAGGTCGCTTCCGCGCCTTCGTGAACGCGAGGGCCTATCCGCAGTCAGTAGCGTACGATTGGCCGGACAGCGTGGTGGTCTCCGGCGCCGACACGCTGACGCTGCTGGTCCCGGTGGTCGACTATGAGATCCGGCCCTCACTCGGAGGCGTGCCACTCGAGGCCGCTACGCTCACGGTCGAGACGACCTTGAGGGCGCCAAACAAGTTCGAAGATGGCAACACCTCTCTTCAACCGTCGACCACCAATGGCCACATCCATGCGCTCGGCTTCCAGGGGAGCTGTAGCATTCGCGTGGGCCCGCCGCAAGGAGTGCCTACATCATTCCTCTTTTTCGATAGGTCGGCACTCGTGACGTTGGGTCCAGGTGCTGTTATCGCCGTGGAATTGGGTCGGTACCAACTCGGGATCCACCTGCGCACGGTCGGTGGCGCTGCCGTCGTCGGAGGCGCCATCATTGTGGACTCTTCTGCGGATCGAGGCGTGGAGCTCCAAAGCGATGCCACGGGCTCCGCCAGCCTCCACCTGAACCCGGGGGCTTACCAGGTCCTGGCCCGGCTGCAATCCGCGGGGGCAGCTGCCGACACGGTCGTGACGATCGCCTCGGACATGGACCTGACCCTCGTCATCCCGGAGACCGGCCCCTGACACGCCGGCGGTGAGACCGCACGCGCCCAGGTCGCGCCCATCGCCCGCCCTCAGCGTGTGTCCGCTCCGTCCTCGATCTGCAGCGGCTCCATCATCATCAGCGGCCGGCCCCGCGCTTCTAGCAGGTGGCTCCAGAAGATCGACTCGGCCTGCGGCCCGATTCCACAAGATTCCTCGGCAGCGATGGCATCCTCCACGGATAGCGCGCCGGCCAAGTTGCCCGGAAAGCCAGCGCCTGGAGAGTCACCCGCGCCGCGCACATCGCCCACAGCCAGCTGGAACAGCTTCGGGCGCAGAGCCTCCAGATTCAGCATCCCAATCGATGGCGCCTCAGTCAGCACGACGCGCCGCGCCACGGGGATCCCCGCCCGCTCCTTTGCGATGCGCAGCGCGTCCCACAGGCCACCCAGGTCGTCCACCAGTTTCAACCCTTGCGCGCGGGTCCCGCTCCACACGCGCCCCTGCCCGATCGAGTCCACATAGGCCGCCGGGAGCTTGCGCGCCGCGGCGACCTTGACGACGAAATCATGGTACTCGTTGCGCAGCAGCGTTTCGGCGCGCTCGCGCTCCTTGGGGGTCAGCGGGCGCTCCGGCAGCACCTGACCGATCCCGGGCAGCATGATCCCCTGATACAGGTCGGCATGGGGCCCGCGCTTCACGCCGTCGTACGTCAATCCAAGCTTGCGGCCCAGCGAGTCGTTCCAGGCGTGTCCGCCGATCACGCCGATGGAGCCCGTGATCGAGATCGGCGCGGACACGATGCGATCGCCCGGCATGCTGATCCAGTACCCACCCGATGCCGCCGCTTGGCCTTGCGATACGATCACGGGCTTGCGCTTGGCGGTCTGCGCGACCTCGCGCGCCACGACGTCGCTGGCCATTCCGTCGCCACCCGGAGAGTCGACGCGCAGCACCACCGCTTTCACGCCGCGGTCCTCGCGCGCGCGCCGGAACACTCCCGCCAGCTCCCGCGCCCGGATCCCGGTGTCCATGTCGCACGGTCCGATCGCGTACAGCACCGCGATCCGCGCCGGCTCCCCCCACTCCAGGGGTCCCCACACGGGGTCGCCGAGCACGCGCCCCAGCTGCGCTGCAAAGGCGTCGCCACCGGCCCGGCGCCCCGCAGTCCGCGCCGCCTTCACCGTCTGCTCCCATGTCCCCAACGAATCGACCAGCCCCGCCGCGAGCGCGTCTTCGGCCGTCAGGAAACCCTGTCGATCGAGGATCTCCTCCCAGCGCTCGCGCGGGATGGCCCGCGCCGCGGTGAGCGCCGACACCGCCGTTTCGTACATGTCGTCGATCAGGGCTTGACGCTGCTCGCGATCGGCGGGCGACATCGAGGTGCGCGAGTAGCTCTCCATTGCGGACTTGTACTTGAAGAAACGCCACTCATCCACGCCAATCCCCACCTTGTCGGCCGCATTCTTGTAATACGTACGGCCGGTCGCCAGCCCCAGCAGGTGCAGATCGCCGTAGGGATCCATCCATATCTGGTCGGCGACCGAGGCGAGCATGGTCTCGAACAGCCCCCCGCGGTCCAGGTAGACGATCACCTTCTTGCCGGCTGCGCGCAGGCCGGCCAGCTGCGCGCGCAGCTCCCACTGCAGCTCCGGCGTGACGCGCATCCCGGAGAGATTCACGACCAGCCCACCCACGTTCGGATCGGCGGCAGCGCGCTCGATCGCGGCCAGCGTGGAGAGCAGCGTGCGGCGCCGGTCGAAGAACCGGTAGCGCCGGTAGGTCATCGGGCCGTTGAGGTCCAGCGTGGGGAAACGGTGCCCGCGGGGCCGCAATCCGCGTGCGCCACGTGCAGCGGGCGGACCGTACTCCAGCGCCCAGGTCGAGGCGATGCGGTGGCCGTCGTTGTCCAGGTGCGGCCGCCACGAGACGTGGTCGCGTGGGCTCAGCCCCAGCGTGACCCCCAGGCTCACCTCACCCGTGCTCAGCGCCTTGGCAGCGAGCGTGAGCTTGGGCGTGATCTCCGCGCGCACACCGTAGCCCGTGTGGATGTCCGCGAAGGCGTCGCCCTTGCGGCAGACGGCATCGCCGAACAGCGTCAGGCGCGGTCCCAGGGGACGCAGACCCAGATCGACCTGCTGCTCGTTGCTGCTGCGCTGCAGATCCCAGAGCGAAGCGACTCCGACCGAGACCACCCGCCAGCGGCCGACCACCCCCGCGGTGAGCCGGCCATCCCGCTGCGCGCCGCCGGGCAGCGGGCCGCCCGGGACCCAGGCGTACGACATGCCGATGGTCGCAGTGCGGCGGCCAGCGCTGAGGCCCAGCGTGTACTCGTCGAGACTGCTGCCACCGATCTCGCCCGCCGGCCCTGGAAATCGCAGCTGGCGCCACCCGAAGCCCAGGTAGCGCAGTGAGACCGCGCCCGCCCATGCCTTGCGATCGCTGTGCGCGAGATCGTCCCAGCTGAGGTAGGCTCCCCAGCTGTGCTGCATCGCCCACGCCGCGGGGTTGAAGACGCCCGCGAGCGCGCTGTTCGCGGTGCCCGGAGTGTCGACCAGGATCTGGGTCTCACGCGGCAGGTCGGGCAGGCCGCCGTTGTCAGCAGCCCACGCTGCGGGCACCCCGGGAAGGAACGCAGCGAGAACGAGCAGAACGACCGTCGCGAGCGCCGTCGCGCGCCCGACGCTGGCGAAGCAGACCATGGCTCCTCCTGTAACCCGGGCGCGCTATGGGACGTCTAGGGGGGTGCCGATCGACGTGAGAGCTTTCAGCGCGGCGGCGGCGGGACGGGCCGGCCACCGGCTCCCGGGGCGTAGACTAGCGGCCGCGACCGGTCCGTTCAAGGGAACGTCGGCGCGCAGGGCGCCTGACGTGGCGCGGGCGCGGGAGAGGATGAACGCGTGGAGCGATTGCCCCGAGGCCTCGCGCGGGCGGCCATGACGATCAAGGCCTCAGGGCCTGGGCGGCGGCCGTCCGCACGGCTGGGCATCCTGCCTTCCCGACGGGCGCGGGGCGCGACCGTGCTGCCGCGCCTCGCGCAGCTGCCGCCGCTGACGCTGCCGGCGCTGCTGGCGGCACCGGCGCTGCTCGCGGCGCTGGCGCTGGCCACCTCGCCGGCGGCCGCGGGATCCTCCCTGGATCTGGGCGCCGCGGGCGCAGGACTGAGCATCGGCAACTCGGCGCGCTGGGACGGGCTGCGCATCAACTTCAGCGACCGTGACGTCGAGCGCGTGAACGGTCTCAACCTCACGCTCTGGAAGGCGCGCCGCAATCGACATTTCCGTCTCGACGGCGTCGGCGTGGGCCTGCTGGGGCCCGGCGTGCACGTACTGCACGGCGTGGCGATCGGTGGCTTGGGTGTAGCGGCGGACGAGCTTTGGGGCATTGCGCTGGCGCCGATCGGCGTCGGTGGCGAGAGCCTCAGCGGTATCGTGATCGGCGGCATTGGTGCGGGGGCCCAGGAGAGCGCTCGGGGCCTGATGATCGGCGGCGTCGGGGCGGGCGCCGGCCGGGACATGATCGGGATCGGCATCGGCGGGGTCGGCGTGGGCGCCGGCGGGAATATGGACGGCCTCGTGATCGGCGGTCTGGCCTGCGGGGCCGGGGAGAGCTTCCGGGGCATCGCCATCGGCGGGCTGGGCTGCGGGGCGGGCGAGGATCTCACGGGAATCGCGCTGGGGGGTGTGGGCGTCGGGGCGGGAGAGAACGTCAAGGGGCTGGTGGTGGGGGCCGTCGCAGCGGGCGCCGGCCGCAACCTCGCGGGCATCGGCATCGGCGGGATCGCGGTCGGCGCTGGCGATGAGCTGCGTGGGCTGGGGATCGCGGGCCTCGCCGTCGGAGCAGGCGATGAGCTGCGCGGGTTGGGAATCGGTGGGCTGGTCGTGGGCGCGACCACGTTGACGGGCGCCGGGATCGGAGGGCTCATGGTGTACACGCGCACGCTTCGCGGAGTGGGCGTGGCTCCGTACGTCCGCGCTAGCGATGAACTCCACGGTGTCGGCATCGCGCTGCTGAACTACGCGGTGCGGCTGCGCGGCGTGCAGATCGGAGCCCTCAACTACGCCGGCAACAATCCCTGGCCATTCAAGTTCCTGCCGCTGCTCAACGTGCACATCGACCGGCACGGCCCGGGACGCAGACGGACGTAACGGCCGCTACTTCACCAGGCGTCGGCGCATCAGCACCAACGCCAGTGCCGAGACAAAAAGCGCCGCGCCCGCCAGGTAGGCCAGGCTCGCCGCCCAGTGGGGTGGCGCCTGCCCCAGGCACGCCCCGCGCGCCAGGGCTGCCACGTGCGTGAGCGGCAGCACGCGCGCCACGCGCAGCGCCCAACCCGGCAGGGTCTCGAGCGGGAAGAACGTCCCGCTGAACAGGAACATCGGGAACACCAGCAGGAAGATCGGCAGGTTGAAGCCGTCGATGGACGGCGAGAGCGCGGTCGTGACCAGCCCCAGCCCGGCGAACAACAGGCCGCCCAGCACGGCCAGCGGCACGATCAGCGCGCCGGCGGGCCACGCCACGAGCCCCAGCGCCGTCAGCACCCCCAGCATGATCGAGGCGGCCAGCAGCGACTTGGTGGCCCCCCATAGCCATTCTCCGGCGATCACGTCCTCGACCAGGAGCGGCGTCGCTACGATCGCGTCGAAGGTCCGCTGGTAGTACATGCGTATGAACGAGGCGTAGGTCGTCTCGAAGTACGCGTTGTACATGATCGCCACCGCGATCAGGCCGGGCGCCATGAAGCGCACGTAGCTCAGCTGCTGCCCGAGGTAGGTCACGGTACCGATCAGGCGGCCCAGGCCGAGCCCGAACGCGACCACGTAAAGGATCGGCTCCAGCAGCGGCGGCAGGAAGCTGAGCAGCCAGGTCTTGCGGAACACGCCCGCGTGCCGCTGCCAGACACGCAGGCTGCGGCGCGAAACGTGCGTGAAGGTGCGCCACCCGCCGTCCACGACTCATTCCTTCAGCGCACGCCCGGCACGCAGCAGGAAGACGTCCTCCAGCGTGGCGTGGCGGATGAGCCGCGGCTGATGCGGGAAGCGATCGCCGATCGCCGCGGCGATGCCGTCGCCGCCGCGATCGTAGAGGAAGAGGCGCTCCTCAGCCTCCTCCGCCGGCCAGCCGGCCGCACGGACGAAGCTCCGCACCTCGTCGGTGAGCTCCCACAGCTCCACGACTTCGCGGCCGGCCTCGCGGGCGACCAGCTCGCCCGGCGTGCCCTGCAGCAGGATGCGCCCGTTGTCCATGAGGATCACGCGGTCGCAGAGCTGGCTCGCCTCCTCCATGTAGTGGGTCGTCAGGAGCGCGGTCACCCCCTCGCTCTTGAGCTGGCGGACACGCTGCCAGATGAGGTGGCGGGCCTGGGGATCGAGCCCGGTGGTCGGTTCGTCGAGGATCAGCAGCCGTGGGTGGTTCATGAGGGCGCGCGCCAGGATCAGCCTCCGCTTCATGCCGCCGGACAGCTCCGCGATCTTGGCGCGGGCTTTCTCGGTGAGCTGCATCAGCTCCAGCAGCTCGTCGGCGCGCCGGGTCGCGGTCGCGCGCGGCAGGTCGTGGTAGCGGCCGTAGAGCAGCAGGTTCTGCCGCACGTTGAAGTCGGGGTCGAGGTTGTCCTCCTGCGGACAGATTCCCAGTAGCGCCTTCACCACGCGCGGGCGCTGCGTGACGTCGAGACCGAAGATGCGCACCGATCCTGCGCTGATGGGAGTGAAGCACGACACCATCCGCACGGTGGTGGTCTTGCCGGCTCCGTTGGGGCCCAGGAAACCCACGCACTCGCCGGCCTGAACCTGGAAATCGATGCCTGCGACCGCGGTGAACGAGCCGTAGCGCTTGGTGAGCCCGCTGGCGGCAATCGGAATGCCGGAGACAGCGAGCGGACTCGAGGGGATCGCAGCTGCGGGGAACATGGCCGGCTAGCCTATCAAGACAGCGCGGCCGCAGGGAACGAAAAACCCCGCTGCGAGCCTGGATCGCGGCGGGGTGCGGGGCTCGAGCGCGTGCGTCCCAGCCCCGGTGACTCTCCCTCGTCTGGTGCTTCTCCTCCTACTTCTCCTTGTCCTTGCGCAGCTGCTCGAGTTGTTGCCGCAGCTCGTCGAGCTGGCTTTGGAGCTTCTCCAGTGACTCGTGAAGGTCCTTTTGATCGCTGTCGCTGCGGAACTCGTAGACGTGAGCGTCGGGCGACAGCTCCCGCATCCGGCCCAGGCCCCGCAGGCCGCGCAGCTGGTCCCGCAATGAGTTGGCCCAAGGCTCGTCGTTGCCATGGAACCGCTGGGCGTTGGGGAGGTCGGAGACCTCCACGTCATCGCCCATGCGAGCGCTCACCTCGACGTCCTTGTCCATGCGGTGCTTGTCGCGCATCACGGTCACCTTGACCTTGTCGCCGTCCTCGTGCTTGCCCAGCACGTCGTGCAGGCCGTTCCAGTCCTTCATCGCCTTGCCGTCGACCTCCACGATCACATCCCCCTCCTCCAGGCCGGCCTTCGCCGCCGGGGAGTCCTCGTGCACCCGGAGAACGAGCAGCCCCTCGTCGGTGCCGAAGTAGTGCCCGAGCTTCGGCGTGATCTCCTGCACCTCCACGCCCATCATCGGCGTCGAGGACATGAAGATCATCTTGCGCGGGCCGCGCTCGACACGGTCGGAGCGATCCGAGCGGTCAGAGCGATCGGCGTCGTCGGATTCGGCCGAGCGTTCCCGAACGCTGTCCGGGCGGCTGCCCAGGACGATCTCCGCCTTGCCCGCCTTGCCCTTGCGGATGAACTTGAGGGTGACCTTAGCGTCGGGCGCGAGCACGCCGATGGCGCTCTGCATCTCCTGAGGCTCGCGGACCCGCTCGGAGCCCACGGTGGTGATCACGTCGCCGCGCTGGATTCCGGCTTTGTCGGCGGGGCTATCCTTCTCCACCCCGCTGATCAGCACGCCGCGCTGATTCTCGGCGATGCCGAAGGACTCCATGAGGTTCTGATCGAGGGCCTGGAGCTGGACGCCGAGATAGGCCGTTCCCTCTGCCGCCGCCGCGAGCCCGCTCCAGGCGAGCGCCGACAGCAGCAGGGCGGGCAGCAGCAGGGTCGCAGGCCGCCGGCCCAGAAGATTCTTGTAAACCATCGTCTGCCTCCTCCATCAGGCCGAGGATGTTCGTGCCGGGCGCCCGTCGGGGGCCGGCGCCCCCTCCACCATGCACCTCCTACGCTAGCGCGAGCGGCGAGTTCCACGGCCCACAGTCCACGGCAGGAGTGCCCATGACCCGAATCGCCGCCCGGGTTGCGCTCGACGGCGCGATGGCGCTAGATCAATGGTGGCCTCCCCCGGCGGCCACCTGACCCAGGAGCCCGCAATGGCCACTGTGCCCAACGGCCGCGATCTGCCCGAGATCCCCGACTTGCCCGACCGCCGGGGCATGGCCCGCGGGCGCGGCCGTACCGACAGACCCGGCAGCGCCGCCTCATCCGACCGTCCTGATCGTCCCGACCGTCCCGACCGTCCCGACCTGCCCGGCAGGCCGGCTCTCCCTGATGCGCCCATCACGCTGATGCAAGCCACCGGCCCGTCGCAGGTGGAACAAGCCCGCACCCTTTTCCGGGAGTACCAGGCCGACCTGGGGATCGACCTCTGCTTCCAGGGATTCCAGAAGGAGCTCGACGGCCTGCCCGGGGAGTACGCCCCGCCGGGTGGGCGTTTACTGCTGGCGCTCGCGGGCGACGC
Organism: Candidatus Krumholzibacteriia bacterium; assembly: GCA_041484665.1. Classification (GTDB taxonomy): domain Bacteria; phylum Krumholzibacteriota; class Krumholzibacteriia; order JAJRXK01; family JAJRXK01; genus JBGPIA01. The sequence goes on from JBGPIA010000001.1 coordinate 830,765, forward strand.
CGTCGCCGGATGCGTGGCGCTGCGGCGGATCACCGATCAGACCTGCGAGATGAAACGGTTGTTCGTGCGACCACAGCACCGCGGCAGGGGAATCGGCCGACTGCTGGCCGAGGCGGTGATCGGACAGGCGCGGGCGCTGGGCTACGACGCCATGCGCCTGGACACGTTGCCCTCGATGCGCACGGCGGTGGCAATGTACCGCGAGCTGGGTTTCGTCGAGATCGATCCCTACCGGCACAACCCAGTCCCCGGCGCATTGTTCTTGGAGCGCACTCTGCGGTAGGACATCCCGCAGCCGCCATCACACGAGTGGCGATCATCAAGGACGCGTGTGCGGGCAACGCTGGATCTCGCCCGGGGGGCTCGTTACGGGTGCCGCACGACCAGGCCCTGATTGGCTTCGAGCGCTGTCATGGTGGTTCTCTAGCCCGACGGCCAATCGACCGTCAACCGATCGACGCGCCTGGCCGTGCTCAGCCCGAAGTGCAGCGCCGCCGGGAATGCGCTGCCGTTCACCTGGCGTGGCCAATACTGGCGGATCTGCCGGCGGCGATTCCCGGCTCGTCCGCCGAGATCAGGCCCGCGCCCGCTGGCTGCGCGAAGTGCCTGCCTCCGGTGTTGAGGAAGGTCCGATAACGCGACCGCATCCTGCCCCGGTGGGGTTGGAGCACGATCAGGTCGAGCGCTCCATTGTTGTCGAAATCAGCGGCCGCGCACTGCATTCCCGCGCCGTCGAGCGCCAGCATGGAATCGGCCGCTTCGGTGAAGTGCCCCGCGCGTCCGAAGAGCACGCGATTGCGGCGCGGCGGCGGGTCTGTGGCCGGGGCGTCGACTTCACCGTAGTCGAAATAGAGATCGGGCCGGCCGTCGTCGTCGTAGTCCCCCCAGACGCCGGCCACCGGCGACCGGACGTAGGATTCCAGCGGCACCAGGTTCTACACGTAATCGCTGCGAGACCACTTCCCGGAGGCAGGCCCACCGCGTTCGAGCAGGCCAGCCACAGCCTCGTCGTCTGCTGGATCGACGCCGAAAACCTCGGACGCGCGGTCCCGCATGGGCGGGGGAGAGCGGAGGCAGTACGAGCGCATCGCGGTCTTGTAGTTGAGGACGAGCAGATCACGCGTCCCATCTCCATCGATATCGAGCATGAGAGCGCCCCGGCCCCGTCCGAAAGGATCCTGGATTCCCCACTGCAGCGCGACATCTCGCGCGTAGCCCTCCGCCCCGAGGTACAACGCGTTGCTGTTGACGCCCTGACCTCGATCGGCGCCCACGAGGAACTAGAAGTCGGGAGTACCGTCGCCGTCGAGGTCGTCCACGAGGGTGGCGTGATGGTCGAGGATCCTGATCTGGGCGCCCCACTCGGGCAGCCGGTCGCAGCGATGGCGAGGGCCGGGATGATACAGATGCAGGCGCGCGTCGGCACCGGCGGTCACCCCTTGCTCCCCGCGGATCGAGCCTCCGCCTTCGCCTTGCGGAACGGCTGGAAGCGGCTGGTCTTCTCGCCGGAGAGCAGGTCCTCGATGGTCACGACCAGCACGTAGCGACCGGGCGCAAGCTCCGCGATGTCCACCTCGCCGCCCTTCACCACGTGCCGCTGCGCGGAGATGCCGCTGGTCTCCTCGAGGAACGTCACGCTCATGGGATCGATGCGATCGTTGCCGCCGCGCCGGAACGACTTCAGGGGCTTGCCCTTGTTACCGCTCTGACGGTCCCGGTAGATATCGTAGGTGACATTGAAGCGCGTCTGGCCGTCCTTGCCTGTCGAGAGGTTGTACACCTCGTAATAGACATACACGTCTTCGGTCGCCTCGGCGTACACCCCGGCCGGAACGGGGATGATCCCATAACCGTGCTTGACGAACTCCACGGGGATCGGCAGTGGCGCAGAGCAAGGCGAGAACGTCGCCGCCAGCTGCAGGTCGGACAGCGCCAGCATCCCGGTGGTGGGCGGCTCGAGCACGACCTGGCTGCGCACGGCGCGGTGCCCGCCATCGCGCACGTCGGTGACGTCCAGAGCAACCTCGTAGTCTCCCGGAGGCAGGTCGGCGGCGAACTGCAGCAGCAGCGGTCCCTCGCCGTCGCGCGCCGCGGCATCCCCCAGCGCCCGCAGCAGGGAACCGAGGCGCCGTTCTGCACCCAGGGTGTGCCGCTCGTACTGGATGCGGTGGTGACCGCTGTCGAAGACCGCCAGCTCCACCAGGGCCAGCGCCGTGCTGTCCTGACGCAGGTCGGCGGGCAGCGGGAGCGGCGGACTGGCGGCGGTGGCTGGCCGCGCGAGGGCCGGCGTGCCGGAAGCTGCCGCCGCGGCCACGGCGGGCGGCCCCGGGGAGTCCTCCGGCTTCAGCGGCGTCACCGCGACGTACGCCTCCAGCGTGGAGCGGCCGGCACCGCGCTGGAATCCGGCGGTCACCACACCCACCGCCAGGGCGGGCTCGCGCTGTGGAGGCGGTTCCGCGATCAGCGGCACCTGCTTGCTGAAGGCGAGCAGGCTCTGGCGCGAGTCGCGCGTGGTCACCCAGCGCTTGTGGTAGGTGAGGTCGCGGAACAACAGCCCGAAGGCGTTGTCCGGCAGCCGGTAAATCCACATCCAGTAGCCCACGTGCTGCGAGACCCCAACCCCCAATCGCTCACCGCGGATCGGCGTGCCCTCGAACATGTCCAGCAGGTCGCCGAAGCCCGGTGCCTCGTAGCGAGTCTCCGTGGGAGGCCCCCAGCGGACCCACGCCATTCCGGGCTCGGTCTCCCAGCCGCGCCCCGCTCCGTGCTCCTCGCCAAAGAGCAGGTCCGCCTCCACCATCCGGCGCCAGAAGACCAGCCGATCACGGTTCGCCAGATGGGTCGGCCAAGGGTTGCGGTCGCGCCACCACGCCTCCACGGCGACGCGTCGTACCGTGGTGTCCCTCGCCGCTTTCTTGAGGTTGATGCCGTCCTGCGGCTTCCAGTCGCCGTCTTGATGCTGCATGGCCGCCAGGAGCGTCGCGCTGTCGGCCACAGCCGCGTACCCGTGGCGCAGCGCGTCCTCCAGCACCAGGCCCTTGCCGAGCAGGAAGAGCTGCCGGGTCCAGGGATCCAGGCTGTCGAGCGCTCGGTGGAACGCTCCCCACGCGGCCTCATCCTGCTGCAGCGCGGTGCGCGCGGCGCCCGCGAGCAAGAGCCCGGCGGTGGCGAAGGAGTCGCTCGCTGCAAGGTGATCGCCGGTGCTGGCGGCTGCGGCGTACTCGCCTAGGATCAGCTCGCAGCCGCCCAGCCCCAACCACCCCGCCATCGAGGTGGAGTCGGCGGACACGGCCGCGGCGTACGCGTTACGCGCGCGGGTGAAGCGCTCGTGGTCGAGCAGCTTGCGACCTTCGAGGAACTCGAAGTGCGCCAGGCCCAGGTGCCCCTGCGCCTGGCCAGGAAAGGTCTTCGTGAGCTGGCCGTACCACCTCTCCGCTTGCCCCGGATACTGCATGCGCTGCGCCGTCGCCGCGCGCAGCCGGTACGCCTCGAACAGGGCCGGATCCAACGCGATGGCCTGGTCAAGATACTCGAGCGCCGTGCGCCGGTGCTTGAACATGTCGGTGGCCAGGTAGAGCTGCGCGAGGCGGAAGGCCAAGCGTCCGCGGTCCGGCGTCGAGGGCGTGGCCAGCAAAGCGTCGAGGCTGTCGATGCGGGCGAAGATCCGCTTCATCGGGAGCCCCTGGCCCTCCAGGGGTGGGTCGCTGGCGGGGGGCATCAGCCGCAGCGCCCCGGCAACTGCGGCGACGCAGTCGGCGACCGCCGCCGTGTCGGGCAGGGCAGCTGCATCGGCAAACGCGGTCGAATCGGCGAAGGCGGCCGTGCCGGCTGCGGTGGCTTTGTCGGCCGCGGCGGCTGTGTCGGCCGCGGCTGCCGCATCGGCGGGGGCAGCCGTGTCCGCAAGAGCCGAGCTCACGTCGATCGCGACGCGCTCCGCACCCGCGGCGATTTCGGTGAGGGCAGGCGCCCTCACGCGGTCGGCAGCGTCGCCCAGCGCGGCGAGCGCAGCGGCCGGCAGGATGAGCAGAGGCGCCAGGTTCCAGGCTCGTGGCATCGGCGACCGGGAACGAAAGAGGGGACACGGTGAAGATACCGGACCCCTCCCTGCCGGGCCAAGCCCGCCCGTCCACTTGGGCCCCGCTCGCGTTGGGCCCCGCTCGCGCGCAGCGGCTTTGGCGCGACGGCCGCTAGAGCGTGCCGCCGCCCTTCTTCTCTCTGGTGCTATCGCCCTTCTGGCGGCCCCGCTCCCGATCGCGGTCCTGTTGCTGCGCCTCCTTGTCGATCATCCCTTGCATCTCGGGGATGTTGAAGTGATGGCTCAGCTTGCTGATCTTGTCGAACTCGAAGCGGCCCACGATATTCACGAAGACCGCCTGATCGTCCTCGCCCACAGCAACGATCGTCAGCCCCGAGAGCATCGGGCTCTCGCCCGGGTTTTGCTTGGCCCCGGGCTCCTCCATCTTCACGAAGACGCTGGCGCGCTCAGCGCGGTCCTTGACCTTCACGACCTGCTCCCAGTCCTTGTTGAGGAGCTGCTTGCTCCAGGTGTCGGACCGGCCGCGCAGCTCCTGCGCCTGCTGCTCGGTGCAATTGAAGACGTTCACGTCGACCAGCTTCAGCCCGGCCACCAGCCCGGCCAGATCGGGATCGTCCTCGCGCACCGCCCAGTCGGCCAACGACAGCAGCGGCTGCGTGAGGCGGACCTGCACCGTGGGCTCACCACCGAAGTATTTCTCGAGATCCCCGAAGTCGAAGTAGCCGGGCTCCTTGCGGAGCTCCTCGGGAGTGATGCCGGCCCACGCCGGCGCCGCCAGCGCGAGCGCTGCCACCACCACACCCAGGTGTCGCATGATCGTTCTCATGTCTGTCTGTCCTCCTCCACTGCGGCTTGGATCGAGCCCGTTCGCTTCTCCGTCCCCGCAGCGCCCGACGGCGGACGCCCGCCCCGGTCCAGCGCCTTGAGGAACGGATCGGCGATCGACGAGCGTACGTTTTCCTCTACGAGCGTGTTGGTCCGGTCCATCGTCTTGCCGACGATGCCCAGCGCCAGCTTCACCTGCTCGGCAGCAGCGGCGGCCGCCTGGGCGTCGACCCGGGGTTGCACGCCGGGAAGCTGCGGCTGTTCGGTCGATGGCCCCGCGGCTCTCCGCGCGATCTGCACCTGCTGCGCGCGGCGCGCCAACATCGGAACGACCAAGAGCAGCAGGATCGCCGCCGCGACGGGGATCGCCACCCTGCTCCAGGCCGGCAGCGGGAGCAGCCGGGGGATGCGCCGGCCCACGCGGGGAGCACGGGACGCATCGCGCGCCCCTGCGTGGCGAGGCGCCTGTGTGGCACGCTGCCTCGCCTCACCTCGGGCCGCCCCGGCGGCGGAGGAAGCCTGCGCGAGCTCGCGGTCGACCTGCGCGAGCACGCGCTCGACGACGACATCGGGGCACACGATGGGGAGTGTGCCACGGACCATCTGCCGCACATCGGCAGCGTCCTGCGCCAGCGCAGCGCAGGCCGCACACTGCGTCAGGTGCGTCGCCAGTCGCGGCTCGTCGTCCTCGGCCAGGCGTCCGTCCAGGCCGAGCTCAATCCAATCCTGGACCTGCTCGCACGGGACGGGGGTCATGTCCGTGGGCTCGTTCGGCCGATTCATGCCTGCGCTCCTTTGCTCGCGCGCTGCTCCAGCAGATCGCGAAGCCGGTGCCGGGCCCGGTGCAAGGTGACCTTCACCGAGGCCAGCGTCAGCCCGAGGTTGCTCGCGATGTCCTCGTACGTCATGTCGTGGACCTCGCGCAGGACCAACACCGCCCGCTGCTGCTCGGAGAGCTCCTGCATCGAGCGGACGACCCAGGCTGCCTCCACCCGCTGCTCGATCTGCAGGGCACCCTGCCCGCCATCGCTGACCTCCAGCGATCGGGCCGACCCAGCGGCACCGGGGTCGTCACGGCCCCCCACCGCTCGAGCGCGACCCGTCCCGGGGTCCTCCAGGGCATCCAGATGGGTGGCCTGGCGGACCTTGCGGCGGCGGTAGAGGTCGAAGCAGGCGTTGCGGCACACGCGCAGCAGCCAGCCTCGCAGCGCCCCCTCCTGCACCGTCCCCCCCACCCGCCAGAGGGTCAGGAAGACGTGCTGGGTGACGTCCTGGGCATCCTCCACGTTGCCGGACAGGTGCAGGGCGTACCCGTAGACCGCGTCCTTGTGGTCCTGCAGCAGGCTGGCGAATCGGTCGCGGTCCATGGGTCCCTCCGCCCTCCTGATGCGATGGAAAGACGCGGGGGGGCAGGCCGGGGTTACAGGCTCGAGCCCGGGGACGGACCCTAGCCGCGAGGCTTCTTGCGCAATGCCTCCAGGTTGATCTGGATCGACACGCTCGAGCGCAGCAGATCCTCCAGCACCTGCTGCGACGGGCGGGTTGGCCTGGGCTCCTGCGCTCCCCCGGCCGGCGGCGGCGCTTGGGCCGGCGCCGCGAGCCCAGCAGGCGGTGTGGGGGCCGCGGGTGCGCCGGCCGGTCCCACCCTCCGGGGCGCGCTCTGCTCCTCCATCATCGGCCACAAGGCGGCCCGCACGGGCGGCGGCAGGATCGACTCGAGGTACTCCAGCGCCGTGCCGCGCAGCTGTGGGTCGCTGGTGTGGAGCCCCTCGTAGGCGATCGCGAGCGGTTGCCGCGGATACACCAACGCCAGCAGCGTGAACAGGTGCTGCAAGCTGCGGCTGCCCCGCTCCCGCAGCACGTCGAGGGTGAATGGGCTGTCGTCGGCCTCGTCCGCTTGGTCCAGCAGCCGCTGACTCTCCCACACCGCCCGGCCGAGCGCCGTCTCGCGCAGCACCGCCTCGAATACGCGCTCACGTTCGAACGCGATCGAAGGCGCGGCCCCCTGGATGCGGGCCAGCGCCCGCCCACACTGATAGCGCACCTCGAAGCGCCCGTCCTTCAAGCCCTCGAGCAGCCCGTCCACTGCGCGCGGAGTCGCCGATGCCGACAGCACGCGAGGCAATCGCCGGCGCACCGTGAACTCGACGCGGTCGTCCAGCAGCGCGTCCACGATTTGCCCGCACAGCCGGCGTGCGTTGGCGCGCAGCACCGAGGTCGCCTCGGACGCCAGATCATCGCGGGCGAGCAACGGGATGACATGCGCTGCGACCGCGGGCTGCAGACTGCGCGTGCGCGCCAGCAGGCCGCGGACGCGTGATGGGTCGCCGCCGCGCAGCGCCGCGATCTCCGCGAGCAGCGGATCGGCAGAGGGCCCGCGGGCCCCGGCGGATCCGGCTGCAGCGGCCGCAGCAGTTGCCGCGGCCGGTCCAGTTGCCTTGCCCGGACCACTCCCCGCATCCACACCCGTTGCTGTGCCCGATCCTGCGGCGGCGTCCGCTGCGCGGGCTGACTCCGGCGCGCCGGGAGCACGCACCGTGGCGAGTCGCAGGCTGGTCATCGTCAGCATGACCGTCGCGCGCGTCGTGCTGTCGAGCGTATCGGTGAGGTCGACATCCACGGCGCGCAGCATGAGATTGCGCTCCAGTGCGCCGACGTAGCTACGGTGTAGACGCAGCGCGACCCAGGCGCCCGCCAGCGCCAGGGCGACGGCCAAGCCCGTCAGAGCGGGTAGCGCGACCGCCGGCAGCACCAGCAGCACGAGCCGGATCAGCCCACCGCCCACCGCATCGCCAGCGCGGTCCACTCCCACGTCGATCAGGGCTTTCGACGCGCGCTTCTCTTGAGGCGGCACGGGCGTGAAGAACAGCTCGAATCCCGAGCGGAAGAGCGAATTGCGCAGCACGGCCTCCAGCCCGCGCGCCATCGCGCTGGAGAGCAGCCCCGGCGCGGCCAGGGACGCGGCCGCCGTCGCGGCTACGCCTGCGGGCAACAGCGCGACCGTTCGCGCCAGCCCCAGCCGCTCCAGGCAGACGCGGCTCAACGCCGCCTGGATCAGGAACGCCAGCAAGCTGACGGCGACGTAGAAGAGCGCGAAGAAGCGCAGTAGCTCGTGCCCCTCGTACACGGCGACGGCGCGCGCTTTGAAGACGTAGTCCAGCAGGCCGGCTGCCACGGTCAGCAGCGCCACCAGCGCGGCGACGTGGCGCAGGTACGGAGCCGTCGTCAGGGCACGGAAGCCGGCGCCGAGGTCCAGCGCCGCCCCGGACCGCTGCGCGCCCGGCGTCCCTGGCGTCGCCGGCGTCCCCGGTACGCGCAGTGTGCCCGCTGCGCCCGACGCACGGCTCGGCGCTGCGCCCGCCACACCGCCCACCGGCCGCACCACGCGCAGCGCGACCGCGCACAGCAAGTGCAGCATGGACAGCATCGGCAGCACCGCGAGCATCCCCAGGTGCGTACCCAGCCGCTCGGCGGCGATGCCGCCCAGCAGCCCGCCGAGGGTGCCGCCCGCGGCGATGCGGCCGATCTCCCGCTTCGCCGCGCGCGGATCGAACGTCTCACCCACCTGGGACCAGAAGCCGGAGATCAAGAGCGACCCGAGGACGGCGATCTCGAGGTACAGCAGCACCGACCCCACCGCGCGCGCCCGCAGCGCCACCGCCCAGGTCAGCGCCATCAGAACTGCGCTCGCGGCGAAGGCGCCGGGGATCACCCTCGCCGGCCCCCATCGTGCCATCGCCCGCGAGGCGAGCAGTACGCCCGCCAGCGAGAGCAGCGCGGACACCACCAGCATCGTGGGCAGCGCCGTGACTGGGAAGCTGGACAGGAAGAGGCTGTCGCGCGCCGCCTTGCCGGCGACCTGATGGGCGATCATCAGGAAAGCCGCGGCAGTCGCGGCCGTGGCCGCGGGCGCTGGCCGGGCTCGGGCGTGATCCATTCCGTCCTCTTCGCGCCCCGCAGCGACCTCGCGTGAGCCTCCGCGAGAGGCAGGTCTGGCGTTTGACTGTTCGCGTCGGACCCGGTCATTATACTGGCGGTTCCGCCCAGTCGATCCACTCCAAGGAGACCCCCATGCGGCCCTTTCCGCCCTCCCGCCCACCCACCGGCCGGCCGAGCCGGATGATCGCCCACCGGATCGCGCGCCCGATCGGCCGCCCGACCGCCGCGTTGCGGATCGTCACCCTCGCCGCCGTGCTCGCGCTGGGACGCAGCCGCTTGGGGGCGCTGGCCGCCGAGGCCGACCCCAACCGCCTGGGCAATGCCGCGGCGCCGACCTTCCAGGCCATCCAGCTCGATCTGGACGCCGATAAGACCGACTACACAGGGCGCACACGCATCGAGCTGAAGGTGCTGCAGCCGGCGAGCGCCCTGCGCTTCCACGCCGAGGGGCTCAAACTGGACAAGGTGACGCTCACCGGTCCGGCGGGGGCGATCCGGACCACCTTCACGGTGGGTGAGAACGCCATTGTGGTGTTGACGCCGCTCACGCGGTCGATGCTCATGCCGGGCGACTACGTGCTCGCCATCGAGTTCTCCAACGTCTTCGACACGCAGGCCACCAGCCTCTACCGCCTCAAGGCCGGCGAGCATGCCTACACCTTTACCCAGTTCGAATCCGACGACGCACGCGAGGCCTTCCCGTGCTGGGACGAGCCGGAGTTCAAGATCCCCTTCCAAATCACGCTCACGGTCCCCAAGGACCATCTGGCCATCAGCAATACGCCGGTGGACAGCGAGACCGTCGCGGGCGACCACAAGACCGTGGTCTTCCAGCGCACCCGGCCGCTGCCGGCCTATCTGCTGGCGATCGCGACAGGGCCCTTTGACGTGGTGCCGATCCCCGATCTGGGCGTACCCGGCAACGTCATCACCGTGAAGGGGTCGGGGGGCCTGGCCGCGGAGGCCGTGCGCATGGCGCCGCCTCTGCTGGAGGCCCTGGAGCACTACTTCGACCGGCCCTATCCCTATGAAAAGCTGGACCTGCTCGCCGTGCCCGAGTTCTGGCCGGGCGCCATGGAGAACGCCGGCGCGATCACGTTCGCCGATCGCATCCTGCTCATCGATCCGCAATCGGCCACGGTCGCCCAGCGGCGGTCGCTGGCCAGCGTGATGGCCCACGAGATGGCCCACATGTGGTTCGGCGATCTGGTCACGATGAAGTGGTGGGATGACCTGTGGCTGAACGAGTCCTTCGCCACGTGGATGGGCAACAAGGTCACCGACGCGGTCTTCCCCGAGTACCAGCTGGGCGTTACTAGCGTGCTCGACGTACAGCGGGCAATGGAGCAGGACGCCAACCTCACCACGCGTGCGATCCATCAGCCGGTCGTGGCGGGGGAGAATCTCGTGCAGGAGGCGGACGGCCTCACCTACGAAAAGGGTGCGGCGGTGCTCGGCATGTTCGAGACCTGGATGGGCGAGGAACCGTTCCGCAAGGGCGTGCTCGACTACCTCGAGCGCTTCGCGTGGCGCAACGCGCAAGCCTGCGACCTGTGGGCAGCCCTCGCGCGCGCCGGCGGCCAGGACGTCGGGGCCGCCATGACCGGCTACCTCGACCAGAAGGGCGTGCCGCTGGTGTCGGCGCGGCTATTGCCCGACGGCTCCGTGGAGCTGAGCCAGACGCGCGCTCTCCACTACGGCGTGCAGGACGCCGAGTCGGCGGCACGGCTGTGGACCATCCCGGTGTTCCTGAGCTGGGGGGACGGCGCGCAGACCCAGACGCAGACCGTGTTGCTCACGCAGCGCTCGCAGGTGGTCGAGCTACCCAAGGGCATCAAACCGGCCTGGATCCATCCCGATAGCGGCGAGCGTGGCTACTACCGCTGGAGCGTGCCGCCCGACCTGCTCACTGCCATGGCGTCGCGGGCGGCGGCCATTCTCTCGCCGCGCGAGCGCGTCGGGCTGACGGGCCACGTGGGCGCGCTGCTGGAAGCGGGCGAGATCCACGCCGATACCTACCTGAGATCGCTCGAGGAGCTCGCCGACGATCCGCAGCCCGAGGTGGTCGACGCCGTGCTCAGCCATCTCGGCGGAGTGCGCGCGGCGTTCGTCACCGCGGAGCTGGAGAGCGATTTCGCACGCTACGTGCGCCGTCTGGCAGCGCCGTCGGTGACCCGCTTCGGCCTGGAGGCCAAGGAAGGCGAGCCCGAGACCGTGCCGGTGCTGAGGGCGAAGCTGCTCATGTGGTTGGGGCGCTGGGGTCACGACGAGGCAGCATTGCAGCGCTCCCGCACGCTGGCCGACAGCTACTTCAAGGACCGCCACTCCGTCGATCCGTCGCTGGTGGGCACAGCGTTGAGCCTCGCCGCGCTCAACGGGGACTGGAAGCTGTACAACCAATTGAAGACCGGGTTCGAGACCACCGAAATCCCCGCGGAGCGCGGCCGCTATCTAGCAGCCATGGGCTGCTTCCTCGACGCGCAGTACCTCAAGGCGGCTCTGCGCTACACCGTCACCGGGCCACTCCGCCCGCAGGAGCTTTTCACCGTCGTGTTCGGCATGGGCACGGTGCAGCTGGATCCGGGGCCCATGCTGTGGGACTGGATGACCGGCAACTACGACGCGATCGCGGCGCGGATCCCGCCCACGTTCATGGCCTACATGCCCTTCTTCGCCAGCGGCTGCGACCAGAGCCGCCTGGCCGCCGCGCGGGAGTTCTTCGCCGATGAGAAGCACAAGGTGGCGGGAACCGACAAGACCCTCGAGCAGGTCGCCGAGTCGGTCACCCATTGCGCGCAACTGCGCGATCGTGAAGGCAAGGCCGTGTCCGCGTATCTGCGCCAAGCCGTGGGCCTGCGGTGAGACCGCTCGAGGAGTTCGCCGGCCAGGATCTGGAGTGGGTTCAGCCCACGCGTTTGCGGCGCGCTTGGGACCTGCGCTCTGGCGCCGAGACCGTGGCCATGCTGCGCTGGCAGCAGACGTTCGGCTCGCTCGCGCTGGGCGAGGCGGCCAACGGGCGCTGGTACTTCAAACGGCATGGCTTCATCCCACCCAGGATCACCGCGCGTGCGGAACGGTCCGCCCGCGACCCGGTCACGCTGCAGCTGGGCTGGCTGGGCAAGGGTGAGCTCCAGACGCCTGACGGCCGCCGGTTTCGTTGGACGCCGATCGGCCTCTTGTACCGCCGGTGGACGATGTCCACCGACGCGGGCAGCGTGGTTCTGCGCTATCACACCCACATCGAGCTGCTGCGCAAAGGCGCCACGCTGCGGGTGGAGCGGACCAGCGTCTCGATCGCGCACCTGTCACTGCTGGCGATCTTGGGGTGGTACACGATCGTACGGCTCACCGACGAGGCCGCCAGCCACGCCGGTTGAGGCGCGCGGTCCGGCCGTGGGCATTGCCGGGGTGGTGCGAGACACGCGCCGCACGCCACGCGTAGCGCAGGATCAGCGGAAGAAGATGAACGTGACCGCCACGAACAGCGGGATCAGGATCGCCCCCGACCACTTGACGTAGCCCAAGAACGAGGGCATCCGCACGCCGTTCTCCTCGGCAATGGCTTTGACCATGAAGTTGGGGCCGTTGCCGATGTAAGTATTGGCCCCCATGAACACGGAACCGCACGAGACGGCCGTGAGCAGCGCCACCGCCTCCGGCCCGTGGGCCAGGAACTGGGCGAGATAGCGGCTGCCCTCTGCGCCCACCCCCAGTGTGCCGCACGCGGCAGCCGCGAACGTCAGGTAGGTGGGAGCGTTGTCCAGGAAGCTCGACAGCCCCCCCGACGCCCAGAAGAACTGCCACGGGTGCGCGAGCCCGAGCGCAGGACCCGCGGCATTGAGGATCTGCAGCGGCGCGATCATCGTCAGGAAGATCCCCGCGAACAGCACGGCGACCTCGACGATCGGCCCAAACGTGAAGTTGTGCGCCGCGCGCGTGGGCTGGCGTGTGGTGACGTAGGCCGCGATCCCCAGCCCCAGCATCAGCCCCTCCTGCAGGCCGAACGGCCAGTGGCCCCCCGCGGCCCCCCACCCATTGCCCTTGCCCAGGACCACCAGCACCACGCCCAACAGGAACAGCAGATTGTGCGCGCCCTCGATGCGCAGCGGCTGGTGCTCCATCACCTCGTCCAAGAGCGACCCGGGCCGCTCCTTCTCGTCCTTGTCGAGCATGAAGTCGTCGAGGAAGTGGAACAGGATCAGCAGCGCGCCGTTGACCAGCAGCCACTCCTTCCACAGTCGCAGCGTCCACTGGAACGGCACGCCCTTGAGGAAACCCAGGAACAGCGGCGGGTCACCCAGCGGGGTGAGCAGCCCGCCGCAGTTGGACACGATGAAGATGAAGAAGATCACCAGGTGGACCTTGCGCAGGCGTTTTGCGTTGGCGCGCAGCAGGGGTCGCACCAGGATCATCGAAGCGCCGGTCGTGCCCACCACACTCGCGAGCACAGCCCCGATGGCGAGCAGGGTGGTGTTGGACAGCGGCGTGCCAGCCAGCGAGCCCCGCACGAGGATCCCGCCGCTGATGGTGAAGAGCGAGCCCAGCAGCGCGATGAACGACAGATAGTCCAGCACCGCCTCGCTCACCCAATGGCCGGCGTGCTCGCCGTGCGACACCAGCAGGTAGGCCGTCAGCAGACCGCCCAACCCCAGACTCACCAGCGCCCGGTTGCGGTTGTGGTGCCACCAGCGGGGAGCCGTCAGGGGCAGGACCGCGATCGAAAGCAGCAGCAAGACGAAAGGGAGGACGGTCCACAGCGGCAGGTGTGGCGCGCCCGCCCCGGCCGCCGCCGGCGCAGCGCCTCCTGGATCACCGGAGACCGCTGCAGCCGGCGCACGCGAGAGGGCGAGCGCGGCCGCGCTCGCCAGGGCGGTCGTGGCGACGATGACGGTCGCGACAACGATGGCGATCCTGGCAACGTTCGCGATCGTGGCGACGGCTGCGGTCCGAGCGAGGCTGGGGGCGGCCGCCGGGCGGAGGTTCATGGGTTTCCACGCCGTCTGCTGGGGTCGCGCCCTTGTAACAGATGGCCTCGGTCGGGGCAATGCCGTCGCCGAGGTGCTGGCGCCAGGCCGGCCAGCGAGGTCGGCTGTGGTTGGGGTCTGCGCTGGGCTATGACCTCGTATCAAACTGTGTTCCAATCGGTTACAGCCTCGTCCGGGATAAGGCCCCAACCCGCCCGCCGCTCTTGCGGCGCTGGCCCGCCCCCGTCGCGATTGCGGCCGACCTCGGGCCTCTTGCGCAGACTATATCTATATGATATCATTTTGCTACCAACCGGAGGTGGTCCATGAACCGCGAGCTGATCCGCGAGAAGAAGCCGAGCGCCGCCCCGGGCGGCCTGATGTTGGTGGTGCTCTTGGCCGCGCTCATCGGAACGGTCGTCTGGCTCATCCAGTCGGCAAAGACGGGCTCAGGCGAAGGCGTCCTGGTCAGCCTCGTGCTGCTGGGGATCACCATCGTCGCCCTCCCGGGCCTCACGGTGGTCAACCCGAACCAGGGGCGCGTGCTGGTGCTGTTCGGCACGTACGTCGGCACCCTCAAGGAGCAGGGATTCTGGTACGTGAATCCCTTCTGCCAGAAGCGGTCGATCTCCCTGAAGGTGCGGAACTTCGAGAGCTCCAAGCTCAAGGTCAACGACCACGACGGCAACCCGATCGAGATCGCCGCGGTGGTGGTCTGGCGGGTCGTGGAGACCGCCGAAGCGATCTTCCAGGTCGACGACTACGAGAATTTCGTCCACGTGCAGAGCGAGGCGGCGCTGCGCAACCTGGCGACTTCGTATCCCTACGATCAGCACGTTGAGGGTCAGAAGGCCCTGCGCAGTCACACGTCGGACGTGGCCGAGGACCTCAAGAAGGAGATCCAGGACCGGCTGACGAAGGCTGGTGTGAACGTGATCGAGGCGCGCATCAGCCACCTGGCATATGCGCCCGAGATCGCCGGTGCGATGCTGCGCCGCCAGCAAGCGAACGCCATCGTGGCAGCGCGCCAGAGGATCGTGGAGGGCGCCGTGGGCATGGTGGAGATGGCCCTGGAGATGCTCTCGCAGAAGCACGTCGTGCAGCTCGACGAGGAGCGCAAGGCCGCCATGGTCAGCAATCTACTGGTGGTGCTCTGCAGCGATCAGCACACCCAGCCCGTGGTGAATACGGGGTCCCTCTACACGTGAGCTTGTGATCGTGGCGGACCGGCGCTCCTACCTGCTGCGGATCGATCGCAAAGTGCTCGACGCGATGCAGCGCTGGGCGCGGGACGACCTGCGCAGCGTCAATGCGCAGATCGAGTTCGTGCTGCGCCGGGCGCTGCACGGCGAGGGCCGCTTGCCGCAGGAGGACCCCACCGCGGGCTCCGCCAAGCCTCCCTTGGACCCCGGGCGGCGCAGGGATCCGCCGTAAGGCCGTTCGTGATCTCGGGACCCAAGTGTCCACGCGCGCTCCCGGTCCCGACCTCTGTCCCCCCGGTGCGCATCCGGCAGGTCCAGTTCGTTCCTCTCTCGGGAGGGCGGGGCTGCGGACAGAAGCGCGCGCCAGTCGGCCCCTCGCTTGGCGATGGCATGGCAATCGACTAAGCTCCGTCGGCCTGGTCCGCTCCGCGGAGCACCGCGCACCCGTGGGGGCGCAGCGGTGGACCACGGCCCGCCGCCCGACCCCGTCCATGGACCACGCCCCGCCGGACCCTCCGCAAGCCCCCCCGCCGGCGCGACCGCGACCAGAGTCCTCCACGCTGGGCTCGTCCCACCTCGCGCTGTACGTAGCGTCGTAAGACCTGCGTCCCGGCGGCCGATCGCCCGCTGCCCGGCCTGATGAAGGGCGTTCGGCGCTCGCTGCAGCGCCCGGGCCTCCAGCGGCATCTGCTCAAGTAGGAGGCCCCGCACGGGGTGCCTCGCATGGATCGGCCCGGGAGGAATGCCATGTCGCACCGGTACACGACGCCGCACTTGATCGCCCGCATCTGGCCGGCCCCGCAACCGAGACCGCGGGCGCAGGTCCTGCCGCTCTCGCGCTACAGCCGGCGCCGCGATCCGACGTTCCAGCACATGGTTGGGTCGTGGGCGTTGGCGGGCGTGCTGACGCTTCTCGCGCTGCTCGCCACGCGGCTTTGACCGGTTGGGGTTGACCGGCAAGTCTGGCGAACCGCTCTGCCCCACCTCGCGGAGAATCGGATCCTTCTACCGGACGAAGCTGATCGGCAGGCTCGCGGCTTCGCCAACCGCCTCGAGGCGGGCTACGTAGCTGCCGGAGCCGACCGCCTTGCCCCGCAGGCCCGTTCCATCCCACACCACTCGATGGCTGCCGCGCGGCACGTCCTCGTCCTCCTGAGTCCGGACGAGCCTGCCACCCAATCGGTAGATGCTCAGGCGGACGTGCGCCGCGGCAGGCAGCTGGGCGAGGTATCTTTGGCCCTGGGGATGGTGAACACGCCTGGCGCGCCCGGGGAGTGCGGAGCGCCGGCGCCTTCTGCTGCGCGTCCGTCTACGGCTGCGCTTCCGTCTACGGCTGAGCTTCCGTCTTTGGCCGCGCCTACGACCGCCGCGCCCCGGCGCGGCGCGCCAGCAGCCACGCCTGGCTGCTGATGCGGGTTTCGTCGTCGTGCGGCTGGACGCGCTCGTAGACGCCTGTCGGCAGCAGTCGGCGCGCTTTCACGTTGTCGGCGAGTTGCACCGCCAGCACCTCGTCGCGCAGGTGGCGCACCAGCACGGGGTCCTCCACGGGGAAGAGGACCTCCACGCGGCGGGTCAGGTTGCGCGGCATGAGGTCGGCGCTGCCCAGGTAGACCGCCTCGCTCCCCCCGTTGCGGAAATAGTAGATGCGGCTGTGCTCCAGGAAGCGCCCCACGATGCTGGTGACGCGGATGTTATCGCTCACGCCCTGGATGCCGGGGATCAGGCAGCAAATGCCCCGCACCAGCAGGTCGATCTTCACGCCCGCCTGCGACGCGCGGTAGAGCAGCTGGATCATCCGCTTGTCGGCCAGGGAGTTCATCTTGAAGATCAGGTGCCCCTGCTCGCCATGTTCCTGGTGCTCGATCTCACGCTCGATGAGTTGCTCGAGCCCTTTGCGCAGGTTGATGGGCGCGACTAGCAGCTTGCGGTAGGCCGTCTTGGCGGAGTAACCGGTCAGGTAGTTGAACAGGTCGGTCGCGTCGGCCCCGATCGCTTCGTCGCAGGTGAAGAAGCCAAGATCCGTATACACCTGCGCCGTGGTGGTGTTGTAGTTGCCCGTGGAGAGGTGGACGTAGCGGCGGATGCGGTCCGCCTCGTTGCGCACGACCAGGGCGATCTTGCAGTGGGTCTTCAGCCCCACCAGTCCGTAGATCACGTGCACGCCCTCGCGCTCCAGCGCGCGTGCCCAGCCGATGTTGCTCTCCTCGTCGAAACGCGCCTTGAGCTCCACCAACACCGCCACCTGCTTGCCGTGCTCGCGCGCCTCCAGCAGCGCCTCCACCACCGGGGAGTTGCGCCCGACGCGGTACAGGGTCTGCTTGATGGCCAGCACCTGGGGGTCTCGCGCGGCGCGCTCGATGAAGTCGACGACCGGCGCGAACGAGTCGAATGGATGGTGCAGCAGGATGTCCTGCTGGCGGATGGTCGCGAAGATGTCCCCTTCGCCGGTCTCGGGCGAGAGCGCTGCCGGCGTTGCGGGCATGAACGGCGGTTCCTTGAGGTCGCGGCGGTCCACGGCGTGCAACTCCATCAGGCTGCGCAGTCCCAGCGGCGCCGGCAGCGCGTAGACATCCTTGGGGTCCATACCGAGGTTTTCCACCAGGATGTCGCGGATCTTCACCGGCATGTCCTCGGTCACGGTCAGCCGCACGACAGAGCGGAATCGCCGCTCGCGCACCCCTTGCTCGATCGTCTCCAGCAAGTCGTCCGCCTCCAGCTCCTGGATCACGAAGTCCGCGTCGCGGGTCACCTGGAATGGGTACGCCGCCACGATCTCCATCCCCGGGAACAGCGCCTGCAGGTTGGCGGCGATCATCTGCTCGAGCCACACAAAGCAGAGCCCCTGCGGCGCACCGTCCAAGGCCCGGGCAACCCGCGGGCGGCGGACCGTGACCAGGCGCGGGAATGCCTCGGGCACCTTCAGGCGCGCGAAGCGCTCCTGCCCCTGGGGATCGCGGATCGAGATGGCCAGGTTCAGGCTCAGGTTGGAGATGTGCGGGAACGGACGTCCCGGATCAAAGGCCAGCGGCGTCAGGACCGGGAAGACAGCCTCGTCGAAGTATTTCTGGACGCCGGCGCGCTGCTCGTCGTCGAGCTCGCGGTACTCCAGAAGGTGCACACCGGCGGCGCGGAGCTTGGGCAGCAGATCTTCCTTGAGCGTGATGCGCGCCTGGCGAGCGAGCCGCTCGGCGGTGCGCCGGACGGCTGCCAGCTGCTCGGCGGGCGTGAGCCCGTCGGGTGGCAGGTCGACGAACCCGGCGCTGATCTGCTGCCGTAGCCCCGCCACCCGCACCATGAAGAACTCGTCGAGATTGGAGGCAACGATGGCGAGGAACTTCACCCGATCCAACAGTGCATTGCTCTCGTCCTGGGCCTCCTCCAGCACACGCCACTGGAAGTCCAGGAGTGCCATCTCGCGGTTGAGGAAAAGGCGCGGATCGTCCAGGTCCACGTCCGGCGGCAGCGGGTGTTGTGCTGCAGGGGGTTGCGGCCCCGTGGTGCGCGCGGCCGGGGGCTGCGTCGGATCGGGCTGCGCAGGCGCGGGCGCAGCGACGGCAGGCTGCGCAGGCGCGGGCGGTGCCGGCTGGACGGGCTGGGCGGGATCGGAGGGCGACATGGAGTTTTCTACTGTAACTGGTCGGCCTTGTTCCTGGTCTGTTTCGCGTTCTTGGTCTTGGTCCGGTTGCGGTTCTCGCTCTTGTGCCCGGTCTTGCTCTTGATCTTGCTCCTGCTCTTGTCGCGATCCTGGCCCGAGCGCCCCTTCCCACCACCATTCTCGCCGAAGGGCAGGTGCTGGAAGGGATCGTGCTGCAGCTCGCGGCCGAGGCCATCCACGAGCGTGCGCAGGATCTTGACCCGAGCATACCACTTGGCGTTGGCCTCCACGATCGTCCAGGGAGCGGTCGCGGTGCTGGTCTTCAGGAGCATCTCGTCCACGGCCGCATAGTACGCGTCCCACCTGCCGCGATTGCGCCAGTCCTCGTCGGTGAGCTTCCAGCTCTTCAGTTTGTCGTCGGACCGCGCCTCGAAGCGGTGCAGCTGCTCCTCCTTGCCGACGTGCAGCCAGAACTTGAAGAGGATCGTCCCGAACTCGACGAGCTGGCGCTCGAAGTCGTTGATCTCGCGGTAGGCGCGCTTCCAGGCCTCCTCCGTGCAGAAGCCCTCGACGCGCTCCACCATCACGCGCCCGTACCAGCTGCGGTCGAAGATCGCGATCTGTCCGGCCTCGGGGATCCGCCGCCAGAAGCGCCAAAGATAATGGTGCGTCGCGTCGTCACCTTTCGGCGCGGCGATGGGATGCACCACGTAGCCGCGCGGATCGAGTTGGCGAGTCACGCGCTTGATGGCGCCCCCCTTGCCCGCCGCGTCCCAGCCCTCGAACACGATCGCCACCGGGCGCTTGCGTACGAACACCTGGCGCCCCAGCACGTCGAGGGCGGCTTGGTAGCGCACGAGCTCGCGCTCGTACTCGTCCTTGTTCATCGAGAGCGTCAGCTCGACCTTGTCCAACATGGCGTTACCTTGGGTGCGCGGGGAGCGCTGTCAGATCGTGCCCGTCGACGGCGACGGCGGCGCGCCCGCCGGCGACCCAACGGCGGTCGCGGGCGACGGCCCCGCGGCCGCGGTCGTGGCGCCGGTGGATGTCCGGGCGGGCAGCTTCGCCAGCCGCTCCTCGATCGCCGCCAGGATCGTCTCGAGGACCGTCGCGCGGGCGAAGTGCCGGTCGGTAGCCTCGACGATCGTCCAGGGGCCCCACTCCGTGGTCGTGCGCTCCAGCATCTCCTCGACTGCGCGGGCGTACTGGTCGTACTGCGCGTGGTGCTCCCAGTCCTCGGGGGCCACGTGCCAGGCCGTCAGGGGGTCCTTGCTGAGTCGCTTGAAACGGCGCTTCTGCTCTTTTTTTGTGATGTGGAGCCAGAACTTGAGGATGGCGTAGCCCTCGTCGGCCAGCGTCCGCTCGAAATCCACGATGTCCCGGTAGGCGCGCCGCCAGAGCTTGGGCGGGGCGAGCTCCTCCACGCGCTCGACGAGGACGCGCCCGTACCAGGAGCGGTCGAAAATGGCCCAGTGTCCGCGCCCGGGCAGCCGCAGCCAGAAGCGCCACAGCCAGGGGCGACGCTTCTCCTCGCCGCGGGCTTCGCGGATCGGGTGGATGGTGAACCCGCGCGGGTCCATCAGCGAGCTCAGCAGGCGGATGGTCGTGCCCTTCCCCGCTGCGTCCCACCCCTCGAAGACGATCACCACCGGGATTCCAGCCTCCCACGAGGCCTTCTGGGCGGCGTAGAGCCGCTCGCCCAGCGCGGGAAGGATCCGGTCGTACTCCGCCTTCGCCAGCTGCTTGTCCAGATCGACCTGCTCGAGCATGACGGCCTGCCTGCGGCGGAGAGTCCGGGGCACCGTGGCAGGGAGCGCCGGCCGGCGCTCCCGCGGGGTGGGCCAAGCAAGGTTCGAACCGCCTGTGGCCGTCGCGGACCGGCGAGGCGCGGCGGCGCATGGAATCTACGCTCTGCTGTCACTCAGGCGAGCTGACGGTGCTCGATCAGCTCTGCATGGCGCCGGGAGGCCCGGCCCGTGACGAGGCCAAGCGGACGAGGTGCCAGGCGCACGCACGCGACCACGAGGTCGTCGATTGCGATCCCGCCGTGCTCGCTTGCGTCGCGAATGTGGAGCTGGGGAGCGCGGCGGTGGTCGTAGACCACGCAGAACATCCTGATCACGACAGGATCACGATCGCGAAAAATCGGCAGATTTCCGGCATTTGGGACCCTCCAGGGAGGCTGTCGCCTCGAAGGCGAAAGGATACGCCGCCGTGGAAACGCCGGCAACCGGGCGACCTCCGCCTGGGCAACCTCCGCCGCGCGGCTCCCCGCTGCCGCGCACCCGCGGAACCGGGGTGACGGGCTCCCTTGCCTTGGGTTACCCTGGACCCGTTTCTTGCGCGCCGGAGGCCGCTGGCTCTCCCTCCAGCCCCCGGCCCAGAGCTCCCCAGCCCTCCCAGAAGAGAGCCCAATGATGCACTCACGATTCTTTGGACTGGCCGCGCTTGCGCTCGTTGCGCTGGGCGGCACCTCCCTCTGCTTCGCAGCCGAGCCCCGCATGATGACCTCCCTCGAGGGGATCAACGAGTACGTGCTGGACAACGGCCTGCAGGTGCTGTTGTACCCGGATGACTCCAAGCCCACGGTCACCGTGAACGCGACGTACCTGGTCGGATCGCGGCACGAGGGCTACGGCGAGACCGGGATGGCTCACCTGCTCGAGCACATGCTGTTCAAGGGGACGCCCAAGCATTCGCAGATCTGGAAGGAGCTCCAGGAACACGGCGCCCAGTTCAACGGCTCGACCTGGTTCGACCGGACGAACTATTTCGAGACGATGCCCGCGACCCCGGAGAATCTCGAGTTCGGCCTCAATCTGGAGGCCGATCGCATGGTCAACAGTTTCGTGGCGAAGAAGGACCTCGACTCCGAGTTCTCGGTGGTGCGCAACGAGTTCGAGATCGGAGAGAACAGGCCCACCGACGTCCTCTCCGAGCGAGTGATGTCCACGGCCTATCTGTGGCACAACTACGGCAAGTCGACCATCGGCTCGCGCGAGGACATCGAGCGGGTTCCGATCGAGCGGCTCCAGGCCTTCTACAAGAAATTCTACCAGCCTGACAACTGCGTGCTGATCGTGGCCGGGAAGTTCGACCCGAAGCAGACGCTTGCGCAAGTCAACACGGTCTTTGGTGCGACGCCGCGGCCCACGCGCACGCTCGAACCGACCTACACCTGGGAGCCGACCCAGGACGGCGAGCGGGAAGTGACACTGCGCCGCGTCGGCGACACCCAGGCGCTCGACGTCGTCTACCATGTCTGCGCCGGAGCCCACGCGGACTTCGCCCCGGTCCAGGTGCTGGCGGACATCCTGGCCACTGAGCAGACGGGCCGCCTCTACAAGGCCCTGGTAGAGCCAGGGCTGGCGACGCGCGTATCAGCCCACAGCCAGGCCCTCCACGACCCGGGAGTGATCGAGATCGAGGTCGAGGCTCGTCTCGATCAATCGGCTCCCGAGATCCGCCATCGCCTGGCGGAGGTGCTCGACAACCTCGGCCATGAGACGTTCACGCAAGAGGAGGTGGACCGGGCGAAAAACGCCTCCTCCAAGAACTTCAACACGCTCATCAACGACAGCAATCGCATTGGCGTCTCGCTGAGCGAATCGGCGGCGATGGGCGACTGGCGGCTCTTGTTCTGGAACCGGGATCGCATTGCGCAGGTCACGCCGGCGGACGTGCAACGGGTCGCTGCGCGCTATCTCAAGCCCAGCAACCGGACGATCGGAACGTTCATCCCCGACAAGACGCCTGACCGCTCCGAGATCCCGCCCACGCCGGACGTCGCGACGCTCCTGAAGGATTACCACGGAGGCGCCGAGGTGGCGAAGGGGGCCGCGTTCGAGGCGACCTACGCGGGCATCGAGGCGCACACGCAGCGCTCGAAGCTGCCCTTCGGAATGAAGCTGGCGCTCGTCCCGAAGGAGACCCGCAACAACCACGTCAATGTCGTCCTGAACCTCCGCTACGGTTCGGAGAAGGATCTCACGGGCAAGACGGAGGCGGCAGCATTCGTCCCCACGATGCTGATGCGCGGGACGACCAAGCATACCCGCCGCGAGATCCAGGACGCCTTCGATGCGCTCAAGGCGCAAGTGCGCTTCGGCGGCTTCGGGGGCGCCGGCCGCGGGCGGATGATGGGCATGGGCAACGGCCTGGGAACCCCCGGGGTCATCGACGTGTCGATCGAGTGCAGCCGGGAGACGCTCGCGAAGGTGCTCGACCTGGTCGCGGAGGTGCTGCGCCAGCCGGCGTTCCCGGCGGACGAGTTCGAGACGCTGAAGAAAGAGACGCTTGCCGGAATCGAGCAGCAGATCTCCGAGCCGATGCCTCTGGTGATGGTCGAGGTGCAGCGTCGATTGAATCCCTATCCCGCGACCGACGTCCGCTACGTTGCGAAGCTGCCCGAGCAGGCCGAGCGGATCAAGGCCGTGACGCTGGACCAGGTGAAGGCGGTCTACGCGAGCCTCGTGGGAGCCAGCTTCTCTGAGGCGGCCGCGGTCGGCGACTTCGATGCCAGCCAATTCACTGCCTCGCTCACACAGCACTTCAGCGACTGGAAGAGCCCCAAGCCGTTCGAGCGGATCGTGAGGCCCTACAAGGCCACGGCGGCGGACTCGCTGGTCATCGACACGCCCGACAAGGCGAACTCGTTGTTCGCCATGGGAATGGCACTGGAGATCCGCGACGATGATCCGGACTACCCGGCACTGTTCATGGCCAACTACATCCTGGGGGGCAGCGCCAGCTCGCGCTTCCTCAATCGCATCCGGCAGAAGGAAGGGCTCTCCTATACGTGCGGCACGGGGGTCCAGGCCGGCGCGCAGGATCGCAACGGCACGTTTATGGGCTTCGGCATGTGCGCCCCGCAGAACGCCGAGAAAGCGCTGGCGTGTGGTCGCGAGGAGCTTTCGAAGCTGCTGCGGGAAGGAGTCGCTGGCCCGGAGCTGGACGATGCCAAAAAGGGCTATGCGCAACAGGTGGAGGTCCAGCTTGCCAACGATTCCATGGTGGCGATGCAGCTCGCGCAGGGCCTCTTCCTTGATCGCACGCTGAAGTTCAACGACGACCAGCAGAAGAAGATCGAGGCGCTCAAGGCGCAGGACGTCCCGGCGACCCTCGGCAAGTACGTGAAGCCCCAGAAGCTCGTGCTCATCCGCGCGGGCGACTTCTCCAAAAAGGCCGCCCCGCCGCAGCAGGCGACGGGCGGGTGATCCGCAGCGGATGACTGCCGGTGGACGAGTCTGGGCGTTTCTGTCTCGGCGTACGCGCCAGGCCGCAACAGGCCCGGCCTGGAGTCGGCGACGGCGATTGCGCCACCCGTGATCGAGCCGTTCAACTGCGGGCGCGGCGCGGAACAACCCGCGCCGCGTCCCCGGGCTGCGGCAAGCGCGGCTCCACGGTCACAGCCACCGTGGCGCCGATCCAGGCCTTTGCCGCCGCCTGGAGCTTTGCATCGACCGGCATCCAGAAGCGTCCCGAGCGCGCAACGATGAAGCTCTCGAACGGCACCCCGTTCAAGCGGCCCCGGACCGCGTGGCCCCGCCGGCCACGCCACAGCGCGCGAGCAGGGATTCCCCAGCGCTTCGACGGATCGAAGGGCGCCTCGACGGCCGCTCCCTTGTGACCGTCCAAGATCACACC
Source organism: Candidatus Krumholzibacteriia bacterium (assembly GCA_041484665.1). GTDB lineage: Bacteria > Krumholzibacteriota > Krumholzibacteriia > JAJRXK01 > JAJRXK01 > JBGPIA01. The sequence goes on from JBGPIA010000001.1 coordinate 854,972, forward strand.
CTTGAATTGCGTCGTCTTCATCATTCGTCCTTGCGATCATTCTACCGCGCTGCCACGGTCGCTCGCTCGCGCGCTGGACCCGTCCGCGGCGATCATCGACCGAGTCCCCTGCCCGTCACCAAGTACACTGCGAAGCTCCCGAGCCAGTGGCCTCCCTCGTAGTGCTCGCCGGTCACGGCTTCCAGACCGGTGCGGCGGTGCGCCTGCGCTGCGGCTCGGATCGCCGCGAGGCGCGGATCGCCCGCGGGCAGCCCGCTGGCGATCCCCTCGAGCATCCACGCGCGGCTCAGGTTCAGGCCATCCAGGTGCGCGAGCTTGGGATCGGCGCGATCGGTGACCTCGGCCACCGGTAGCCACCCTACCGAGCCGTCCTCCGCAATGCCAGGAAGGAAGCCGTGGAGCCAGACCGCGAACTCGTTGGGCGCAAGGACGCGCCGCATCAGGTCGGCCTCGCCCAGGCAAGGCGAGAGGAAGTCCTGCCCCGAAGGCTCGAAGCTCAGATTGCAGCCGCAATCGTGCAGGTGGAACGCGCGCGCTTTCGCGACGACGAGCGTGGCGAGTGACTCCGCCGGCGCCGCGCCCGCGGCGCCGGCGCCACCGGTGGTGCCCGCCGCGCGGGCGCCGAGAACGGTCCGGGTCCAATCGAGAACCAGCCCCAGTGAGAACGCCGTCTGGTCGTGCTCGCCGATACGGATCGGGTAGCGCAGCTTCGGCAGCCACACGATGAAGCGTGCTGCGGCCTCCGCCTCGAGCGGCTCGAGCGCGGCTGCCCAGCGTCGCGCGACAGGGTCATCCCACTCGTGCAGCTCGGCGCAGAGCTGCAACAGCCACGCGAGCCCGTAGGGTCGCTCGAACGAAGCGCGCCCCGACCCGTGCAGGTAGGCGACCTCGCGGGCGATCTTCTCGGGGGTCAGGCTCTTGTCGAGCGCTGCGCGCGCCTGCGCGGCAAACGGTGCGTCTGGAAACGAGCGTACGATCCGTACCAGCAGCCAGTGTCCGTGCACCGAGGAGTGCCAGTCGTAGCAGCCGCAGAATGCGGGCGTGAGCTCCCGCGGCGGCGCCAGGTCGGCGTCGCTCTGCATGACGTGCGCGATCTTGTTGGGGTACTCGCGCCCGACGCAGTCGAGCGCGAGTCGGGCGAAGCGCTCGACGGCGGCGGGATCGAGCGCCGGAGCAGTCCCGGCGGCTTTGGCCGTGGTGGACCCAGCCGACAAGGAGAGGGCAGCGCAGACCAAGACAGCGAAGGAAAAGGCAGCCCGCGAGATCGCCGCAGCGAGCCAAGCCGTACGGACTCTCACGCTCATCCTCCCGGTGTTTCGAATCGGTGCCCCACGCCTGGTGATCCAAGATCAGCGCACGCCGGCCAAAGGGAGACGATCTCGCCTTTGCCACCGGCCACGCCTTGGGCCAGCTGCATCAGGAGACTCTACCGCGGCGTGGCCGCCTTGGGAAACCGCAGAGGGGCACGGCCGGGTGATCTCCCTTGGGCACCGCAGCGGCGGACGGCGAGCGGGCATCGCAGCACATCAGATCACATTTTCGGTGGATACGCGGCGCTTCCCCATGGGCGTATGGTGGTTCGGTCGCGCACCCGACCTGCGCACGAGGAGATAACGAGATGAAGATCCCCCGGAACCAGATGCTGGCCGTGGCCGTGGCCCTGGGCCTTTGGACTCCGTTCTTCATCGGCTGCGAGGAGAGCGCTACGAGCCCGAAGCAGGCGGGTGGAAAGCTGCTGGGAGAATTCTCGCTGGTCGTCGCCGGCACGGGCGAGGAGCTGCCCGCCAGCACGTGGGAGGGGAAACTGCTCGTCCTGGTGTTCGAGCGGCCCACCTGCATCCACTGCGTGCGAGCTGCACCCTCCCTGCAGGACACGATCTGTTGCCTCTACGAGTCCCGCGGCGTGCAGCTCGTCGCCGTGTGCACCAGTACGGGGATCTCCGATAGCACGCTCGTGGATTTCGCCCGGCGCAATGGCTGGACGTTTCCGACGTGCAGGGCCAACGCGCCCTTGATGGCGCACATCGGGGTCCAGTTCGTGCCGTTCGTCGCCTTGCTGGATCGCGACGGAGTGCTGGTCTACAAAGACAGCTACGACAGCAACCTCATCCACGACAGCGACGTGAGCGCGCTGCGGCGCAAGCTCGATGAGTTGCTGGCGCCCCACCCGCTCCTCGCGCCGGCGGGGACAAGCGGTTGACGAATGGAGGATTCCGTCTGCGCTGCGGTGCAGCCGCGTCGCTTCGACCCATGAGGGAGACGGGCGCCCCGCGGTGGCCCCGCCAGGCGTCCCCGCTCGGGACCGTCACCAACTGCCCCTCCACCACCACTTCCTACCGCTTCGTATCTCTGCCGTCGCCAGCTCACACCCGCGCTCGCTGTCCCACTGCGCCAGCGCGATCGGCGCCGCGTAAGCCAAGGCAGGCAACGGCGCCCTCTTGTGCTAGGGTCTGCCTGCTCGTACGACCGGACTCGCTCGGGCCGGTGAGTTGCAACCCACTGACTCGAGCCGACTGGAGGTGACCTCGATGACCGAAGGCGGATTCGGACGACCCCACGATCCTCGCAGGATCGATCCCCGCAGCTTCAAGATTCCCGGCTTGGGCCAGGGCTGGCGCGTTCTGGCTCTGGCCGTCGTCGCGCTGGCGCTCCTGTTCTCGAGCTTCTACACCGTCGACCCCGAGCAGATCGGCGTCGTCCAGCGCTTTGGGCGCTACGTGCGCAGCTCCGACCCCGGGCTCCACCTGCGGCTGCCCCTGGGCATCGAGCGGGTCACGAAGGTCCCGGTGCAGCGGCAGCTCAAGGAGGAATTCGGGTTCCGTACCCTGCGCTCCGACATCCGCAGCCAGTTCACCACCCAGGGGCATGAGGGCGAGTCGAACATGCTGACCGGCGACCTCAACGCCGCGATGGTGGAGTGGGTCGTGCAGTACCGGATCGTGGATCCGTACAAGTACCTGTTCCGTGTGCGCGCAGTACAGAACACCTTCCGCGATATCTCCGAGGCGGTGATGCGCAAGGTGATCGGCGACCGAACCGTCAACGAGGTGCTGACCGTCGGGCGGTCGGAGGTCGCCACGCTGGCGGAGGCCGGGATCCGGCACCTGTGCGATCAGTACGAGACCGGCATCAAGGTCGACCAGGTGGTGTTGCAGGACGTCAACCCGCCGGACCAGGTCAAGCCGTCCTTCAATGAGGTGAACCAGGCACAGCAGGAGCGCGAGAAGCTCATCAACGAGGCGCAGTCGGAATACAACAAGGTGATCCCGCGCGCGTCCGGAGAGGCCGAGCAGACGATCCAGCAAGCACAGGGCTACGCCCTCGATCGCGTCAACCGGTCCCGGGGTGACGCGACGCGCTTCCTGGCGGTCTACGAGGCGTACCGCCAGGCCCCCGACGTGACCCGCAAGCGCATCTACCTGGAAACGATGGGACAGCTCCTGCCCAAGGTGCAGAGGAAGGTCATCGTGGACGACCAGCTGCGCAGCGTGCTGCCGCTGCTGAACCTCGAGCCCGCCAAGCGGGCGGCTGGAGGTGTGAAATGAGGGCCATCATCGCCGTCTTCGCGGGCTTCCTCCTGCTGATCGGGCTGGCCAACACATTTTATTCCGTCAACGAGTACGAGCAGGTGATCCTTACGCAGTTCGGCCGTCCGGTCAGCCAGCCGGTGAATACGCCCGGGCTGAAGGCGCGCACCCCGTTCATCCAGAAGATCCACCGCTTCGAGAAGCGTTTCCTGGAATGGGACGGCGACGCCAACCAGCTGCCGACGAAGGACAAGCGCTTCATCTGGGTGGATGCCTATGCCCGCTGGCGCATCACCGATCCGCTGCTCTTCTTCCAGCGCTTGCGCGACGAGCGCGGCGCCCAGACTCGGCTCGACGACATCCTCGACGGCGAAACGCGCAACGCCATCGCCAACCATGACCTGGTCGAGGTCATCCGTAGTTCCAACCGCAAGCCCTTCAGTGAGGGGATCGACTCGCTCGACACGGGGGGAGTGCTGGACTCGATTCGGGTGGGCCGCGACGCGATCCGCACCGAAATCCTGGCCAAAGCGCAGTCGCGCACCAGCGATCTGGGGATCGAGATCCTCGACGTGCAGTTCAAGCGCATCAACTACGTAACGGAGGTCCAGTCCAAGGTCTACGAGCGCATGATCTCGGAGCGCCGCCGCATAGCCGACCGTTTCCGCTCCCAGGGCGAGGGCGAGGCGTCGCGCATCCGCGGCGAGCGGGAGCGCGAGCTCAAGCGCATCCAATCGGAAGCGTACCGCACGGCGTTCGAGATCATGGGCAAGGCCGACGCGGAGGCGAGCCGGATCTACGCCGACGCCTTCAACCGCTCCGCGGAAACGCGCGATTTCTACGAGTTCATCAAGACCATGGAGACGTACCCGAGCGCGTTGGATTCGTCGAGCACGCTGGTGCTGTCCACCGAGGGGGACTTCTACAAATACCTGAAGGGGTCGGGCAAGCGCTGAGCGCCGGGCTCGCAGACTTCTCGCCTTTGCGCGCAGAGCTCCGGCCGCTGCGCGACGCGACGCGTCGGCGATGCTGGTGCGCGCCGCGCCGCCGTGCCGGTGCGCAGGCGCGCAGGTTGCGGGCCCCGCCTCACTCGGGCTTGCGCACAGCCGCCTTGGAGAGGGCGGCCGTCGCCTTGTCGGGCATCGTGCCGGCGCTGCGCACGACCCACTCGAGACGGACCCTGGCGCTCTCGTAGTTTCCGGCCTGGGCGTCGCCTTGCGCCTCCTGTAGAGTGCTGGTGAGCGACACCAAGTCGCTGCGGAGCGCGTCAACCATCGCCCGGTTGCCGCGGCTGATCGGCACGCCCTCCACGGTCGCGGTGGCGCTGTCCACGGCGGCCTGTGCCTGGGCCATCATCGCCGCGACCTCGGCGCGCAGCCGTTGTTGCTGCGTCTGCATGTTCGCTTTGGCCTCGGTGACGGCTTGCTTGCCCAGCTGCGTGGCGAGCTCGAACAGGCGCCGCGAGCGGCCGTAGCGCCGCGCCAGCGTGCTCCTCTCACTCTGCTGCTGCATCGCCGTAACGGCGGCCGCGAACGTGTCGGCGGCGGCATGGAAGGTCGCAGCAGCGTAGTAGTCGGCCTCGACAGTGCGCGCAGCATCCAAAGCGGCGTTGGCCGCGTGCATCTCGGTTTGGGGGGCGTCGCTGCAGCCGGCGGCGGCAGCCAGAGCCAGGGCGGCAATCGCAGAGGTGAGAAGCCTCATGGGTCTGCGGGTCCCTCGGGAATCCTCGGTTCGTGGCGCCGCGGCGCGGGCGGGCACCGGTTGCTGCCCGTTCCAGGGCAACCGAGCCCGAGTGACGGCCGGCGACACGGATGACGGCCGGCGCAAAAGGTCATGCATCGGCGCCAAATGTCAAGAGGCTCGGCCGCTCCCGGCCCTGCGGTACCCGTGGGCCCGCCGCGGCAAGGGCGCGCCCGGGCCTGTGAATCCGAGCCGGCGGGGCCGCTGGGGGGTCCAGGCCTCGCAACCGCATGCGTGGGGTGAGGTCCCTTGACCCTGCTCCCGCCGCTTCTTTACCCTGAAGAGCCCCCCGGGACGCCATGCCACTGGCCACCTTCCACCCCGCCGTCGCCGCCTGGTTCGCCCAGCGCTTTGCGGCGCCCACGCCCGCGCAGGCGGCGGCGTGGCCGTCGATCCGCGCCGGCTGCCACACCCTGATCGCCGCGCCCACGGGATCGGGCAAGACGCTGGCTGCGTTCCTGGCCGCCATCGACGCGCTGGTGGAAGCGGCCCAGCGGGGGGAGCTGGCTGACACCACGCAGGTCGTCTACGTTTCACCGCTGAAGGCGCTTGCCAGCGACATCCAGCGCAACCTGCAGGAGCCCCTGGAGGGCATCCGCGAGCAGCTCACGCGCATGGGGCTGCCCGACGCGCCGATCCGCACTCTGGTGCGCAGCGGCGACACGCCGGCCTGGCAGCGGCAGACCATGGCGCGGCGCCCGCCGCACATTCTGGTCACCACGCCCGAGTCACTCTACATCCTGCTCACCAGCGCCTCGGGCCGCCGCATGCTCGCCACCGCGCGCACGGTGATCGTTGATGAGATCCACGCCGTGCTCGCGGACAAACGCGGCTCACACCTGGCGCTCAGTCTGGAGCGACTGGAGGAGCTCGCGCAACGGCCGCTCGTGCGCATCGGGCTCTCGGCCACGCAGCGACCGATCGCGGAGGTCGCACGCTTCCTGGTCGGCTGCGGCTCGCTGACAAAGGATGGCGCGCCGGGTTGCGCCATCGTCGACGCCGGCCACCGCCGCGACCTCGACTTGCAGATCGAGCTGCCGCGCTCGCCGTTGTCGGCCGTGATGGAGGGCGAAGTCTGGGAGGAAACCTACGATCGCCTTGCCCAGCTCGTGGGCGAGCACCGCACGACGTTGATCTTCGTGAACACGCGCCGGATGGCCGAGCGCGTCAGCCGCCACCTCGGCGAGCGGCTGGGCGAGGACGTTGTCGCCGCGCACCACGGCAGCCTCTCCCGGCAGCGGCGGCAGGCTGTGGAGCAGCGCCTGAAGGCCGGCGAGCTGCGCGCGCTCGTGGCGACCGCCTCCCTGGAGCTGGGCGTCGACATCGGCGCCGTGGATCTGGTCTGCACTGTGGGCTCCACGCGCGCGATCGCCACGCTGCTGCAGCGCGTGGGACGCTCGGGCCACTTCCTGGCCGGGCTGCCCAAGGGACGGCTCTTCCCCCTCAGCCGCGACGAGCTGGTGGAGAGCGCCGCCCTGATGGCTGCCGTGCGCGCCGGCGAGCTCGAGGAGTTGCGGATCCCTCCGCAGCCGCTGGATATCCTGGCCCAACAGATGGTGGCCGCCGTGGCCTGCCGCGACTATGGGGAGGAAGAGCTCTTCGCGCTCGTGCGCCGCGCGTACCCGTACCGCGATCTCACGCGGGTGGAGTTCGACGCCATCGTGCAGATGCTGGCCGAGGGCTTCCACACGCGCCGTGGCCGGCGCGGGGCGCTCCTGCACCACGACGTCGTGCACGGGAGGCTGCGCGCGCGGCGGGGCGCGAGGCTGCTGGCGATGACCTCGGGCGGCGCGATCCCGGACACTGCCGATTACAGCGTGGTGCTGCAGACCAGCGGCACGGTCGTGGGCACGCTCAACGAGGACTTCGCGATCGAGAGCGCGCCGGGCGATGTGTTCCAGCTCGGCGACAGCAGCTGGCGTATCCTGCGCGTGCAGCAGGGGCGGGTGCTGGTCGACGACGCGCGCGGCGCGCCGCCGTCGATCCCCTTCTGGCTCGGCGAGGCTCCCGGACGCAGCGCCCAATTGTCCGCTGCCGTGTCACGCCTGCGCGCCGACGTCCAGCGTTGGCTCGAAGAGGCCGCTGACGATCCGGCGGCCGCCATCGCGTGCACGGCCGAGGCGCTGGCCGACGCCACGGGGATCGGCCGCGCTGCGGCCGAGCAGGTCGCGGGATACCTTGCGGCCGGGCGTGCGGCGCTCGGCGCGCTCCCGACGCAGCAGCACTTGATCCTGGAGCGCTTCTTCGACGAAGCGGGGGATATGCACCTGGTGCTGCATGCCCCGTTCGGCAGCCGACTCAACCGCGCGTGGGGCCTGGCGTTGCGCAAGCGCTTCTGCCGCGCGTTCAACTTCGAGCTGCAGGCCGCCGCTACCGAAGACTCCATCGTACTGTCTCTGGGACCCACGCACAGCTTTCCGGTAGCCGACGTATTTCGCTACCTGCACTCCAGCAGCGCGCGCGAAGTGCTGACGCAGGCCTTGCTGGAGGCGCCGATGTTCCCCACGCGCTGGCGTTGGAACGCCACGCGATCCCTGGCGCTACCACGCTGGCGCAGCGGCCGCAGGGTCGCTGCCCCGCTGCAGCGCATGCAGGCGGAGGACCTGCTCGCTGTCGTGTTCCCCGATCAGCTGGCCTGTGCCGAGAACGTCCCCGGCGATCGCGACATCCCCGACCATCCGCTGGTGCAGCAGACGGTGCGCGACTGCCTCACCGAGGCCATGGACGTCAGCGCGCTGGAGGGGCTGCTGCGCCAGATCGAAGCCGGCGAAGTCCGCTGCTCGGCGGTCGAGCTGACGGAGCCATCGCCGCTCGCCCACGAGGTGCTCGGCGCACGGCCCTACGCCTTCCTCGACGACGCGCCCCTGGAGGAGCGCCGCACGCGCGCTGTGGCGACGCGCCGCTGGATCGACACCGCCGGTGCCGCGGACCTGGGCCGGCTGGACGCGGCCGCCATCGCCAGCGTGCGGGCCGAGGCCTGGCCGGCGCCCCGTGATGCCGACGAGCTGCACGACGCGCTGGTCGTGGCGGGGTTCGTGACCGCGCAGGAAGGGCGTGACAGCGGATGGCAGCCGCTCTTCAACATCCTGCGTGGCGACGGGAGCGCGACGCTGCTGCGGGCGCCCGCCCCTGGACACGAGGTGTGGCTGGCCGCGGAGCGCTTGGACCAGGCACGCGCCGCCTGGCCGCAGGCCGCGCTCGATCCGCCGCTCGCGCCTCTGCCGCGGCGCTCGCCGACGACGTGGAACGCACAGACTGCGTTGGTGGAGCTGCTCCGCGGACGGCTGGAGGTACTGGGCCCGGTCACGGCGCGCGCGCTGGCCGTATCCGTTGCGCGCGACGAGGCATCGGTCCTCGCGGCCCTCGCCGCGCTGGAAACGGAGGGGTTCGTACTGCAGGGCCGCTTCACTCAAGGCGCGCAGCAGCCGGAGTGGTGTGAGCGGCGTCTGCTCGCACGCATCCACCGCGCCACCGTCGCCCGGTTGCGCCGCGAAATCGAGCCTGTAGCACCGGCCGACTTCATGCGCTTCCTGTTCGCGTGGCAGCGTGTCGCCGCGACGGACAGCGCGGAGGGCATGGAGGGCCTAGCCGCGGTGCTCGAGCAGCTCGAGGGCTTCGCCTGCCCCGCCGCCGCCTGGGAGGAGGAGATCCTCCCCGCTCGCGTGCGCGGCTACGAGCCGGCATGGCTGGACGGGCTGTGCCTCTCGGGACGGTTCCTGTGGGCGCGGGGCGCCGGGACCACGGCGCCGCGGGAGAGCTCGCCGCGCACGGCCGTCCTGCGCACGACCCCCATCTGCCTGGTGCGGCGCGCCAACGCCGCGCTGTGGCGAGCGGGCACGGCCGCCAGCCCGAGCGTGGGCGCCGCGGCGGGGGCGGCCGCCTTGTCCCACCCCGCGCAGTCCGCTCTGCGCGTCCTTTACGCACGTGGCGCGAGCTTTTTCGAGGAGATCGTGCAGTCCACCGGGCTGTTGCGCACGCAGACCGAACTGGCGCTCGCCGAGTTGGTGGCGCGCGGACTGGTGAGCGCCGACAGTACGGCGGGCCTGCGGGCGCTGCTCGTGCCCGCGCGCGAGAAGGAGCGGGCGGAGCGCCGCAGCCGCCGCCGGCTGCGGGCTGCAGCGCGCATCGAGCAGGCGGGCCGTTGGTACTGTATTGGCGCTGCTGCTGGCGCGTTGCACGCGGACGGCCGGACGGGTGCTGCGCCCACTGTCGCCCCGGACGCCGCGCGCGGCGCGACGCGCGATGGGACGCTTGAGCGGGCGCGCGGTGCCGGGCGTCTTGACGATGCGGCTCATCCGGACGACTCGGATCTGGAGTCGATCGCGCGCACGCTGCTGCGCCGCTACGGCGTCGTCTTCCGCCGGCTGCTGGAGCGCGAGCCGGGCCTGCCTCCGTGGCGCAATCTGCTGCCTTTGCTGTGGCGGCTGGAGGCGCGCGGCGAGCTGCGCGGCGGGCGTTTCGTGGACACGTTTTCAGGCGAACAGTTCGCCCTGGCCGCGGCCGTCGCGCGGCTACGCGAGGTGCGCCGCGACGAGCGCCGCGGCATCCTGGTCGGCGTCAGCGCGGCCGACCCTCTCAACTTGACGGGGATCGTCACGTCCGGCGAGCGCGTCCCGGGGCTGACGCGCAATCGCGTGCTCTATCGCGACGGCGAGCCCATCGCGGTCTACGAGGGGCGGGTGGTGAAGCTCCTGGTCGGCGCTGCTTCGGCGCAGGCCTGGGAGATCCAGCGGGCGCTGGTGCGCCGCGCGCCGGCGCATTCGCGGGCGGCGGCGGGCGAGCGCTGAGCGGCCCCGCAGGAGCGCTGCGCGGCGGCGCCTCCCACTGCGCGCGTCCAGCGGCCTGCGGTCGCTTGGGACCACCAGCGAGTTCCCGGTGCGCCCCCCGCGGTTAGTCGCCCTGCTGCTGCAGTATGGCTTCCAGCCTGCGCTGCTCCTTGCCCCGCAGGTGGCCGTGGAATGCCTGCAGCGGACCGATCATCGAGTAGATCAGCCCGGAGATCCCGATCCACGGCCCGGGTAGGACGCTGGCGAGCAGGATCGAGGCCAGCCCCACACCCGTCATGATCAGGCTGTAGCGGATCTCTGCTCGCGCCACCAGCGCCTCCAGCGCGTTGAGCTGCAGCCGCGCGCGGCTGCGCCAGGCGTGCAGGTAGAGCAGGGCGAACAGCAAGTAGATGGAGGAGAAGCCCGCGCTGTAGATCCACATCAGCGTGCGCACCTGGGAGCCGTCGATCACGTGTAGCACGGACCCGTCCGGCTGCATCACGTTCGCTGGAAAGCCGGCGAAGATCCACCGAAACAGGAACTTGAGGGGATAGACGTAGAGCAGCACCAGGAACAGGATGGCGAAATTGAGCAGCATCGTCCATCCGTCGCTCATGGCGAACCGGCGGAAGAACGCGTAGTGCTCTCGCCAGAGCATCACCAGGCTCGCGAAGCAGACCGCGAATGCCAGCGTCTCGCGCATCACCGCCATGAGCTGGTCGAAGCTGTGCGGCACCTCGAGCGAGACCACCAGCAGGGTGACGGCGAACGCGAAGACTGCATCGCTGAACGTCTCCAGCCGGGGCACGTCGGCACCCCTCCAGCGCAGCGTCAACCCGCCCCGGTCCGCGTTGCCAGCGTGCGTTGCCAAGAGCACCTCCCGGTTGGACGCCCCGCGCGCGGCCACCGCGCCGTGCTCTCATCCACGGCCCGGCCGCGCGTCAAATCGATCGAGAGTACCCCGTCGCCGGCGCCACCTCCAACAGCCGGCGCAGCGCCGTCGCGGTCGCCGCGGCTGCGTCGCCGCCGCCGCCGCTTCGTCACGCGCGTGCCGCCGGCTGCCGGAGCACCTCCGACTGACGGTTGTTGACAGCGCCGCAGCAGCGTCTCTAGCATGGTCGCCATGATCGAGCTGCGCACCTTCGCCTTCCTGGACCAGCTTCAGCCCCAGCTGGCGGGGCAAATCGGGACGACCTCGCGCGGCTTTATGCCCACCCCAGGCGTCGCCTCGCTATGGGTGGAGATCGCGCCCGGAATCAGCATCCACCGCCTGCTCGACTCCGCGCTGAAGGCCACCAGCTGCCAGCCGGCCACCATCGCGGTCGAACGCGCCTTCGGCGTGCTGGAGGTGCACCATGCCGACCAAGGGCAGGTGCGCCAGGCCGGCGCCGCGATCCTGATGGGCATCGAGCGCAGCGAATCCGACCGCGCCAAACCGCGATTGGTCTCCTCGCAGATCATCCGCTCCGTCGAGTCCTATCACACCCAGCTCATCAACCGAACGCGCTACGGATCGATGATCCTGCCCGGCCAGTCGCTGTACATCCTGGAAACCGAGCCGGCCGCCTACTGCATGCTGGCCGCCAATGAGGCCGAGAAGGCCGCGCAGATCATGCTGGTGGACGTGATCCCGATCGGCGCCTACGGGCGCTTGTACCTGGCCGGCCCGGAGGCCCAGATCGACGCGGCCAAGGAGGCGGCCGAGCGGGCGCTCGCCTCGCTCAGCGGGCGCAGCTCCGAGGAATAACCGGCGAGGAATACGCCGCGTTTTTGGACCGCTGCCCGCGCGCCCGCTTTGACCATGCAGCAGCCCCCTGCGCAGCCCGAGCGCACCCCCCTTCCCTGGAGCCGCTTCTGCTTCGTGTGCGGTGCCGACAATCCCATCGGGCTGCGAGCGCGAAGCTACAAGGTCGGCGGCGCGATCGAGCTGCCCTTCGTGGTTCGGCCCGAGTTCGCAGGCTGGAGCGAGGTCGCGCACGGTGGGCTGATCGCAACGGTGCTCGATGAGGTGATGACCTGGGCCGCGATCCTGGGCAGCGAGAAGCCCTGCTTCGCCGCCGAGCTCACCGTGCGCTTGCAGAAGCCCCTGCCTCCGCGGACCGACTGCGTGGCGGTGGGAAGCGTGACTGCGATGCGCCGCAGCATCGCCGACACCGCCGCGTTCCTGCGCGACACGGGCGGCCAGATCTACGCGCGGGCCACGGGGCGCTACATGCCGGTGCCACCTGATCGCATGGCTCATCTGCGCCAGGACTTCGTCCGCACACCGGACTGCCTGGACGTCGCGCGATTCTTCGGCCAGTGAACGGAGCAGCTGGTCGCGGCGCGGCGGTGTCCGCCGGACCACCCCTTCAGAACGCCTCGTCCAGCGTCAGGTAGAAGCGAACCGAGCCCTGCCCCACCGCTGCATCGAGGCGGGCGCGTAGGTCATCGCGCCCTGCAACGCGAGCTCGCAGACCCCCACCCACGGTGGGGCGCATGTGCTCCAGCTGCAGGCGGCGCAGCGTGGGCGCCACGTCGCCCAGCCCGGCGAAGGCCGTCATCCCCAGGCGCCACCAAAGGTCGGCCCGGTACTCCCCCTGGAAGGCCATCAGCACGCGGTCCACGTACCGACCGAGGCGGTAGCCGCGGCTGTGGGCCCGCCCGCCCAGCTCGGCGAACCGCCAGATGGGCGGCGATCCGCGCGAGGAGTAGACGAAGAACTGCGTGGCCAGCACGTGCTCGCCACCCAGCGGCAGGTACTTGCGCAGGTCGAGGTTGTAGTTGTTGAAATCGTAGGCGCTGCCCAGCGCGTCGTCGAACACCATGGCGAAGGCCTGGTGGTAGCTGCCACGCGTGGGCGAGTAGCGCCGGTTGCGCGTGTCCCACTCCAGCAGCAGCCCCGTGCCGACCACGCCCTTTCCCTGCGTTCCGGGCAGGCCGGCAGACTCCAGTTGCTGGCCCGCCTCCCGCTCCAGGTAGCTGAAGCTCTCCCCCTCGAAGCGCACGCCCACGCCCAGCTGCGCGAGGATCCGGCGGTGCAGCTCCAGGTACGCCAAGAGGTCGCGCGGTCGATAGATCTCCTCTGCGTTCGAGGGGGAATCGGGTCCGACCCCCCAGAAGCGTCGGGCCAGGTCGGTGTAGCTCACCTTGGCGCGGACGGAGTACGTGCCGTCGCCGAAGTAGACGTCGTTGACGAACTCCGCGCGCATCTGCCCGTTGAGGGTGATCAGCCCCTTGAGCCAGACGTCGGAGTCGTGCGTGGAGGCCAGGGCGCCCGGCCCGCGGAAGGGCCGCACCAGTTGCGCGCCCATTCCCAGCTTTGTCTCGCTCGCGTAGTGCACGGTAGGCAGGAAGACGAAGCGCCCGAACATCAACCGCGGTGGGAGCAGCCGCGAATGGCCGCGAGCATGGCCGTCGGATGTGGACGGGGGAGCGGAGATGGTGGAAGCGCTGCTCGCGGCCGCCATGCTGTCCGCCGGCGCTGCACCGCCCGCGCGAACCGGACCGGCGAGCGCGCGCGACAGCGGCGCGGTGGCGACCAGCGCGAGGGTGAGCACGATGAGCGCGAGGACGAGCAGGTCGCACCGTCGAGCGTGCTGCCCGCGGCCCGCGACGCGTGCTGGACAGATGCGGCGCACTTGGAGGGTCCCTCGCGCATACGGACACCAGGCCACGGCCGTGCAGCCGCGGAGAATCCCCAGGTCAACGGGGCGTCGGCGCAACGTTGTGGGGGTCATAGCCCTGCCCGGAAGGGATCGGGTCGACGGTCGATTGCCGCGCCGCCTCGAGCTGCGCAGCCTGGCCGAGCATCCAGCCTTTCGATCGCCTTGACGGTCTCGCCGGCCCGCAGGCGCTCGCTGCAGCGCTGCACGCCGACGATGTGTCCCCGACGACGGCGCGCAACCGGGTGAGGCTACCGGGAAGCCCGGCGCGCCGCAAGATGGTTGCGGGCTCGTGTGGTTGCGGGCTCGTCACCGCCGACGCCGGCGGGAGCCTCGCCTGGACAGCCCTCAAGCGCGGCTGGACGAGACACGCATCAAGCACCTTCCCTCCAAGCTGCTGGGCATCTTGAGCTGCCTGGTGTATCTGCGCATGCAGCGGCTCGGCGCGCGCGAGGTCGGACTCGTCGCACGCGGCGCGGGCAGGGCGATCCTGTTGGGGACACTGCTCTCGCTGACGGCCGGTCTCGCGGCGTACGGTGCGCCCCTCTACGTGCTGCGTGGCGCGAACGTACGCATCACGCTGGGCGCGGGAGCCACCTCGACGCTGACCGCGACCGGGCTAATGCTGCTGCTGGTCTTTCACCTGGGCAATGGGCTGCTCCACGCCGTATCGGGAATCTGGAACGAGCTGTTCGGGCTGTTGGAGGTCCGCACCCACGGCGCGCTGGGCGCCACCGGCGGCACGACGGTGCTGCTCGTCCCGATGCTGTTCGTCGTCGCCGTCCAGCTAATGGACATCGGGCGCACCGCGCGGGTTGCGCCGTGGGGAGCGCCGGCGGCCGGGCCGGAGGCTCCCGGATGCCACGCGCCAGCCCCGCTCCCAACTTCGCTCTACGCCAGCACTTGCCGACCGCCCCCGCCCCGCGGGCGGAACGGTCCTGGGCGGAGCCGGCCGGGGTCCACGCGCGGCGCGCAGACCGACTGGGCGGTGGCGGGCGGTCGGCGCCTGCCCCGCGTCCCGCAGGTCACAGAATCGAACTTGCGGAGGGCGGCCGTCGGTCTAGACTTGATCATGGAATCGGGAACGAGAAGCGAGAGGGCGCCCGGCACGCGCGGGCCCGCAGACTTCGGACGGCACTGGCTCGTTGTGGGCCCAACGGGCGCCGACAGGTGAAGCACTGGGACCGGGGGGGGGCGCGGACGCGCCCCCCTCTTGTTGGATCGTGGCGCTGCGTTCGGCGCCGCTGGTCGCGCGCCTGGTTGCGTTGCTCGTTGCGCTGTTCGTGGTGCTGCGCGACGCGCTGCCGGTTGCACTACGCCGTGCCCCACTTGGGACGCTGTGTGTCGAGCGGCGTCTCGCGCCGCGCTGCCCGATGCGACCCGCCGTCTACTCCGCCTGCGCCTTCATGACGAGCACCGTGCAGTCGTCCGAGAGGTCACCCTCGCCGCTGTGGCGGCGCACGGCGTCCACGATTCCGTCGGCGATGTCCCGCGCGGAGCCACCCGCCAGAGACGTGAGAACCGCGTGCAGGCGTCCAGACCCAAACTGCTCCTCCTGGCGATCGAGGGCCTCCTGCACACCGTCGGAGCAGATGACCACCACGTCGCCGAGCTGCAGGTGCAGGGTCGCCTGCTCGTAGACGCGGCCGGCGATCAACCCCAGCGGCACGCCGGCCACTTCCACCGGGGTGGGACGCCCGGCGCGCACGAGGTGCGGGAACGGAAGCCCGGAGTTCGCCAGGGTCAGCGTGCGCTCGCCGCTGTCGTACAGAGCGAATGCCATCGCCGCGGATCGTCCGTCAACGGCCAGGCGTGTGAGTTTCTCATTGAGGTCGGCGAGCACGTGGGCGGGGTCGAAGAAGCTGTGCCCCGCGTACTCGCGCAGGATCCCGATCACCAGAGTCCCGTAGAGCGCAGCCGAGGTGCCTTTGCCCGCCACGTCGCACAGCGCGATCGCGGCGCGGCCCTCGCCGTACGGGAGCACGTCGTAGAAGTCGCCCCCCAGGTGCCGTGCCGGCTCGTAGGCCACGGCCAGCTGCAGCCCGGGCAACCACGGCGTGGCTTTGGGCAGCAGCTGCTTCTGCAGCTCGCGAGCGGTGGCGAGGTCCCCCTCGAGCGCTTGCTCGTTCAGGCGCAGCTTCTCGTACAGGCGCGCGTTCTCCAGAGCGATCGACAAGGACGAGCAGAGCGTCGACAGCAGCTGCTCCGACTGCGCGCTGAAAGCGTCGTACTCCGCGCTTTCGAGATCCAGCACTCCGATCAAGCGGTCCTTGAACACCAGGGGCACGACCAGCTCCGAGCGCGTCTCCAGCCCCAGCGAGCAGCGGACCCAGCGGGGGTCCAGATGGACGTTGGGGACGCGTACGGGCTGGCGCAGCGCTGCCGCCGTGCCGCAGAGCCCGTGGCCCAGAGCCAGGCTCTGGACCTGCACGCTCGCCCGCGTATCGCCCAGGTAGGTCACCGAGGGCTCGAGCAGGCGCGTCTCCTCGTTCCAGAGCATGAGGCTGAACACGTCGAAGCGGATCAGCCCCTTGACCAGCTCGGCGACGCGCGCGACGAGCGTGCCGCGGTCGAGGATCGAGGTCAGGTCGCGGCTCACCTCGTGCAGCAGCGAGAGCGTCCGCGCCTGCGCGAGCATGTTGCGATAGATGCGCGCCCGCTCGATGGCGTCGGCGAGGTGTCCCGCCACGAGCACGAGCAGATCCTGGTGCTCGGGAGTGAATAGCCCCAGCCGGACGCTGCCCAGATCGAGCACGCCGATCGTGCGCTCCTTGGCGATCAGCGGCAGCGCAAGCTCGCTGCGCGTGGACGGGCAGGCGTCGATGTAGCGTGGGTCCGCGGCAACGTCGCGCAGCAGGATCGGCCGGCCGGTCTGGGCGACCGTCCCCACGATCCCCTGCCCCATGCCGAACCGCCAGTGATCGGCCACGCCTTGTGGGTAGCCGACCGCCAGCTCGAAGCGTAGCTCCTTGCCCAGATCGTCCATCAGCAGGATCCCGAGCGTGTCGTAGGGGACGAACTCCCGCAGCCGCTCGGCGAAGCGCTCCAGTCCGGAGACCAGATCGGGCGCGGCGTTCAGCTCGAGCGTGAGCCGCATCAGGGAGGCAATCGCATCTTGGCGACCAGCGGCACCGCCCGACGCGTCGGAAGCGCGGTGTTGCGGGCTTTCCATCGGTCCCTCCCAGAGTCGGCGCCAAAGCCTTGGCGCGGGTCCGGGCCGCTGGGCGTCGGGGACTCGGGGTGCCCCGGTGCGTCGGCGCGCGGACGGTGGACAAAGGATACACGTGCCCGGACGCGGCCGCCCGGTGCATCCACCGCGCGGCGAACCGACCGCCCGGCGGATCAGCGCTGGTGCGGCTCGGCCGCAAAAGGCTCCTCGCCCTCCGGGATCTCCCAGATCCGTCCGGCCCCCAGCGGCCCGACCGCCTGGGCGCGGCCTGACGGCCAGCGGATCTCGATTGAATCGACGGTCGCCGCGTCGCCCAGACCGAAATGCAGCGGCAGCGGCATGCTGCTGCCGGCAACCTGCGCCGGCCAGTGCTGGCGCACCTGCCGCGCGCCCCCGGCGTAGAGTGCGACGCGAGTCCCGAAGGCCTCCGGATTGCTGCCCGGCCCGCCGCTCAGCGCCAGCTCGATCCAGCCCCGCGGGGCAAGATCGTTGCGCAGCAGCCGGGCACCCCCCGGACCCGTGGCGTCGCCGTGGCCTCCTTGCAGGAACAGCAGATCGAGGTCGCCATCGCCGTCCCAGTCGAACGCCAGCGCGCCCTGCGACACTCCTGGCAGCGCGCGCTCCAGCCCCCACGCGCGGCTGACGTCCTCGAACGTTCCATCGCCACGATTGCGCAGCGCGACGCTGGCGCGACCGTGTGAGGCGTCCTCGCGGCGCACCACCAGCAGGTCGAGGTGGCCATCGTTGTCGAGGTCCGCAGCCACCGCGGCGGTGCCGATGCCATCGAGCTCCGCGCCGCTGACGGCCGCGCTCTCCCGGAACGCCGGCCCGTCGCGCGCGGCCCGCGCGCCTTGGATCCCATCCGCCCGGGGAGTGACTCCCAGCAGCAGCCGATTGTGGCGCTGCGGGAACGCGGGATCGCCGACGCCGTCGCCGTAGACGAGGTACAGGTCCAGTCGGCCGTCTCCATCGAAATCGCCCCATACGCCGCCCGCCGGCCCGGGCACGTAGACGGCGGGCGGCAGCAGCTCGGGCGCCCGGCGCCACGTGCCGCGGCCGGTCCCGAGGTACAGCACGAGCGGCGGCCGGCCGACGCCCAGCAGGTCGATGGCGCCGTTCTCGTCGAAATCCGCAGGGAACACCTCGACCAGGTACTGCTCGCGCACGCGCGGGCCAAAGAGCGTGTCGGCGGGAGGCGGTGTGCGGGCGAGCAGCTCCTCGTCCACGGGGTCGTGCCCTGGCAAGCGCTGCGGCTGGTCGAGGAATCCGCCGCCGGTCTGCGCCACGAACAGGCGCAGCGGGCTGCGGAAGTTCAGCACCAGCAGGTCGAGCTGCGGATCGCCCGCCAGGTCCGCGAAGAGTGCGCCGCGGCCGCGCCCGAAGCGGTCCTGCACGCGCAGGGCGGCGGCCCGCTCCGTCGCACCGGCGGACGAGCGCAGCCAAAGCTGATTGGGTCCCTCGCCATGCCCCCGGTGCGCGCCCGCGACCAGATAGAGATCGGCGAAACCGTCGCGGTCGAGGTCTGCGACGGCGGTAGCATGGTGGTCCTCGATCATGCCCGGCGGCCAGAAGCCCCGCGTGCGCTCGAAGCGCAGCCCGGGCCGGCACAGGTACGCATTCGGCAACGACGCGTGGCGCCCCAGCAGGAGATCCATCCGCCCGTCACGATCGAGGTCGAGCGCCGTGCACCCGGAGGTCTTGCCAGTCACGGGCAGGCCGCTGCGCAGCGTGACGTCGATGAAGCGCTTCGCGCTGCTGGGGCCCGCGGGACCGCGCGCGGCGCTGCCCAGGAGGATGACCACCAGCAGTACCAGCATCAGCGGCTGCGCCCACGGAAGCCTCCGCGCGATGGAGCGACGGCAGACGCCCGCCACGTGTGTCGGTGCAGTCACCGCTCGCCCAGGGCGCGGGCGATCTCCTCGGCGATGATGCGCGCCACGTCGGCGTTGTGCGGCTCGCCGGGTCCAGCGGGGACCGGCGGGGTCCGCTCGGCGGCCGCTTCCTCCGCCGTCTTGCAGCTGGGCGGCGTGCCACTCAGGCCGTACATGGCACGTCCGGACTGCAGCCTGTCCACCTGCTGTTGCGAGAGCGGCTGCGGTCCGCCCAGCACCATCGACAGCAACGTGATGCGCGCCACGTGATCGACGGTCTCGAGCTTGTAGTACGCGTCGAGCACGTCCTTGCCCACGGCGACCACTCCGTGATTGCGCAGCAGGATCGCGTCGTGGTCGACGATCAGCTCGCAAACCACGGAGCCCACCTCGGCGGTCCCGGGTGTCGCGTACCGGGTCACGGGCACTGCACCCAGGCTCACCACGACCTCCGGCAGCAGGCACAGGTCGAGGTCGCGCCCAGCGGTGGCGAAGGCCGTGGCGAACGGCGGGTGGCCATGGACGATGGCGCGCACATCGGGGCGCGCAGCGTAGATGGCCAGGTGCATCCCCAGCTCGGTGCTTGGGCGCGCGTCGCCCACCGGGCGCCCCTGCAGATCCGCCAGCGCGAGGTCCTCCGGCTGCAGGAAGCCCTTGCAGACGCCCGCCGGCGTGGCCAGCACCCAGTCGTCCCCCACGCGCGCGCTGACGTTTCCCTCCAGCCCGATCACCAGGCGGAAGCGGTACATGCGGCTGCCCACCTCGACGATGTCGCGGCGGGCGGCTTCCAGCGAAAGAGAGGTCGTCATCGTTGACCCCAGTGAGCCCCGCTCCGTCCAAGCACGCTGGCCGTGGCGCGCGAGCAGCGCCCGAGTGTAGGGGCAGGCAAGTTGCGACACAAGCGGGGCGACCGCGAGGGAGCGACCACGAGGCGACCACGACGTCCGGGCGGCCGCGCGCTACGGCACGAGGACCGCTGCGCCCACCACGCTCCCAGCACGCAGCGCGGCGAGGGCCTGCTGCGCGTGCTCCAGCGGGTACCCATGCACCGTCACGCGTACGGGCACAGCGGGGGCGAGCCGGAAGAACTCCTCCCCATCGCGCCGTGTCAGATTGGCCACCGAGCGCACCACGCGCTCCCCCCAGAGGATCTCGTAGGGAAACGACGGGATGTCGCTCATGTGGATGCCGGCGCAGACGACCGTGCCACCCTTCCGCACGGCACGCAGCGCGGCCGGCACCAGCGCTCCAACCGGCGCGAAGAGGATCGCGGCGTCGAGGGGTTCGGGCGGCGCGGAGTCGGAGCCGCCCGCCCACTGTGAGCCCAGCGCGCGGGCGAAGCACTGCCCCTTTGCGTCACCGGGTTTGGTGAATGCGAACACGCGCCGGCCCTGGTAGCGCGCGATCTGGGCGATGATGTGCGCCGCCGCCCCGAAGCCGTAGAGCCCAAGGCGTTGCGCGTCCCCGGCGGCGATCAGCGACCGATAGCCGATCAGACCCGCGCACAACAGCGGCGCGGCCTCCAGGTCCGAGTAGCCCGCCGGGAGCCCAAAGCAGAAGCGCTCGTCGGCGACCGCGTACTCGGCGTAGCCCCCGTCGAGGTCGTAGCCGGTGAAGCGAGCGCGGTCACAGAGATTCTCGCGGCCGGCCCGGCAGTGCTGGCATTCGCCGCAGCTCCACCCCAACCACGGCACGCCCACGCGATCGCCAAGTGACCAGCGCCGCGCTCCGGGGCCGGTCTCCAGCACGGTTCCGACGATCTCATGCCCGGGAATCAACGGCAGCTTGGGCTGCGGGAGCTCCCCGTCGATGATATGCAGGTCGGTGCGACACACGGCGCAGGCGTGCACGCGCAGCAGCACCTGCCCATCACCCGGCCGCGGGTCGGCCACCTGCGCCGCGCGTAAGGGAACGCGCGGACTCTCGAGCAGCATCGCTCGCATCGTTGCCCACCTCCTCGTCCGCGCCGCGCCGCCGGCTCGCGACGCGGTGCATGGCCCGTGCTTTCGCCAAGCGAGGCTAGTATGGCACCACGCCGCGTGCGTAGCGCTCCCACGACGTGCGCAACGGGGGCGATGGACGCGCCGGGGCCGCCCGGGGCGGCGGTCGCGCCGTCATCGTGCCCGCCCCGTGGCGCGGGCGCGCGCCGTGCGGGCTCCCTGGCGGGCGGCGCGCAGCGGCGGCGGCGTGCGCGTGGCGCGCGTGAGCGCCAGCACCGCCACCACCGCAACATCGGGGTCCGTGCGCCAGGCGGCGTGGACCGCCAGCGGACGCGTGCCGGCGCGCGTGCGCACCCAGCAGCCCACGATCTCGCCGCCGATGCGCAGCGGGCTGCCGGAGCCGCGTTCTTCGGCGGGCAGGCCGCCAAGGGCGAGCAGTGGGCGGTTCGTGATGCCGATGGACGGCACACCCAGCTGCGCGCCCAGGTGCAGAGCGAGCCCGGCGCGGCGGGGGTGGTCGCGGCCCGTCGCGTTCACGAGCAGCAGATCCGCAACGCAGGGCAGCGCGCGGACCGCGGCCTCCAGCAACGGGCCCTCGCGCAGCGCGAGCAGCCCGGCGCCGTACGATGCGCCCGCGGCGCCGCGGACCACGGCCACGGCGACGATCCTGCCCGCGACCACCAGCGCGGCGGCAGCCCAGGCCGGATCGCCTGGCGATCCCGGCCCACCACCGCCGCGCGGGAAGCAGACGAAACAGCCGGCCACCGCGCCCAGGCTTTCCGCGTCCAGCTCCGGCGAGACAGGGGGCACCAAGCCTGCATCCGCGGGACCGGGGCGCGCCGTGCCGACGCCTTTGGCCGGGTGCCAGAGCGGCGGCGACTGCGCCCCCAGCTGCTGCTGCACCGCCATCAGCTCCTGCGGCGTCGCAGGCCAAGGCTGCACGAGCGCCTCCCCTGGTCCGTCCTCCGCGGGCCACTTCATGTCAGCGCGCAGCGCCGAGCGGATCGATACCGGCGCTGCGCCAGGGGTAAGGTGAACATCCGAATGGCCCAGCGCCGGCTCACACAGTACCACGGGACGCCGGGAACCCGGCCACTGCGGGCACCGGGCGGGCGCCCCGTGCCGCGACGTCCCGGCACGCGTTGACGCCTCCCGCACCCGATGCAATTGGAACAGCCCTTGCGATCCCTGGACCCGAACGACAACCGGCGACGCAACTGACGCATTGCCAACGAGCCAGGAAGGAGAGGCGTCCCATGAGGTACACAATGTTCACGCCCGTGCTTGCGCTGGGCCTTGCCGTGTGGGCGGTGACCCCGGCGCAGGCGCAGCTCGCGCGCGACCGTGTCGAGAAGGCCAACGACCGCGCTCAGATTCGCCAGGATAACCGCGCGCTGCGCGATGACCTGTCCGATGCCGCGCGCCTGCAAGCCCTACTCGATCGCTTCGACGCCGCGCGCGCGGGGCACGATATGGCGGCCCTCGCGCGCATCGACGGCGAGCTTCGAACGTATCTGGGCTCCGAGCTCGGCGAGTCCAAGGTCGGGGTGGCGCGCGCCGGCAAGGAGGTTCGCCAGGACCGGCGCGAGGTGCGCTCCGATCGGCGCGAGATCCAGGGCAATCAGATCCAGGACGCTCCCCCGGTCGTTCGGGTAGATGACCGGCACGACCTGCGCGACGATCGGCGCGATCGGTCCGATGACCGCCGTGACGCCAGTGCCGAGCGCCGCGAGTTGGCGGCCAAGCGGCGTATCGCCGTGCGGCTGCACGGTCTGGATGGCAAGTACGATGAGAGCAGCCTGGTCGCCCGTCGCGCCATGATCGTAGACCTGGTAGGGCTGGCGGGCGGTGAGATCCGCCAGGATGCCACCGAGAAGCACGAGGACGTGCGCGAGCTGCGCGAGGACCGCCACGAGACGCGGGAGGACCGCCGGCAGGGCGGCTGATCCGCGGCGCACGGCTGTGCCCCGCGCGCGGCCGAAGCGGCAACCGACGAACAGGCCCCGCTCTCGCAGGAGCGGGGCCTCGTCGTCTGGGCCGCGCTGGCGTCGGATCTGCTCCCCGCGGTGCCTATTCAGGCTCAGGCCCGCCCTTCGCAGGCGCTGGCGCCGGACGCAGCCGGTGCCTCGCCCAAGCAGCGAGCAGCAAGACCGTCGGTACGATCGCGAGCGCGTAGACAAGCCAGTGCCCGTAGCGCCCGTCCGGCCCAAAGGCCTCGGTCGCGTCGTGCAGCGCCTGGGAATTCGGCCAGACTCCCGCCTCGGCGAGCTCGTGGAACCCAGCCAACAACAGCTGCACCAGGAAAAGACCGAGAAACGCCGATGAGACGTTCAGGATCGCCTTGAAGTTGATCCGCTTGCCGAGGCGGATCCACGCGAATCCGATCGCCACAGATCCAACCAGCCCCAGCAGGAGTCCCGCCAGCAGCCCCGCCCGCTTGACCTGGAACAGCGCCGCATCGATCAACAGGGCCGTCTCCATTCCCTCGCGCGTGATCATGAAGACGGTGAACAGGAAGATGCCCCAGGAGCCCGCGAGCGTGCCCGTACCCGCGGCCGCCCCCTCCACACGATGCTCGATGTCCGCTTTCAGGTGGGATGAGATCCGCTTCATATAGATCAGGAAGCTCCCCACCAGAAGAGCCGAGACCAGCGCGAGGACGCCCTCCCAGAGCGACTGGCGCATCGCTTTGGAGAGCAGATAGCCAGCGCCGGCACAGGTCGCGATGGACACCGCCACGCCGGCCCACACCGCCCGCAGAAGCCGGCGCCGCCCCGTCCGCAGCAGGTAGAGGGCCGTGAGCGCCACGATCAGGAACGACTCGGTGCCCTCACGAAGGGCGATGGTCAGACCCTGCCACACGGGCGTTTCCTTTCGAGGCTTGACTCTCCGCAGAGATTGGGAAGAGTATCGTAGTCGAGACTGAGTCGCAATGTCATATCGTCGCGAAGCTGCCCTGTTCCAGACCTACCTCGCGGGGCGGGGGCTGAGGTTCACCCCCGAGCGCCAACACCTCTTCGAGGAGATCTTCAAACGGCACGAACACTTCGAGCCGGACGAGCTCCTCTTCCGCCTGAGGCGGCGCGGTCGGAAGATCTCCCGGGCCACCATCTACCGTGGCCTGGATCTGCTGCTCGCGGCCGGCGTGGTGGGACGGGTGCGGGCGGGCGGCGAGGGGTATCGCTACGAGCGGCTCCAGGCGGGCGAGCACCACGACCATCTCATCTGCATCGGCTGCGGCCGGATCATCGAGTTCTACGAGCCGGAGATCGAACGTCTGCAGGACTCCGTCTGTGCCCGCAACGGATTCCGCCCCGTCAGCCACAGCCACGAGATCCGCGGTTTCTGCCGCGACTGCCGCCGGACGAAGCAGGCGGCGGTGGAGCCGCCGTCGCGTTCCCCGCGGGCGCGTCCGCTCAACCGCCGTAGGCGCCCTTGAGCACGCTCCACGCGCGAGTGGGCAGCGGCAGGGCGGCGCAGTCGCTGTCGTTTCCGTCGTAGGCCAGATCCCCGTCGTTGTCCAGCCCCTTGCCGTCGGCGTTGAAGTCCTCGCCGCCGTTAGCCTTGTTCTTGACGCAAGGCTTCGTGACGCGCACGTCGGCGCGTGTGAAGTACGGCGGCTTTACGTTCTCCGCGGCCGGAAGCGTCCCCGAAATTGCCCACAATGCTCAATGGCGCGCGCCTGCGTCAGCGGTCTCGAGGTGGCGACGCCCCGCCCTCGAAGCGATCGTCGGCGATCCTCTGGTCGGAGGCGCTCGCATCCAGCCATCCCGCACGAGATTGCGGATAGGCGTCGAATGCAGGCACGTACGGCTTGATGTCCAGCAGAGGGGTGCCATCCAGCATGTCGAGGTCCTGGATGTGAAGCGTGTTCCCCTCGACCGACATGAGTCTCACCGCGGACAGGCCAATGGGATTCGGGCGCGTGGGCGCTCGCGTCGCGAAGAGCCCCCTTTCCACCGTATCGCGGTAGGGGATCACGCGGCTCTTCCAGGTCTTCGAGCGATTGAAGTAGTACAGCAGCCAGATGCGCTCGAATCCGGCGAGGTCCGCCAGCGCCTCAGCATATGGCTCGAAAATCGACACCGTGCCACGGGCACCTTGCGCGCAGCCCGGTTGGATCGGAGTGCCTGCCTGCTCACGATGCGGCGTGTGGATGACACCGATGGGACGAACCAGAATCTCCTCCAACAGCGGCTCCTTTGCCTGCCAGGCGCTCGATGCACCGCCCCATCAAAACATGGGTGTCGGGACGCGCCCCCACCCCGTGCCTGGGCCCAGGGGGCGGATGTCTAGCAGGACGAGGTTGTGGATATCCACGTCGGCAAGGAACTGCGGGACGCGGGTCGTATTGATGCCGAACAGTCTCCCCGGGGTATGCGCCGCCTGCGGGGCGTCGATGCGCAGGAAGATGAGCCGGCGAACAACACCGCCGGCAGCGGGGCTCGTCGCCGGTGCGCCTCCCATCTCGTGATGCATCATCATGTGGCCGCCCTGCAGGTGCCGGAAGGGATGGAAAATCCAATCAGCGATCATCGCCAGCGTCTGATGGTGTTCGTAGAGCCGCCACTGCGGGCCGGTGTCCGCGATCATTCCCTGCATCACGTATTGCTGGGGGACGAGGTAGACGAGAATGGGCCCGGCCTCCTGCTCAAGCCTGGTCTTCACCTGCGGCAGCTCGAGAACGTCGGTCATCCGGTGTTCCAACATGATCGCGTCGCCCGGCAGAATCGCGATGGCAGTGACCTGCCCCGACGACCACAGGGGTAGCCGGGCGATCGTGTAGGCACGAAGGGCAAATGCACCCCCCACGACCACAATCACGAGGAGCGCGAAGCCAAGCAGCGGCCGAAGCACCGGCGACTTCGGGAACGGCGGCCGATTCACGACCCGCTCCAACCCCAGCGGGAAGAACGCACCCGCCCGGGCCATGTACGACTCGTACTGCTCGCCGAACTTGTCGACCATGCGCCGCTCCTCGTCCCTGGACAGCAGGTAGTAGAGCCAGACCATGACCGTCCACAGAACGATGGTGAGGAACCGCGGCCAGAGGATGGCCAACCCCAATCCGGTGAGGCTAAGGGCGAGGTACTGCGGGTGTCGGATCCACCGGTAGAGCCCGCCGAGGGCCGGGCCGCGCCGGAGGAACTTGTGGAAATACACCTGCCCGGCGCAGGCGAGGAAGACGATCGTTCCGCCGACAACAAGCACCGAGCCTGCCACCCGGATGGCCTTCAGAAAGAGCCCGGGCGGGAGCACCATGTGCGGGAGGAAGAACGCCGCGAGCCAGCGCGTGGCCGGCCACTGGGCGCAGACGAGGAGAACGGGATTGAAAGCCGCATAGAAGAACGCAGCGAAGGGGCTGATCATGATCAACACTTCGAGCGCGATAATGAAATACAGGACGATGACCCCGCCGAAGAGGCCACGCACTTGGCTCACACGCAACCTCCTGGTCCTGACACGTGGCTCCTACTTCCCGTTCTCAGTGGCCTCGGCTCCACGGTCCCCGGCGCCGGCTGGCGGCAACCTAGCGAATCTGCATCCGGGCGCGATTGTACTCCTGCCTTGCGCCACACGACCGCTCTCGATCTGTGATCCTGCCCCGACGGCTGATGGCCTGCAGAAGCTACCGGACGACTACGGTCGGCGGAGGCGATCGGGTCACGGCACAGTACTGGGACAAGACGACATCGAGCGGCCCAAACTGGATCGCCCGCGGCCACCGCGGCTCCAGTCTCCGCTTGACACGAACTATCACAGTATTCTATAGAGTCATTGAATACAGGAGTTCTAGAAAACGGCGAGGTGACGCACGTGCCTTTCGAGAACCCAGAGGTCCGCGGCAGAGCCGCGCGGGCTCTCTTCGAGAGCCATGCCGAGATGTGCAAGGTCTTCTCGAACCCAATCCGCCTCATGATCTTGAACGTCCTGCGCGAGAAGGAGATGAGCGTCGCTGCGCTCGCGGACGAGCTCGGCGAGGCCATCGGAACCGTGTCCGCCCATCTCCTGATGATGAAGCGACAGCGAGTGCTCACCTCCCGGAAGCAGGGGAATCAGGTCTTCTACAGCCTGGCGAATCCGAAACTGCTACGCGCCTTCGACCTGATTCGGGAGATCCTGCGGGAGCAGATGCAACGGGAGGGGCGGCTCGCCGAGGGAATGACTCCGGCCAGACGGGTCAGGAAACGAGGCGGCAGACCATAGTGCCTGCCTCGCGTGCCACTACCGAGGAGTCGACATGTCGGAACGGCGGACCACCTGGCTGACGCGGTTTTCCATGCGACACCCCAGGCTCGTCGTCGCACTCGCAGCCGCCGTCACGGCTGCCTTCGCGTCCCAGCTCGCGAAGATCACGACCGACACTGATCCCAAGCACATGCTGCCCGCGACCTCCCCGGTCCGCCAGTACAACGACCGCGTCGAGAAGGACTTCGCGTTGCACCCGGACGTTATCGTGCTCGGCATCGTCAACGACCGGGGGATCGTCAACCGGACGACCCTCGCTCGCATCGTCCGGCTCACTCAGGCGATCGAGGAGATCCCCGGCGTGGTCACCCGCGACGTGGTGAGCCTCTCAACCGTCGACAATGTCACGTCCGGGTCCGGCAATCTCGACGTCCGCCCCGTGCTCGAGGCGGTGCCCGAGTCCGACACTCAGCTCGAAGGGCTCCGGCGGAGCCTGGCCGAGAACCCGCTCTTCGTCAACCGCATCGTGTCCGCGGACGGCTCGGCGACGGCAATCTACGTCCCCATAGAGCCGACGGCCAACGGGAAGGAAATCGCCGCGAAGATTCGCGGCCACTTCCCCGGGGACCCCGGCGACGACCGCTACTTCCTTGCTGGTGACCCTGTGGCGCGGGACACCTTCGGCGCCGAGATGTTCCGGCAGATGGCCGTCTTCGCGCCGATCGCAGGTCTCGTGATGAGCATCGCGCTCTGGCTCATGTTCCACAGCATCCCCCTGATCGCGGCCAACATGGCCGTCGCCATGGCGAGCATCACCTGGTCCATGGGCCTGCTCGTCGGGCTCGGGTACCCGGTCCACATCATGAGCTCCATGAGCCCGATCTTCCTCATGGCCATTGCCACCGACAGCGTCCACATCTTCAACGAGTTCGCCTTCCGCTTCCGTGAGCAGCCGGACAAGCGCCAGGCGGTCATCGATACCATGGCCGCCGTCGGGCGCCCCGTGCTCTACTCCGATCTCACGACCGCTACCGGATTCGCCGCCCTGGCCACAGCCACGATCGTCCCGGTCAAGATCTTCGGGCTCGTGGTGGCCTTCGGCACCCTCGTCATTCTCCTGCTGAGCTTCACGCTCGTACCCGCGGTCCTCGTGTTGCTCAACGAGAGCCAACTCCGTTCACTGACACGCTCCCAGCACGCTGCCAGCGTCGCAGGCAGGACCGCTTTGTGGCGCCTGGGGGAGTTCTGCGTACGGAAGGCACGGGGTATCGCCCTCGCCGGTGCCATCCTCCTGGTCATCGCCGCAGTCGGGCTCTCGCGCATCAAGGTCAACAACAACATGGTGCACTGGTTCAAGTTTGGAAGCGACGTGCGCACGGCCGATCGAGTCCTGAACGCGCGCCTCGGTGGCACCTCCACGGCCTACCTGATCGTCGAGGGACCAGCGGAAGATGCCATGAAGGACCCGTCCATGCTGCGCACGATCGAGGGGTTGCAGCGGGAGCTCGAGCGGGATTCCAAGGTGGGTAAGAGCTTCTCGATCGTGGACTATCTGAAGCGCGTCAACCGCGCGCTCCACGAGGACGATCCCGCCTTCGACCGCATCCCGGACTCGGCCGACGAGGTGGGGCAGTACTTGTTCCTCCTCGGAACAGCCGCCAGGCCTCGCGATCTCGACAACGTCGTGGACTACCCCTTCCAGAGGGCCAACGTCCATCTCCAGCTCAAGAGCTGGGACGCGGGCGTCATGGCGGACGTTCTCCGGAGCGCGGAGGCCTACATCGCGGGACACCCCTTTCCGAGCGGTACGACGCTCCGACCGGCCGGCATCGCCTACTTCAACCTCGTGTGGAGCGGCGAGGTCTTGCGGGGAATGCTCTTGAGCTTCCTGGCGGGCCTCGGGCTCGTCCTCGTCCTCCTCGTGGCGCAGACGGGCTCGCTCCGCTGGGGCGTTCTGATGTTCGTGCCCCTCCTCTTCACGATCGTGCTGATCTATGGAGCGGTCGGGCTCGCCGGCAAGGACTTCGATATGCCGATCGCCGTGCTCTCGACGCTGTCCCTGGGAATGGCCATCGATTTCGCCATCCACTTCGTCGCTCGCTTCCAACAGCGCCACCGGGAGGGCGCTTCGCTCCACGAGGCCCTTGCCTGGACGGTGGCGCGACCCGGCAAGGGGATCCTGCTGAACGCGATCCTGTTCGCCCTCGGCTTCGCGGTCATGGTGTTCGCCGATCTGACGCCGTACATCACAGTCGGGGTACTCATGATCGCCATCATGCTGCTCTCCGCGCTGGCGAGCGTCGTCTACCTCCCCGGTCTGATCCTTCTCGTGAACCCCAAGCTGAGGAAAGGAAACCAGAATGCGTAGACCGTCCCTTCGTTTCTGCGCGCTCCTCGGCGTTTTCGTCCCGGTCGCTCTCTCAACGGTCGCGGTGTGGGTCGCCTTCGGCTATCCGCCCGCCGTGGGCATCCTGAGCTCATCGCGGAACTGCCTCGCGTGCCACGTCGACAACGGCCCGTGGAAGGAGCAGGCGAGCCTGATCCTCGATGTGCTCGACAAGGAGAGCGGGAAGTCCCTGAAGCAAGCCGACGGCACATTCCTCATCGCAGCCAAGCGCGGCGAGGCTAGGACCGTGCTGACGGTGATCGGCTGGCACTCCGGCTCGCGGGAGGAGGCGCCGTATCGCACCGCGTGGTTGTACGTCGATCCCGCGCGCATCGGGGATGCGTCCTCGCTAAGCAAGTTTGCCCCAGGTTGGTCAGTGAACCTGCCGATGGCGTGCCGCCTGGTGGGCGACGCCTCCGAGGCCTACCCCGGAGCGCGTGTCACGGTGCTCCCGATGACCATCCGCCCGGGCGACGACGCAGGGGGCGCACAGCTCGAGCTCCAGGTCATGCTCACGAAGGGGGAAACCGTGAAGGGAAAGCCCCGCGAGGGTATGATCGGCACCTACTTCGAACGTGCCGTGAGGCTCGCGGTCACTGCGAAACCGGAGGCACGATGATGTTGCACACGAGACAGCTGGGCGTGGCAGCGATCCTGATCGGGCTCGCTGCCGGCCGTTCCCCCGCTCAGCAGGACGCGCCCCCGAGCGCGCTCGCGATCCTGGAGAGGTCGCAGCAGGCCTTCTACTCCGAGGGAGCGGACATGCGGGCCAGGGTCAGCATGGACCTCGTCACGGAATCGGGGCAGAAGCGCACGCGGGTGTTGACGATGCTCCGGCGAAACGAGCCGTCGGGCGGGACCCAGAAGTACTTCCTATACTTCCACGAGCCGGGCGACGTGCGCCGGACGGCGTTTCTCGTCTGGAAATACCCCGAGAAGGACGACGATCGGTGGATCTTCATCCCCGCAGTGAACATGGTCCGACGGGTGGCTGCTCGCGACAGCCGCTCGAGCTTCGTGGGCTCGGACTTCACCTACGAGGACATCTCCGGCCGCGATCTCTCCGCCGACATCCACACGCTGCTGCGCGAGGAGAAGCTGGGTGACGCGGACTGCTGGGTCCTGCAGAGCGTGCCGAAGGCCGCCACCGACTACACGAGGAAGCTGGCTTGGATCGACAAAGCCACCCTCCTCCCGCTCCAGGAGGAGTACTACGACGCGCAGAACAAACTCGCCCGGGTCTTCACGGCAGACAAGATCGAGGTCGTGACAACGGGCGAAGGAGCTGCCCGGAAGGCCTATCCAACGGTGACGCAGCGGACCATGAAGAACGTCCAGAGCGCGCACCGCACCGAGGTGAGGTTCGCGAAAGTCGCCTACGACGTGGGCCTGGACGAGGCCGTCTTCACCGAGCGCTCGCTGCAGACCCCTCCGCAGAAGTGGATACAGTGAATGCGTGTTGCAGCTCTGTCGCTAGCGACGCTTCTCAGCCTGTCGGCGCCCGCTCTCACGGTGAAGGCACAGGAGGGCGGCGCAACGCCGCTCCGGAGCCCCGTCGAAGTGCACGGTTTCCTGCTCGGCACGGTGACCGGGCGCACGACGGGCCTCCGGCCAGCGCGCGGCGATGGGAGCGACTTCGTCCTCGTCGAGGAGCGGCTGCGCTTCGACGTCGGTAGGGCGACGAGCGCTGGCGCAGGCCTGTTCCTCGTCAAGGGGGACCTCTTCCACGACGCGGGCGCGGACCGGTTCGACGTCGATCTCCGCGAGGCCTGGGTCGGCTACACTGCGGGGCCGCTCGACCTCCGTCTCGGACGCCAGATCGTCACCTGGGGCGTCGGGGACCTCGTCTTCATCAGCGACGTGTTCCCGAAGGACTGGGAGTCCTTCTTCTCGGGACGGCCGCTCGAGTACCTGAAGCTGGGGGTGGACGGACTCCGGGCGCGCTGTTCGTCGCAGACGCTGAACGGTGAGCTGCTGATCGTTCCGTTCTTCACGCCCGACGCGTTGCCCTCGGCATCGCGGTTCTTCTTCTTCGACCCGTTCGCATCAGTGCCAGATCAGCGCGAGCTGCGCCCACCGCGCCGCTATTCGAACGCAGAGCTCGCGCTCCGGCTCTACGGCCTTGCGGCCGGCTTCGACCTCTCGCTGTACGCCTACCGGGGATTCTGGCGCACGCCGAGCGCGCGACTCGACAGCGGCGCGGACCCAGCCGCGGTAGTACGCTTCTACCCTCGCCTCTCTGCGTATGCCACCAGCGCGCAGCGCAGCTTTCTCGAGGGCGTGCTGAGTCTCGAAGGGGGTCACTACGACTCGAGAGAGGATCGGCAGGGTACCAATCCGTCGGTCCCGAACTCGCAGTGGCGCTTCCTGGCGGGCTACCAGCGCCAGCTACGGCCGGATCTCACCGCGGGCATTCAGGCGTACGCGGAGCTCATGGGCCGGCACGACGCCTATCTCGAGGCCCTTGCGGCCGGGAGCCCGAGCGCGGACAGGATTCGCTGGGTGCTCACGGCCCGCGTGATGCAGCTGCTGGACTACCAAGCCTGGAAGCTGGGCATCTTCGCGGCCTACAGCCCTACTGATGAGGACTACCTGCTCCAGCCCGAGGTCTCCCACCGGCTGAGCGACGAGCTCGCCGTGTCCCTGGGAGCGAATGTGTTCGGCGGGACGAGCGAGACGACCTTTTTCGGCCAGTTCGAGAAGAGCGACAACGTCTACATCGGCGCGCGATTCGACTTCTGAGTCAAGCGCGAGCACGCTCATCGTGAGAGCGGCGCGGCACCAACCCGTTGCAGTACCGGTTTGGCAATCAGGTGGTCACGAATCTCGGAGCCGAGTTAGTCGTCTCGCGGCGCGTCGCGGTCTCGCTGCAAGCAGTCGGCCGGTTCACCGCGTGGGATCGGTTCCGCGGACAGGACGTGCCGAGCACCGGCGAGACGTTTCTGGACGTCAGCCCCGGGGTCTCGTTGCGCAGCGGCCAAGGCACCACCGTGTACGCCCACGTGGAGCTGCCAGTCTACGAGCGTGTGAACGAGACCAACCTCGCTCCAAGGTGGGGATTGCTCCTAGGGATCTCGGGCCGGCTCTGAACCGGTACAGGGCCCGCGAGGTCCACAGGGGCCACCGTGCCCCCCTCAAAGCGGCCGGCCAGACTGCGCGCGCCAAGTCGAGGCACAGGAGGAGAGGAGCTGCGGGGTGCACTTCGGGGTGGCGTGAAACCTGTGAGAGGCAGCACGCCACCGGCACGCTTCAAAGGGCTGGGCCGACGTGGTAGACGAACAGTCGGAAGCGGATCCCCTCGTGGCTGACAAGCTCGAGAGGGTCACGCGCCCAGACGAACGGCACGGGGCCACTCTCGGTCGACAACACTCGGCCGCGGCGACCACCATCATCGAAGAGGGCTGCGGCGTTCTCCGGGTCACGTGCGTGTGCGTAATCAGAAACCAGCTTGGACCTGCTCCCAGGGTACTGCTGCACCTGCGACAAGCAGATCAGGTACCGCTCCGCTCGAGGGTTCGCGATCCAGGCCAGCTTTGCGAAGTCGTTCAGGAGTTCGTGGTAGTCGTTGTCGGTGTAGTTCCCCCTGCCGATCTCGCGGCGCCCATCCTTGGCCTTGATGATCGTCTTCCAGAACTTGAACTGGAAGAAGTGCGGGACCCCATCGACCACACAGTACAGGTCCACCGACCTGCGGGCGGGTACGCCATCGCCGAGCTTCTCCAGCTGCAGGTGCTCGGCTTGTCCGTAAAACACGGGGTCGCACGCGAGAACGATCTCAGCGAGGGTCCTGCGGAAGTCGTGCTCAAGTAGAAGCCAGGCAGGAACACACGCCAGCAGGCGCTCAGACGCGGTTTCGAATTGCGAAAAGCAGGCCGGGAGAGTGGCTGCCATGTCATCTATCCTCCTGAGCTGGGCTTGCGATCGCCTTCCAGGGACAGCCCCGAATCTCGCTGCTCGGCCTCGTAGGCTACTCGCTCCTGCTCCGTGAGACCCGTCGTGCAGGCGAAGAAGACTGCGCGGTAGAACAGCAGCCACCAAATCGAACAGGTGGGTCGCTCGCTGGGTGACACCCACGAATAGCGGAAGGTATCTACGCCTCGCCACCCATGGCTCGCGTGCTCCAAAGCGCTTTCCAGCATCGTGCGCGGTTTGGACCACACGCGCACCGACACGTCGTGCGGGAGCGGCGCTCCAAAGTGGTGGTAGTACAGACCGCGCATGATGCGCTCCACTACGTGGACGAGGCGCTTCTTGTCCCCGGTGTAGCCCAGCACCTGTCCGAGATACAGGCCCGACGGGCTACGGAAAGTGATGCGGTAGGCGGACGAGCGGATGTGGGCCCACAAGCCAGGACTGCGCCGCTTGGAGCGCACCACCTGTTCATCCCAGACACGCCGCGCGGCTTGGTGCTCCTGGGCCTCTCCGAGGAAGCCGGGACGGCTGCTACGAGATCTACCACCCCGTTCCTGCGGCCCTCTGCTGTCGCCGCACCATTAGGGGTGAGCTCGCTCATCGCCGCAGTGTGCTGCCTCCAGCTGAAGCGTGATGTGGTGGATTCCGAATTCAGCGACGCACCGCTGGAGCCGTAGGCGCACCTCATCGTGTGCAGCGCCATCGTCCAACACCGCGTGGGCGCTCAGCGCGTGCATCCCCGAAGTGATGCTCCAGGCGTGGAGGTCGTGAACTCGTGCGACGCCCGGCACCGCCTCCATGGCCGCGCGCAGAGCTCCGAGGTCCACGCCGCGCGGCGCCCCCTCGAGCAAGACGGCCGTTGCCTCACGCACGAGCAGCCATGTGCGCGGCAGAATGAAGAGGCCGATACCGGCCGACACGATCGGGTCGGCGTAGTACCAGCCAGTGGTCCACATCACCGCGCCGGCCACCAGCGCGCCCAAGGACGACAGCAGATCGGAGAGCACCTCGAAGTAGGCACCCTTGATGTTCAGACTTCGATCGGACCCTTCTCGGAGAAGCCATACTCCCGCGAGATTGACGACAAGGCCCGCCCCGGCCACGGCCATCATCGCGCCGCTGGCAACAGGCGGCGGTTCTCGCAGACGCCTCACGGCTTGCCAGAGGACGAGCACGGAGATCCCGACCAGCGCGGTCGCATTGGCGAGTGCCGCCAGGATCTCGACACGATAGTAGCCGTATGTCCGACGTGCGGTGGCCGGTCGCTCGGCAATTTTCATGGCGACGAGGGCCAGCGCCAGACCCGCGACATCGGAGAGCATGTGGCCAGCGTCGGCCAGGAGAGCGAGGCTGCCTGTCCACCTGCCTGCTGCTGCCTCGGCGAGCATGAACGCTGACGTGGCACCAAGCACGATCGTCAAACGCCGCCGGCCACCGGCCCGCTGCGCCCCGTGGTCGTGGGACATGGATCGACTCCCTCGGTTCAGGCGCGACGCTCGCAGTCCAAGCGGCCAAGCTGATACGCTACGTGAACCCAATCCATCCCGCGAGCCGCCGATCAAACGGCCTTCCCTCCGATCTCGACCCTCCACGCTTCCGTATCCTTCGCACGTCGCTCGGCCGGGAGACGCCAGATCACGATACCGCCGGACGCGGTCTCGACGACGCTGTCGACCCCGAAGCCGAGGAGGACGATGCTCTTGGCGGCGAGAGCAGCCGCTACGGCGTCGACGCCCTCGATGATGTTCCAGCCGACGGTCAAGTACTCAAGGCGGGGGGCCCGCCGGAGGATTCTGGGGCGAGCATCTGGTTCGGCACTCATGATGGCTCCACCGGCTGGTGCGCTGGCGTGGGGCGCGCGAACCGCTCGCCGAGCTCGTGGGCCAGCGTGTAGAAAGTCGGAAGCGCTAACAGGGTGAACAGAGTCGACGTGATCAGCCCGCCGATCATCACGATGGCAAGCGGACGCTCGATCTCGGTCCCGTGCAGGCGAAGCACCAGCATGGGCAAAAGCCCGAGGATTGCAGTCCCTGCGGTCATGATCTTGGGACGCACACGCCCGATGCTCGCCCCGCGCAGCGCCTCCGAGAACGGTTTCCCTTCGGCCATCAGCGAGCGCGTCTGCGCCACGAGCACGAGGCCGTTCTGCACCGCTATGCCGAACAGCCCGCACAGCCCGACGAGCGATGACACGTTCCAGGTCTCGCCCGAGATGGCGAGGGCCACCACTGCCCCGACGAGGGCAACTGGCAAGCTGATGAGGATTCCGATGACCTCCAGCACCGACCCGAGCGCCAGGTAGAGGAGGATGAAAACGGCGACGACCGCAATCACAAGCGCCACGCTGAGTGATCGCGCCGCGCGCTCCTGGCTCTCGACCCGCCCGCCGACGTCGAGGAAGTACCCCTGCGGGAGTTGGAGCTGCTTCTCGAGCCGCTGACGGACCTCTTTAGCCGTACTGCCCAGGTCCCTGCCCGATACGCCCGCTTCCACGGCGATGCGCCGGCTACCGGCTTCTCGTCGGATCGCGCCAGGCCCGAAGGTCTCCTCGATGGCAGCCAGCTGACCCAGTGGGATTCGGGCGCCGTCGCGGCCATCCACGAGGAGCGCCCGGATGACGTTCGCGTCCGAGCGCCAGTGGTCCTGCAGGCGGACGACGAGGTCGAAGCGGCGCTGGCCGATCCAGACCTCGGACTCCTCCTCACCTACGAGCCCGATGCGGACGGCGCGGATTACATCGCCGGGCGTCAGCCCGGCACGCGCGGTGCCCGCCCGGTCGACGGAAATGCGAAGCTGTGGGAGGCCGGTGAGTTTTTCCGCGCGAAGGTCCGTAATTCCATCGACGCGACTCATGATGTCGCGGGTCCGCTCGGCAAGGCGGGCCAGCTCGTTCAGGTCCGGGCCGAAGATCCGCACGGCAAGGTCCGCAGGTGTCCCACCGAGTCCCTCGTCGATGCGCATCCCAAGCGGAGTTGTAAACAGCGCCGTCACACCGGGTACCTGTTCGATCCTCTTGCGCATGGCCTCTTCGAGCCCGTCGAGGGTTCGCTGGCGGTTCTTCTTCAGGACCACGAGGACATCGGAGAGCGTGTGCGGCATCGGGTCCTCGGTGCGTTCAGCACGACCGGTCCGCCGCACGACATCCTCCACCTCGGGGAACTCGCGCAGGACGTCCTCAACCCGGCAGTTCAGGCGATCCACCTCCTCCAGCGAGGCTTCGGGCGGAAGGAGCGTCTGGATGAGAAAAGCGCCCTCGTCGAGATTCGGCATGAAGTCGCTTCCGACGAACAATGCCAGCACGATTGCGGGTACGGTCAAGGCGAGTGAGCCTAGACGAACCCACCCCGCGCGGCGCATGCAGGCATCGAGGATAGGCGCGTAGACGCTCTTGAGCCGGCGCACCAGCCAGACGTCTTCGGGCTTGTTCTCCGGGCGTGGGCGCAGGATCAGCCCGGATGCAACGGGGACGAGGCTGAGCGCTAGGATAAGCGATGCTGCGACGGCCGCGATCACCGCGGCGGCGAGCGGCTTGTACATGCGTCCCTCGATGCCCGTCATCCCGAAGAGCGGAACAAAGACCGCGATGACGATCAATGTCGCGAACGCGATCGGGCGCCCAACCTCTGCGGCCGCGACCAGGGCGTGCTCGCGTCGCGCTCCGTCGCGGCGAGCAGTGATTCGATGGACGACGTTTTCGGTGACGATGATCGAGGCGTCGACCAGAAGACCCACCGCAATCGCGAGCCCCCCAAGCGTCATCGTGTTGAGCCCAATGCCCGCCTGCTTGAGGATCACCCCAGCCAGCGCGATCGAGAGCGGAATCGTGAGCGTAACAAGAATGGCAGCCCGGATATCACCCAGGAGGCCAAACAAGACAAGGATCACAAGGAGCGCGCCGAGGAGCACGGCGCGGCCCACGCCCCCTAGCGCGGAGCGGACGAGCTCAGATTGGTCGTAGACGATCCGGAGCTCGACTCCCTGCGGAAGGCTCCGTCTGATCTCCGTGATTGCTTTCCGGATGCCCGCGGTGACCGTCACGGTGTCGGCGCCGAACTGCTTGACGATGCGGCAGCTCACAACCTCGCCCTTCAGGCGATGCGCGATGCCCCGGCGTACGGCTGGCGCCTCGCAAACGTCGGCCACGTCTCCCAAGAGCACCGGGGTGGTCCCCCAAACGGCGACCGCCGTGCCACGCAGGTCGTCGACGGTTCTGACCCGGCCGACCGCGCGCACCGTCCATTCCATGGGCCCCTGAACGATAAAGCCGCCCGCGGAGTTCAGGTTCGCGCCCTCGACGGCGTGAAGGACCGCATCGAGGGTCACGCCGCGCGCGGACATCCGATCGGGATCGATCTGCACCTGGAACTGGCGCAGGTACCCGCCGAGCCGTTCGACCGCCGCCACCCCTGGCACCGCCAGGAGCCGGTTCTTCACGTCGAACTCAGCTAGATCGCGGAGCGTCATCAGGTCGGCAGAGCCCGATTCTGCTTCGAGCGTGATCTCGAAGACCTCATTGAGCCGCCCGGTGAGGCTGGAGATGAGCGGAGCGTCGGGGCCAGGCGGAAGCTGCGAGCCGACCTGTGCCACCCGCTCGGCGACGAACTGGCGCGACCGGGAGTAGTCGGCGTCCGGCTCGAATTCGACTGTCACTTGCGACACGCCGAGCTGGTTGTTCGAGCGGATGCGGCGGACGTTTGGGAGGCCAGCGAGCGCGACCTCCATAGGGATCGCGATGGCCGTCTCCAGCTCCTCGGCCCCCATCGCGGGGTCCTGGACAATGATGTTGAAAACCGGAGCCGAGAGGTCAGGGAAAACGTCGCGTCGGAGCTTCTGGAACGACACGATGCCTAGACCTGCACCGGCGAGCACAAGCACCACCGCCAGGGCCGGCTTGGCGAAGAAGCTCCGGATGATTCGTTCGATCATGGCCGCCTCCTCAGTGCTCGTCGTGCTCGCCCTCGCCGCTCGCCTTCTCGGCCTCGGCCTTGAGCAAGAACGCCCCCTCGACAACGACCGTCTCGCCCGGACGCAGCCCCGAGACGATCTCGACCTCGCCGCCGAGATCGCGGCCGCGTGCTACCGTCCGCATCTCGAAAGTCCTGTCGTCGCGCGGGACGAAGACGCACCAGCCCTCTTGCATGCGCTGCAGGCAAGCAGATGGGACCGCGACCACGCTGCCGCCGGTATCGCCGAGCGGGACCCACGCGCTGCCGGACATGCCCGGCCGCAAGCTTCCGTCACCGTTCATGACGTCGATGCGGACAGGGATGGTCCGCGTGCTGACATCGACCTGGCTTCCGACCAGAGCGACCGTACCCACGAACTGGCGGCCCGGGAGCGCTGGAAAGCTCAAGCGCGCGCTCGTGCCCGGCTTCACACGAACGGCGTCGCGCTCGAAGGCATGGACCGTGAGCCAGAGACGAGAAAGATCGGCGACCCGATAGAGCGGCCGCGCAGGATCCGTCATCTGTCCCCGAACGACATTGCGCTCGATGGCGGTACCGGCGATCGGTGTGCGCAGGGTGAAACGTGCGTCTGCATCGCCACCATCGTTCTGATCCTCTTCCGAGACGCCGAGGGCCCGCAGTGCCGCCCGCGCGGCGCCTACGTTGGCGTCGGCGGCGGTCGCCTCTGCCTGCGCTTCCTGAAGCTCGCGCTCCGGGGCTATGTGCTCGCTGACCAGGCCGCGTTTGCGCTCCAGAGCCTGTCGGGCCAGCTCCGCGCGAGCCCGGGCCGAGAGGTAATCCGCGCGGGCCTTGCCGAGCTCCACACTCTGGAGCTCGACGAGCGGTTGCCCCGGCCGCACCAAATCCCCCGGTGAGGCGAGGACGCGGACGACCCGTGCCGCGATCGGCGAGCCCACCTCGGCGTAGGCATCCTCGTTGACCTTGACCTCTCCGAGCACGGTGACCCCCTCGCCGCTGACGCGCGTTTCCGCCTCAGCGGTGGTGATGTGGAGATCGCGGAGCATCTCGGGGTCGATGGCAACGACGCCCGCGGGCGCGCCGGCGGCCCTTTGATTCGGCTGCCCGGATGGCTCGGCGTGCGACTCCTCGTGGCTTTCCTTGCGTCCGGAGCCGTTGCAGCCCACGAGCAGCGCTACACCCAGCAAGATCGTCGTCATGACGGTGCTCATCGGAGTGCTCCCGCGCTCGCCTCGAGCTCGATGCCGGCGACGGCTGCCTCGAGCAGACGGTCGATGTGCTGGTTTCGTGTTTCGAGGATTTCGCGGCGCACGAGCAGGAGCTCGGCCAGGCCGATCTGTCCCGCCTCGTAGCTCCGGCGTGCCAGGGCCTCATTCTCGTCGAGTAGCGGCAGCGCGTTCTGCTCGAGCTCCGTGACGGCGTCGACGCGTCGCCCGTAGACTTCGAAGGCCGTTCTCACTTCCACGTCGATCAGCCGTCGACCCGCGTCCAGCTCGAGCTGCAGCCTCCGGGCTCGCGCGCTCGCCTCCGTGCGCAGGCCTTGCCCGCGCTCGAGGAGCGGCAGCGCGAGCGTCAGCCCGCCCAGGAAGACATTGGCCTCCTCCTCGCGTGCGTAGCGAACGCCGAGCCCCACGTCGGGCCAGGCTAGACCCTTCCCGAGCCGAAGATCGGCGTCCGCCTCGTGGGCCTCCGCGTCGAGGGATCGCAAGTCCGGCCGATCGGAACTCCCAGCGATGAGTTCGCGTAGCTCGAATCGGCGTCGGTTGTGGAGGTCACCTTGGACCGCGAAAGGTTGGACTGCGTCCATGCCGAGCAGGATGCGAATGTCACCGAGCGCGGCGCTCCGAGTCGCTTCGGCCGCTTGATGATCAGAGCGCGCCCTCGCGAGGGCGGCGCGGCTGACGTTGACGTCTAGAAGAGGCACGTCGCCGGCCTGGTGCCGCTGTTCGGCGATCCGAACGATCTCCTCCGCCACTCCCTCTGCCGCGGTTGCTAGGCGAAGCCGCTCCTCAGCGTAGAGCGCCCGATAGAAAGCGACGGCAACGTCACGCAAGAGCCGTCGAGCCGCATCCTCGCTCTCTGCCACGGCCCGAGCAACACCGGCTTCCGCGCCCGCGACCCGTGCGCCGCGGCGGCCGCCCAGCTCGAACGTCTGGTGGATTCCGATCTCGGTGTCCAGGAATCGGCCGCGCTCGGAGTTCCGCGGCCCAGCGGCGGCCTCGACCAGCGGGTTCTCGTGGAGCAGGACCGAAGCGCCGACTAGCCGCCCGCGTGCCTCATCGATCCGGATGCGAGCGGATAGAAGCGTGGGCGCTCGCTCGCGAGCCAGGGTGAGCGCTTGGTCAAGCGTCAGGGCGTTTTCTTGGGCCGTGCAGAGCTGAGGCCGCAGCATCACGATGGCAGCAACGAGTGCCGCCGCTGACAAGCGGTACATAAGTTCCTCGCGCAATCGGGTGGAATTACGCGCGCACGCGCTCAACACACGTGCCGCTCAGCCGTTACTAGTTCAGGTTCGGATTACGCGGGGACGAGAATGGGGACGTGGAGGATTTCACGCGGCTGAGGCGATGGCGGTACTTCGTCACCCGATGCGACGAAATGCTGCTCGACCGCCGGCACCGGTATCGCTACGCCGGAGCGGGTCGCGACCGTGAGCGGCGCCGAGCAGCACGCGCAGAGCTGGCACGTCGGTGGGCACGTTCCGTTGGGTGAGTCGCCCGGGCACTTCCCAGAGCACGCCTGCTCCCTGGCGAGGTGCGTTGAAACGCCGGTCGCCTGACCGAGGAAGAGGGCGACCGCCAACAAGATGAAGATGAGCCGTCCCACATCCTCGAAGCTACCACCGACAGACGCATGCGTCCAGGGGCCGAGGAGGAGAGTCGGTGTGGCGGCGCCCGTCGCGGGCGCGGCGCCCGATGCGAACGGGAGGCACAGGGTTTACTTCCAGGCGTGTGCAGGGTCTTATTGAGCACTACGAGACGGACTACGCGACTTGATGCTGACCTCTGGCTTTCCGGACATCGGGCGATGGGAGAGCGGTCCTGCCTGGGCGGAGAGGCGAGTGGCGGATGGCGGGGCAGTCTGGTCCGCTCAGCCGCCGCGCGGCCCCGCGGGTTTGGTCACCCCGGCGCCGTTCAACACCAGGAGATTACGCCATTTCCATTTTCTACAGGACTCGGGACGCTACCCTGGGCAAGCTCGAATCGATTGAACCTGACGGGTGGGCGGGCGTAGGAACAGCTCGCCCTCTTGCAGCCCTGTGCGCCAGCCGCAGGCAAGCTGGTGAGCGGCCCTGCGACGACCCCAGTACGAGTTGGGGCCTTGCCCGGACGTCAACGGTCCAGCTGCGGTGTAAGGCGCGCCCGCTCGAGCACGGCGCGGGTCGTGGTGTTCAGCCCCGCAAAGTCCGCGGCGCGCTCCAGGGCCCGTTGCTGCGTTTGCACTTCGAACAGCTCCGCGCGCTTTGCCAACGCGAGATCCCACCACGCCCCGGAAGGCTGTACGTGTCCGCCGGCATCGCGGCGGCGAAACGCGCCGAGCGCGGCCTCCAGCAGCAGCTCGTGAGCGCCGGATGGCGTGCGGCTCATGCCAGGAGCTCCTCGAGCGGGACGCCGTGGCGGCGTAGGCATTCGGCCACGAGCTTGCGCGCCCGCACCACGTTTTGCAGGAAGGTGTTCGTTTGCATGCCCACAGCGGCCGCCAGGTCGCGGTCCGCGTTGCGCCCGGCATCGGCGAGCCGGGCCGCGAGCGCCGCGCGCGGTGGTCGTGGCAGTTTCTCGATGCACGCGCGGATGATCCGGCCCAGTGACGGATCGGGGACGGGGGCGGGATCCGAGCTCGGCTGCGGCGCACGCTCGAGCTGCTCGAGCTCCAGCGGAGCGAAGATCCGCAAGCGCTTGGCCTCCTGCAGGGCGAGGTTTCGTACGACGCGCATCGCATAGCGCAAGCTGGCGTTCTCACCCTGCAGATCTCGCGTTCGAGCGAGCACCCACATGCGCAGCAGCCCTTCCTGCAGCACGGCCTCCACGTCGACGCCGCGAGCGAACGGCCGCAGGCTCGCGCGCAGCGGCGGCTCCGCTGCGGCGACCCAGGTGGCGAAGGCGTCCACGTCACCCTGCCCGGCGCGGCGGTAGGCCGCGTCGACGCCATCCGTGGGCGCCGCGCTGTCGGGCGCGCCGCCGGGCGCGGCGGCAGGCGCCGACGCAGGGGCCAGACCCGAGCTGGCTCCGCTGTCAGACCGGGCGCCGGCCGCGGCGTCAGGTGCGGCGGCGGCCGCGGACGCGGACGCAGCGCCGACCGGCTGGCGCTCAGGGCCGGCCGGCCGGGCAGCGCGCTCGCGGCGGTTGGAACGTGCGCCTCGCATCAGTCCACGGTCTCCGGGTGGAGCGGGATCTCGACCATGATCACGGCGGACCGGTCCGCCGATCGGACCCATACCAACACCTTAACCACGCGCCAGGGGCTACCGTCGGCGGTGCGCAGCACCAGCCGCAGCGTCAGCCCAGCCGCGTACGGCCCGGGACGGGTGCTGAGCGGATCCACGGTCGCCTGCAACTCGA
Source organism: Candidatus Krumholzibacteriia bacterium (assembly GCA_041484665.1). Classification (GTDB taxonomy): domain Bacteria; phylum Krumholzibacteriota; class Krumholzibacteriia; order JAJRXK01; family JAJRXK01; genus JBGPIA01. The sequence continues at coordinate 897,600 of JBGPIA010000001.1, forward strand.
CCCGCGCTGCGGTGTCGGCGCGGAACGCCTCCGCGGCGATCGTGCCAGTTGTGGCCAGCTCGAAGCCGTCCCACGGCGACTCGAACTCGAGCACCAGGAGATCACCGTCCACACGCAGGCACCGTGCAGCCACGATGACCGCCCCCGGGGGCGCCGGCCCTGTTCGTCGGGCACCTGCGAGCTTGCCGAGCACGCCCGCCAGTCCTGGAATTGCGCGAGCGCTCATCCGGGTTGGCGGGGGCGGAGCCGAGATGTGCCCGAGGACGCTCTCGAGCATTCGACCGGATTCCACGATCCCGACGGAAGTGGCGCAGTCCACCTCGAGCTTGCGCAATGCCGGGAGCCCGACACCGGCCAGCCCCACGCCCTCGGCGCTCACACCGGCGGGCAGCTCCACTGCCAGGCGCTGGCGGCGGCGTGGCTCGAGCGGATCCACGGTGGGTGTCTCCGCGATGGCGACTAGACTGGTTTCTCGCGTGACGATGCGATGGCGCAGCCCAAGCTGCTCGATCCGCTGAGGGATCCCCACGAAGTCGCCGGAGGCGCGAGGCTCCTCGTCCAGCATCCACGGCGTCGCCGCCGCTGTGAGATGCATCTCCTCATCAGCCACTGCCTCGCGGCCGAACGCGGCTCCCAGCGGCAGGTCGGTGTGGGGCCACGGTGACGGGCCATCCGCCGGAGCGATCTGTACGGTCGTCGTCCAGGAATCGCCGGAGCCCAGCTCACCCCCGAGCTCGACGGTGCCCCCTGCGGGCGCCAGCTCCAGCAGGGCCAAGAGGGGCTGGCCGGCCAGGACGTCGCGCGGCCGCGCCGGCGCCTGCGCGAGCACCGCCGTGCCCCCGATGTGGAGGTCGGTGAGCAGGGGAGCCACCGTTGCGCCAAGCAGGCGCTGGCCGCCCGCCGCAAGCTCCATCTCGCTGCCCAAGAGGACCTCGACGCCGCGGCCGGCACGCGAAGCACCCTGCGTCAGCGTGCGGTTGGGCGCCGCGCCGATGCCCACCGTGTGCAGCCGCGCGCCAGCGGGCAGGTCGCGCAGCACGTGGGCGATCACCTCGTCCTCGAACCCGATGTAGCCGTCGGTGATCAGGACCACCTGGCGCTGCGAGCCAGGCCGCAGCGGACACAGCGCGTCCCGGATGGCGTGCGCCATCTCGGTCCCCCCGCCGGCGTGCAGCTTGCGCAGAGCCTCGCTCGCCTTGTTGAGGTTGGGTGGTGACGACTCGCAGGGCCCCTTCACCAGCGGCTTGCGCTCCGTCGCGAAGGCGATGAGCTCGAACCGGTCGCGCGGGGTGAGGCTGCGCAACAGCTGCTCGGCGAGCTGCTTCGCGAGCTCCAGCTGGTGTCCGTCCATCGACCCGCTGCAATCCAACAGCAGCGTGAGATCGCGCGCCATGACCGGTTGCGGCTGCGCCGGCGGCGTAAGGGTCAACAGCGCGTAGCGGCCGTTATCGCCGGGCAGCCCGCCGCCCTCGACCAGGCGGACGCCGACCGACGCCTCCGCCGTCTGCCACGTGACCACCAAATCGCGATCCAAGCGCGCGGGCTCGGCCAGCGCGAGCCGGCAGCCGCCGTCGGGACCGGCCTCCACGTGGAGGTCGTGGGAGGGCGACCGCGGAGCGATCCATTGTGGCGTCCCATCCGCCAACAGCAGGTCGAGCGTCAGGCGGACCGGCGTGCCGTTCGCGTCGGCGCGGTCGGCATCGAGACGTTGCGCATCCTGCACGCGTCCGGGCGCACCCTCGAAGCGCACACCTACCACGGTGGGGAACCGGTATTCCCAGCGGCCGGCCAGCGCGCCCGTGCCGCGCTCGATGCACGTGCCGCGCTTCGCCTGCTCGCCCGAAGGCACTCCGTCCGCGCTCGCCCTGGGATGGAACGCCAGCGGGTGCAGCACGTCGATCTCTACCTCCACGGGCGTTGCGGGCGGCAGGCAGCCCAGGCTCTGGGTGAAGGTGTCGGCGCGGTCCTGCTCGAGCAACCCGGCGGTGCGACCCTCCTCGAGTGCCTTCCGGTAGGCCTTCCTGGCCTCCATCCGCGACTCGATCTGGCCGGTGATGACCGTCTCGCCCATGCGGATCGTGTAGCCGAACATCGACCCGTCGGCCGGCAACGCCAGCGTGTAGAGCACCTCGAGCGGCTCGCCGTAGGGGTTGTCGTAGCTCTGGCAGAACGTGGTTCTCGCGAGCCCTCCCGCGGCGCGGGCGCGGATGGCGGCGCGCTTGAGTGGAAAGGCCCGGCCGTCCACGGCCAGCAGGCCCGTAGGGCGCTGGATCAAGGCTTGGAATGCATTGGCGGGCATGGTCCTTCCTCCCGGTCGGGGCGCCTCGTTGGCTGCGCGATCGCGGCGGCTCGGGCGGCCCCCGTGGCGACGTCCATGCGGTCAATGCGCGAGGGGCTCGGTTGGTGACAAGGAATCCGCCCTGCCGTGAGGTGGCTGGGGGCGGGCCGGATGCCGGGTCGGCGCCGCAGCGGGGGCTAAGAGGCTGGCGCCGCAGAGACACGGGGCGCCCCGGCGTGGGGCCGAGGCGCCCCGCGGGGGCGACGATGGAGAACCGCCGCCCCGGCCCTACTGGCCGCCGGGGGCTTGCGGTTGCTGCATCGCCTCGAGCTTCTTCTTCAGCGCCGTGATGGCGTCCTCCGACCGCTGGCCCGGTGGCAGGCTCTCGGCCAGACGGAGCGCCTCCTCCAGCGTCTTGCGCGCCGCAGCGGTATCGCCGCGTCCGACGTAGCTGTTGACGCGCGTCTGCAGGATCCTCAGCTGGCGCGGGCCGTAGGCCTTGGCGAGCGCCCGATCGTTGGCTGCCAGCGCTTCGTCCCATTTCTTCATGGCGTTGTAGGCCGTTGCCAGCCGCGCCGGCGGATTGTAATCATCTGGGAGATCGCGCTCGGACTGCTCCAGCATGGGGACCGCCCGCTCGGGCTGCCCCAGCTCGATGTACGCGTCGAGTCGGTGCGGATCGTAGACCGCGCGCTCATCGGCCGTCTTCGCCTTGGCCGCTTCCCCATCCAGGAACGCCGACCATGCCGCAGCAACCTGCTTCGCGCCTGCCACGTCGTTGGCATCCTGCCGCGCGCTCAGCAGCGCGATGTAGGTTCCCGACCGGTCGTCGGCCGCAATGGGAAGAGAGAGGTCGGCCACCACCGCGCGCGCGTCCGCTTCCAGCGCGGCGACCAGCCGCGGGCGCATCGTGTCGTCGGCCGCAAGATTGAGGGCACAGTCCAGACCGCTACCGGCCACGTTGGCCGCCGACGGCGTGGTGCGCACCCTCGGGAAGGCTGCGAGGGCGAGCTGCGCGCCCGCCGCGTTCTGATCGGTGGCCGAAAGGGCGAACAGCAGCGCGTCGACGGTCCGCGCGTAGTGCGGCCAGTCCTTCGGCGCTTTCGCCAGTGCGTCGCGGTAGGCGGTGGCGGCCTCGGCGTTGCTGCCCGCTCCGTAGAGCTGGTCGGCGCGCGCCAGGACCTGGTCTGCCCCCAAGCCCTTGGTCCTGCCCTTGTTCTTGAAGGCAAGCTGCGCCTCATCGAGGAGCTTGTGGAGCTGCGGCACTGTCGCTCCACCTACCCAGCGCAGCACGACCTTCTCGTCGTTGGGGTCGACGACGAGGTACGTCGGGAGAGCCTCGACGGGGAACTTCTGTTTGACCGAAGCGTTCTCACGCTTCTCGGTGTTGATCTCCAGCCAGACGAACCGCCCGGCCTGCTCCTTGAGGGACTCATCCGTGAAGACGAAGGCCCTCATCGAGCGGCAGGTGTGTCACCACGGGGCCCAGCTGTCGATGAAGATCGGCACCTTCTTGGCCTTCGCCTGCGCGAGCGCTCCGGCGTAGTCGTCCTGCACCCAGGGCAGGACCGCCGGTTTGGACGGCGCGCTCGCAGCAACAGCCATAGAAGCGAAGAACGCCAGCGTCACCGGCAGAGCGGTGATGGCAGCTAGCGTTTTCATGCCGCAAAGGTACCAGATCACCCCGGAGGCGGCCAGCGGACACTGGCCGCCGGACACTTGCTGCCGCCGCTGGAGCGGCCGACGACCCCCTGGGAAACCTTCCCGCCTTCGAGTTTGTCGCGGGTGCGGTCGCGGACCGATCTGGTATCCTGAGCTCGCGTGCGCTGGCGGGAGCCACCGAGCTTGCCGTGCGGCGGTCATCGACGCTCGATGCGTCCGCAGGACATGAAAGGAGCGGCCGGCCCCATGGCCCGCCTGGTGCCATATCCGTTCGGACTGCTCGTCACCCGCATGATCCGCGAGCTGGAGCAGAGCCAGTCAGCCTTCGACCTGCCGGTCACGAAGTTCTTCCGTCCGCTTGCGGACAAAGACCTTTCGGTGACGTTCCAGGGCCAGCGCGCCTCCTCGCCGCTGGGGCCGGCTGCCGGCCCCCACACCCAGATGGCGCAGAACCTGGCGCTCTCGTGGCTGGCCGGCTCGCGCATCCTCGAGCTCAAGACCGTCCAGATCCTCGACCAGCTGGTCATCCCACGGCCGTGCATCGACATGCGCACGGTCGGCTTCAATGCCGAGTGGTCGCAGGAGCTGACCCTGGAAGAGTCGCTGGAGGAGTACGTCAAGGGTGCTATGCTGATCGAGATCCTGCGCTTTGGGGGCTTCCTGCCGGCCGTGGCCGACGGCAGCGAGACGCTCTTCGACATGAGCGTCGGCTACGATTACGCGGGCATCAGCAGCCAGCGAGTGCGTGCGTTCATCCACGGGATGCGCAACGCCCGCCCGCTGGTCGACCGCCTGCGTTCCGAGATCCCGCCGCACTGGAAGCAGCTGCGCGACCTCGACTTCCCCACTCGGTTGTCCGACAACATCACACTCAGCACGTTCCACGGCTGCCCACCCGGCGAGATCGAGCGGATCGTCGACTTCCTGCTGCGGGAGCTGGGGCTGAGCTGCGTGATCAAGCTCAACCCCATGCTGCTGGGCAAGGAGGAGACGCGCCGGCTGCTGCACGACGTGATGGGCTATCGCGCGCTGCGCGCGCCGGATGCGGCCTTCGACCGCGACCTGACCTGGGAGCAGGCAGTGGAGATCGTGCCGCGGCTGGGTGCGACGGCACAGACGTGCGGCCTGCACCTGGGAGTGAAGTTCTCCAACACGCTGGTCGTGGAGAACGACGCGAGCTTCCTGCCGGCCGAGGCGCGCGAGGTATATCTGTCGGGCCCGCCGTTGCACGTACTGGCGATGAGCCTCGTGCTGCGGCTGCGGCGCGAGTTCGGCGACCGCTTCCCCATCTCGTTCTCGGCGGGGATCGACCGCAGCAACTTCCCCGATGCGGCAGCGTTGGGGCTCGTGCCGATCACGGTGTGCACCGATCTGCTGAAGACGGGCGGCTACGGACGGCTGCCGGCCTATTATCGCGAGCTCGCGGTGCGCATGGATGCCGTCGGCGCCTGTACCGTCGATGATTTCGTCCTGCGCGCGCACGGACAGACGGAGGCGGCGCTGTTGCAGTGCGGGCTGGCCGACGATGATCCCGCCCGCCACCGCTGCCTCGACGCCCTCACCGCGGCCGGTGATGTGCGCGCGGCTGCAGTTGGCGACCCGCGCGCGGCTGCGGGTGGCGACCTGCGGACGGCTGCTGCTGGGAGCCTGCCGGCGGCCGCAGGGAGCGACCTGCACGCTGCCGCGGGCGACGCTCTCTACGCGCGGTGGGTCTCGCAAGCGCGGCTGCTGAACACCGAGCGCTACGTGCACGCCATCACCGAGCACGCCCATGATCCCGACTCGCACTACGGCCGCGCCCACAACGCGCGCGCGCCGCGCAAGATCGGCCGCCACCTGCAGCTGTTCGATTGCATCAGCTGCGACAAGTGCATCCCCGTCTGCCCCAACGACGCCATGTTCGCCCTCCGCCCAGAGCGCGGCGTGCTGGCCGTCGTCATGTTGCGACGCGCCGACGGCGGATGGCGGTGGGATCGCGAGGGCAGCCTTGAGCTGCACGAGGAGCACCAGATCGCAACCTTCGTCGACTTCTGCAATGATTGCGGCAACTGCGACGTCTTCTGCCCCGAGGATGGAGGCCCCTACCGGGTGAAGCCCCGTTTCTTCGGCAGCCGGGAGGGCTGGGAGCACGGGCGGCCGTTGGATGGCCTGTTCGTGCAGCGGCGCGGCGGCCGCGACCTTGTGCTGGGCCGATTCGGCGGGGAGGAGTATCGTCTGGAGGTTTCCGCTGGGTGGCTCGAGTATTCTGGCGTCGGCTTCCATGTCCGGTTCCAGGAGTCGAGCCCGCAGGCGACGCTCCAGGTCCAGGGCAAGGGCGAATCAGGCCGGCTCCACCCAGTGCCGATCCCCGACGAGGTGGACCTGACCTGGTGCTACATCATGGACCGCATCCGCCAGGGGATCCTGGACCCCACGCACGTGAACTACGTGAACACCACCAGCACCACAAGCACCACCAGCGTCACCGGCGCCACGGGCGCCACCGAGGCCACCGGGGCCAACACTGCCTTGGACGCGAGCCATGCCGCCGACACGGCTGACACCCGCAACACACCCCACACGCCCAACACCCCCAACACTCCACCCCGCTGAACCGGATCCTCGCGAGGCTGCACGCATGAGCTCCAACGATCGCGCCCGCAAGCTCCTCGATTGCATCGACGGCCGCGCGCTCGCAGCGCTGCACGGGCGCAGCATGATGCTGACGCAGGATTGGTCCCGCGCCGAGCTGGATGTCGTCTGCGCGCTGGCAGATGTATTCGATACACTCGACCGTGCCGGCGTGCCGGCGCCGCTCTTCCCGCAGCAGCTGTTCTACGCCCTGTTCTTCGACAACTCCACGCGCACCAAGTCGAGCTGGGCAGGAGCGGCGGCGCGCTTGGGCGCGCAACCGTTCGTGGCCGACGCCGCAAGCACCCAGCTGGCGCACGGCGAGACCGCGCAGGAGACGGGCGCCATGCTGGGCATGAACTCCCACGCCCTGGGCATCCGCCACGACCTGATCCTCGGCGAGGGCAACCGGTTCATGCGCGAAGCGGCAGCGGGAATCGCCGAGTACTTGCGCGCGCACGGCGAGAGCCGCGTAGTCCCGGTGGTCAACCTCCAGTGCGACGTCGACCATCCCACGCAGACGCTGGCCGACCTGTGCTGGCTGCACGAGCGGTTCCCCGATGGCCTGGCCGGCCGGACCGTCGCGGTGAGCTGGGCGTATTCACCCAGCTACGCCAAGCCGCTCTCGGTGCCGCAGGGGCTGATCATGCTGCTCACCCGCTTCGGCATGCACGTGCGCTTGGCGCATCCTCCGGGGTACGGCTTGATGCCCGACTGCCTGCAGGCTGCGGCGCGCAACGCCAAGGAGCACGGCGGGAGCTTCAGCGAGTCCGGCAGCATGGACGAGGCGTTCTCCGGCGCCGATATCGTGTACCCCAAGAGCTGGGGTCCCTACGACCTCATGTTCGACCGCGTGGAGGCCAACCGCCGCCGCAATACCGCCCGCATGAAGGAGATCGAGAGCGCGGCGCTATCGCGCAACAAGCAGCATGTCGACTGGATCTGCGACGAGCGGCGCATGCGGCTCACCCGCGGGGGCGGCGCGCTCTACATGCACTGCCTGCCCGCCGACATCGGCGCGGAGGTCAGCGCCGGCGTCATGGACCAACACCGCATCGACGTTGCGCGCGAGGCGAACAAGAAGGTCTACGTCATCATGGCGCTGCTGGCCGTCGCCAAGGAGCCCCAGCTGCGCGAGCGGCTCGCAGCCTGCATCGCGGCAGTGTCTGGCCGGTGACGGCGCACCATCGACGATGATCCGACGCTTGCGGAGCAACGAGGGACGGACGCCCCGGGTCCAGCAACGAATCGACGCTCCCGCTCAACGAAGCACCAACGCCCCAGGGCCAACGAAGTACCGACGACAGTACCGAGACATCACAGTACCGAGACATCAAGGAGATTGCCCGATGGACGCCAAGATCGCACAGCTGGCCGAGAACTATCGCCCCCTTGCCGTCACGATCCTCAAGGAGGCCATTCGCGTCCCCGCCGACTTCGTCGACCGCCCCAAGGACGATGGTGGCGACCCTCTGTGCGGGCTGTCGAACCACGAACGGCCGCGGCTGGAGTACCTGCGGCGGATGATCCTGGAGATCGGGGCGGCGGAGCGCGCCGAGGACGTCCGCTACGACGCGTTCGGCAACCTGCGCTGGACCGTGCGCGACCGCAACGACCGCATCCCCGACGCCCAGAAGAGCGTGATCCTCTGGGACGGCCACACCGACACCGTGCGCGCGCTGCGCGACCGCTGGCGCGATGCCATCGGCGGCGGAATCGACGCCTACGACGGGTTGAAGGACTGGTCGAAGGTCGACCGCTCGTTCCTGCGCCGCGAGCTGGGCTATCTGCCGCCCGAGGACGAGTGGCAGAACCTGGTATTCGGGCGCGGCGCTGCCGACCAGCTCAGCGGCGTCATCTCCCAGATCGTCGCCACCAAGATCCTGCTGGAGACGCGTGGCGAGGGCTCGCTGCGCGGGGCGATCGTCGACAGCGTCGCGACCGTGGCCGAGGAGGACAACGACGGCGGGGGGTCGATGTTCATCATGCGCAAGGAGCTCGCCGGCGCCGCGCCGGAGCGCATCCCCGACGTCGTCATCCTCACGGAGGGCACCGGCTGCTCGCAGCAGGGCGCCGTGGGAATCTACCGCGGGCAGCGCGGGCGCATGCAAATCGAGGTCGAAGTGATCGGCAAGAGCTGTCACGGCAGCATGCCCTGGGAAGGGCGCAACCCGCTGGAGTACGGCGCGCCGATCATCGCCGAGGCCGCCGATCGTTACGCCCGCGGCGAGGGCTTCGCCAAGGACGCGTTCTTGGGCCCGGGCACGCGCACGGCGAGCTGGGCCGTGCTGGACAGCCCCAGCGATTGCGCGGTTCCCGAGCGCTTCACCTTCCGCTTCGACCGCCGCCTGACGGCCGGCGAGGAGCCAGAGCAGGCGCGTCAGGACTTCGAGCGCATGACCACCGTGGCGCGGGCGCGCGAGGCGGGGCTGACGGTGAATGTGCGGGTGCCGTTCTACAGCGAGAAGACCTGGTGCGGCTACACGCCTGGAAACCCGCAGGTCTACCCCGGGTGGGTGACGCCGGAGGACCACCCCGCGATCGTCGCGGCAGTCGATGCTTACCAGCGCGTCGTGTCGCCGAAGATCGCAGCGGGGGGTGGCGGGGACGGCGCCTCGCGTAGCAGGGAGGGGGCCGCCCGTGGTGCGTCGGGCGGCACGGCGGGCGCGTTGCGCAAGGAGCCGCGCGTGGCCCGCTGGATCTTCTCCACCGATGGCGTCGGCTTCCCGCTGCGCCGCGATGAGACGCCGTTCGATCTGGCGCCGTCCAAACGCTGGGTCGGCGTGGGCCCGTATTGGCACCCGGCGATGTTCGGAGTCGGCCCGGGGATCGAGCAGAACACCCACAAGATCGGCGAGTGCGTCGACGCGAGGGAGATCTCGGCGGTGATCGCGCTCCTGGCGCGGTTCCCCAGCGCGTACCGCGCGCACCTGTGAACGCGCGCTGATCGTTCCCAGAGAGTGAGCGAGCCCTCGCCAGTGCCGCCTGGGGGCCGCGCGGCGGTGCGTCGAGGATTCCCGCCCGCCTTGCCATCGTTCCCCGTTTACCGCTAAGATCATTGCCACGCCGTCCGCCGGGGCCCCCCTGCATCGACTTCCCGGCCGATCGTCGCGCGGCCACGCGTGCGCGTGTGGCTGACCCTGGACCATGCAGGAGGATCTGACATTATGTCACGCACCCAGCATGTCCGGTCTGTCTCGTTCGCGTCGGGCGTCGCGATTGCAGCGCTCGCTGCAAGTCCGACCGCAGCGGCAGCGGACGCCCCGAGAGCCGCCGTACTGCGAGTCGCCACCACCCCCGCCCCGCCTCGCGCGCTGCTTCGCGTGCTGCTTCGCGTGCTGCTCTGCGTACTGCTCGGCGCGCTCCTGTGCGCACCGATCGCGGCAACTCGCCAGGCTGCGGCCAGCTGCGCGGAGGTCGACGTGGACGGCTCCAAGTGGTGCGGCGGCATGATCGCCTTCTATTGGGGCGCCGGCCTCAACGGCAACTGCTCCATCCTGAGCAACCGCCAGTGCTTCTTGTGGCGCAACGCCGTCCGCGCCGCCGTCGACGAATGGAACCTGCTGTCCTTCTCCACGTTCAACGCGCCGTTCGAGCTGGTGGAGTCGGGGACGCTGGTGGACGGCGTCCCGCCCGACTTCGGAGTGGTGTTCACCTTCGGCGATCTGCAGCTGGGGATCTACGCCAACTGCACCCCCGGCGCCGGCTCGACGGGCGAGTCGGGCATGTTCGGGGGCACGGTCTCGCCGGGCCTGCACTTCGCCTGGACCGAGACCGACTACACCATCCCAGACAACGTGGACATCGCCGTGATCCATCGGGCAGCGGTCCATATCAACGGCGACACACCGTGGACCGACGGCGTCGGCGGCGGCGTCGATCGCCTGACGGTCGCTCGACACGAGATCGGCCACGTGCTCGGACTGGGTCACGCGTTCGCCGGTACCTGCTTGATGCAGGAGTTCGGGGGCTGCAGCGAGACCAACGACGTCGACGGCAGCGCCATCGACGCCATGATCTGCCTGTACGGCTCCATCGACGCTGTGAACTGCGCGCCGCAATTCGGTTTGATCACCTACACCGCCAACGATGGCTCCCCGGGCTTCCTCATCGGATCGTGCGACTGCACGGGCAGCTGCCCGGCGGCCAAGGCGCAGAAGGTGCCCCATACCTATGAGCTCGCGCTGAGCGAGGCGGGCGGCCCCTACTCGGTCTTCGCGACGCTGCAGCAGAGCGATCTGGTGAATCGCAGCTATGTCCACCACTTCGCCCAATCGTACAGCTCGGCGCGGATCCGGCTGCGCGTCTACGACGGGGCAACGTTGTTGGACGAAACGCTCAGCAAGTTCGCGATCGCGATCCAGGCCACGGCCACCGCAGTCGTGCCGCTGCCGCCGCGCGACGCACTCGCACTGAGCGTCGCGCCCAACCCGTTCGCCGGCCAGACGGGGATCTCGTTCGATCTGGGCACCGCTGCAGCCGTGGAGGCGTTGGTTTTCGACGCGCGCGGGCGGCGCGTGGCCACCCTGCATGACGGCGTGCTCCAGGCCGGGCACCAGTTCTTGACCTGGAACGGACGCCTCGCCGGCGGCGCGCGCGCGGCGAGCGGGGTGTACCGGTGCGTCGTGCGCACGGGCGATCCGGCGCAGGGCATCGCCCCGGGCACCGAGGCATCCGCACAGCTCGTGCTGCTCCACTGAAGCAGCCGGTGGCGTCGCCGCACCACGACTTAGGAAATCGGCCCTCGAAGCCAACACGCGGCGGAGTGCGGAACCAGGATTCCCCGAGACGAGCGGGCGACGAACGGACAAAATAGGGCGTCCGATCGACGCATCGTCATCGCCGCGTCCGACCGATGCCTGGCCATCGCTGCGTCCGATCGATGCATCGTGATGGCTGCGTCCGATCGACGCATCATTGCCCCCGTCGTGCCTGGAGGTCGAATGGCGCCGACGAACGAGCGCCGCGCGCTCGCGGTCGTGCTGAGCGCGCTCCTCATCGACACCATCGGGTTCGGCATCATCATCCCAGTGATGCCCGATCTCATCGTGGGCCTCACCCACACGTCGTTGGGCGAGGCCGCCCGGCGGTCTGGCTGGCTCATGGGTGTGTTCGCCGCGATGCAGTTTCTGTTCGGTCCGGTGATGGGTGGACTGGGTGACCGCTTCGGCCGCCGGCCCGTGATCATCCTGTGCATGCTCACGTTCGGGCTCGACTATCTCGTCATGGGTCTCGCACCGACGTTCGGCTGGCTGTTCGTGAGCCGTGCCGTGGCCGGCATCAGCGGCGCGACGTTCGTGCCCGCGAGCGCTTACATCGCGGATATCACGCCGCCGGAGCGACGCGCGCAGAGCTTCGGGTTGATCGGAGCCGCATTCGGGTTGGGCTTCACCATCGGGCCCGCCATCGGCGGCCTGCTGGGCGGCTTTGGCACGCGTGCGCCGTTCTTCGTGGCTGCCGGTCTCGCTCTGATCAACGCGATGTGCGGCCTCTTCCTGCTGCCAGAATCCCTGCCCCCGGAGCGGCGCCGGGCGTTCCAGATCAAGCGCGCAAACCCGTTCGGCACGTTCGCCTCGCTTGCCCGCCACCACGGAGCGATGCCTCTGTTCGCCGCTTGGTTCCTGTGGATGCTGGCGCACCAGTCGTATCCCTCGACGTGGGCTTTCTTCACCAAGCTCAAGTTCGGCTGGAGCGACCACGCCGTCGGCGCATCTCTCGCGTACGCTGGGTTCACCCTGGCCCTGGCCCAGGCGTTCGTGACGCGACGCTTGATCCCCGCCATCGGCGAGCGGCGCGCGATCCTGCTCGGCCTCGGCATCGGGCTGGTGGGGTTCCTCGGGAACGCACTCGTGCCACAGGGCTGGATGGTTTACCTAGTCCTAAGCGTCGCAGCGCTGCAAGGCCTCGTGTATCCCTCGATGAACTCCACGCTGTCGCGCTCCGTGGCCGCCAACGAGCAGGGCGAGTTGCAGGGCGGCGTCGCCAGCCTGCAGAGCGTGAGCGCGATCGTCGGCCCGCCCGTCCTCACCGGCGTGCTCGCGCGCTTCACCCGTGAGGGCGCCACCGTGCGATTCCCGGGTGCAGCGTTCGCCGTGGCAGCGGCGCTCACGGCGTGCGCCTTCGTGATCGTGGCGTTTCTGGCGCGCAAGATCTTCGCGCGGAGCGCGGCGGCGTGGCAAGCCTCGGCGGCTGCGGCCGCGACATCCGAGGCGGTCTCGACGGAGGGTTCCGCGTCAGCGGGGACGCGCGTCACCGGCAGCAGGTCAGTGCCGAGCGCGAACCCGCCGTAGGCGGAATCGACCCACAACGAGCCGATCGTAGCCCACCGCCTGCCGACTCTCGAGCAGCACGCACTCGCTGGAGGTGAGTCCGGTGGTCGCCTTCTACGCGGCGGGTGTGGCGGATGTCCGCGCCGGCGGTGCCATCGAGCGCGGGGCACCTGCCCCCCTGCAGCCACCCGCGTCGCCCCCTGGCGTCGATTTCGTCAGGCCGTCATGATGACGACGTGCTTGACGGTTCGAAACGTCTTCGGATCGAGGATGTGAAGCTCCAGCTGCCCCCCGACCAGCTGCAACTCGTAGCTCGCTGGAGGCTGGTCGCTGAGGACGTTCGCCTTGGCCGAGGGAATATAGATGACGGTTTGCTGATCGGTATCCAGTGCCGTGAACTTGTTTTCGTCGATCTGGCCCGTCAGTTTCAGCGTCCTGCCCAGCCCGAGCACACCGCCTTTGGCCACGATCAGCCCAGCGGTCAGCAGGTCCTTCCTGGAGCCGATCGTGTAGTAGATCGTTCCCAACTCGCGGCGTGAGTCTTCGATGGTCACCGCTTGGGCCTGGATCGTCTGCTTGTTCTCCTGAACGTCGGCTACGAGGCCGGTGACTTGCGTCTCGAGTGCGCCCACGCGTTGCGTGAGTTGAGCGACGAGCGCCTCCTTCTCGGCCACCGACTTTCGGAGGTTCTGGATCATCCTGTCCAGGCCGGCGATCTTGACGCCGCTCTTCTGCAGTTTGGCGTCCAGATCCTGGATCTTGTCCTTGGTGCGCTCGATGCCCGCCTTGATTATGGAGATGCGAGCCATAGCTTCATCTCCGCGGCTCTGCGACAGGCGCTGCTCTGCGTCGAGCTGGGTTGCAAGCACTTGCACGCCGTCGTCACCGAGGGCGATGACGTTCAGGCTGTCCTGGATGGCGGCGATCTCGTCGATGGCTTGTCCGTAGCGGTCACGCGTCGCCTGCTCATCGGCCTGAAGCGTGGCGTAGTTCGACGAGCTCTTCTGGAGCTTCTGGTAGAGCACCACGGTCGCACCGAGAAGGGCGACGATTGCAACGAACAGGGCGAACAGCACGGGCTTGCGCATGACGTCTTCTCCTTCGTTTGCGCGATCGTCGAGCTCGATCGGGGCGCGGCGGCCGATCACCGACGTCCCGGGAGTGTGGTCGGACGATCCGGGCGTCAAGCTACCCAATGCGGGGCGCCCCCGCCAGACTGGCGGCCCTCCGTCAGGCCACGTGCAATCCCTTATAGTAGCTGTCGCACACCGCCGCGAGCGAGGGAGTGGGATTGTCAAGGGATGGGACCCGCGGGTAGCATGGCCGCGCCATGGCCCTCACCCACCGCAAGGGGAACCCCGATGCCGAGTCTGCCCGCCCGACCCCCGCTCCCTGATTGGGACAGCCTCGGCTTTTCGTTCGTTCAAACGGACGCGATCTGGGTCGTGGAGGGCGACGGACGGAACGAACCCGTCTGGGGCGCGGGTGCGGTCCGTTCGTTCGCGCCCCTCGAGATCTCTCCGGCTGCCGCCATCTTCAGTTACGGGCACGGCATCTTCGAGGGGCTCAAGGTCCGCCGCGCCGCTGACGGCCGCGTGCTGGCGTTCCGCCTCACGGCCCACGCCTCGAGGTTCCAGCGGTCGGCGGCGCGGCTGCTCATGATCCCGTTTCCGGAGGAGCGGTTCATCGACGCCGTCGAAGAGTTCGTCCGGTCGAACTTCAGGTTCGTGCCACCCGCGGGCAGGGGGTCGCTCTACGTCCGGCCATTGCAGCATGCCATCGATCCGAAGCTCGGCCACGGCGCGTGCGAACGGTTTCGCGTCCTGATGTTCGGGAGCCCCGTCGGGAGCTTCTTTACGCCCGAGCGCGCTGCGACAGGGCTGCGGCTTCGTGTGGTGCGCCGCAGTCGCGCCGCAGTGGGAGGAACCGGTGCGGCGAAGGCCATCGGAAACTACGCAGGCGGGCTCGCCGTCAACGCAGAGTGGCGGGCGCAGGGCTTCGACGAGGTCCTCTACCTGGACGCGCGCCGCCTCGAGCACATCACCGAGACCAGCGGCGCCAATGTGTTCGTGCGCCTGCACGACGGTACGCTCGCCACGCCGCCTGCCGACGACCAGATCCTCGCCGGGATCACGCGGGATTCGGTGATACGCATCGCCCGCGATAGCCTTGGTCTGCGTGTCGCCGAGCGCCCCATCCCGCTGCTCGAGATCCTCGAGGATGCCGTCGAGATGTTTTGCACCGGCACGGCGTGGACGGTCCAGAGTATTGCTGAAGTCGTGGCCGACGAAGGTGCACGCGTCTTCCGCACCCGGGAGGTCGCCGACGCCGTGCTCGCGCCGCTGCGAGCGATCCAGCGCGGCGCCGCGCCCGACCCATTCAGCTGGACCCGCGAGATCGAAGGGGCCGGCTAGGGAGGGGTCGCAAAGCCGTCCATCAGCTCGATATAGGCCGCACGGACCCGCTCGACATAGCGAAGGAGCTTCGGCAGGTCCTCCAACCGCAGGGCCTGGCCTCCGTCGCAGAGCGCCTTCTCGGGGCGCGGGTGGAAATCGACGAGCACGTTGGTGGCCCCCGCGATGATGCCCTGCCCCACAACGTGGAAGATGTCCGGGATCCCGTCCGGCCCCAGGGCCATTCGCCCCACGCTGTGCGACGGGTCGACGCAAATCGGAAGCCGCGACTGCCGCCTCACCACGGGGATGTGCGCGAAGTCCACGAGGTTGCGGTGTGGGTCGCCGAGGTGTGTCTTCACGCCGCGCAGGCAGAAGACGATGTTGGGGTTTCCTTCGTGGGCGATGTACTCGCAGGCATTCAGCGATTCCTCGAGCGTGATTCCCATGCCTCGCTTGAAAAGGACAGGGAACTCGCGCTGCTGGCCGACGCTCTTCAGCAGCTCGAAGTTCTGCGAGTTGCGGGTCCCGACCTGGAGCAAGACGCCTGTGGGGCGGCCCGCGGCCTCAAGCGCGCCGCGGATCTCATCGATGTGACGCTCGTTGGTCGCCTCCATGGCGATGACGCGTATCCCATGCTTTCCGGCCAGCTCGAAAACCCAAGGCAAGCACCCAGCGCCGAGCCCCTGGAAATCGTACGGGCTCGTGCGTGGTTTGTAGGCTCCCATGCGTGCCGTGGTGATGCCGTGGGTTGCGAGCGAGGCCATCATGGCGTCGACGTACTCGGGCGAATCCACGGCGCAAAGGCCCGCGAACACATGGACGTCACGATCGCCGAAGCGGACACCGTTGTACGTGAACTCGAAGGTGCGGGTACGCGGGTCATGGCGGCCGATCAGCCGGTATCGCGCTGCGACGCGCACAACCCGAAGCACGCCCGGCACGTCCTCGAACGGCTCCGCTGGGATCGATCCCGTGGGGCCAATGAGATGCAGTTCGGTGAAGCGGTGCCGGTCACCTGCGAACTCATACAGCCGTGCCGACACGTCGGGGTAACGCGCCAGGATCTCACCGAGCCGGCGCACCACCGCGGCCGCGTCGGCGAGGTCGGGCTCCAGGACGACGATCATGGCGCCTCTCCTTTGGGGGGCTTCTGCTGGACGGCGCGGGAGAAGCGGAGGATCTCCTGGAAGATCTCGTCGATCGCATCGGGATCGAGGCCTTCCTCAGCGGCCCAGCGACGGCGTTCGATGCGGAGCTCCTTCTCGCGATGGAGATCCCGGACCGGCTGTCCCGCGAGTGCCTTGGCCCGGCCCGCACGGCGCGCGAGCTGCTCGCGCCGGGCGAGCAGTTGCACGAGCTCGCGGTCGGTGTCGTCGATCAGCTCTCGCGTCTCCCGGAGGTCGGGCGCGCGGTCCCCGAGATTCTGGATTTCGAGGCGCGGGCCTGCGGACGTGCTCTCCGCCGTGGCGGTGCCCAGCCGCTGGTGGATCTCGGTAAGGGCCGCGAGCAGGCGCTCGCGCGCCTGCGCGGCGAACGGATTGTCGTTCTGGATGGTGTAGAAGAGGTGGGCGGCGTCCGAGCGCACGGCATCGATCGTCCGGGCCATCGCCCGAAACGACGGAGGTGTGAAGGGAAGGCTCGCTCCGGCTCCAATGTCCAGAAGGCCCTTCGCCACGAAGAACGCCAGAGCGTGCGTACCAGCCATGATCCGGTCATGCTCCTCAGAGTCCTGCTCGATGACCTGACACCCGAGCCGCTCCCAGTAACGCCGCGCCTCGGCCGCGGCGTTGGGATGGAGGGAATTGGGACAGACCACCACCGCGAGGGGACGCTCGCCGAGCGCGATGCTCGTCGGGCCGAAGAGCGGGTGTGTCGCCACCCACGGGATCGTGGCGCCGAGCACCTCCGTGAGATCCCGGACCGGGGTGCGCTTCACGCTCGAGATGTCCAGGACGAGCTGGTGGGGTGTGAGATGGGGTCGGAGCGACACCGCCGCCTCGCGGACCTCGGAGACGGGGACGCAGAGCACGACGCGAGCGGCTCCCCGGACGAGCTCGCCGGGCGAGCCTGCCCGAAGCCGCGCCGGCACCTCGGCCGTCCGGTCCCAGGCGCGGACCCCCATCCCGGCGTCCGTCATCAACTCTGCCATCCCACGGCCGAACCGGCCGTAGCCGAGGATGGCGGTTGTATCGTTCATCGTCCCGGTCTCCGAGCTCTGGATCGACAGGCCAACCGAGGATGGACATGGTCGATGATCCCGCCGACCGAAGGCACGCGCCTCAGGGCGTTGTCGGATCGATGGACGCCGCGGTCACCTGGCACTCGTGGATCTTCGCTCCCTCCCCGTTGCGGACCGTCCACGACTCAGCGAATGGAGCCACGTGCATCTCACCCTCGCCGAGTCCGTGGTGATGGCTGCGGATGATGACGGGGTCGGATGATAGGCGATCTCATGTGCGCAACGCCAGCGTGCGGCGAGCCGGTGGAGGCGCTGGGCCCCCGCCGAGGGCGAGGATCCGCGCGTGCGCCAGGGCTGCGCGCTGGCCGGGGTCAGTTTGGCAGGCATGCACCTGCAGACGATCATGATCAGGACGCGGGGCCCGGCCCTCGTCGAGATCGTTCGGTCAATTCCAGCACAGCGTGATCTTGGCCCGGCGGCCCGGGTGTTGACCCGTGGCCGCAAGAATTCCTTCCGCGGCCACCACGCGCACATGCTCGACACGCAAGCCGCCTCTCAAGCGACACGCCCGCGCGTTCTCACCGCGCCCCCCGCCTGACGCGACCCCCAGGGCGGCGACCAACGGCCCCCCGAGCGCTGCCCCAGGGCCCAGAGAGCAGCCCGGCTACCAGCGCGGATACACTGCACCATTCGCCCGCCACCGGTCCAACTTCCGCTTGCCAGCAGTATGCACGGGCTCTACTGTCCCCTTCTCCTCTCCCTCCGACTGGCACAGTTATTGCGCCGACCTCGATCTCGTACATGGTGCTCCTCCTGTTCGCCCCACTTGGGATCGAGGTGAGCGTCTATGCGTAGGATCCGCCACTCTCGGCACCGCCCCATACGCCCTGGCTCTGGACCTGATCCATGCAAGGCCAGAGGCGCTGCTACGGTTCTTGGGTTCGGCCTGGTAGCCCTGCACAGCCTGGTCCTCTTCGTGCCCCTTGGCCTTGCTGCCTTTGCCCATCCAGGCGCGATGGTTACCAGTCACGAGCTTGCGATTGCGAAAGCCAGGATTGCTGCCGGTCAACAACCAGCGGCTGGCGCACTCAGCTACATGCAAAGCCGTCCGGAAGCCGGTCTCAGCTATGCTGCGGCTCCAGTACCCAACGTCCATCAAGACGCTTATGGTGCGAACGATGTCGGTGGGTGGACTATGATGTATGATGCCAGGGCAGCCTATCTTCACGCGTTGCTTTGGGCGGTCACCGACAGCCCGGCGCACGCGCAGAAGAGCATCCAGATTTTGAATGCCTGGTGTTATGCCCTCAGATCGATTGGCGGCGTCAATGCAAAGCTGATTGGCGCAGCGGCCCTCATTGGGTTTGAGAATGCAGCTGAGCTTCTCAAACACACGAACAGCGGCTGGAGTATCAGCGATCAGAATCAGTTTGTCACAATGCTGCGTACAATCGGCTATCCCCTGATACAGGACTTCTCACCTTCTTCCAACGGCAATTGGGATTCTATCATTACCCACGCTATGATCGACATGGGCGTATTCTTGGATGATCAGGTGATCTTTGACCGTGCTGTAAATTATTTTAAGAGCGGTGCTGGTAACGGATCGCTTCCCCACTATGTCAGGACAGATGGGACAACCCAAGAAACCGCGCGTGACCCTGAACATGAGAATATGGGGATCTCCGGACTAATTGGGACCGCCCAGACCGCGCTGCATCAAGGGATTGATCTTTACAGTTTTCCGGATAACCGTTTGCTGGCAGGTGCTGAGGGAGTCGCCGCCAGAATCTATGTCTATGCACCAATACCGGTACCGTATCCATGCTGGGAGATGGCGTATAATCACTTCCATACTTTGGGGGGCTTTGCGATGCCCAATACTGCATTGGTTCTAGCCAGGAGCGGAGTCCGGCCGGAAGACTACGGTTTGATGACGGGGATTGGGTATGGCACGCTTACGTCGTATGGAATGACGGTGCCGCTGCAGAAGTCCACCTTCGGCCAGGTCAAGGCTCTCTATGGACGCTGAGGCGGCGCTGCACAGGGTGCGCGCGTAGATCGTGGGCTTTCCACGCGCGCCCGCGACGATACACCTGCCTGGTCGCGCTGCCCTGGTCTCCTGAGGCCCGCGGCCCCCGCTGAGGCTAGGCCAGTCGACACGCCGGCAGGCCGGAGTCGGCGGGAGCGCTGTCGCAGCGACCTGCGCTCCCTCCGCCGGGGGATACGTTTTTGGCCCCACCCCCTTACGTCCGGGTGGGCTGGGACGAACTTCCGCTGCACGCGTGCGGGCCCGGCGGCGGCGCTCCGCCGAGCTTCGCACGCGCGTACGGTGGATGGCGGTCAGCCGATCGCGTCCTACTTCACGAGCGTCAGCTTCCGCTCCAGGGTCCGGACCGATCCGTTGGAGTCCTCTGTCTCGAGGCGATAGATGTACACGCCCGCCGCCACCGGCCGGCCCGCGGCGTCGGTGGAGTCCCACAGGCGCGCGTGGGGCCCAGCCGGCAGGTCCGCATCCAGCAGCGTGCGCACGTGGCGGCCACGTACATCGAACACCGCCAAGGTCGCGTGCGCCGGCAGGTCCAGCGAGAACGCAATCGTCGTGCGCGGGTTGAACGGGTTGGGAGCATTCTGCTGGAGCGCGAACGCGTAGCGCTCCGGTGTGTCCGCGTTCGTGGCCCCCGTCAGGATAATCGAGATGGCATCGGTCGAGACGAATCCGTTGGCGTCGGTCACCTCGAGCGTGATCGTCTCCGGCTCGACCTGCCCCACCACCTTGCTGCTGGGAACAAGGCTCTTCGTCGCGAACTGCGGTTGCGTCGAGAGTACGCCGTTGCTGCTGGACAGCCAGCGGAATGAATAGGGTAGCTGTCCGCCAAGGCCCCGGCCGGTGAACGGGATGAGCGCGCCGATCGGGAACACCGATCCGTCGCCCGGCGTTAGGATCTGGGCGCGTGGAGCCGGCGTGTTCGCCGCCATGTACAGACGCGCCGGCACGGAAGCTTGGCTCCCTTCCTTCCCCATGTGCACGAGATCCACGTCCATGTAGAAGATGGGGGGCAGCGTCGTCTGCGGGTCGAGATACCCGCGCTCGAAGTAACCCATGTTGACGTCGCGCACCACGACCTGGTCGGCGAGCGTCTCGGGAGGTGACTCCAGCACGTTGTAACCGAACGCAGAGAGCTGGTCGAGGGCCGCTTGCAATGGAAGCGTCTGTACCGTGCCCACGGCGCTCACCGCACGTTGCACGCTGCTGACGCCCAGCAGCTCACCATGTGCCCCGATGTTCATGGTGGTGCGCCCACCCCGCCCCAGCACCGGGAACATGGGCGCTCCCGGCAATCCGAGCATGCGGCCGAAGACAACGTCGTACGAGAACAGATAGCGATCCACCTCGGTGATCTGGCCCGACGTGCCTTCCTCGAAGCCGACGGCTTGCACGGGGCGCACGGCCACCTCTTGCACCGCCGGGAGCGTGAACAGCGCCTGCAAGTACTGTCCGGCTGCGTTCGAGGCTTGGGCGGGCGTGATGGGGTTGGGTGGCAATGCCAAGGGCACCTTGAACTTGTCCAACTGCGCAAAGAGGAACCCACCCGAGATCATCGACCCCCACAGGCTGCTGTTGCCGGCGGATGCCGCGACTGCCTCGCGGTCCTCGGCGCCCGCCTGGATGGGTGGACAGCCGCCCGTCAGCAACGGGCACAGCCGCTGCAGGAGCTGGGCCGCCAGCGCGGGGGTCATCTGCGGTGGATTCACCTGGAACATCGGCATCTCGGCGGCCAGCTGCTTCTGAAGCACCTCCGGATGCACGAGCACGCGGAGCGCCGGCGTGCCGGTCTTGCCCAGGGTGGGAGGGGGCTCCCACGCCACCGGTTCGCTCGTACGCTGTGGGCCCCGGCCGAACCAGACGTCGCCCAACTTGCCCATCTTGCTGACGGTCTGATCGATGTACCAGTGGGTCGCGTCGGGGGAGTCGGCCTCGACGGTGCCCTCGCCCCATGTGTACTCGTTGAAATGGGCTTGGTCCTCGGCAATCAGCCGGGCGATATCACCGGAGGGTTGATTGGAGTCATTGGCGTGCCACCACGCCTGGTAGATCGTCTCGGGGGAGTCGAAGGCCCCGGTGTCCAGGAGCTTTTCCGCGATCGTCTTGCCCCAGTTGTCGGCGCTGCTGATGACGTTCACGAACCCGGCGATGGTGTGCAGTCCATCCATGGCGTTGTGGAACTTGAAGTTCACGAGATTCAGGCAGCAGTGGAGCCACACCCACTCCAGATCGAGGTTGCCCCATGCTTTGCTGGCGTCCGACCACAGCAGCGTAGCGTCATCGCGGTCCGCACGGGCGATCGAGAGCTGATCGTCGGAACCGTGCCCGCAGTAGATGACGTGGTCGGCTGTGTCGACCCACGTGTCGTTAGTGCCCCCCAACGAGGTCAGCTTGAAGTCCTCCTCCCACGCGTTGCTGTTGCCGAAATCGAACAACCAGTCCCAGCCGTGGTCGTTGAAGTACTCGCTGAAACGCCCCGCCGTGTTGGGGGGGCTCGACAGGTCGTTGCCGGTGCCCGGGTAGTCCGCGCACCATTCGTCGCACACTTCTGAGGCATCCTTGTTCAGTTCGGGATCGTAGAATTGGGCTGCCATCTCGTGCACGACCAATTCCGCACTGCTGGCCAGCGGCCGCAGCTGGAATCCCGTATATCGGCCTGTCGGCACCGGGAGCTCGACGCGCTGCAGGGCGCCGGCGCCGCCCCTTCCCGCCGGCACGGGCTCGATCGCCTCGATCACCCCGACGTCGGCGACCGGCGCGCCCCAGGGGTCGAGCAGATCGACGGTGAACCGGCCGCAGCGGTCGATCAGCAGAGTGATGCGGTTCACGAACTTGGGCGCGCCCGCGAAGCGGACGGTGATGGGAGAGCGCGTGTCCGCGAGCAGGGTCAGCCCACTGGCCTGGACCCCGTCCCAGAGCGCAGCGGAGTCACCGAAGTTGCCGGCGGCGGGGGCCGAAAGATCAGCATCGACGCAGCGGTTGACGACACGCCGCACTCTCAAGGCGGTCCCGTGGGCGTCCAGGTCGTGCATGGCCGCGCCGTCGCGCAGGCGTGTTGGCTCGGCGATGGCGAGAGACGGGAGCAGCAACGCAGTTGTGGCGAGCGCCACGCGAACGCGGCGTTGTGGGAACAATGCCAGCATGGGCAACCTCCGGATGGGTTGGGGCGCTCCCAGCGGGGCCGGGCGCGAGCCCGTTTCCGCGGGTCACGAGCAGGGAAGCGCCGTGGCAGCTGCGGCCGGATGCGGGCGGCGCGCGCCGGGCGCGGCAATCCACGCCGTAGCTGGAACAACGGACCGGACCTCGCCGTTCCTGCACCCGCAGTGGTCGACGCCGTACGCGCCCGGAAGACGCGCGGCGGACGGGAGGAGGGCCTGCAGCTGCAGGGTCGGCTTCTGGCGGATGATTCTACACCAAGAGCAGTGCGGCGGGGAACTTGGGCCAAAGGGCAGCGATGCCGAGGTGCTACGGCCGGCCCGCGGGCGGGGCGGATGTATGGGGGGGCGGAACAGGGAGGCTCAACAACCGCAGGAAGGATCGATCTAGCAGGCGCGCTGGCACACCCGAGGGCGCGCCGGGGAGACGCTCGCTCAGCCAGCGACCGGGCGATCGCGTTCGCGGCCGGTGAAGACGACCGCGATGCGCTGGGGCGCCGGCGGCGGCACTCCCAAGGCGGGTGGACTCGCCGGGGCTGCGGGAGTCGCGCAAGCCGACGGGGCTGCTGAGGTCGCCGATCTCATCATTGGAAGCAGCGCGACACAGCCGGCGAGCCCCGCCGAGCCGGTCGGGTCGACCGCGATCCCCGTCGCCTCACGAGCCAAGGCGTTTGCTTCTCGCAGGATGTCCTCTCCCACCACGACCGGCCAGCCGCCGGTCTGCAGCATCCCGCGTACGACCGCCATCCAATCGTAGGTCTCGTCATCCAGGATGCCCGTGGCGATACTGCGCGGTGCCGGCTGCCACGGCCACATGAACTCGCTGCGGTGCACGGCGGCGTAATCCAGCTCCTCGGCGATCGCAAGATCGGGTGCCCGCCGCAGGAGCTGCTCGGCGCGCTCGGCTGGAGAGAGCCGCTCGCGCGCCGCACCAACGCCGTCGCGCTCGAGCCGGGTTTGCAGCCGTTCCGCCGTCCGCTCGTAGGCTCGCTGCAGCGGATGTCCGCCCGTAGTCTGCACGGCGTGGAAGGCCGGTCGGCGCGCAAGCGCTCCGGCGCGCTCGGCCTCCTCGAAGCCCTGGATCACGGCGCTCGCGAGCGCGCCCCCCCCCACCTGGAGGAACACGCGGTCCAGCGAGCCGCCCACGCGCAGCAGCTCGGACACCATCTCCCAGGCGAGCGTCATCCCCCCCTCGATGGTCAGGCCGTTCTGGTTGCCCTGGCACGTGAACGGCACCGCACCGACGTCGACCGCGCCCAGGAACGCGAGGTACGCCGGGTCGCCGGGTACGCCGGGCTGGCGCGGGCAGACGGTCAGTCGCGCGTCCAGGGCGCGCAGGCGATCCACGACCGCGGGATGGGCGTCCTGCGGGATGTAGACGTGGAGCGCACGGCTTGCCGCCTTCGCCACCACGGCCGCTGCGAGCGCGGCGTTACCGCAGCTCGCGATAGCGAGCGGCGCAGCGGCTGCCGCAAGATGTTGCCCGCTGCGCAGGCGGCCGGATACCGCCAGCCAGATCGCCAGCCCCATCAGGTGGCGACCCTTGTGCGAGCCCGACACGTTGCACGTCTCGTCCTTCACCCAGACCGCACCCCCCTCTGGGAAGTCGAGGCGTTTGCCCAGTGCGAGGGCGGTCGCGAACGGCGTCGTCCGAAAGCCGGTGCCGTCGACCTGGGCCACGGCCGCATCGAGCTGGCGCACCAGCGCTACGTAGTCGTCATCGGACATGCCGCCGGCGCGGGCGACATGGTACGCGTGCAGCAGCACGCGGTAACGCACGAAGGGGTTGGGCTCCTCGGAAAGGAAGATGCGCTGCCAGTATGCGCGACTCTGCTCGAAGGTGTGCGCTCCATGGGTGGCCGCCACCGCGCCCAGGTCCAGGCGCCGGATCAGCAGGTGGTCGACGTCATCCCCACGCCCGGCGTGCCAGCAGCGAAACGGAGAGGGATCGTCGTCTGCGGCCTTCCAGCCACAGGCGCCGCAGACCATGCGTGAGGGAAACGAGCTCATCGCCAGCGGCAGGGGTGCGTCATCGTCGGCCGTCCGGTCGCTTCTGGCATTGCGCGAGACCGTGCATCAGCCGGCGTTGGCCACGCCCGTGCGCCGGTTGAACTCCTCGATCATCGCGTCCCAGGCCGGCAGCAGATCTTGCAGCCCGCGCCAGAACGCCGGGTGGCGCCGTGACTGGAAGTCGGCGATCGAGACCCCCTGCTGCTCGACCCAGGTGTAGTAGCCGAGGTTGAACACCCGGTCGCGGTCGTGGTGGGTCAGCTCGAGCAGGTGGTCGGTCGTTGCCCCCGACAGATGTCGCCCGAAGGTCTCGCCGGCCGCGACCGCGTCGAAGCCGCCGGCGAAACGCCGCGCGAGCACCTTCTGCCGTTCGCTGCCGTACATGTCGGCGCCGTCGGTCGCCACGGTGATCAGCACGTCGTCCTCGTCCAGGCCGAAGTAGTGCGCGGTCTTGATGCAGGCGAGCACATTGCAGATCGACGAGAAGCCGAGATCGCCCAGCTGCTCGACGACGCGAGACGGTACACCGCGACGGCGCACCAGATACTCGCGCCCGGCCTGCGTATTGAACAGCACGTCCAACTCGTCAGTCGCCTGATCGGAGACCGCCGCCACCAAATCGGTATTCATCACGTTGTGGATCAGCGGCACGTGCTTGTCACCGATGCCCTGGATGTTGTGCTCGCCGAAACCGTTGCAGAGCAAGGTCGGGCACTCCAGAGCCTCCGCGGCGACGATGCGCGCACCGTAATGCCCCTTGAGGTAATCGCCCGCCCCGATCGTCCCCGCCGAGCCCGTCGCCGAGGCAAAGGCCGCCAGCCGCAGGCGCGGCTCGCGCGCGGTGAGCGCCGCGAAGACGCGCTCCAGCGCGCGCCCGGTGCAGGCGTAGTGCACCAGGTAGTTTCCGAACTCGCTGAACTGGTTGAAGATGATGTTCGAGGGCTCGCGCTCCAGCTCCGCGCACCGATCGTAGATCTCCTTGACGTTGCTCTCGGTGCCCGGCGTGCGCACGATGTCGGCCGGATCGGCCACCCACTGTTGCAGCCACTCGAAGCGCTCGCGGCTCATGCCCTCGGGCAGCACCGCCACCCCGCGGCAGGCCATGATGCGCGAGATGGCTACGCCGCCGCGGCAGTAGTTGCCCGTGGAGGGCCAGATGGCCTTGTGCCGCGTGGGGTCGAACTCCCCGCTGATGATCCGCGGCACCAAGCATCCGTAGGCGGCCAGCACCTTGTGGGCGCGGATCATCGGGAAGCGGTTGCCGAAGACGACGACGATGCGTGCGGGAACGCCCGTCAGCGCGCTGGGTAGCACAACATGCTCGGGGACTGCTACGAAGTCGGTCCCCTTGGACGCGTTGTGCCAGTGGACGCGGAAGAGATTCAGCGGGTGTGGCTGCTGGGGGTCGGTGGGCCCGAGCGCAGCGCGCACTGCCGCGGGGATCCGCGCCGGATCGGCCAGCTGCGCAAACGTCGGCAGCGCGATCTTGCGCTCCCGAAAGCGCTGCACGGTGTTGTCGTAGGTCTCTTGGTCGACGATCCGCGTTGTGAGCCCCAGCTTGGGCATCTCCCTCTCCCGCTCTGAGTAGGTCCAGCCCACTGGATCGGCTACGCCGGCCCGTCCTCGCACGCTCGGCCCCGGCGCGGCCGCCGCGTTGGGTTCCGCGCGATGGAGCACGGTGGCGCGTCGACTCTACAGTGCGCCCATGCGCTGCCACAAGCGCGCGGCTTGCTCGCGGGCGTGCGCCTCGATCTCGGGGAGGTCCGCGCTGAGCAGCTCTCCATCGCTCACGACCGGGCGTCCGGCCACGGTCACGTGCGCGATCCCGCCTTCTCTGAACGCGATGCTGTCCGCGGCGATGTCCTGCGGCCCGAAGATCGCCGCCGCCAGCGCCCGGCTTCCCTCCAGGCGCTCGCGGGCCACGGTTGTGGGCTCCCCATGGGCGAGCGCCTCGGCATGCAGCGCGGCAGCTTCGGCCTGCAGGTTGCTGGGGTAGCCATCGGTGCCCAGCGCGATGCGAGGGCTCTCGCCCAACGCCTTGGGGTAGCCCACGCGATTGCCGCGGTTGGAGCGGGGGTTCTGCACCAGCCAGGCGCCGCGTTCGGCGGCCTGCCGCACCTCCTCGTGCGTCAGGTGGACGCCGTGGGCCAGAATGGACCCCCGCGGCAGCGCGTCCAGGGCGATCAGCCGCTGCAGCGGGCCTTCGTAACCGCGCCTGCGGGCATCGTCGCGGTCGGCCTGGTCCTCGGCCAGGTGGACGTGCAGCGGCAGCGCGAGCTCCCCGCACAGGGCCGCGGCCTCCCGGATCGTGTCGTCGG
Organism: Candidatus Krumholzibacteriia bacterium; assembly: GCA_041484665.1. Classification (GTDB taxonomy): domain Bacteria; phylum Krumholzibacteriota; class Krumholzibacteriia; order JAJRXK01; family JAJRXK01; genus JBGPIA01. Next base: position 924,524 of record JBGPIA010000001.1, read on the forward strand.
ATACGGTGAACGAGGCGTGCAGTCCCATCAGCCCGCGCACCAACGGGCGTTGGCTGGCCATGGCGAACCGCCGGCACTCGTTCAGCCCCGCTCGCCCTTCGGCACGGCCGCCGTTGCGCTCGGTGGCGCCGTAGCAGAGCACGGCGCGCGCGCCCAGCTCTTGGCATGCGTCGGCGAGAACATCGAGCGAGCCTTCGATGGAGCGTGGCGACTCGTGATGGTCGATCAGCGTGGTCGTGCCGGCCAGCAGCGCATGCGCCACATAGTAGCGGGCCGAGGCGCGCAGCGAAGCCAGATCGAGGGCACGATCCAGACGCCACCACACGCGTTGCAGGATCTCGACGAAGTTGCAAGGCGCCGGCGCGGGTACCGGCATGCCCAGCGGCACCAGGCCGCTGTACAGGTGGGTGTGCGCGTTGACGAATCCTGGTTGCGCCCGATCCGTGGCCGCGGTCCCGGACTCGAGCGTGGCCGGCTCGGTCGTGCCGGTCACGGCGCCCGTCACGGCGCGGCCGGCGACCGGATCCGCCCGACGTGCATGGCGCGCGCGGCCGGCGAGTCCTTCATCGGCAGGGTATAGCGGCGGATGCCGTCGAACGCCGCCAGCGCGGCAGCGACGGCGGGAGCGGTGGGCACCAGCCCGATCTCGCCCACGCCCTTGGCGCCAAACGGCCCCTCGGGCTCGGGCTCCTCCACCAGGATCACCTCGACCTGCGGCATGTCGACGGCGCGCAGCACGCCGAGCTCGCGCAGTTTGAAGGTCGCGGGCATGCCGCCCGGGCACGGCAGCTCCTCGGTGAGGGCGTAGCCCAGCCCCATGTGAATGCTGCCCTCGATCTGCCCCTCACACAGGTCCGGATTCACGACGCGTCCCACGTCGTGGGCGGCGATGAAGCGGTCCACGCGCCCCTTGTCATCGAGGATGCATACCTGCGTCGCGAATCCAAAGGAGGTGTGCGTCTTGATGCGCCCACCCGACTCCTGGCCCGGCGCCGTCGTGTCATCGACCAGCACATCGGCCGCGTAGACGCGTCCCGCCAGCTCGCCCAGCGACCGCCCCGCCTGGAGATCGGCGCGCAGCTTCTCCGCGGCGTTCTTGACTGCCAGCCCGCCGAACAGCGTCGCCCGCGATCCCGTCGTTTGCCCGCACCCGAGCGCGTAGGTCGAGTCCACCTTGGGATGGAACAGCGCTGCCGGCAGGCCAGTGACCTGTACCGCGAACTGGATGAGCACTGTGAGCAGCCCCTGCCCCATCTCGGTGTAACCGTTATAGAGGGAGATCGTGCCGTCGGGCTCGACGGCCAGGCGCGCCTTGCCCCATTCCTTGGCGCCGTTGCCGATGCCGGAGTTCTTCAACCCGCAGGCGATGCCCACCGCCCGGCCCTGCCGCTTCGCGTCGAGGAAGCGGTCCTTCACCGCCAGCAGGGTCTTGCGCAGACCGACGGATTTCTCCAGCACTTGCCCCGTGGTGGTCGGATCACCGATCTGCAGCGCGTTGCGCCAGCGGATCTCCCAGCCGTCGATCCCGAGCTTTTCGGCCAGCAGGTCCATGCAGCCCTCGATGGCGAAGGCGGCCTGATTGGCGCCGAAGCCGCGCATGGCGCCGCAGGGCGGATTGTTGGTAACGACGGCCATCGACTCGACATCTACGGCTGGCACCGCGTAGGGGCCGCCAGCGTGGCCCGCGGATCGCTCGAGCACCTTCGCCCCGACGCTGGCGTAGGCCCCCGTGTCACCCATCATGCGCGCCTGCACGAAGGTGAGCTTGCCCTGGGCGTCGCACCCAACCTCGTAGTGCATCGTGATCGGATGGCGCTTGGGATGGATGCGGATCGATTCTTCTCGGTCGAGGGTGAGCTTGACCGGACGTTGCGTCATCCAGGCCAACAGCGCCGTCTGTGCCTGGACCGCCATGTCCTCCTTGCCGCCAAACGCGCCGCCATTGGGCACGAGCTCCACCTCGAGGCGCTCCTCCTCGATGCCCAGGAAGCGCGCCACCTGGCGACGATCGTCGAAGATCCCCTGCCCCTGCGTGTAGAGGCGGAGCTTGCCGCCGGGCAGCGGCTCGACCAGGGCGGCCTCGGGCTCCAGATACAGGTGCTCGATGCGTTGGGTGTGCCAGGTGCCCCTCACGATATGGGCGCTGCGGGCGCGCGCAGCGTCCAGGTCGCCACGGCGCACGACCGTGCGCGAGAGGATGTTGTCATAGTGCGGGTTCACGCGAGGGGCGCCCGGGCGCAACGCCTCCTGTGGTGTCAGCATCGGCGTGAGGACCTCGTACTCGACGTCGACCAGCTTCGCCGCCTCGCGCGCGGTGTGCTCGTCCGAAGCGGCGACGGCCGCGAGCACGTCGCCGACGCAGCGCACCTCCTCGCCTTCGGCGACGAAGCCGGGCCAATCGTCGTGGATCAGCCCGTACCAGCGCTGGCCGGGCACGTCGCGCGCCGTAGCCACGGCGACCACGCCGGGATGTCGCAGCGCGCGAGAGGTATCGATGCGCACGACGCGCGCCCGCGCGTGGGGTGCGAGCACCAGCGCTCCGTGCAGCATCCCCGGCTTTGCCATGTCGTCGACGTAAGGCCGGTCGCCCAGCGTGAGCGCGACCCCGCTGTAGCGCTGCAGGCGGCTGCCCACACGTCCGTCGGTGCAGAGCTCGGGCAGACCCTCGCCGCGCCGGGCGCGCGCCATGAGCTCGATCGCGTCGATGATCTTCACGTAACCGGTGCAGCGGCACAGGTGTCCGTCGATGGCCGTGGCGATCTCGCGGCGCGAGGGGCTGGGATTGCGGTCGAGCAGCCACTTGGCGCGCAGCGCCAGCCCGGGAATGCAGAAGCCGCATTGCAACCCCGCCGCCGCGACGAAGCTGTGGGCGATGAGGCGGCGTTCCTCGCTGGAGAGACCCTCGAGGGTGAGGACTTCCTTGCCCGCGACCTTCTCCGCGGGCACGGCGCAGGTGGTCTTGGGTTGGCCGTTGACGAGCGCGAGGCAGCAGCCGCACTGGCCCTGGGGCTGGCAGCCGTCCTTGGTCGAGATGACCTCGCAGCGGGTACGCAGCGCCTCGAGCAGGCTCTCGCCCGGGCGGACCGGCACGTGGACCGAGCGGCCGTTCAGTACGAAGTCGATCGCGGGCGCCACGGGACCATCCCCTCGGGCAGTGGTGTGCTCCATATGGTAGCCCCGTGCCGCGGCGGCCCACAAGGGCGCGGATGGGGCGCAGCCCAGAAACGGCCTAACCCGGTTTCGTGGCGGCCACCAACGAGTGCATCCCCTCGTGGCGGCGCAGCAGCGTGGCTGCGGCGAAGCCCGCCGCCTCGAGGTCCTCGCGCAGCTCGCCGAACGTGAAGGTGCCCCCCTGCGCGGTGCTCACGAGCATGTTCACGGCGAAGAGCGCGCCCGCCACCGGGGCCGTGCGGGACGCCTCCATGACGATGTCGCGGATCAGGATCCGCCCACCGGGCTGCAACGCCCGGAACGCGCGGCCGAAGAGGGCCCGGTTCTGCGCGCGTGAATTCTGGTGGACGATGGCGCTGACCCAGACCAGGTCGGCGCCGCCCGGGAGGTCGTCGACGTAGAAGTCCCCGCCGACGAGCTTCACGCGCCCGGCCAGGCCGGACGCGGCAACGCGCGCCTGTGCCTGGGGGATCACCTGGGGCAGGTCGAAGATCGTCGCGGTGGCGCTGGCATCGGCGTTGGCGCGCAGCAGTGCCAGGGTCCAGGTCCCCGAAGCGCCGCCGACATCGAGCAGATGGCGGAAACGCAGCGGCTGCAGCTCCGCGACGAGCAGCGTGGCGACCGGACCGCTGACGTTGTCCATGGCCTCGATGAACGCGGCATAGTCGGCGGCCGCGCCGCGCAGGCTGGGCTCGCGCGGGGCAAGCGTGCCACTCTTGACGGTGCGTGCGAGCTGCGCCCAGCGGCGCAGGCAATTGGCCTGATGTTGCGTGATGCCCAGCACGCTCCCCGCGTCGCCGTGCGTGAGCAGCCGCTCGACGACGGGGGGGATCTGGTACTGCGCTTCCTGCTTTTCCAGGAGCTGCATCGCACACAGCGCATCGAGCAGGATGGTTACGCCGCGCAGGCCAGCGTGGAGCTTCGCGGCGGCGTCCGCAGCCGAGAAGGGCGTGCCCTTGAGCAGCTCGAACAGGTCGAGATCCGCGGCGGCGGCCAGCACGCAGGCGGCCTGGTAGCCTCGCGCCATCTGCTGGATCTCATCGGCAGTCCACTGTCGCGTCATGATCGGACCTCGTAGGCCGCGCCAGCCCAGCTGCCACCGCCGCGGGGCGCGCGACGCGTGCTCTGACTCCTTTGGACCGAATAGCCAGAGTACACCTGCCGTGCGCCAGCGTTCCATCGCGGCGCCGCTGCGGCCGGCCCCTGTGGAAGCGCGCTGGATTGGCGGGCGGCCCCCGTCCAGGCCCTGGCCGCAGCCGCGGGCACGCCGCGCGCCCGCCCGGACCTGACGCGCGCGCGCCCGTGCGGTATGTTCCAGGGCGAATCTTCGAGCATGCCGCGAAGCACTACGGACGCCCGGTGGAGCGGCCCGTGAGCGGGAGATCGTGATGCACACACGCGCCTGGATCCTCTTGATCATCGCTGGCTTGCTCGAAATGGGCTGGGCAATCGGCCTGAAGTACGCGCGCGGCTTCACACGGCCGCTGCCCAGCGTCCTGACGATTCTCGGCATGGTGGGCAGCATGGTGCTGCTGGCCCGGGCGGTTCAATTCCTCCCCATCGGGACGGCGTACGCGGTGTGGACCGGCATCGGGGCCGCGGGCACTGCGCTGCTGGGCATCGCGTTGCTGGGCGAGCCGCGGACGGCATTCCGGCTGGCCTCCATCGCGCTGATCGTCGCCGGAATCGTAGGCTTGAAGATCGGCGCAAAGTGACCAGCGGCCTCGCGACGAGCCGCAAGCCCCGCCTGATTCGCCGCAAGCCCCGGCCCGTGGTCGCGCCCACTTCGCCAGCCGGCGCCATTTTCTGTATCATATGACGGAATTCCAAGCGATCTTCGTCGCTCTATAGGTTTATGGACCAAGACCAGCTACTCTCACTGGGCCTCTGGCGTGAGGTTTCTCGACAGAGGGACATCGCCGAGGCACTGCTGCGGCTGGGTCCGCTCGTCCGCGGGCACATCCCAGCGGACGCCGTGGTCGTGCGCTGGCTCGACCTGGCCCACAACCGTCTGGAGGCTGTCGCCCAAGACGGCAACGGACGGCTGCCGGCGCCAACACGCCGGATCGCACTCGCCGAGAAGGACCTCGAGGAGCTCCTCACCTGGATGCAGCAGGGAAGAGCTGGGGGCAACGCAGCGGACGTCTCGGACCCGTCACTCGCGCACTTGCTCGCAGCGGGCTTCGAGGGCGCGCTGATCTGCGTGCCGTTGACCGAGGGGGGCCGCCCGCTAGGCGTGCTCGAGCTGCGCGCGGCCGCGGCCCGGGCGTTCACCGCGGCGCACGTCGCCACTGCCACCGAGCTGCTGGAGCCGTTCTCCGTGGCCCTGCGCCAGGACCGTGAGCTCGCAAAGCTGAACGCCCTGCGCGAGGCCGCCGAGGCCGACAAGCGAGCGCTGCTGCGCCACGTGGGACGCGATGATCCCCCCGAGCTGATCATCGGCATCCAGTCGGGCCTCAAGCGTGTGATGGAGAGCGTGGGTCTGGTGGCCGGCTCGGATCTGCCGGTGCTCATCTATGGAGAGACGGGCTCGGGCAAGGAGCTCGTCGCACGCGCCATCCACGAGCGCTCGCGCCGTGCGGCGGGGCCGTTTCTGCGCGTCAACTGCGGCGCGATCCCGCCGGAGCTGATCGACTCCGAGCTGTTCGGCCACGAGAAAGGCAGCTTCACCGGAGCCGCGGATCAGCGGAAGGGCTGGTTCGAGCGCGCTGACCGCGGGACGCTCTTGCTCGACGAGGTCGGCGAGCTGGCCCCGCCGGCGCAAGTGCGGCTGCTGCGCGTGCTGCAGGACGGCTCGTTCCAGCGCGTCGGCGGGCAGAAGACGGTGCAGGCGGACGTGCGCATCGTCGCCGCGACCCACCGCGACCTGCGGTCCATGGTGCCCGACGGCCGCTTCCGTGCCGATCTCTGGTACCGCATCGCCGTATTTCCCGTCGACCTGCCCCCGTTGCGCGACCGGCCGCAGGACGTCCCCGCGCTCGCGCAGCACTTTGCCGAGCGCGCGGCGGTACGCTTCGGCCTGCCATCCCCGCGGCTCTCCTGGGAAGACACCCGGGCGCTCTTGTCATACGCCTGGCCCGGCAACGTGCGGGAACTGGCGTCGGTCATGGACCGCGCGGTGTTGCTGGGCAAGGGAGTGCGAGTGGACGTGGCGGGCGCCCTGGGCACCCCGCTGGCCATGGACGCGGGCCGTCCCTTGGCCGGCGCGAGCGCTGGCGCGGCCTCCGGTGCAGGGACGGGCGTCGATTCGGGCGCGGGGGCCAAAGCCGGCTCCAGCATCGGCGACGGCATCGCTGCTGCAGCAGGCACCGGATCCGGCAGCGGGCCCGGCCGGGGCGCGCCGCGGTCGCTGCCACCGCCGGCGATCGCCGCGCCGTCGTTCTTTGCAGTCGAGCCCATCACCACGCTGCAGGAGGTCGTGCGCTCGCACATCGAGCGTGCGCTGCTCCAGACGCACGGCCGGATCGAAGGGCCGTTTGGCGCCGCACGGCTCTTGGGCGTCAACCCCGCCACACTGCGCGCTCGGATGCGCAAGCTGAAGATCGATCGCCGGGCGTTCCGACGACCCGCAGAGCCCGGCGCAGCCCGATGATCGTGCCGCAAGCGGGTTGTCGGCGAGCAGCTCCGCGAGCAGCCTCCCCGCGCCCGACGACAGTGCCGTGCGTCAGGTCGTGATCTTCGTCCCCAACACCTTCAGGAACTGACCCAACCACTGCGGATGGGCGGGCCAGGCCGGCGCGGTCACGAGGTTGCCGTCGGTCACGGCGCCGTCGATCGGGATGTCGGCGTACTCGCCGCCCGCCGCCCGCACCTCGGGAGCCACGGCAGGATAGGCCGACACCTTGCGGCCCTTCACTACGTTCGCCGCGGTGAGCACCTGGGCGCCGTGGCACACGGCGGCGATTGGCTTGTTGCCGCTGGCGAAGTGCTTCACGGTCTCGATCACCTCGGCCTTGAGGCGAATGTACTCGGGCGCCCGGCCACCGGCGATCACGAGGGCATCGTAGTCCTGGGGTCGGATCTCGGAGAACGTCGCGTTGAGAGTGAAGTCGTGCCCGCGCTTCTCGCTGTAAGTCTGATCGCCCTCGAAGTCGTGGACGGCCGTGCGGATCTTCTCACCCTTCTGCTTGCCCGGGCAGACGGCGTGCACCGTGTGGCCGACCATCTGCAGGGCTTGGAACGGGACCATGATCTCGTAGTCCTCACCGTAGTCGCCCACGAGCAGGAGGATCTTCTTCGCCATGGCTGACCTCCGGAATGGACCCGGTCGCGCGGTGGGGTACGGCCAAAGCCGGTGGGCCGCGGGCGGGTCGCGGTTCGCGATGGGTGTTGAAATGCTGCAAGCAGGCTAGTCGCGCCGCCGCGCAGCGTCAATCCGGGCGTCCGGGCGGGATCGGCTCCCGCGTCCAGAACACGAAATCGGTGACGGGGGGCTCGCTGCCCAGCGAGCGCAGCAGCGCGGCAATCTGGCCGCGGTGGTACCAGGAGTGCCCGAAGAGCTGGGTCAGGATGTCCTCGATCGTGTTCCGGAACCACTGGCCCTCGTAGCTACGGTACTCGAACACGCGCGCAATCTCGCGCTCGTCGAGGCGCCCTAGATACATCAGCCAGGCGGCCTGCGCCTCGGCGACGCCCCGCGCGAGCTCGGACAAGCCCAGGCCTTCGGGGAAGAACTCGCGCGGGAGCTCCTTGCCGACGCCGAACCGGAACAGCCACATCTGCCGCGCGGCGGCGATGTGGGCCATGAGCGAGACTGCCTTCTGGAACGCCGGCGTAGATCGCTGCGCGGCGGGGACCGCTTCCAGCGACGCGAGCACCTTGGCGTGGCTGTCGCACTCGTACTCGAACCAGCGGCGGTAACGATCGGCCAGGGCCTGGGCCATGCTTGATCTCTCCCGCGTCGGATGACGGGCCGTGCCGGCGGTTGGCCGGCGGCGGAGCCGATGCGAGTGTCCTGTACCCTTCCCATCCTGACAATGCGGATCCGCTTGCGTGTGATCTCCGCAAATCAACGCTCCACGCGGTCCAACCACGCGGAGCTCGTCGTCGTCACCCTCTCACCCACCCCGACGCGCAGCGTTCGTGCGGGTGAGTCCGTACGATGGATGCGATCACCTCACCGTGCCCCTCCAGCGGCGGATCGAGGGCTCCGTGTGCGGGATTCCGGGCGCGCTGCTACACTTCCCGCCCATGATCTCGCTCAGCAACGTCAGCAAGCAGTACGGCCGCCAAATCCTCTTCGTGGAGAGCTCGTTCCAGCTCAATCCAGGGGAGAAGGTGGGCCTGGTGGGTCCCAACGGGGCTGGCAAGACAACCCTTCTCCGGATGATCGCGGGACAGGAGTCTCCCGACGAGGGCACCGTCTCGGTGCCCAAGCGGCTGAGCATCGGCTACTTCCGACAGGACATCGCGGAAATGTCGGGGCGCTCCGTCCTCGACGAGACCATCGCGGGCAGCGGCACACTCGGCGAGCTTCACCACGAGCTCGAGGAGCTCCAGCACGCCATGGCCGACCCCGATCGGGCCGACGAGATGGACGCCATCCTCGCGCGTTTCGGCGAGGTGCTCGGCGCCTACCAGCACCAGGGCGGTTACGATCTCGAGGCACGAGCGCGAGAGATCCTGCAGGGCCTCGGCTTCGACGACGATCAGATCCGCTCAGACGTGGGGATGCTCTCGGGCGGCTGGAAAATGCGGGTCGGCATGGCGCGCGTGCTGCTCGGCCGGCCCGATGCCCTGCTGTTGGACGAGCCCACCAACCATCTCGACATCGAGTCGATCCTCTGGCTCGAACAGTTCATCAGCGACTATCCCGGCGCGGTCCTGATGACCTGCCACGACAAAGACTTCATGAACCGCATCGTGGGCCGCATCCTCGAGATCGACGCTGGCGAGCTCACCTGCCACACCGGAAACTACGACGACTACTTGCGGGCACACAGCTTGGCCGAGGCCAACCGCGAGGCGGCCTACGTGCGCCAGCAGGCCATGCTGGCGAAGGAGCGCCGCTTCATCGAGCGATTCGCGACGCATGCGGCGAAGGCGGCCCAGGTGCAGAGCCGGGTGAAGAAGCTCGACAAGATCGACGTGGTGGAGCCCCCCCGTCAGCGGAGGGTCGTCCAGTTCAATTTCCGCTCGCCGCCGCGCTCGGGCGAGGACGTGGTCGAATTGAAGGGCGTGAGCAAGAGCTACGGTCCGCGGGTGATCTACGCCAGTTTCGATTTCGTCGTCCGCCGCCAAGAGCGCTGGTGCGTGATGGGGCGCAACGGCGCCGGCAAAACGACTCTGCTCAAGCTGGTGGCCGGCGTTCTGGCTCCGGACGCGGGTACCGTGCGTTTGGGCGCTGCGCTCAAGGTAGGCTACTTCGCCCAGCAGTCGCTCGAGCTGCTCGATCCGACGCTCACCGTCTTCGAGCAGCTGCAGAGCGCATTCCCGACCGAAGGGCAGGGCGTGCTGCGCAATCTGCTGGGCGCATTCCAGTTCTCGGGCAGCGACGTCGACAAACCCGTGCGCGTGCTCTCAGGCGGCGAGAAGTCACGTCTGGTGCTCGCGCAGATGCTGTTCGACCCGCCGAACTTCCTCATCCTTGACGAGCCCACCAACCATCTCGACCTGGAGACGAAGGAGATGCTCGTGGCCGCGCTGAAGGACTTCGAGGGCACGATGCTCTTCGTCAGCCACGATCGCATGTTTCTGCGCGGACTCAGCACTCGCGTCCTGGAGCTGCGCCCCGGCGACGGGAATGGAAGCCCGGCGCAGCCGCCCCTGATTTACGACGGCTCGTACGTCGAGTTCGTGGCGCGCACGGGGAGCGAGGCCTCGGGGGTCCATCGATAGCGACCGGCCGTGGTTGGCCTTGTCAGCGGCGTAGAGCTCGTTGCGAAGCGTAGTCCGACCCGCATCGAGCGCCATGCCGACGTGGGCCGGGGCGGACGACGAGCAGTAGCGTCTCGGTCATCGATCGATCGGTACCGCATCCGGAGCCGCACGCCAGACGGAGCCGGGATCCGAGGTGTCCCAACGCGCGCCCGCCCCGCTGCCCGCGCCGCGGGCGATCCATCCCGGACGGGACGGCGGGACGACGAAGCTGCGCGCCCGCTCGGTGCGGCCGACCTCGTCGCGGCCGGCAAAGGCCTGGACGATCCAGAGGTACACCCCCGGATCGGAGACCAGCCCATCGGGGGGATTCGTTCTCGGGTCGCTGAACGGCCCGCCCTGCACTGCGGTGCCATCCGGCCGTTGCACCGTGGTGAAGTAGGTGAGGGCGTGCGGCGCCGCGTCCCAGGACAAGGTCAGCGGAACGGCGACGATCGCGCCGTCCAGCGGCGAGAGCGTGGTAATGGCGCGCACCACGATGATGTCACCGACATCGGCCACTCCACCCGCGGCGATCTCGGCGGAGGGTCCGTACTGCCCCAGCCAGCCGTCATCGCGCGGGTAGGCCGCCATGATCTTGAAGAAGCCCGCCGGCTCGCCCTCGATCCGGAAGCGGCCCAGCTCATCGCTCACCCCGACTGCATTCTGCAGGATCACCTCGGGCAACGCCCGGGCAGCGCCGGGCTTGACCGGTCCAGCATTCGCGCTGAGACCCTCCACGCGCGTCCATTCCAGTCCCACCCGCAGACCTGGCACGGGCCCTCCATCGAGATCGACGAGACGTCCCGTGACGACGCCCTGATCGCGGCCGGGCTCCAGGGCGACGAGCAGCGTGTCAAGCAGCTCGACCTCCGACGTGAATCCGGGGTGGCTGTAACCACGGTAACCGGGCGCTGAGATCAGCAGCTCCGGCGAGCGGATCTCCCCCTGCGGCCCCGCGAAGAACCAGACCGGCCAGAGGCGGAAGATGCCGCGCCGGTCGGTCACTTGGTTGAGCGTGCCCGTCTGCCCGTCCAGCTCGGAGAACAGGCTGCCGCGATTGGAGAGGGGAGGGCCGGCCGAGGACCCCAGATCGACCATGGCGCGGGCGATCGGGAGTCCCGTCGACGGGTCGAACACGCGGCCCACCAGCGCAGGGCCTTGGTCGATCGGATAGCGAACCATCGGCAGGGTGACGGACACGCCGTGACCGCGCTGCACTTCGACCGCCGCCTGCGGCAGATGGAAGAGGCGGCGCTGGAAGTCGTAGACGACCGGCACGTACCTGTCGGGCACGAGATTCTCGATGGCGAACCGGCCGAGCGAATCGGTACTCGTCAGCGCGACGACCACGAGCTGCCGAGCGTCCAGCAGCGCCACGGTCAACGGTCCATACCCCACCCCGTCTTCCAGGCGTACCGTCTGGCCGGTCAGCGTGCCCAGCCGAGGCTCCTGCTCGTCCTCGTCGCAACCGACGATCGAAAGCACGAGGGTCAACGCCGCCGAACACGCCATCAGGCAGGCGGCCCGGTCCACACAGCGCCGCGCTCCGGTCGGGTGGGCAGTCCGCATAGCCCAATCAGCATGCGCCCGGACCGGGAAAACCGTCAATGGAGCCCGCTTTGGGGCGGAACCCGGCGTTGACTGCCACCGGCGCGGGAACGCACTGCGCGCAGCCCGCGATTGCAGCCACGGACGCTTGTCCTGAAGGAGATTGCCGTGTGACGCAGTGCGGCGGGCGGTCGCCCGATGGCCAGGATTCTCGTGTAGGGACTGGGTTCAGCCGGGGGAGCGTGCCAACTCCGCGCGTCAAACAGTGGGTCGTGCACTCGTGGCGCGCCGCCGGGGAAAGGAGCGGCGGCGGTAACGCTGCCCATGCCTCGCGTCAGCCGGCCCCGCCCGGATGCTCGCCCTGCTTCCCGCGCGGGCGCGCATCGTGCCGTTCCTCCCGGCGGTCGGGCGAGCGCTTCGCAGGGCGTTCGCGGAGGAGGGTCTCCCGCCGGACAACCCTGGGACCGGTGGCGACTCCCAGCACCAGCGCTCCAACACGATCGCCCGGTGGGGTCGGCAACTCGCCGCGACCGATCTCGGCCCCAGCCGGGCAGCCATCCGTTCCAGCCTCGAACTCCGGGGCGCCGCTGGTTGACGCGGACTCCGCTCTCGGACGAGGGCGGGGCTTCCTTAGATGCTCGAATTCGCAGGGTTTGCGCGTACGCCCGCGATGCGTGTTCTGTTGTCGAGTAGCCCCGGCCCGGAAACCGGCCGGGGCTACTCGACAGTGAGACGCGCGAGCGGCACGTAGCAGCTCCTCACAAGCGGGCCGCATGACCACCGCGCGCGCCGGAGTGCTCATCGTGTGGGCGATCAGGTTGCTGTCGGCGCCGTTTGAAGCGCACGGCCCCCGACAGCTCGCCGAACGCCACGCTGGAGCACCGAGAACAGTGGGGCCCGCCCCGCGCTCAGGTACGTCCGCTGTGAAATACCTGCCGACCGATCTGGGCGCCAAATCACCCGCGTTGCCGCTAGAGACTGTCAATCTGGTGGGATGTCGCCACCACGCTGGTGGCTAGTCGCCACTTCATCTCATCTATCCACAAACGCGCTCTCATCGCTTCGCCCTGTCCAATTGCCGCTCGCAGCGCAGAACGCTAAGAGCCGTGCGTCGCGTAGAGGCGTTGCGACTTACACTTCGGCCGGCGGCAGCGTGGCCAGCACCTCGCGAGCTCTGGGAGGATTGGGGACCGGCTCGTCCTTGCGAATGGTACCGTCGTGAAAGGCGATATTTCGCTTGGCGAACTGGGCGATCTCGGGCTCGTGGGTGACCATGATGACCGTCAAGCCCGCGTCGTTCAGGTGTTGGAAAACCTCCATGATCTCGATCGACGTACGGCTGTCCAGGTTGCCCGTGGGCTCGTCGGCCAGGAGGATCGACGGGCGATTAACGAGCGCGCGCGCGATGGCGACCCGCTGTTGCTGCCCGCCGGACATCTGCGAAGGAAAGTGCTGCGCTCGATCAGCGAGCCCTACCATCCCGAGCGCCTCCGTGGCTCGCTTCCTGCGCTCGCTCGCGTCGATGGGCGTGTAGAGCGTCGGCAGCTCCGCGTTCTCGAGCGCGGTCGTGCGCGGCAGCAGATTGAACCCCTGGAACACGAACCCCAACTTCTGGTTGCGGATTCTCGCAAGCGTCTTCTTGTCGAGCTGAGACACGTCGGTGCCCTCCAGCAAGTATCGCCCGGAGCTGGGACGGTCAAGACAGCCCAACATGTTCATGAAGGTCGACTTGCCGCTGCCGCTGGCACCTCGGATGGCCACGAACTCGCCGGCTTCGATCTCGAGGCTCACGCCTCGCAGCGCATGCACGCGTGTCTCGCCCAGCGCGTAATATCTGTGGACGTTCTCCACGCCTATGATCATTTGGATCATGCCGACGGTCCCGGCAGCATGGGATTCCCAGGCTTTATCGCCGAGCTCCTGGAGTTCCAGGAGCTCCCGGGCCTCCTGGAATGGGCGACCCGACCAAGATCGAGCGCGAGACGACCTGGTCGCCTTCATTCAGCTCGCCCTTCAGGAACCCCCTTACCTCCGTGAACGCGTGGTCGGTGATTCCGAGTACGAGCTCGACCGGCTCGATCGAATTGTCGGCATGCAGCTTCCAAATGATGGCAGTGTCCGATTGCGTCTCCCGCTGTGCCTTCGCGCCCGCGGCTTCGGGCTGCGCGCCACGATCGCGCCCGGAGGTCCCATGGTGCGTCGCCGCCTCGGCATCCGCAAACCCGTAGCTCCCCGGCTTCCCCTCCTCGATCCCATATTTCTCGTAGAGCATGCGGATCTCCTCGGGTGCCATCAGCGGCCTGTAGTGCAGGGCGCTATTCGGCAACTTGAGGGCGTTTTGCACGCTAGCCACCGGGATGGTGACATAGGCTGTCATCCCGGGAAAGAGTTTCGCTTCCGGATTCGCGAAGTCGATGATCACGTCGTACGTGACCACATTCTGCACCATGGTGGCGTTCATGCGGATCTGGCTGACTGCGCCATGGAATGTTTCCTTGGGAAACGCGTCCACCTTGAATGTGACCTCCTGCGCCGCTCGGATGCGCCCGATGTCGGACTCGTCGGTCTTGGCATAAAGCTGCATCCGGGTGAGATCCTGCGCGATCGTAAAAATGGTCGGAGCCTGCAACGACGCGGCTACAGTCTGCCCGACATCGACGTTGCGCGCCACGACGACTCCGTCGATCGGGGAACGAATGACCGTGTGTTCGAGGTTGATTCGGGCGACCGAGACCGCCGCTTGCTTCTGGGCAATCTGCGCCCTGGCTTGGACGACCGCTGCAGCCGCCGCGCTGACCGAGGCGCTCGCCTGATCCTGATTGGCCTTGGCGAGTTCCACTGTTTGCTGATTCTCGAGACCCTGTTCCACGAGAGCGCGGGTGCGCTCGTAGGCGGCCTTGGTCTCCACCACGGTCGCGTTCGCCTTGTCCAAGTTGGCCTCCGCCGCGGCGAGATTCGCCTTGGCGCCTTCCAAGTCGGCGGTCGTCTGAAGGAGGGCGCCGCGGAACAGCGAGGGGTCGATCAGCGCGATCACGCCTCCGTGATGGACCCGAGAGTTGAAGTCCGCATCGAGCCTCGAGATCGTGCCGGACACCTGAGATCCAACTTGCACCGTCGTAACCGCATTTACCGTCCCGGTGACGTCCACGACGTCACGGATCTCGCCCCGTTCTACCCTTGCGGTGAAGTGTTCGAGTTGACTCTTGCGATGGAGGCGCAATGCTGCGAAGAGCCCAGTCAGAGCGGCGAGGCCCAGCAGGACGAGCCACTTCCTTCTCATACCGTCCCCAGAGCTACCAGGCTCTCACTCGTACCGTAGGGCTTCGATGGGATCCAGGAGAGAGGCTTTTCGCGCTGGATAGTATCCGAAGAATATCCCCACCGCGACGGAGAACAGAACGGCGATGAGGACCGGCTCCACCGACATCTGGATCGGCCACTGCAGCGTCTGGCCGATCACGAAGGATCCAGCGATGCCCAGCAGCACGCCGGCCGCGCCTCCAACCAGGCTCAGCATGACGGACTCGCCCAAGAACTGCAACTGGATCGCCCCTTCGGTCGCGCCGACGGAGACGCGGACACCTATCTCGCGGGTCCGTTCCGTGACGGAGACGAGCATGACGTTCATGATCCCGATGCCTCCGACCAAGAGCGAGATCGACGCAATGGCGACCAGAAGGATCGTGAGTGTGCGGCTGGCCGCGAGTTGGGCCTGCACGATGTCCTCGGGATTGCGGATGTTGAAGTCATCGTCCTCTTCGGGACGCAGATGATGGCGATCCCGGAGCAGCGCTGCTGCCTCTTGCCCCGCGAGCTTGACCGCGTCCGGTGACACTGCGGAGCATAGGATGTCGTCCAGCCACGCCACTCCTTTGATCTTCTTCTGCGCGGTGGTGTACGGCAGGAGCACCGTGTCGTCTTGATCTTGGCCGGAGCTGGAGAGCCCCTTCGGCTGGAGAGTCGCGACTACCTTGCAAGGCAGACCTTTGATTCGGACCACCTGACCGATGGGGTCCGTGGGGCCGAACAGCTGATCTCGAACGCTCCGGCCGATCGCGCAGACCGCAGCCGCCCGATCGACGTCGTCTTGCGAGAATGCGGCGCCTAGCGCGATGACCCAGCGTTTGATATCGAAGTATTCGGGCGAGACGCCCCGATAGCTCGTGAACCAGTTCTGGTTGCCGTAGACGATCTGCACCGAGCCGTCGACGTTCGGCGAGACGCTCTTGATGAGCGCGATTTGATTCTTGATGGCCACTCCATCGGCCAGGGTCAGCGTCTTCGTGCCATGAGTTCCGGTGCGCACGCCGTTCACCGCGCGCCCTCCGGCTTCGATCCAGACGAAATTGTCCCCGAGATTGTTTAGCTGCTGCTCGACCTGGCGTTGTCCGGCCTTGCCGATGGCGACGACGCAGATGACCGCCGCGATCCCGATGGAGATGCCGAGGACCGTCAGCAGGCTTCGCAATTTGTTCCGGAGTAACGCCCATCCAGCGGAGCGAAGCAGGGCCACGTAGTTCACGAGTCCTCCGGGAGCGTATCGCTCGCCGCCTTCGGCTCCCGCCGGTGTGGCCGTTTGCCACGCCGGTTTGCACGATCGTCGCACACCAAAAGCGGGGGTAGCATACCTCTCGCTCCCCCGAATCGCCAGCCCGGGGTCGGCGGAACACTCAGCTTCGTCACTCGAGTTGCACTGCTCCGACTCGAGCAAGCCCGTGCCTTCCAAGGAGGGAGATCCCTGCGTGGGGTACCCCCCCGCCACGCCTGGCGGTTCGGAGTCCCGCGGCCCAGGGCAGCCGGACGAACGGGTTCCGAAAGGCCATATTACCCTCTTTCAGGCAAGCCCATCACTTGGGGTGCCCAGACTGGCCTGCCGCCGTTCGTCGGTCGACTTGCTCTACGAGTCCGGCGGCCATTTCTGTCCCTGACAGCAGGCTCCTGATCGGCAGGTTCAGCTCCACTGCTTCTCGGGCTGGCGGACGATACCCCAGCGAGCTCTGCGGCCGGACGCGATTGTACTCCCGCGTCGCGTCTCAGCGACCAGTCTGGAGCCGTGACCTTGACCGCGCGGCTCGTAATGTGCCGGGTCTCGAGACGGCTCCGCGCAACCAAGACGTCGGTCCGCGTGGCCATGCGGCGGGTCGGATTCACGCCGACGTTTCAGAAGTGCACGGAGAGCAGCGGCAGCGCGCTCGCGCCCACCGGCGGCACGGGCAGCCACTCCACAATCAGCGAGTGTTGCACGGCTGGCGCCCTCTGCCCGGGGTCACGCCCGGCCTGCGGCTGTGCCGCCCGGCAGACCGCGCCGGCGATCCAGTGGGCCAAGGCGAAACTGGCGATCACGTCGCTGGGGTGATGGCGGTTCCCCTGCACGCGGCTCTCCCCGGTGTACAGGGCTGCCGCGAACGCTGGCGCTCCCACCCACCAGCCGAGCCGTCGCTGCAGAACCTCAGCCATGGTCCACGCGGCGACCGCGTGCCCGGATGGCAAGGAGTTCAGGTCACCACCGTCGGGCCTGCGCCGGTCGGTGACCCCCTTCATCACCTGCGAGAGGCCCGCCGAGAGCAAGTGGGCCTCCACCAGTAGCAGGCCGGTGTCGCGAAGGCGCTGGTCCCGCGCGATGAGGCCGCCGGCTGTGATTGCGAGCGTGAGCGCGGCCTGCGTGCTCCGGTGCCCGATGTGGTAGCCCACGTCGTAGGCGGCTCCGCCCAGTGGGCGGTGATCCACCACCCACGCGTTCCAATCGTCGTCGCGGAAGGCAACGGCACCGGCCAGGACGCCCCCCGCGGCGGTCTGTAGCAGAAGATCCCCATCGGCAAGGTGGCGCGCCAGCGCCTGGAAGTGACGCCCGGTGAAGGGGGAGGGCGCGGTCTCGGGAGCAGGACCGGGCACTGTACCAGGGGCGGGCGGCGCCACCTCCGGAACGGCCGCGGCCGGCCCCGACCAGGCGACGACCCCGGCCACGCAGCAGATCGCACACGCCAGGCGAGCCGCCCACCCCGCCCGTGCAGTTCTCCAGGTCCGAAGCGATAGGGCCGGCGACAGGTGGGATGCCCGGTGCGCCGCACGGTTGCGGCAACGCTGGGCGAGGGAGAGTGGGGTGGCAGTCGCACCGCGATGCGTGGCCATGGTCGCGCAGGCTACTTCAGATAGCGAGCAGTTCGCCATCTTCTCGCTGAGTGAGCGCTTCGTCGTGACCGAGGGAACGCAAACCTTCATTGCTGGACGATGTCCCTTTGCCTGCCAGCCCGCAGGTGAGCAGGTCGTCCGGAGACCCCGCCTGCGGGTGCTCATCGAGGGGGATCCGCAAGCGGAGCTCGACGCGATGCCCGCTGGCGCGCACGCCTTCCAGCACCAGGCGGATCAAGCGCTGCCGTCCCTCGAAGTCCAGCGCGTCCATGGCCGCCACCAAGCGTCGGGCGAACGTGCCGACGCGCGTGCGTAGGCGATTGCCCTGCGCCAGCGCCGCCCTCTGTTGCACCAGCGCCGCGCCGCGCGCTGGTCCTCGACAGCCTGCTTCCGAGCACCCAGCTCACGCACTCGCCGTTGGAGTTCCACCAAGTTGATCAGGTCTGCCTGGTATAGGTCGACCAACCTCCGACGCTCGGCCGCCGCCGACTCGCACTTGCGATCCAAGGCACGCAGCTGCTTCTCCAGCAGATCATCATCGGGCGCCGGTGCTCGCGTGCTGACCGCAATCTCCCCCACCAGCAGGACCGCGGGTCGCTGCAAGACCTCACGTACACACTCGAAGACATACGCGTCGAGCTCGTCGGCGCGGATGGAACGCTCCGGGCAGCGACGGTCCATCCCCCCAGCGCGCAACGGATCGCGGTAGCTGCAACGGTAGTAGCGATTCCAGGTGTCTTTGCCCCCGCGCATCGTGTGGCAGCTGACGCCGACGCCGCAGCGTCCACACTTCACCAAGCCACGCAGCAGCCAACGCCCCGGCTCCGCCCGGCGCGGGCTGAAGCGGCTGTGGTCCCGACTCATGCGCTGCACGGCCTCGAAGAGTTCGTCTTGCACGATGCGCGGCACAGCGATCGCGATCCACTCCTGACGTGGACGTGCCCGGCGGCGATCGCGCAGCGAGCGCCCTTCGCCGCGGGCAGACTCTCCGTACGGTTGTAGTACACCCGGCCCACGTAGGCCTCGTTGCGCAGGAGCCGCGTCAGCGTGGAGCCACCCCACATCGACCTGCCCTTGGGGGCTGGGACGCCCTCTTGCGCCAGACTCCACACAATCTGCCGCATGGAGCGCCCGTCCGTGACATACGCCTCGAAGATCCGGCGCACCACGGCCGCCTCGGGCTCGTACACTTCCAGACGGGCGGGCCCCTGGGGTCCCCGCGGGACCCGGCGGTAACCATACGGCGTCTTCCAGGCGATGACTTCCCCCAGCCGGGACCGATCGAGCTTGCCGCGCCGGTAGCGCTCCGCCATCTTGGCCCGCTCGTACTCGGCGATGACCCCTTGCACCTGCGTCAGAAGACTCGGTGGACACCCGCGCGTACACCGCGACGCGCATCAGCCCACCTCCCACAGCCCCACCACCTCGTTGGGAGACGGGCAGCTGAGCAGCAGGGCATAGGCCGCTCCCAGTGCCTCCACGCGCGGGTCGCGGTAGGGGTTCCACGCTGGTCGCGTGGCACCGATCACGGTCGCCATGAAGTCCAGCTCCACCGGCGATCGCGTGATCAATCCCGCCAGTCCCATGCGCTCGAACCGCAGTGCGGCACGTCCCAACAACGGCGTTCCGGCGAGGGCGGCCTGGCGCAGCGCCTCGTATTCGGCCTGGGCCTGCTGGGTCGGGGGCCAGAAGGCGCTCACCGCCGCCTCGCGCGCTCCACGGTACGCCGGTGCAGACGCACGCCAAATCGCCGCTGGATCTGCTGTGCGAGCTCCAGGCCCGACAGCGCCGGATCGGCAGCATGCACCTAGGCCACGATCTCACGGGACAGCTTCAGCGGGCCTCGCCGCCCCCGCCGCTCGTCCAGCAGTCCCAGCATGCCGTCCTCCTCGAACGCCTGCGTGACCAGATAGAAGGCCGCTCGCGAGTAGCCGTGCATCTGCGCGGTGGTGACCACGCTGATGCCGTCCACCAGGTGTGCCCGCAGCATCTTGTATTTCACTTGCACCTTGTCGTCTGCCAAAGAAGAAGGGGCGAGCGCCGTCGAACAGGGGCACGATCAAAGCGCGAGGATGCGGGTGGAGCAGCCCTGCCGAGAGCAGGGCCCGCCGCCGTGTATGCTGTGCCATGGGGGCCACCTCCCGGCGGGCCCGGTAGCGCCGCTGGTCTGGGATGTCTAGCAGTTTCTGCCGCACGCGCGGAGCGGTGTGACTGCGAGGCGGGGTGCTTCGCTTCAGATAGGCGGATTGCTTCAACAATTCTGCGCACTCCCGCTCGCTTCCGGCCTCGCTCACGGCGCAGATGGGTCAACACAGCGGTCTTCATTAGTAGATAGAACGGGCCCTGCGCACTGGCGTGCGAAGGGCCTGCGTCCGAGAGCTCGGGTAGCGATAGAGCCCTGCCTGATCGGCCTCAAACCCCAGCGTCGTCCTGAACATCAGCTTTGCGTTCAGCTGGTGACGATGGCGTGCACACACGGATTGAAGTTGGCGGCGTAGCTGCCGAACGTCAGCAGCGTGGCCACCGTCCTCACAGCCAGCGTTGGCTCGTCGAAGTACGCGCGCAAGGCCCGTTGCACGCAGTCGTAGGCGCAGCGGCTCAAGAGCGATAGCAGCCACCGCTCCCGCGCAAACCGCCAGCGCAGCGTGTTGGGGATCGCGAACACCACGCGGCGGTGCGGCACCGGCGCACGAACCGCCGTGACCAGCCGCTGGCCGAAAAGCGCCGCTCGCTTGGTCTGGCAGCTGGGGCAAACGTTGCGGGTAGGGCACCAGAAGACCAGCGGGTGCTTGCCACGGCAGACCCGGCAGTGGATTCGAGCGAAGCCACCGTGCAGCCTGCCGCAGTCGAGGTACTGCTCCACGATCGGACGGACATACGGGTGCAGGCGGCCGTCCTTCGGCTCGAAACGCGCCTCGTGCTCGAGTACGCAGCTGCATGTCCGCTCCGGGCCGAGAGTACAGGCTCAGCTCCGCGCCGCCGCGGATAGACTTGGAGCGGATGCGCCGCAGGTCCACGACCCCGCTCATCGCCTCTTCCGGCGGGCAGGTCACGACCGCGTTCATGCTGGTCGCGTCGAGCGTGCCACCGTAGAGGATCACGACGATGCGCGGGAAGGCGACCTCGGGGTAGATCCCTGCCGGCACCGTCAGCAGGCCCCACACCCCGCCCAGGCAGAGGAGCAAGGTCGCCAGGTAGACCGCGGCGCCATGTCGCTGCGCCAGGTCGGGCAGACTCACGGATTCCGGGTCGGCTGGGGGCGCACGTGCACGCCGTCCTCGGGCCCGTAGGCGCCGACGGTGATGACGGCGTCGGCGAGGCTGGCGGCGGGGTGTGCGCGAGAGGGCGGTCGAAGCGTACCCGCAGGCCGTCGGGCTCGGGGAGGACGGGACCGCGCGGGTTCAGCCAGGCGTCGCCGCAGCCCAGCAGGTGGGGTGAAGAGGCGGATCGGGTGCGCCGGGCGTGCACGGAGCCGGTCGCCGGGGGGAGACACGGCGCGCACACGCAGGCGTGAATCATAGAAGGGCGTGGATGCAACCCCTTATCCGCCGCGCTCGTCCCGGTCGTGCGCAACTTGGCGCGATCGCTTTGGGGAGAGCGCGGTCGGAGGGGCCGGGCCCGACACGTCCGCGCTGATTCGAGACCAGAAGCAGGCGACACCGCTCTCGCGCGCTCCACGCCCAGCCCAGCCTGCCCCCATGCTCGACCCGGCGGCGCCTGGTCCACGCGGCACTTCACTCTACCCGGCCGCAGCGCGGATGGCATACACTCGACGCGATCGCCTGGTTACCTCCTCGCTCGCGCCTTCGCAGGCGGGTCCACACGACGAGTTCAGCACGTCCGGGCCCGCAGGGCGGGGTCGGCACGGCCTTGTCAGTACGGTTCGTTCCCACCCCCGGCGCTCATCCGCATGAGACTCCTCCTGATCGAAGACAGCGGGCCGACGCGGGAGCTGCTCCAGCATTCACTTGAATCCCAGTCCCACGTCGTGCAGGCGGCGTCCACCGCGGCAGACGGCCGGCAGCGGGCGCTCCGCGGCGGTTTCGATGTGGTTATCCTCGACATCCAGTTGCCCGATGGCGATGGCGTGAGTCTGTG
Source organism: Candidatus Krumholzibacteriia bacterium (assembly GCA_041484665.1). Lineage (GTDB taxonomy): Bacteria > Krumholzibacteriota > Krumholzibacteriia > JAJRXK01 > JAJRXK01 > JBGPIA01. The sequence continues at coordinate 946,328 of JBGPIA010000001.1, forward strand.
CCGTGAACTGAGGTCCGAAGGGGTGACCGCCCCCGTGCTCTTCCTGACCGCCCGGGGCGACGTTGGGGACCGAATCGCCGGTCTCGACGCCGGGGGCGACGATTATATGAAGAAGCCCTTCGCGCTGGCCGAGCTCCACGCCCGGCTACGCGCGCTGAGCCGGCGGACCACTGCGGGCCCGCCCGCCGCGATCGAGGGCGGCGGGCTGTCGATCAACTTCACAGCGCGCAAGTTCGAGCGGCGTGGCCACGAGATCCCCCTCACCGGCAGGGAATGGCGCATCCTGGAGATCCTCGCGTCGCGCAAGGCGTGCGTGGTCTCGCGCGACGAGGTTATGGAGGGAGCCTGGGGCAAGGTCGATCGCGCGGCGTCCGAGAGTCTGGATGTGATCGTCAGCCGCCTGCGCCGCAAGCTGGACAGTGACACTGACGGATGGCGCATCCGCACCGTTCGCGGCGAGGGGTACGTGTTCGAGCTACAACCATGAGACCGCGCTCCCTGGTCTCGCGCTTGGCCCTTCTCCAGCAAGTCTCGGCCGTGACGATCGTCGCCACGTTTGCCACGTCGGCTCTGTGGCTTACCAGTCGTGTCCTCCAGCGGGACGAGACCCGGATGCTTCAGGTCGCCGCCCAGCGCATGGCCGAGAACCTCGATCATGAGATCAGCGAAGGCCGAAGCCTGCCGGCGGCGGCGGGAGAGGCGCTGGCCGAGGAGCCGCCGTCGGAGTTGCGTTGGGAGATTTACAATGCAGACGGCCAGCTGCTGGCGGCCGCGCCCCGCTTCGGGTCGCCGACGCCGTCGCCCGGGACAGCGCCACCGGTGGCCGGGCTGCGCACGGCTGCGCAGCGGGGCCCCCTCGCGCGCCTTCACGCGGAAGCCGCGGGCGCGAGCTGTGGCGCGCGTGTGGTGGCATCGGTGTCCACAGCCGAGCGGGCCGCTACGCTCTTGACGCTGACCAGGATCCTGGCCGCGGCCGCACTGCCTCTGCTCATCGCTACCCTGCTGCTGGGCCGGCGATTGGCCGCCGGTGCTCTGCGTCCCCTCGCGGACATGACGCAGCGGGCGGCCATCCTGCCAGGGGCGCACGATCCGCGCAGGCTGGGCGATCCGATCGGCCTGGATGAGATCGATCAGCTGACCGAAGCATTCAACCGGCTGCTGTCCCGTCTGGACGAACTCCTGCAGAGCGAGCGGCGGTTCGCAGCCGACGCATCGCACGAGCTGCGCACTCCGCTCACCGTGCTGGCAGGGGAGATCGAAGCGGCCCTGGCCCACAAGGACCTGCCTGCGCCGGTGCGGGACAACCTGCGGCGCGCCTCCCAGCAGACGCTCCAGATGAGGGAGCTCGTCGAGGCTCTGCTGCTGCTGCGGCGTACCGGTGGCGGGGTGCCAGGGCAGGAGGCCGGCTTCGAGCCGGTGAACCTTTCGGACGTGGCGCGCGAGGCGCGATCGGCCCTGATCGACCGGCACCCTGCCCGGGCCGGCGACATTACGCTGGCGGCGCCCGACGAGGTGATGATCGCGGGGAATCCCGCCCTGCTGGCCTCCGCCATCGGCAACCTCCTGGACAACGCGATCAAATTCACGATGCCAGGCCAAGCCCTCGGCATGCGCGTGGATGTGGAGGGTGCGCATGCGGTGCTGGTCGTTGACGACGCCGGTGCTGGAGTCCGTCCGGAGGAGCGCGAGCGCATCTTCGACCCCTTCTATCGCGGCGGCTATGCTCGCAGCGCGACTGGCGGCTTCGGGCTGGGCATGCCGATCGTGCGCCAAGTGGCGCGGGCACACGGCGGCGACGTCACCGCCGGCGTTTCGCCGCTGGGGGGGGCGCGCTTCACGCTCAGCATGCCACCGTGGCCGGGCACCGTGCCGAGCGCGGTCCCGGTCGGCGCGATCCCGACGGAGGCAATCCCGACCGAGGCAATCCGAACCAACCCTTAACGCCACCCGCCGGGATGGAACCAGCGCTTCCACGGCGGGGTTCCATGCGGCGATGATGGGCGAGCGCCCGCGATCCGTGGGCATCTTCAACCCCCCGACCTGGATGGCACGCCAGATGACGAGGTTGCAGACGACGCACCGAGCTTGTGCAGTCGTGCTGACCGCGATGACGGCGCTGCTTCCCGGCGCCAGTGCGGCCACGCTTCAGGACGAAGGCGCCACGGCGACCGATTCCCTCTCGATCACCCAATGCGTGCAACTGGCGCGCCGTGCGGCGCCCGACGTCTGCGCCACCCGCACCGAGCTTGAGGCCGCACGCCTCGACTCGGCTGCGGTCCAGCGCAACCGCCGCCCGGAGTTGGCCGTGATCGGCGGGGCACTGGTGGCACCAGATGGCTTCTACGACCCGGTCATCACCAACCTGGGCGAATACCAATTGAAAATGGGGGCCCAGTGGCCGCTGGTGGACGGGGGCAGCCGCCGCCGCGCGCGTGACCGCAGCACGCTCACGGCGCAGGGCGCTGCCCTGGAGCTGGAGCTGTCCCGCCGCCAAGCCGGCCTGCGGGCCGGCGCGCTGGCAGCGGGCATCCTCCAGTTGCGCGAGGTCGAGAGCGCGAAGCGGGAGACGCTCGATTGGCTGAACCGGCTGTCCGCGTTGGTCGAAGGTGGTGTGCGCGCCGGCGTGCGTGGCCGTTCCGATCTGCTGCGTGTGGCGTTGGAGCGCAGCGACGTCCAGACCACCATCGACGGCACGGGAGTCGAGCGGGAAGCCCTCGCGCGCGAGCTCGGGCAGCTGCTAGGGCTGCCGGCCAGCACGCCGCCATTGCTGCGTACGCCGGACTCGGCGCAGGACGCAAAGCCGACGGCGGCCGACTCGGCCCGCGTGTTCGCCGCAGTGGCCAACGCGCCGGAGGTCCGGCAAGCTCAGCTCGCCGCAGCGCTGCATCGCCTGGACGTGGACGACGTGGTCCACCGCAGCGCCCTGCAGCTCGAGCTGGCCGCCGACGCCGGCCTCGCCGGGGCGGATCTCACTTCGGCGGTGCCGCCGGATCTGCAAGCCGCAGACCCCAAGGCCACGGTAGTCGATCGGCTGCGGCGCGATCTGGGCGCATCGGTGTCAATTCAGATGCGGCGGCCACTACTGGATCGCGCGCGCGAGCTGGCCGTCCGCTCGCAGGAGGCAGGCTTGCGTGCAAGCGCACTGCGCCTGGCCGCGGAGCAGCAGGCCCAGACGCGGCTGGCCATGGACCTGCTGGCACGCTGGGGGGCCGCCGCACGCCGTGTCGCGTCGGCGCAGCAGACGGCGGAGCAAGCCGAGGAGAATCGACTCATGCAGCAAAGCTTGTACGTGTCCGGGGCTACCACACTGCTCGAGCTGCTCGATGCGCGCGGCACGCTGGAAGCAGCCCGCGCGCGCCTAGCCAGCGCCCGCCTCGATCAGCGGATGGCCCAGCTGGAAGCGGCGGCCCGCGTGGAGGCGGCGGAGTGGGCGGAGATCAATCTGCGGGTGGGAGGGGGGAGCGGACGATGACACGCTGCGCGCGTCACATCCTGTTCGCGGCCGCGCTGGCTGCATTCTTCGCCGGTTGCGGTCGCGGGGCCGCGACAAAGCAAACCGCAGGGGAGCAGACCAACTCGCTACCGGGCGCAGAGGATGCGCACGCAGCGGAGCCCGTGGTGAGAGTCCGCACCCGGTTTCTCGAGGTGCGGCAGTTCGAGGACGTGGTGACCGTCCCCGGCCAGTGGCATTCGGCCGGCGACTTGGTCATCACAGCTCCGTTCGCGGCCTGGGTGGAATCCCTGGCCGTGGGGGTGGGAGATCTCGTCGAGCCTGGCCGAACACTCGGCTGGCTCGAGACGCGCGAGTCCGCTTCCGCGCTGGCCGGCGCCCGCCTGCTGATTCGGGAGGCGCGCGACGACGCTGCCTCGACTGAGGCGCAGCGCGCGCTGGAGCTGGCGCTGCGGGGCCGCGTGCGCGTTCCATTGACGGCGGCCGTGCGCGGAGTCGTGGTGCAGCGGTTGGTGCCGCCGGGCAGCCAAGTGGCCGAGTCGGCGGAGATCCTGCGCGTGGTGCCCGAGGACGCGGTCGTGTTCGAAGCGCGCGTGCCGGCCTCGATCGCCCCGCGCCTCCGGCCAGGGCAGTCCGCTCGGATCGACGAGGAAGGCCAGGCGGTGCGCAAAGCGGTCCTGCGTCGGGTGCTGCCGGTCACCGATGCCCAAGATCAGACGGTGCTCGCCTGGCTGGCGGCCGATGCGGGCGGCGCCGGGACGAACCGGCCGCGGCTGGACCATTTCGGCGCTGCCGTCATCCGTTTGGGTCCGACCCGCATGGCGCTGGCGGTGCCCGATTCGGCAATCTTCGAGGACGACCTGACCGGACAAAAGCGCGTGGCCGTCGTATCCGGTGATCGCGCTGCGTGGACGCCGGTGACCCTGGGAACGGGCGCCGCGGGCTGGCACGAGGTGGTGGTCGCGCCAGGGCTCGCGGCGGGGCAGCGCGTGATCGTCGAGGGCCAGCACGGCCTGCCTGACAGCACCCGCGTCCGGGTGGCTTCGTGAAAGCATTCTTCGAGTTCGTGCTCCGGCAGTGGCGTGCCGTCTCTTTCGCTTGCGTGGCGATGACGGCGCTAGGCCTGGCGATCGGGTTGCAGCTGCCGGCGGCCATCCTGCCCGACGTCACCTTCCCCCGCATCACGGTGATCGCCGACAGCGGTGAGCGCCCGGGTGAGGAGATGCTGCGCGCGGTCACGCGCCCCCTCGAGGTATCGATCCGGCGGGTGCCAGGGGTGAAAGAGATGCGCTCCAAAACCAGCCGTGGATCGACCGAGATCAATCTCGATTGCGAATGGAGCTCGGACATGGACCTGACGCTGCAGCGCGTGCAGGCCCAGATCGACGCGACCCGCTCAGCGCTGCCGTCCGGGACGAGCGTGGAGGCGCGTCTGATGAACCCCACGTTGTTTCCGGTGCTCGGCTACTCGCTGACCTCCGACACCCGTAGCCTGGCACAGCTGCGCGATCTCGCCGAGCTGGTCCTGAAGCCCGAGTTGGGCCGACTGCCCGGAGCGGCGGAGGTGGTCGTGCAGGGCGGACGTCGGCTGGAGGCACGCGTGACGCTCGACCCCACCGCCCTCGAGGCCCGGGGGCTGCGAGCGCAGGATGTGGCCGAGACACTGCAGCGCGCCACCGAGCTCCGGTCCGTGGGTCTGGTGGACGCCAACCGTGAGCTGTACCTGGGGCTGGTCGATGCCCGTCCCCCAGGCCTTGCAGCGCTGGCAGAGATCTCCGTCGCGGTGCGTGGTGGGCAGCCCGTGCCGCTCGCCCAACTCGGACACATCTCGCTGGAGGAGGCGCCCGAGTTCGTGCGCTATGCGGCACGGTCGCGCGAGGCGGTGTTGCTCAATGTGATGCGCCGGCCGTCCGCCAGCACGCTCGGCCTGGCACGCGCCGTCCATGGATGGCTCGCCGTCCATCGCAAGCTGATCCCCGCCGACGTCCAGATCGAAGCGTTCTACGACCAGTCGGACCTGGTGCGCAGCTCCGTGGGCAGCGTGCGCGACAGCCTGCTGGTAGGGGCTCTGCTGGCGGTCGTGGTGGTCATGCTCTTCCTGCGCAGCCCGCGCTTGGGACTGGCCGGCGCGATCGTGCTCCCGGGCAGCGTGGCGCTGACGCTGCTGGGACTGTGGCTCACGCATCAGTCGCTCAACATGATGACCCTGGGGGGCATGGCGGCAGCGGTCGGCCTGGTCCTGGACGATGCGATAGTCGTCGTCGAGCACGTGGCGCACCGGGCCGCTGCGCGCGCAACGCAGCACGGACAGCCCTCGTCCGCGCAGGGGCACGCAGAGGCAATGCGGGAGATCCTGCTGCCCCTGCTCGGCTCGAGCCTGTGCACCATCGCCATCTTCGTGCCGTTCATCCTGCTGGGCGGAGTAGCCGGCGCGTTCTTCAAAGTACTGGCACTCACCATGACGCTGATGCTGTGCAGTTCTTTCGTCCTGTGTATCACCTTCGTGCCGTTGGTCAGCAGGGTGCGTCCCGCAGCGCGCCGCCCCTCGCGCGGCGACGGCGCGCTGGGGCGCGTCCTGGAGTTCTCCGTGCGCCATGGCTGGGCCGGTCTGCTGGCCGCCGCCCTGCTCGTGGCCGCGGCCATACCGCTGCGCGCGAGTCTGGGCAGCGGCTTCCTGCCCGAAATGGACGAAGGGTCGCTGATCATCGACTACGTCTCGCCGCCGGGCACTTCGCTGGTCGAGACGGATCGCATCCTCAGGGAGGTGGAACGTGAGATCACGGCTACCCCCGAGATCGAGGCCTGGTCCCGCCGCACCGGCGATCAGCTCGGCTTCTTCATCACCGAGCCCAACGGTGGCGACTACGTGTTGAAGCTCCGGCAGCGACGCCGGCGCTCAGCGGAGGAAGTGGCCGACGATCTGCGCCAGCGGATTGAGGCTTCGCAGCCGTCGCTGCAGATCGAGTTCGGCCAGCTGGTGGAAGACGTGATCGGTGACCTGACTTCCAACCCCCAGCCGATCGAGGTCCGGGTGTTCGGCGAGGACCGGCCCCTGAGCGAGAGCTTCGCGCAACGGGTTGCACAGATCCTGGACCAAGTGCCAGGCGTGGTGGATGTCCGCAGCGGTGTCGTGGTCAGCGGCCCCAACGTCGCGATCGTCCCCGGCTCTACAGCGATACGGCTGGGTCTGGACGCCCCCGCGCTGGCGGACGGCGTATTGCCCGCGGTGGCAGGACTGGACGCAGGGCAGATCCTGCGCGGGGCGCGTGTGTGGCCCATCCGCATCGTTCTTCCGCCGGGCGGCAAGGTCACAGCGGCGCAGGACTTGGGGCAGCTCCGGCTGCCGGCTGCTCCGGGCCGATGGCTGCCGTTGGCGGGCCTGGCAGAAGTGCGCGTGGAGCCGGGGCAGACCGAGATCGCTCGCGACGACCAGCGGACCATGGTGTCCGTGACCGCGCGGCTCTCCCACCGTGATCTGGGCTCGGCCATGAGCGAGATCCAGGCGCGTCTCGACCACGGGTTGGCCCTGCCGCTAGACATGAGTCTCCACTATGGGGGGTTGTTTGAGGAGCAGCAGGCGTCCTTTCGGGGGCTGGCTTCCGTCTTGGCCGGCGCCACGGCCGCGGTGCTTCTGATCCTGTTGGTCAGCTTCCGGTCGTGGCGCCAGACGCTGGGAGTGTTGCTGGTCGTGGCCGCCTCGCTGGCCGGCGTCCTGGGCGCCCTGCACGTGGCGGGCGCGACCTTCAACATCTCGAGTTTCGTCGGCGCCATCATGATGGTGGGCATCGTGTCCGAGAACGCCTACTTCCTGGTAATCAGCTATCGCGAGTCCGTGGCCCAGGGGGCCACGGCGGTGGAAGCGGCCTCGGCTGCCGCGCGGCGCCGCACCCGGCCGGTGCTCATGACCATCGCAGCGGGGATCGGCGCGCTCGGACCGCTGGCGGTGGGTCTGGGCGCCGGTAGCGCGCTGCTGAAGCCGTTGGCCGTCGCCGTCATTGGAGGGTTCCTCGTGTCCGGCCCGCTGATCTTGGTGGTCCTGCCGTCGCTGCTGGCCGGCGCCCGTGGCGGACGTCTCGGGGCGGTAGGCGCCGCGGGCCCTAACGCCGGGTGAACGGGCCCGGCGAACAGGTATCTGCACCAGACGTGTGTGGTTGGGCTGCGGTTCGTCCATCCCACACTCGCCCCGCTGGGATGGCGGAGCGGTCGACCGCGACCACGCCTCATGCACTCGTGCTTCGGGCGGTCGAGAGCTTCTGGACCAAGGCCGAGCAGGTCGTCACCACCATCGAGGACGCAGCTGGCGCCTCACTCCTCTTCGAGCAGGGTTCCGTCCTCTGAAAAAGTCGCTTCCTTTTTCGCCTTGCCCAGCCGGAACGCCATCTCGTAGGAGACCTTCCCGTTCGCGGCGGTTTGCTTCACTGCGCGCGTCGCCTGCGCTTTGGGAAACCTTGTTTCGAGCCCCTGCATGACCGCGGGCGGAACGGCGTCGAGCGCCACCGTCTCCTCCGTCTGCAGGAGGCTTCCTTGCGGTGTGACGTCGAGCTCGAGCGATTTTCCAGCGCTGGTCTTGATGAGCGCTTCGTATACGACTTTCCCGTCTTCCTTCGTTCGCGCGCAGCGGACGATCTTCGATTCGGGGTAGGCTTTGGCAATCGCCGCCTTCACCGGCGCCGGGCACGCGGAACCGACGGACGGCGAGACGACGTATGCCGCCATAACAGCGACTACGATCCAGATGCTTCGCATGCTTCTCTCCCCTCGTGATGGATCCGCAGATCAGAACTCGAAGGTCTGCCCCACCCGGAGCTGCGCGGCCTGATTGTTGTCGTAGCTGAGGGAGCCGTACACGAGCAGGCTCCTGCCGATCTGCCGCCCCACGCCGGCCATTCCGACCAGCTCTCCGCCCGCTGCCTCGGGCGCCACGGTGCCTGTACTCGGAGTATCCGGCCCCTCGCTGCTGGCGGTGGAGGACGTGTTTCCCAGCACTTCCGCGAAGAGCTGGTAGCGCGAATTGGCACGATAGATCCCGGCGACGGCGCAGCTGTAGATGTTCTCCAGGCTGATGCCCGTGGGCTGACCGACGACAGTGTAGGCCAGGTTCGCGTGGACTTCGAGCCTTCCGAACGTCTTGCTGGCGATCAGGTAGCCCGCGTAGTCGGTCCGCCCGGTACCGATCAACGCATCCCGAGCCATGGTGAGTTTCACCTCACCGGCCAGCGCGAGTGCCGGGAACGATTGGCTCTCCTGTCGGAAGCGGTACGTCAGCGTCGTCTCGAAGTCGCCGGCTCCGGTCGCGTGCCGGCCTGCCTTGGGCCGGATCGCGGTATAGGCGACCGGTTCCAGCAAGAGCTCGAGCTGGCTCGTGACGCCATACTCGATTGCGACGGGAACGGCCATCTCGGTGCCTTCCGACGATGCCTGGATCTCGCACGCGCTTCCGGCCTTCCACTGGCCTATCTGCTGGAGGTAGGCCGTTTCGGTCTCGAGCGTCTGCGCATTGCACTGGCCGATCGCCACGAGAGACAGAAGCAGGGATGTCACGACGGCGGACGCGGTCCTGATCATGGTGTCCTCCCCCCTGCAGAGCGAGCGCGGGCGCGGCACGCTCGCCCGAATCCGGGACGGCGGTCAAGCGCTCCGCCGAATCGGCGCCGCGCCGTCACGCCCACACCGCGGCGAGCCCGTGCAAAGTACGGTGCGGGTCGGCCCGACACAAACTGCGCCGGGCCCCCCCCCACGCTACCCAGCCCGCAGGTGGCTGCGGCGATAGCCATAGAAGAAGTAGATCACCATCCCCACCACGAGCCACAGCCCAAACCGCACCCAGGTCACCCAGGGCAGCCCCGTCATCAGGTAGATGCACGAAGCGATCCCCAGGAGCGGGATGAGCGGGACCAGCGGCGTCTTGAAGCTTCGCGGCCGGTCTGGATCCCGCTTGCGCAGGATCAGGATACCGGCGCAGACCAGAGTGAATGCGAAGAGCGTTCCGATGTTGGTCAGGTCGACCATCTCATCGATGCTGGTGAACATCGAGCAGACGCCGACAGCGACCCCGGTGAAGATGGTCGTGACGTGCGGCGTGCGGAAGCGCGGGTGCACCCGGGCGAAGCTCTGCGGCAACAGGCCGTCGCGCGCCATCGAGAAGAAGATCCGCGGCTGGCCGAGCTGGAACACCAGCAGCACCGCTGTGTGCGCCACAACCGATCCAAAGGCCACGATCCCCACGAACAGCGAGCCCCAGCGTTTGATGTCGGCATACTGCAGCGCCATGGTGAGCGGCTCGGCCTGCTCGGTGGCGAGCTTCTTCACCAGGTCGTGGTACGGGATGATGCCGGTGAAGACGGCCGCGACCACGATGTAGACGACCGTGCACACGATCAAGGAGCCGATGATGCCGATGGGCAGGTTGCGCTTGGGATTGCGCGTCTCCTCCGCCACGGTCGAGACGGCGTCGAACCCGATGTAGGCGAAGAAGACGATGGCGGCCCCGGCCCGGACTCCCGCCCAGCCGTTGGGCGCAAACGGGTGCCAGTTCTCCGGCTTGACGTACTTCGTGCCCACGACCACGAAGAACCCCAGCACGATCAGCTTGAGCACTACCATCCCGGAGTTGATGGAGGCGCTCTGGCGGATGCCGATCACCAGGACGATCGTGATCGCCGCAACGATGGCGAATGCGAGGATGTTGAAGACGATGGGGATGCCGAAGATGTGGGGCGCACTCTCCAACAGGCCAGGAATGTGCGCTGCCGTCCGATAGTCGGTGGAGATCCACGCCGGGATGTGGATGCCGAAGCCGGCGACGAGCGTCTTGAAGTAATTGCCCCAGCTGATCGCGACCGCGACGTTGCCGACCGCGTACTCGATGATCAGGTCCCAGCCGATGATCCACGCCACGAGCTCGCCCAGCGTGGCGTAGGAGTAGGTGTAGGCGCTGCCGGAGATGGGCACCATGGCTGCGAACTCGGCGTAGCAGAGCGCAGCGAATCCGCAGGCGATGCCGGTGACGACGAAGGAGAGGATCAGCGCCGGCCCCGCGCCCGGACGGGCGGCGTCGCCTGCGGTGGCAGTGCCGATGGTGGCGAAGATCCCCGCGCCAATAATGGCGCCGATCCCCAGCATGACCACGTCGAACGAGCCGAGCGCGCGCTTGAGTTGATGCGCAGGCGTCTCCCCCTCGTGAAGGAGCGCATCGAGACTCTTGGTGCGGAACAGGCGTGAGAGCATGCAGCCTCGCGGGGTCGGGCCTCCAGCAGACTTGGCGCAACCGCAGGCACCGTCAAGGGAAAACTGGCTGATTTCCGCCGTCGGGGCCGCCGTTGCCGGCGCCGCTGCTGCCGCCCCAACTTCCCCCGCCGCAGAGGCAGGACTTCCTGTCTGGGCGCTGTCGCGGGTGTTATCTTTGGGACAATCCCGTCAGGAGCCCCCCATGCACGAGCTGTCGATCGCCTGGAACATCCTGGAGATCGTCCGGCAGCACGCTCCGGACGGACACGGCACGGATGTCCGGGCGGTGCGCGTGCGGATCGGCCCGCTGGCGGGCGTGGTCCCCGAATCGCTGGAGTTCTGCTTCCAGGCCCTCGTCCGGGAGACCCCTCTCCAGCACGCCGTCCTGCAGATCGACCGGATTGCGATCCGGTACCACTGCCAGGACTGCGGCACGACCGGCGAGCTGCAGGAGCCCGAATTCCGCTGCCCGGCGTGCGCTGGAGCGATCCGCCTGTCGGGCGGAGATGAGTTGCAGGTGGTGGAGATCGAGCTGGCCGACTCGGCCGCGGAGGTGCCATGAGCCACATCACCATCGAGCGCAAGGTGCTGGAGCGCAACGACGAGCTGGCGCGCCGCAACCGCGAGCTGCTGGCCCACCACGGCATCTTCGCCATCAACATGGTCAGCTCGCCCGGCGCGGGAAAGACCTGCATCCTCGAGCGTACGCTCGAGCATCTCGAGGGCCAGCTCTCAGTGCGCGTGATCGAGGGGGACGTACAGACCGACCTCGACGCCCAGCGCGTCTCCCGTTACAACGTCCCCGTCGTCCAGATCGTCACCAACGGGGCATGCCACCTCGAGGCCAAGCTCGTACAGGACGCCTTGGCGCAACTGGAGCTGGCGCACACCGACCTGCTCATCATCGAAAACGTGGGCAACCTCGTCTGCCCGGCGAGCTTCGATCTGGGCGAGCACTTAAAGGTGGTCGTCGTCAGCACGACGGAGGGTGACGACAAGCCTCTGAAGTACCCGGCGATGTTCCGCAACGCCTCCGTCCTCATCATCAACAAGACGGACCTGCTCCCTTACGTGAACTGCGATCTGCAGGCGCTGCGCCGCAACGCCCTGCAGATCAATCCAGCGCTGCGCGTATTCGAGACGTCGTGCACGACGCAGGCGGGCATCCCGCAGTGGTGCGCCTGGCTGCGGGAGCAGGTCTTGGCACGGACGTGATCCAGCGGATCCGCATCGCGGTGCGCGGCGCCGTCCAGGGCGTCGGCTTCCGGCCGTTCGTCTACCGGCTGGCCACGGAGCTGCGCCTGAACGGCTGGGTGCTCAACTCGTCGCAGGGCGTCTTCATCGAAGCCGAGGGGGAGCCGCAGACGCTGCGAACGTTCCTGCTGCGCCTGCAGGCCGAGACGCCGCCCCGCTCGTTCCTGCAGAGCGTGGAGTCCTCGTTCCTCGACCCGGTCCTGTACCGGGGCTTCGAGATCCGGCCCAGCGAGCCCGGTGGCGTGCCGCGCGCCCTGGTGCTACCTGACATCGCTACCTGCCCCGCCTGTCTGACGGAGATCTTCGATCCGCGCGACCGGCGCCACCTCTATCCCTTCACGAACTGCACCCACTGCGGTCCGCGTTACAGCATCCTCGAGGCGCTTCCCTACGACCGCGCCAACACGTCCATGCGCGCATTTGCCATGTGCACGGCGTGCCGCACGGAATACGAGAACCCAGTCGACCGCCGCTTCCACGCCCAGCCCAACGCCTGTCCGGAGTGCGGACCGAGCCTGCAGCTCTGGGATGCGCAGGGCGGTGTGCTGGCAGCCCGCCACGACGCCTTGCGCGCCGCTGCCGATGCGCTGCGCGCGGGGCAGGTGGTCGCCGTAAAGGGGCTGGGCGGCTTCCATCTGATGGTGGACGCCCGCGATGAGAGCGCCGTGCTGCGGTTGCGCGAGCGCAAACATCGCGAGGAGAAGCCGCTCGCCGTGATGTTCCCGGCGCTTGAGGCGGCCGCTGCAGCGTGCGAAGTCTCGCCGCTGGAGGAGCGCCTGCTGACCGCGCCGGAGTCGCCGATCGTCCTGCTGCGGCGCCGCGCAGCCCCACGCGTGGGTGTGCCGGCGACCGACCCTGTGATCGCCCCCGCGGTCGCGCCGCGCAATCCCTATCTGGGCGGGCTGCTGCCCTACACGCCCTTGCACCACATCCTGATGCGCGAGCTCGGCTTCCCGGTCGTGGCGACCAGCGGCAATCGCGCCGAGGAGCCCATCTGCATCAACGAGGGTGAGGCCGTGGAGCGCCTGCGCGGGATCGCAGACCTCTTCCTGGTGCACGATCGGCCCATCGTACGCCACGTGGACGACTCAATCGCCCGCGTGATCCTGGATCGCGAGCTGGTCCTGCGCCGCGCGCGCGGCTATGCGCCTCTGCCCGTGCCGCTGGGTTGCGCCACGCCGCCGCTGCTGGCGGTGGGCGGACAACTCAAGAACACCGTAGCGCTGACTGTGGACGGGAGCGCCTTCATCAGCCAGCACATTGGCGACCTGGAGAATCGCGAGGCGATCGATGCGTTCCGGCGCGTCGTCGCGGATCTGTGCCGGCTCTACGCCGTGCAACCGCAGCGGGTCGCGGCCGACGCGCATCCCGACTACGTCTCGACGCGCAACGCGCTGCGGCTGGGGCTGCCCGTGACGTTCGTGCAGCATCACTACGCGCACGTGGCCGCGTGCATGGCCGAGAACGAGCTGGACGGAGCCGTTCTGGGCGTGTCGTGGGACGGCACCGGCTATGGATTGGACGGCACGATCTGGGGGGGCGAGTTCCTGCGCACCGACGATGTCTCGTTCGCGCGCGTCGCAGCGCTGCGCGCCTTCCGGCTGCCGGGCAGTGTCCAGGCCGTCAAGGAGCCGCGGCGTGCCGCGCTGGGTCTCCTCTTTGAGCTGTTCGGCGCGCAGCTCCTGCGAGCCCCGGCGCTCGCCCGCCTGCCGACGCTGCGCGCATTCGCTGATCGACAGCGCGCCGTCCTGTTGCGCATGCTGGCTGCGGGCGTGCAATCGCCCGTCACCAGCAGTGCCGGCCGTTTGTTCGATGCGGTGGCATCGCTGCTGGATCTGCGCCAGACCGTCGCCTTCGAGGGGCAGGCGGCGATGGAGCTGGAGTTCGCGGCGCGAGCCGCCGGCGCGTGGGATGGCGACGACGGAGGCGGGGTCCAGCCATATCCCTTCGCGATCGAACGGCCTGCGGGTGCGGATGGCGCGGCAGCCGCGGGTGGCGCAGGTAGCGCGGGCAGTGCGGGTAGCGCGAGCCGCGCGCCCACCGCGGACGGCGGCCCGCGCGCCGGCGACCATCTGGTGGTGGAATGGGCCCCGATGGTCCGCGCGATCCTCGAGGACGTCGGCCGCGGGACGCCCGTTGGACCGATCGCACGCCGCTTCCACGAGACCCTGGCGTGCGCCATCGTCGAGGTGGCGCGGCGCGTGGGCGAGCCGCGCGTCGTGCTCAGCGGCGGGTGCTTCCAGAACGCGCTCTTGACTGAGCGCACCGTGCGACGCCTGCAGCAGGCCGGATTCCGTCCGTACTGGCACCAGCGCGTCCCACCCAACGACGGCGGGCTGGCGCTGGGTCAGGCGTACGCCGTGGCGCGGGCGCTGCGCCCAACGGCGCCAGGAGCAAGTCTGGCCGGGTCACACGCGATGGGACCCGACGCGGCGCGAGCAGACACGGCCGCATCCGACGCAGTACGAGCGGGCGCGGCACGATCGGACACGGCACGAGCGGACACGGCGCACACGACCCTGCCCGACCCAAGGAAGGAATGCCATGTGCCTGGCAGTGCCCGGTAAGCTCGTGAGCATCGAGGGCGACGATCCCCTCCTGCGCACGGGCCGGGTGGACTTCGGGGGGATCGTGAAGACAGTGAACCTGGCGTGCGTCCCCGATGCGCTCGTGGGCGAGTACGTCCTGGTCCACGTCGGAATCGCCCTCAACACCATCGACGAGCAGGAGGCCGCCGAGGTCTTCGAATACCTGCGGCGTATGGGCGAGCTGGCCGAGCTGGAGGCGGGCGAGTCGGGCCAACTCGACGCTGCAGCCGGCACCGCTGGCGATCCGGCGTGCGAAACCAACACCGCGGAAAGCGGCGAGCCCGGCTGAAGCCGGCCGCCCAAGCGAGATCGGCGACACGCCATGCGCTTCATCGACGAGTACCGGGACGCCCGCGCTGCAGCGCGTTACGCCCGCGCCCTACGCCGCGCCACTACGCGCCCCTGGACGATCATGGAGGTGTGCGGCGGCCAGACGCACGCCATCGTCAAGTTCGGCGTGGACGAGCTGCTGCCATCGGTGCTGACCTTAGTCCACGGCCCCGGCTGCCCCGTGTGCGTCACGCCGCTGGAGCTGATCGAGAAGGCCCTGGAGATCGCCGCCATCCCGGAGGTGATCTTTTGCTCGTTCGGCGACATGCTGCGCGTCCCGGGCCGGTCCAAGGACCTGCTCTCGGTCAAGGCCGCGGGCGGCGACGTGCGCATCGTCTACTCGCCACTGGACGCGCTCGCCGTCGCGCGGCAGAACCCCAACCGGACTGTGGTGTTCTTCGCCGTCGGCTTCGAGACCACCGCCCCCGCCAATGCCATGGCGGTCGTCCAAGCTCACCGCGAGGGCCTGCGCAACTTCGCGCTGCTGGTGTCCCACGTGCTCGTGCCGCCGGCGATGGAGGCGATCCTTGCCTCTCCCGACAACCGCGTGCAGGGGTTCTTGGCCGCCGGGCACGTGTGCACCGTGATGGGCTTCACCGAGTACGAGCCGATCGCAAAGCGTTATCGCGTGCCGATCGTGGTCACGGGCTTCGAGCCGGTGGATATCCTGCAGGGCGTATACATGTGCGTGCGGCAACTCGAGGACGGGCGCGCCGAGGTGGAAAACCAATACAGCCGGGCGGTCCAGCGAGACGGCAATCGCCAGGCGCAAGAGCTGATCCGCACGGTGTTCCAAGTCGTTGCGCGCAAGTGGCGTGGCGTGGGCGAGATCCCGCGCAGCGGCCTCGGGCTGCGGGCGCAGTACGCGGAGTTCGACGCGGAGCGGCGCTTCGGAGTTGCGGACCGCGCCGTCGAGGAGCCCTCCGAGTGCATTAGCGGATTGATCCTGCAAGGCGTGAGGAAGCCCCATGAGTGCCCCGCGTTCGGTACGCTCTGCACCCCCGAGCACCCGCTGGGCGCGACGATGGTCTCCTTTGAGGGCGCGTGCGCGGCGTACTACCGGTATCGACGCGCGGCGCCTGCCCGGGCGCCGGGCGCGGCGGTGGCAAAGGATCCCGTTGCGGGAACACAAGCCCATGGATCCTGAGCGCGACCGCCCCCTGCCGCTGCAGCTGCAGTGCCCGCTGCCGCTGGATCGCTACCCGCACGTGATGCTGGCCCACGGCGGCGGCGGCAAGCTGATGCACCAGCTGATCGAGCAGGTGTTCCTCGAAGCGTTTCGAAACCCGCTGCTGGAGACCCGCCACGACGGCGCGGTGCTCGACCTGGGCGGGCAGCGCGTCGCGTTCACGGCCGACTCCTACGTGGTGCGTCCGCTGTTCTTCCCCGGTGGAGACATCGGCTCGCTGGCCGTCGACGGCACGGTCAACGACCTGGCGATGTGCGGTGCGCGCCCGCTCTATCTCAGCGCCGGCTTCATCCTGGAGGAGGGCCTGCCCATGGAGACGCTGTGGCGCATCGTCCAGTCGATGCGGCAGGCGGCCCAGGCGGCGGGCGTGCAGATCGTGACCGGTGACACGAAGGTCGTCGACCGCGGGAAGGCCGACGGCGTCTTCATCAGTACGGCCGGTGTGGGGCTGGTCCCGGCGGGCGTGGATCTGCAGCCGGCGCGCGTGCGACCCGGGGACGCGGTGCTGGTGAGCGGCGATCTGGGGCGTCACGGTATCGCCATCATGGCCGTGCGCGAGGGGCTGGAGTTCGAGACGACCATCGAAAGCGACTGCGCGCCGCTCAACGGTCTGGTGCAGCCCTTGCTCGCGGCCGGCATCGAGCTGCACTGCCTGCGCGACCTCACGCGTGGCGGCCTGGCGAGCGCGCTGGTGGAGGTCGCGCAAGCCAGCGGGCAGGGAATCCGCATCGATGAGGCAGCGATCCCGGTCCGCGAGGACGTGCGGGGCGCCTGCGAGATCCTCGGGCTCGACCCCATGTACGTCGCCAACGAGGGGCGTTTGGTGGCGTTCGTCGCCGCGCAGGATGCCCAGCGGGCGCTGGAATGCCTGCGCGGCCAGGCGCGAGGCGCGGACGGGTTGGGCGCGGGCGCGGCTCTCATCGGGAGCGTGGTCGAGGACGGCGACGCGTACGTCACCATGCGCAGCTGCATCGGCGCCACGCGCATCGTCGACATGCTCAGCGGGGAGCAGCTGCCCAGGATCTGCTGAGCCTTGTAGGGCAAGCGCGCCGGCGCCGGGAGCGCGACCGGAGCGCGCTGCGAGGTGAACCATGAGCCTCTCCGTCGGCATCGCCGGCCTACCCAACGTGGGGAAGTCCACCCTCCTCAACGCGCTGACCCACGCCGGCGCGGAGGCCTCCAACTATCCCTTCTGCACGATCGACCAGAACGTCGGGATCGCGCCAGTGCCCGACCCCGACCTCGCGCGCCTCGCCGCCATCCTGAAGCCGCAGGAGGTCACGCCCACCACGATCCAGTTCGTGGACATTGCGGGGCTGGTTGCCGGCGCCAGCCGCGGCGAGGGGCTGGGCAACAAGTTCCTCGGGCACATCCGCGACGTGGACGCCATCCTCCAGGTCGTGCGCTGCTTTGTGGAGCCCAACGTGGTGCACGCCACGGGAGCGCCCGATCCGGTGCGCGATGTTGACATCATCGAGACGGAGTTCCTGCTGGCCGACCTCGAGGTGGCCGCGCGCGCGCACCAGAAGTGGGTGCGGGCGACCAAAGCGGGCACCGGCGGCAAAGAGGAGGAGGCGGTCTACGCGCGCGTGATCGAGGCCCTGAACGCGGGGATTTGGATCGGCGCGCTCCACTTCCACGAACCGGAGCGCGAGATCCTCGCGGAAACGCGCTTCCTGACCGCCAAACCCTGCCTCTACGTGGCCAACACCGGCGAGGACGACCCCCAGGGTGAAGGGCCCCTGCCCTCGGCGCTTCGCCAGGCCAAGGGCTCCGACCGCGTACTCTCGGTGTCCGTGCGCATCGAGGCGGAAGTGTCCGAGCTCCCGCCGCAGGAGCAGGCGGAGTTCCTCGGGGCGTTGGGACTGAAGGAGACGGCCCTCGATCTGGTCATCCACGCCTGTTATCGGCTCCTCGACCTGATCACGTTCTATACGATCGCCAACGACAAGCTGCGCGCCTGGCAGCTGTACCGGGGCTGCACGGCGGTGCAGGCCGCCGGCAAGATCCACAGCGACATGGAGAAGGGATTCATCCGCGCCGAGGTGATGGGCCTCGCCGATCTCGTACGGCACGGCAGTCGTCATGCCCTGCACGAGCATGGGCTCACCCACGTCGTGGGGCGCGATCACGTAGTCCAGGACAAAGACGTGCTGCAGATCCAATTCAAGGCCTGACGCCGGGACGGCGACGGACGCCGTCACTCGTCGCCGTTCGCCGACGGACACCGCCGCCCGTCGCCGCTTGCCGCCGGTTGCCGCCGCTCACCGTCGCTCGCCGCCGTTTGCCGCCGATCGAGCGAGTGCCGGCGCGACCCCCCGTCAGTTGTACGTGGCCGTGAGGCGCAGCGCGAAGCTGGGGCCGCTCCAGCTGCCGTCGAGCTGCCCGTCGGGCACGGTGTGATAGCCGAACGCGCCGGCCGCGCCGAGCCCCCAGCTCTTGCCCACCCACCACTCCTTGCCGACCGTGAGGTCCAGCACGAAGCCGTAGTCCGTGTCCCCGCTGACGTGGCCCGTATCCACGGAGAGCTTTCCCGTTCCGACACTCCCGGAGACGTAGAGGTTGACCGGCATGAGGTAGTACGTCAGCCCAGCTCCGAGCGCGCTCAGGCTGACGTCGGCATTCGCAGTTGCAACGCCCAGGTCCTGGAATTCGACGTCCGGCTTGCTGATCAACCAGCCGAAGACCGTCCCATGCAGCGCCAGATTGGGCGCCACGATCGCACCGACCGCGAAGTTCAGGTCCGCCGTCGCGCCCGACATCTTCGTCCTGCCGAATGGGGTGTCCGCGATCGTGGACCGGGCTCCCCCGGGGCCGGCCGAGAGCCGTAGGAAAAAGCCGGCATCATGCGCGCGCGGGCTGCTGTCCGCATTGGCCACAGCCGCAGCTGCAACGGCATGACACAGGAGAAGGGCGCCGAGCAGGGGGCGTCTCGCGTATCGCAGACTCATGGTCACCTCCGCGTGAGATCTCCCGGGAAGAGCCTGCCGGCACTTGCCGACAAGCCCCTCAAGGCAGAGCCGCAGCCTGCCGAAAACACCGCCGAGGGCGGTAGGCTGGCCGCTCCATGCCGCCGCTGAGCACGCGTCCCGGGGCTCGTCCAACCGGAGGAAGGCACTCGTGCATCCAGCCGGCGCGTACATCCTCGTCGTCGACGACAACCAGCGCAACCTCGCAATCATGAAGAAGATCCTGGGCGCGCGCTACCGCCTCGCCCTGGCAGCCTCCGGGGAGGAGGCGCTCGCGATCGCCGAGCAGTTCGTCCCCGATCTGGTGCTCCTGGACATCATGATGCCGGGCATCGACGGGTACGAGACCTGCCGGCGTCTGCGGGCCAATGACCAGCTCAAGCATGCCAAGATCATCATGGTCTCGGCCAAGGCGCTGACCTCCGAGCGTCTGGAGGGGTATGCGGCCGGAGCCGATGACTACGTGACCAAGCCCTTCGACGAGGACGAGCTGCTGGCCAAGATCGAAGTCTATCGCCGCCTCAAATCCGCCGAAGAGATCAGCCGCCTGAAGTCAGACCTCCTCGACCTCTTCGATCACGAGACCCGCACTCCACTCACGGCCATCATGACACCGACTGCGATGCTGCTCGACGATGCTACGCTCACCGCCGAGCAACGTCAGCTGTTGATCATGGTCCAGTCGGGGGCGCAGGGACTGCACCGGCTGGTGACGCGGGTGTCGTTCCTGAGCTCGCTGCGGGCCGGGATGGTGCAGTTCGACCTCGAGCGGCACGATCTGTCCAGCCTCGTGCTCGACTTCGCCGAGCTGATGCGCCCCGCCGCGCACGCCGCGCAGGTGCAGATCCGCACCGGAATCGCGCCACAGATCCAGATGGAGTGCGATGCGACGCACATGAGGACTGCCGTCTGCGCGCTTCTGGACAATGCTGTGCGCTACACACGACAGGGCGGCACGATCGACGTTCGGCTGGCCCAGCTGAGCGAGCACGCCAGCCTGACGGTGGCCGACCAGGGGCCGGGGATCCCACCCGCGCTCCTCCCTCATCTCTTCGAGGAGTTTGCGGTGACCGACGTGGCGCACCATCACGCGGGTCACGGGCTGAGCCTCGCGATCACCCGTTCCATCGTTCAGCGCCACGGCGGGACGATTGCGGTGCATAGCCCTGCCGGCCAGGGATCGGAGTTCGAGCTCGTCTTTCCGGTCTGCGCGCCGGTGCCCGTGGCAGTCACGTAGCGGGGACCCGCAGCGCTGGGCCGCCGCAGAGGTCGCACATGATCTGGACCGCTATGACGGCCGACGTTCGCGGTGCATGCAACTGATGCCCAACTCGATCCACACCCGGCTCACGCTGCTCTTGTCCTTCGTGCTGGCCTCTTTCGCCGGCGGGCTCGTCTTCCTGCATCGCTCGCAGCGCAGCCAGGTGGATCTGCTCTTCCAGGAGCGCGTCACGGCCACCGGCCGCGTGTTCCACGAGCTGCTGGAGCTCAAGGAGCACTCGCTCAAGGTTCACGTCGAGGACTACTCCCGCTGGGATGAGTTCGTCGACTTCGTCGCGACGCCGGACCCGCAGTGGAGTCGGTTGAACATCGCGGAGAGTCTCAAGGAGTTCGGCGTCGACGTGGCCTGGGTGCTGGACCGGGGCTCCAGGCCGATCTATGCCACGGCTCTGGACTCGGCGACGGCTCCCGGCCTGCCTCCCGCGGACCCGGCGGAGCTGCGCGCAAGCCTGCAGGGCAAGCCGTTCCAGCACTTCTTCGTCCGCCGCCCGACGGGGCTCCTGGAGGTGCGCACCGCTCCGATCCAGCCTTCCGCCGACCTGAAGCGGGAGACCCCGCCGTGCGGCTACTACGTCGTGGGCCGCTTGTGGGACGCGGCCTTTCTGTCCGAGCTCGCCGACGCCGCGAACGGAGACGTAGGTGTCGAGCCTGCGAGCGTGGGCGACATGGGTCCGCGCACCTCGCTCGCCGAGGGGCGGATCGTGGTGCGCGCTCCGCTGGCGGACATCACTGGAGCTCCGTTCGCCAGGATCTACCTGATCAGCAGCTTCCCCATCGCGGACCGCATCGCGGGCCAGGCGCGCAATTCGTTCCTGCTCCTTGCGGCGTACGCCTTGACCACGTTCCTCGCCGCGTCGGGGCTGCTGTCCCGCTGGATCGCGCAACCCCTGCGCGAGGTCACGAACGCCCTCCACACCCAGGAGTGTACCCACCTCGATGGCCTGTCGGCTCGCGACGACGAGTTCGGCCGTCTCGCCACCCTCATCCTGGAGTTCTTCCGGCAGAAGATCTTGCTCGTGGAGGAGATCGCCGAGCGGGCGCGCGCGGAGCGAGAGGTGCTCGCCCAGAGAGAATTCGTGCGGCAGGTGATCGACACGGACCCCAATCCGATCTCGGTGCTGGACGCGCAGGGGCGCTTCGTGCTGGCAAACCGGGCCCTGGGCCAGTTGTTGGGTACGACGGCCGATGCCCTGCTGCAGCGGTCCCTGGAAGCGGTGCTGGGGCCCGGAGAGGCGCTCCAGCACTCCCTGCGCACCAACCGTGAGGTGCTCGACTTGAATGGGCCGGTCGTCTCCGAGCAGCGCGTGGCGAGACCGGACGGCGCAATGCGCATCTTCCACACCATCCAATGCCCGCTGCGGCGGCCGGATGGTGAGGTGCAGGTCCTGGGGATCTGGGTCGACGTGACGGATCAGGAGCGCGTCCGCGCTGAGATCATCCGGGCGAAGGAAGCGGCGGAGTCGGGCGCGCGCGCCAAGTCGGAGTTCCTGGCCAATATGTCCCACGAGATCCGCACGCCGATGCACGCCATCCTCAGCTATGCGCGCTTCGGTGAGAAGGAGGCCCAGACCGCGGAGCGCGAGGAATTGCTCGAGTACTTCCGCAACATCCACGAGAGCGGCCGCAGTCTCCTCGAGCTCCTCAACGACCTGCTCGATCTGGCGCGGCTCGAGTCCGGCCGCGCGCGGTTCGAGCGCGGCGAGGTCGATCTCGCCGCGGTCGTCGACAGCGCGGTCGACGAGTTCACGCCCCTGGCGCGCGAGCGTCAGCTCCGTATCGACGCGGACGCCGTCGAGGACCTGCCACCGGTGTGGGCGGACCGACTGAAGATGCTCCAGGTGTTGCGCAATCTCCTCTCCAACGCGGCGAAGTTCTCACCCGCCGGCGGAGTGATCGAGGTGCGGGCTGGCCGGCACGATGGGTCCGTACGGGTTTCCGTGGCCGACCGCGGGATCGGAATCCCCGAGGGAGAGCTGGAGCTGGTTTTCGACAAGTTCGTGCAATCGAGCAAGACCAAGTCGGGGGCGGGTGGGACTGGCCTGGGCCTGGCCATCTGCCGCGAGATCCTCACCGCGTACGGCGGGCGGATCTGGGCGCAGAACCGTGACGGCGGCGGGGCGCAGTTCACCTTCGAGCTGCCGCTCGGCGCGCCCCCAAACGAAGCAGCTCCACACGAAGGGACGGCAGCGGACGCGAGGATGGCTCGCCCAGCGCCACCCGGCCCCGTGCGCGTGCCCGCCTAGCGGATCGGGCTCGTGGCGCGCCGATCGAGTCGGATTCCACGCTCGCCTTGCGGGAGGCATGAACATGACGCGGACTGCCTGGCTCCTGATCTGGGTGCTGCCCGCCGTGGGAGCGTGCCTCCCGGCTGCCGCCGCGGCGACGTCGCAAGCGGAAGCGGACACCTCGCTGCGCCCGGCCGGCTGGCAATCAGGCCGCCGCGCTGGCGCGCGCTGCCTGCAGCCGCCGTTGCAGGGCGGCCAACTCGTCGCGCAGCCCCTGGGGCAGCTTGACGCCGAACTTCTCGTAGTGCTTCGCGATCAGCGGTACCTCGGCCGACCAGCCTTCGAGATCCACCCGTAGCAGCTCGTGCATCGCCACGTCGGCCACCTTGAGGCCAGAAACGTCCAGCGCCCCCGGCGCCGGCAGCCGGCCGATCGGCGTGTCGACGGCCTCGCCCGTGCCCGTGACGCGCTCGAACACCCAGCGTAGCACGCGGCTGTTGTCGCCGAAGCCCGGCCACAGGAACTTTCCGTCGACTCCCTTGCGGAACCAGTTCACGTAGAACATGCGGGGCAGTGTCAGCGGATCGGCCTGGGCGCCGATGCGTAGCCAGTGCGCGAAGTAGTCACCCATGTGGTAGCCGCAGAACGGTAGCATGGCGAAGGGATCGTAGCGCAGGGCACCAACGGTGCCGGCCGCCGCCGCCGTGGTCTCGCTGCTGACGATCGAGCCCAGGAACGTGCCGTGCTGCCAGGACAGCGCCTCGTTCACGAGTGGCACCACCGTGGCCCGTCGGCCGCCGAACAGGATTGCCGAGATGGGCACGCCGCGGGGATCCTCCCATTCGGGAGCAATGACGGGGCATTGGCGTGCCGGCGTCGTGAAGCGGGCGTTGGGGTGGGCGGCCTTGCGGCCACAGCCGGGGGTCCAGGGGCGCCGCAGCCAGTCGACCAGCTCTGAAGGCGGCTCGTCGGACATCTCCTCCCACCAGACATCGCCATCCTGGGTGATGGCGCAGTTGGTGAAGATGGAGTTCTTCTGGATGGTGAGCATGGCGTTGGGGTTGCTGCGCATGCTCGTTCCCGGCGCGACGCCGAAGAAGCCCGCCTCTGGATTGATGGCATGCAGCCGGCCGTCCGGACCGAACTTCATCCACGCGATGTCGTCACCGATGGTCTCGACCTTCCAACCCGTCAGGGTGGGGTTCAGCATCGCTAGGTTGGTCTTGCCGCAGGCCGAGGGAAACGCGGCGGCGATGTAGATCTTGCGACCCTGGGGGCTGGTGATGCCCAGGATCAGCATGTGCTCCGCCATCCACCCCTCGTCGCGCGCCTGCACGGACGCGATGCGCAGGGCATGGCATTTCTTCCCGAGCAGCGCGTTGCCGCCGTAGCCCGACCCGAATGACCAGATCTCGCGGGTCTCGGGGAAGTGGCAGATGTATTTCGTCTTGGCGTTGCATGGCCACGGCGCGTCCGGGGCGCCGTCAGGTAGAGGCGCACCGACCGAGTGCAGGCCGCGCACGAACTCGCCGTCCTTGCCCAACACGTCGAGCACCCGCTTGCCCACGCGAGCCATGATGTGCATGTTGGCCACGACGTACGGCGAGTCGGAGATCTCCACGCCGATCTTGGCGATCGGCGAGCCGACCGGGCCCATGCTGTAGGGGATCACGTACATCGTCCGACCCTTCATCGCGCCGGTGAAGAGCCGGGTGAGAGTGGCCTTGATCTCGCCGGGGTCGCGCCAGTGGTTGGTGGGACCGGCGTCGTCCTGGCTCATCGAGCAGATGAACGTGAACTCCTCGACGCGGGCAACGTCGGCCGGATCGGACCGCACGAAGATGCTCCCGGGGCGCTTGCCTTCATCCAGCCGGAGCGCCGTGCCCGCGTGCACCATCACGCGCTGCATCGTGTGGTACTCCTGCTCGGAGCCGTTGCACCAATGGACGCGGTCGGGCTGGCACAGCTGCGCCACGTCGTTGACCCATTCCTTCAGCCGCTCGTGTGTCATGATTGGAGCCGTGGACTCCTTGTCCCGGGAGAATGATGCCTCGGCGCTCCAGCCCTGGATCCGAGCGGCCGCCTCACGATTGTACACAAAACCAACCTACCCTGGCCCGGGAAGGGGCGCCAAGGGAGAAGCGGCGCCGCGCCGCTGGTCGTGATGCTTCAGGCCGCGTGGCGGCGGAGCGCCTTCAACGCCAAGGCGAAATCGTCGGGCAGCGGCGCCTCGATCCGCAGCGGTGTCCGGTCCACCGGGTGCTCGAGCTTGAGGCTGGCTGCGTGCAGCGCGAGCCGTCCGATCAGGGGCCGCTCGGGCCGTGGACCCGGCTTGTAACTCCGCTTGAGGTGGGACAGGTACAGCCCACGCTCGCTCCCGTAGAGCGCCTCCGCAACGATCGGGGCGCCGGCATGGGCGAAGTGCACCCGCACCTGGTGCGTGCGCCCCGTCCGGGGCTCCGCTTGCACCAGCGCATGTCCGCGGCGCCACCGCTTCAGCGTGGTGTAGGCCGTCTCGCTGGGCCGGCTGCCCGGGTGCCCGGCGGCAGCGACCCGCATGCATCCGGGTCGGCGTGCATCCGGCGCGAGAGCGGCCGCGATCACGCCGGTGGCCGCTTTGGGCGCAGCAGCCGTCAGTGCGAGATAGACCTTGCAAACAGCGCGGGACTGGAACTGCGCCGACAGCCGCCGCAGCGCCTCTTGGGACTTGGCGCACAGCAGCACGCCGCTGGTCTCGAGGTCGATCCGGTGGGCGTTGAAGTTCGACGCAGAGAGATGGGCGTGCAGGAGGCCCATCAGGCGGATGGGCTCCTTGTCCCAGCGGTCGGGTGCGCCCGGCGTGCCCAGCCTGGCCGGCGCTCAGCCGGGGCGCAGGGGTGCCCGCAGCCCGGCGCCCCTGACCGATTGCGCTTCGTCAGCGCGTGTAGCGTCGATCCTTGCACCAGGATGTCAGCAATTCCGTGAGCTGCGCAACGCTCTCCGGCGGATCCGCGATGGGGTCGGTCCCCCCGGAGGGCAGCAGCCGCTCGGAGTACCGCCACTGCGGACGGTTCTGCGTATCGATCTCGAAGACGTGCTTGTCCCCGCCCGCGTAGACAGCGGCCTCGCTCGACCCGCCTCTGCGCCGTCCCGTGAAGGAGAGCACCTGCTGCTCCGCGGGCTCGTTCAGCAGCGAATGCCCGTCGGGAGATAGGCTGCGCACGTCCAGGCCGAACCAGTCCATCACGGTCGCCGGGATGTCCACCGTCTGGCGCAGGCCGGCCTCGGTGCGCGCAGGACCTCCCGTCCATATCACCAGCGGCACGCGCAGGACGGGCTCGTCGACGTGGTACCCGTACCAGACCTTCCCATCCTCATAGATGGAGCCATGGTCCGCAGTGAGGAGCACGTCGACCGATCCCGCCCAGGGGCGTTGGCACAACCGTCCCATGAACTCGCCAAACGCGGCGTCAAAGGCCTTGATGGTCTTGAGATAGGTGTCGCGCAGCTCGTCGACGCGCCAACTGTCCGCGGCGTCGTAGTGATAGTCCATGGCGTGCATCCGCGCCTCGGCTGCCTTGCGATCTTCGGGCGTCTTCCCCAAGTCGAGATCGGTCGGTTTGGGCAGCCGGCTAACGCTGTGGGGGAAGAGGTGCAAGAGCAGAAAGAACGGACGCTCCTCCCGCGAGAGGTTGTCCAGCTCCGCGAGCGCGGTCTTCAACGGTCCCTTGCTCGGGAAGCCCGCATTGAGGAGGGCCAGGATCGGCGCCAGCCTCAGCTTGTGCCGGCCGGGCACCTTCACGTCGGTCTTCTTGGGCGGGGTGTGCACCAGCACGTGGTAGTCCAACCCCAGCCAGCGCGGCACGAACGTGTAGTACTGCGAGAGATAGAGCGAGCGCACGCCCCGGTAGCGGAAGCACTTGTTCTCGGGGATCGCGTTGGGATGGCTGACGAGCAGGCGCGTGCGGATCCCGTGCTCTTGCAGCGTTGCGAGCAGGTTGCGCGCGGGCATGCGGTTCTGGGCCTCTTCACGCCCGGAGTAGATGGCGCTGAACGCCCCCACGGTGTACGGGAAGTTGGTGTAGGCGTTGGTGAACGACACCGATTCCTTGATGAACCCATCGAGGTTGGGCGTCGTGATTGGGGACTTGGGATTCAGCGCTGAGATGTAGCGCTCCCCGAGCCCGTCGATGACGACCACCACCAGCCCTCGCTTGCCCGGTGGGAGCGCGAGCGCGGGGCCTTCCGCGGGCCGGGTCCTGGTCGCGGCGCGCGCCAGCTGCGCCAGCGGCAGAGCGGTGGCGCTGACCAGCAGCGTGACGAGAGCGAGGCGATCGATGCGCGGCAGCCGGGCCGGCGACCGACGCTCCACCAGGTATCCCACGAGCGCTGCAGCCGGGAACACCGCCAGCAGCAGCTCCTGGCGGTCCGCTTTCACCAGGAAGGGATCGGCCGCGATGGTGACGGCCGCCGCAAAGAGAACCGTGAACGGCGAGCTCTGGCACAGGCGCGCGGCGAGCTCGGGCCGGCGCAGCACCCGCAACAGCAGCAGCACCACGGCGGCCAGCAGCGCCGAGAGCCCGGTGAGCAGGAATAGGACGCCCGCAGTAACGCCCAGCAACGACCGGACATCCGTCTGGAGGAGGAATGGATCCAGGCCCAGCAACGTGAAGGCCAGCGCCAGAATGAACAGGTGGACGCGGGCCAGCAGAAAGACGTACGCGGAAGCGCTGCGCTGCGCGAAGTCGTTGGAAGAAGGCACGTTCCGGGGCAGGCGCCGGTTCGGGTGATGGACCGCGAGGGGAGCGGAGGACGGGCGTGCGGGGACTGTAGCGCAGCTTTGGCGGGAAGGTCAAGGGAGCCGCCCGTACAACCGCCCGGCTCCCTCGGCGCTGGTGGCCGGGGAGCCGGGCGGTCGGCTTGAGCGTTCCGCCTCTGATCGGGTCGGTCACGCCTTGCCGGGGCCAACACCTGCAC
This sequence comes from Candidatus Krumholzibacteriia bacterium, assembly GCA_041484665.1. Lineage (GTDB taxonomy): Bacteria > Krumholzibacteriota > Krumholzibacteriia > JAJRXK01 > JAJRXK01 > JBGPIA01. Next base: position 973,798 of record JBGPIA010000001.1, read on the forward strand.
TGGATGCGTGGCGCTCAGTTCGCCGGCAGCTCGTGCGGCTGGGGGCGCGGTGCGGGCGGCTGCTCGGCGGCCGCGATCGAGTACGTGTCGACCGTCAGCTGGGCGGCGCGGTCGGGAGGACCCACGGACACCCCGTAGGTTCCGACGCCATCGAGGGTGACGAGGCTGACGCCGCCCAGGAAGCGCGCGACGCCATCGATTCGCCACTCGATCAAGCCGGTCATGCTGACCGGCTCCGCGCTGGCGCGCAGCTCCACCGCCTGTCCGGCGGGCACGCGGTAGTAGTTTGAGCGCAGCCGCTGCACCGAGCCACCGGCAGTGTCGCCACCGGCGAGCCGGGCCGTCTGCTCGACCACCGCAGCGGCCGTCACGCGGATCTCCGCGAGGTCGACCTTCACGGCCTTCAGGTGGCAGACGTAGGTCTCCAGCGCGCCGTCATGCTCGATGGCTACGCGGACGTCGTGCATCCCTGCGGCCGATGCCGTGAATTGCGCCCGCGAGAAGTCGCCGTCACGCTCGACCGCCTGCGCGCCGATCCAACGCACGACGGCGCCAGGGTCGGCCAGGGCCTTGAGCTGCACGCCGGCGCCGAGGGGGATGAGCAGCGTGGTGCCATTCGCCATGCTGTACCAACCGACCGTGAGCTTGTCGATCGGGCCGAGCATCAGGCCCGGCGTGAGAGCCGAACCGGTCTCCGCGGCCAGGGCCAGCGCGCCGTTGACGCTGGCGTTGGAGGCGTCGGGAACGTCGGTGGTGGGAACGGCGGGGCCCAGCATGCCATCTTCGGAGCAACCCACTGCGAGCCACGCGATGCCGATCAACCCAAGGAGCAGACCGTGGCGAAGGATTCCTGCGCTTCTCATGACCAGACCTCCAGGGATTCCGAGTCGGGTTGGGCGTTTCCGCGGCCGCCGGCCAGAGCCGGCCGCATCCGGCCGCAGCAGCTGTCCACCCAAGCAGTCGCCACGGAGCGCCGATCCGCTGCAGGCAATCTTGCGCGCCCTGCGTCAGCGGCAGGGAAGGAGTGAGCGATGCGCGCTTGCGCGGGTGCCGCGCGCTCGGCCGAGCCACCCGCGCGCGGCACAGACGTGGCAGACGGTCAGCCGGAGCCACCCGCCAAAGGCCGCGCCGTGCACCTCGCCAGGAACGCGAGCACGCGTGTGCGGTACTGCTGGGGCGCGAAGGCGTACAGGTCCTCGTGCGCGGCCCCGGGCACAAGCCAGAGCTCTTTGCGCGGCGCAGCAGCGTCGAAGATGGCCTGCGTGTCTGAGGCCCACGTGCTGCGATCGGCGGTTCCGCTCATGACGAGCACGGGGCAGGGCAGCGCCGCGGCGTGGTCGATGGGGCGGAAGGCCGAGACGTCGAAGCCGAGCAGCCGCTGGAGGATCGGCGTGTAGAGCAGGCCGGCCACGCGACCCGGCAGCCCCACGCGGTGGCGGAACCCGCGGTCGATCCCGTGCTCCATCGTGTCGAATGCGCTCTCGAGCACGACACCGCGCACGCCGCCCAGCCGCTCGGCGGCCATGAGGATCGTCGAGCCCCCCTGGGACCATCCATCGCACGCGATCGTGTCCACACCCTGTGCGCGCAGCCAGCGCAGCGCTGCCAGCAGGTCGGCAGCCTCGAAGTACCCGACCGAGCTGCGGCGCCCCTCGCTCTCCCCGCTGGCGCGCGCGTCATAGAGGAGCACCCCGTAGCCAGCCTCGGCGAAGAGCACGGCACGCGAGAGCATGCTGCGCCGATTGCTGCCGTAGGGATGCAGCAGGATGATCGCCGTGCGCCCATCCAGCGCTGGCGAGTACCAGCCGCGCAGGCGCAACCCGTCGGTCGTCGAGAACTCCACCGCCTGGACCGGCCGCGGGAACCCGCTGGGCAGAGTGCCCGCCAGGTGCCGAGACGGCTCGGCCTGGCTGCTGGCAACCTCCCAGGACACCACTGCAAAGATGGCAAGGCCTGCCGCCAGCGCGGTGGCGGCGGCGAGGATGACCCGCCGGCCTGTGGTGCCTCCCACTGACATACGCCCCCTACCCGCGCGCACAACCGCTGCGCCTGGCGCCCAGCCGCGCAGTTCGCGCGCCCGAGCGATCGTATGCCCCGGGAGCGAGTTCGCTCAACGGACGTCTGGCCCCCGCGTTGCGAGCTGTGCGTGCAGATCGCCCGCGATGCCGTAAGATATGCGCGCCCATGCTCCCCCCCAGTCGCCCTCCGCACCCGGCGCAAGCCGGCACCCCACTGCGCGGCACCGACGCCGCGGCCGAGGGACCCCCGGCCGCATCGAGCGACCGCTCGGGAGTCACCGTTGTCATCGACGGTGTGCGGCGGGTGTTCGACGGCCAGACCGTGGCCGTCGAGACGCTGAGCCTACGGATTCCCGCGGGCCAGTTCCTCGCGATCCTCGGGCCCTCGGGCTGCGGGAAGTCGACGCTGCTGCGCCTGATCGCGCGGCTGGACCGCCCCACGTCCGGGGCGGTGCGCGTCGAGGACGCGGCGACCGCGGTGGCCGAATCGGGCGCAGCGGCGGCCGGCGTGGGCATCGCAGCGGCGATCGGTCCGGGCGCAGCGGCGGCCGGTCCAGAGCGAGCGCGAGGGGGCGCAGGCGGCGGCCCAAGCAGCAGTCCAGCGCCGAGCAATCCCATCGCCTTCGTCTTCCAGGACGCCCACCTGCTGCCGTGGAGAACGGTACTGCACAACGCGGCGCTGCCGCTGGAGCTCCTGGGTGTGTCGCGGGCGCAGCGCCTGGCCGTCGCGCGCGAGGAGCTGGTCCAGGTCGGCCTGGGCGACGCGTTGGAGCGCTATCCGGCGCAGCTCTCCGGCGGAATGCGAATGCGCGTCTCGCTCGCACGGGCGCTGGTGACGCGGCCGCGCCTGCTGCTGCTCGATGAGCCGTTCGCTGCCCTCGACGAGATCACGCGGCAGCGCCTCGACGAGCAGCTGCGCGGTCTCTACCTCGCGCGCCGCATGACGGTGATCTTCGTCACCCACTCCATCCCCGAGGCCACCTTCCTGGCCGACCGCGCCGTCGTGCTTTCACGGCGCCCGGCCCGCATCGTGCTCGACGCCGCGATCGAGCTACCGCCGCAGCGGACGGCGCAGCTACGCACCGACGCGGGGTTCGCCCGGCAGATGCGGGCACTCTTCGCCGCGCTGCAGGACGCCTAGGAGGGCACGTGACGCGATTCCGGCTGCTGCGCATCATCGGCCCGCCGCTGATCCCGCTGCTCGTGCTCACGGCGGGCTCGGAGCTCCTGATCCGCGGCGGGATCATTCCTGGATTCATCCTGCCTGCGCCCAGCGCCGTCGTGGCCGCCGTCGCCTTGAACACCCGCGAGCTGCTAGCCGCGCTGGGGCGCACCGCGCTGGCGGCGTCCCTCGGTTTCCTGCTGAGCGTGGCCGTCGGACTCTGCGCGGCGATCGCCCTGTCGACCTCGCGACTGGTCGAGCGGGCGCTCTATCCATACACAGTTTTCTTCCAGACCGTCCCCATCATCGCCATCGCCCCGCTGCTCGTCATCTGGCTGAACTACGGGCTCAAGGTCGTGGTGGCGTCGTCCTTCATCGTTTCGGTGTTTCCCGTGATCGCCAACGCGCTGGCGGGCATCCGGTCCACCGATCCCGCCCTGCTCGACCTGTTCCGCCTCTACGGCGCATCGCGCTCCAGTACGCTGCTCAAGTTGCGCATCCCGGCCGCGCTGCCCAGCATCCTGACCGGCCTGCGCATCGCCGGCGGGCTGGCCGTGATCGGCGCCATCGTCGGTGAGTTCATCACCGGCTACGGGCTCGGCGACGTGATCGAGTCGGCCAAGACCCAGCAGCGGGTCGATCTGGTGTTCGCGGCCGTGCTGTTGGCCTCGCTGCTGGGGCTGGCGCTGTTTGGCCTCATTAACCTGCTCAGCTATCTTGCGCTCCGCCGCTGGCACGCCTGCGAGCAGAACGGCTGAGCGACGCGGCCGGCGCCACAGGATGCCAGGTGGGTGGGACGCGGGCGCCGGGACGCGCCGCCGCAGCCCGCCGCGCGCCCGACAGGAAGGAGAACCAACCGTGCGATTCCCTGCCGCTTACCCCCGCTGCGTGCTGAGTGCCGTGCTTGGCCTCGCGGCGGCGGTCGCGCCGATCGCCGCCGCTGCGCGCGCCATCGCCGCGAACACCACGGCACCGACCACCCCCCCACCGGTCATCGAAGCGCCGACGAGCCCGGCGCTGGTCAAGGTCAGCCTAGCGCTCAACTGGAAGCCGGAGCCGCAGTTTGGCGGCTTCTATGTGGGGGAGTTCACCGGGACCTACTCCAAGCATCACCTGGACGTGAGAATCCTGCCCGGCGGCAGCGGGACTCCGACGGTGCAGATGGTGGGCGCGGGGACCGTCGAGTTCGGAATCGTCTCTGCCGATGAGCTCCTCATCGCGCGCGAGCATGGCAACGACGTGGTCGCCCTCTTCGCGACCTTTCAGGATTGCCCCCAGGGCCTGATGGTGCGCACCTCGCGCGGCTTCACCAGCATCGGCGATATCTTCACGCACCCTGGCACTGTCGCGATGCAGAAGGGCTTGCCTTACGCCCGCCTGCTCAAGCGCAAGTATGGCTTCGACCAGGTCAATGTCGTACCGTCGCCCGGCGGGGACATCACGGCCTTCCGCAACGACCCGGCGTTCGCCCAGCAGGTCTTCCTCACCTCGGAGCCGCTGGTGGCGCAGAAGGCCGGCATCGCAACCAGGACTTTCCTCGTGAAGGAGATCGGATACAACCCCTACACCACTGTCCTCATCACCCGCCGCGCCTACCTCGAGCAGAATCCCGCCGTGGTGCGGGACATGGTGGCCGCCGTCCAGGAGGGCTGGCGCGCGTACCTCGACGATCCTTCGGTCACCAACCGGCTCATCCAGCAGCGAAATCCCGCGATGGATCTCGAGACCTTCGCCGCCAGCGCGGCAGCCCAGAGACCTCTGATCGAGAACGAGGAGACCGCGCGTCTGGGGCTGGGCGCCATGACCGCTCAGCGCTGGACCGCCCTGGCGCGCCAGCTCGCCGAGCTCCGCGACATCAAGTCGGCGCCGCGGGCGCAGGATTGCTACGTCTGGCCGTCGAAGTAACGGGTCGCCGTCGCACCAGGACTCGTCCGTCGCAATCGCGGGTCACCCGCGCGGCAGCGAGGCCCGGACGAACCACTCTCAAGCGCCCCCGCTCAGCTCACGGCCTTGCGCCGGAACTGGCGCAGCCCCAGCGCGAGGAAAGCCGCGTCGAAGGACACGAGCGCGCCCAGCACGGCCGGCAGGGCCAGGTGTGGGAACTGCGGCACCAGCGCGCTGCGGAAGCCCTCGCTCGCGTAGACAACCGGATTGATCAGCACGGCGCGCTGCAGGAACGGGAATGTCGAGAGCGAGCTCCACGGATAGTACGTGCACCCGAAGAAGATCATTGGCGCAAGCACCAGGCTGAACATCAGCCCGATCTGCGTCTGGCCGACGGTGCAGCCCAAGGTCAACCCGATGGCCGAGGCCATGAACGAGACCAACAACGCCAGCCCGGCGAGCAGCAGCGGCCGGTGCAGGCTCAAGGCGACCCCATGTCCCATCACCAGCCACGCCAGCGGGATCACCACCAGCCCGGCCGCGAGCGCCTGGATCATGCCGGCGACGACCTTCTCGACGGCGAGCCACTCGATCTCCATGGGAGCCAGCAGCCGGTCCTCGATCTCACGCGTGAACTGGAACTCCGCCACCAGCGGCATGGCCACGGCCTGGATTCCCGAGAGTACCATGCTGATGGCCATGATCCCGGGCAAGAGCAGGCTCTTGTACTCCTGCGGCATGAGTCCGCTGCCGGTCATCACGCGGCCGAAGATGAACACGAACAGCATGGGCTGCAGCAGCGTCTGCAGCAGGAGCGGAACAAAGTTGCGGCGCGCTACGTGGGCGTCGCGGGCGAGCATGGCGAGAAAGGTCCGGCCGTTCATTCCCGCAGGCTCCTCCCCGTATGGTGCAGGAAGAGGTTCTCCAGGCTCGGCGCCGATATGTGGATGTCGGACACGCCCACGCCGTGCTCGACTGCGAGGTTGACGACCTGCGGCACCAGCGCCCCACCACGGTCCGCGTAGATGTCCAGCGCGCCGTCCGGCGCCGGGCGCACTTCGGTGACCCCTGGGAGGCCTTGCAGCGCCTGCGCGAGCGTCCCCGCGCCATTCTCGAAGTGCAGGCGAATCACGTAGCCTCCGGGAACGGAGCGCTTCAGCTCCTGAGGCGTCCCCACCGCAATCATCCTTCCATGGTCGATGATCGCCACTCGATCGCAGAGCGCATCGGCCTCCTCCATGTTGTGCGTCGTCAGGAGGATCGTCTTTCCCTGCTGGTTGTACTCGCGCACGATCTCCCACAGCAGGAGCCGCGTCTGGGGATCCAGCCCGGCGCTGGGCTCATCGAGGAACAGGACCTGCGGATCGTGCATCATCGCCCGGGCGATGGACAGCCGCTGCATCATCCCGCCCGAGAACCCGAAGAGGAGCTGGTTGGCCCGGTCGGAGAGCTTGAAGCGCTCCAGCAACTCGCCGGCGCGCCGGCCGCGCTCGGCCGCGGGGAGCCCGAAGTAAGCCCCGTGGAAGGTGAGCACCTCCCGAGCCGTCAGGCCGAAGTCGAGGTTCGGGCGTTGCGGCACCACGCCGATGAGCCGCTTGACCTCCACGCGCCGCTTCCAGACGTCGTGGTCGCCGATCCAGGCCTCGCCGGAGGTCGGGCGCACCCGCGTTGTGAGCACGCCGACGGTCGTAGACTTGCCGGCGCCATTGGGCCCCAGCAGCCCGAAGATCTCTCCGGGGCGGACCTCCAGCGACAGACCGTCCAGGGCCACCACTTGGTAGTTTTGTCCCTTCGGTTGCCGCCGCGGGCGGGCCATGCTGAATGCCGCTCCGCGCACGTTGGCGCCGAGGGGGGGCAGAGACGTGTAGACCTTCCGGAGCGCGTTGGTACGGATGCCGACGGGCATCAGGGCCTCACCGCAGCAGCACCGTACGCGCTACGGCCGTGTGGGCCGGGGTCCACAGCTCCAGGAGATAGACGCCCGCCGCAACGGACCGGCCGCTCTGGTCCTGACCCGGCCAGAGCGCTCGGTGCAGCCCCGGCTCGAGCAGGCTCTCCTCGACCATGGTCGCGACCCTGCGACCGCGCATGTCGTAGACCGACAACCTGACCGGCAGCGCCTTGCCACCCGGCACCTGGAAGGACACCTCGAGGCGGGAGCGGGCCGGATTGGGAACGCTGACGAACGCCGGATAGATCGCAACCGGCGGCCCCAGCGCATCAACCCCCGTGGCGGGCGCGATCACGTCCGCGGCGCTGCGGGGAACCAGCCGATAGCTCTGCAGGAATGGGCTCGTCGTGTCGAACTGGTCCACGATCGCGACCAGGGCGAACCCCGCGGGCGGCGCCGTCGTGCCGTCCACGTCGGTGTCGCGGTCCACGAACAACGTGAACGACGAGGCGCCGCCGTCGTCGCTCACGGTCAGGCTCGCGTCACTGCCGGCGAAGGGCCAGGTGCCCGACAGGATCGTCAGGTTGTTCACGCGCACCAGCCGCCCCTCGAATGCCTCGGCCGCTGGCAGCAAGCTGGCCAAGGTCATTGTGACCGGAGCCACGGGCAGGCCTGACGCGAGCACGACGACCGCGCGCGGCTCGAGCTCGGTGCGGCCGCTGAACTGGCTGAGGCTGCCCAACGCGACGATCTGGTCCCCCGGCGTCACCGCGAAGGATACACCGCTGGCCCCGTTCACTGCGATGCCAGCGGCAGGAGCGCAGTCGTCCACGATGAAGAAGTCGTTGGCTTGAGTGCTGAACGCCGGATTCCCCGTCGTGACCAGGCCCGCGGTCATCACCGGAGCCCCGCTGTTGGTGATCGCTCCGTTGGCGTCCACGCTGCGCACCGCGCCGACGCACGGCAGCGCGCCCGGATCGTAGAACCCCACGAAGTCCGGGGACGGCGGCGGATAGCCCGGCACCGTCACGCTCCCGGCCGTCGCCGCGACGTAGAACTCGTACACCCCCGGGCCGCCGGGCGGGCTCCAGCTGTAGGTGTAGGCATCGCCGCCCGCCGGGACCATGGGCGACGCGGTCCACGACCCACCCGCGGGTCGGGCGTACAGGCTCACCGTGTCGGGCACGCGCGGCGCGCAACTCTCCAGGGACGTCACCGTCGCGGTCACGACGATGGGCGTGGCGCCGCCTGCCGCAACCAGCCGCGGCGCGGGCGTCGTGCCGCTCACGATCATCAAGATGCTGCCGGCCACCCAGCCGCTGTTGGGCGCCCCCGGCGTGCCGTTGAGGGGAGTGCCGCCGCTGTCGAGTCCGTTGCGCGTGATGCCGTCGTTGGTGTGCCAGCTCGCGGGCACCGTCCCGTCCGCCGCGAACCCGCACGCCACCTGATTGCGCTCCATGGTGAAGTCCTGGATCGTCCCCGCCTCATTCACCCCGGCGAACCAGAGGGTGGCGGGCTGTCCCGCGGCATCGATCGTCGCGGAGCTCTGATCCAGGAGCATGAGCTCCTCGCCGACGTTGCTGAGCGTGTTGTGGAAGGACGGGATGTTGAGCTCGCTGATGCGGTTGGAGATCGCAGCTCCGCTGCGGCCCTCGATCACGTAGAAGCCGCCCGCGGGAATGGACCCAACCAGATTCAGCGTGCCGCCGCTGGACTCGGTCAGGACCCAGCCAGTGAGGGCAATCGGCGATGCGGTCTGGTTGTGGAGCTCGACCCACTCATCCCCCGTGTTGGCAGCGCTCCCCGCCCACGCGATCTCGCTGATGATGACGTCTCCTGGATTCGCGGCCCGGGCAGGAACAAGGCCCCCGGCCAGCGCGAGGACCAGCGGGCAGATGGCTGTCAGGCGAACGATGTGCATGGTGCCTCTCCCTGGATCGATCGGGCGGTGCGATGTGGAGCAGTGGAAACGGGGGACCCCCTACCGAGGCTAACTCGCGGCGCCGGCCGACCGCAAGGCCGCTGGAGAACTGGCGCGGGCTCAAAACGGTGGCCGGGATGGCGGCGGGGACGGCGGCCCGGGGCGGACCCCCGGATCGCGCCCGGGGCGGCGGTTGGGATAACGCCCCCGGGGGCACCCTGGGCGGCGCTCCAGGGGGAGGCCCACGCGGGCGGCCGGGGTGGCGCGCCGGGCGGCTGGAGACGACCCGCCGCGCGCCGGCGGGAGGTCAGCGCCGCGCGTGGTAGGCCAGCTTGACGAAGAACCCGTCCTGCACCGGTCGAAGGCTCGCCACATCGAACGCGCCCGCGGCCTCCAGCAAGGAGCCATAGCCAAGGAATGCGACGGTCCCGGGCGAGGGCTCGAAGGAGATCAGGCCGTCGACGCGCAGCCCGTCGGATGCCTCTGCGCCCGCCACCGTCCCGTCCACCAGCAGCGGCTCCCCCGTGCGCGCGTCGGCGAGGGCCGCCTGCCGCTCTGAGCGGTATTCGCCGATCAGGCGGAAGAACAGCGCCCGGGAGGGCTGCACCTCGAGCTTGATGCGGGGAATCACCGTGCGCGCGAACTGCGTGCCATCGCGGCGGCGGGCGAGCCAGGAGGCCGTTGCGCTCGCGGAGATGCGAATGGACTCGCCCGGGCGCAACGCGACTCCGCCGTTCACGTTCGTCCCGGTGCCCTGCGACCCCTCCGGGAAGATCCCGACGCGTGCCCGGCTGGCGGAAACGCGCGCGTCCAGCCCACGGTAGGTCGGCGTGCTCGCCGCAAGCGTGATCTGCGGCCCAGACGTCTCGTCGAGCGGCGTGTACGGGAGCGGCCCGCCGGCTGCAGCCGTCTCATAGCCGGCGTAGGCCGCACGGTCGAAGTGCACGAACTGGCGGCTGATCGTGGCGTCACCCTCCCACCCGCCGCGCAGGCGCAGCGACCCTTCCAGGTTCTCGCTCCCCTCCACGGCGTTCTCCCTCAGGAATCCGCCGTACCGCCAGACACGTACGGGCGTCACGAAGACACTGAAACTCTCCAGCAGCGCGCCGCGCGGGCCGTAGAACGTGAAGCGGTCGAACAGGTGCCCGCTCACCACGTCGCTGCGCGGCACGTAGCCCGCTTTGCTCACGAAATCTTCCCCGACGCCATTGAGCTGGTAGTTGAACCCGAATGAGCCCCCCGTCCGGTCCACCTCCACCCTCCAGAGCGGCGCCGCGCGCGCACCGGCGTCGTCCCGCGTCCAGGAGCCGCCCAGCTGGCCCTGCGCGTAGTAGAGCTTGCCGAACACCACGCGCGCATCGCCCGCCGCGACGCGGTTGAAGAGCGACGTCCCAAGCACGCTGCGGTCGGTGTACGTGACCCCCGCGACGGAGTTCGAGCCGAAGTCGCACCGCAAGCGGCTGATGTTGAACAGGGCGTCTTTGCTCGATCCGTCCACCGACTGGTCGACCGCAGTCAGGTGCGCCACGCCCAGCCGGCCGAGCTTGCCGGTGAGCTTGCCGCCGGCGATCGGATCGGCGATCTGCCGCGTGTAGACCAGCTGGTTGGGCGTGGCGAAGAGGTCGATTGCCTCTAGGAAGAACGGTCGTTTCTCCGGATAGAACAGCGCGAAGCGCTCGTTGACCGTGACCTGTCCTTCGTCGGTCTCCACCTGGCTGAAATCGGGGTTCACGGTCAAGTCGATGGAGAGGCTCGTGAGCCCCAGGGACACGTTCACCCCGGCGCTGGTGTCGAGCCTTCCCCGCTCGAAGCTCCCGGTGGCTGCGTCGCGGGCGCCGTTCGCCGTGCCCGTGACGAAGGGCTGTGCCTCGAACGTGACGCCGCGCGCTAGGTCGTGCAGGCCATCGATGGCGCCCGACTGCAGGAGGAAGCTGGCATTGGCGCGGCGCACGTCCGTCCACGTGTCCTCGTAGCCGGTGCGCTGCACCAAGCGCGACACGTTGAGCCCCCACGTTTGCGGGCCGCTGCCGCGGTAGCGCAGGCTCTTGAAGGGAATGCGCAGCTCGACCACGTAGCCGTCGCCGGTGATCTGGCCCTTGGAGTCGAACAGATAGTCGGGGTTGCGGTCCACGCTGCCCCCGAAAATGCTCCCGGCGCTGGAGGCGCCCTCGCTGCGCATGCCATCCTGCTGCACCCCGAGGGGATTCACCGCGAAGTAGTAGGCGCGCCGGCGGTCGTTGAAGGTGTCCAGCCAGAGCACCACCTGGTCGTCGGCGTCGATGTTGTCGCGATCGGCGACCGTAGCGCGGATGGACGCCGGGTCGCGGTCCTGGGCGATCACGCCGAAGTAGATGGCGCTGGGCGAGTACCAGACCCTGACTTCGGTTTGCTCCTCGGCGGGCCGGCCATCCACCGGCTGAAACTGGGAGAACCCTGTGAGGCGGGTCGCCTGAGACCAGGGCGCCTCGTCGAGGACGCCGTCGATCTCGACGTCCGCCTCGATGCGCGGGATGGTCGCCGTCGGCGCTCCCATCCCATCCACACCCGGCGGCAGCGCGCGCGCCGGAGCGGCAACCGCGATGGCGAGCAGCGCAAGACCGGGCGCGAAACTGAGCGAGCGCACGCGCAGGCGCGGATGCACGCGCCGCAGCGAGCGCAGCGGCTGACCGGTCATCGATGGGGTGTCCAGGGGCTCGTGGCCGGCTCCAGCGGGACGTCGCGCGGTCGCATGAGGTCGGGCCGCGGCGCGCGTTGGGGAGTCCCGCAGAGCGACGCCGCCGGCTCGGGCGCCCATGATACTGTGCGGCTGAGTGGAGCGACAGCGGCTTCCGGCCGCTCCTGGCGCGCTCACGGACAGCCCGGGACTTTGGCCGCGGCGGGACGGGGGCCGGGACGTCAGCGCTTCGAGCCGTCTCGCGGCCGGCTCGGATCCACGGGCGTTGCGCCCTTCGCGCGACGGCCCTTGCCCCCCTTTGCTGCGCCGCGCGCAGCTGCCGCGGCTGCATCGCGTGCCGCCTGCGCCTGTTGCGCCTCGTGGCGCGCCCCGAGCAGCTCCCGCTCTCGGGCGGCCTGCTCCTCGAGCGCTCGGCGCTCCGCCGCGTGCTGCTCGCGCAGCGCCTGCGCGGATGCGTTGGTGGGCGGTTGCGCGAGCTCGCGCAGGTGCCTCTCTTCCAGCGCGCGCAGCTGCTTCTGCTGCCGCACCCCCAGATCGTGCCGCTCCCGCTCCTGCCGGCGGCGGATGTCCGCCGGAATGTCGCGCGCGGGGGGCGGTGGCGGGGTCTGCGGCGTCGCGGTCGGGACGTTGCGCGGCGGAACGGTGCCGGAGCGGACGGCGCCCGGGACGATAGCGCCGGGAACGACGGCGGCAGCGGCAGGCCGCGATGGAGCCTGGGAGGGCCGCTCGGGCGGCGACTGGGACCGCGTGTCCGGCACGTCTGGCCTGTAGACTCGCACGACGCCGCCGCGCGGCGGCTGCGGCCGAGTGCCGGGCCCCGGCATCTCGACGATGCGGTAACGCGTGACCGGCTTGTGCATGGCACGCTCGATCCCGCCGACGCCCAGACCACTGTCCACCACGCGGTTGTCGACGATCACGAGGTTCGTGACGCTGCGCGTCTGGCGGATCAGCGTGACGTTGCGTGGCAGGGTGGCGATTCGTGCGCGCAGGCGTCCGCCCACGAAGTGCGCGTCATCGCAGAAGCTCCACCAGTACGGCTCGATCCCGGCGTCCAGGTCGAAGCCGCCCGTCTCCAGGCCGATCCCGGCGCGCCAGCCGACCTGCGGCGGCAGCGGAGCCCAGCCGACCCAGCCTCCGCCGGAGCGCCACGCCACCCACGCCGGAGCCCAGACCGCCGCGGGGACCCACACCCACCCGCGCGCCGGCCGAAAGCTCCAGCGGCCGTAGTGGAAGGGAGCCCAGCCCCAGACCTGGTCGGACTGCCAGCACCACCCGGCGTCGGTGAAGATCCACTCACCGTCGGTGTAGGGACGCCAGTCAGGCGGCAACCCCGACGGGGTCCAGGCCCAACCGTAGTCGGCGTCCCAGAACCAGACGCCGTACGGAGCGAGCGAATTGTAGAAGATGCCGACATCGGCCCGGGCGGACGCTGCATCGGCATCGGCGGAGAATCTGGCAGAGGAGCCGGCGGAGGAGCCCTCGTAGGGACTCGTTGCGCACGCAGCGCACGCGGCGATCAAGACGGCTCCAAGCATGGGGGCGGTCAGAAAGCGTTCCATGGCCCTCCAGTCCCACCACGAGTGCCAGCGCAGCGCACGAGAGCAGTGCGGGGCTCCGCAGTGCTGTCGTCGCGGCCGGTGCGCGGTGCGCCGCAACAGCACCTGCGCCGTCTGGAGGGGGTGAGTCCCACCGTGCGCCTGTGCGCGCCTCGAATGTGATGCTCGTGGTACTCCCCGGGCCGGGACAGGTTCCCAGAGGCGTTGGCCCGCGCCACGACGCTGCTGGCGGGCGTTTGGCGCAAGCGCCATACTGGGCGCGGTTCGCCGGGCGGCACACGCCGCGGGAATGCGGGTGATGCTCAAGCCGCACATCTGGCTCGGCGGCGCGAGCTGCGGGACGTGGGTGGGCGACATCGACCCGGGCAGCGACGCGCAGTGGGACCGCTGGTTCCAGAGCTATGGCAGCTTCATCGTCCACTACAGCTATGGCAGCTTCATCGTCCACTACGCGACGCTCGCCCAGCGCGCGGAGGTTGACCTGCTGTGCATCGGTGCCGAGCTGCAGCGCACGGTGGCGCTGCGTCCGCAGCGCGGGCGCTCACCTGTGGAAGTGGTACGCTGACCACGACCGTGCGGGGGGACCGTCCAGCATCGACTTCACGCCGCAGAATAAACCGGCCGAAGGCGTGATCGCGCGCTGGTTCGCCCGTGTCTCGACCGGCCTCGCCCCGCAGTAGCGCAGCGAGCGGACCGCGGGCGCGGCGGCCACCGCATGCACCCTGTCCCGTGGCGCCCACCGGAACGCAGCCGACCTCCGCTACGGGAATCGCCCGGGTCCGGTCGCGGCAACCCCTGCCTCGGGCGTAAAGGCCACCTTCCAGACCTCGGCGCGCCCGCTGCGGTCGGACGCGAAGTACAGCGTGCGCCCATCGGGCGACCAGCACGGGTCGTGATCGTCTGCGTCGCGGGTGACCTGTTGCAGGCCCAGCTGTGACCCGCGCGCATCGGCCACCCAGATCTCTCCGCGCGGGGTCGGGCCCGCGACGATCAGCCGGGTGAAGGCAATCCAGCGCGCGTCACGGGACCACGCGGGATCGCCGACGTCTCCCAAGCCTTGCACGACGACCTCTGCGCTGCCGCCGGAGCGGGGCACCTTGAGGATCTGCGCCACGTCGCCGAAGGCGATCCACTGTCCGTCGGGCGACCAGGCAGGCGCCGTCCCGGCGCACCCGCCCCCACCGGCCCTGGCGCAGAGCACGTCGGCGCGGACACCGTCCGGATAGGAGAAGACCACGATCCCCTCGCTGCCCTTCACGGCGATCTCACCCCCCGAGGGCGACCAGGCGGGATGGCTGTCGAAGTCCGTCGGCAGGAGGCTCGCCGTCTCGAGGGTGGTTGCGTCCACGGTGTAGAGCACCTCCCCGCAGCGGAATACGATCAAGTGTCCAGCCGGGGACCAGTCTGGCTCGCGGCTGCAGAAATCCGTGAGCGTGACCTGCTGCGAGCCATCGGGCGAGATCCGGCCGATGAAATAATGGTGGGGCGTGGGTAGCTCGAAGGCGATCCAGGCGCCGTCCCCGGAGACCGTCGGATGGTCGCCCCCCGTGCGGGTGAGCTGCACTGGCGAGCTGGGATCGGGAGCCGCGGGCGGAGCGGCCGCATTGTCGGCGCAGCCGCACGCCCACAGCCCGATCGGGCAAAGCGCCAGAGCCACTGCCCTCATCGCGCGGCCCCCTGCCGTTCGCACCGTTGGTCGTTCGCGCTGGTGATGCGGCCGCGCGGGTGCAGGGATCCCGCAATCCCTGCCGGCCGTGCGTGCACCTCTGCACTGCAAGTATGCGCTGTTGCCCAGCCGACGCGCCAGGGGGACGGGGCTCCCTCGCTCGAGCCTGGCCGTCTGTGCCGCGACGATCCCATTGATCCGGCCGGCGGGCCGCACCATCATTATTCGCGAGACCCCCACGATCGATGGCCCTTACGACAGGAGGCCCTGGGCATGGCGGGAGCGCAGACGTCTCGCGGCGGTCCGGGCGGCGGCGCGGGTTGGGATCTCCACGGCAAGCGGGCGCTGGTCACCGGCGCCAGCAGCGGGATCGGTCGGGCCACGGCGCGGCTGATGGCAGCCAGCGGTGCGGAGATCGTCGCAACCGCGCGACGCGAGGCACCTTTGCAGGAGCTGGCGCGCGAGCAGATGGGCGGCCCCGGCACAATCTGTCCCCTGAGCGGCGATCTCACCGACGCCGGCTTCCGGACGCGGCTCGTGGCGGAGGCCGTCGCCCAGTTGGGCGGCCTGGACGCGCTCGTGAACGCCGCGGGCATCATCGCCAGCGCCAACTGGGAGAGCACGACGCTTGAAGCGTGGGACGCCATGCTGGACGTGAACCTGCGGGCTGTGTTCGCGCTGACCCGCGAGGCGATCCCACACCTGCAGCAAAGCAAGGGCGCCATCGTGAACGTCAGCAGCGTGACCGGCACGCGGGCGTTTCCCAACGTGCTGGCGTACTGCGTGAGCAAGGCCGGGCTGGATCAACTCACGCGCTGTCTCGCGCTGGAGCTGGCTCCGTCTGGGGTACGGGTCAACGCCGTCAATCCCGGAGTGGTGCGCACGAATCTCCATCGCGCGTCGGGCATGGATGCGGAGCGCTACGCCGCCTTCCTCGAGCATGGCCGCACGACCCATCCGCTGGGACGGGTGGGCGAGCCAGAGGAGGTCGCCGCGCTCATCGCCTTTCTCGCCTCACCGGCGGCGGGCTGGATCACGGGCGAGACAATCGCCATCGATGGCGGGCGGCATCAGACCTGCGCGCGCTGACGGTCGGGGGGGCGCGGCGAGGCGCGGCGGCGCCCGGCAGCCCAGATCAGCAAGAGTCCGATGGCGATCCACACCAGCTCGCGAACCCGGTTGACGATCGCGGCGAACACCCCCACGTCCGCCGTCAACCCCAACGCGCGGGCGATCAGGTAGAGCCCGCCCTCGCGCGTACCCGCCTCCAACGGAACGAAGAAGACGATGTTGAGGATCAGCGTGGAGAAGCTGCCGACCAGGAAAGCGCGGCCGTAGCCGGCCGGGAGACCGAGTCCGGCGAAGATGAGCTGGAACTCCACGCACGCCAGGCAGCGCCCCGCGACATCGGCCAACAGCGCCAAGACGAAGCGGCGGCGGTTGCGCGCAGAGAAGCGCACGATCTGCTCGTCCATGGCGATGAGCGCGGCACGGCGCGGCTCGAGACGCTTGGCGAGCCGGCCCAGCAGTGGGGCTCGCTGCAGCGCGTCGAGCACGCGCTCCAGCACGCCGCGGCGCAGGATCAGGAGCAGGACCGCCCCGATGCCCAGTACGGGCACGGCCACCACCAACAGCCTCCCCACGTTCGCCGTACTGCCCGCGGCCAGCCGCAGCGCCAGCGCCAGGCCAGCCAGCCATACGATGAGGTTGCTTAGCGCGTGGATCATCCAGTAGATCATCACGGTGCCGGTGGCGCGCCCCGTACCGAACCACGGCGCCAGCGCCGCGATCTTGAACGGCTCGCCGCCCAGGTTCACCAGAGGAGTGACGTAGTTGAGGGCGAATCCGGAAATGCTCATCGACCAGGTGCGCAGATACGACGGCTTGGGCCCGGCACCTTCCATGGTCAGATGCCACGCCCACGCGTACAGCGCGTAGACGCCCGCGTACACCAGGACGATGGGGAGCAGTCGCCAGCCGATGCGGGTGACGTCGGCCGCCAGGACGCTCAGGCCGATGCGGTGGACCAGCCAGACCACGACGGCGCAGCCGCCGACGAAGAGCGCGATCTGGACGCGCCGCCTCATGCGCGCTGCGCGGCGGCCGACGCTGCCGGCATGTCACGGGGGGCAGCGTGAATCTGCAGGTGCAGCGCTGCCGGCTGCCCGATGCCGTCCAGGAAGCGTTCGAAGCGCCGGTGGTCGAGCACCACCGCGGGGTCCATGAATCGCGTCAAGAACCATCTCCACCAGGACGTCGTGTCCAGCTGGCCCGTGACGTCGTTGCGCTCCGTCGTGTCGGGCATCTCCAGCCGCAGCTGGGTCCCCCCCCGTGCGACAGCGGGCCCTCGCGGTCAGAGTGACTCTCGCCCGGCGGGAGCGTACCGCCTTGCGGCGCACGTGCCAAGCTGCGTCGCGGCTGAGAGGCCGCGGGCGACGCGAACCGTGCTGTACGCCAAACGCCGGGCCCCTCGGGAGCCCGGCGCTTGTCAACGGCAGAGCCGTGTGCGTGGAGGTGGCTCGCTCGGCAGGGTCTTGCGCCGGGTGGGGGAACGACGGCCCCGCGCCGAGCAGCGACCCAGCTCCCTACTGGTAGAGCTCCTTGACCGCTCCAAACGAGGTCAGGTCGGTCGCAATCGCGGCTCCCGGCGTGATGGAGAAGCTGTCGACGCCCAGAGCATCGTCGGACCCCGTCGCGTCGAAGTCGTTCCAGCGGATCCAGAACGTGGCGCCGTTCGGGATGGCCAGGCTGCCGATGCTGGAGGAGACCAAGCTCCGGTTCGCGGCGGCGTTGCCGTCCAGCGCCCCCACCGTGGCAACGGTGACCGGCGCGGTGAAGTCGAGCGGATCGACGTCCGTCCACCTGCCGGTGGTGAGGCTGGTCGCGTCGAGGCTGTACTGGAAGTCGAGGCGATCGACACGGCGCGCGGCTCCCAGACGCCACTGCTCGCCCGTGTAGGCGATGGCCAGGGTGTTGATGACGTTGTTTGTGTTGTTGGTGAACGCCGCGCCGATCGTCGGGATCAGCGTCCCGCTCAGCAGCCCACCGAACGCGCGATCGGTGGCGGCGGCGGCGCCGAGACTGTAGGTGTCCCCAGTCGTCGAGGACCCGGTTCCGGCGGTGTAGGTCGCATTGGCGTTCGTCCCGGCCTCGCTGAAGGCCCAGCCCGCGGGGACGGCGGAGCTGGTTCCACTCGCGACGAGCGAGTCGAAGTTCTGGCTGTAGGGTGTGCCGATCGCCGTGAGGCTGATCTGCCCAAAGGCGCCGGTGGAGAGCAGGCTGATGCAAAGCAGAGTACCGAGCGCCGCCAGGGGCCACGCGCGCGGACGTGCCGGTGTCAATGTCAACATTGGGACCTCCTTGATGGGGCGAACAAGCGAGCGGTGCGGGTGGGAGCCGAGTTGGAGTCTACTCTGCGGGAGGCGGCGCGGTAAACAGTCCCGAGGTCCGGCTGCCGACTTGGGGGCCGCCACGGCGCCACGCCGCAGCAGCACGGCATTGCGCGGCGCGCTCCCATGGACCAGCTTTCGGCCCATGACGACGGCACGCGCGAGCTTTGGAGCCGCGCGTCCGGATCACAGTTCCAGAGCGCGTCAATCGAGGCTCCGTCAGCCATGTTGGTCCGCGGACGCCGCGAACGAAGGCAGGAAAGGGGAATGACCGCGATGGCGAACAAGGCCGCCGACCTGGCCGGTCCGGGCATCGGCAATTACGAGGATCTCGACAAGATCCTGCCCCGCAACTACCGCAGCCTGCTCGATCCCAAGGAGACGCAGCAGGCGATCTTCGCGGTGAAGGGCTACATCGAGGAGCACCTTTGCAAAGAGCTCAATCTGATGATGGTCCAGGTGCCGCTGATCGTGGACGTGCAGAGCGGCGTCAACGACATGTTGGACCGCGACGGCTCGCGCACGCCCATCCAGTTCCACATCTCCAACGACCGCGACAAGCACCCGATCGACGCCCAGGTGGTCCAGGCGGCGACCAAATGGAAGCGCGTCGCCTTGAAGCAGCTCGGCATGAAGCCGGGCGAAGGGCTCTGCACCGACATGCGCGCGGTACGCAAGGACTACTTCCTCGACCACGACCACAGCGCGTACGTCGACCAGTGGGACTGGGAGAAGGTCATCACGGCCGACCAGCGCAACCTGGACCTCCTGAAGGACACCGTGCGGAGGATCTGGAGGGTGATCAAGGGCGCCGAGCTGCATGCCCACGAGCTGTTCCCGAAACTGCGGACGCGCGAGGCCGCGGATCTGCCGGAGGAGCTCACCTTCCTCCACGCCGAGGAGATCCTCGAGCGCTTCCCGGATCTCCCGCGCAAAGCGCGCGAGACCGCCATCCTGCAGGAGTATCCAGCGGTCTTCATCATCGGCATCGGCTGGCCGCTCGCGGACGGCTACCCGCACGAGATGCGCGCTGCCGACTACGATGACTGGCTCACCGAGACGAAGACGGCGGGCGGACGGCCGATGCACGGGCTCAATGGCGACATCCTGGTCTGGAATCCCGTGACCAGACGCCGCCACGAGCTGACCTCGATGGGGATCCGGGTCAACGCGCAGACGCTGCGCAAGCAGCTCGAGATGAGCAAGCAGCTCGATTTCCTGAAGCTGCCCTACCACCAGGGCATCATCAAGAACGAGCTGCCTCTTTCCATCGGTGGCGGAATCGGCCAGTCGCGCACGCAGATGCTGCTGCTGCGCAAGGCCCATCTCGGCGAGGTGAGCGTCACGGTGTGGCCGAGGGTTCTCAAGGAGATGTGCGACAAGAAGAACATTCACGTGCTCGAGTAGGAGCGCGGCCGACGCAATCCCATCCGCCCCGCGGGGTCTTTGCCTCGCGGGGCGCGCTTTTCGTGGAGCCGCAGAGCCACGCCGCCTTCGGGCCAAGCGGGGCTGCGGGGGCGAACGCCGGCACGCGTTGGCGCTGGGCGCCCGGGTCGCTCGGCTCCACCACAGCGGCCGGCGGAGAACGCCTCAGCGGCGTCTCGTCTGCGCCAGGATCCAGGCGGGCAACTCCTCCTCGCCAAAGGCCGCGTCCCAGCAGCCATGGTTGAGGTCGGGGTAGAGCGTCATGCGTGCCGCGCGCCGGTCACCTTGGCGCAAATTCCCTGGCAAGAGCCCTTCCCTCGCCTGCTTTTGGCGGATGCCCTCGACGATCTGCTGGGTGTCGCCGGGATCGACCACGTCGTCCTGCAACCCGTGGAACGCCCACACCGGAAGGTGCGCGACCCGCGGCGCCACGGTGCGGGCCCGGACGTAGCCGCACACCGGCACCAGGCACGACCAGATCTGCGGATGGCGGGCGGCGATCATCCAGGCGCCGTGCCCGCCTTGTGACATCCCCACCAGCGCCACCTGGTCGGGATCGATGCGATACGCGGCGCGCACGGCCCGCAGCGACTGCAGCACCAGGTCCTCGCGCTCCTCCCATTCCTCGTCCTGCGCCGGCTTCTGCGGCATGACGACCACGAACGGCCAGCGCTCGGGGTGCGCCAGGATCGTGGGTCCCAGGCCGACCTGGGTCGGCTTCGTGCCGTCGTCGCCACACTCGCCCGATCCGTGGAGGAATAGAATGCAGGGCCAGCTCCGTCGCGGGTCGTACTGCGGCGGAACGTACACCGCGTAGCGGCACGGTTGGTGGTGCACGGTGAGGCGGCGGACCACGAATCCCCCGGGTTGTTCGGCGGCGCGCTCCAGCACGGCACCTGTGCACGCCGCAAGCCCAAGGCAGAGCAGCGTCATCGCCGCGAGGGCCGTCCGCGCTCCGCCGTGTGGGGGAGGATGGGGTCGCAACGCACTCGCGGTCACCGGGAACCGTCTGGCGCCGGACCGCCCGCGGTCATGGGTGCAATGCCGCGGCCGCCATCAACTCGCGCTCGCCCGCGCCCTGGCTCGCAGCCGCCACCCGCAGGATCGGCTCCCGCTCCGCGACCGGCACCACGCGCCATCCAGCGTGGTCGAACAACCCCAGGCGCCGTCCCGCCGGCCACTCGAGCTTCACGAACACGCTGCCGCGCGCCACGCCATCGGAATGGCCGTTCAGCGGCAGCGTGAGTGTCGCCCGCGCGCCGGCGCGTTCGATGCGCGCGAGCCCCACCGTCGCGCCGCCGGCGGCTGCGTGGACCTCGATTGCCCCGACGCGGCGCCGCATCGACAGCCGCACGGAGCGGCCCATGCCGCCCTCGATCGCCACCAGCAGCGCTGAAGGAACCAGGCCCGCTCTCGGCGCGACGAGCTCGAGCACGAGCGTGCCGCGCTCGAGCCGGGCCCCCCGGATCGGATGCCGGGGGTCGAGGCCGGGGGGCGCGGCTGGGCGGGCAAAACCCTCGGCGGAGCAGGCGAAGCCGAGCATGAAGCGCCTGCGCAGCACCAATTGCGAGGCATGGCACAAGATCGCGCGGCGCTTGGCCCGCACCTCCGCTGCGTCGAGCGCAATGCGCACGGCGGCGGTGTCGTGGCGGCCCCGGCCGCGGTGCACGACGTAGTGCAGCACCCTACAGCGCCCTGCCGGTAGGGCCACGCGCGAGAGGGCGAGCCGGCTCACGACCGCCAGCGCGTTGTGGTCGGGATGCAGATCATCGATCGAGGGCGCCAGCAACAGCGTGGGCCCAAAGCGCCGAATCTCCTCGGCGAGGCGATGGACCAGCGCCGGGTCCCCCGACAGCAGCAGATCGGTGAGGCCCTGGTCGGGGAAGGCCAAAAAGGCTGCCGCCGACTCTGGGACACCGAGACACTGCAGCGCCGCGAGCGCCTCCTCGCGCCGGCGGCAGCCCCAGCGAGCACGATCGCGCCGGCCGATGCGCCAGCGCCGCTCCACGGCGCGTTGCGCCCACGGGTTGTTGTCGCCATCGGTGATGAAGACGACGCGCACGGCGGCGCCGACGGAGACCGCGCGCTGGAGCAGCCCGCCGGCCGGCAGCGTCTCGTCGTCCGGATGGGGAGCGAGAACGAGCACCCGGTCGCCGGGGGAGAGTCTGAGCAAGGTCGGCATGATCATCGTGCGCCCAGTGTAACGCCCCGCGGCCTGGATCGAAAGCATCGGTGGAGCACCGACTGGCTAGAAAGCTGCCACTCCTCTGCGGATCAGCCCCGCACGAGCGTCTCGACCGCCTCGGCCATGCGCTCCCACGAGTAGCGGAGCTTCTCGCGGGAAATGGCCGGCATGAAGCGCGCCTCCAGACCCTCGCGGAAATAGCGCACGATGGCCGCGGCCAGCGCCGCCGGATTGGCCGGCGGCACGACCAGGCCGGTGCGCTCGTGCTCCACCACCTCGGCCAGCCCGCCGACATCGGTGCAGATCACCGGGCGCTCGAGCTGCCAGGCGATGGGGACGATTCCGCTCTGCGTCGCCGAGCGGTAGGGCAGCACGACCACGTCGGCCGCGGAGAAATAGAGGCCGACCTGCTCGTTGGGAACGTAACCGTCGTGCAGGATCACTGCGTCCTGCAGGCCCAGGCGTGCCACGTGGCGCTCGCTGTCGGCCTTGCCCCCGTAGAACTCGCCCAAGATGAGCAGCTGCGCGGGCAGCTCGCGGCGCACCAGCGGGAGCGCGTCCAGCACGACATCGAGACCCTTGTACGGGCGCACGAAGCCGAAGAACAACAGCAATGGGGTCTCTGGATCGAGCCTCAGCTGCGCGCGCGCCGCGCGCTTCTCGATGCGCTCGCCGAACAGGTTGTACACGGGATGCGGCACCTCGAGGAAGCGGGCCGCCGGGGCCATGCGCAGGAGGTCGTCGCGCACCACGTTCGATTGCACGATGTAGGCGTCGACTCCGCCCATGAACCAACGGGTCAAGGCAGAGTCGAGCAGACGCCGCTCGTGCGGGATCAGGTTGTCGAGGATCGCGATCACCCGCGGCCGGTCGCCATCGAGGGGACGCGGGCGCGTGCGGCGCGCCCCGCGCGCGATCCATCCATACGCCGGCGCGAAGAACGGCATCCAGTACTTCAGCACCAGCCCGTCCGGACGCCACCGGCCCAGGTGCGCGATCGTCCGCTGCCACGACCACGGCCCGATCGAATCGACCAGCGGCGTCGCGGGAAAGCGCAGCGGGTCCTCGCTGGTGTCGAGCTGGGTCTTCCCCGGGAACAGCAGCGAAGGATACTGGCGGGTGAAGGAGATGAACTCGATCGCGTTGCGCTTGGACAGCTCGCGCGCCAGCAGCGCGTTGTACTGCGCGATCCCGCCGCGCATCGGCCACGCGGTGCCCAGCAGCGCGATCCTCACTCCTGCGTCACCCAGGTCTGCAGCCCCCGCTCCTCGAACGCGAAGGGCACGATCGTGCCCCCCTCCGCCTCGAGCGCGCGTGCCACGCGGTGCTTGCGCTCGAATGGCGCCTGCACGAGCAGGAAGCCGCCGCCCCCGGCACCGAGGATCTTCCCGCCAACCGCACCTTCGCGCCGGGCGATCCCGTAGAGCGCGTCGATCTGGGCGGTGGAGATCCCGGAGTCGAGGTGCTTCTTCGCCTCCCACGCCAGGTGCAGCCGCTCGCCGAACTCGCGGATCCGGTCGCGCAGCAGCAAGGCCTTCATCTCCAACGTGAGCGCCTTCATCCGGTCGAGCGACGCCACGACCTCGGCGTTCCCCGCGCGGTAGCTGCGGGTCTGGTTCTCCACGATGTGGGCCGAGAGCCGCGTCGCGCCCGTGTAGCACAAGAGCAGCGCGTACTCCAACTCGTTGCGGGTGTCGGGGCGCAAACGCAGCGGATTGACCACCGTGTGGTCGGCGTGGAACTCCATGAAGTTGAAGCCGCCAAATGTCGCGGCGTACTGGTCCTGGCGGCCGCCCGCGATCCCCAGGTCGATCCGTTCGACCTTGTAGGTGAGCTCGGCGATCTCGTAGGGAGTGAGCGGCACGCGCAGCCACTCCGCGACGACGCCGCAGAGCGTCGTGACCATGGTCGACGAGGAGCCGAGTCCGCTGCCCGGCGGAGCATCCGAGTGCAGGAAGATGTCGCAGCCGCACGGCAGCGCCTGCCCGGCCTCGAACTGGAAGTGATTGAGAACGCCCTTCACCAAATCGAGCTCGCCATCGGCGGAGAGCCGCTTGCCCGCCGGGTAGCTGCGGGTCAGGTCGTAGTCCAGGGAGGTGATGTGGATCTCCTCGTCGGGCCGCGGGCGCAGCGAGGCGTAGGCGTACTTGTCGACGGTGGCGGAGAGGACGACTCCGCCCCGCTCCTCGGGATAGGGCGAGACGTCGGTCCCCCCGCCGCAGAAGCTGATCCGCAGTGGCGCTTTGGCCCGGACGATCATGCCGATCTCCTCGTCGTTGGCGGGCGACGCTCGATCATGCGGGGCGCCGCCGGGCGGGTCAAGGCGCCGGGCCCTCGAACCATGCATCGTAGCGGCGGAACTCGTCCTGCGCGCGCGAGAGGCGCTCTGGAGTCCCGATGTCGCAGAAGAACCCGTCGCTGCGCACCGCGCGCAGGCGGTGCTCGCTCGCCAGCCGTGGAAGCAGCTCGCGCTCGAGGCTCCAGGCGCCTGTGGGCAGCTCGGCGAAGAAGCCGCGCGAGAGGGCGTAGACGCCGCCGTTGATCCAGCCGGGTCCGGTCGTTCCCTTCTCGAGAAAGGCGATCACCCGATCGGCTGCATCGAGCTCGACGCCACCGTACGCCGCTCGCTCCGCCTGCCGAACTGCCAGCAGACTGAGACCATCGCCGCCCTGCGCCCTATGGAGCGAGAGGAGCGCTCGCAGATCGGCCTGCACGAAGGAGTCGGCGTTGAGGACGAGGTTCAGGTCAAAGGCGGACAGCCTCGCCCCCGCGATCGCTCCCCCCGTGCCGAGGGCACAGGACTCCTCTGTCCACGTAAAGACGGCGGGATCGAAGCCCGAGAGGCGCGCCAGCTCGGGGAACGCAGCCCGCACCTCGTTCGCACCGAACCCCAGCAGAAAGTGGACGCGCGGGAAGCCCTGGCGGAAGAGAGCGCGCAGGACGTAGACCACGAAAGGACGTCCGGCCACCGGGACGATGGCCTTGGGCAGCGTCTGCGCCGGGCGGAGCCGAGTGCCGAGCCCTCCGCAGAGCAGGTGCACCTGGACTTCGTCCATCTTCACGGGAAGCCTCAGGGTACGCGCGCGGTGCATGTCCCGGATTGTTCGGGCCGTCCGGGCCCGGGTCAAGCGGAGACGCCACTTGTCCGCAGGCCTTTGACAGTGCTGCTGGGCGGGGCCTATGATCGCGGCGACCTGCCGATGGCGCGAGCCCACCCCACCCCGCAGACTTCCCCACCGCACGCTCCGGCGCAGGCATCCATTCGCGTGAGGCGACTCGCGCCGGCCCTGCTGGTCCTGCTCACGGCGCTCATCTACCTGCCGTCGATCGGGGGGGAGTTCGTCTGGGACGACCGCCAGCTGATCGAGACGAATGCGCAGGTCCAACAGATCGCCAGCCTGCCGCGGGCGTTCGTCACCGGTTTCATCACCGACCCCGCGCTCAAGGCATCGTACTACCGGCCACTCGCCACCGTGTCGTACATGGTCGACTTCCTCCTCTGGCGCGATACGCCGCGCGGCTATCACGTGACCAATGTCGTGCTGCAGGCACTGGTGTGCCTGCTCGTCTACGCGGTCGCGCTGGTGCTCTTGCGCAACGTCTGGGCCGCGCTTTTCGCCGGAGCGCTCTTTGCGGCCCACCCTGTCCATAGCGAGAGCGTCGCATGGATCTCCGGACGGACCGACGTGCTGGCGGCGCTCATGCTTCTCCCCTCGTTCCTGTTCTACGCTCGCTACTGCGAGCGCGGTACGCAACGGCGGTGGCTGCTGCTCTCGTCGCTGTGCCTGTTCCTCGCGCTGTTGGCCAAGGAGACGGTGATCGTCTTCCCCGCGCTCTGGCTCGTCTTCGGCCTCGCGGTGGGCCGCCGCAAGCGCGCGCTCGCGCTGGACGCCGCGGGGCTGACCGCCGCCGCCGCCGCCTACCTCTTGCTGCGTCGCATCGTCGTCCTCGGGACGCTCGCGCCCGAAGTGGCGATTGCGGCCAGACACCGGATCCTGGCCGCGCCGGCGAATCTGCTCGAGGCGCTGCGCCTGCTGTACGTCTCCGGGATCGGCCGGCCCTACCACGGCCTGGCGTTCTCCATGTCGATGCCCGCGTGGCGCGTGGCTGCGTCGTGGGCGGCTTTGGCCGTGGGGCTGGCCGGCGCCCTTAGGCTCTGGCGCCGCAGCCGCCTCGCCACCTTTACCGTCGCCTGGGCCGTCGCCGGCGTGTGGCCGGTGCTCAATCTCATCCAGCTGCCGCGCCTGATCCTCGCCGAGCGGCTGCTGTTCTTGGGCACCATCGGCGCCTGCCTGACCTACGGGCTCGCGGCCCGCGCCCTGCTGTCCAGAGCGGGCAAACGGGCCACCACCGCGCTGGGCGTCCTGGCGCTGGTCGCCGTAGGGGGTTGGTCGGCGTGCGCGGTGATCGGCGCGCGGCCCTGGCGCGACGGCATCAGCCTCTGGACGGCCGTCTCACAGCTCGCCGATCGTCACGGCGGCGACGGCTTCTGGAGCTACGAGCGTGCCGAATACCACGCGAACCTCAGTCTGCTGCTGTACAACGCAAAGCGCTTCGACGAGGCCTTGCGCAGCGCGGTGGCGGCAACCAACATCCAGCCCCGGTATGCCGGAGGGCACCGCGCCGCCGGCATGGCACTGGGCGCGCTCGGCCGCATGGAGGAGTCGTTGCAGGAGCACCGCGTCGCGCTCGAGTTGGGGCCGAACCTCCCCGAGGTCCACAGCAGCTTCGGCGTCGAGCTGATCCGGTTCCACCGCTACGAGGAGGCCCTCGAGCAGCTGCGGATGGCAGCGCGGCTCGACCCGGCCGGCCCGGCGGCCTACCGCGCGATGGGCTACGCCTACACTCACCTCGCGCGCTGGCCGGAAGCGGTCGACAGCTTCGGCCACGCGGTGCAGCTCTTGCCGGGCAGCCTGGCCGCGCGCGGCGAGTACGCGTCCGCACTGCTGGCGGCGGGGGAACGACAGCGGGCCATCGAGCAGCTCGAGCTCATCGCGCGCGAAGGGCGCGGCCGCCCCGAAGGGAGGACGGCGCAGGAGCAGCTGGGAAGGCTCCGCGGGGGACCACCGCCCTAAGCGGTGGGCGCGCGTGCGTGGATCCGCCGCGGTGCGACCCGCGTCGCACCGTGTGGTAAGCTGCATCCCACGGCTCTTGCCACGAGCGAGGACGAACGCGCGATGAATGAAGATGCCCAGCGCGGGAGCCTGCTTAGCGCGACCCCGGTGGGCTCGCGGAACTACCGGCTGTTCGCGCTCGGGCTGCTCGTTCTCGCGCTGGGATACGTGGCACTCGCGCACGGCCCCTACGACAGCCGGCTCTCGCTGGACGTCGCGCCGCTGTTGCTGGCCCTGGGCTACTGCGTCCTGATCCCGGCAGCGATCATGGCGCGGCGCGGGCGTCGCGCCCCGGGCGGCGGCGGTGGCAGTGTCCGCGGCGACGCCCGGGCTGGCGGAGGTGGAGGCGATGGCGCCGGCGCAGGCGCACCGGTCGACCGCGGCGGGCTGCGCGATCCCACCAGCCTGCTGGCAGCGCTCGTCGGGTTGGTTGCGTTCCTCGTCTACCGGCGCACGCTCGCGCCCAGCGTCACGCTCTGGGACTCGGGTGAGCTGGTCACCGCGGCGTACGTGCTGGGGATCACCCATCCGCCGGGAGCGCCGCTCTACGTCTTGCTCGGCCGGCTCGCGTCCATGATCCCGTGGACTGCCGACGTCGCCGCGCGCGTCAATCTGATGTCCGCGCTGTTCGCGGCGGCGACCTCGGCGGTCGTGTTCCTCCTGATCGTGCGCCTCGCGCGCTACTGGCGCGCCGGCAGCGACGAGACCGTCGGGCGGCGGGTGGCGTGGGCAGGCGGGCTGGTCGGCGCTCTCGCCTTCACGTTTTCCGACGCGCAGTGGTCCAATGCGCTGGAGGCGGAGCTCTACGCGCCGTACCTCTGTCTCACGGCGCTCGTCCTGTGGCTCGCGCTGCGCTGGGCGCAGGAGAGGGGCGACGCCAGGTTGGACCGGCTGCTGCTTCTGGCGTTCTACCTCTCGGGGCTCGCGCTGGGTGTCCACGTGCTCCACGCGCTGGCACTGCCAGCGGCCTTCCTGCTCGTGATCTTCCGCCGCCGCGGGCTGTCCGCGGGCCGCGTGGCCCTGCTGTTCGCGGCCGCCGCGCTGGGCACCGGACTGATTTACCCGGGCATCGAGCGATGGGTCCCTCTGCTGCTGAGCAGGCTGGGCCCGGCGGGGCTCGCGCTGCTGCTGATCGTTCCGCCGCTGCTGGTCTGGGGAGCGCTGCGCTCGCGCGATCGGGCGCGGGTGATTCTGGCCCTGGGGCTCGCGCTCGTGCTGCTGGGCTTCTCCACCTACGCGATCTGCTACGTGCGATCGACGCTGGACCCGCCCGTCGACCAGAACGATCCGCAGACCGCGGTACAGCTCGAGCGCTACCTGGGCCGCGAGCAGTACGGCCACTGGACGATCCTGCCCCGTCGCGCGCCGCTGTGGGACTACCAGATCGAGAAGATGTACGTGCGCTACTTCGGCTGGCAGTTCGTGGGCAAGGACAATGCCCGCGGGCGCGACGGACGGCTCTCCACGACGCTGTCGCTGCAAGGCCTGTGGGGCTTGCCGTTCTTGCTGGGCGTGCTTGGGCTCGCGGTCCACTTCCGGCGGGACTGGCGCCGGGCAAGCACGGTGCTGCTCTTGCTGCTCATGCTCAGCCTGGCCGTGATCGTCTACATCAACCAGGAGGACCCGCAACTGCGCGAGCGGGATTACTCCTATACCGGCTCCTTCCTGGCGTTCGCCCTCTGGATCGGCTTGGGGGCCGCCTGGTTGCTCGAGCGCGCAGCGTACCTCACGCGGCAGAGTCCGCGGGCGTTGCGCCTGGCCGCGGTCGGCGGCGCGTTCCTGGGGCTACTGCTGGTTCCCGCGCGCATGCTGGCGGTGAATCTCCCGGCGCACGACCGCAGCAAGGACGTCTTCGCGTACGACTTCGCCTACGACCTGCTCCACACCTGCGCCAAAGACGCCATCCTGCTCAGCCGGGGCGACAACGACACCTATCCCCTCTGGTGCCTGCAGGAGGTCTACGGGGTTCGCCCGGACGTACAGGTCGTCAATCTCCAGCTGCTCAACGCTCCCTGGTACGTCAAGCAGCTCAAGCACGGACAGCCCGGATGCCCCGTGCGCTGGAGCGATGCGCAGATCGACGCATTGCAGCCGCTGGACTGGCCGCAAGCGCGGTCGGTCTCCGTGCCGGTAACGCCCCAGGCGCGGTCCGCGTGGACGGCCGGCCTGGCGCTGCCCGATTCCCTGGCCGCGCTCGCCGCGGCGCCGGCGGCCTCGTTCTCGATCGGACCCTCGTTGAGCAACGATCGGCTGCTCGTCCGAGACGAGGCCCTGCTTCACATCCTGATCGAGAACGCCTTCCTTCGTCCCGTCTACCTGGCGCCGGCAACCGCGCAGGAGCTGCGCAACATGCGCCTCGACGGCTACCTGCGCGTCGAGGGCTACGCATCGCGCCTGCTCCCGGTGCGCGGGGGATGGCGGCTGCTCGATCGCAGCGTGTTGCGTGAGAACCTCCTGCACCGGTACCGGTACACCGGGCTGACCGATCCCAGCATCCCGTTCGATCACGAGACCGCCGGCCTGGTGGAGGACCTGCGGGCGGCGTTCCTGACGCTGGCGGAGTGTGACCTCCTGGCCGGGGCCAAGGCCGACGCTGTCGCGACACTTGAGCACATGGGCCGTTGCGTCTCCGAGTCGGTCTTCCCGTTCCGCTTCGCCGCCGACGAGCTGCGCGTCGGGCGCATCGGGCACCTGGCAGGCGACGACACCGTCCTGCAGGGCCGCGTCCGCGGCGTGCTGCTGCGCTACGCGCTCTCGCCCCAGGAGAAGATGACGTTGGCCGCCATGCTGCTGCACCCGCTTGGCCAGCGGGCCGTGGCCGATTCGCTCGTGGCGTCGGTACTCGGCGGGCGGCTCGACGCGCCGCTCGACGGCGCGGCCTTGCTGGCCAACTACCAACGGCTGCTCGGCGACGCGGCGGGCGTCGACACGGTCTCGGCGTGGCTGCGGGACTGGGCGAAGGGCAGCCGGTGACCGCAAAAGCCGAGGTGGCGCAAGCTCCCGTCCCGGCGGGCGGAGCTCGTCCGCCGGCCGGCGCTGCCCCACTGGTGAGCATCGTCATCCCCCATTACAACGGACGGGAGATCCTGCTGCGCTGCCTCGCCGCGCTGGCGCAGGATGGTTATCGTCCCGTCGAGATTATCGTCGTCGACAACGCGTCCATGGACGGCAGCGGCGACGAGGCCGCGCAGATCCACCCCGCGGTGCAGCTGATCAAGTCGCCGCGCAACCTCGGATTCGCCGGCGGCTGCAACCTGGGCATGCGCACGGCGCGTGGCAAGTATTTCGTCCTGCTCAACAACGACGCGGTGGTCACGCCCGGCTGGCTGGGCCGGCTGGTGGAGCTGGCCGAGCAGGACGAGCGGATCGCGGCGCTGCAGCCCAAGGTCCTCTCGCTGGACCGCCCCTCCCATTTCGACTATGCGGCGGCGGCGGGCGGGCTCATGGACCTGCTGGGATTCCCCTTCGCCCGCGGCCGCATCTTCTATACCTGCGAGGAGGACTTGGGCCAGTACGACGAGGTGTGCGAGATCTTCTGGGCCAGCGGCACCTGCGCGCTGTTGCGACGTTCCGCCCTCGAGCGCGTGGGCGACCTGGACGAGTCGTTCTTCGCGCACATGGAGGAGATCGACCTGGACTGGCGCCTGCACCTGGCGGGGTTCCGGGTGGTGTACTGCCCAGAGGCGACCGTGTACCACAACGCCGGGACCACGCTCCCGCCGGAGCATCCACACAAGATCTTCCTCAACCACCGCAACGGTCTCGTGATGGTCCTCAAGAACTACTCGGCTTCCACCCTGCTGTGGGTTCTGCCAGCGCGCCTGATGCTGGAGCTCGTGGCGGCGGGGTACTTCCTGCTGCGGGGCGACCTGCACCAGACGCGCGGGATCCTCCTGGCGCTGTGGGCGACAGGAGCCCGGCAGCCGCGGGCGATCATCGCCGGCCGGCGACGGGCGCAGGCGGTTCGTACGAGGACGGACCGCGCGGTGATGCGGCGTATGTACCGTGGCAGCGTCGTCTGGGAGTACTTCGTGCGCCGCCGCCGGACCTGCGGTGAGCTGCTGCGCTAGCGCGGCCATGGTCGAGACCCCCTGCCCGCTTTGCGCCGCGCGCGACCCGCAGCCTTACCTGCGTGTCCCGGACAGGCTGCAGCCGGCCCGCGGCCGCATCCATGCGCTGCAACGCTGCCTGCGCTGCGGTCTCGTCTACTTGAGCCCGCGCCCTACGGAGGAGGAGAGCACGCGCCACTACGCCGCCACCGATTACCAGCCCTTCGTCTCGGCGCGCGGGCTGGCGGGGGACCGGCTTTCGTTTTACGACCGTCTCTACGTGGCCGTGCGCCGCGTGAACGTTCGCTGGAAGCGGCGGCTGATCGAGCGCTGGCGGCGCCCTGCGGGCAGGTTGCTGGAGATCGGCTGCGGCACCGGCGAGCTGCTGGCCGAGCTGCGGCGGGTGGGCTGGCAGGTCCGCGGCGTCGAGCGCGATACGGCCGCCGCCGCGCACGCGCAGCAGGCGCTGCAGCTAGCGGTGTGGGCGGGCGGGCTCGATGCCCTGCCCGGCAGGGAGGCCGGGTTCGACGTGGCCTGCCTGTGGCACGTGCTCGAACACCTTCACGATCCCCACGGCGTCCTCGAGCAAGTCCGGACGCGCCTGGCGCACGATGCGCTGCTCGTGCTCGCCGTCCCCAACGCCCAAGGCCTCGATGCGCGCGTGTACGGCGCAAGCTGGGTCGCCTACGATGCGCCCCGCCATCTGCACCACTGGAGCCTGGACACGCTCGAGCAGCTTTGCGGCGGGCACGGCTTCCGCCTGCTGTCGGCTGGACCCTTGCCCCTCGACGCCGCGTTCAACACCCTCATGAGCGAGCACCTGCGCGGGCAGAGGGCGGATGCAAGCGCCGCGTGGCCGCTCACGGGCGCGGCGCGCTGGCGTGGGGGCGCCCTGCGTCTGCTCGTGGGCGCCGTGCGCGTCGCCGCGGTCCTGCTCGCGAGCTTGAGCGCGGGCTGGTGGCCGGCGCGCGCTGTCCGGGCACGCTATGCCTCGACTCTCGTCACGGTCTGGAGGAGAGCTTGATCGACACGCCTGCGGTCCAAGCGCCCGTGCCGGGAGCCCGCCTGCGTCGGCGCCACATCGTGTCGGGCGTGGCGAGCAGCGCCCTCTCCTTGGTGTTGCTGTTTCTGCTGCTACGGCACACGGACTGGCGCGAGGTCGGAGCGCTCCTGCGCCAGGCGCGTCCGGGCTGGCTGCTGCTCGGGATGGGCGGGGTCGTGCTGACGGTCGTGGGCAGGGCCCTCGTGTGGAGGGTGCTGCTGTGGCCCTCGGGCCCGTTGTCCGTCTGGACCGTCACGCGGGCGCTGGTGCTGGGCCTGACCATCAACAACCTGTTGCCGGCGCGCATGGGGGAACCGTTCCGCGCCGGCGTGATCGCGCGGGAACAGAAGCGCAGCCTCGTGACCGTGCTCGCGGCCGTGCTGGCCGAGACGCTCGCGACCGGAGTGCTGCTGGTCACGATGGGCACGATCGCGCTCGCTCGCTCTGGATCGCTGCCCTGGTTCGACCGAGCGGCCAAACCACTGCTGGCGGCGTGTCTGCTCGTGCTGGTGGCCCTCTCCATCCTGGCCCGCCGCCCGCAGCCCGCTGTCAGCGGCCGCCTGGGAGCGCTGCTGGGCCGCATGCGCGAGGGAAGCCTCGCGCTGGCGCGCCCACTCGCGGTGGTGCGCATGCTGGTGTGGGCCACGCTCTCCTTCACGGGGCAGTTGATCCTGCTGACCGCGGTGCAGCGGTCGTTGGGGCTGGCGCAACCGCTGCACGCGATCGTGGTCACCGTGGTGGCGATGAATCTCGCCGGCGCTCTGCCCTCCGCGCCGGCGGCGCTGGGCACGCTCGAACTGGGCGCCCTGGGAGCGCTCGCTCTCTACCAGGTGCCGCGCAGACTGGCCGTGTCCACTACACTGTTGTTCCACACGCTCGTGACCGTCCCCACCACCGCGGTGGGCGTCGTGCTCCTGACACGCATGGGGATCCGGTGGCGACCGCGCCCAGGTTGAGGCGTATACTGGGATCCTCCTGGGTCCTCCATCGGAAGCAGCGCCATCGGAAGCAGCCCCATCGGAAGCAGCGCCATTGCGTGCCACGAACGGGCCGACTCGATCCCCGCGCTGTGCCATCCATGATCCTCAAGCAATACTACCTGGGCTGCCTGGCGCAGGCGTCGTACCTCATCGGGGACTTGAAAAGCAAGCGCGCCGCCATCGTCGATCCGCGCCGGGACACCCAGGAGTATCTGGACGACGCGCGGGCGCTGGGCCTCTCCATCGGGCACGTGCTCCTCTCTCACTTCCACGCTGACTTCGTGTCGGGTCATCTGGAGCTGCAGGAGCTGACCGGCGCCACGATCCATCTGGGGGCGCGCGCCACGGCCGAGTTCGCCTTCGTGCCCATGGCCGACGGATCGGCGCTGGAGCTGGGGTCGGTGCGCCTCGAGGTGCTCGAGACCCCCGGCCATACGCCCGAATCGATCTGCATCGTGGTCTACGATGGGAGCGACGATCGCCGCCGGCCGCGCGCGGTGCTCACGGGCGACACGCTCTTCATCGGCGACGTCGGGCGACCCGACCTGATGGCGTCCACCGGCTTCACCGCCCACGAGCTGGCCGGCCAGCTGTACGAATCGCTGCACGGTAAGCTGCTGCGCCTGCCCGACGACACGCTGGTCTATCCGGGTCACGGCGCCGGATCCATGTGCGGGAAGAACCTCGGCTCCGAGACAGTCTCGACCCTGGGCGCGCAGCGCCGCTCCAACTACGCTCTGCAGCCGATGCCCAAAGACGAGTTCATCCGACTGGTGACGGCCGACCAGCTCGAGGCTCCCGCCTATTTCGCCTTCGACGCGCAGCTCAACCGCAGCCGGAGGGCAATATTGCCGGAATCGATGCAGCGCGGCCTGCGCCCGTTGTCCTTGCCAGCCTTGCTCGCGCTGCGCGCGCACGGCGCGCAACTGCTCGACGCGCGCGAGGCGGCCGACTTCGCCCGCGCGCACCTGGCGGGGAGCGTCAACATCGGACTGGGTGGCAGCTATGCGACCTGGGCGGGCACGCTCCTGGACCGCGATCGTCCCATCGTGATCGTGTGCGAGCCGGGTCGTGAGTACGAGGCGACCATGCGCCTGGGCCGCATCGGCCTGGACCACGTGGCCGGTTTCCTGCAGGGGGGCATCGACGCTGCCGCGCCTGAACCACAGGCGCTTCACCCTGCGGCGCCTGCGGCTGAGTCACTCTGGTCGTTGGACCGTATCACCCCGCTGGAGCTGGCCGTGCAGCTGCGTGCCGCCGCGCCGCCGGTCGTGCTGGACGTGCGGACGACGCGGGAATGGCAGGAGAAGCGTATCGCCACCGCCATTCACGTGCCATTGACGAAGCTGCGCGAGCGCATGGGCGAGCTGCCGGCGGACCGGCCCCTGGTCGTCCACTGCGCGGGTGGGTATCGATCGTCGACGGCAGCCAGCCTCCTGCGCAACGCGGGGCATGGCCACGTCGCCGACCTGGCCGGCGGCATCGACGCATGGGTGCAGGCCGGCCATCCGGTGGAGACCGCGCTCGCGATCCCCTAGCTGGGCGGTGTCGGCCGTCGATCCTCCCAGGATCCAGAACACGGCCACGGCCAGGGCGATGCGGTAGACCCCGAATGGCACGAGACCGTGCCGCACGAGCCACGCCACGAAGCCCTTCACCGCGAACGCAGCGCTGACCGCCGCCACCACCATTCCGATGACGAGGGCCAGCGGGCCGACGCCGGCCGCCAGTTGCGACCCATGCTTCGCCAGGTCGTAGAGGGTCGCGGCGCCCAGCGTGGGCAAAGCCAGCAGGAATGAGAACTCCGCGGCAGCCACCGGCGTGAGCCCCACCGCGAGGCCGCCCAGGATCGTCACGAGCGAGCGCGACGTCCCCGGCCACAGCGCGAGGCACTGGCAGAGCCCGATGATCAACGCACCGCGCAGGGTGAGTCCCTCGATCGCATGCCCCTCGCGCTCGCGGCGACGGCGCAGCGTGCGGTCGAGGATGATCATGACCACCCCACCCACGGCCAGCGCGGCGGCAACCGGCAGCGGGAAGAAGAGCCGCTCCTTCAGCGGCTTCTCGAACAGGAATCCGGTTACGGCTGCCGGCACGAAGGCGACGACCAGGCTCAGGAGCAGCCTTCGCCCCTGCGCATCGCGCCCGACGAGACCGCGGGCCATCTGCGCCACGCGCGCGCGGTACAGCCCCAGCACCGCGCACACGGCGCCCAGCTGGATGACGACGTCGAAGTCCTTCACCGCGTCGCCCGTCAGGCCCAGTGCGCGCCCGGCCAGGATGAGGTGGCCCGTGGACGACACTGGTAGGTACTCGGTGAGGCCCTCCACGAGCCCAAGGATCGCCGCGTCGACGGGCGACAGTCCGACGATGGGAGTCATGTCAGCTCCTGCTGCTCGGGCAGGACCCAGATGGCGACGGAGCGGTCCAGCCGCGTATCGCGCGCCTTGTACACTTCGCCCCTGCCGCCGGCGCCGAGCGGGGCGACGATCTCGTGGGGGCCGAGTCGAGTGCCGGAGGCGAGAGCCATTGCGCTGTCAGCCGCGCTCCCCGCGCGAGCGGCGCCATGGTACTCCGCCGGCCGGGCTCGCTCCACCCCATAAGCTCCTGACTGCGCGAGCCGGCGCGGATCTCCAGTGCGGCGACCTTGCGGGCGGTACGCTGCGCCAGCGGGTGCGCCGGGCACCGCCGGCCCGGGATGCCGATCCGGCGAGCCGCCGGACGCCTTGGCCTCACGCGGGAGTCTCACGCGGCGGCCGCACTCGGGCGCCGGACCTGCCAGCCGGTGACGCGTGCTCCGCAGAGTTGCCGCGAGTTCACACGCGCTTCACAGATCCGTCACCTCTCACTCATAGCCTGCTCGCCGTTCGCTAACGGCAGCCCTCGCTGCCGGCCTCGGAAGTGGGTTCTGCCGGCCTGGGGGCTGGAGGGATCGGCATTGCAAGGAGGGATGTTCATGCGAGGAGGGCACTCGGGGCGCGCTCTGGTGGCCAGCGGGGCGATGATCCTCGGCCTGGCCATGGCCGCCGGATCGTCGGCGCAGAACATGTTCTATCGCGAGGCGGAGAAGAATGGCCGGATCTACGTCTTCGCCCTGATGGCAGAGTTCCAGAACTTCGAAAAGACCGGTGAGATGGGCAAGTCGATGACCCGCCTGGGCTACGGACCCGGCGGGGAGACCGTGGTGTTCGACGGTCCCGATGCGATCAACTTCTACAATTTCAAGCACGGCAGGCCGGGGGAGGTCTTCCCGCAGCCGGTGGAGGCCCCCAAGCCCGCAGACACCTTCTCGGTCAAGGTTGGCGGGACCATCTTCACCGATTTCACCTTCACCGACGCTCCCAAGGCCACCGACGCCGACGGCAACGGCATCCGCAAGAGCGAGTTCGAGGCTCGCCGCGCCTATATCAATGTGACGGGCTCGGTCTCGGATCTGATCGGCTTCCGGATCACGCCGGACGTGGCCTCGCGGCAGGCCACCACTGCCTCCGGTCTGCCCAGCGGCGCCACGGTCGCCGGCAACCTCGACGGGAGCCTGACGACCCGCCTCAAGTACGGCTACGGGCAGCTCAACCTGGACCGCTTCGTCACCAAGGGCTCGTGGGCGCGGATCGGCCAGCAGCAGACGCCGTACGTCGACTACATGGAGGGCATCTACCGGTATCGTTTCCAGGGGTCCATCTTCGTGGACCGTGAAGGCTTCCTGAGCTCGTCGGACGTCGGTCTCTCCGCGCGCTACGCGTTCCCGCACGACTATGGCGACGTCCACGCCGGCGTCTACAACGGCGACACCTACAGCAAGGCCGAAGCCAACGACCAGAAGGCGTTCCAGGTCCGGGGCTCGTTGCGCCCGCTCCCGAAGACGACGGTCCTCAGCGGCCTGCGGCTGGCCGCTTTCTACGACCTCGACCACCCGGTGAAGAGCGCCGACCGCAAGCGCTTCGTAGGGGCCGTGACCTTCGAGCACACGTACGTGAACGCGGGCTGCGAATTCCTGGACGCCAAGGACAACTCGAGCGCGACCAAGCCCGTGGTGGCTTCAGACGGCTGGTCGGCGTGGGTGACGCCGCGCAGCAAGGTCGGCCTCGAGGGGCTCTTCCGCTACGACAGCCTCAAGCCGAACAAGGATGTGGACGCGCGGAAGAAGCGCGCTCTCGTGGGCCTCGCGTATTGGTTCAAGGTGCAGAAGTCGCCCCTGGCGGCAGCTCTGCTGGCGGACTACGAGCAGGTCGAGTACGACACCGCCCTAGCCAAGCCCAAGGAGAAGCGCTTCGAGCTGAAAGCTCTGTTCAACTTCTGACGGTATCAGCGGGCAAGAAGCCTCGGCGGCTGGCACCGCACGGCGAGCTGCCCGCTCGACGCCTGGGGGGCAGCGATCGGGCTGCGGGCGAGCTCTGGCACCTGCCGGTGAATGCGGCCGAGCCCACCCTCGCCACGGTCCAGCGTTTCGGCCGAGCGCCGGGCCGTGAGCCGGGCGTGACCCGGGTGCCGGTGTGGGCTCTGCGGCTCAGGACCCCGTGTAGCGCAGCACCAGGCAGGTGAGGTCGTCCTCGTGGGGGGCGGGACCGGCGAATGACTCCACGGACGTCATCAAACGCTGCAACGCAGCGGCGGCGCCGGCATCCCGCATCGCGCGCAGCAGCTCCAGCAGCCGCGGCTCGCCGTAGTCCTCGCCGCGGTCGTCCTGCGCGTCGACCACGCCGTCGGTGAAGATCACCAGCAGATCGCCCGGAGACAGCATTACGGTCCCGGACTCGTACCGCACATCGGCCTGGATTCCCAGCGGCAGGCCGCCCGCCTCGAGCCGGACGAGCTCGCCGCTGGCGCGGCGGAGGACCGGCGCGTTGTGGCCGGCATTGACGTAGGTGAGCGCGCCGCTTTCGACATCGAGCTCCGCGAGGACGGCCGTGGTGAAGCGGCGCCCGTCCATGCTGTGCTCGCAGCTGTAGCGGTTCAGTTGTCCAACCAGCTCGCGCAGCGGCAGGGGCTCGTACGTCAGCGTCCGCAGGCTCGCCTGGAAGGTGGCCATGAGCAGCGCGGCGGGCATGCTCTTGCCAGCCACGTCGGCGATCACGACGATCAGGGGCTGCGCCGCTTCCGGCGCGCCATCCGACGGGCGCAGGAACGCGTCGTAGTAATCGCCCGCCACGGTGTTGGCTGGGCGGGTCGTGAACGCGATGTCGACCCCGTGGATCTGCGGGACCGTCTGGGGCACCAGCCACTGCTGGATCTCGCGCGCGATCTGCAGATCGCGCTTCATCGTCACCCAGTCCGCGAGCTCCAGCACCAGCACGATGAGGACCATCACCGCACCGGCGAGGGCCCGTCCCGCGCTGCGGTCGCCCTGCCCCCAGAGAATCAAGACCAGCGCCACGAGCAGGAAGACCCGGCGCGCCGGCGAGAGCTTCATGAGCATCGCCCACGCCAGCGCCTTGACGGTGGTCAGCCACCGCCTCCAGCGCGGCTGCTCGGCAAGCTCTTCGTCCAGCTCCTGGGTGTAGACCCGGTAGCTGGCCCCCGCTTCCCTGCGGAACTGCACCCACAGCTCCCGCAGCGTGAGCCCTTCGGTCACGCGGTGCCAGAAGCCGCGCAGCCGCGTCCGCCGCCAGAAGCCCCTCATGCGCTCCATCGACCCCATCGACCCGCTCCCCACCGTCCCGGACCCGCAACCGGCGCCCGGCGGCGGGCGCTTGGGGCTAGTGCGCGGTCCCGATCCCCGTTGCGGCCTGCGCCCCGCTACTGGGCCCGACACTCGAACCGGTGACCTCGTCGGCCAGGGCCGCCATGCCGTAGATCTTGCGCAGTGCCTCCATCAGCCCGCGCGAGTCCACCGCCACACAGCGCGCCTGCTCGTCGGACCAGCCGAAATCCCAGATGAACGACTGGATGTTGCCGTCGAACACCAGCCCCACGTATTCGCCATCGCGGTCGAGCACCGGGCTCCCGGAATTGCCCCCGATGATGTCGTTGGTCGTGACGAAATCGAGGGGGGTCGTCAGATCGAGGTCCTTCACGGCGCCCGCGACGCGCGCCGGCAGCTCGAATGGACGGCGGCCGCCGAAGCTCGCCGCCCGGTCGTAGAGCCCGTAGAACGTGGTCTTCCACGGCACGTCGGTCGTGAGCTGGGTGTAGCCAGCCACCTTGCCGTACGAGAGCCGCAGGCTGCCCGTTGCGTCGGGATAAACCGACTTGCCGTCGAGGGCGAAGCGCGCCAGGGCGATGCGAGTCCCCTCGAGCGTCTCCACGCTCTCGACGTGGTCCTCGGTCCACGCGCGCAGCTCGCGGTAGGGCCCGTCGATGCGCTGTGCCCACTGGATCAAGGGATCGCTGGAGGCCGCCACCGCTTTGCGACCGCCATCCAGCAGAGTCCGGCGCTGCGCCACGTCGGCCAGCCGCGTGCCCGCGATCAGCTCGTGCGAGACCGCCTCTGGCGTGCGCCCTTGCAGCGCTGCTCGCACGAAAGCGTCGTCTTGACCCAGCTCCTTCAGGCACATCGCCAGATGGGCCGCCAGCATGTGCTCCTCGAGGGCGGGATAGATCGGGGCAGGGGACAGGAGCTGGAAC
This sequence comes from Candidatus Krumholzibacteriia bacterium, assembly GCA_041484665.1. Lineage (GTDB taxonomy): Bacteria > Krumholzibacteriota > Krumholzibacteriia > JAJRXK01 > JAJRXK01 > JBGPIA01. The sequence continues at coordinate 1,013,321 of JBGPIA010000001.1, forward strand.
CGCTGTGACTCGAGATTCGAATCGCGATACTCCCGGAACCGCTGCGCGTTGGGCTTCTCCACCTCGGCCGTCCAGCGCACCAGGCCGTTGGCGACGTCCAGCAGCCGGCACACGCGCGTCAGGTCGCGGTACCGCTCCTGCCGGCTGCGCTGGGCCATCTCGCGCTGCGCCTGGGCGATGCGGTCCCAGGCATCGCCGCAGGCCAAAGCCAACGCCGGGTCCTTTGCCACGCGCGAACGCAGGGCGTCCTCTTCGGCGCGTTTGGTCGCGGCGAAGCGGGGGTCGCTGAGGATCTCGAGGAAGCCGCGCTCGCGCTTGAGGTTGTTCTCCAGGCTGCGGATGCGGTCCTGGGCCTGGCGCGCCTGCTCCGGGCCGGCTGCGGCGAACGCGCGGTAGGCCGCCAGCCGTTGCTCCTGGATGTGGATGCGAGCGGGCCGCTCGAACTCCCGCTCGTACTCGAGCCGGGCGAAGGTGAGTCTCCGCGCGGTGCGGCCGGGGTTCCCGGCCACGAACACCAGGTCCCCTTCCTGCACACCCTTCGCGCTCCAACGGATCCAGTGCTCGGGCCGCACGGGCTTGCCGTCGTCGTAGACGCGGAAGAACGCAAAATCGAGATCGTGCCGCGGATACGAGAAGTTGTCGGCGTCTCCGCCGTAGAACGCGGCCTGCTCCTCGGGAGCGCAGGCCAGCCGCACATCCTTGTACGTCCGGTAGCGGTACAGCCAGTACTCGCCGCCCTGGTAGAGCTCGACCACTTCTGACTTGAGCTTGGTGCGGACGGTGGACTCCTTTTCGATCCCGGCGATGGCGGCTTTGCGCAGGGCGTTCTGCCGGGCCACGGGCGCTTTGGGATCGATCGCCGCGCTGACCTTTGCGGTCACATCCTCCATCGACCACAGCACCTTCAGCTCCAGGTCGGGACACCTCATCTCCTCGGCTTGCGTACGGGCGAAGAAGCCGTCGTGGACGTAATTGTGCTGCGGGCTGGAGACCTTCTGCAGCTGGCCGAGGGCGACGTGGTGGTTGGTGAGCACCAGCCCCTCCGGCGAGACGAACGCGCCGGATCCGCCGCCGAAGTTGACGCACGCCTTCTGGACGTGCTCGATCCACTCGGGTGTAGGTGTGAATCCGTAACGCTCCTGCAGCTGCGCCAGCGGGAGGTTGTCGAAGGTCCACATCCCCTCGTCGGCGCGGGCTGCAACCGCGCCCAGCGCCAGCATCAGGACGGCAAGCGCGCCCAACGGCGCGGCGGCGGGGTAACGGGTCGCTCTCATGCGTTGCATGTGCCCTCCAGATCGCGCGCCAGCTTGGCTGCGGGGTCGAGCGCCCGGCGGCCGGCGCGGGTCGTTCGGCCGCGCGCTCGCCAGGGCTGGCGCGGGGTTCAGGACGGTGGCCGGCTGGGGGCCGGCACTCAATGGAAGATGTCCACGAAGAAATCGAGCATTGCCTTCCAGGAAAGACGGTCGGCCTCGGCGTTGTAAGCCAGCCCCTCCAGTCCGTGCGCGTCGGCGCCGGGGTTGGTGAAGCTGTGCTTTGCCTTGGCGAAGGACATGAACACGTAATCGGCCCCGGCGGCGTCCATCTCCTTCAGGAATGCCTCGACGATGTCGTGGGTGACCATGGGATCCGCCGCGCCGTGGCAGATGAGCAGCCGGGCCTTCACCGCGCCGGGCTTGGCGGGCTCGATGGGGTTGAGGCTGCCGTGGAAGCTCACCACACCCTTGAGGTCGAGGCCCTGGCGCGCCATGTTCAGCACGACCCCACCCCCGAAGCAGTAGCCGATGGCGGCCAGGCGAGCCGCATCGGTGTGGGGGTCCTTCTTCAGCACGTCGAGGCCCGCCTCAAAGCGCGCCTTCGCGCCCGCCGGATCCTTGGACACCGCCATGGCGAACTGGCCAGCCTCGGCCGGGTGCTCGGTCGTTTGGCCGTCGCCGTACATGTCAGCCGCCAGGGCCACGTAACCGGCCTCGGCCAGCATGCGCGCGCGCTGCTTGGCGTAGTCGTTCAGCCCCCACCACTCGTGCACGACAATCACTCCGGGGCGCTTGCCCTTGACGGCGTCGTCGTAGAACAGATGGCCTTTGAGGTGCGCGCCGCCCGCCTCGTAGCTCACCGGTACGGATTGGACGGCGGCGCGAGCGGGTGCGGCGGAAAGGGCGAGCGAGAGCGAGGGGATCGTCAGGACCGTGAGGATCGACCTGGGAGGTCTGCGCATCGGTTCTCCTGCGGCGGGGGGTGCTGGCTTTGGACTCCATTCAATACCATGGATCCGGGAGCCGGGCAAACCATCCCTCCCATCGAGGATGCGCAGACGCACATGTCCCGGCTGCGGGAGCGAGTACGACAGCGTGGTGCCGCTCTGGAGGGGATTCGCAGCGTGGGGCCGCTCAGTGCCCCGCCTGGCGCGTGAGCACGAGCGTGAGCTGCGCCGGGTCAGCCTGTCCGTCATTGTCGAAGTCGTACTCGGCGTCGGCCCCGCCCAGGCGCAGCGAATCGCCCGACAGCTGTACGCTGAACTGCCACGACCAGGGCATGCCGGTCGGCGTCACGCTCAGCACGCCGCCATCGAGCATCCAGGTGGCCGTGGTGATCTCCGGGCTGCCGCCCAACCGCGTGATGGTCAGCACGTAGGAGTTGTCCGCGCCGATCGTCAGCGTGGCCGTGGCGCTCGCCTCGATCAGATCGATCCTCACCGACGCGTTGATCCGGCTGCGATACTCGACCTGGGTGGCCTCCCAGTTGCCGATGATCCCGTTGCGCAGCGGAGCCGTGGTTTCCTCGTCGCTCCCGCACGCAGCCACGGCGACCACCAGCGCGGCCAGGACTCCATGACGCCATCCGGTCTGCATCCGCACCTCCGCGCGAAAAGACGCTCCCGCGCGCCTGCGGGCGCGCCGATCCTACCTCCTTTGCGCTGCGCCGCCCCAGCGAATTGCGCGCAATCCGCTGGATCACGCAGCAGCAGGACCTCACATTTCAAGAGCGCGCGGGCGATTGTGGTGCCGCGGTCCGGCCGGCGCTTGCGGCCCTGCACCGGACTCGCGCGCGGTCAGCTCCGTTCACCGTCCAGTGTCTCCTCCACGGCCGGGCCTCCACCGGCCAGTCCTGCCGCGGGGTCCCCCATCGCCAGCTGCTGCGCGTGGATCAGCCGGCGCCCTTCTTCACGCAATGCGGGCAAGCGCCGCGAGAACGCGGCAGCGGCCACGAGGCAGATCGCGCCTCCCGCTCCCACGGTCGCCGGTGCGCCGATCCTCCCCGCGACGATGCCGGCCAGCAGCGCGCCCACGGGCGCCATCCCCAACATCGTCATCGAGTAGACTGCCATGACCCGCCCGCGCAGCCGATCGGGCGACATGCTCTGGATCAGGGTGTTCGTGGCACCGATCTCGATCATCATGGCGAAGCCCACGATCACCAGGATCGCCACGGACAGGTGGATGGAGCGCGACAGCGCGAACAGGATGAGGGCCGCGCCGAAACCGCCGGCGGAAACGACCACCCAGCGTCCCAGCCCGCGCACGCTCTGGCGCGCCGCCAACAGCAGCGCGCCTGCCAGCGCGCCGGCCCCCGATGCGCCCATGAGCAGGCCGAGTCCGCGGGGTCCCCCGTGCAAGACCTTGTCCGCGAACACCGGCATCAGCACGCTGAACGGCATCCCTGTCACACTGACGGCGCCCAGCAAGATGAGCAGCGCGTGGATCGGCGCGTGACCGATGATGAAGCGGAAGCCTTCGGTCACGTGGGCCAGTGCCGAGCCCCCTCGCGCGGCCCTGCGCTGCGGCGGGATGCGCATCATGATCAGTCCGGCGATCACCGCGAGATAGCTGATGCCGTTGGTGAAGAAGCACCAACCCTCCCCAATGCTCGCCACCAGGATGCCCGCCACTGCCGGCCCGACGATGCGCGCGCCGTTGAACATCGACGAGTTCAGGGCGATGGCGTTCATCAAATCGGCCCTGCCCACCATGTCCATCAGGAATGCCTGCCGGGTGGGGACGTCGATCGCGTTCACTGCGCCCAGCAACGTGGCAAGGGCGAAGATGTGCCAGATCCGCACCCACCCCGTCAGGGTGAGCAGTGCCAGCACCAGGGCCAGCGCCATCGAGGCCGTCTGGGTGACGATGACCACCCGGCGACGATCGTAACGGTCGGCCACGATCCCGCCGATCGGCGACACCAGGAACACGGGAAACTGCCCGGTGAACCCCACCAGCCCCAGCAGCACCGTAGAGCCTGTGAGCCGGTAGACCAGCCACGACTGCGCGATGCTCTGCATCCACGTTCCGATCACGGAGATGAGCTGGCCGCCCAGGAACAACTGGAAATTGCGGTAGCGCAGGGCCCGGAAGGTCGCGGGGAATGGGATCGCGCTCACGGCATCTGAAGGGACCGGCTGCGGGGTGGCCAGTGGCTCAGTTGTACGACTTCATCATCGACCAGACGTCCGGCAGCCGCTGCTTGAGGTTGCGGCACACGTAGATCTTGAGGTTGTTCTCGTAGGGCATGCAGTAGCGGGTGCTGACGCTGTCGGCCACGACGACGCTCTCGAACTTCTCCTGCTTGTCCTTCAGCTCGCCCCCCAGAATCAACACCAAGTCACCGTTGTACTGGCGCGGTCCCCAGAGCCAGTAGCTGTTGTGACAGCCGATGCTCTTGGGGAGCCCGTACGCCGCGCCGAAGAAGTCGATGGCGGCGCAGCGGCCGTAGTTGTCGCCGAAGATCGCGCACTTCGCCCGATCCTGTGCAGGCAGCGCCTGGTAGACCCGCGCGACGGCCTTGGCCTTGTCCTCCCAACCGAACATGTCGGCGTAGTACTGCGGCAGCTCGGCCAGCTCCTTGCCCTCGGCCGTGGACGGCGCGATGCCCAGCGCCTGGGCGTAGCGGAGGTAGTTCGAAACCGGCAGGATGGGCAGCACCGCCGGCGCGAAGATCAGGCCCGCAGCGAGCAGGCACAGGTAGGCCGGCAAGAGCCAGCGGCGCCCGCGAGCCGAACACCAGCTCTCCAGCGCGACGCCGCCCGTGGCGAAGAGCATGGAGTAGCCGGGCGCCAGGTACTCGGCCTTGCTGTGCCGGTTGACGACCAGGATCACGAACGCGGTCAGGTAGACGATGCCCAGCGGCCGGAGTTCCCGGGCACGCCGGGCGCCCAGGCAGAACACCAGCCCCGCGGCCCACAGCGGCAGCGTCACGGGGTTCTGCAGCCGAAGCTGACCGGTCAGAAACGAGAGAACGGAGAGCCCCGCGTACTTGGTGCCCGATGCGTTGCGCATGAACTCCAGATGCGCCAGCCCGTGCCGCAGGTTCCAATATACGTAGGGCAGGAAGAGCAGCGCTGCGATCAGCCCCGCGATCCAGGGCCAGCGCGTGCGCAACCACTTGCGCTGCGGGGTCAGCACGAGCGCGGCAAAGATGCCCGCCGCCAGCCACAGCACGCTGATCTTGTTCAGCAGGCCCAGCCCCACGACCAGCCCGAGCAGGGGCCACAGCCGGGCCTCTCCGCTCTGGATCAGGCGCACGAGCAGGTAAGCCGCCGCGACCCACAGCAGCAGGTCGAAGCCGTTCATCGAGTAGATGGCGTCGATGCCGAGGTGGATGAGTGACACGACGCTGCCCATGGCGGCCAGGGCCACGGCCCACCGGCCGCCGCCCAGCCGCCGTGCCAGCAGCCCGGTGAGCAGCACCGTGGCGGCGCCGGCCAGCGCCGGCAGCAAGCGAACCGCGAACAACGAGTCGCAGAGCAGCGCCCGGGTGCCGGCCAACAGGTAGATCGAGAGCGGCGGCTGATCGACATAACCCAGGTCCAGGTGCTCGCTGCATGCGATGTAGTACAGCTCGTCGCGGAACCAGCCGTAGCCACCTCGGGCGTTCACCAGCAGGTGCAGCGCCAGTTTGAGCAGCACCAGGCCGAGCAGGATGGCCAGCGCGCCCTGCTGGCGCGCGCCCGCAGCTCCGTCGCTTCCCGCGGTTGGAGATCGCTCGGCCGTCATGGGAGTGCGCACCGCCCGGGGGTGGGGGTTCAGTCGGATCTGGACCGGCGCGTCGGCCGGCCCCTGGGGTCCGCGCGAGGTGGCGCGTCACCCGGGGGACGACGCCCTGCGTGCGCGGCGCAATCCAGCGCCGCCGCCGGCATGGTACCGCCCCGAGTGCTGCGCTCTCCAGTGCATCGTCGGTCCCTCGACTATCCCCGCCCGCGGGGCATCGCGCGTCTGGCACGGGTCCGACCGAGAACGGCCTCGACCGACCTGCGGAGCGCGCCATCACTCGCGGTGATCTTCCCCATTGGACGGGGCATCATACCCCATCTTGAGCGCTCGCCGCGGCCCGCGCGGGCCGGCTGCCGCGCCGCCTCCCTGCTTGCAGCCGGGAGGCACTCGCCAACGGTCCCCAAGGGAACGGGCGCCGTGGAAAGCTGGGTTCGATGCCGCGCCTCGACAAGGGCGAAACCGGGTTCAACGTCACCCTCGCTGGACGCTCGGCGTGGGTGACCACCACGTAGGTTGACTGCCGTTGCCGGTCTGCATAGTGTTCAGGGTCGTGCTTTGCGTCCGCCCTACCCTTTGCGAGCCGCTGCTGGCGCGCACGCGCCTGCTCGAGCCGCACTCGCTCCCGAACCATCACTCCGCAAGGAGAGCAGCGGTGTCTCAAGCCGTCTTCGCGCCCGGCCGATACCGGAGGGCGCAGCCATGAAGATCGCCGTTCTCAAGGAGACCCGGCCCGGGGAGCACCGCGTCGCCGTGGTGCCCGAGTCGTGCAAGAAGCTGGTGCAGGCCGGTTTCACCGTAGCAACTGAAGCTGGCGCCGGCGACGCAGCCTACTTCTCGGATGCGGCCTATCAGCAGGCCGGAGCCGCGGTCGAAACCGACGCGACCGCGCTGCTGGGCTCCGCAGACCTGGTGCTGAAGGTGAACCCGCCGACGACGGCGGCCGGACGCAACGAGGTCGACTGGATGCGCCCCGGTGCGGTCTTCCTGGCCTCCCTGATGCCCTTGCGCAATCACGAGGCCGTCCGCGCGCTGGCCGCGCGCAAGATCACCGCCTTCTCCACCGACGCCATCCCGCGCACGACCCGCGCCCAGGCCATGGATACGCTCTCATCGATGGCGAACATCGCCGGTTACAAGGGAGTCCTCATCGCGGCCACGGAGTTGAACAAGTACCTTCCCATGCTCATGACCGCCGCGGGAATGGTGTTCCCAGCCAAGGTCTTCGTGGTCGGAGCTGCCGTCGCCGGGCTGCAGGCCATCGCGACGGCGCGACGCCTGGGCGCCAACGTGGTCGCCACCGATGTGCGCCCGGAGGTCAAGGAGCAGATCGAGAGCGTCGGCGCGAAGTACGTGGGCATCGAGCTCAAGCAGAGCGCGGCGGCTGGCGGCGGATACGCTAAGGAGCTGACGGAGGAGGACAAGCTCCGTCAGCGGGAGCTGTTGGCCGAGCAATGCGCGGTCGCCGACGTCGTGATCACCACCGCGCTCATCGGCGGCGTGTTCGCCCCCAGGCTGATCACGGCGGACATGGTGCGCCGCATGCAGCCCGGGTCCGTGCTCGTCGACCTGGGGGCCGACGGCGGCGGCAATTGCGAGCTTTCCCGGCCCGGGGAGACCGTCGTCGTCAACGGCGTCAAGATCATCGCGCCGTTGAACGTGCCGGCCAGTATGCCGACGCACGCGAGCCTGCTCTTCTCGCGGAATCTGCTCGCCTTCATCCTGGCCTTCACGAAGGACAAGGCGTTCCAGCTCGACCTGGCGGATGAAATCCAGAAGGGCGCTCTCATCACCCACGGCGGTGAGGTGGTCCACGCGCGCACCAAGGACGCGCTGCAGGCGGCCAGCACGAGCAGCGCACGGGCTTGATCGTTCGCCCGGCCCTGCAGCGCCGGGCCTGTGGATTGAAGGGAGAGGCACCAGGATGTCGCGACGACTGATCCAGCGGGTGGGCGTGCTGCTGTTGACCGCCTCGCTCGGCCTCGGTGGGCTGGCCGGCTCGTCCTTTGGACAGGCGGCTGCGCCGAAAGCGGCGCAGCCCGCGCACGGGCAGCAGCTCGACTTCATCTCGATGCTGTTCGTATTCGTGCTGTCGACGTTCATCGGCATCGGCGTGGTCCGGCGTGTCTCGCGCCTGCTGCACACGCCGCTGATGTCCATCACCAACGCCATCTCCGCGATCGCAGTCGTGGGGTCGATCCTCGTCACCGGATCGGACTATCCGCTCCACATCCGCATCCTGGGCTCGATCGCTCTGTTCGCCTCCATGACCAACATCGTAAGCGGCTTCCTCATCACCGATCGCATGCTCAAGATGTTTAAGACCCGCGACGAGACTCCGAAAGGAGGCCAGAAGTGAACTACACGTTCGTACAGCTGGCCTACCTCGTTGCGACCGCGCTCTTCATCTTCACGCTGCATTGGATGAACGACCCGAAGACGGCCCGCCGGGGCGTGATCGCGGGCGTGGCGGCCATGCTCGTGTCCGTGGTGGCCACCTGGGCGCAACCCAGCATCATCATCCACCACTGGTGGATCGTCGTGGCCATCGCGCTCGGCTTCGCCGTGGGCTGGCCTCTGTCGCGCGTGCCGCTCACGGCGGTGCCGCAGCGAACCGCTCTGTCGCACGCCTTCGGCGGCCTGGCCGCCGGCCTGGTCGGCACGGCCAAGTACTACCTGTGGCTCACCGAGGGCCCGGAGAATCTCACGGCGTTCCGCATGGTCGCCATCATCCTGGAGATCCTTCTGGGCTTCGTCACGTTCACGGGGAGCCTGATGGCGGCGGGAAAGCTCCAGGAGATCAAGTGGGTCCCCCAGCGGCCCGTGACGTATCCCGGGCAGAACCTGATCAACATCGGCCTGCTGCTGATCGCGCTGACGCTGGGCGTGCTGCTGGTCGTCCATCCGGCCGCAGCCTGGTCCGGCAAGCTGTTCCCGGTGATCATCGGCATGGCCCTCATGTTCGGCGTGCTGCTGATCATCCCGATCGGCGGCGCCGACATGCCAACCGTGATCTCGATCCTGAACTCCTACGCCGGGCTCTCCGCGGTCGCGATGGGCTTCGTCCTGGACAACAAGCTCCTGATCACCGCCGGCGCTCTCGATGGGTCGAGCGGCCTCATCCTGTCCATCATCATGTGCAAGGCGATGAACCGCTCCTTCACCAACGTGCTGTTCGGGGCGTTCGGGAAGGTCCAGGCGGCGAAGACCGGTGGCGAACAGAAGGTCTACAAGGCGGAGACCGTGGAGGGCGCCGCGCAGATCCTTGAGCAGTCGAGCCTGGTCGTGGTGATCCCCGGCTACGGCATGGCGGTGGCGCAGGCCCAGCATAAGGTGCGCGAGCTGTACGACCAGCTCAAGAAACGCGAGATCACCGTGAAGTTCGCCATCCATCCCGTCGCCGGGCGCATGCCGGGGCACATGAACGTGCTGCTGGCCGAGGCGGATATCCCGTACACCGACCTGGTCGAGATGGACGAGATCAATCCCGATATGCCGCAGTGCGACGTGGCGCTGGTCATCGGCGCCAACGACGTGGTGAACCCCGCCGCGCGCTACGACAAGGCCAGCCCGATCTACGGCATGCCAATCATCGATGCGGACAAGGCGCGCACCGTGTTCGCCATCAAGCGCAGCAAGAACCCCGGGTTCGCCGGCATCGACAACGAGCTCTACTTTGCGGACAAGACCTGGATGCTGTTCGGAGACGCGAAATCGGTCGTGGGCGAGCTGGTCAAGCAGCTCTCCAGCGGGTCAAGCATGCACTGACCCGCGGCCCGGCCGTGCTCGGCCGGCACCGACGCCTGTCAGTCCGAGGCCTCCAGGCGATCTCCCGGCCGGGGGTGGCCGGCGGGGAGCCCGGCGATCGCCTCGTCGACGGTTTCGAAGGTGTCGAACAGCAGGATCAGCCGGGTGACCAGGAACACGTTCTTGATCCGCTTCCCAATTCCCGCGACGCGCAGCCACCCTTCGCGATTGATGCAGCTGACGTGCACCTTGACCAGCGCCCCGAGCCCCGTGCTGCCGATCCAGTCGATCTTCCGGAGGTCGATGACGATCCTGGGGGGTCCCTGGGCTGCGATCTGATCGGCGACGGCGAGCAACTCTTCGGTCTCCTTGCCTCCGGTGAGGCTTCGCTTCAGCGTAAGGACCTGCACGTCGCCGACGGTTTCCCTGTCCAGGTTCATGGCGCCTCCTGTTCTCTCCCGGCTGCGGCCTTCGGGGTGCGTTCTCCACTGGCAGTCAGATCGCCCTCAATAAAGACCGGAGCAGCCCAAACGTCGAGGCGTGGCCACGGCCCAGGGTGCCCCTGCTCCCCCCCTCCCCCTCCCATCGCTCCCCTGCCTCATTGTTCATTCTACTCTTGCGTCATCCTCCGCTTGGGGCTACAGTATTCGCAGCTTCATCTGTGATCCCCGCGTGCTGACCCACCTCTCGTGGCGCCTGCTCGCTCGCGAGCTGCCGGCGCATCAGGGCCCATCCCAGTTGGAGACCAAAGGCGAGTGGGAAATCGTTCCTGCGTCGCCCGTCGGCCTGGTTGCGACAGGATCTCGGTTTCTGCCCCGCCTGTATCGGAACTCGGCTCGTCGAATTCGTGCTCGGCTCCCCGAGCGGGCACCGTACATGGGCAGAAGGAGATCTTGAGAAATGTTCAATATCTACGTCGGCAACCTGTCCTTCAACGCGACCGAGGGCGATCTGCGATCGGCCTTCGAGGCACACGGCCAGGTCAGCCGCGCCTCCATCGTCACCGACCGTGAGACGGGCCGCTCGCGCGGCTTCGGCTTCGTCGAGATGGAGGATCGTGACGCCGGGCTGAAGGCCATCGCGGCTCTCAACGGCAAGATGATCGGTGACCGCGAGGTCAAGGTGAACGAGGCCCAGCCCCGCGAGGATCGCGGCGGCAGCCGTGGCGGTCGCGGCGGCTTCGGCCGCTAGTCCGCAGCGTCATGTGCGCCGGCTGACGCGCGATTGCGCCGGCCGGTGCGACCGACGATCACAGCGAAGGCCCGGGCAGCTCGCCCGGGCCTTCGCGTTGGGCACTCCGGACAGCCCGCGCTCACGGCGCCCGGCCGGGCCCGGCCACCTCCCGACCCCTGCGCAGCCAAAGCCTGGTCCCACCGCCCACCCTCACGGCGCCCGCCCCCGTTGTCGCGGATTGCCGCCACACCCATGCGTTGCGCAGACTACGCCTGGCGCGCCACACGCGCACAGCATCACAGATTCAAATTCGTGTCGCTGCCACCCGCAGTCTGGCCTGTGCGTCATGTGCACGCGCTGCAGCCTGTTTCGTCCGTCTCGCCTCGCTCTGCGCGCTCGGCGCGTCGCGCGCCTGCGCGACAGCATAGCGTTGGTGTGCGCGGAGATCTCGTCACATGCGGCGGAGCGTTGCCGTCGCCGAGTTCCGCTGCGGGCCGATGGGCACTGCAATGAAAATTCTCGGGCGCGCGCCCCAACCGCAAGCGGTTGCTTCTGCGCGGCGCACTCCAGTCATCATGCCTACGGCACGCTTCTTTTCCGCCGCCGGACCGGTCGCCCGCGTTCCCATCGGTCGAGCACGCTCCTTGCCGGCGCCTCACCCCGCGACCACAAGGCGTTGCGCGTGACGATCGGCTGCGCGGCCGGCCTGCGCCTGACGATCGGTCCCGCGACGGGCCTGCGCGCATCCTTGTGTTGGGCCTGGGCAACGACATCCTGGGAGACGACGCCGTCGGTCTGCTGTCTGCCCGGCGGCGGCGCGCCTTGCTGCCGCGCCAGGTGGACGCGCTCGAGTCCGCGGGCGTGGGTCTGGACCTGCTCGACATCCTCGAGGGCTACAACCGAGCCCTGATCGTGGACGCCATCATGACCGGCCGGCACCGACCGGGCACGATCCTGGAGCTCTTCGGCAGAGATTTCGGGGAGGACGGCTCGCCGTCTCCGCATTCGGCCGGTCTGCCGGAAGTCCTCGCCCTCGCCTCGAGCCTACGGGGTCCGCTCTCGCAGGGGCCGCGTCAACCGGCGGGATCTCAGCTCGCCGCCGGAGTGACCGGTTTGGCCGATCTCGAGATCGCGTGTGTTCCGCCGATGCCGCGCCACCCCACGAGCATCCCCGCGAGGATCAGAATGGGGAACACCTGCAACGCCTGCAGGAGCAGCGCGGCGGCGAGGGCCTGCGCCGAGGCCACGCCGAAGGGCAGCAGGCCGACTACCATCGAGGCCTGGAACACGCCCACGTTGGCCGGAGTGGCCCGCAACGAGCCTGCCAGGTTGGTCGCCAGCAAAGCCCCGAGCGACGCGCCCCTTGATACCTGCGCGTGGACGGCGCGCAGGGTGAGATCGAACGTCTCCCACTCCACCAGCCAGTTCACCAGAGCAAGGACGAGCGGCCACGCCAGGCGCCGCAGCGAGCCGATCTCCGCGAGGGAGGCGCCCAGGCGTCGGAGCGACTCCGGCAGCCAGCGCGGAACCCCCCGCCCACGTCCGAGGCGCGCGGCCGCGAACAGGGCCAGGATCCCGGCCGCGATGCCCACCACCGTCCGCTTCGCGACCGGGGGCAGGGGAAGCACCACGGAAGCGGCCAGCAGAACGATGGCGAGAGCGGCGGCTTCGATCGCCCGCGCCCAGACCAGCGAAGTCGCGGCCACCCCGAAGGGCACGCCGTCGCGCCGAACGAGATAGCCGATCCGGCCCGCCTCACCCATCACCGAAACCGAGAGGTTGTTCACCGCGCAGCCCAAGAGTGTCGCCTCCTGGGCGCTCCGCCAGCGGTGAGGGGCGACGGGGCGCAAGAGCAGGCTCCAGGCCCAGCCCTTGGCGAACAGCGAGAGCAGGTTGATCCCGAGCGCAGCCACCAGCAGGGGGCCGTTGGCTTGCAGCAGGGCCGCGCCCGTTTGCGACCAGGGGTACCGGCGCAGCGGCCCGACCGCGAGCGCCAGCAGCGAAATGCCGATCGCCGCCCAGATCCAACTTCGTTGCTTGTGGCTCATGGCACTCGAGGAGCGGCGGCGAGAGCGGAGAGATCGGACAGGGGGCCGAACGCGTACCCCGCCTGCGCGGCGTCCTCCAGGATCCCCGGCAATGCCGCGGCCGTCTGGGCCCGATCCCCGTACGGATCGTAACCGTCCCCATCGTGGAGCAGAAGGATCGCGCCCGGCGTTAGACTCGCGCGAACCCGCCGGCGGATCTCCTCCGCGCCAGGCCGGGCAGTATCCCAAACGCCTACGGTCCAGCCGAACACCCGGTAGCCGAGCCGGCGGGCGGCCGCGTGGACGAAGGGATTGCGATAGCCGTGGGGCGCACGGAACGCCGTGGGAGCGCGGCCCGTCGCACGCGCAATCGCCTCGTGCGCGCCCGCGAGCTCGTCGCGGATCCGCCCGGGACCCTGCAGGTGGAGCTTGCGGTGGCTGTAGGTGTGGTTGCCGATCTCGTGCGGCGCACCGGCCACGCACCGCGCGAGCTCCGGGAAGCGCTCCACGTGCCCGCCCACCATGAAGAACGCGGCCGGCACGCCCCGCGCCCTCAGCGTCCCGAGAATGGACTCCGTGGCTGTGGGATTCGGACCGTCGTCGAACGTGAGGTACAGCGTCTTGCCCTGGCGCGGCCCCCGTCCCACGACCGGTCCGAACACGGGGCTGTTCGGCGAGAACATCCCGTGCGCGAGCGCCGCGCCGGCCACACCCAGAGCGGCCACGCCGACGAAGGGCGTCATCGCAGCACCCGCTCGTACGTCTGGAGCACTCGCGCCGCGATGCTCGACCAGGAGTAGCCCGTGGCTTTCTTGAGCCCTGCCTCCCCCATGGCAGCGCGTCGCGCTGGATCGCCGATCAGGCCGATCACCGTGCGGGCCCACGCGGCGGGATCGTCGGCCTGCACCAGCACCGCCTCGTCTCCGCCGTCGACCAGCTCCCGGAAGCCCGTGATGTCGGAGGCGACGATGGGCGTCCGACACGCCATGGCCTCCAGCAGCGTGATGCCGAACGACGCGCGATTCGTCGCGCAGACGTACAGGTCGGAGCCGGCGTAGTAGTCGGTCCGCTCCTCGTACACGCGACCCACGAAACGGACGTTGCATCCAGGCCGGCGGCCCTGCCGCTCGTAGAGCGGGCGGAGCGGTCCGTCCCCAGCCACCACGAGCTCTGCGTTGGGATACCGCTCCACGATCGCCGGGATCGCCTTGAGCACCGTCCCGAGTCCGTTGCGCGGATCCAAGCGCCCCAGGAAGAGGAGCCGCGGCTTCTCGCTGAGGGCGTCGGTCGGCTGCCGGCCGTTGGGGTGGAAGACCTCGGTGGAAACCCCGTTGGGGATGATCTCCCAATCCGCCTGGAAGTAGCGGCTCAGAGCCCGGACCGCCGGCTCGCTCACGGCGATCTTGGCGGCGATGCGATCGAGGCGCCGCTGGAGCGGACGCCGGAACGCGCGGTAGCCCAGCGAGCGCTTGAACCATGAGTGGAAGGTGGCCACGACGGGGATGTCCAGACGGTGCGCGGCGGCAGGCGCCACGAGCCCCAAGGTCGGGGCCAGCGCGCCATGCACGTGCACGATGTCGAACCGCCCCTCCTTCAGTAGGGTCTCGATCGTGCGTCCGAGCCTCCAACCGATCGTAATCCGGGCGAACGAGCCGTTGCTGAGCAGGACGCAGCTGTGGCCCACCCGGCGAACGAATGGGTCGCCGTCGCGCTCGGCGCCCATGTGCGACGTGATGATCGTGACGGCGTGACCCCGGCGGCGGAACTCTTCGGCCAGATAGTGTACGTGCTCGGTAACGCCGCCGAGGTGCGGGTAGTAGAACTCCGTGATCAGCGCGATTCGCATCAGCCCTCCTCGGACTGCGCGGGCGAGCGTCGCTTGCGGCCAATCTCGCTGGGCCCAGCGCGGCGATGGGGCCCAGCCCGCGCCGTCGCGGCCCGCGGCCGCGCCAACCGCTGCATGGTACGCCGGCGCGTCGCCACCACCCATTCTGGATCTGAGACCTACGGACTTCCTCGCGCTAGCGACCGCCGGCGACGAGGTGGATCAGCTCGAACACCCCCACGGCGACCAGGCCTGCGGCGGGGATGGTGAGGATCCACGCCCAGACGATCCGGGCTGCTACGCCCCAACGCACTGCCGAGTTCCCGCTGGTGGCCCCCACGCCCACGATGGCGCCCGTGATCGTGTGGGTCGTCGAGACGGGGATGCCGGCCCGCGTGGCCGCGAACAGCATGACCGCGCCTGCGGTCTCGGCACAGAAACCGCCCACCGGCCGCAGCTTGGTGATTTTCATCCCCATCGTCTTCACGATGCGCCACCCGCCGATGGCGGTGCCGATGCCCATGGCCAGGTGGCAGGAGAGGATGATCCAGAGCGTGTGGGGGTCGGCCAGGGAAAGCTGCGTCTCGGGGTTCATGAGGCCGGCCGCGATAAGCAAGGCTACGATGACCCCCATCGTCTTCTGCGCATCGTTGCCGCCGTGCCCCAGCGAATAGAACGCGGCGGAGACGAGCTGTCCGCGGCGGAAGAACCGATCGACGGCTGCGGGCCGCCAGCGGCGGAAGAGCCAGTAGACCACCACCATCACCGCGAACCCCACCACCATCCCGATCAACGGCGCGAGCGGGATGAACTCCATGGCCTTCAGCACTTTCTCCCAACGCAGGGCGTGCCACCCGGCGTGCGCCACCCCGGCTCCCGCGAAGCCGCCGATGAGGGCGTGCGACGAGCTCGTGGGGAGCGCCCACCACCAGGTGAGCAGGTCCCACACGGTCGCTCCGATCAGACCCGCGAGCACGACCTGCACGTAGCCGGGATCGGCGGGAGTGATCTTCACGATCTTGGAGATCGTGTCGGCCACGCGGGGAGCAAACACGAACATCGCCACGAAGTTGAAGAAGGCGGCCCAGACCACCGCCGTGGTCGGCTTCAGTACCCGCGTGGAGACCACCGTTGCGATGGAATTCGCCGCGTCATGGAAGCCGTTGATCACGTCGAAGACGAGCGCTAGCGCCACCGTGACGATGACGATGAACGGAATGCCCACGGTCAGTCGTGCTCCAGGACCACGCCTTCGATGGTGTTGGCCACGTCCTCGCAGCGGTCGGTGGCCCCCTCCATGATCTCGTAGATCTCCTTCCACTTGATGATCCGCACCGGATCCCGCTCGGTCTTGAACAGCTTTGCCAGCGCGGCGCGGAGCACGACGTCCGCGTCGTTCTCCAGCTGGTTCACCACGATGCACTTCTGCCGGATCAAGGGCACGTTGCGCATCTTGCGCAGTCCGTTCACCGCGTGCTGCAGCTCGATGGTCGAGCGGCTGAGGATGGCGGCCAGCTCCCGCGCCTCGGGCGTCATCTCGGTGATCTCGTAGAGCAGCATCCGCCCGGCCGCGCCATCGATGAAGTCCATAACGTCGTCCATGCGGCTGATGAGCCGGTGGATCTCGTTGCGGTCGAGCGGCGTGATGAAGGTCTTGTGGAGCGCCTCGACGCACTGGTGCGTGATCACGTCCGTTTCGTGCTCGATCTCCTTGATGCGGACGGCGCGGGCGGTCAGATCGCCGCCGCGCGAGACGAGCTCCACCAGCTCGCTGGCTCCGGTGACGGTGAGGGCGATGTGCCGGTCGAAGTAGTCGAAGAAGCTGGTCTCGCGGGGCAGCAACCGGGGAAACATGCGGGGGCTCCTCCTGCTTGTCGGGGATGGGAGCGACCACGCGATCGTGGCGCCAGGCCATGCCCGTTCAGGGGTGCGGACTGGGGAGTGTACAGGAGCTTGCGCGCCTTTCCTACCGCGTCTCCGCCGCTCGGAATATGCCCAGCGCGGGGTGGCGGCACCCGGTGGCGGGGCCAGGGTGCGGCGTCAGCTGGCGGCGCTGGGTCGCAGTCTCGAATGGCAGGCTTGGGTGCCGGTGTCAGGGTGCGGCGTCGGCGTGCGGCCTCGGGGCGCCGACGCGGCACCAGCGCTGCTGCGCGCGATGCTTGGAGCTCGCCATGCGATGCGCTAGAATTGCGCGCGAACCCTCCTTTATATCATCTGGTATATCATCTGGCACCACCGCGGAGACCCCATGACCGAACACTCGACCAATCCGGCCGGCGAGCGATTCCCCCTCCCCACCGAGAGCGACTACGCGCCCGAGCTCGAGCGGCTTCGCACGCTGGCGGCGCGCGCCCGTGCCGACGGCAAGGAGATCGTCGTGGTGATGGGCGTGGGATTCGTCGGGGCCGTGATGGCCGCCATCGTGGCCGACACCACCGACGCCAAGGGCAGACCCGCCAAGTTCGTCATCGGCTGCCAGCGCCCGAGCGTACGCAGCTTCTGGAAGATCCCCATGCTCACCCGGGGCGAGTCACCGGTGAAGGCCGAGGACCCCGAGGTCGCTCCCATGATCGAGCGTTGCGTGCGGGACAAGCGCACGCTCACGGCCACCTTCAACAGCGACTGCCTGCAGTTGGCCGATTGCGTGGTCGTCGACGTCCAGTGCGACTACACCAAGCGCGAGCTGGGCAACATGCGCTCGGGGCAGGTGGAGATGGCAGCGCTGGAGGCGACGCTGCGCACCATCGGCGAGAAGATCCAGCCCCACTGCCTCACCCTCATCGAGACGACCGTAGCCCCGGGAACCACGGAGTACGTGGCGTGGCCGATCCTCAAGAAGGCGTTCCACCGCCGCGGGCTCGACGCTGTGCCGCTGCTAGCCCACAGCTACGAGCGGGTGATGCCGGGGAAGGAGTACGTCCGCAGCATCCGGGACTTCTGGCGTGTATGCAGCGGCTGCACCGCGGAGGCCCGCGGCCGGGTTGTCAAATTCCTCAGCGAGGTCTTGAACACCAAGCAGTTCCCCCTCACGGTCATGGACCGACCGATCGAGTCGGAGACCGCCAAGATCGTGGAGAACTCCTACCGCGCGACCACCCTGGCGTTCATGAATGAATGGAGTCTGTTCGCGGAGCGCAACGGCGTCGACCTGATCAAGGTCATCGAGGCGATCAAGGTCCGTCCCACCCACAGCAACATGATCTTCCCCGGGCCGGGGATCGGCGGCTACTGCCTGCCCAAGGACGGCGGACTGGGCTACTGGGCCTATCGGCACATCCTGGGCTTCGACGACGGCGACGAGGTGTTCAAGATGAGCACCACCGCCATCGACGTCAACGACACGCGCGGGCTGCACGTCGCCACGCTCACGCGCGATGCCCTGCGCAACATGGGCCGCACGGTCGCGGACGCGGCCGTGCTGGTCTGTGGGGCCAGCTACCGGCAGGACGTGGGCGACACGCGCTACAGCGGCTCGGAGGTGGTCGTCCGGCGCCTCACGGAGATGGGCGCGGCGATCCGCGTCCACGATCCGTACGTCGATCACTGGTACGAGCTCGAGAGCCAGGACAGCTACCCGGCCCCGGGGCACTCGCTCGCCCGTTTCTTCCGCAACCAGGAGCAGCTGAACGATCTGCGCGTCGAGCCGGACCTGGCCAAAGCGCTGGCCGGCGCCGAGGCCCTGGTCCTCGCCGTGCCCCACCGGCCCTACCTCGAGCTGGCTCCCGAGGCTGTGGTCAGGATGGCGGGCGATCCGCTTGCGATCATCGACTGCTTCGGGATCCTCGATGACGCCCGGATCCGGCGGTACTTCGAGCTGGGCTGCGAGGTGAAGGGGCTCGGCCGCGGTCACATCCAGCGCATCAAGACCGAGGTGCGGGAGACGAAGGGACCGCTGCCCGCCGCATGACCGGGCCCGGCCACGCTGACGGCCGCGTTGTCGGCCTCGCTGACGTGCGCGCGCCACGCGGCGGTCGGCGCGCATTGCGTCCGCGGCGCGCTCAGTGCCCGCCGGCCAGGTAGTCCACCGCCAGCGTGCTCGTCGCGCGCACCCCCAGCACCAGGGCGCGCTCGTCCACGAAGAAGCGCGGCGAGTGGTTGGGCGCCGCCTTCTCCTCCGGTACCCCGGGCGGATTCACTCCAAGGAAGATGTAGAAGCCTGGGATCCGCTGCGCGTAGTACGCGAAGTCCTCGGCGTATGTCCGCGGCCGGATGAGCACGACCGAGCTGTCCCCGAACACGCGGGTGAGGCTGGGCGCCATGCGGGCGGTCAGCGCAGCGTCGTTCCAGGTGACCGGCGTGCCCTCGTCCAGCGTCACGCGCGCGGTCGCCCCGGCGCTACCCGCGATCATCTCGGAGGTGCGGTGCACGCGCTCGATGATGCTCTGCCGCATGGCCGCGTCGTAGGTGCGGATGGTGCCCTCCATTGTCAGGCTATCCGGGATGATGTTGTTGCGCACGCCGCCGTGGATGCTTCCGATGCTCAGTACGACGGGAGCCAACGTGATATCCGACTGTCGGCTCACAATCGTCTGCAGCCCGAGCACGATCTGCGCGCCGATGACGATGGGATCCACGCCCTCCCACGGCCGCCCACCGTGCGTCTGGGCGCCGCGCACCACGATGCGGAGGATGTCGGCGGCGGCAAGCTGGCCCTCGGGTTTGAATCCGATCTGGCCGAACGGCGCGTTGGTCACGTGCAGCCCGAAGATGGCTGCGGGAGCCGGGTCCGCGAGCACGCCGTCGCGGATCATCAGGGCGGCGCCGCCCTCCTCGCCCTGGGGCGCCCCCTCTTCGGCCGGCTGGAAGATGAACTTCACCGTGCCCGAGAGCTTGTCCTTCATGCCGCTGAGCACCTCGGCCACGCCGAGCAGCATGGCCGTGTGGGCGTCGTGGCCACACGCGTGCATGACCCCGACCGCTTGACCGTTGTACGTGCTGCGCACCTTCGAGGCGAAGGGCAGCCCCGCCTCCTCGGTCACCGGCAGCGCGTCCATGTCGGCCCGCAGCGCCACCACCGGCCCCGGCGTCGCAAAACGGAGCACGCCCACCACGCCGGTCTTCGCAACGCCGGTCTTCACGTCCAACCCCATCGCCCGCAGCTGGTCCGCCACGAGCTTCGCCGTGCGGACCTCGCGATTGCTGAGCTCGGGGTTCTGGTGGATGTCGCGCCGCCATGCGATCACGCGCTCCTGCGCCGCCGCGGCGCGGCGGGCGATCTCGGCATCGAGCGGCGAGGCCGGTCTGGGCGCGGCGGCCGCGGGGCGGGAGGCGGACGGCAAGGCGGACGGGGCGGCCGCGTACGCGACCGCCCCAACCACTGCGGTGCAGGCGAGAGCGAGGGCGGCGCGCGTCAGGGAGAGCGCGCTGTGACGCGACTTCGGCACGGGGACCTCCTCCGGCGGTGGGAAGCCGGCGCAAGGGGGGCGGCCCGGCAAAGACTGCCGCAGCAGTGCACGGGCCGGACGCGGGTGAGAGTAGAGCGGATCGAGGACCAGATCCACATCGCGCTGGCAGCCAGCTGGCGAGCGTGCGCGTGGCTGGCACTGGAGCCCGGGGCGTCGCGGCGCTACACTTGCGCGCCGAGACTCCCCCCGATGTCAGAGGCCCCGTGCGACCCTTCCCGCCCGGCCGGCCGCGCGTGCTCCGTCGGAGCCGACTCCCCGGCGCCGCGGCCGCCGGGCTCGTCCTGCCTGCCGTCAGCCGGCTCACCGTCAGCTCTCCCGCCGTCAGCCTGCTCGCCACCTGCATGCTGGCCGGCGCCGTGCTGGGTGCCTGTGAGCGCGCGCGCCCTGCCGGCCGCTACGCCGACCTGAACGGCATCCATCTCTACTACGAGCTGCACGGCCGCGGCCACGCGCTGCTCCTGCTCCACGGCGGGACCGGCAACGGCAGGCAGTTCACGAACCAGGTGCCGGCGTTCCAGCGGCGCTTCCGCCTCATCGTTCCCGATCTGTGCGCGCAAGGCCGGACCACCGACCGCGCCGATTCCCTCACGTACCACGCCATGGCCGAGGACATGATCGCGCTCCTGGACCAGCTTCACGTGCAGCGGGCCGACGTCCTGGGTTGGAGCGATGGCGGCATCGTCGGGCTCGACCTCGCCATCCACCACCCCAAGCGGGTCCAGCATCTGGTGACGTTTGGCGCCAACTTCGCGCCCGACGGGCTCAACCCCACCGACGTGCAGTGGAACGCCACTGCCAGCGCCGACAGCTTCGGCGCCGGGACGCGGCTGGCGTACTCCGAGCTCGCACCCGACCCAGCGCACTACGTGCAGGCCATGAACAAGATCATCGCCATGTGGCGCACGCAGCCGAACTTCACGCCCTCCGAGCTGGGGTCGATCCGCGCCAAGACCCTGATCTGCGCGGGTGAGCACGATGTCGTGCGGCGCGAGCACACCGAGCAGCTGGCGCGGGCCATCCGCGGCGCCGAATTGTGGATCGTCCCCAAAGCGAGCCACAGCGTGATCCTCGAGCAGCCGGAGCTTGTGAACGCGAAGGTGCTGGAGTTCCTGCGACGGTAGGGTGGGCTGGCGTAGCAATCCGGCGACCGCGCCGCCCACGTACATCACCGCCACGACCACCCGGTCGTCGCGCCGCTGGGTCCCCGCACAGCCTTCGTGCACGCCCAGCGTGCGTGCTGTGCGAGCATGAGTCCTGCGAGCATGAGGTCTTGCCACTCTGCACGGCGGTGCTACCTTTGCGTTTCTCCGCGTGGCCACGCCCAGGTCGCGCCTGCGCCCTCGAGGACGGACTCGCATGGAAATCCGCAACGTCGCGATCATCGCCCACGTCGACCATGGGAAGACCACCCTGGTCGACCAGATTCTCCGCCAGTGCCATGCCTTCCGCGATGGGCAGCAGGTCCGCGAGCGCATCATGGATTCCAACGATCTCGAGCGCGAGCGCGGGATCACCATCACCGCCAAGAACTTCTCGGTGACCTACCAGGGAGTGCGCATCAACCTGATCGACACCCCTGGCCACTCCGATTTCGGCGGTGAGGTCGAGCGCGTGCTGAAGATGGCCGACGGCGTGCTGCTGCTAGTGGACGCTTTCGAGGGGCCGATGCCGCAGACCCGGTTCGTGCTCCAGAAGGCCATGCAGCTGGGGCTGAGGCCGCTGGTGGTCATCAACAAGGTCGACCGGGCCCAGTCGCGGCCCCACGAGGTCCTCGACGAGGTGTTCAGCCTGTTCTGCGAGCTGGGAGCAACCGATGAGCAGCTCGACTTCCGCGGCGTCTATGCCGCCGGCCGGGAGGGCTGGGCCGTGGGTGAGCTGCAGGACGAGCGGAGTGACCTCGGCCCGTTGCTCGACATGATCGTGGAGTACATCCCAGCTCCGCAGGTGCAGGAGGGACCCCTGCAGATGCTGATCGCCGCCATGGACCACAGCGACTACGTCGGGCGCATCGGGGTGGGGCGCGTGGTGCGGGGCAAGATCGCGGCCCGTGACCGCATCGTGCTGCTCAAGCGCGATGGCCGCTCTGTCGTGACCGTGGTCAAGCAGCTCTTCGTGTTCGACAATCTCGGACGCCGGGAGGTCCCCGAGGTCGGCTGCGGCGACATCTGCGCCGTGGTCGGGCTGGAGGACGTGGACATCGGGGATACGCTGGCCGACCCGGAGCACCCCGAGCCCCTGCCCGGCATCGCCGTCGACGAGCCGACCTTGAGCATGCGCTTCATGGTGAACGACAGCCCGTTCTTCGGTCAGGACGGAAAGCTGGTCAGCAGCCGCCAGCTGCGCGAGCGCCTCCAGCGAGAGTTGGAGCGCGACGTGGCCCTGCGCGTGGAGGACACCGGACTGAGCGACACGTTCAAGGTCAGCGGCCGCGGCATCCTGCACCTGTCGATCCTCATCGAGACCATGCGCCGCGAGGGCTACGAGTTCATGGTGGGTCAGCCCCAGGTGATCTACAAGGAGATCGGCGGCCGCAAGGTCGAGCCCGTTGAGGTGCTGACCGTGGACGTGCCCACCGAGCACGCGGGAACGGTCATCGAGCATGCGGCTTCACGCCGGGGGGAGCTGGTGAAGCTGGAGCAGGGCGAGGGGCGCAGCCGGCTGGAATTCCGCGTTCCCAGCCGCGGGCTGATCGGCTTCCGCAGCCGGATGCTGCCCGCCACCAGCGGCGAGATCGTCATGCACCACCGTTTTTTCCAGTACGAGTACTTCAAGGGCAGCATCCCCGAGCGCCAAACCGGGAGCATCGTCAGCATGGCCGAGGGGCCGGCGGTGGCCTTCGCTCTCGACGGGCTGCAGGACCGCGGCCGGTTTTTCATCGAGCCGGGAGACCGGCTGTATACCGGCCAGGTGATCGGCGAGTGCAACAAGGAGACGGATCTGGTGGTGAATGGCCAGAAGGCGAAGCAATTGACCAACCTGCGCGCGGCGAGCGCCGACCGCAAGCTCAAGATCGCCCCGGCCGTGAAGTTGAGCCTCGAGGAAGCGCTCGAGTACATCAATCACGACGAGTACGTCGAGGTGACCCCACAGCACATCCGCCTGCGCAAATCGCTGCTGGACGAGAACGCCCGCAAGCAGGCTCAGAAGCGCATCCGGCTGGCGGACGAGTAGGGCCGCGGTCTCACCGCTTCTCGGGGGCGGGCGGATCTGCTGGCGTGGCATCCTCGGCGGCCGGCTTCGACTTCGCCAGGCGCTGCTCGAGCTTCTTCTGCGCTTTCGCCGCTTTCTTGAGCTCCCGCTGCCGCTTGTTGAAATTGTAGTTGATGCGCTTGGCCATGACCTTCCTTCTTGGAGTGCGTTGTTCGGGGTGGGGCCGACGCCATGGGTCCCCACAGCGAGCCCCGCAGGGCGGAACCGCCGACGCATGCCGCCTCCCACCACCGCGGGTCGAGGCTGCACAAGATAGCCGGTCGGACGTGCCGCGTCCAATCGTTGGAGACAGGCGCGGGAGGCTCACGGGGTGAAGGTGCTCTCCAGGGTGGCCCGGTTGGCGAGATAGCTCTTCACCTCCGTGAGGTACTTCGTCCGCGCCTCGAACGATAGGATCTGACTCTGGAGCAGGCCGACGCGGGAGATGCGCCCGTCGGTGAAGCGAGCCTGTGCGATCTCCACACCCTCGCCCGCCAGCTCGATCTGGCTGCGGAGGATCGCCAGGCGCCGGTAGCCTACGGAGAGCTGGTTGACCAGCCGCAGGATGGTGCTCCGCTCTTCCTGCTTGCTCCGCAGCAGCTCCATCTCGGCGCGCTCTGCCTGCGCATGGGCGGCCGCGACCGTCGCGCCGGACGCTCCCCCGTCCCACAGGGGATACGACACATTCAGCGCGACCCCCCAGCCCTGGGTGTTGATCGGCTCGTCCGGCTGCCCCGCGAGCCGGACCTCTCCACGCCCCGTGGAATAACTAGCCCGGAAGTCACCGGTCAGTCCCTTTCCGGTTGCCGCGAAGTCCGCCGCGCGCCGGGCCTTGGAGAACTTGAGCTCGGCCTTGCGGATCGGGACCGCGCTCTCCCAGCGATCGAGCCACTGCTGCTGCACGGCGTCGGCGGGGTGCTCGGTGACCGCCGGCTCTTCCACCGCGAGGGGGAGCGCCGGATCCGCATCCAGCAACAGCGCCAGCGCGCGTTGCTGCTCCACCGTCTGGGCCTGGGCGTCGCGGTGGGCGAGCTCGGCGTCCAGACGCGCCAGCGAGGAGGCGAGCCAGTCCTCCCGGGTCGAGACCGCATCAACCCACTTCGTCGAGTCGATCGTCGCCGTGAGACGCGCCGACTCGAGTTGGGCGACCCGCAGATCCTCCTGGACCCGGGCCAGGAGCAGGTCCATGTAGGCCTCGGTGACCTCCTTCTGCAGACTCGCCAGCTCCTCGGTCTGGGTGAGCCGCGCCAATTGCCGGTCGTCGTCCTTGTCCGCCAGCTCGTTGCGCGCCGGAGAGGGCTTGAGGAGGGGCTGCTGGAACACGAAGTCGAAGTAGCCGCGCTCGGAGCGCTCGTCGAGGAAGCTGCCCAAGGGCGCCGCCGGGCCCGTGTCCGGATAGCGGTTCTTCGTGGACGCGAGGTTGGCCGTCATCGCCAGGGTTCCGCCGGTGAATAGCGATTGATCCAGCTTGATGAACGAGGTGAATCCAAGGTCGGTGGTCTTGTACAGCTGCTTGCGGCTGGATGCCCCGAAGAACTTGAACGACTGATCCACGTCGTAGGAGGGCACGGCTCCGTTGATCGAGATGGTCGGAAGGTAGAAGTTGATCCGCTTGGCCCGGTAGCTCTGCTCGGCGATGTCCAGGTCGCCCTGGATGATGCGCGCGCGAGCGCTGCGCTGCGTCGCGATCCCGACGGCCTCCTGCAATGAGACGGGGGCGGCGGGAGCGGCTGGTCCCGCAGCACAGACTGCTGTGGCGACAACGCCTGCGGCGCCGAGCCAGACGGCGGCGAGCCATGCGGCACTGGGCCGAACCGTACCGGACTGTACCCCACCGGGTCGCAGGGCGTCGGGCCCAACGCCGGCGCCCCGTGCGGCAACGGGCCGCGCCCGCGCAACCCGTGCGGACCGCCGCAGGATCAACGACACCACGCGGGCCCCAAGTACGCCGATTCCCTGCGGCATGATGCACCTCACCTGGCTGAGCCGCGCGCGGCCGCCGAGCGTCCGGTCCTACTCGTACCGGACGGCGTCGATCACATCGAGATCGGCGGCCTTGCGGGCGGGGTAGACTCCGAAGACGAGCCCCACGAGCGTGGAGACTCCGACGGCGAGCAGGATGGCGAACAGGGAGACCACCGTGGCCCAGTGGGCGTAGAGGCTGATCACCCGCGAGAGGAAGAGCCCGACCAGGACGCCCACGCAGCACCCCACGAGGCAGATCGCCACTGCCTCCAGCAGGAACTGGCGGAGGATGTCGTCGCGCGTTGCGCCAACGGCCCTGCGGATGCCGATCTCCCGGGTGCGCTCCAGGACGGTCGCCAGCATGATGTTCATGATGCCGATGCCGCCCACCAGCAGGGAGAGTCCAGCGATCGTGCCCATGACGATGTTGAAGATGCGTTGGGTCCGCTGGGACTGCCGCAGTAGCGACTCGGGGACGATGATATCGAAGTCGTCGACCCCGGCGTGGCGGCGCTCCAGGATCCGTTGGACGAGGCGTGCGACCGTTGGCACCCGTGCCATCTCGCGCACCGTCACCGTCAGCTGATCGATCTCGGGGAGGTTGAAGGCCAGGGACTGGTCCGACGCGCTGCTGACGACGACGCCGCTTCCGTAGAACGACTCCGAGCCGGACGGTGCGCGATCGATCTTCTTCACGGCCGTGCTGAACGGGATGTAGACGTCCTCGTTGAGGTTCTTGAGCTCCAACCCCTCGACCTTTCCCCGCGCGATGTACTTGTCGGCCATGACGCCGATCACCGTGAACTCCAGGTCGCCCAGGGTCACCGTCTGGTCGAGCGGGTCCTCGAAGGCGAACAGGGCATGCTTGACCTTGGCGCCCAGGACGCAGACCTGCCGGAACTCGCGAACGTCGCCGTCGCCGATGAACCGGCCCTTCTCCACCTCGACGCTCGAGGACGTGAGATACGTGGGCAGCGTGGCCACGACGCGCACCGACGCCTCCGCGGAGCCCCGCCGGACCGTGGTCACATTCTCGAAGCGCTGCGGGACCACGTTGCCGATCAGGTCGCGGTACTGGCTGATGTTCTCCCCGTCCGCGACGCACAGGGCCGGCGAGCGTTGGAAGGTCTCCTGCGCCTGCAGCGCCGATCCGGGCAGCTTCGCCTTGACGATGATGTTGTTGATGCCCAGGACGGAGATCTGCTCCATCGCCTCCCGCTTGGCGCCCTCGCCGATGGAGAGCATGGAGACGACGGCCGCCACACCGAAGATCACGCCCAGCATGGTGAGGGCGGTACGCAGCTTGTGGGCCCCCATGGACACCACGGCCACCTGGACGACGGACGCGAAGTCGACCATACCGACTATTTCGCGCCGGGCCGATTGCGGACCGCGCCCGGCCCGGGCGGGATCCGGCCCTTGTTCAGCTCCGGCTGCGGCGTCTCCTGCGCGGGGAGCCCTTCCGCGGCGGTGCGGGGATCGATCAGGCAGACCCGCTCGCCCTCCTGCAGGCCCGAGACGACCTCGATCTCGGTGTCCGTGCGGCGTCCCACCGCGATCTCCCGCGGTTTCTTGTTCTCCAGGTAGACGCGGGGCTTTCCCTCCACCTCGAACACCGCCTCCAGAGGCAACGACAGCACGCCGTCGGTGCGCTCCACGATGATTTTGCACGACGCCGACATCCCGGGCTTCAGCCGCTCGTCCTTGTCGAGGATCGACACCTGCACGTCGAAGACATTGACCTTCGAGTTCTGCTCCTTCTTGCGGGCCAGCGTTCCCTTCAGCGCGACGGTCCCCTTGAACTGCGACCCAGGGAACGCGTCGAGGCTGATGCGCACGTCCTGGCCCACCAACACGTTGCTCGCGTCGACCTCGGAGACAGTCGCCTTCACGATCATCTCGGAGAGGTCGGGCAGATTGATCAGCCCCTGGCCGGGCCAGGGCGAGTCGCCCTGCTGGACCTTCGCCGAGGAGTTCCCCTTCCAGATCTCGAGGTAGACGACCATTCCGGGGATCGGAGCGCTGAGCGTCATCTGCTCGAGCTCCTTGCGGGCTTGCGCCACCTTGTCCTTGGCCCGCTGCACCTCCAGCTCGGCCTTCTGGACGTCGGCGCGGATCTGATCGAGCTTCGCCCGGGCGTTCAGCTCTGCCAGCTCGAGCTCGAGGCGCGCCTCGTCGGCGACCTTGGGCGCCTCGTGCTTCTTCTCGTCGAAATTGCGCTGCGCCTGACGCAAGGCGAGGGCGAGCTGTTTTCCCTGGATCTCCAGCTCCTGCTGCTGGCGCGCGAGGCTGGCCTCCCCGATGCGCAGGTTCGAGGTGTTCTCGGCGAGCTCCGCGTCCTGCTGGCTCGAGTCGAACTTGATCAAGGGGTCGAGGGCCTTGACCATGGCGCCCTCGGGCGCCATCCAGGTGATCTGGATGTTGCGGACGCGCGGAGCCGTGATCGTGAATGCCCGCTTGGCGTCCACCGCGCCCGAGGCCCGCAGGGCGATCTCCATCGTCCCCTTGCGCACTGCCGCCATGGGAATTTCCACCGGCTTCCAGAAACGGGAGCCCAGGATCAGCCAGGCGGCTACGATCACCAGCACCGCGACGATGGGAACGACAAATCTGCGCATCGGCCTCGTGCTCCGCAGCAGGCTCCACGCACCAAGGGCACACCGCCCCGCCCCCGGAGCGGATGGGCAGCGCCCACGCTACTTCAGCAGCTTCTCCATCTCGTCCATGATGGAGTTCATCTCCGTCATGGCCGCGCCGAACGGCGCTGGAGTGGTCATGTCCACGCCGGCACCCTTGAGCAGGTCGATCGGGTACTTTGACGAGCCCGACGACAGCATGCCGAGATAGGCGTCGCGCGCCTTGGTCAGGGGCGGCTTGGCAGACTGCTCGGCGCGGATCGCGGCCGCGATGGAGTTGGAGGCCACCATGCTCGTGGCGTACTGGAACACGTAGAAATTGCGGTAGAAGTGCGGGATGTACGCCCACTCCACGCCGTACAGCTCGTCGACCCCGCACACGCCCTGATCGTGCCCGTAGTACTGACGCACCAGCTCGAGATACAGCTTCGAGAGCTTCTCGCCGGTGAGCGGCTCGCCCTTCTCCGCCAACTCGTGGATCCGCATCTCGAACTCGGCGAACAGCGTCTGCCGGAAGAGTGTGGTGCGCAGCCTGTCCAGAGCAGCGCCGAGCAGGAAGAGGCG
Source organism: Candidatus Krumholzibacteriia bacterium (assembly GCA_041484665.1). Classification (GTDB taxonomy): domain Bacteria; phylum Krumholzibacteriota; class Krumholzibacteriia; order JAJRXK01; family JAJRXK01; genus JBGPIA01. The sequence goes on from JBGPIA010000001.1 coordinate 1,041,833, forward strand.
GGTGTCGCGGTCCTTGGTCTGATCCAGCATGGAGTGGAACAACAGGTTCTCGTTGCACGTCGAAGCGACCTCGGCCACGAAGGTGACGTAGTTCGACGTGATGTAGGGCTGGTGCTGGAACGAGAGGTAGGTGTGCATCGAGTGGCCAGACTCGTGGGCCAGCGTCGAGACCTCATCGTAGATTCCGGTGAAGTTCAGGAGCTGGTAGGGGTGCACGCCGTAGACGCCGGTGCTGTACGCGCCGGAGCGTTTGCCGGTGGTGGGCATGAAGTCCACCCAGTGGCTGTCGAATCCCTTCTTGAGCGTGGCGACGTACTCATTGCCCAGCGGGGCAACCGCCTTGAGCGTGATGTCCATGGCCTGCTCGGCGGTATAGCGCAGATCGACCGCCTTCACGATCGGCGCGTACAGATCCTCGTAGCGCAGGTGATCGACGCCCATCATGCGCTGGCGCAGCTTCAGGTAGCGGTGCAGCGTCGGGAGATTGGCGTGCACGTCCGCGATCAGCTGCTTGTACACGCTGACCGGCACGTTGGACTGGAACAGCGCGTTCTCGAGCGAGCTGTCGAACTTGTGCACCTTGCAGTCGAAGATATGACCCTGGACGTGCTCGTTGAGCATCGCGCCAAAGGTGCCCTCGAAGACTTTGTAGGCTCCGAACAACGCCTTGAAGACCTTGTCACGGTCCTCGCGGTTGGTGGCGGCGCGGTATTGGGTGTACGCCGCGTTGTCGAGGCGGACCTTCTGCCCGTCGGCGAGCGTCAGCTCGGGGTACGGCAGCTCCGCTTCCCGGAACACGCCCGCGATGGTCCCACCGGCGTCGGCCAGGTTGCCGGCCTCGGCAACGATCCTCTCCTGCGCCGGGTCGAGCGTGTGCGCCTCCGCACGGAGGACATCGTCGAGCCATGGCTTGTAGGGAGCCAGCTTCGGCTCGGCGGCGATGAACTCCTTCACCTTGGCCGAGCCCAGCCCGAGGATCTCGGGCTGCAGGTACGATACCGCCGCGCCCAGGTCCACGGTTACCTGCTGTGCGGCCTGCGCCATCTCCCGGCCCTTGTTGTCCCGCGTGTCCTCGTCCTGTCGCATGCTGGCGTACACCGACATGCGGTCGAGCTGCAGGCGCGCCTCCGTGATGGTCGAGATCACCGAATAGAACGCCGCCGCCGATTGGCCAAGCTGGCCCTGGAGCTTCGCCAGGGCCGGAATCTTCTTGGCGATCTCGTCCTTGGCGGCCGCCCACGCGCCGTCGGTCGGGTAGATATCGGTCAGATTCCACTTGTACTGCTCGGGGATGCTGGCGCGCTCGGCGGCGCCGACCGCGCCGGCGGCGAACGAGCCGGCGGCGAGCAGCAGCACGAGAGCGGTCAGTGCTCTGCGCATGTCGTCCTTCCTTGCTGGAGCCCGTGTACGACGGGCCGCGGGGCCCACAGGGCCATTGGGTGGGGACTGCGGGCGGGGATGCTACCACGAACCAAGCCGGCCCGTCCTGCCGGAAGGGTACGGGCCCGTGCTGCTCTGTTTGTGTGATCGAGAAGTGCGGAGCCGGCGCGCCCCGGGATGCGCGCGGGTGCCGCCGCCCGGGGGCCCGGCCCAACCGGCGGCATTTCCCTTCCCGGACGCGCCAGCCTGGATCGATACTCCAGCAGGGCGCGCCCGGGGCGGCAAGCCGCCGCGTCCGGCCGCCGCGCGCCGCAAGGACGGCCCCCCAGGAGGAGAGCACGATGAAGAAGCACCGTACGCGGGACCTCGGCAGACGGGCGATCGGCGCGCCTGCGCTGCTTGCCTTTGCGCTCACCGGGCTGGCAGTCGCGGGGCTTGCGCTCGCGCTGCCCGCGGGGGTTAGCGCCGGCACGCCGGCCGACGCTCCCGCCGCCACCACGACCGGCACCGCGGCCGACGCGCCGCCCTACAAGCTGGCCACCCGCATCTCCCCCGGCGGCGACGGCGGTTGGGACGCTCTGACGCTGGATGCCGCCGCGCACCGGCTGTTCGTCACGCGCAGCACGCGCGTACAGGTCGTGGACCTCGAGCACGGGACACTGCTCGGCGAGATCCCGGATACGCCGGGCGTGCACGGCGTGGCGCTCGTGCCCGCGATCGGCCGTGGGTTCACGAGCAACGGACGCGACTCCTCGGTGACCGTCTTCGATCTCAAGACGCTCGCCACGCTCTCCAAGGTGAAGCTGGCAGCGCGCAACCCGGATGCGATCGAGTACGACGCCTTCTCGGGCCGCGTCTTCACGTTCAACGGCGGCAGCGCCAGCGCGACCGCCATCGAGGCGGCGACCGGCAAGGTGGTGGGCACCGTAGCCCTCGATGGCAAGCCCGAGTTCGCCGTGGCCGATGGCAAGGGCCAGATGTTCGTCAACCTGGAGGATCGCAGCATGGTGGCGTGCTTCGATACGCGCACCCTCGAGGTGAAATCACGGTGGCCGCTGGAGCCTGGGGAGGGGCCTTCCGGCATCGCCCTCGACCGCGAGCACCGGCGGCTGTTCTCTGCCTGTGACAACCAGAAGCTGATCGTGCTGGACGCCGACTCGGGCAAGCGGATCGCCGACCTCCCCATCGGCGCCCGTGTAGACGGCGCAGCGTTCGATGCGGGGCTGCGGCTGGCGCTCACCTCCAACGGCGATGGCACCCTCAGCGTGATCCGCGAGGATTCGCCCGACCGCTTCACGAAGCTCGGCGACGTGCCCACCCAGCGCGGCGCGCGCACGCTTACGCTGGATGAAGTGACGCATCGCGTCTACACCGTGACCGCGCAGTTCGGGGAGACGCCCGCTCCCACGGTGGAGCAGCCGCGTCCACGGCCACCTGTGGTGCCCGGGACATTCGTGATCCTGGTGCTGGAGGCCGCCGCGCTGCAGTGAGGGCGCAGCGGCCGTCCCGCCTGCATCGAGCTAGTGGAAGTGGCCCAGCCCATCCAGCGTCGAGCGCATCCAGAGGTCATATGCGTCCGGCGGCAGCAGCTGCAGGCCGCTCATCTCGTACTGACCGCGCTGGGGGTCGTACTGCTCGAACCACCCTTGCGGAAACTCGTACACCGTCCCGGTTGCGGGATCGTAGACCCGCTCGACGTCCCGAAATGCATCGGTGCGCTGCTCGGCCATGATGTCCTGCGTGTGCGTCCGCTGTTGCCACCCCTCGAAGATGATGTCCGACGCCTCGCTCAGCGTCCGGCCGGCGGCGGCGATCGCTCCCCAGATCTGCTGCTGCTGGGTCAGGCAGCCGGTGACGTAGGCCTGCGTGATCGTGAAACTATTGAGGGACTCGATCAGGCTGGCCACGGCACCCGCGAACGCGGCCTTGGGAGCCGTCACGCCGCAGATGATGTTCCCGTAGGCATTGCCGCAGCCGGGCGATCCGTCGTACGGCCACCAGGGTTTGACGGTCGCCAGGAACATCCCCTCGCCGACTGCACCATCGAGCGTGAACAGACCCCGAGCGTTGCCCGTCGCCGCGCCGGGAAGCATGGCGGCCTGGGAGGCTGACGCCACCAGGGTCAAGTCTTGTAGATGCGGAAAGTCCGCCATGAACGCGTCGGCGGCGGCCATTGCGGCGATCTGGGGCCAGCCGGCGATGTAGTTCTCCGGCGTGAGCGGATCCACCACGGGGGCGTCCAACCACGGAATGGCGAACCCCCCTGCCCGGACGTACGCTTCGTCGATGCTCTTCTGCGCCTGGCTCATGTAGACAGGCCCGACCGTCCCGAAGTAGAAAATCTGCCACAGCGGATCCTGTGGGTTGCGGATCAGGAACGCGAAGTCACTGCAGCGGCCCGCCGTAACGACGGTCCAGCCGCGTGGCTTGTCGATGGAGAAGAAACCGGCGTCGAATCGCTCCAGCTGCAGGGATCCGACCGGTCCGGGCCCGCTACCGCCCCGACCGCCTCCCCCGCCGCCACACCCTGCGGCGAGCAACAGGCAGCCGGCCACGGTCGCGATCCGGCGAGACCAGAAGTTCCTCCGTCCCATGACGCTCTCCTTTCGCACGGCAAAGCAGCGCGAGCCGTGCCGCGATTGCTGTACGAGCGTCGCGCCTCAAGTGTCGCGCCGGCGCGCGCGGCTCCGTCAAGTCTGCTTATGTGAGCCCAGTGGACACGGCCCTGGCGGGACGGCATAATGATCTCGCGTCCGGCCGCTGCCCGCCTACCCACCGCAGCGGGCGCTCCCCCGGCGGGGCCAATCGCGGGGACGCCGCGGGGATGCCGCGCGGGCGCTCTTCACCAATCTCCGGGGGTTCCTCCATGCTCCGCAGCCACTGCACCCCACTGCTACCCTTCCGCGCCACGCGCCGGGTCAAAGCGCTGCGCCGCCGGCGCAGCGGGCGCAGCCCGCGCACAGCGCGGCTGCTCGGCCTGCTGCTGCCATGCCTCGTACTAGGGGTTTTGCAGCAGCGCGCGCTCGCGCACGACGCTCCGCCGGCGGCGCCGCTGTTGGATCACGTCATCGTCGTGATCATGGAGAATCACAGCTACGACCAGGTGCGCTCCAGCCCCTACATCGCCAGCCTGATGGCGGCAGGCGCGACGTTCTCAAGCTCCTACGGCGTGACCCACCCGTCGCAGCCCAACTACCTGGCGCTGTGGGCGGGCAGCACGATGTCCGTGACCAACGACAACTGCCCAGCACCCGGGTCTCCCTACACCTCCGAGAATCTCGGGCACGCCTGCGAGGCCGCTGGCGTCAGCTGGCGGGCCTATTCGGAGGATTTGCCGTCCGCCGGAAGTCCCGTGTGCACCGCCAATGGCTCACTTTACGCCCGCAAGCACGAGCCCTGGACCAATTGGTCGAACCTCAGTCACGTGAACGAGCGACGCTACGCCGACCTGGCCGTCGACATCGCCAGCGGCAGCTTGCCCCGGCTGGCGTTCGTGGTCCCCAATCAGTGCAACGACATGCACAATTGCCCGGTGTCCACCGGCGACGCGTGGCTGTCCAACAACGTGCCGGCCATGCTGCAAGCGGTCGGACCGCACGGCATGGTCGTGCTTACATGGGACGAGGACGACAATTCCTCTGCCAACCACATCCTCACGGTGTTCGTCGGCAATCCAGTGCTCCCCAACCACGTCTCGTCGCAGACGATCAATCACTACACGTTGCTGCGCTGCCTGTGCGAGACGCTGGGGCTCACCCCGTTCGGCGCCGCCGCAGCGCAGAGCTCGATTCTCGACGTGTGGTCGGCAGCGATCCCGGCACGGTCGGTCTCCTGGGGCGCCGTGAAGACGCTGTACCGGTGAATTGGGTCGGTCCCGCCGCGCCGCCGAGCCCCGCGCTCTCGCGGCGCAGGCGGCTGGCATTCCACATCACCGCCCTGCTCTTGCCCTTCGCGGTGTTCGGCCTGGGCGAGGCCGTGTGCCGTCTGTGCGGCTTCGGCGTATATCCGCACGTCCTCCAGCGTGTGGCGACCGATGGCAACCGCGTCTGGTACGGCACCAATCGGCAGGGAACGGACACCTTCTTCGACATCCGGCGTTCCGTAGGCGGCGGCATGCGCGAGCTCCAGTTCATCACGCCCAAGCCGCCCAACACCGTGCGCATCGTCTTGCTCGGGGAGTCGGCAATCCAGGGTTTCCCGCAGCCGTTGCCGCTGACCAACGGCTCGTTTCTGGAGGCGATGCTGCGCGACCTGTGGGGCGGCAAGCGCCAGGTGGAAGTGCTGAATCTCGGCGCGACAGCCGTGGGGAGCTTCCCGGTCACCTGCTTCCTCGATGAGGTCCTGCAGCACGAGCCCGACCTCGTCGTCATCATGACCGGCAGCAACGAGTTCTACGGTGCCTACGGGGTGGTCTCCTTGCGCGGCCTGGGTAGGACTCCGGCGGGCATGCGGGCGACCCGCTGGATACGCAAGCTGGGCCTCACGCAGTGGCTCGACACGGTCCTGCGTCCAACGTCTGCTCAGCGCGGAACGCTCATGGAGCGCCTCGCGGTGGATCGGCAGATCGGTCGTGACGATCCGTTGCGACGGGCTGCGGCAACCAGCCTGCGCGCACACTTGACAGCGATGGTCCGCCGCTGCACCTCCCGTCGCGTGCCCGTGATCGTCTGCACCGTGCCAACCAACGAGCGCGGGCTGGCTCCCATCGGAGTGGACGTAGAGCCGGCGCTGCCGCCCGGGACGCGCAGCGTATTCCACGACAGGCTGGCCTCCGCCGAGCAAGCGCTGACGGCGAACCCCGGGGACACCGCGCAGCTCGCCCGCGAGTCGCTGCGGCTCTGGGATCAAAGCGCGCGCGCGCATTTCATCTTGGGCCAGGCGCTGACCGAATTGGGCGTGCATGCGGAGGCCCGCGACGAGTACGTGAAGGCCCGCGATCTCGACACGATGCCGTGGCGCGCCACGAGCGCCGCCCAGGAGATCGCACACGCTGCGGCAGCGGCGGCGGCCAACGCAGGCGCGGTGCTGTGCGACATGGAGGCTGCCTTCCGCGCCGCCAGCCCTGGTGGAGCGATCGGGTGGGAGCTCATGGACGACCACGTCCACATGTCGCTGCGCGGTCAGGCCCTGTTCGCGAGCACGATCGCGAGCACCCTCACGTCCATGCCCGAGCCGCTCCACGTGGAACGCGGCGATCTCGATGGGCTGGCGGGCTGGGACAGCTACGCACAACGCCTCGGCCACAGCGTGTACAGCGATTACCTCGCCGCGACGCATCTGCGCACGCTGTTCGACATTCCCTTCATGAGACGGGGCAATCCGGCGGCGCTCGAGCGTTACGATGGGCTGTGCCGGAGCTTGATTGCCGGCATGAGCCAAATCGACAGCACCGCGGTGGAGCGCTGGCACGATCCCACGCTCCATGGCGCCACGGAGCGTCCGGTGGAGTTCGTGGTGGGCCTCTACCGCATGGCGGCCGGGGACTACGCGGCGGCCGCCCCACTGTTCCAGGTTGCGCAGATGTCCGTTCCCGTCCTCTCGCTGTGGAGCCTGGAGCTGACCTGGCGGCAGCTCACGTGCAATCGCCATCTCCATGAGGAGCCCACGCCGCAGGACGGCCAGCTCGCCCAGCAGGCCATCCGGATCGGCGATCTCCTTGCGCGCAACAATGGCGCCGGGAACCCGCAGCTGCTCCGGTACCTGGGCCTGGCCTACAACCTGGTGGGGGACCATGCGTCCGCGATCGCGTGTCTGGAGAAGGTCGTGCGCACCGAGAGCGGCGGGGAAGGATGGGAGGTCGTTGCGGCACTCGCGGATTCGTACCAGCAACTCGGTCAGACGGATGCCGCACGAGGCGTTCTGAGCCGCGCCACGCAGGATCCGGCCATGGCGACGGCGGCGCAGCAGATGCTGCAGCGGATCGAGGGCGGGGGCACGACCGCGGGCGGAGATTCTGGCCGTCGTTGAGGAGTGCCGGCGTGCGCTGGGCTTGGGTGTCAGCCAGCGCTGCGAGGTTTCGCAGGACCGATCAGCGCCCTGTTTCGGCGTACGGCGCGTGGTTGATCGCGATGCGGTCGATCTTCAGGCTCAGCGGAGTTCGCAAGTCCGGGCCGCCGTAGACGAAGTCGTCGGTTTGCAGCCGAACGTTCAGGAACTCGCGCCCCTGCAACGCCGCGGGCAGCGTTTGCTCGACCACGAACGGCGCTCCCGGCCGGTACGCGACACGCTGCACCTCGAGCTCCTCCACGCAGACGGTCACGGTGGCGTGGGCCAGGGCAGGCTCGTCGAGGAAGACGCCGTCGATGCGCAGCCGATCGCCCCCGGCCCGGGCCAGGATCACCGACAGATAGGGGCCAGCTCCGTCGCGGAACAGTCCACCGTGGATCTGCGCGGCGGTGGTGGGGTCGAGCGCATTGGTCACGATGGCGTTCACCAGGCGCGGCCGCTCCGCGCCGGCCAGGGCCCGGCGGCGATCGCGCAGCTCGTTCTCTGCCTGCGCTGTCCAACGGTAGAGCAGCGCCTCGGACTCCTCCCAGGCGTCCAGCTTCAGCGCGCCCACCAGATTGCGGCTGCGCACGATTCCGTAGAGGTAGGTCGCGACCGCTTCGTGGCCCGCCTGATTCCAGTGGCCGTCGTTGGGGCCCAGCCGCAGGCGCAGATCCTTGAACAGCGCGAAGGGCAGCATGGCCACCTGGTCGGGGCGCAGCGAAGCGGTCAGACGTTCCAGACCGATCGGTTGCATCCCCATCCAGTTCAGCACCAGCACGTACCGCCCGCCGTTGCCCTCGACGGCAGCGGCAAGGTTGGCGATGGCCGCAGCCGCTTGCGCGTACCGGGTGCGGCTCTCGTGATCGAGGGCGCTGATGAGGTAGTTCTGGGTCGAGATCCCCAGGTAGAGCGCGGGGTAATCGCGCCCGAGCACGACGCCTGCCCGCGACGCTTGCTGCGGTGATGCGCTGGCCATGGCCCCAAAGCCGCGCACGCCCGCGAGATCGTCCAGGTCGTTGGGCACGACGACATGGAACACCACATCAGGCTGCAGCAAGGAGAGCTGCCTGCGCACGTAGTTGGTCTCGGCCAGGATGTTCCAGCTGGGGATCCCCAGGTGCAGGCATTCGATGGCTTGGGCGATGCCCCTCGCCCGTTGCCGCAGCGCGCGCTCGAGGAACGCCCCGGCGCGGCCGTCGGGGGCGACCCCCGGGCCGTACACGTACGAGTCGCCCAGCAACACGATGCGGACCGTGTCCTTGGGCTTCGGCAGCACGTAGGGGCGCTCGCGCAGGCCCCATTCGTTGGAGCTGAGCACTCCGCCCGGCACCGATCGGTCGTGCATCGAGGGCTCCAACAGCCGCCCCACCATGGGATCGGGAAAGCTGTCGAAGACCCCCTGGCTCTGGGCCACCAGCTCGTCCACCACCGCCTGCTTTACGGCCGGATCCGCCAGCGCGGTGTTCGTCGGAAGGGCGGCCCGCAGACCGCGGCGCAGGACGAGACCCAGGCCCAGCGCGAGTCCCACGCAGAGAATGCCCAGACTCAGGGCGAGGCGATTGGCGTTCGTGGTGGAGAGCACAGATGCCGTACGTGGGGAGGACGGGCTTGGTTGTCCAAGCCCGGGGCGTCAATATAGTCACTGGGTCGGCCGCAAGGCCAGGGCGGTCTGGCGATGCGACGCGCGCGTTCGAGCGCAACTCGATTCTCGACATTGGCTTGCGCTTGCTCGCTCAAGGCGCGCGGCGCACGCGATACGAGTGCAGCTGCCCATCCATGGTCCCGGTGAAGTACATCCACCCGCTAGCGCTCAGCCGCCGCGACTCCCCGTAGAACTCCTGCCCGTACGCATCCAGCGACGCAGGCGTCCTCAGCAGTACTTGCCAGGTCTCTCCTTGGTCCGGCGAAGCCAGCAGCACCGCCTGCTGCGCGGGCTGGGCCGTGACCGTTCCGATGTAGACCTGCTGATCGTCCGACGTAGCGAACCACATGAACTGCGAGGTCTCCATCAATGTCTCGACCTCGCCGCTGTGGCGAGAGACGCGGTACACCCGCCCGGACTTGTCATCGGAGCACCAGATCAGGTAGTCCGCGGTGCACGTCACATCCGTATGCCCATGATGAGGACCGCGCGCCGTGATGCGGAACGTCGCGCCACGATCGTCCGAGTACCCCTCGCCGCGCGTTGGACCGTCGCCGTAGGCGATGTACAGACGCTTCGCTGCATCGTCCCAGCGCACGGTGTGGATGTGGTGATTGGACGGCTCGCGGAAGACCGTGCTCCACGTGCGCCCGGCATCCGTGCTCTTGTAGAGCGTCGCGACGTGCTGATCGTCCTTGATGTAGTTTCCCGCATAGAGATTTCCCAGATCGTCCTCCTCCATGCGCCAGACCGGCGAATCCAGACAGACCACCCACGCCGACCCGGCAGTGTCCGCTCGATAGAGCGGGTGATGATCTGCGGAGGTGAAGAGCACTCCACCAGCGGTGATGAAGACGAGCCGCGGCGCACCGCCGAACGGATTGCCCAGCTCTTGCAGGGACTTCGAGATGTCCCGGTCGTCGCTCTTCGCGATCCGGCCGTCCTCCAGGCCAAGATAGACGTCGTCTCCGCGAGCGTACGAGGCCGTGATGCGGACCGGAAGCTCCTCGATCTCGTATCCCCTGGTATCGGTCGCCCATTGCGCGAGATCGGGCGCAGTGACCGGCTCGCACGCTGAGAGCGAGAACAAGAGGAAGGTCAGCGCCAGGCAGCTGGTCGAGGGTCGAATCACGGGGTCCAGGCACCTCTGGGTCCGCAGGGCTGAGCGTCGCCGTGGATTGCGGCCTGCGCCGCCAGGGCGGGCACGGCCGGCACGGCCGCGGCACTCGGCCGGGGTCCCGGGATGGGGCGTCATGGGCGGCTTTCCGTCGGCCACGCCAGGGGGTCGGCGTTCAGCGTGGCAGGACTGCGATTGTACCGCCGGCTTGATCGCTCTGCCAGCGCCCGGGGCGGTCGCGCGTCGGGGTCGCGCGCAGGGGTCGCGCGCAGGGGTCGTGCGCGGGAGTCGCGCGGGGGGGTGTGCGCGAGGGTCGCGCGCGAGGATCGTGCGCGGTGGTCGCTCGCCCCGGCGATGCCACCTTCCATCAGGCCTCGCGCGCAAGGAGCTGGATCCTGCGCAGGAGCTCATCGCGCACCGCGCGGAAGCTCGCGAGCCGCGCCGCCTCGCTGCCGGTCACGCGCGCCGGGTCCGGCAGCGGCCAGTGCAGCCGGGACGCCTTGCCCAGGAAGACTGGGCACACCTCCTCGGCGCACAGCGTCACAACGGTGTCGACGTCCTCTGCACGGATGCTCGCCACTGCTTTCGAGCGTTGTTGCGATATGTCGATCCCGATCTCGGCCATCACCCGCACGGCCATCCGATTGACGCTTGAGGGCAAGGAGCCGGCGCTCTGGATGAGCGCGTCCGGTCCGAGGATCCGCCGGGCGATCCCTTCGGCAATCTGGCTGCGCGCCGAGTTGGCGACGCACAGGAACAGGAGCCGCGGTGGTTTGGGCGCGTCCGCAGCCACCGCTCAACTCTTCGTGCCGGCCAACCCGGCTGCAGGCGCTACGATTTGCGCACCGAAGTAGCGCCGTCGCAGCCACAGGGCGACGTTGACCAGTCCGATCAGCGCGGGAACCTCCACCAGGGGACCAATGACCGCCGCAAAGGCGGCGCCGTGGTTGATCCCAAACGTCGCTACGGCAACGGCGATCGCGAGCTCGAAATTGTTCGACGCAGCGGTGAAGGAGAGCGTTGCCGACTGGGCGTAATTCGCGCCGGCCGCCTTGCTCATGAAGAACGAAGCCAGGAACATCACCACGAAGTAGATGACCAGGGGGATGGCAACCCGCACCACGTCGAGGGGCAGCTGCACGATCGACTCGCCCTTCAGCGAAAACATCACCACGATGGTGAACAACAGCGCAACGAGCGTGACCGGACTGATCCTCGCGATGAACTTCCTCTGGTACCAGTCGCGACCATGGAGCTTGATCAGCGAGAACCGCGACAGGATGCCGGCGATGAAGGGGATTCCCAGGTAGATGAAGACGCTCTTGGCGATCCCCGAGATCGTCACGTGCACGGCCACGCCCTTGAGGCCGAACCAGCCTGGTGCCACCGTCACGAAGATGTAGGCATAGACCGAGTAGAAGAGGACCTGGAAGACCGAATTGAGCGCGACCAGCCCCGCGCAGTACTCGGTGTCGCCCTTGGCGAGATCGTTCCACACGATGACCATGGCGATGCAACGCGCCAGGCCGATCATGATGAGCCCGACCATGTACTCGGGCTTGTCGCGCAGGAAGATCACTGCCAGCGCGAACATCAGGATCGGTCCGATCACCCAGTTCTGGAAGAGCGACAGGGCGAGCACGCGCCCGTTGCGGAATACCTGGCCCATCGCCTCATAGCGCACCTTCGCGAGTGGCGGGTACATCATCAGGATGAGACCGATGGCGATGGGGATGGAGGTCGTGCCGACGCTCAGTCCATTCAGAAACGGCACGACGCCGGGAAACACGTAGCCGACCCCCACTCCGACGCCCATGGCGAGGAAGATCCACAGCGTCAGGAAGCGGTCGAGAAACGACAGCCTGCCCGCCACCCCGGCACGCGCGTCGGCCACGCCCTACTCCTTTGTGGTGTTGCGTTTGGTCCCGCCCGCAACGACCTTGCAGTCCCCACCACTACGTCCCTTGCGCTGCAGCCACCGCTGCAGGCGCAAGTCGAGGGCGGCGCGGTCGTCGGCAGCGAGGATACGGCGCAGGACAGCCACGATGGCCTTGGGCTGCGCTTCGAGCGCAGGCGATAGACGATAGTAGACCCAGAGGCCCGCCCGCCGGTCTTCGAGCAGCCCGGCGTTGCTCAGATAGCGCAGGTGGCGGGAGGCTTTCGATTGGGTGATGCCGAGTGCCCCGACGAAGTCGCACACGCACAGCTCGCCGTGCCGCAGCAACAGCGCGAGCATCTCCAGCCGCGTCGGGTCGGCCAGGGCGCCGAAGGTGTCGGCCAGGGCACGCATATACTTGCATATAACCGGATAAACAGTTATTGTCAAGTCCGAGAGCCGTCCAGCCTCCCTGGGCGGCGACCGGCGGGAAGCCCCTCCAAGGAGCGCGACGATGAAGGAAGCAGACCAGGTGCGCCGCGAGGTCGCGAACGCGTACACGAATGCGGTGACCAAGCCCTCGGACAGCTCCGGCTGCTGCGACGCCCCGGCCCAGAAGGGAGTGGTTGCCAAGCTGGGCGGCTACTCCGCCGCTGAGCTGGCCGCCCTGCCCAGCGAGGCCGTGGTCAACTCCTTCGGGTGCGGCAACCCGGTCGCCACGGCCGGCTTGCGGCCCGGAGACGTGGTGCTCGACCTCGGCTCCGGCGCAGGCATCGACCTGTTCCTGGCGGCGAAGAAGGTCGGCACCAAAGGCCGGGCCATCGGCATCGACATGACCGACGAGATGCTCGCGAAGGCGCAGGAGAACATCCGCGCCGGCGGGTTCACCAACGTCGAGGTCCGCAAGGGGTTCATCGAGTCGCTGCCGGTCGAGAGCGGATCGGTCGATTGGGTGATCTCCAACTGCGTGATCAACCTCTCGCCCGAGAAGCCCAAGGTGTTCGCCGAGATCGCCCGCGTGCTGCGGCCCGGCGGCCAGATGCTCGTCTCGGACATCGTCGCCGAGCGCCTTCCCGATGCGGTCCGATCGGATCCTGCGCTCTACTCGTCGTGCATCGCCGGGGCCATCAGCGAGGAGGACTACGTCGCGGGCCTGCGCGCGGTGGGGCTGGTCGATGTGGAGGTGCGCGAGCGCCTGGTCTATGACGCCAGCCAGCTGAAGGCGTTCGTATCCTCCGAGCTCGACGGATGCTGTGGCACGCCGGCCAGCCCGGATCTGCTCCAGAGCGCCGCCCGGGACATGCTCGGCAAGGTGTGGAGCGCCCGCATCTACGCCCGCCGGCCGTAGCCGCCGTCGGCCTGGTGCGCTCGCGCCTGCCGGCCTGACCGGATGGGGCGAGCGGCTCGCGGCCGCTCCCCCTACCCGGTTTCATCGCACCAACGCCATCCGCTTGGTCTGCACGAGCCCGCCGCTTTGGATGCGGTACAGATCGACGCCCGAGGCGACGGGACGACCGGCGTCGTCGCTGCCGGTCCAGTTCACCTCGTGCTGGCCGGCCGCCAGATCGGCGTCGACCAGCGCGGTCACCAACCGTCCGGCCACGTCGTAGACCCGCACCGTGGCGCGCCCCGCGTGCGCGAGCGCAAACGAGATCGTCGTGCGTGGGTTGAACGGGTTGGGCACGTTCTGGCCCAGTACGCCCACCGTCGATGGCGCGCGCAAAGCCGTCACGTCAGTCGCGGTGCTGGCCGACACCTCGATCGCCTTGATCGCCGGATTCTGCACGCCGTGCAGGAAGGTGATGTCCAACTGACCGTCGCCGACAGGCAGATTGAACGTCTGGACGATCGCCTTGTTGCTGCCCACGCGGGCGTACACGTCGAAGGCGTGCAAGACCACGCGCCCCTCGATGCTGACGTCGAATACGCGCTGCCCCGGCCCGGTGATCCTTCCGAAAGTCTCCGCGAAGTAGAGTCGCACCTGGAACATCCCAGGGCCGGCGGGGAGGCTCCAGGTCATCTCCGGCGCAGCCGCATCGTCCCACCGTTCGGTCTGGAACAAACTCATCGGCGTGCCCGCGGGGACGGACGGGTCGCTCAGGTCGATCGTCGCGCCGGTGCTCGAAAGGAAGTTCCCAATGGCCGTTGCATTGACGTAGGGCGACGGAGTGAACTGTGAGTCTGGACTCCAGTTCGGTCCGCCATCGGTCGCGGTGATCAGAGGTCCGCCGGCGTTCACGCGGAAGCTTCGCTGCCGCACGATCTCGATCCCCTTCACCTCGGGGTTGTCGACACCGTGCGTGAACGTCAGCGTCAGGAAGCTGTCCGCCACCGCCACGCCGAAGCTCCTCACGATCGCTTTGTTCCGGCCGACAGCGCGTACACGTCGAAGTTGGTGAGCAGACTGCGGCCCTCGGCGTTGACGTTGAAGACACGCCCCCCCGTCCCGGGAATTCCCGGCGAGATTTCCGCGAAGTAGAGCCGTACCAGGAAAATCCCGGCGCCCGTGGGGAAGTTCCAGGTCAGCTCCGACCCCCCGGGGACGTCCCAGCGCTCGGTCTGGAACAGGCTCATGGGCGTGCCCGCGGGAACGGAGGGGTCCGTCAAGTCGATGGTCGCCCCCGTGCTGTAGAGGGCGTTACCAGTGGCCGCAGCGTTCACGTACGGAGATGGGTTGTCGTACGTGTCGAGGCTCCAGTCCGGCCCGGAATCGCTCGCGGGCAGGATGGGGCCGCCCGCATCGACCCGGAGGTGGTCGCGGCGCACGATCTCGATGGCCTTGCTGGCGGGGTTCTGGACGCCGTGCACGAACGTGACGTCGAGCTTCCCGTCGGTCACGGTCACATCGAACTTCTTCACGAGCGCTTTGTTCAGACCGACCTGCGCGTAGACATCGAAGTTGTGCAGTACCACCTGCCCTTCGACGCTCACGTCGAACACGCGCTGCCCCGGTCCGGTGATCCCCCCGTAGATCTCCGCGAAGTACAGCCGCACCTGAAAATCCCCGGATCCGGTTGGGAACGTCCACGACATCTCCGGCGCGCTCGTTTCATCATAACGCTCGGTCTGAAACAGGCTCATGGGCGTCCCCGCCGGAACCGAAGGATCGGTCATGTTGATGGCCGCTGCGGTGCTCGAGACGAAGTTTCCCGCGATCCCGACGTTCACGTACGGCGAAGGACTGGGATTCGTGTCGCCGCTCCAGGCCGGCCCCGGATCGCCCGAGGCCACGCTGGGACCGCCGGCGTTGACGCGGAACATGTCGGTGGTGCAGCCGACGGCGAAGAACGCGCTGTTGCTCGAGACGAAGCTGGGGAAGCGTCTTGGCCGGGCGAGCGTGGCCGCAGCGAAAGGACTGGTTTTGTGACCTCGGACACCGAACATCGACGACCTGCGGGTCGAGCGATGAGGCGTGTCTTTCGACCTACCATCCGCATTCTGGAAAGATCTCAACTCCTCTTGGAACCGAACGGGGAACGCGAGCGAGGGGATAAAGGGTGTGTCTGGACTTGTTATGGGCGCGTGATCCGCAGTGGGGCCGCAGAGCGCTCGGAACGCGGAGCGCTCCCGCACGGAGAATTCTCTTCCGCTGCGAAACCGCGTCGCAATTCTGATTATGTGATGTGATGATCGGCAAAGCCGCGGCGCGGTGGAGCCGCCCGATCCTGCATTGGAAGGACGCGATGAACCACTTTACGGTGGCCTCCCAGGGCCACGCCGCGGAAGATCTGTGCCAGGAAGCGCTTCTGATTCTTGTACAGTCGCTTCGGCGCAAGGCGCTGCGCGATCACGGCGCACTTTCGAGCTACGTTTACGGAGTCTGTGTGATTCTCGCAGCCAAGTCGGTCAAACTGCGGCAGCGCGAACGAGCCACCGAAGCGGAAGTTCTCGACCGACCTCCTGCTCCCGGTACCGAAGGAGAGGACGGCGAGGCGGCAGCTCGTGAAATCCTCATCCGCACCGCCCTTCGACGTTCTTTCGCTCGATTGGGTGAACGCGATCGCCGTGCGCTCTTGTTGCGCTATCGCCATGGGCTCCCGTTCGCAAAGGTAGCTCTCCATCTGGACGTCTCCTACACCGCGGCACGGCAGATGGTGGGCCGGGCGCGCGACCGCCTGAAGGACGTCCTGCTGGCCAGTTCCGGGCTGTGTCACATTTTCCAGCCTTGGAGAACAAATAGGCGATTGGGGCACTCCGGAGGCGTTTCGTGCAACGCGGCCAAGTCGAAAGCTGGGAATCGAGGGACGCCTGTTGGGCGAGCTCGACTCCCGCTGAGCGTCCTCCTTCGAAGAGCACAGTTTCGCGTGCGATGGGTGCTTTGAGCGGTTGACCCGGCTCTCACAAGAGGTGCAGTGTCTCAAGGGCAACCTGGTCCCGCTCCTGACGGACCGACGACAAGAGGAGGCTAGTCGGTGGCATCGCGCAGCCGCCTGGCTCTGGCCGCGCAGGCCCAGCATGGGACCGCTGGCTATCGCCTGCAGCGTGTTGGTGGTGCTGATTGGTGTCCAGCTTCGCAGCATCGTGCGGTTGCAGTCGGAGTTGCGCGGGACGGTACAGCCGCGCGGCGTTGACCCGACAATTGTCTTGAGCGAAGGCACTCGCGCTGTGGCACAGCCTGCCGCGCTGTCGCGCGCTGGAGGACCCGTGCAGTTGGAGTTCCACCTGGTGGCAGCCAGCGCGGGCTCGGAGGGTAAGGTCTTGGCCCAGTTCCTCGACGCGGCAGGCGACGTGTCGGGCGAAGTGCAGGCCATCGAGCCGATCGATTCGTTCGGCACCTACGCCCTAACGGTGTGGCCCCCGGTTCTTCCCGGTGGGTCCGTACACCCTGCGGGTCACCTGGGTTGCGAACGGCGAGGCCACATCAGCGTCTGACGCTCGCTTCCATTTCGAAATTGCACAATAGGGCCTGGAATGCCCGAAGCTCATGTCTTCAGTCTGCAGACCCGGTCACCCCACGCCGGCAGGACGCGCGGAGAACAGGCACCCTTGCACCCTGCGGCGCTGAGAACCCATCCGCAATACGGGAGGATCACGATGGTCGGTTGTACTCGTTGGACGGCTCGCAACCTCGTCGCGGCGCTGTGCTTCATCGCATCTCTGTTGCCCCCGCTCACGAGCCGTGGCGCGCTCGGAAGCCAGGACGTGCGACTTCGACCCGCCGACGAAACGCCCGTCTATGCGGTGGACTGGGAGAGCGGATTCGAAGGCTGGTCCGACAGCACCGGCGTATGGCAAGTCGGCGTGCCCCTGGTGGGACCTCCGGCAGCGCATGGTGGGACGAATGTGGCTGGGACCGTGCTCGATGGAAACTACCCGTCCGGTGCGAACGCATTCCTCACCAGTCTCTCGATGACGCTTCCCGCGGCAGCGGGGCCAGGGACGCTGTGGCTGCGGTTCTGGCATTGGTTCTCGCTGTGGACTGGTGACGTGGCAACCGTCGAGGTCTCCGCCGCTGACGGTCCGTGGCAGGTGGTTGGGGGGCCCTTCGTCCAGGACAGCGCCGTATGGACCCAGCACGAGGTCGATCTGACCGCCTACGCAGGACAGTCGGTGCGGATCGCCTTCCATCTCCTCGACGATGGGGCCGGCGGCCCCTACGTCAGCGCCGGGTGGTACGTCGATGACGTCTCCATCATCGGGCGCGCTCTGGCGTCACCGCTGCCGGTGGCCACGGAGACCTTTGAGTCGGGCATCGGGGATTGGTACGCCGATCAGGGACAGTGGGAGGTGGGAGCCCCGACGGCGA